>NZ_CP012334.1:4149352-5532470 GCF_001704295.1 Bordetella sp. H567
GGGCGCAGTGCTGCTCAAGCCGTGGAGCACCTGGACGCTGGTCATCGTCACCACCTTGTGCTTCATGCTGCTCGCGGCCGCCGGGCGGCCGCTGACCCTGCCGCTGGATCACGGCAACGGCCTGGCAAGCCTGTACGTGCAGGGCATGCTGATCTGCTTCGCCTTGAATGCATCGCTGCTGGTGGTGTTCATTACCCGCATCAACGGCAATCTGCGCGCACGCGATGCCCACCTGGCCGACCTGCGCCAGCGCGCCGCCGAGGAAGAACATATCGTGCGCATGGGGCTGCTGGCCTCCGGCGCCGCGCACGAGCTGGGCACGCCGCTGGCGACCATGGCGGTCATCCTGGGAGACTGGCGCTACATGAGACCCTTCAAGGACGACCCGCAGCTGCTGCAGGAAATCGGCGATATGCAGGCGGCCGTTGCCCGCTGCAAGTCGATCGTGGGTGGCATTCTGCTGTCGGCCGGCGAAGCGCGTGGGGAGGCGCCCGCCGAAACCACCGTGCATACCTTCCTGGACGACCTGGTCGCGGAGTGGCGCGCGACGCGCGGTTTCGACGAGCAGCTGCGCTACGACAATGACTTCGGACCGGATCTGCGCATCGTTTCGGATTCGGCGCTCAAGCAGATGATCTGCAACGTGCTCGACAATGCGCTGGAAGCCGCGCGCCGCGGCATCGTGCTGCGCGTGCGCCGCGAGACCGATGCGCTGGTGCTTGAAATCACCGACGACGGGTCCGGCTTCGCCGAGTCCATGCTGGCCCACTTCGGCAAGCCATACCAGTCCAGCAAGGGCCGTCCCGGCGGGGGCTTGGGCCTGTTCCTGGTCGTGAACGTCGCGCGCACGCTGGGGGGCACGGTGTCGGCCGAGAATCTGCCCCAAGGCGGTGCCCGCGTCACGCTGCGCCTGCCGCTATCGGCCATCACGCTGGAGGAAGACGATGACGCTACCGCCGCCCCCTGAGGATCGCCTGCTGCTCATCGTCGAGGACGACGAAACCTTCGCCCGCACGCTGGGCCGTTCCTTCGAGCGACGCGGCTACCGGGTGCTGCACGCGACGGGGCTGGAAGCGCTGCAGGCGCTGCTGCCGGAGCACAAGCCGGGCTATGCGGTGGTCGACCTGAAACTCAAGGGCGAGGCATCGGGCCTGGCATGCGTGCAGGCCCTGCATGCACACCATCCCGAAACCGTCATCGTCGTCCTGACCGGCTACGCCAGCATCGCCACGGCGGTGGAGGCCATCAAGCTGGGCGCGCGGCACTACCTGGCCAAGCCGTCCAACACCGACGATATCGAGCACGCATTCGGACGGGACAGCGGCGATATCGAAACAGAGCTCAGCGACCGCCCCACCTCCATCAAGACGCTGGAATGGGAACGTATCCACGAAACGCTGGCCGAGACGGGGTTCAATATTTCCGAGACGGCCCGGCGCCTGGGCATGCACCGGCGCACCCTGGCTCGCAAGCTGGAAAAACAGCGCGTGAAATAGCGGCGCGGGCGCATCATGCACGCCGCGCGCCTTGGGCCTAGTGGCGCACCTGCTGGCCGGCCATCCCGTCCCGCATCCAGCGCCGCTTGTCGCGCAAGGGCGCGGAGCCGAACAGCCGGCTGTATTCGCGGCTGAACTGCGACGGACTTTCGTAACCAACCTGATGCGCCACCACCGCGACATCGACATCGCTGGTGAACATCAGGCGCCGTGCTTCCTGCAGGCGCAGCTGCTTCTGGAATTGCAGCGGGCTCATGGCGGTGACCGCCTTGAAATGGTGATGAAAGGACGAGGCGCTCATGTGCGCCTGGCGTGCCAGGTCCTCGACCCGCAGCGGACGCACATAGTGTTCACGCAGCAGGCGGATGGCGCGGGCGATGCGCTGCGTATGGCTGTCCTTCTGCACCAATTGACGCAATACGGCACCCTGCCCGTTCATCAGCAGCCGGTAGAAGATTTCCCGCTTGACCATGGGCGCCAGCACGGGAATATCCTCGGGTACTTCCAGCAGCCGCAGCAGCCGCAGCACGCCGTCCAGCAAGGTATCGCCCAGTCGATTCACATACAGGCCCCGCGGCGCCTCGTTCTGGACCGAAGGCGGGGGATCCACGTCGCGCATCAGCGCGCCGATGGCTTCCACGTCCAGGTCCAGGCGCAGGCCAAGGTAGGGTTCGGTGGGGCTGCCGACCGCGACTTTGCCACTGACGGGCAAGTCCACCGAAGACACCATGTAGTGGAGCGGGTCGTAGTCGTACACCTGGTCGCCCACCAGCAGCCGCTTGGACCCCTGCGCGATGACCCCGAAGATCGGCAGCTGCAAGGCATGATGCGGACCGCCGGGGCAGGTGATGCGATGCAGATACAGGCCCGGCACGGCGGTCGCCATCGAGCCTTCCAGCGAGCCCGTCAAACGGGTGAGGCGGCACACCAGTTCGCGCCGCGGCGCGTCGAACAGGACATCGGCCTCGTCCATCGCGGGAGCGGGATGCAAAGAGGAATCGGGAATCTCGTTCAAGCCCATGGGTCACCGGCGCGGAATTTTGTGCAATGCAAGCATAGCAACAGTTTCCTGTCAGGCAAGGCCCAACCCCACGGCGGCAGGGATCCCTGGAGGATTAGGCAGCAATCGAACAGGATCGAGCAGCCCTGCCCAGGGGCGCGCACGCATACTGGCCGGGCACCTTGGCGTACCAACGAATTCAGGAGCATTCATGCGTTACAACACACTCGGCAGCACCGGCCTGTTCGTGTCCGAACTGTGCCTGGGCACCATGACCTTCGGCGGCGAAGACGGCACCATGTGGGGGCAGATCGGCAACCTTGAGCAGAACGAGGTGGACCGGCTGGTCGGCGCCGCGCTGGACGCCGGCATCAATTTCATCGACACGGCCAACGTCTATTCGGGCGGTCGCTCCGAAATCCTCACCGGGCAGGCGCTGCGCAACCTGAACGTGCCACGCGAAAACGTCGTGGTCGCGTCCAAGGTAATGGGCGAAACCGGTACCCGTGGCATCAATTCCAGCGGCCTCTCGCGCTTCCATGTCATGGAAAGCGTGAAGGCCACGCTCAAACGCATGCAGCTGGACCACCTGGACCTGTACCAGGTGCATGGCTTCGACCCGGCCACGCCCATCGAGGAAACGCTGCGCGCGCTGGACACCCTGGTTCAGCATGGGCACGTGCGATACATCGGCGTATCGAACTGGGCCGCCTGGCAGATCATGAAAGCGCTGGGGATCTCTGAACGGCACGGCCTGGCGCGGTTCGAGTCCCTGCAGGCCTACTACACGATCGCCGGACGGGACCTGGAGCGTGAAGTCGTTCCCTTGCTGCGCAGCGAAGGCGTCGGGCTGATGGTATGGAGTCCGCTGGCCGGTGGGCTGCTCAGCGGCAAGTATGCCCGCGACCAGCAGGGTGAAAAAGGCAGCCGCCGCACCACTTTTGATTTCCCGCCCGTGAACCGTGAGCGCGCCTTCGACTGCGTCGACGCCATGCGCGCGATCGCCGATGGGCACAAGGCATCGGTGGCGCAGATCGCCCTGGCGTGGCTATTGCACCAGCCCGTCGTCACCACGGTAATTGTGGGCGCCAAGCGCATCGAGCAGCTGCAGGACAATATCGGCGCGGTGTCCATCAAGCTCAGCGACAGCGAACTGGCCACGCTGGCGGAAGTCAGCGCCCTGCCAGCGGAGTATCCGGGGTGGATGCTCGAGCGCCAGGGCGGCGCGCGCCGCCACCTGCTGACGCACGGCACGCTGAACTGATCGCCTTATGGCGCCCCCGCATACGGGGGCGCTGCGCCCTGTCCGCGGCGATCGCCGCGGAACATTCAATACACCGCGACAACCGGCGGTGTGACGACCGATATGGGATGTTCCAGCTTGTATCGTTCGAGCGCGCGCATGCCGGCCGCCGCGGCTTCCGACGCCGACTCGCATGCGTCGTCACTGGCCACCAGCGTCCCTTTGCCCTGCTCTTTCGACAGCGCGAGATAGATGGACCAGCCGAAGCCCGACGCGGTTTCGTCCACGTCCAGCGTCAGGCGATATCCCTCGCCCATCGTCATATAAAGTTCCATGTTCTCCCCTAAGCAATGCGGTTCTATAGCATGCGCCCGTCCCCGACCGGAACCCCGACAACTCCCTGTTGACTTGTCGGCACGGTGCATCCTCATGTCCTCGAGGGCGCAAATACGCGTGCGCTAGCGTCCATCTCCGACCTCACGTTGTCAAGCGAACACGTCGCAATATGGTCATGCACGACGCTGATTTTTCGTTTTCTTTCGAAACAATCCTGCGCGCCTCACGTTGATCAGGAGTGATAGCGTGATGGGTCGCTCGGCATTGCCCTTCATGCATGGGGTGATTTCGGGCGACCACACGTGCTTGTTTTGCCACGGCCTTCTGGCCGTGGCTTTTTCATGCCGCCTCCGCAGCCTTTTGCAACTAGTCGCAATAAGTAGCTGTTCTGCAACGAGGCCGCCGTCCCCCAGGTGCCATGAGTGCACCTCCCTCCGTATACTTTGCCGCGCTTTCCCCCCTGGGCCACCGTCCACCACGCCGTCGCCGTCGCCGCGTGCGACGCCCCCATGCAGGCCAGGACGCGCTATGCCGTGACGGGCGACATGCCGCGCAGCCCGCCGATTCCGCCGGCCCCTGAGCGGCGACGCGCGGCCCGGGATTACCGCGATCGAAGATGAGGTTCAAGTGCAAAGAGTAGGAAGCGTCGTGATCGTTGACGATCACCCCATGATCCGTTTCGCGGTCAGGACCATACTGGAACAGAACGGCTGGGACGTCGTGGCGGAAGTATCGACGGGCGTCGACGCATTGAGCGCGGCGCGCGAGCATCGCCCCGACCTGATCGTGCTGGACATCGGCATTCCGAAGATGGACGGCCTGATGGTGATCAGCCGGCTGCGCGCCGACGGGCGCGACCACAAGCCGGGCATCGTGGTCCTGACCGCGCAGAATCCTGATCACCTGGCGGCGCGCTGCCTGCACGCGGGTGCCTCGGGCTTCGTCTACAAGGGCAAGGAGCTGCTGGAACTGGTCAGCGCGGCGAAGGCGGTGTTGCAGGGCAACACGTACTTTCCCACCGTGGCCCTGCATCCCAGCGGCGAACGCGGCACGGCGATGAGCGAAGCCGCCCTCATCGAGCAATTGTCGGATCGCGAACTGGTGGTGCTGCAGCACCTTGCGCGTGGCGCGTTGAACAAGACCATCGCGGCCACGCTCATGCTGAGCGAGAAAACGGTCAGCACCTACAAGAGCAGGCTCCAGGAAAAACTCAACGCCGCCACGCTCCTTGAGCTGACCGATATCGCCCGCCGCAACGGCCTGGTGTAACGGCATGCGCGGTGCCATGCTCAGCCGGGCCGCGTGGATCTCGGTTTTCCTGCTGCTGACATGCCGCGCCGATGCGGGGCAGGTACAGTATGGAGACGACAGCGGCGCCGCATGGATCGGCGCGCTGCTGCAAGAGCAGTGGATGCTGCTCGATCCCGTGCTGGGGGCAAGCATGCTGGCCGGCACGATGCTGGCGGGCTGGAACAGCCATCTGCGCCGGCAGATCGCGCGGCGGCAGCGCCGCGAACATGCCCTGCAGGCCGCGGCCCGCTCCGCGGAATCGGCATGCCGCGCCAAGAGCGATTTCCTCGCCATCGCCAGCCATGAAATCCGCACGCCGCTGCATGCCGTGGCCGGCATGCTGGAGCTGGGCCTGCAGGAAGCGGCGGCCGGACAGGATGTCCAGGATCACCTGCGCGTCGCGCATGGCGCGGCGCAGGGGCTGCTGGATCTGGTCCGCGACATCCTGGACCTGGACAAAATGGATCGGGGCAAACTGGAGCTGTTGCCGCAGCGCGCGAATCTGCGCGTGCTGGCCGAATCGGCGGTCCAGCTCTTCCACGGCATGGCCCGCGACAAGGGCTTGGCGCTACGCTTCGAGGTGGACCAGGATGCCGATGCCGACGTCATGGTGGACGCCATGCGCTTCAGGCAGATTCTTTCCAATCTGCTGAGCAACGCGGTGAAATTCACCGAGACGGGCCACGTGGCGGTAAGCCTGCGCGCCCGCCGGACGGGCGTTGGCCGCCTCGCGGCAACGGTGACGGTCACGGACACGGGGATGGGCATCAGCACGGCCGACCAGCAAAAGTTGTTCGCTCCCTACACCCAGACACGGGAAGGGGCGCGCGTCCACGGCGGCAGCGGCCTGGGGCTGAGCATCGCGCGGCGGCTCGCCGCGCTGATGGGCGGCACGCTGCGATTGCAAAGTGCGCCGGGCCAGGGCTGCACGGTAAGTTTCGACTTCGATGCGGAGATCCTGCCCGCCCCTGCCGGCGCATTGGATGCGTGCCGGCCAGGCATGGGCACCGACGCGCCGCTGCAGATACTGGCGGTGGATGACAATGCCCCCAGCCGCGTGCTGCTGCGCAAGCAGCTGGAGCACCTGGGCCACCGCGTCGTGCAAGCCAACAGCGGCAAGGCCGGATGGCGGCTATGGCGCGCGGGCGCGTACGACGTGGTCATCACCGACTGCAATATGGCGGGCGGCAGCGGCTACGCCCTGGCGCGCCGCATCCGCGAGGCGGAGGCCGCGCAGGGCACCGGCCCGTGCACCGTATGGGCCTATACCGCAAGCGCCCGCCAGGACGAGACCGACCGTTGCATGGAGGCCGGCATGGACGCCTGTCTGTTCAAGCCCCTGGGCCTGGCGGCACTGCAGCAGCGGCTGTGCGGACTGCGCCAGGGCCCCGCGCGGCTACGCGCGGCCTGGCGGCAAGGCCTGCGTTTCGATCCTGGCGCGATCGAGTCCCTGGCCGCCGGCGACGGCGCCATTGCCGACCGTTTTCTGCAAGCGCTATCCGAGACCAGCGAACAGGATGCCGCCGCCCTGAGCGATGCCTTGGCGGCCGCCGACGGTAGCGCGGCAAGCGAGGTCCTGCATGCCGTGAATGGCGTGGCGCGCATGATAGGGGCCACGCCATTGGCGGACGCGTGCGTGGCCGCGCAGCATGCCCTGGCGCGTGACGGGTTTGCGGCGTCAGCCCACGCGTGCCACGCCGCGCAGCAGGAGCTCGCCCTGCTGACGCGTTCGGTGCGCGCGTGGACCGAGCCTCCGCACGGCGCCGCTCCGCGTGGGCGGCTCGCGCTTCAGGCCTGATCGCCCAGCAGCGCCGCCGGCACGAACACCGTGCCCGCCATCAGGCGCCGCGCGCTGCGGCTCAGCGTGACCTTGGTAACCTCCCAATGGCCTTCCTGCTGCCGCGCCTGCGCGCCGACGCGCAGGCGGCCCGACGCATGCCCGAAACACAAGGCATCGCGCGCGCCGCCCAGGAGACGGCTGACGATGGTGCCCGGCACCGCCGCCGCGGCGGCAATGGCCACGGCGCCCGTGCCGGTCATCGCATGATGCAGCTGCCCCATCGACATGATGCGCGCGGCGATGTCGATTGCCGCCGCGTCGACCGCGCTGCCGCTGGACGCCACATAGCTGGCCGGCGGGCCGAAGAAGGCCAGCTTGGGGGTGTGCTGGCGCGTGGCGGTGGCCTCTTCCGCCGTGCGGGCCGCGCCCATGGCCACGGCCGCGTGCGCGCGTATCAGCTCCATGCGCGCGAGCAAAGGCGCATCGCCATTGATGCGGGCCTGCGATTCGGTACCGGTCAGGCCCAGCGCCGCGGCGTCCACCAGCACCGCCGGATTGCCCGCATCGATCAGCGTGGCTTCGATCGACCCGACGCCGGGTACCGACAGTTCATCGATGGCGCGGCCGGTGGGGAACATGCCCCCGCCCTGCGCATCGCCGCCGGCCCCGGGATCGAGGAAGGTCAGCGGGATCTCGGCCGCGGGGAAAGTCACGCCGTCCAGTTCGAAATCGCCCAGCTCCTGCACCTGTCCATCGCGCATCGGCACTTGCGCGATGATGCGGCGCTGGATATTTGCCTGCCAGATGCGGATGGTGGCCACGCCATCCGCGGGCGCCTGCACGAGCCCGCGATGAATCGCGAAAGGCCCGACCGCCGCGGTGAGGTTGCCGCAGTTGCCGCTCCAGTCGACCAGCGGCTGGCCGATGGCGACCTGGCCGAACCAGTAATCGACGTCACAATCGGGCCGCGCGCTTTTACCCACTATCACAACCTTGCTGGTGCTGGACGTCGCGGCCCCCATGCCATCGATCTGCTTGCCGTAGGGGTCGGGGCTGCCCGCCACCCGCAACAGCACGGCGTCGCGCCGCGCCGCATCCGCGGGCAGGTCCTGCGGAAGAAAAAACACGCCCTTGCTGGTGCCGCCCCGCATGTACAACGCGGGAATCTCTATCTGTCTGCCTGAGGTATTCATCCACATTCCAATCGAAACAGCCACGCCGATGGCGGGGGCGCACGGTAACAGGGCTTGCCAGGACCGCGCTGCGGCGGCACGATGTTACCGCCCACCGCGGCTTCGATGAAAGCCCACGGCGGCGGCATACCCCTTGCAGAGGAGCCGGTACGATGACGCCATCCCAACCCCCGGTGCAGGTGACGCGCGACACGCCGCTGAGCGACGAGGAACTGCACGGCATGCACGCCTATTGGCGCGCCTGCAACTATCTCGCCGTCGGAATGATCTACCTGCGTGCCAACCCCCTGCTGCGCGAGCCGCTGAAGGCCGAACACATCAAGCGCCGCCTGCTGGGACATTGGGGGTCCGACCCCGGCCAATCGTTCACGCTGGTCCACTTGAACCGCGTCATCCGCCAACGCGATATGAACGTCATGTTCATCTCGGGGCCGGGGCACGGCGCCCCCGCCACGCTGGCGCACGCCTATCTGGAAGGCCACTACAGCGAAGTCTATCCGGACCGCGGCCAGGACGAAGCAGGCATGCAGCGCTTCTTCAAGCTGTTCTCCTTTCCCGGGGGCATCGGTTCGCATTGCACACCGGAAACACCGGGCTCCATCCACGAAGGCGGCGAACTCGGGTACAGCCTGTCGCACGGCTACGGCGCGGTCTTCGACAACCCGGACCTGATCGCGGCCGTCATGATCGGCGACGGCGAAGCGGAAACCGGGCCGCTGGCGACCTCCTGGCATTCCAACAAATTCCTCAACCCGGCGCGCGACGGCGCCGTCCTGCCTGTCCTGCACCTGAACGGATACAAGATCGCCAATCCCACCATCCTGGCGCGCATTCCGCGCCAGGAACTTGAAGCCCTGCTGACCGGCTATGGCCATCGTCCCTATTTCGTCGAAGGCGACGAACCGGAGGCCATGCATCATGCGATGGCCATCGCGATGGATCGCTGCTTCGACGAGATCGAAGCCATCCAGCGCCGTGCCCGGGAAGAAGGCAAGCTGGAACGACCGCGCTGGCCCATGATCGTGCTGCGCTCGCCCAAGGGTTGGACGGGCCCGGAGACCGTGGACGGCCATCGCGTGGCGGGCTACTGGCGCGCGCACCAGGTGCCGGTGGCCGATCCGGTCACCAATCCCGGCAACCTGAAGGTGGTCGAGGACTGGATGCGCAGCTATCGTCCCGAGGAACTCTTCGACGACCACGGCGCGCCCATGGCCTTCCTGCGCCAGCTGGCGCCCGAAGGCGAGCGGCGCATCAGCGCGAACCCGCATGCCAATGGCGGCTTGCTATGCAAGCCCCTGGACCTGCCGGACTTTCGTGATTACGCCGTCGATGTCGCCACGCCGGCCTCGTCCTATCTGTCGCCCACCGCGGTGTTGGGGAAATTCCTGCGCGATGTCATGGCGCGCAACATGCACAGCTTTCGCCTGTTCGGCCCCGACGAGACCGCCAGCAACAAGCTGACGGCCGTGTATGAAGCCTCGCCCAAGACCTGGATGGCGGAGATGCTGCCGGTGGACCAGGACGGCGGCGAACTGGCCCCCGATGGCCGCGTGATGGAAATGCTCAGCGAGCACACGCTGGAAGGCTGGCTCGAGGGCTATGTCCTGACCGGCCGCCACGGTTTTTTCGCGACCTACGAAGCCTTCGTCCACGTCATCGACTCCATGTTCAACCAGCACGCCAAATGGCTGGAAAAGGCCAAGCTGGAATTGAGCTGGCGCGCGCCGATCCCGTCGATCAATCTACTGATCACATCGCTGGTCTGGCGTCAGGATCACAACGGCTTCACGCACCAGGACCCTGGCTTCCTGGACGTCGTGTGCAACAAGAGCCCGGAGGTCGTGCGCGTCTACCTGCCGCCGGACGCGAACTGCCTGCTCAGCGTCGCGGACCACTGCCTGCGCACGCGCGATTACGTCAACGTCATCGTGGCGGACAAGCAGCCCCATTTGCAGTACCTGGACCGCGACGCGGCCATCCGGCATTGCACCAAGGGCATCGGCATCTGGGATTGGGCATCGACGGATCACGGCAGCGAGCCGGACCTGGTGGTCGCGTGCGCGGGCGACGTCGCGACGATGGAAGCCCTGGCGGCGGTGCAGATCCTGAAAGACAAGTTTTCCGGCTTGAAGATCCGCTTCGTCAATGTCGTCGATCTCTTCCGGCTGATGCCGGATACCGACCATCCGCATGGACTGTCCGATCCCGATTTCGATACGCTGTTCACGGCCGACCGGCCCGTCATCTTCAATTTCCATTCCTATGCGACGCTGGTGCACAAGCTGACCTATCGCCGCCACAACCATGACAACATCCACGTGCATGGCTATCAGGAACAGGGCAGCATCAACACCCCCTTCGAACTGGCCATGCTGAACCAGATCGACCGATTCCACCTGGCCATCAACGCCATCGACCGCGTCCCGGCGTTGCAGGCCAGCGGTGCGCACGTCAAGGAGTGGCTGCGCGACCAGATCATCATCCACATGGACTACGCGCATACCGAAGGCACGGACCGCGACGACATCCGCGACTGGATGTGGACCGCCTGACGCCCATGATATTGATTGCAGCGAGGCCGCGGCCATGACCGTCGACGCGTCGTCCATCCTGGTATTGAACAGCGGATCCTCGTCGCTGAAATTCGCGCTGTTCCGGCCCTCGGGCAATGACGAGGTGGCCGTCGCCGAAGGCGCCGCGCACAACGTCGGCCGCCGCAACGGCCGCCTGCGCATCCAGGACTCCCACGGCAAGGTACTGGCCGAACAGAATCGCGACATGCCGACGCAGGCGCACGCGCTGGACATCCTGGCGCGCACGCTGGCCGACGTGGGCCTGGGCGCGCCGGCGGCCGTGGGCCACCGGATCGTGCATGGCGGCCCGCATCTGCGCACGCACCAGGCCTTGACGCCGCGCGTGCTCGAACAGTTGCGCGGCGCGGTGCATTTCGCCCCGCTGCACATTCCCGTGGCACTGGAACTGGTCGAGCGCGCCTGTGCGCGATGGCCGGATGCCGCGCAATACGCCTGCTTCGACACGGCGTTCCATCGGACCATGCCGCCCAGGGCCTCGCGCTTGCCGATACCGGCCCGCTACGCGGACGCGGGCATGGCGCGCTACGGCTTTCATGGGCTGTCGTATGAATCGCTGGTGCGCCGCCTGGGCCCGGATCTGCCGGCGCGCGCCGTCTTCGCGCATCTGGGCAACGGCGCGAGCCTGTGCGCGGTCCTGAACGGCGAATCGATCGACACCTCGATGGGCATGACTCCCGCCGGCGGGATCCCCATGGGGTCGCGCACCGGCGACCTGGATCCCGGCGTCGTCCTGTACCTGATGCGCACCGAGGATCTGCACGCGGATGAACTGGAAACCCTGCTCAACCGTGAAAGCGGGCTGGCCGGCATCGCCGACGGCGAAAACGATATGCAGGCCCTGCTCGCGCGCTGCGGCGCGGGCGATGCACACGCCGCGCTGGCGGTGGACATCTTCGCGACATCGGTACGCAAGCAGATCGGCGCGTACGCCGCGCTGATGGGCGGAATCGATCTCCTGGTGTTCACCGGCGGCATCGGCGAGCATAGCGCCGAAGTCCGCCGCCGCATCGTGTCCGGCCTGGACTTCCTGGGCATCGGGCCCGCCGTGCCGGGGCCCGGCGTCATGGTGGTGCCGACCGAAGAGGAGCGCCAGATGGCGCGGCACTGCCGCGCGCTGATGCAGGGCGAAGCGACCTGAACACAGGCATGCGATGTGCTGCACCGGACGCGTGTTTTCTCTTTCGAAGGAGCGCGAATATGACCCATCCGCAGAACGAACCGGCCGACAAGCAGGCAGACGACCGGTCCCGCGAGACCCAGCGCAGCCACGGCGACGAACAGCACCGCACCAAGAAAGACGGCCATACCAGCCAGATCGGCACGGGCGCCGACCAGAACAGCAGCCGCCAGCAAGGCCCCGGCTCGCGCCGCCACCCCTGAACCCGGTGCGCCATCGCGGCGGAACGATGCCGCCGCGGCGCGCAACCGCGCCAACTGCACCGCAAGACATGTCCCCCCACTGATCCTGTACACGCGCCGTCCCCGGGCGGTATCCTGGGCAAATCACCACAGGAGCAGCCCGGCCATGCGCCCGGGGAGAACCCATCATGTTTGGTCTGGATGCCTTGACGCTGGCCCGCATACAGTTCGGGTTCACGATTTCCTTCCATATCGTCTTTCCCGCGATCACCATCGGTTTGGCCAGCTACCTGGCCGTGCTGGAGGGCCTTTGGCTGGCGACGCGCAAGCAGCTGTACCGCGATCTATATCAGTTCTGGCTGAAGATCTTCGCCGTCAATTTCGGCATGGGCGTCGTGTCCGGGCTGGTGATGGCGTATCAGTTCGGCACCAACTGGAGCCATTTTTCCACCTTCGCAGGCGGCATCACCGGCCCGTTGCTCACGTATGAGGTACTGACGGCGTTTTTCCTGGAAGCGGGTTTTCTGGGCGTGATGATGTTCGGCTGGAACCGCGTCGGGCCGGGCCTGCACATGCTGTCGACCGTGATGGTGGCGATCGGCACCCTGATCTCCGCGACGTGGATACTGGCGTCCAACAGCTGGATGCAGACGCCGCAGGGCTACGAAATCATCGCCGGCCGCGCGGTTCCGGTGGATTGGGTGCAAGTGATTTTCAACCCCTCGTTTCCCTATCGGCTGGCCCACATGGTGGTGGCGGCGTATCTGAGCACCGCCTTGATGGTAGGCGCCGCGGCCGCGTGGCACCTGCTGCGCGGCGGCGACACGCCCGCCGTGCGCAAGATGTTCTCCATGGCGATGTGGATGGCCCTGCTGGTCGCGCCGGTCCAGGCCGTCATCGGCGACATGCATGGCCTGAACACACTCGAACACCAGCCCGCCAAGATCGCGGCGATCGAAGGGCATTGGGAACAGCCGGCGCCGGGGGCGGGCACGCCGCTCCTGCTGTTCGGGATCCCCGACATGGCCGCCGGGCAAACGCGCTACAAGCTGGAAGTCCCGCGCCTGGGCAGCCTGATCCTGACGCATACATGGGACGGCAAGGTGCCCAGCCTGAACGAATTCGCGGCCGGGGACCGGCCCAACGCGACGGTCGTGTTCTGGACGTTTCGGGCCATGGTGGGCCTGGGCGTGCTGATGATACTGCTGGGCCTGTGGGGCCTATGGCTGCGCCGCGGCCCGCGCCTGTACGCGCATCGTGGCTTCCTGCGTTTTGCGCTGTGGATGGGCCCGGCGGGCCTGATTGCCCTGCTGGCCGGCTGGATGACGACCGAGATCGGCCGCCAGCCCTGGATCGTGTATGGCGTGATGCGCACCGCGAACGGGGTATCGCCGCACGGCGCCGGGCAGCTGGGCTTTACGCTGGCGTTGTTCGTCGTCGTGTATTTCCTGGTGTTCGGCGCCGGCGTGGTCTACATGCTGAAGCTGATCCGCGGCGGGCCGCAGACGGGAGCACCCGCGACGGCACCGCCGCAAGGCGGCCCGGGCCAGGAGCACCACGCCATGCGCCCGCTATCGGCGGCGCCGGATAAAGACCAGTTGCCGGTGGCCGTGCCGGTGTCGGGGAGCTGACCATGGGTATCGATCTTCCGCTGATCTGGGCCGTGATCATCCTGTTCGGCATCATGATGTACGTCATCATGGATGGCTTCGACTTGGGCATAGGCATACTCTTTCCCTTCTTCCCCGGCAAGGAAGACCGCGACACCATGATGAATACGGTGGCGCCGGTGTGGGATGGCAACGAAACCTGGCTGGTGCTGGGCGGCGCCGGCCTGCTCGCCGCGTTTCCGCTCGCCTACAGCGTGGTATTGAGCGCGCTTTACCTGCCCATCATCCTGATGCTCGTGGGCCTGATATTCCGCGGCGTCGCCTTCGAATTCCGCTTCAAGGCCAGCGATGCGCGCCGGCACTGGTGGGACAAGGCCTTCATTTGCGGCTCCGTGCTGGCGACGTTCTTCCAGGGTGTGACGCTGGGCGCGTATATCGGCGGCATCCAGGTGGTGGACGGCTCGTATGCCGGCGGTCCGTTCGACTGGCTCACGCCGTTCAGCCTCTTCACCGGCATTGCCTTGCTTGCCGCCTACGCGCTACTGGGCAGCACCTGGCTGGTCATGAAGACGGAAGAGGCCTTGCTGGCCCGCGCCCGCACCGTTGCGACAGGCGCGGCATGGGCGGTCCTGGCCGCGATCGTGGTGATCAGCATCTGGACGCCGCTGCGCGATGCCGGCATCGCGCAGCGTTGGTTCAGCCTGCCGAACCTGTTCTATTTCGCGCCCGTGCCGCTGCTCGTGCTGGTGTTCCTGTACCTGCTTATCAAGACGGTACGGGGCGAGGCCCACTCGGCGCCCTTCGTCTGCGCGCTGGGACTGGTATTCCTGGGCTATACGGGCCTGGGCATCAGCGTGTGGCCGAACGTCATCCCGCCCGGCGTTTCGATATGGGACGCGGCCGCGCCACCGCAAAGCATGGGTTTCACGCTGGTGGGGGCGCTGCTGATCGTCCCCATCATTTTGATGTACACGGCCTGGGGTTATTACGTGTTCCGCGGCAAGGTGCGGCACGGCGAAGGCTACCACTGAGGGCGGCTTTGCCGTGCGGCGCATGCGTATATGGAAACGACTGGCCTGGCTGATCGTCATCTGGACCGCCAGCGTGGCGGTGATGGGCGGCATCGCGCTCATCGTGCGCTGGATGATGTCGGGCGCCGGCCTGACGCTGCACTAGGGCCCGCCGGATCCCTGTCCGGCCCGGCAGACGCGCGCCCAGGACCGCGCCGTGCACGGGCGGGCGCCGCGGTCAACGTCAGGCGGGGGACATCGCCTTGGCGAAATCGCTCTGCACGTAGTGCTCCATGATTTCGCGGCCGGTGGCCAGCCACACGCCTTCGTGGCGGCAGATGTACTCCAATGCCGCGTCCAGCGCGCCGATGCGGTGCGGCAGGCCGGTGACGAAAGGATGGACGGCGATCGCCATCACCCGGCCCGACGTCGCGCCTTCGCGATAAAGCACATCGAACTGCCGTTTGATCATGGCTTCGAATTCCGGCACGGAGACCTTCATGTCATAGTAGGCCGGTACATCGTTGGTCTGCACGCTGTATGGGACGGAAACCATGCGCGGCGAGCCCACCTCCATGGTGTAGGGCTGGTCGTCATTCACCCAATCGCAGACATAGCGTATGCCCGCTTCGGAGAGATAATCCAGCGTCCGCCAGGTTTCGGCCAGGCCGGGCGCCAACCAGCCCACGGGGCGGGTACCGGATGCCTGTTCGATGCGATCTATCATGTCGAAAATGACCTGCCTTTCCTGCTCGGGCGGCATCTCGTCCAGCCGCACGGCGTTGGTGACGCCATGGCCCAGGAACTCCCAGCCGCGGCGCACCGCCTCGGCAATGATTTCCGGGTGCTGGTCGCACAGCTCGCTGTTCAATGCGGCGCTGGCGCGAATCCCATAGCGGCTGAGCGTGTCCATCAACCGCCATATGCCGACGCGGTTGCCATAGTCGCGCAGCGACCAATTGCGGACGTTCGGGACCTTGGCGGCATCGCGCGGTATGCGTTCGTTCAGGCGTCCCGGCATGATGTCATCCAGGCCGAAGAACTCGACATTGGGATTCACCCACAGGGCGACGCGCGCGTTGTTCGGGAGCACGAATCGCGGGCGTGCCGGCAGGGGAATGTACGGAAACGGGCCATAACGGCGGGGCTGCATGAACTTTCCTTGATCCAATACTGTTGCTGCGTTGCCGGCATGGCCGGTGCGGGCGATCCGCTATGCCGAGATCGCGATCGCCGTCATTCCGCCTTGATGCCGGCTGCCTTGATAACCTGCTCCCACTTCTGGGTTTCGGCCTTGATCATGGCGTCGAACTCTTGCGGCGTATCCTCGACGACGTCCTGCTCCATGCCTGCGAAGGTCTTTTGCACATCGGCGCGGTCCAGCACCTTGCGCAGCGCGGCATTGAGCCGGTTGATAATGGGTGCGGGCGTACCGGCGGGCGCCACCAGGCCGTTCCACGTTGTCGCGGTATAGCCCTTCAACCCCGCTTCCATCATGGTGGGCACGTCGGGCAGCGACGCCGACCGCGTCTGGCCCGTCACCGCCAGGGCACGCAGTTTGCCGGCCTTGATCTGGGGCACCGCCAGGGGCAGTACGCTGAACATCAGCTGCACCTGGCCGCCGATCAGGTCGTTGATGGCGGCCGGCCCGCCGCGATAGGGGACATGGGTCATTTTCACGCCGGCGTCGTGCTCGAACAGCGCGGCTGCCAGGTGCAGCGACGTGCCAATGCCGGACGATGCGTAGTTCAATTCCCCCGGATGGCTTTTCGCGTAGGCAATCAACTCGGCAACGGAATGAATCGGCAGCGACGGGTTCACGACCAATACGTTGGCCACGCTGCTGACCATGCCGACGGCGGTGAAGTCCTTGGCGGGATCGAAGGGCAGGTTTTCATAGAGGCTGGCATTGGTGGCCAGCCCCGGCGCGGCCATCAGGAGCGTGTAGCCGTCCGGCGCCGCCTTGGCCACCACGTCCATGCCCAGGTTGCCGCCCGCCCCGGGGCGGTTGTCGACGAACACCGGCTGGCCCAATTCCTCGGCCAATCCGGGGGTTACCGCGCGCAGCACCACGTCCACTCCCCCACCTGCCGGAAAGCCCACCACTACCCTGATCGGCCGATCGGGATAGGCGTTGGCCGCCGCAGCGCATACCGCCAGGCATAGTCCGACGATAAGATGACCCACTTTCATGACCTCTCCTGTTGGCTTCCGGACGGCGCCGCGGGGGACTGCGGCGGTTCCCAGAAAAATTCCGCGGTGTACTGGTAACGATCTTCGCGGAAGAAGTTGTCCGTCCAACGGATGGGGCGCCCGTCCTGCAGATACGTGGACGCCTGCACATGCATGACCGGATCGCCCAAGCCGATGCGCAACAGGTTCGCGACATGGGTTTCTGCGCGGGAAACGCTTATCGTGTGCACGCTTTTGGCGACCTTCAAATCGAAGTCGTTCCACATGATGTCGTGCAAGCTGCGATGGGGATATTGATCGATTGCCCCTTGCATCAGAGCGGGCAGATAGCTTTCCACGACGGACAGCGGCTCGTTGTCCAGATAATGCACACGGATCAATTTGAAAAGGAGCTCGCCCTCGTTCAAGCCCAGAAAATCGGCGATTGGCCCACGCGCTGATACCATCTCGGATGAAACGACACGCGGATCGCTGGCCAGTGTGGCGTGCAGAGGGTCGGATAAGTTGCTGACGTATTTGCTACGCGCGGGTTCGCCGACGCGACGCGTGCCCACGCCACGCTGGCTACTCAGCAAGCCCTCCTGTTTGAGCTGGCTCAAGGCGTGCCGCACGGTGGTACGGCTTACTCCGAACTCCCGGCACAATGCTTGCTCGGTGGCCAACTGGTTTCCCTGGCCCCATTCTCCCGCTTGAATTCTGCGCCGCAAAACCTGCGCAATCTGGTGATAGACGGGTACTCCGGCAGATAAGGTATGCGTCGACATTTGTATTAAGTTTATAACGATCGGTCCAACACAATGCCGCAAAAATACTCGAGGCGCCGAGCAAAGCCAAGCCCGCGATTGCCTGCGACTAGGGACATGAGCGCTGCTTCCCATCCGAATGGTGCCATTCCGATTGTCGACATCTCGCCCCTCTTACTGCGTAACGATGTCAAAGGAATGAAGCGCGCACTGCGCCGCATGCGCAAGGCCGCCCGGGAGACGGGCCTGTTCTACCTCGAGGGACACCAAACACCCCTCGCGCTCTTGCGTCGAGTCTACCTGAGCTCGCTATGCGATTTGGAACTCGGGCCAGAATTCAAAATTGGATTGTCGACAAAAGAAGGGGGCCATCGGTATATCGCCAACAGGAAGGGGATTTTCGCCGGGAGGTGCACCAGTGCGGCGGAGGAATGCGCGCTCCCCCTTGTCGAACACTATTACGACCGGATTTTTGATTTATGCCGGTCGCTTCTGGAACGCTGTGCAATGGCATTGGAGGCGCCTGTCGATTTATTTCAAGGCGTTTTGGCCAGCCCGGTGCTGCACGGGCGGTTGCTGCACCATCCTCCATCCGCGTCCATCCAGGATGGCGATATGGACGAGGGGCTTCAGCCGTATGGCAGCGTCGTTATTCCATGGACGCAGGAGGTTGATGCCATAAGGCTCGATGACGACGCATCCAGCTTGCGGCCGCTGCCCGCCCGCGGCCGATTAAACTTCCGCGTCGCTGATGCGATGGCGCGCTTGTCCACGGATCTGCATATTTCCGCGCCGCATCGCCTTATCGATGAGTCGGGGCGCGAAACCTACCTGATTCCTGTATTCCATGGCAGTGAAAATAATATCCGCCTCGAATGGTCGACCCACTGCTTTCTGACAGAACAACCAGACAGTTATTCCCGCGTATATGACTCGGCAACGAATATAGCTGTTGATTGCACAGGTTTTTCCGGCCCCTACCCTTGCGCGTCTCTGTACCTTACAGTACAGTGCTAGCTGATCGGTACAGACCGGGGCATTGTCAAAAAAGCGCCCCGTCCCTCGTCCCTTGAACGCCGCAGGTGCGCCATGACTTCACGCCCCCCACTGCCCCCTTTCTCCCGCGAATCCGCCATGCAGAAGGTCCGCCTCGCGGAGGATGGGTGGAACAGCCGCAACCCTGAAAAGGTTTCCCTGGCCTATACCGAAGACACCGTCTGGCGCAACCGCGCCGAATTCGTGCACGGCCGCGGCCAGGTAGTGGAGTTCCTGACGCGAAAATGGCGCAAGGAACTGGACTACCGCCTGATCAAGGAGCTGTGGGCCCACGACGGCAACCGCATCGCGGTGCGTTACGCTTACGAGTGGCACGACGACTCGGGCAATTGGTTTCGTTCCTACGGCAACGAGAATTGGGAGTTCGACGACGCGGGGCTGATGAAGTACCGCCATGCGTCGATCAACGACGTTCCGATCCGGGAATCGGAACGCAAGTTCCACTGGCCCTTCGGGCCGCGCCCGGCCGAGCATCCGGGATTGAGCGACCTGGGGCTGTAGGGCCGCCGAACCCGCGGCTGGCCTGAAGGCTGCAATCCAGGGCAGGGCATCATCACGGGCCGCCAGCGCAAGGCACCCGGTATCGCGAGCATATATGCCAAGAACCGTCGCGGAGCGCCAGGACGTCATTCCCATCCTGGCCGAGATCTTCCGCCGTTATGGATACGAAGGGACGAGCCTGAGCCGCATCACCGAAGGCACCGGCCTGGGCAAGGGTAGCCTCTATCACTTCTTCCCCGGCGGTAAGGAAGAAATGGCGGCGGCCGTGCTAGCCCATATCGACGACTGGTTCCAGGGCAATGTCTATGCACCCCTGCGGCAGGCGCCGTCACCGCAAGCGGGAATCGCGGCGATGTTCGACGAAGTTTCCCGTTATTTTCTTTCCGGGCGCAAGGTCTGCCTGGTCGGGGTGTTCGCGCTGGGGCACGAAAGGGACCGGTTCGCACAGGCGATTTCCTCCTATTTCCGCGATTGGGCGGGCACCCTGGCTGCCACGCTGCAAAGCGGCGGCGTGCCGGCCGCGCCGGCGCGCGATCTCGCCGAGGACATCGTCGGAGGCATCCAGGGCGGACTGGTCCTGGCGCGCGCCTGGAGCGACCCGCAGGTGTATGGCCGGACGATCCGGGGCTTGCGCGAACGCGCCCTGGCGGCGATGGCAGCCCATGGCGGCGAGCGGGACCCGGCCACGCCGTGACGTCCGGCGCCACGGCGCCTACTCGCCGAACAAATTGCGCTGTATCTGGTCCAGGTGCTCGGTCATCAGCGCGGCGGCCTGGGCGGCATCGCGGTCGCGCAGCGCATCCACCATGGCGCGATGCTGCCGCTCGTACTGTGCACGCCGCGCCGGTGTCAGGGAATTGCGCTTGAGGCGGCCCCATTCGCCCTGTTCGCGGACCTGGTTCATCAAGCCCAGGATCTGCATGAAAAACGCGTTATGCGTTGCCACGGCAAAAGCCTTGTGCAAGGCGCCGTCCCAGTATTCAAAGGCGTCGATGGTGGATGCCGCCTCGGACTGCTCCAGGCAGTTCGCCATCGCCGCGAAATCCGCCGCGGTCGCATTGCGCGCGATCATGCCAGGCAGCAGCGGCTCGATCAGGCGACGCGCCTCCATCAATTCGGCGGGACTGACATTCCGGTCGAAGCCAGGCATGGCGGGATCCTGCACGACGGTCTCCGCGTGCTCCGACACGAAGGTCCCGCTGCCCACGGACTGGGTAATCAAGCCACGTTCGCGCAGGTCCGACAGCACTCGGCGCACCGAGCCGCGCGAAGCCCCGAAGCGCGCGCTGAGTTCGCGTTCGGGCGGCAGCTTGACGCCGGCCCGCAACCGCCCCCCCAGGATTTCTTCATGAAGATAGCGCGCTAACGCCTTGGCCCCGGGCGAACGCAGCGACGCGTCGACATCGAGGGCCTGCATCTTGGTCTTTGTGTCCATGCGAGGCAGCTTAAAGAAGCAGAACCAATTGGTCAACCTTTTTGGGAATTGGCTTGCGTCTGGGCCACATTGGTTCTACATTACGCGCTGTTTTTACCCATTGGATTATGGAGCCGCCATGAAATTTGCCCAGCTTTCCTACCAGGGCCAGCGCACGATTGCCGTTGTCGACACCGAAAAAGGCCAGTTTTGGCCGGTCTCCGAACTGGCGCCTGGGTTCTCCGGCGACATGGTCCAATTGGTACAACAGTACGAATCGCTGAAAGCCCGGTTGAAGCCGGAGGGTGCGGGCAAGCCGCTGGGCGAAGCCAAGGTCCTGGCGCCCATCGACCAGCCCCGCCGCAATATTTTCTGCGTCGGCAAGAACTACCACGAACACGCCGCTGAATTCAGCAAGTCGGGCTTCGACAGCAGCGCCAAGGAAGGCGAACACGCGCCCGAAGCGCCCGTGGTCTTCACCAAGCCCGCCAGCACGGTCATCGGCCCCGGCGACAAGATCCCACCGCACACGGAAGTCGCCAAGCAGCTCGATTACGAGGTGGAGCTGGCGATCGTCATCGGCAAGCCCGGACGGGGCATCAAAAAGGCCGACGCCTTCAAGCACATCTTCGGCTACACCATCGTCAACGACTTCACGGCGCGCGACCTGCAGAAACTGCATCGGCAATGGTTCATGGGCAAGGCGCTGGACGGTTTCTGCCCGATGGGCCCGTACGTGGTGACCAATGACGCGCTGGACGCGACGAAGCTGGACGTCAAGTGCTGGGTGAACGGCGAGCTGCGGCAGAACTCCAACACGTCCCTGCTGATTTTCGATATCCCCACCCTGATCGAGACGATTTCGGCGGGCATCGAACTGCAGCCCGGCGACGTGATTGCCACCGGCACCCCCGCCGGCGTCGGTATCGGGTTCAACCCGCCGAAGTTCGTCAAGTCGGGTGACGTGATGCGCATGGAAATCCAGGGCATCGGTGTACTGGAGAACGCGGTCGCCTGAGCGCCGCCGCCACGACACCGGCAAGCACGACGCAACACCTTCGAGGAGACAATAATGAAAACCATCCTGCGCGGCCTCGCGGCCACCGGATTTGCCGCGTGCGCGGCGCTCGGCGTCAACGCGCCGGCCGCGGCGGCGCCCTACCCCAACCATCCGGTAACCATCATCGTGCCCTTCGGCGCGGGCGGATCGGCGGACGTCTATGCCCGGGTGCTGGCCCAGCATCTGGGACAGGAGACCGGCCAGTCCTTCGTGGTGGAGGACCGCCCCGGCGCGGGCGCCGTGATCGGAACACAGTACGTGGCCAAGGCGGCGCCCGACGGCTATACGCTGCTGATGATGTCCAACACGCAGACCGTCAATGAAACCTTGCTGAGCAGCAAGCCCTATGAGTTGATGCGCGACTTCACGGCCGTGGCGCCCGTCAACGAGGCGCCGCTGGTGCTGGTGGTGCGCGACGGCCTGCCCATACACAGCGTGCAGGAATTGATCAAGGCCGCGAAGGCCAAGCCGGGACAGCTCAACTATGCGTCCTCCGGCACCGGCACGCCCTACCACATGGCCGGAGAACTCTTCAAGAGCCTGGCCGACGTGAACATCGTCCACATCCCGTACAAAAGCAGCGGCGGTGCACGCACGGACGTGCTGGGCGGTCAGGTCGACATGATGTTCGACGCGGTCAGCACCATGACCGACCTGATCCAGACCAAAAAAGTGCGTGCGCTCGCCACCACGGGCACGGCGCGCTCCGGCGTGCTGCCCGACGTACCGACCATGGCCGAAGCCGGCGTGCCGGGCTACACGGCCACGATCTGGCTGGGCCTGCTGGCGCCGAAGAACACGCCCAAGGAGGTGGTCGACTTCCTGAACGAAAAGATCGGCAAGATCGTCAGCGACCCACAGATCACATCGGTGTGGGCCAAGAGCGGCGTGACGCCCATGAAGATGACGCCGGCGCAGTTCACCGACTTCCTGAAGGCCGATATCGACAAGTGGGGCAAGATCGTCAAGTCGGCGAACATCAAGGTGGATTGAGCGCGATGGCGGACCATAGCCCGCACGACGGCACCAGCATCGCTTTTACGCTGAACGGCCGCGCCACGGCGCTGCGCGTGGACGGCGAACGCCGGCTGCTGGACGTGCTGCGCAACGATCTGGACTTGAAAAGCAGCCACTACGGCTGCGGTTCGGGTGAATGCGGCGCCTGCTTCGTCCTGCTGGACGACCACGCGGTGCCCGCGTGCGACACCCCGATGTGGGCGGTCGCGGGCAAGCGCGTGGTGACCTCCGAAGGGTTGGGCACGCCGCGCGACCCGCACCCATTGCAAGCCGCCTTCATCGCGGAGCAGGCCGCACAATGCGGGTATTGCACCTCGGGCATGCTGATCGCCGCCGCCGCGCTGCTGCATCGCTGCCCGCGTCCCTCCGATGCGCAGATCCGCGAAGGCATGGAGCGCAATCTGTGCCGCTGCGGCACGCAGCTGCGCGTCATCAAGGCGATACAGCGCGCCGCCGCGATTCCTGCGGGTGCCGGCACCGGCGCCCCGGCAACGCATGACACGCGCACGACCGCGGAAAACGGCGCGCCGGGACACGAGGGCGCGCAGCCATGACCGCTCCCCTGCCCTTGAGCCTGCAAGCCAACACACGGCTCGCAACATGGCTGCGGCTGGATCCCGGCGGCTACGTCGACGTGCGTTCCGGCAAGGTCGAAATCGGCCAGGGCATATTGACGGCCCTTGCGCAGATCGCCGCCGAGGAACTGGACGTCGCGTTCCACCGCATCCGCATGGTGCCCGCGGACACGGCGAACAGTCCGGACGAGGCCGTGACCTCGGGCAGCCTGTCCATCCAGCATTCCGGGTCCGCGCTGCGGCACGCCTGCGCCCAGGCGCGCGCGCTGCTGTTGGACAAGGCGGCGCAACGGCATGGCGTGGCGGCGGATACCCTGACCGTGATCGACGGCGCCATCCATCATGACGGGCACATCCTGACGACTTATTGGGAGCTTGCCGACGATGCGCTGCTGGACCGCGACGCGAGCCCGGATGCCGAACCGAAGCAACGCGACGCCTATCGGATCGTCGGCACGGCACAGCGGCGCGGCGATATCGACGACAAGGTCTATGGGCAGTTCCGTTTCATCCACGACCTGACGCTGCCCGCCATGGCGCATGGCCGCATGGTGCGCCCCCCCTCCCCCGACGCCGAGTTGCTGGAGTGGGACGGGGACGCCGTGGCCGCCTGGGACGGCATCGTGGCCGTGGCCCGCGACGGTTCGCTGGCGGGCGTCGTGGCCGAGACCGAGGCGCTGGCCGAACGCGCCGCCACGGCGTTGGCCAAATCCGCCCGCTGGCGCGAACGGGCCTCGCTGCCCGATGTCGACGCGCTGCCGGCCTGGCTGAAAACGCTGCGCACGGTGGATATGCGGCTGGGTAATGCCGGCCCGGCCCCGGACACCCCGCTGCCCGGCGGCACGGCGCATGGCGCGCAGACCGATGCCGTGGCCAACGGCACTGGCCGCACGACATTCCGGGCGGCCTACAGCAAACCCTTCATCAAGCATGGCTCGATAGGCCCTTCCTGCGCGCTGGCGCTGGCGGGCGACGGCACGCTGGAGGTCTGGAGCCATACGCAGGGCATTTTCAATCTGCGCAAGGACCTGAGCCTGGCATTCGGCCTGCCCGAAACCGCCATCGTCGTGCGCCACGCGCAGGGCGCGGGCTGCTATGGGCACAACGGCGCCGATGACGTCGCCTATGACGCGGCATGGTTGGCTCGCCGGTGCCCCGGCCGGCCGGTGCGCCTGCAGTGGTCGCGCGCCGATGAATTGAACTGGTCGCCGCATGGCCCCGCGATGGCGATCGAGCTGCAGGCCGACGTGGACGACGACGGCCGCGTCGTGGCGTGGCGACACGAACTCTGGAGCCCGGGCCATGGCCTGCGCCCCGGCCGTTCGGCCACGCCGACGCTGCTGGGCTCGTGGTACCTGGAACGCCCGTTCGAGCGGCTGCATGCGGTGGACGCCCCGCGCGCCACTGGTGGCGGCGCGGATCGCAACGCGGACCCGATCTATGAATTCCAGAGCACGGACGTGCTGTGCCATCGCGTCCTGGACGTTCCCCTGCGCACATCGTCGCTGCGGTCGCTGGGTGCCTATGGCAACGTCTTCGCCATCGAGTCGTTCATGGACGAACTGGCGCTCGCGGCCCACGCCGATCCCGTGGCCTACCGGCTGGCGCACCTGGCCGACCCGCGCGGCATCGCCGTCCTGCGGCAAGCTGCCGCCATGGCAGGCTGGGAAAGCCGCGTCGCGCCGCGCGCCGATGGACAAGGCCGGGGCATCGGTTTCGCGCGGTACAAGAACACCGGCGCCTATTGCGCCGTGGTCGCCGATGTCGAAGTGCAGGAGCGCGTACGCGTGCGCCGCCTGTGGATCGCGGTGGACGTGGGCCTGGTCATCAACCCGGACGGCGTGCGGCAGCAAATCGAAGGCGGCGCGCTGCAGGCCGTGAGCTGGACCTTGATGGAAGCGGCGCGCTTCGACCGCACGCGGCTGCTGGGCGAAAACTGGCAGGACTATCCCATGCTGCGGTTTTCACAGGTACCGGAAGTGCAGATCGATATCGTGCAGCACCCAGGGGACGACCCGGTGGGCGCCGGCGAAGGCTCGCTCGGGCCCACGGCGGCGGCCATCGGCAATGCCGTCTTCGATGCCCTGGGCGTACGCGTGCGCGATCTGCCGCTGACCTTCGAACGCATCGCGGCCGCGATGGAAGACTAGGGCCTGCGCATCGCGCGCGCAGAAACCACCAGGGCGCGCCGCATCGCGCGCGCGGAAACTTCGAACCAACCAAGGAAACGCATGAAATTGAACCTCTTCAGCGGCGGCGCCGCGAAAGCCGTCGTGACCGGCCTGCAGGCCGACTTCGAACAGCGCCATGGCGCCACGCTGGACGCCAGCTTCGGCGCGGTGGGAACCATGCGTGACAAGCTGCTGGCCGGTGCGCCCTGCGACGTCATCATTCTTTCCGATGCCTTGATCAAGGACCTGGAAAAGCAGGGGCATGTAGTTGCAGGCAGCGCGCGCCCGCTGGGACGCGTCGAAACGGGCGTGGCGGTGCGCACAGGCACGCCGCCCGTTACCGTCGCCGACGGGGCCTCGCTGAAAGCCACGCTGGCCGCCGCGCGTGGCCTGTATGTTCCCCACTTGAAACAATCGACCGCCGGGCAGCACATCGCGGACGTGCTGCGCAGGCTCGGCCTGGACGAAGCGCTCGCGGACCGCATACACGAATATCCGAACGGCGCGGTTGCGATGGGTGAGTTGGCCAAGACGACCGGCGACGGCATGGTCGGCTGCACGCAGGTGACGGAAATCCTGTACACGCCGGGCGTGACGCTGGTAGGGCAACTGCCGGAAGAATACGGATTGAGCACCGTCTACACGGCGGCCTGCTGCAGCAAGGCAAGCTATCCCGAGGCGGCCAAGGCTTTCGTGGAGACCCTGGGCGGCGCGGCCTCCCTGGCGCTGCGCAAGCAG
Source organism: Bordetella sp. H567 (assembly GCF_001704295.1). Lineage (NCBI taxonomy): Bacteria > Pseudomonadati > Pseudomonadota > Betaproteobacteria > Burkholderiales > Alcaligenaceae > Bordetella > Bordetella sp. H567. The sequence continues at coordinate 4,175,732 of NZ_CP012334.1, forward strand.
GCGGGTTTCGTGGTCTGAATAGCGGTACGCGTTATTTGTGCAGCAGGCGCCGCATGGCAAGGCCCGCTGCGGCGCCGATCACCAAGGTGAACATGAAGGCCGCCACGGCCAGGATGGGCGCCTGGTCCACGAAGTCGCTGGTGAGCGTGGCGAACAGTACCCAGCCCCCGTTCACGACCGCCAGCGCCACGCACCCGCCCAGCGTGACACCGACACCCACGGCACGGCCGCACAAGGCGCCGCCCAAAATGGCAATGGCCACCACCGTGGCCATTCCCCAGAACAGATTTTCATACGCCATCGCACCGCCGCCTTTCGACGAAAAGCGGCAGTGTACCGGCCAATCAATTGTGTGAATACTCTGGCTCGCCGTTGTAGCGAACGCCGCGGATCCCTTGGAATAACTGGCGGCAATTGCGTTCCGCTTCGTCCTGCGAGTTGAAGGTGCGGGCGCCCGCCATCGTCCAGCATTTCTCCGGCGCGTTCACGCCGATCTTGCGAGTCCACACCTGCACACGGTATTTGCGGTCGCCGTCCGCTGCCACCGCGCACCGCACCCGAAAGCCGTTGACCGTACGAGTCTCCATGTGAACTCCCTTGTATGAGCAGCTCGCCGGGATGGCGGCCAGTTGAGCGGCATTTTGCCGCGCGGATTAGGACGCCTTTATTGCGACTTGGAAACGAAAAGCGATAAATATTTTCTGAGTACGAACGCGTTTCCTGCCCAAAAACAACGCCGGCACACGGGCGGCCTACACGCGTTTGTAAGTTTTTGTTAAAGCCGCGTGGAACTTTACGGCTGAGCAGACCTGTTTCACCCCATTTCGCGGCACGGCCGTCCCCCGGAACAAGGCCCCATTGAAAACCACAAATCCACAAAAAAACACATTCCGCAGCCAGGGATGTAGCGGATTGTCGCCTTTTGATGAGGTGAGGGCCGGGCGGAAATCAGACTTTTACCCGACAATAGAGCCGTTACTTTCCACAGCTGCCGTGGCAGCAAAGCGCAGGAACATCATGATCAAACGTTGGATAGTCTCTGGCCTTGGCGCCGCCGCCCTGCTGGCCTCGGGCGTTGCGCTGGCTCACGTGGATGTGGGTATCTCCATCGGAGTTCCCCCGCTGATCGTGGGGGCCCCTGTCTATGCCGCGCCAGCCCCCGTCTATATGGCGCCGCCCGCCCCGGTCTACGTGGCGCCGCCCCCCGTAGTGGTGGCCCCCCGCCCGGTGTACGTGGCGCCCCGGCCCTACTATTACCCCGGGCCCTACTACCATGGCGGCCCGCGCTACTACCGCGAGCGCTGGGACAACGACCATCACGGCAAGGGCCATCACCACTGATCGGCGCTTCGCGGGAAACTCCCATCCATGCTTGGGGTGCCGCCTACGTGCGGCCCCAAAAAAAGAAACCCGCCGGGGAACCGAGCGGGTTTCTTTTTGGCAAGGCCCGGCGCCGCCCCGGATGGCCTAGCGGCCATGGGCAGGCGGACGCGTCGAGCGCGCCCCCCGCCCCTCCGGATACCCGCGGCGCGGGCGACCGGCGGTCAGGGACGCAACACCGATACGCCCCCCATATACGGGCGCAGCGCCTCGGGAATGATCACGCTGCCATCAGCCTGCTGGTAGTTCTCCAGGACGGCGACCATGGTGCGGCCCACCGCCAGTCCGGACCCGTTCAAAGTGTGCACGTACTCTGGTTTGCCCTGTGCATTGCGGAAGCGGCCCTGCATCCGACGCGCCTGGAAGTTTTCGCAGTTCGACACGGATGAAATCTCGCGCCACGTGTTCTGGGCCGGCAGCCAGACCTCCAGGTCGAAGGTCTTGGCCGAATTGAAACCCATATCGCCGGTGCACAGCAGCATGACGCGATACGGCAAGCCCAGGAGCTGCAGCACGCGCTCGGCATGGCCGACCATTTCGTCCAGCGCGGCATAGGACTTCTCCGGCTGCACAATCTGCACCATTTCAACCTTATCGAACTGGTGCTGCCGGATCATGCCGCGGGTGTCGCGGCCGCCGCTGCCGGCTTCGGAACGGAAGCACGGCGTATGGGCCGTCAGTTTCAGCGGCAGGTCCGCATCGGCGAGGATGGCGTCGCGCGCCACGCTGGTCAGCGTGACCTCGGACGTGGAGATCAGATATTGATCCTCGCGCACGTAAGGCTTGCCGTTTTCGTCCTCGCGCGGGCCGTCGTCGGCGCCGCCCTTGGTGACCCAGAACATATCGTCCTTGAATTTCGGCAGCTGGCCCACGCCGTACAGCGTGGAGCTGTTGACGATATAGGGCGTATAGCATTCCGTGTAGCCGTGCTGACCGGTATGCAGGTCCAGCATGAACTGCGCAAGGGCACGATGCAGGCGCGCGATCTGGCCGCGCATGAAGGAAAAGCGCGCGCCGGACAGCTTGGCCGCCATATCGAAGTCCAGGCCCAGGGGCTCGCCGATGGCCACGTGGTCCTTGGGCTCGAAAGGCAGCGGCGGCGGATTGCCGTCCGCACCGGCGGCCGCGGGCAGCCAGCGCCGGACTTCGACGTTGTCGTCGCTGGATGCCCCGACCGGTACGCTGGGATGCGGCAGGTTGGGAACCACGCGCAGCAATTCGGTCAGGGATTCCTGCACGTCGGCCAGGTCTTCTTCCAGCTGCTTCAGGCGCGCGGGCAATGCCTGCGATTCGGCCATCACGGCGGTGGCGTCTTCCCCCTTGGCCTTGAGCTGGCCGATCTGCTTGGCCAGCGCATTGCGCCGGGCCTGCAGGGATTCGGTTTCGGTCTGCACGGACTTGCGGCGCGACTCCAGCGCATTGAAGCGCTCCATATCGAATTGCACGCCGCGGGTCTTGAGCCGGTCGACGACGGTTTGCAGGTCTTTGCGCAGCAGGGTGGGGTCAAGCATGGTTCTCTGGGGGCGGGGTTGCGAGGGGGCGGGGCCTTGGGGCCCTACCGCTTGCCGGCCTTGGCCTGCGCGTCCAAATCGCGCAGGAAGGCCAGCTTCTGCTGGATTTTAGCTTCCAGGCCGCGATCGGTCGGCTGGTAGAACGTGGGATGCAGGCCGTCGGGAAAGTAATCTTCCCCCGCGGCATAGCCGTGGGGCTCGTCATGGGCGTAGCGATAGGCGTGGCCGTGCCCCAATTGCTTCATCAGCTTGGTGGGCGCGTTGCGCAGATGCAGGGGCACCGGGGCGCTGCCGTGTTCCTCCGCATAGCGGCGGGCGGCGTTGTAGGCGTTGTAGAGGGCGTTGGACTTGGCCGCGCAGGCCAGGTAGACCACGGCCTGCGCCAACGCCAGCTCGCCTTCGGGCGATCCCAGGCGTTCGTAGATATCGGCGCCATTCAGCGCGATTTCCGTGGCGCGCGGATCGGCCAGCCCGATGTCCTCGATGGCCATGCGCACGATGCGGCGCGACAGATAGCGCGGATCCGCGCCGCCGTCGATCATGCGCGCGAACCAGTACAGGGCCGCGTCGGGGTCCGAGCCGCGCACCGATTTGTGCAGCGCGCTGATCTGGTCGTAGAAGGCGTCGCCGCCCTTGTCGAAGCGCCGCAGGTTCTGCGACAGCGAGGTTTCCAGCCACTCGGCATCGACGATGTCGCGATGCGCCGAGCGCGCCGATTCCGCCACGACTTCGACGGCGTTGATCAGGCGGCGCGCGTCGCCGTCGGCCCAGCCGGCCAGTTGCTCGCGCGCGCTGTCGTCGAAGCGCATGGCCGCGTCGCCGGGAAACGTCGCGTTCAATTCCGCCAGCGCGCGGTCGATCAACTGCATCAGCTCCTGGGCGGTCAGCGACTGCAGCACGTACACGCGGGCGCGCGACAACAGCGCGGAATTGACTTCGAAGGACGGGTTTTCCGTGGTGGCGCCGATGAAGGTGAACAGGCCGCTTTCCACATAGGGCAGGAAGGCATCCTGCTGCGCCTTGTTGAAGCGATGGACCTCGTCGACGAACAGAATGGTGCGGCGGCCCTGTCCCTGGGCGACCTGGGCCACGGTGACCGCCTCGCGGATATCCTTGACGCCGCCCAGCACCGCGGAAATAGCGATGAACTGGGCGTCGAAGCCATCGGCCATCAAGCGCGCGAGCGTGGTCTTGCCGACCCCGGGTGGCCCCCAGAAGATCATGGAGTGCGGCCGTCCGGACTGGAAGGCCACGCGCAGCGGCTTGCCTTCGCCCAGCAGGTGGGACTGGCCGACGACGTCGTCCAGGGTGCGCGGCCGCAGGCGCTCCGCCAGCGGGATATGTGCCCGCTGCGCCGGGTCCGCGGCGAAGAGATCGTTGCTCATGGGGGAAGAAGAAGGCAATCGAGAAAGTATTACACCAGATATGCGGGCGAAGCCCGCCAAGGCAAGCCGCCGGCGGGTATTTCCGGTGTTCGGTTGTCCGGTGCTCGGCGTGAGGCCGCGACGAGGAGTCAAAGTACCTATGGGGCGGCATCCCTCGGGAAAACCCCGGCTGGCGGACTGTAAATAATTTTCAGGATAATCTGAAAAAACGGATTTCCCGGTAAAAGTTTTCAGCCCGGCGGTGCCGACATGCCAGATTCCACCCCTTGCTATCCTCCCGTCGACCCGGTCGGCAAAGGGCTGGGCGCCCTTCCCGCCGGCTGTACGCCCACCCAGGTCGCCGGGCTGGGCTGGAACCTGCTGGCCGAGGACGTGAGCCTGCCCGTAGCGGTCCTGTATGAATCGCGCATACGCCACAACCTGGCGTGGATGCAGGAATTCATGCGCGCCTATCGCGTACAACTGGCCCCGCACGGCAAAACGACGATGAGCCCCGCGCTGTTCCATCGCCAGCTGCAGGGGGGTGCCTGGGGCATCACGCTGGCCACCGCGCCGCAAGTCCATGCGGCCTACCGCTACGGCGTGCGGCGCATCCTGATGGCCAACCAGCTGGTGGGCCGCGCCAACATGGCGCTGGTCGCGCAGATGCTGGAGGATCCGGCCTTCCAGTTCTGCTGCCTGGTCGACGACCCGGCCAATATCGCCAGGCTGGGCGAGTATTTCGCCGGCCAGGGACGCGTGCTGCGGGTCCTGGTGGAGCTGGGCGTGCCCGGCGGCCGCACCGGCGTGCGCGACGACGCGGCGCTGCGGCGGGTGGTCGACGAAGTGGCACGCTGGCCCCAATCGCTGGCCTTGGCCGGCGTGGAGCTGTACGAAGGCGTGCTGTCCGACGAAGGCCAAATACGCGATTTCCTGCGCCGCGCTGTGTCCACCCTGCGCGACCTGCAGTCGCACGGCGCGCTGGCGCCCGGCGGCGCGGCCATCCTGACCGGCGCGGGATCGGCGTGGTTCGACGTGGTCGCCCAGGAGTTTTCCGGGTTGGACATCGGCCGCCCGCTGGACATCGTGCTGCGTCCCGGCTGTTACCTGAGCCACGACGTGGGCATCTATCGCGGCGCGGCCAAGCGCATCGGCCGCGACAACGATGTCGCGCGCGGCATGGCGCCCGGCCTGATGCCGGCGCTCCAGGTATGGGCCTACGTGCAATCGCTGCCCGAACCGGGCCGCGCCATCATCGGGCTGGGCAAGCGGGACGCCGCCTTTGATGCCGGCCTGCCCGTTCCCGCGCGGCACTACAGGCCCGGCGCGGCCGCGCCGCGGGCCGCCAGATCGGGGGGGGTCCCATCGGTGGCCGTCCCGGGTGGCCGTGCGGCGCCGGCAGCCGCGCCGGCCGGCTGGGAGGTAACCGCGATGATGGACCAGCATGCCTTCATGCGCATCGCCGACGGCGACGACATCCAGGTGGGCGACATGATCGGCTTCGACATCTCGCATCCCTGCCTGACCTTCGACAAATGGAAGCAGGTGCTATTGGTGGACGACGATTACCGCGTCGTCGATATTGCACAAACCTTTTTCTGACGCCCCCCGCGATATCGCGTCAACGCTGGCCGGCGGCATCCAGGCCCTCCCGCGCCCGAGCCTTTCCGACAGCATCCATGCGATATCGCCCAAGCGCCTTTTGTGTCTTGTATTTCCCGCCCGGCGGCGCCGTCCGTCCTGACCTTCTGGAGCACACTCGATGAACGCATTGGTCTCCCGTCGCCGCGACGGGCTGAAAACGATTTTGCTCGCGGCCGCGCTGGGCGTGGCCGCATGGGGCGCGCCGGCGCACGCGGCGCCCGAGAAGGGCGGCACGATTTCGGTGGCCACCATAGGCGAGCCGCCGACGCTGGATCCGATGGCGAGCACGGCGGACCTGGTCGGCATGATCAGCCAGCACATCTACGAAACGCTGTACACCTTCGACGCCAAGTGGAACCTGACGCCGCTGCTGGCGCAGGCCCTGCCCAGCATCAGCGCCGACGGCCTGACCGTCACCATCCCCTTGCGCGCCGACGTCAGCTTCCATGACGGCAGCAAGATGCGCGTCGAAGACGTCATCGCGTCGCTGCAGCGCTGGACCGCCACGGCATCGCGCGGCAAGCAGACCGCCCCGCTGATCAAGACCATCGAGGCAGCCGACGATCACACCGTGCGCATTACCCTGACGCAGCCGTATGCGCCGCTGACGGCCCTGCTGGCCATGAACAATGCCGCGGCGGTCGTCATGCCCAAGAGCAAAATCGCGGCAACGATCACCGACTACATCGGCACCGGCCCCTACATGGTCAAGGCGCGCGTGCCGGACCAATACCTGCAACTGGTGCGCTTCCCGGGCTATACCTCCCGCGGCGGCCAACCCGACGGCTACGGCGGCGCGCGCCAGCAGAACCTGGACGAAATCCGCTTCGTGCCCGTGCCGAACGCCAATACCCGCCTGGAAAGCGCCGTGGCCGGCCAATACGACTACGTCGATTCCATCGCCGTGGAATCCGCCGGCAAGCTGAAGTCCGGCAAGTCGCAGGCCGTGCTGCTCAAGCCCTTCGGCTGGCCGCGCCTGGTCATGAATACCAAACAAGGCATCATGTCCAACCTGAAGATGCGCCAGGCCGTGCAGATGGCGCTGAATGAAGAGGACATGCTGGCCGCCGCCTTCGGCAGTACCGACTACTACACCGTGGACGGCGCCATGTATCCCAAGGGCTATCCCTGGTACACCGACCGCGGCACCCAGGCCTACAACAAGGGCGATACCGAAGGCGCCAAGAAACTGATCGCCGCCGCCGGCATTCCCGACCGCACCATCCGCATACTGACCAGCCAGCAATACGAATTCCACTACAAGATGGCGCTGGTCGCGGCCGAATACCTGAAGCAGGCCGGCTTCAAGGTCGATATGCAGGTGGTCGACTGGGCCACGCTGACGCAGCGCCGCCAGGATCCGGCCGTGTGGGATATCTTCATTACGCACAGCCCCTTCCTGCCGGAACCCGCGCTGATCGACTTTCCGTCGAAGAACTCTCCGGGATGGTGGGACACGCCGCGCCGCAACCAGGCGCTGGACGCCTTCAACCGCGCCACCTCGCAGGAAGAGCGCGTCAAGCTCTGGGGCGACGTGCAACAGGCCATCTCCGATGAAGTGCCCTTCATCAAGGTGGGCGACTTCAACGCGGTGGCGGCCAAGTCGCCCGCGCTGGAAGGCGTGACGCCGGCACCCTGGCCTTACTTCTGGAATGCGTGGAAGGCGTCGAAGTAATCGGCGCATCGAGGATTTCCTGTGTTGTCCTATCTTTTCAATCGCCTGCTCGGCCTGGTCGCCGTCATGTTCCTGGTGGCCACGATCGTTTTCGTGATCATCCGGGTGACGCCCGGCGACCCAGCCGCGGTGATGCTGGGTCCCGAAGCCAGCCAGCAGGATATTTCGGCCCTGCGCACGCGGCTGGGGTTGGACCGGCCGCTGCCCGTGCAGTACGTGACGTGGCTGGGACAGCTGGCGCGCGGCGACCTGGGCCAGTCCATCTTCCTGAACAAGCCCGTGCTGTCCGCGCTGGCCGATCGCGCGGAGCCGACGTTCTGGCTCACGCTGCTGTCGCTGATCATCGCCACCGCCATCGCGCTGCCGGTCGGCATCCTCTCGGCGGTCCGGCGCGGCACCGCGCTGGACCAATCGGTGCTGAGCTTTTCCATGTTCACCTCCAGCGTGCCCAGCTTCTGGCTGGGACTGCTGCTGATGCAGGTCTTCGCGGTGAAGCTGGGCTGGCTGCCGGTGTCGGGCTATGGCGGGCCGGATGCATCGTTCGCCACGCGGCTCAGCCATCTAGTGCTGCCGGCGGTCGTGCTGGGCCTGGTCAATTCGGCGCTGATCACGCGCTTCATCCGGGCCAGCATGCTGGACGTGCTGCGCGACGACTATGTGCGCACGGCCCGCGCCAAGGGACTGCCGGAGCGCAAGGTCATCATCAAGCATGCGGTGCGCAACGCCCTGATTCCCATTTTGACCGTGCTGGGCCTGACCACGGCACTGCTGGTCAGCGGCGCCGTGGTCACCGAAACGGTATTCGGCCTGCCCGGCGTGGGCAGCCTGGTGGTGTCCGCGGTGCTGCGGCGCGACTATCCCGTGATCCAGGGCGCGCTGCTCGTGGTCGCGGCGATCTACGTGTTGATCAATCTTTTCATCGACCTGCTCTATCTGGCGGTCGATCCGCGAGTACGCTACTGATGTCCATGGCCATTTCCTCGCATGCCGGCGGCGAACGCTGGCAGGTCCTGCGGCTGCTGGTCGCGCGCAAGACCGTGCTGCTGAGCGTGCTCGTGCTGGTCGTCCTGGTGGGCGCCGCGCTGCTGGCGCCGCTGATCAGTCCCTACGATCCCTTCAAGCTGTCCATCGTCAATCGCCTGAAGCCGCCCAGCGCGGCACACTGGTTCGGCACCGACGACTTCGGCCGCGACGTATTCAGCCGCGTCGTCTACGGCGGGCGGCTGTCGCTGACGGTGGGCTTCGCCGTGGTGGTGCTGTCCAGCATCCTGGGTATCGCGCTGGGCCTGGTGGCGGGCTTCTTTCGTGGTGCCGATAAATTCGTGTCACGGCTGATCGACGCCATGATGGCCTTCCCGGACATCCTGCTGGCGATTTCCCTCGTGGCGGCGCTGGGCCCCTCGGTGCTGAACGTGGTGATCGCCCTGGGCATCGTCTACACCCCCCGCCTGGCGCGCATCGTGCGCGCATCGACGCTGGTGATCCGTGAACTGCCCTTCGTGGAAGCGGCGCGCGCGCTGGGCGTGTCGACGCACCGCATCGTCGCCGTGCACGTGCTGCGCAACCTGATATCGCCCATCCTGGTGCAGGGCACCTTCATCTTCGCCTATGCCATCCTGGCGGAGGCCGGGCTGTCCTTCCTGGGCGTGGGCGTGTCGCCCGATATCCCCACCTGGGGCACGATGATCAACGCCGGCCAGCAGTACATGGGCTCGGCCGACTGGATCATGATTTTTCCGGGCATCGCCATCGTGCTGTCGGTGTTGTCCCTGCAATTGGTGGGCGACGGGCTGCGCGATGTGCTGGACCCGCGCCTGCGCAAGGAGTTGTGAGCATGACGGCAAGCACACGCGACGTCGTTCTCTCCGTGGAAGGACTCAAGACGTGGTTTCACAGCCGCGACGGTATCGCCAAGTCCGTGGACGGCGTGACCTTCGACCTGGCGCGCGGCGAAACGCTGGCCATCGTCGGCGAATCCGGTTCGGGTAAATCCGTGACCAGCCTGTCCATCATGGGCCTGCTGCCCAAGCCCGCGGGGCGCATCGAAGCCGGCAGCATCCGCTTCCGCGACCGCAAGGGCGTGGAGCACGACCTGGCCACGGCCCCGCCCGCGCGCATGCGCGACATCCGCGGCAAGGAGATCGCCATGATCTTCCAGGAGCCGATGACCAGCCTGAACCCGCTGTACACCGTGGGCGACCAGATCGCCGAGGCGGTGCTGCAGCATGAAGGCGGATCGCGCGCCGCGGCGTTGGCGCGCGCGCGCGACATGCTGGAACGCGTGGAAATCCCCGCCGCGGCGCGGCGCGTGAACGAGTATCCGCACCAGATGTCGGGCGGCATGCGCCAGCGCGTGATGATCGCCCTGGCGCTGGCCTGCAACCCCTCGGTGCTGATTGCCGACGAACCGACGACCGCCCTGGACGTGACCGTGCAGGCGCAGATCCTGGACCTGCTGCGGCGCCTGCAGGCGGAGCTGGGCATGAGCGTCCTGTTCATCACCCACAACCTGGGCGTGGTGGCGGAAATCGCGCATCGGGTGGCGGTGATGTACGCGGGCCGCGTGGTGGAGGACGCCGATGTCTACGACCTGTTCGAGCGCCCCAGCCATCCCTATACGCGTGGCCTGCTCTCCTGCATTCCCACCGACGCGCTGCTGGCCAGCGGCGAACGGCTGCGCGCCATTCCGGGCAATGTGCCCAGCGTGCTGGCCCTGCCCGGCGGCTGTACCTACGCGCCACGCTGCGAATTGGCTACGGAAGCCTGCACGCGCGCGGTGCCCGACCTCATCGACGTGCGCGGCGGCCACCGTGCCCGTTGCATCAAGGTGATTCCCGCATGATGGACGCCATGACCGATGCTACTTCCCATGCCAGCGCCGCGGCTGTCGCCCCGGCGGCCGATGCCGGCCAGGCGCGCGAGGCGGGCCCCTTGCTGCGCGTGCAGGACCTGCGCGTGCACTTCCCCACGTCATCGCGGCGCGGCGCGCCGGTCGTCAAGGCGGTGGACGGCGTCAGCTTCGACGTGCGCCGCAATTCCATCGTCGGCCTGGTCGGCGAATCCGGCTCGGGCAAGACCACGACGGGTCGCGCGCTGCTGCGCCTGCTGCCGGCCACGGGCGGGCGCGTGCTTTTCGACGGCACCGACCTGAGCGGCCTGGACGAACGCGCGATGCTGCCCTGGCGGCGCCGCATGCAGATCGTGTTCCAGGATCCCTATGCCAGCCTGAATCCGCGCATGACGGTGGCTGAAATCCTGGGCGAGGCCCTGGACACGCACAAGCTGGCGCGCGGCCGCCGGCAGGAGCGCATCGCCGAACTGCTGACGCGCGTCGGCCTGAACGCCGACCACGCCAGGCGCTACCCGCACGAGTTTTCCGGCGGCCAGCGCCAGCGCATCGGCATCGCGCGCGCCCTGGCCGTCGAGCCGGATTTCATCGTCGCGGACGAACCGGTTTCCGCGCTGGACGTCTCCGTGCAGGCGCAGGTGCTGAACCTGCTGCAGGACCTGCAGCGCGACCTGGGCCTGGCCATGCTGTTCGTCGCCCACGACCTGGGGGTGGTGAACTACCTGTGCGATGAAGTCGTCGTACTGTATCTGGGCCGGGTCATGGAAAGCGGGCCGACGCGACGCGTCTATGCGGCGCCGCGCCACCCGTATACGCGCGCCCTGCTGTCCGCGGCACCGGTGCCGGACCCGCGCGCAGCACGCAAGCGCATCCTGCTGAAGGGCGATATTCCCAGCCCCATCGACCCGCCTTCCGGCTGCGTCTTCCGCACGCGCTGCCCGCACGCCATCGATGCCTGTGCCCGCACGGTGCCGCAGGTCGAAGCGGTGGGCGGCGGGCAGATGGTGGCCTGCCTGCGGGCCGCCGAGCTGGCCTGAACGCAGACACACCCGAAGACTTCCTCCGGAAAACCCCATGACCCAGATCCGCGACATCGTCTACCAGATCCGCAGCTGCCGCGATACGCTCAGCGCAACCGAGCGCAAGGTGGCGGACGCCATCCTCGACGACATCGCCATGGCCGCCGGCGCCACGGTGGACCAGCTGGCCGGCAAGGCCGGCGTGAGCATCGCCACCATCTCGCGCTTCGCGCGCTCGGTGGGCTGCGACGATACGCGCGACCTGAAGATGAAACTGGCGCAGGCCAGCGCCGTCGGCACGCGCTTCCTGGACCGCAGCGTGCCAGCGGAGGAAAGCACCTTCTACGCGCGCATCTACGCCGATATCGAAAGCACGCTGCGCGCGCACCTGCCGCTGTATACGGAAACCCTGTTCGAGGACGCCATGGAGATCGTGCGCGGCGCGCGCATGACCTATGTGTTCGGCATGGGCGGCGCATCGGCGGTGCTGGCGCAGGAAATGCAGTCGCGCCTGGTGCGGCTGGGCTATCCCGTGGCGGCCTACAGCGATGCCGTGCTGCTGCGCATGGTGGCCGCCACGCTGGACGAGCGCGACGCGGTCATCATGCTGTCGGCCTCGGGGCTGACGCCCGAAATGCTGTCCGGCGCGCGCATCGTCAAGCAATACCGCGCACGCATCGTGGCGTTGACGGACGCCACCGCGCCGCTGGCCGAACTGGCGGATGTGGTCATCCCCGTGCGCACCGACGAAACCGACTTCATCTACAAGCCCTCAGCGTCGCGCTACGCGATGATGCTGGCCATCGACCTGCTCGCCACCGAACTGGCGATGGCGCGGCAGGAAGAAACCCGCGACCGCCTGCGCCGCATCAAGCTGGCGTTGGACGAATACCGCGGTGGGCCCAACCGCCTGCCGCTTGGAGATTGACACGATGTACGACACCCTGATCGGCCCCGTCCGCGTGCTGGACGGCAGCGGCGGCGCCGAGTTCCAGGCCAATGTGGCGTTGCGCGACGGCCGCATCGCGGCGATCGGCGTGGCCGACGACGCGCCGGCGCGTGCGCGCATCGACGGGCGCCGCCGCGTGCTGGCGCCCGGTTTCATCGACGTGCACACGCACGACGATACCAACGTCATCCGCACACCCGATATGCTGCCCAAGCTGTCCCAGGGCGTGACGACCGTGGTGGTGGGCAACTGCGGCATCAGCGCGTCCCCGGTGCGGCTGCGCGGCGACGTGCCGGACCCGATGAATCTGCTGGGCCAGCAAGGCGACTTCCAATACCCCACCTTCGCCGACTACACGGCGGCGGTCGACCGTGCCCGGCCCGCGGTCAACGTAGCGGCGCTGATCGGCCACACCGCCCTGCGCAACAACCACATGGATCGCCTGGACCGCGTCGCCACGCCGACGGAAATCGCGGCGATGCGCGCGCAGCTGCGCGACGCGCTGGCGCACGGCGCCATCGGCCTGAGCACGGGCCTGGCGTACGCGTCGGCCTTCCATGCCAGCACGGACGAGGTCAAGGCGCTGGCCCAGGCGCTGGACGAGTTCGGCGCGCTGTACACCACGCACCTGCGCTCCGAATTCGCCGAGATCCTAGAGGCCATGCAGCAAGCGTACGACGTCGCCCGCCATGCGCGCGTGCCGGTGGTGATCTCGCACCTGAAATGCGCGGGCGCGGGCAACTGGGGGCGCACGACGGAAGTCCTGGCCAGCCTGGAAAGCGCCGGCCGCCTGCAGCACGTCGGCTGCGACTGCTATCCCTATTCCGCCAGCTCCTCCACGCTGGACCTGAAGCAGGTCACCGACGATTTCGACATCGACATCACCTGGTCCACGCCCCACCCCGAACAGGCCGGCCGCAAGCTGGCCGATATCGCACGCGACTGGAGCCTGCCCCTGATGGAGGCCGCGCGCCGGCTGCAGCCCGCCGGCGCGGTGTATCACGGCATGCGCGAGGACGACGTGCGCCGCGTGCTCGCGCACAAGCTGACGATGATAGGGTCGGACGGCCTGCCCAACGATCCGCATCCCCATCCCCGCCTGTGGGGGGCCTTCCCCCGCGTGCTGGGCCACTACAGCCGCGACGTCGGCCTGTTCCCGCTGGGCGAGGCCGTGCACAAGATGACCGGCCTGTCGGCCGCGCGCTTCGGCCTGCGCGATCGCGGGCTGATACGCGAAGGCAACTGGGCGGACCTGGTATTGTTTGACCCGGATACGGTCATGGACCGCGCCACCTTCGACACGCCGCTGCAGACGTCCGCCGGTATCGAGGGCGTGTGGGTCAACGGCGCGCTTTCGTATTGGCAAGGGACGGCGACAGGCGACCGCGCCGGCCGTTGGCTGCCCCGGCAGGGCGACCTGCGTGGCGGCTTCCCGCTATTCACCGCCTGAACCTCGATAGACAAGGAGCCCTCGATGAGCGACACACCGAAACCCGACGCGAACGGCATCACCCGCTACGGCGCGGCCGGCAGCGCCGGCGGCGGCGGCACCCATATGCCTTTTTCCAGTGCTGTCGCCGCGGACGGCTGGCTGTACGTGTCCGGCCAGGTCCCCATGGATGACGGCGAGGTCGTCGAAGGCGGCATCGTCCCACAGGCGCACAAGGCCATCCAGCAGCTCATGGCCATCCTGGCGGAAGCGGGCTACGGGCCGGAACACGTGGTGCGCTGTGGCGTCTGGCTGGCCGACGCGCGGGACTTCGCATCCTTCAACAAGGTATTCAAATCCTACTTCGGCCAGAACCCGCCGGCGCGCGCCTGCGTGGAATCGCGGCTGGTGGTGGACGCGAAGGTGGAGATCGACTGCGTGGCGTATAGACGGTAACCCCCCCGAAGCGCTGCGCGCTTCCCCCCCAGGGGGGCGACGCCAGCGGACCGGCGGAGCCGGATCCGCGGCGTCCCGGGTCGGGCGGCACCTGTTTCTTGAGACGCGGGCTTTGCTTGGGATGGATGAAACCCACCCCCGAAGCGCTACGCGCTTCCCCCTCAAGGGGGCGACGCTGGAGGACCGGCGAAGCCGGATCCTCGGCGTCCCCGGTCGGGTGGCACCTGTTTCTTGCGAGCGCTGATAGGCAGTGATAGCGTCGGGGTCGTAACGCCGGTCAGACTTGGCTTGGGGGGTCGCCGAACTCGTCCAGCAGGCGGCCGATCAAGGGGTTGCGCGCATCGCGCCGGCTGACGCCATAGGCGTCGGAACGGGCGCGCGCGCCGGCCAGCGGCCGGAACACCGCGCCGCGCAAGGCCGAATGCCGCAGCGCTTGTGGTACCAGCGCCACCCCCAATCCCTGCGAAACCAGCGACACCACGGCCAGCCAGTGGCGCGCCTCGTGCCGCACCTGCGGGCGAAATCCCGCCTCGGCGCAGATCGACAGGATACGGTCATGATAATCGGGCGATACGCCTTGCGCGAACAGCACCAGGGACTGGTCGCGCAGTTCCGCCGGGCGCACGCTGGTCTTGCGCCCCAGCGGATGCCGCGCCGGCAGGCAGCACACGAAGGGCTCCGACACCAGCAGGCGGCTTTCCAGTTCTTCCGGCATGCGGCTGGTATGCACGAAGCCCAGGTCCAGGCCGTTGTGCATGAGTTCGGTGATCTGCTCGCCTGAATTCATTTCCGTCAGCTTGATGCGCACGCCCGGATAACGCGCCTGGAAGCCGCGCAGGGCCTGCGGCAAGCCGCGGTACAGCATAGCGCCGACGAAGCCGATGCGCAGGCTGCCGATCAGGCCCGCGGCCGCGTCGCGCGCTTCCAGCGCCGCTTCTTCCGCCTGCGCCAGGATCTTGCGCGCCGACAGGCGCATGGCCTGGCCGGCGGGTGTCAACCGCACTTCCTTGCTGTTGCGTTCGAACAGGCGCGCGCCGATGCTGTCTTCCAGCTGCCGTATCGCGACCGACAGGGGTGGCTGCGAAATCGCCAGCCGCGCGGCGGCACGGCCGAAGTGCAATTCTTCGGCCAGCACGGAGAAATAGCGCAGATGCCGTAGCTCCATGGCGATGCGTAAAAATTGTTCCGGTTTCGACGATATACAACTCGAATCGTACAAGACATATTCGATATTGGATACCTATCAATACCCCCCCTTAGAATGCCCGCCATAACCCTATAAGGAGACACCGGCATGCAGGCAGCCGCTCAACATCCCGTACCGGACCGCCGCGGCGACAATTTCTACGCCAGCGACGATCAGCTCCAGGCCTTGCTGCCCCTGTACCTGCCGGCTGACCTGCTGCGGCACATGACGCCCCACTTCGCGCGGCTGGGCGAACTGGCGGGCGGACGGATCGACGAACTGGCGGGCCTCGCGGACCGCAACCCGCCCACCTTGCAGATGCGCAGCCGCAGCGGCCTGGACGAACAGCGCGTGCTCAAGCACCCGGCCTATGTGGAAATGGAACGCTTGGCGCTTAGCGAGTTCGGCCTGGGCGCGATGTCGCATCGCACCGAGACGCTGGGCTGGCGCGGCCCGATGCCCGCCATCGTCAAATACGTCCTGACCTTCCTGTTCGTCCAATCCGAATTCGGCCTGTGCTGCCCCGTCTCCATGACGGATTCGCTCACGCGAACCTTGCGCAAGTTCGGCGATCCCCAGCTGGTGCAACGCTATCTGCCCCGCCTGACTTCGCTGGATTTCGATGAACTGGCCCAGGGCGCGATGTTCATGACCGAACAGGGTGCGGGCTCGGACATCGCGGCGACCGCCACCTGGGCGCGCCACGACGATAACGGCGACTGGCGCCTGTATGGCGATAAATGGTTCTGCTCCAATCCCGATGCGGACCTGGCGATGGTGCTGGCACGCCCGGAAGGCGCGCCGGACGGCCTGAAGGGCGTTTCGCTGTTCCTGCTGCCGCGCCGCCTGGAAGACGGCAGCGCCAACCACTACCGCATCATCCGCCTGAAGGACAAGCTGGGCACCCGTTCGATGGCCAGCGGCGAGATCCGCCTGGAAGGCGCCGTCGCCTATCTGGTCGGCGAACCGGGACGAGGCTTCGTGCAGATGGCGGATATGGTCAACAACTCGCGCCTGTCCAACGGCGTGCGGGCGGCGGGCCTGATGCGCCGCGCGGTGGCCGAGGCGGAATTCGTCGCGCGCGAACGCCGCGCCTTCGGCCGCGCGCTGCAGGACATGCCGCTGATGCGCCGCCAGCTGGACAAGTTGCGCGTGCCCGCCGAACAGGCGCGCACGATGGTGTTCCAGACGGCCCAGGCCCTGGCCCGCTCCGATGCCGGCGAGCCGGATGCCTATGCGCTGCTGCGCATCCTGACGCCCCTGATCAAGTTCCGCGCCTGCCGCGACGCGCGCAAGGTCACCGGCGACGCCATGGAAGTACGCGGCGGCTGCGGCTATATCGAGGAATGGAGCGACCCGCGCCTGCTGCGCGACGCCCACCTGGGATCCATCTGGGAAGGCACCAGCAACATCGTGGCGCTGGACGTGATGCGCGCCGTCAAGCGGGAAAATTCGTTGCCGGTATTGAAGGCCCACAACCAGGCGCTGCTGGATCGCGCGGGCCTGGCGCCGGCCTACGCCCAGGCGCTGCGCCAGGCGCTGGAGGGCGCCTGCGCGCTGGCCGAGGCCGCGGCGCGCGACGGCGGCGACGTCCTTGCGCGCCAGGCGGCGTCGGCGCTATACCACTGCACCAGCGCGATCGCCATGAGCTGGGAAGCCTCGTCCACCGGCTCGGCGGACCGCCTGCGATGGGCGCAGCTCGCGCTGCGGCATCGCGTGCTGCCGCGCGACCCTTTGTCGCCCGACGAGCTGCCCGCTTCATGGCGCTGAATATTCCGGCCTCCCGGCATCCGATGCCATCGCCCTATTCGCTGTATTCGCTGTATTCGCCGTATACGTTGCCTACCGTCATGGCATGACGGCATTACTACAACAACACCGGAGACAAACCGTGCACAAGCGCACCTTCCTGACCCTGCTGCCCGCGGCCTGCGCCGCCCTGGCGACCCTGGCCGCCGCGCCCGTCCACGCCGACACTTTTCCGTCCAGGCCGCTGACCCTGGTGATTCCCTATCCTCCCGGCGGCCCCACCGACGCCATGGGCCGTACCCTGGCCACGGAAATCTCGCACTATCTGCCGCAGCCCATGATCGTGGAGAACCGTGCCGGCGCCAACGGCAACATCGGCGCCGAATACGTCGCACGCGCCCAGCCCGACGGCTACACGCTGATGTTCGGCACGTCCGGCCCGCTGGCGATCAACGCCAGCCTGTACAGCCAGATCAACTACGACCCGGTCAAGAGCTATGCTCCGGTCATTCACGTCGGCTACCTGCCCAACATCCTGGTGGTCAACCCCAGCATCCCGGCCAAGACGGTGCCCGAACTGGTCGCCTATTCCAGGAACCACCCGGGCAAGCTGGCATTCGCCTCGTCAGGCACCGGCGCATCCTCGCACCTGGCCGGCGTGATGTTCAACGCGATGGCCGGCACGGACTTCCTGCATATTCCCTACAAGGGCACGGGCCCCGCGCTGAACGACCTGCTGGGCGATCACGTCGCCATGAGCTTTACCGACGTGCTGACCGCCAAACCCTTCGTGGAGTCCGGCAAGCTGCGTGCGCTGGGCGTCACCACGGCGCGCCGGTCGCGCGCCCTGCCCGATGTCCCCACCGTTGCCGAACAAGGCTATCCCGGCTACGACGTCAGCGTATTCTTCGGCATCGTGGCGCCCGCCGGCACGCCGCCGGATCGCATCGCCGCGCTGAACAAAGCCTTCGTGCAGGCCCTCGATTCCGAGAAGGTGAAGGCGCTGTTCGCCTCGCAGGGCCTGGAGGCCGCGCCCGACCACACACCGCAGGCGCTGGGCGCCTTCATCGCGGAAGAAAAGTCCAAGTGGGCCAAGGTGATCAAGTCGTCCGGCATTCCGCTGAACTGACACGGGCGCATCCGGAGCAGCCATGACCTCTACCCCCACCGCCGGCGCGTTGGCCGGCATCCGCGTCCTGGATATCTCGCGCATCCTGGGCGGCCCCTACTGCGGCCAGATACTGGGCGATCACGGCGCCGACGTGCTGAAAATCGAGCCGCCGCAGGGCGACGACACGCGCACCTGGGGCCCACCCTTCAAGGACGGCGTGGCTTCCTACTACATGGGCCTGAACCGCAACAAGCGGGTTCAGCACCTGGACCTGTCCCAGGCGCAGGGCCGCGAGCGTCTGCTGGAACTGCTCGAACAGGCCGACGTGCTGGTGGAGAACTTCAAGATTGGCACCATGGAGCGCTGGGGCATCGGCTATGACACGCTGTCGCGCCGGTTTCCGCGCCTGATCTGGTGCCGTGTCTCGGGCTTCGGCGCGGACGGCCCCTTGGGCGGCCTGGCGGGCTACGATGCGGCCGTGCAGGCCATGAGCGGCATCATGAGCGTCAATGGCGAAGCCGGCGGCGAACCGCTGCGCGTGGGCCTGCCCGTGGTCGACATGGTCACCGGATTGAACGCCGTCATCGGCGTGCTGCTGGCCCTGCAGGAACGCCATCGCAGCGGCAAGGGCCAGTTCGTGGAAACCACGCTGTACGACAGCGGCCTGTCGCTGCTGCATCCCCACGCGGCCAACTGGTTCATGGACGGACGTACCCCGCGGCGCACGGGCAACGCCCATCCCAACATCTATCCCTACGACACTTTCCGCACCGGCACGGAACCGCTGTTCCTGGCCATCGGCAACGACCGGCAATTCGCCACGTTGTGCGATGTCCTGGGCTGTCCGGATCTGGCGGCGGACCCGCGTTTCGCCACACCGAGCGGGCGGTCGACGCACCGCGCCGAACTGAAGCCATTGCTGGAGCAAGCGCTATCCGGCTTCGACGCCGCCGTCCTGGTCGACCGCCTGATGGCGGCCAACGTCCCCGCCGCGCCCGTACTGGACATGGACGCCGCGCTGAGCCATCCGCACACCGCGCACCGCGAGATGGTCGTACGCATGGGCGAGGACTACCGGGGGCTGGGGGCGCCCGTCAAACTGAGCCGCACGCCCGCCACTTACCGCCACGCCCCGCTGACGCCGGGCACGGACTTCGACGGCGATTGATCACATATTGACCACGTCCACGCCCTTGGGGGGCGTGAACTGGAAGTCTTGCGCGCTGATGCGCGGATTGGGCACGATGTTGGACAGGTCGACACGGGTGGTCTGGCCGAAGGCGTCCAGCAGTTCGATACGCGCGGGCTGGTTGTCCTTGAATCCGATGTCCACGCGCGAGAAGCCCGCGTCCGTGGTGCGTGGCTTGGCGCGCAGCCATTCCAGCCCGTCCTTGGCCGGCAAGGCCGACACATCGAAGGACTGTTCCAGGGAACCGGAGCCGAACAGGATGGCCGCCGGCGAGGTGCCGATCGCCTGGTCCACCTTGCGTACCGTGACTTGCGCCAGGTCCGGATCGTATTGGTAGACCTGCTTGCCGTCCGACACGATCAATTGCTCGTACGGCTTCTGCACGGACCACTTGAACCTGCCGGGCCGCTGGAAGGAAAACGTACCGCTTTGCGGTGGCCGCGGCTGCGACTGCTGTCCGCCGCTGGTGGCCTGGGTGAAGGAGCCGGTGGCCGCCGTCACGGCCGATACGAAGGCGTGCAGCTGTTCCTGCGCCGTGGCGGCATGGGCGGGCAGCCAGGCGCACAGGGCGATGGCGGCGGTGGACGCCAGCGCGGCCACGCGTAGTGATAGCTTGATCATGCTTCCTCTCCCGCGGACGCTGGGACCAGGATTTCGCGGTTGCCGTTGGACTGCATGGCGGAGACCATGCCGGACTGTTCCATTTGTTCCAGCAGGCGCGCCGCGCGGTTGTAGCCGATGCGCAGATGCCGCTGCACCAGCGAAATCGACGCGCGGCGATGCTTCAGGACGACCTCGCAGGCCTGGTCGTACATCGGGTCGGACTCGCTGTCCGTGAGCCCCGTCACGCTGCCCACGCCGTCGCCGGTTTCGCCTTCCACGCCGCCTTCCAGCAGGCCTTCGATGTAATTGGGTTCGCCCTGCGACTTCAGGTGTTCGACCACGCGGTGGACTTCGTCGTCGGAGACGAAAGCCCCGTGCACGCGCACCGGCAGCCCTGTGCCAGGCGGCATGTAGAGCATATCGCCCTGGCCCAGCAGCGTTTCGGCGCCCATCTGGTCCAGGATGGTCCGCGAATCGATCTTGGACGACACCTGGAAGGCGATGCGGGTCGGAATATTAGCCTTGATCAGCCCCGTGATGACGTCCACGCTGGGACGCTGCGTGGCCAGGATCAAGTGGATGCCGGCAGCACGGGCCTTCTGCGCCAGGCGCGCGATCAATTCCTCGATCTTCTTGCCCACGACCATCATCAGGTCGGCCAGTTCGTCGATCACCACCACGATGGTAGGCAGGGGCTGCAGCGGTTCGGGCTGGTCCGGCGTGAGCGAGAAGGGGTTGGGGATCGGTTCCTCGCGCTTGATGGCGTCGCGAATCTTGGTGTTGAAGCCCGCCAGGTTGCGCACGCCCATCTTGCTCATCAGGCGGTAGCGTTTTTCCATTTCCGCCACGCACCAGTTCAGCGCGTTGGCCGCGTGCCGCATGTCGGTCACCACCGGCGCGAGCAGGTGGGGAATGCCCTCGTAGACGCTCATTTCGAGCATCTTCGGATCGATCAGGATCAGCCGGGTCTGCGCCGCGTCGGCCTTGTACAACAGCGACAGGATCATTGCGTTGATCCCCACCGATTTACCCGAGCCCGTGGTGCCGGCCACCAGCAGGTGGGGCATCTTGGCCAGGTCGGCGACGACGGGATTGCCGGCGATATCCTTGCCCAGGGCCATGGTGACGACGGAGGGACTGGCGTGGTATGTCTGCGAGCCGAGGATCTCGGAGAGCTTGACCATCTGGCGGCGCGGATTGGGCAGTTCCAGCCCCATCAGGTTCTTGCCGGGAATGGTTTCCACCACCCGGATGCTCACCAGGCTGAGCGCGCGGGCCAGGTCCTTGGCCAGGTTCACCACCTGGCTGCCCTTGACACCGGTGGCGGGCTCGATTTCGTAGCGGGTGATCACCGGCCCGGCCTGCGCCGCGACCACGGTGACCGTGACCCCGAAATCGGCTAGCTTTTTCTCGATCAGGCGCGAGGTGAATTCGATGGTCTCGGCCGACACCGTTTCCTGCATGATGGGTGGCGGATCGAGCAGGCTGATGGTGGGAAGATCACCCTCCCCTTCGGGCGGCGAGAACAGCGTCTGCTGTTTTTCGCGCTGCACGCGGTCCGACTTGGGCACCACCGTAATGGCCGGTTCGATGCGCACGGGCTGCTCGTGCACCAGTTTTTCCTGCTTGGCGACGACCTGCTCGGTGCGCGCCGCCTGCGCGACTTCGCCCAGCTTGCGGTCCTGGCGCGCGTCCACGGTGGCGCGGGCGCGCCGCATCAGGCCTTCGATGAAGGCGCCCACACGCTCGGCGATGACCAGCCACGAAAACGAAAAAAACAGGCTCAGGCCGATGGCCACCAGCACCAGGAATACCAGCGTGCCGCCGGTAAAGCCGATGGCGCTGGACAGCTGCTGCGCCAGCGTATGGCCGATGACGCCGCCGGCACCGCTGTCGCCGTCCGCGCTGCCGGGCAGATGGGCGCCCAGCGTGTACAGGCGCAGCGCCTCCAGCCCCATGGAGCCGATGAGGAGCATGCCGAAGCCCACGCCCTGCTCCCAGCGCACCCGCGGCAGGGGTTCGGCGCTGCCGCCCGGGGTGCGCAGGTGGCCGGCCAGCCGACGGTAGCCCGCGCGTACGCGGTGCAGCAGCAGGACGACCCACCACCAGGCGGAAAACCCGAACAGATACAGCAGGACATCGGCCAGATAGGCGCCCAGCGTGCCGCCCTTGTTGTGCACCATGCCCGCCGGTACGGAGTGCGACCAGCCGGGATCGGCGGAACTCCAGGTAGCCAGCACCAGCGTCAGCCAGGCGGCCATGGCGGCGAAGAGAATCCAGCGGGCTTCCCGCAGCAAGGAGGAAATTCGGAGCTGCAACGGCGACGGGCCATTGCGCGTGTTGCGCGAAGCGCGCGGAGAAGCGGTTGAAATACGCGGCATAGGCCTCATTATAATTGGGCATTCACTTTGCCTAGCGTGCCCGATGACTACTCCCAAACATGCTCAACTGCTGATCCTGGGCTCCGGCCCGGCTGGCTACACCGCCGCCGTCTATGCCGCGCGCGCCAACCTGAAGCCGGTGCTGGTCACCGGCCTGGCACAGGGCGGCCAGCTGATGACGACGACCGACGTCGACAATTGGCCCGCCGACGCGCAAGGCGTGCAGGGCCCCGACCTGATGCAGCGTTTCCAGCAGCACGCCGAACGTTTTAACACTGAAATCCTGTTCGACCACATCGCCGGCGTGGATTTGACGCAACGCCCCTTCACGCTGACGGGCGACACGGGCAACGTCTACACCTGCGATGCCCTCATCATCGCGACCGGCGCATCGGCCAAATACCTGGGCCTGCCCAGCGAACAATCCTTCATGGGCCGCGGCGTATCCGGCTGCGCCACCTGCGACGGCTTCTTCTACAAGAACCAGGACGTGGTGGTCGTGGGCGGCGGCAACACCGCCGTCGAGGAAGCGCTCTACCTGTCGAACATCTGCCGCACCGTCACCCTGATCCACCGCCGCGACAAGTTCCGCGCCGAACCCATCCTGGTCGACCGCCTGATGGACAAGGTCCAGAACGGCAACATGAAGCTGAAGCTGTTCGCGGAGCTGCAGGAAGTCCTGGGCGACGACAGCGGCGTCACGGGCGTGCGCGTCCGCGACAGCAGGACGGGGCAGACCGAAGACATCGCCGCGACGGGCGCCTTCATCGCCATCGGGCACCACCCGAACACCGATATCTTCCAGGGCAAGCTGGACATGAAGGACGGCTACATCATCACCAAGAGCGGCCTGTCGGGCATGGCCACGATGACCTCCGTGCCGGGCGTCTTCGCCGCCGGCGACGTCCAGGACCACGTTTATCGCCAGGCGATCACCAGCGCGGCCACCGGCTGCATGGCGGCCCTGGACGCACAGCGGTGGCTGGAGAATGCGGGGCAGTAAAGCGGGTTTCGGCGACCTGAAGCGCCTGCATCAGCAGGCGCAGGAACAGCGCCGGGTCGAGGAAACCGCCGCGGCCGCCGCGCGCGCAACCCAGGCCCGCAAGCCGGCCGACCCCGTGCGCGCCGCGCAGGCCTCCGATCCCCAGGACGACCTGCTGGCATTCCAGCGCGCCATGCGCAGCGTCACTCGCTTGCGCGTGGACGACCGCGCCCTGCACACCCATCGCCCGGATCCCGCCGACATCCCGGCCCAGCGCCGCGCGGCCGCGCTGGGCGAAACCGCGCGGCGCGCCGACGCCGGCATCTCGGACGGCGGCGTCGCCCACCTGCTCTCCGAAAACGGCACCTCGTACGTGCGCGCGGATGCCGCGCCGGACACGGCCCGCAAGCTGCGGCGCGGGGAATGGCAGGCCGGCGCGGAACTGGACCTGCATGGATTGCGCGTTGAACAGGCGCGCCATGCCGTGCTGTCATTTATCGACGAGTGCCTGGAACACGGCATACGATGCGTGCGGGTGGTTCACGGCAAGGGCTACGGCTCCGAAGGCCTGAACCCCGTACTGAAGGACAAGGCGCGCACGTGGCTGGTGCAGAAGCCCGACGTCATCGCCTTTTCCGAAGCGCCGGAACGCGAAGGCGGCTCGGGGGCACTGCTGGTCCTGCTGCGCCAGCTTGAAGAAACCCCTCGATGAAATGGATATACCTGCTTACCGCCATCGTCGCGGAAATCATCGGCACCAGTGCCCTGAATGCCTCGGACGCGTTCTCGCGCCTGTGGCCTTCCGTGATAACGGTCGTTTCCTATGCGATTGCGTTCTATCTGCTTGCGCTGACGCTGCGCGAGATGCCCATGGGCGTCGCCTATGCCATATGGTCCGGGGTCGGCATTGCGCTCATCACCCTGGTCGGGTTCCTGGTCTTCGATCAGCGGCTGGATGCGGCCGCGCTGATCGGCATAGGGCTGATCGTCACCGGCGTTCTGGTCATGAACGTGTTCTCGTCGGCGGTCAGGCATTGAGCGGCCGCCAGGCAGCCTGGCCGTAAGCGGCGAACCGGGTCACGCCGGTGGCGATGGCCGCGGGTCCCGTATGTAGTCGACGAGGGCCTCGGTGGCGGGATCCGGCCGCGGCGTCAGCCAGGACACGACGATAATGGCCAGGAACGCCGCGGGGGCGCCGAATATTCCCGCCGCCACGGGCTGTATTCCCCACCACAGCGTCAAGGGCTGGGTGGGCGGAATGCCGAACACCAGCTCGCGCAGCCAGGGATGGCTATGCGCCATGTAGGCAAAGGTCACGGCCAGCCCCACCGCCATGCCTGCCGTGGCGCCCCATTTGTTGGCGCGCTTCCAGAAAACGCCCATGACCAAGGCGGGAAAGAAGGAAGAGGCCGCGACCGAAAAAGCGGCCGATACCATGATCAGTATGTCCGCGGGCCGGCGCGCCGCCACCCAGGCGGCGGCGAAGGCCACCACCAGCAGCAGGATCTTGGACACCATGACGCGGCGCCCCGCCGGCATGCGCGGCGAGATGACGCGATAAAGCATGTCGTGCGATAGCGCGTTGGACAAAGTCAGCAGCAGCCCATCGGCCGTGGACAGCGCGGCCGCCAGCCCGCCCGCGGCCACCAGGCCCGATACCACATAGGGCAGCCCGCCGATCTCCGGCAGCGCCAGCACCACCACATCCGCTCCCATGCGGATTTCTCCCAGCTGCACGATGCCATCGCCGTTCACATCGACGACGTCGACCAGTGCCGGGCTGATGGCGCTCCACGCCGCGACCCAATCCGGCAGCGCGCTGTAGCGCGCGCCGACCAGCTGCGTATAAATGACGTACTTCACCAGGATCGCCAGCGCGGGCGCCAGCAGGTATAGGAGCAGGATGAACAACAGCGACCAGCAAACCGAACGTCGCGCCGCGCCGACCGAGGGGGTGGTATACGAGCGCATCAGGATATGGGGCAGGCCAGCCGTGCCCAGCATCAGGCACAACACCAGTGCCATGAAGTTGGCCCGCTGGGAGCCTTGCGCCGGCGTTTCGGCCTGCGGCGGCCCCTGGCCATCCGGGCTGGCGCTGTCCGCGACCGGCGGATAGGGCGCCACCGCCGGCACCGGCGGCTGCGCCCGCGCGCGAAATGCCTGGCGGTCGCGATACCAGCGCGTTCGCGCCTCTTCCACCGTCACCGGGTAGGCAAGCAGTTCCTGCTCCACGGAGCGGATCTCCAGCATGGGCGCGTCCGCCGCATTCAGCTGGGCGAGCCGATCCCGCAGGCGCGCTTTTTCGCTGACCCAGGACCCGGGCAGCGTACGCAGCAATTCGTCCATGCGGTCGGCCCGCGCCTGCCATTCGCGCCGAACGGCGCGTTCGGCGCCGTCATCCGCCAGCCTGCTTTCCTGGCGCACCACCTGCTCCAGCGCGACGCCCGCCGCCATCGGCGGCAACGCCATGCCGGTGAACTTGATGGATAGCCAGATCACCGGCACGACGTAGGCAATGATCAGGATGATGAACTGGCCCACCTGCGTCCACGTCACCGCCCGCATGCCGCCCAGGAAAGAGCACACCAGCATCCCGCCCAGGGCCAGGAATATCCCCAGCTCGAACGAAATACCGGTCATGCGAGTGGTGATGATGCCCACGCCGTAGATCTGCGCGACCAGGTAGGTGAAGGAACACAGCACCGCGCACAGCACGCCCGCCAGGCGCGGCAGGTTGCCGCCGTAGCGCGCGCCCAGGAAATCCGGCAAGGTGTATTGGCCGAACTTGCGTAGATAAGGCGCCAGCAGCAGCGCGACCAGCACATAGCCGCCGGTCCAGCCCAGGACGTAGGCCAGCCCCGCGTAGCCACTGACGTACAGGGTGCCGGCCACACCGATGAAGGAAGCCACGGACATCCAATCCGCCGCCGTCGCCATGCCGTTGTAGAAGGCCGGCACCCGCCGGCCGGCCACGTAGTATTCGGCGGGATCCGAGGTACGGCAAACGATGCCGATGCCCGCGTACAGGCTGAACGTCACCAGCAGGAAGACGTAGCCGATCCAGTTGCGCGGCATGCCCAGGACTTCCAGCAGCGCCAACACCAGGATAAGCAAGCCGAAGCCCGCCGCGTACAGGACGTACACGCGGCGCAGCCGCACGTCCAGTTCGGTGGAGGATTTGCCGGGGAAAGGCATCAACGCCCCCGGCCGCCGCGCCGGGCGTCAGTCGTCCGCGCCATTCATGATCCGCGCATAGGCCACGACGATCAGCAGGTAGGCCAGCGGGGCGCCGTAGGCGGCCATCCAATACGAAAACGGCCAGCCCAGGAAGGGAAACAGCAGGGTGCGGGCGAAATAGACGGGGAGGAAGGTCAGCGCGGCCCACAGCGCCAGCAGCACAAGAATGAGCCTGACGTTGCGTCCCCACGATGGGGCGTGCGGCGGGCCAGCGGGAATATCGCGGCCGGAATCGGGAATTCGCGAAGTCGGCGGATGCGCCATGGCGGGGCCTTCATGGTGCCGCCGCCCGCGCGGATAACGCGATTGCCGGCCCCTGAATGCGACAACGGCTGGCACTGCCTGGTGCCAGCCGTTGTGCGTTTTGCTCTTCTAGATACAGCTTTTGGTTATGTACCGGTGCCGCCGGTATTGCCCTCTTGGGGCATTTGTCTCCTCACCTGCATGGGACGGAATTCTGCACCATCTGCGGGATTGAAACACTAGGGGTATGCCCTAGGACGGCGCATATGCTCATAACCGTATAGCACCAAGCTGGTGCAGTGGTTCATTTTTATATTCCGTTTACTCCCTGCGGTCCAAGCTTTATCCCGTTTTTACGGCGCCATCCCTAACCTGCCGGTGTCCGCTGCCGTGCCCTCGCGCGCGTCCGCCATCCCACTACGGGACGTTACCCAGGAGAAAAACATGGACACCCTATTCCTCGCCTCGTTTGCCGTCATGGCCGGGCTCACCCTGGCGCTGGTCGAGTTCTGCGACGTCCTGCGCAAGGGAGAGCAACCATGAGCTGGCTCTACCTGATCAGCGGCGCGCTGGCGCTGTTCCTGTTCGTCTATCTGCTTATCGCCCTGTTCAAGCCGGAGAAATTCTGATGAACGCCCACTATCTGGGCCTGCTGGCATGTTTTCTGGCAGTGCTGCTTCTGCTCGCGCCCTGGGCCGGGCGCTATATCCACGACGTCATGGAAAACGGCGGCTCCCGATGGTCCGCCTGGGGACGGCCGTTCGAGCGGCTGGTCTACAAAGCGGCCGGCGTCGATCCCGCGGTCGAAATGGGATGGAAGCGCTACGCCATCGCCGTGCTGGTTTTCAGCCTGCTGGGCTTCGTCGCCGCCTATGTCCTGCAGCGCGCGCAAGCCTGGCTGCCGCTGAACCCGGCCAATATGGGCGCGGTGTCGCCGGATTCCGCGCTCAATACGACCATCAGTTTCGTGACCAACACGAACTGGCAGGGATACGCCGGCGAAGGCACCATGAGCTACCTGACGCAGATGCTGGCGTTGACGGTGCAGAACTTCGTGTCCGCCGCCACCGGCATCGCCGTGGTGCTGGCGCTGATCCGCGGTTTTGCGCGCCATGGCGTGCAAACCGTGGGCAACTTCTGGGTGGACATGGTGCGCGGCACCCTGTACGTGCTGCTGCCGGCCTCTTTCGTGCTGGCCATCGTGCTGGCCGGCCAGGGCGTTATCCAGACCTTCAGCCCCTCCCAGCAGGCGCGGCTGCTGGAACCCGTGAGCTATTCGGCGCCGAAACTCGACGCCGGCGGACAGCCCGTGCTCGATGCCCAGGGCCAGCCGCAAACGGAATCGCTGACCGCCGCGACGCAGACCATCGCCATGGGCCCGGTGGCCTCGCAGGAAGCGATCAAAATGCTGGGCACCAACGGAGGCGGCTTCTTCAACGCGAATTCCTCGCACCCATACGAAAACCCGACGCCGCTGTCCAACTTCCTGGAGATGCTGGCGATGTTCATCATCCCGGCATCGCTGTGCTTCACCTTCGGCCGGATGGTCGGGGACCGGCGCCAGGGCATCGCGGTACTGGCGTCCATGGTGCTGCTGTTCATCGCCTTCGCCCTGCTCACCGGACATTACGAATTCCAGCCCAACCCCATGCTGGCGCAGGCCGGCGCGGACGACAACCCGGCCGTGCAGCTGGCGGGCGGAAATATGGAAGGCAAGGAAGCACGCTTCGGCATCGGTCCCACTGCCCTGTTCGCGACGATCACCACCGCGGCGTCCTGCGGCGCGGTGAACGGCATGCACGACTCGTTCACGGCGATGGGCGGCCTGTCGCCCTTGCTGCTGATGCAATTGAGCGAAGTGGTCTTCGGCGGGGTCGGCGCCGGCCTGTACAGCATGCTGGCCTTCGCCATCCTGGGGGTCTTCATCGCCGGTCTGATGATAGGCCGCACGCCGGAGTACCTGGGCAAGAAGATCGAAGCCTTCGAAATGAAAATGACGTCCATCGTCATCCTGGCCGCGCCCCTGCTGGTGCTGGCCGGCACCGCGCTGGCCGTCTCCATGGCGGCCGGCAAGGCCGGCGTGTTCAATCCGGGTACGCATGGCTACTCGGAAATCCTGTACGCCTTCACGTCCGCCGCGAACAACAACGGCAGCGCCTTCGCCGGGCTGTCGGCCAACACGCCGTACTACAACGGCATGCTGGGCATCGCGATGTGGTTCGGCCGCTTCGGCGTGATCATCCCCATCCTGGCAATGGCGGGCTCCCTGGCCGGCAAGCGCCGGATACCCGCCGGGCCCGGCACCATGCCCACCACCGGCGCGCTCTTCGTGATCCTTCTTATCGGTTCCGTCCTGCTGGTCGGCGCGCTGACCTATGTGCCCGCGCTGGCGCTGGGCCCCGTGGCCGAACATCTGCAACCCTGACCGGGCTGGAATATCGACATGAACAAGCATTCCAACGGCGAAGCCCTGGCGGCTGTCGCTGCGCAACCCGCGGCGCATGAGCCGGCAAGCCTGCCGCCGCGCCACTTCCAATTCTTTTCGCCGGCCCTGGTGGGTCCCGCGCTGGTGGACAGCGTGCGCAAGCTCGCGCCGTCCGCCCAGCTGAAGAACCCGGTCATGTTTGTCGTCTACGTCGGCAGCCTCCTGGCCACCTTCCTGTGGGTCATGGCGCTGCGCGGGCAGGCCGAGGCGCCGGCCGGCTTTATCTTCGGCGTGGCGGTGTGGCTGTGGTTCACCGTCCTGTTCGCCAACTTCGCCGAGGCGCTGGCCGAAGGGCGCGGCAAGCAGCAGGCCGCCGCGCTGCGCGGCCTGCGCACCACCATCACCGCGCGGGTGCTGCGCGATTTCCGCGATGCGGACGCGGCCGGCGCGCAACCCGTGGCCTACCGGGACCGCGCGGTATCGCGCAGTTCCGGCGATCTGCGCAAGGGCGATGTGGTGCTCGTGGAGGCGGGGGAAATCATCCCCGGCGACGGCATGATCGTCGCCGGCGTGGCGTCCGTGGATGAAAGTGCCATCACCGGCGAATCCGCCCCGGTGATCCGCGAGTCCGGTGGCGACTTTTCCTCGGTCACCGGCGGTACCCGCGTACTTTCGGACTGGCTGTTCGTGCGCATCGCGGCCAACCCGGGCGAAAGCTTCCTGGACCGCATGATTTCCATGGTGGAAGGCGCCCAGCGCCAGAAGACGCCCAACGAACTGGCGCTGACCATCCTGCTGGTGGGCCTGACCGTGGTGTTCCTGCTGGTCACCGTTACCCTGCTGCCGTTTTCGCTGTTCTCGGTGGAGGTGGCCAAGGCCGGCAAGGTGGTGACCGTGACGGCGCTGGTGGCCCTGCTGGTCTGCCTGATCCCGACCACCATCGGTGGCCTGCTGTCGGCCATCGGCGTCGCGGGCATGAGCCGCATGATGCAGGCCAACGTGCTGGCCACGTCGGGCCGCGCGGTGGAGGCGGCGGGCGACGTCGACGTCCTGCTGCTGGACAAGACCGGCACGATCACCTTCGGCAACCGCCAGGCTTCGGCGCTGTTGCCGGCCCCCGGCGTGGCGCCGCGCGAGCTGGCCGAATCAGCCCGCCTGGCATCGCTGGCCGACGAAACGCCGGAAGGCCGCAGCATCGTGCTGCTGGCCGACAAGGCCCTGCACACGCCGGCACGGTCCCCGGACGGCCTGGTGTTCGTGCCGTTCAGCGCACACACCCGCATGAGCGGCGTGAACCACGGCGCGCGGCAAATCCGCAAGGGTGCGGTGGACGCCATCCGGCAATGGCTGGCGGACCAGGGCGTGACGATGGACCCGGCCGTGATCCGTGCCGCCGACGATATCGCGCGACGCGGCAGCACGCCGCTGGCCGTGGCCGACGGCGTGCGCGTCCTGGGCGTGGTCGAACTCAAGGACATCGTCAAGCCGGCCATCAAGGAACGCTTTGCCGAACTGCGCCGCATGGGAATAAAAACCGTCATGATCACCGGCGACAACAAACTGACCGCGGCCTCCATCGCGGCGGAAGCCGGCGTCGACGACTACCTGGCGCAGGCCACGCCCGAAGCCAAGCTCAAGCTGATCCGCGCCTACCAGGGCGAAGGCCGGCTGGTGGCGATGACGGGCGACGGCACCAACGATGCGCCGGCCCTGGCCCAGGCCGACGTCGCCGTGGCGATGAATTCCGGCACGCAGGCGGCCAAGGAAGCCGGCAACATGGTGGACCTGGATTCCAATCCCACCAAGCTGATCGAGATCGTGGAAATCGGCAAGCAGATGCTGATGACGCGCGGCGCGCTGACGACCTTCAGCGTGGCCAACGACGTGGCCAAGTACTTCGCCATCATCCCGGCCGCCTTCGCCACGGTCTATCCCCAGCTGGGCGTGCTGAACGTCATGCACCTGGCCACGCCGGATTCGGCCATCCTGTCGGCGGTCATCTTCAACGCGCTCATCATCGTGGTGCTGATCCCGCTGGCGCTCAAGGGCGTCAAGTACCGCGCGCTCGGCGCCGCCGCCCTGCTGCGGCGGAACCTGTTCATCTACGGCCTGGGCGGCCTGCTGGTGCCTTTCGTCGGCATCAAGCTGGTCGACATGGTGCTGGCCGCGCTCGGGTGGGCCTGAGCCGCCACCCACGCATACAAGGAACCCATCATGAATATCCAAGAGAAACCCGCCACGCAGGGCGGCATCCTGCGTCCCGCGCTGGTCGTCTTCGCGATCCTCAGCCTGGTCACGGGCCTGGCCTATCCCTATGCCACGACCGGCGTGGCGCAGCTGCTGTTTCCCCACGAAGCCAACGGCTCGCTCATCGAACAGGACGGCCGCGTGCTGGGGTCGTCGCTGATCGGCCAGTCATTCTCTTCCCCCAGATACTTCTGGGGACGGCTGTCCGCCACCGCGCCCATGCCATACAACGCCTCGGCATCGGGCGGCTCCAACCTGGGACCGAGCAATCCCGCGCTGGCCGATGCCGCCAAGGCGCGCATCCAGGCCCTGCGCGCCGCGGATCCGGGCAATATCCGGCCCATTCCCGTCGACCTGGTCAGCGCCTCGGGCAGCGGCCTGGACCCGGACATCAGCATCGCCGCGGCCGACTACCAGATCGACCGTGTCGCCAGGGCGCGGAACCTCAGTACCCTGGAAGTGGCCAAGCGGGTTCAGGCGCACACGCGCCGGCCGTGGTTCGGCCTGCTGGGCGAGCCGGTGGTCAACGTGCTGGCGTTGAACCTGGACCTGGACGGACTGAAGGCCACGCGATGAACGATCGCGGCGTATAGTTCCGCTGTCCGCACGACGACGACACCATGCCCAGTTCCACTCCGCAACGCCCCGATCCCGACGCACTGCTGCGGGACATCGACGGGGCCGCGCAACGCGCCGCGCGTGGCCGGCTGCGCCTGTACTTCGGCGCATCGGCCGGCGTCGGCAAGACCTACGCCATGCTGGCGGCCGCGGCGGCCCAGCGCGCGCTGGGCGTGGACGTGCTGGCCGGCGTCGTCGAAACCCACGGCCGGCGGGAAACCGCCGCATTGCTGGACGGCATTCCCCTGCTGCCGCGCATGGATCATGCATACCGCGGCCACGTGCTGCGGGAATTCGATCTGGACGGCGCGCTGGCACGGCGGCCAGCCCTGGTGCTGGTCGACGAACTGGCGCATTCGAATGCGCCGGGCGCCCGCCACGCCAAGCGCTGGCAGGACGTGGAAGAACTGCTGGCGGCCGGCATCGACGTGTGGAGCACGCTGAACGCCCAGCACCTGGAAAGCCTGAACCAGGCGGTGGGCAGCATCACGGGCATCCCGGTGTGGGAAACCGTGCCGGACCGCCTGTTCGACGCGGCCGATGAAGTGGTGCTGGTGGACCTGCCGCCCGACGAACTGCTGCGCCGGCTGCGCGACGGCAAGGTCTACATGCCGGAACAGGCGCGTCATGCCGCCCGCAATTTCTTCCGCAAGGGCAACCTGATCGCGCTGCGCGAACTGGCCTTGCGCCGCATGGCCGAACGGGTGGACGACGACGTCCAGGCGTACCGGCGCGACCGCGCCGTGGATACCGTGTGGCGCACGCGCGAAGCCATCGTCGCCTGCCTGGCACCGGACGCCGAAGCCGAATACGTGGTGCGCGCCGCGCACCGCCTGGCGCAGCAGCTGGACGGCGAACTGCACGTCGTCACGGTGGAAGCGCCCAGCCTCATCGCGCCGACGGCCGCGCAGCGGCTCGCGCTGCAGGCCGCGCTGGCGGTCGCGCGCGATCTGGATGCGCGCGTCGACACGCTGGGCGGCGCCGATATGGTGCAAGCACTGGTGGCCTACGTCCGCCGGCACAACGTCACCAAGGCCGTCATCGGCCGCACGCGCGCCGCGCGCGGCCGCGGGCTGGGCACGCGCTGGGGCGAATGGCTGGCCGTCCTGCTGTCGCCCGCGGGGCTGTGGCGACGCCGCAGCTTCGCCGACCTGCTGGCGTCGGGATGCCCCGAGCTGGACGTGATCCGCCTCGCCGCGCCGTCGCAGGCGTCGGCCGCGCGCGCGCCGGCGATGCGGCTCGGCGCCCCGCCGGCGGGGACGCCCCCCGCGCAAGCCAGCGCGGCGCCGCAACGGCCCGGTTCACCGCCGCTGCCGGCTGACGCGGCGCCACGTCGCCGCCTGGGCGGCTATGCCTGGTCCGGCATCTATTGCGCCATCGCCACGGCCATATCGCTGATCGCCTTTCCGGCACTGCACCAGACCAATATCGCCATGTTCTACCTGTTGGCCGTCATGGCGGTGGCGCTGCGCCACGGCCGCGGCCCCGCGGCGCTGGCGTCGGTGATCAGCGTGGCCGCCTTCGATTTCTTCTTCGTGCAGCCCACCCGGTCCTTCGCCGTTTCGGATGTCCAATACCTGGTCACCTTCTTCGTCCTGCTGACCGTGGGCCTGCTGATCGGCCAGTTGACGGCGGGGCTGCGCCAGTTGGCGCTGTCCTCCGCGCGGCGCGAAAGCGTGGCGCGTGGCCTGTACGAGTTCGCGCGCGAACTATCGTCGGCGCTGCTGCCGGAACAGATCGTGGCGTCGGCGTCTTCCTACCTCAATGCCGCCTTCGGCACACCTTGCGCGCTGCTCCTGCTGGGCAACGACGACCGCCTCGCGCTGGCCAGCGCGGATACGCCGCTGCAGGTCGAAACGGCGCTGGCGCAGTGGGTCTCTGACCATGGACAGCCTGCGGGCTGCGGCACCCATACGCTATCGGGCAGCCCCCTCCTCTATATGCCGCTGAAGGCGCCGATGCGGACGCGCGGCGTGCTGGTGCTGGCGCCGCCGGGCGGCGCTTCATTCATGACATCGGAAGATCGCCCCCACCTGGACGCCTACGCCACGCTGATCGCCATCGCGATCGAGCGCGTGCATTACGTGGAGGTCGCACAGCAGGCACTGGTGGACATGGCCTCGGAGAAGCTGCGCAGTTCGCTGTTGTCGGCCATCTCGCACGACCTGCGCACACCCCTGACCAGCCTCGTCGGCATGACCGATACGCTGATGCGCGATCCGGCCGCATTGGCGCCCGCGCACCGTGAAATCGCGCTGGCGATGCGCGAGCAGGCGCGCCGCATGCATGCCATGGTGGTCAACCTGCTGGACATGGCGCGCCTGCAGAACCGCGAAGTGACGCTGCGCAAGGAATGGCAGTCGGTGGAGGAACTGGTCGGCGCCGCCATCGCGGAAATGCGCGAACCGCTGCGCCAGCACGTCGTTTCGGTGGCGCCGCTGTCGAACCTGCCGCTGGTCGAATGCGACGGCGTGCTGATGCAGCGCGTGCTGTGCAATCTGCTCGAAAACGCGGCCAAGTACACGCCGCCGGGCAGCCACGTGCACATCGACGCCATCGCGCGCGACGACGAAATCCTGGTTCGCGTCGCGGATGACGGCCCGGGCATTCCGGCGCGCCTGGAAAAGGCCATCTTCGAGAAATTCGTCCGCGGTGAACGCGAATCCGCCACGCCAGGGGCCGGCCTGGGCCTGGCCGTCTGCCACGCGATCATGCAGGCGCACCAGGGCCGCATCCGGGTGGAGCCGGGGGAAGCGCCTTGGGACGGCGCACGCTTCGTCGTGCAGCTGCCGCTGACACAAGCGCCCGCCATCGCCGCCGAGACGCCGGCAGACCAGGACGCCGACGCCGCCTCGCCCGAAGCACGGGTCGAGACGGCCGCCGGCACGATGGCGCAGGCAACGCCGGCCGATGGGGCTGTCGACCCCGGTGCGCCGCGGGACCGTGCCATCCCCACCGGCCCGCCCAGCCCCCATACCGGATAACAGGACACGCATGTTCGACTTTCATCCCACCATCCTGCTCATCGAGGACGACGCCAACATCCGGCGCTTTGTGCGCACGGCGCTGCAAGACGAGGGATGCGCGGTATTCGAGGCCGAAACCGTGCAGCGCGGGCTGATCGAGGCCGGCACGCGGCAGCCGGACCTGGTCATCCTGGACCTGGGCCTGCCGGACGGCGACGGCATGACGCTGATGCGCGAACTGCGCGCCTGGACCGAAGTCCCCGTGCTGGTGCTGTCGGCCCGCACGGCGGAAACCGACAAGATCGCCGCCCTGGATGCCGGCGCGGACGACTACCTGGCCAAGCCCTTCGGCGTGGGCGAACTGCTGGCGCGGCTGCGCGTCCTGCTGCGCCGGCATGCCCGCGGCGGTGCCGGCAATGCGGCGGAAATCGTCTTCGGCGACGTCCATGTCGATTTTTCAAAGCGCGTCGTGCAGCGCAAGGGCCAGCACGTGCACCTGACCGGCATGGAATACCGCCTGCTCGCGGCGCTGATCGCGCATCGCGGCAAGGTCATGACCCACCGCGAGCTGCTGCGCGAGGTATGGGGCCCCTCGCATGTGGAAAGCAGCCACTACCTGCGCATCTACATGGGCCACCTGCGCCAGAAACTGGAAGCGGATCCGGCGCAGCCGGTCTTCCTGCTGACGGAAGTCGGCGTCGGATATCGCTTCGCGGGTTGACACCGCGCGGCCCCGTCCTTGGGTGGCTCTTTATATCCCGCTTACGTAAGCAGGCCGTCTTTTGAGCCGCCGTTTATGCGTTTCTTCCTATCGTTGCGCTTCTTTCGCAACACGCGCAATCCAGGAGAAACCGCATGCGCCATGCTCGTCCCCTACCGCCCGTCCGGCAGTCCGCCATCCACGCCGTCGCAAACGGACGACAGGTGTCCAGAGGCCGCGCGCGTGCCGCCCAGGGCAGGCTGGGCATGCTGCTGGCGATTGCCGTCTTGATCGGCGGCAGCGCCGCGATCGCGCCCGCCGCGCGCGCGGATACCGCCTCGGACGACCCTGCCACCAACCCACCCTACAGCATCACCGCCAACATGACGCTGGCATCGCAATACCGCTATCGCGGCCTGATGCAGACCGATAACAAGCCGGCCATCCAGGGCGGTTTCGATTTCACCCACGAAAGCGGCTTCTACATCGGCAACTGGAATTCCAGCATCAGTTGGCTATCGGACAGCAATCCCGATGTATCGGCGCCGATCGAAATGGATTTCTATGGCGGTTACCGAGGCAACGTCGTGCAGGACGTGCCCTTCGACTTCGGCGTGCTGAAGTACTACTACCCCGGAGACTATCCCAGCGGCTACACCAACCCGGACACCACAGAGTTCTACGGCAGCATCGGCTACAAGACCACGTCGTTCAAGTACTCGTACGCGGTCTCCAACCTGTTCGGCTTCGCGCGCAGCAAGGGCAGCCAGTACTTCGACCTGAGCGGAAATTACGACCTAGGCGTATGGGACCTGACGCTGAATACGCACGTCGGCTACCAATACGTGCACAACGTCGACCATGCCTCCTACTACGACTGGAAGCTTGGGCTCACCAAGGATCTGGGCCAGGGCCTGGGGATATCAGTGGCCTATATCGACACCAATGCGGATCGCGATATCTACACGAATTCGCAGGGCAGGTTCATGGGCCGCGGCACGGTGCTGGCGTCCATCACAAAGACGTTCTGAGCTGGCTGGCGCAGCCAGCCGTCGGCGGAATTTCTCGTCAGGGGGCCGTCGATGCGCGGCGGCACAGGCACCGCGCATCGACGGCCCGCCGCCTATTCGATCGAGACCTCTTCCGTGAACATGTAGCCCCAGCGGCGCACCGAGCGCAGCGGCAAGGGCATGCCCATGGCGTGCGCCTTGCGGCGCAGGCGGCTGACCATCACGTCCACCCCGCGCGGCGACGTCGCGACCTTATCGGCAGACTCGCCCCGCCCGGCCGCCAGCGCGCCCAGTTCACTGCGCGCCAGGCTGTGATTGGGCGCGTTGAACAGAGCCAGCATAAAAAGCCGCTCCAGCGTTGTCAGCCCCAGGCGCTGCCCCTGCGGGGACAGCAGCGTCCAGCCCCCCTCGCGCAGCCGCCACGCCCACGAAACCGGTTCGGCCGCGATGGGCCGCGACAGGCCGGGCGAGGCCGACGGGACGCGGGCGATATCGTGATGATCGCCGACATGCGACAGGCAGGCTGACAGCTCCTGGACCGTCGACGTCAACCTGCGCAGGTCGGCCTCGAGCTGGATCAGCGTGGCCTGCAGTTCACGCTTCGAAAGGGAAAGGGCGGTCACGGTGGATTATCAGCCTGGGCTTTTGGCGCCGCCCCCGATGGCGGCCCCTCATTGGCCTCTGGACAGCGCCATCCAGAGACGTTATGTATCACACAGATACATATTACAAATATTTTGCCGGCTTGGCACTACGAAACTCTTAGGGAGCACACGCAGAAAATCTAAGACCATCGCCGCATCAGACAGGACGTTTCGATCCATGCTAACGAGCAGGCTCAAAGAGGCGCGGCTCCGCGCGGGCCTTTCCCAGGAAAGGCTGGGTACGCTTGCGGGATTGGACGAGATGTCGGCAAGCTCGCGGATGAACCAATACGAGCGGGGCAAGCACACGCCCGGCTTCTTCCTGATCGAACGCCTGGCCCAGGCGTTGAACATGCCGACGCCCTGGTTCTACACCCGCGACGACGACATGGCAGAGCTGCTGCTCGCCTACAACGCCTTGCCGGCCGACCTCAGGGAAAAGGCGCTTTCCTACGTGCGTGAACTCGCCCGGGCCAACGGCAAGGGGGACGGCGCGGAGGCCGCAGCGGGTGCCGCGGACGCCGGCGCGGCCACGGATTCCGGCACTCCCGTCGCTCCCGGCACTGCCGGGGCAAGCGCGGACCAAGGCAGCACGCCGCAGGGCGGGGACGCCCAGGGGGAGCCGGCCGGCCCGGCTACATATTCTCGATCATCACCCG
Source organism: Bordetella sp. H567 (assembly GCF_001704295.1). Classification (NCBI taxonomy): domain Bacteria; kingdom Pseudomonadati; phylum Pseudomonadota; class Betaproteobacteria; order Burkholderiales; family Alcaligenaceae; genus Bordetella; species Bordetella sp. H567. The sequence continues at coordinate 4,213,957 of NZ_CP012334.1, forward strand.
GCCAAAGCCAGAACAGGACACCTGCTCCGCCCCCTTCAGCAGACGGGCGAAGTCGAAAGTGACCTTCTTGGCCAGGATGGCTTTTTCCATGCTGGCGATGATCATGTCCGCGGCCTCTACCCAGCCCAGGTGGCGCAGCATCATCGCGGCGGCCAGGATTTCCGAGCCCGGGTTGACATAGTCCTTGCCTGCGTACTTGGGCGCAGTGCCGTGCGTGGCCTCGAACATGGCGACGGAATCCGACATATTGGCGCCAGGGGTAATGCCGATGCCGCCCACCTGCGCCGCCACGGCGGCCGAAATATAGTCGCCGTTCAGGTTCAGCGTCGCGATCACGTCGAATTCCCCGGGGCGCAGCATGGATTGCTGCAGGAAGGCGTCCGCCATGATGTCCTTGGCGACGATCTCGCGTCCCGTCCTGGGATTCTTGAAGCGGCACCACGGACCGCCGTCGATCTGCTCGGCCGCAAATTCCTCACGCAGCAATTCGTATCCCCAGTCGCGGAAGCCGCCCTCGGTATACGTCATGATGTTGCCCTTGTGCACCAGCGTCAGGGTGGCGCGGTCATGATCGATGGCGTACTGCGCGGCCTTGCGCACCAGGCGCCGCGTGCCCTCGCGCGACACCGGCTTGATGCCGATGGCCGAGCTGTCGGGAAAACGCAGATGCCGCGAATGCACGTGGTTCTGCAGGAAATCGACCAATTCGCGCGCCTGCGGCGAACCGGCGGGAAACTCGATGCCCGCGTAGATGTCTTCGGAGTTCTCGCGGAAAATAACCATATCGGTCTTTTCCGGCTCGCGCAGCGGCGCGGGCACCCCACGGAAATAACGCGCGGGACGCAGGCAGACGTACAGGTCCAGTTCCTGCCGCAGCGCCACATTGAGCGAGCGCACGGTGCCGCCGGTACGGGCCGCCGCCAGCGGGCCCTTGATGGAAACGACATAGTCGCGCACCGCCTGCAGGGTTTCCTGCGGCAGCCAGGCCTCCGTACCATACAGTTTGGTGGCCTTTTCGCCTGCGTAGACCTCCATCCAATGAATGCGGCGGCGCTCGCCGTACGACTTCGCCACTGCCGCGTCCACGACCGCCATCATGACGGGCGTAATGTCCACGCCAACCCCGTCGCCCTGTATGTAGGGCACGATGGGCTGGTCGGGCACGTTCAGCGTGAAGTCCGCATTGACGGTGATTTTCTGGCCCCCCGCGGGAGGCTGGATATGCTGGTACGACATGGACGCTCCGAAGCCTGCTGGCATGTGCCCGCCATTCTATATCCGCGCGGCGGCGCGCACGGCAATGCCTGTTATGCGAGTGGGTAAAATACCCCATCGCGGGACGCCTGCCCCGCCCTCTCCTGCTGTTCCGCTACCGCCATGTTCAATCCGTCACGCGACCAAGTGCGCGAATTCTTTATCGAAGCCTGGCGCAAGCACAAGGCGGCCGCGGTCCTGACCCCGCTGGAAGCGATGGCGGTGGACTGGATGGTCCAGCATCCGGAATATCACGGCGACCTGGAAAGCCCGGAGGCAATGACGGCCGAGTATGCCGTCGAGAAAGGCCGCACCAACCCTTTCCTGCATCTCTCCATGCACCTGGCGATCGCCGAGCAATTGTCGATCGATCATCCGCCCGGCATCCGGGCGGCCTACCAGCGCCTGGCGGCGCGCAGCGACGCGCACCACGCGGTGCACGAAATCATGGAATGCCTGGGGCAGGTCGTCTGGGAGGCCCAGCGGCTGGGCACTCCCATGGACAGCGATACCTATATCGACCTGATCCGCCAGCGGGCGGAACGGTGAATTATTTCCGTGTGCCCAGGTCGCTGGGCAAGCTGGACAGCCATGCCGCGACATTGTCGATGTCGGCATCGCTCAGCTGTACCGCGAAGGCTCCCATGATGGGATTCTTGCGGATGTTGGCGGTGGCGGCGGCGCCGGACTGGCCCCGCTTGTAAGCCTTCAGGGCGTGCGCCAGGAAGTCTTCATGCTGGCCCGCCAGGATCGGATACTGCGGGTCCGCCGGCGTCTTGGCGTCCGCGCCATGGCAGGACGCGCAATTGAATTTGCCGAATACCGCCTTGCCCGCGGCCAGGTCGTCGGCGTGCGACGCCGTCGCGGCAAGGCCCAGCAGCACCCCGGCGAGGGTGACGATCGTGCGTTTCATGGATGCCCCCGTCATTTGAGAGTGGAGTAATACGCCGCGATATCCGCGATGTCCTGGTCGGACAGGCTGCCCGCGACGGCATCCATGGTGGGATGACTGCGCTCGCCCTTCTTGTATGCGTTGAGCGCGTTCTCTATGTATTTGGCATTCTGGCCGGCGATCATCGGCACGCGATACACCTCCGGGAATGCGGTCTTGTAGTCGGGGATGCCGTGGCAGCCGATGCACATCGAGACCTTGTCCCGACCGGCCTGGGCATTTCCGCCCTTGGCGGCATCCGCCGCATGCGCGGCGCCGGCACAGGATGCCCAGACGGCAAGCAGGCACGCCGTACGCAATACAGTGGTTCGCAACTTCATGAATTGGCTCTTGATATGGCGACTTTGGTTGCTGGAACTTCTGGAACTGCCTTGCTGAACTGCCCGCGGACCGGCCTCCCCCGGGCCGCAAACCGGACGATTGTACGATAATTAGCGCATTGCCAACGGCGGGGCCGGCCCACAAGCGGCACGCCCCGCACCACACGAGGCCCAGTCTCCATGCCCGCAGCTTCTTCCCCCGCCACGCCTCGCTTCGAAGGCACGGACCGCTATGTCGCGACCGAAGACCTGAAACTCGCGGTGAACGCGGCACTGACCTTGCAGCGGCCGCTGTTGATCAAGGGGGAACCGGGCACCGGCAAGACCATGCTGGCCGAAGAAGTGGCGCGGGCGCTGGGCCGGCCGCTGCTGCAGTGGCACATCAAGTCCACCACCAAGGCACACCAGGGCCTGTACGAATACGATGCCGTGTCGCGCCTGCGCGATTCGCAGCTGGGCGACGAAAAAGTCCGCGACATTCGCAACTACATCGTCCAGGGCGTGCTGTGGCAGGCGTTCGACGCACCGGATCCGGTCGTGCTGCTGATCGACGAGATCGACAAGGCCGACATCGAATTCCCCAACGACCTGCTGCGCGAACTGGACCGCATGGAATTCCATGTCTACGAAACGCGCCAGACCATCGCGGCGCGCCATCGTCCGCTCGTCATCATCACCTCCAACAACGAAAAAGACCTGCCGGACGCGTTCCTGCGCCGCTGCTTTTTCCACTACATCCGCTTTCCGGACCGGGAGACCATGCGCGACATCGTCGGCGTGCATTTCCCGGCACTGCGCGCGGACGTCCTGCGCGCCGCGCTGGATACCTTCTTCGCCTTGCGCGATGCGCCGGGACTGAAGAAGAAGCCGTCGACATCGGAACTGCTGGACTGGCTGCACCTGCTGCTGGCCGAAGACATTCCGGCGGGACAGATCGAGGCGCACGCCGCCACCGCCGTTCCCCTGATGGCCGGCGCGCTGCTCAAGAACGAGCAGGACATGCACCTGCTGGAACGCCTGGCCGCGATGACGCGCACGGGCCAGCGCCGCTAGGCGCCTGCCGGGGCAGGCTCGGGGATACCGCCATGCTGATCGACTTCTTCTATCACCTGCGCGCGCACCGGCTTCCCGTTTCGGTGCAGGAGTACCTGACCCTGCTCGAATCGCTGCGCCAGCCGCTGATGGCGCCCACGCTGGACGATTTCTACCACCTGTCGCGCATGGCGCTGGTCAAGGATGAAACGCTCTTCGACCGCTACGACCAGGCGTTCGCCGCCTATTACCGCGGTATCGCGGCCTCCCTGCCGCCGGACAAGGAAATCCCCCTGGACTGGCTGGTCAAGCAGTTCGAGCGCACGCTGACGCCGGAAGAAAAGGCCGCCATCGAAACCCATGGCTGGGACAAGCTGATGCAGTTGTTCAAGCAACGGCTGCAGGAACAGACCGAGCGCCATGCCGGCGGCAGCAAATGGATAGGCACCGGCGGCACCTCGGCCTTCGGCAACGGCGGCTATCACCCCGAAGGCATACGCGTGGGCGGCGATTCCGCCGGCAACCGCAGCGCGGTCAAGGTCTGGGACATGCGCCAGTTCCGCGACTACGACGACACGCTGGAACTGGGCACGCGCAACTTCAAGGTGGCACTGCGGCGCCTGCGCCGCTTCGCCAGGCAAGGCGCCGACCTGGAACTGGACCTGGACGGCACCATCGCCAGCACGGCGCGCAATGCCGGCCACCTGGACTTGCGCATGGTGCCGGAACGGCGCAACACCGTGAAGGTGCTGATGCTGCTGGACGTGGGCGGCAGCATGGACGACCACATCGCCCGCGTCGAGGAGCTGTTTTCCGCCGCGCGCAGCGAATTCCGCCACCTGGATGTCTATTATTTCCACAACTGCCCCTACGAGCGACTGTGGCAAAGCAACCGGCGCCGCCAGAGCGACGGCTTCGATACCTGGGACATCCTTCGCAAATACAACGCCGACTGGCGCCTGATCGTCGTGGGCGATGCCACGATGAGCCCCTACGAAATCCTGCAGCCCGGCGGCTCGGTGGAACACATGAACAAGGAAGCCGGCGCGGTGTGGCTGCAGCGCCTGCTGGAGGCCTGGCCCAAGGCGGCCTGGCTGAACCCCGAACCCACCGCTTCCTGGCCCTATCGGCAGTCCATTGCCATCCTGCGGGAAATCATGCACGACCGCATGTATCCGGTCACCGTGGCAGGACTGGAGCAGGCCATGCACCTGTTGTCCAAATGACGCGGGGGCGCTCGCCCCCGGACGGGCCCACCCTGGCCCGAGGCGCGGCCCCGGATGGCGCCGTGCAATGTGCCGTGCGGATCCTCGCCGCGTCGGCTGCCGTCAGCCGTCCACCGGCTGGTCCGGCGTATCGAGCAGCAGCTGGTAGAACGCCACGTCCAGCCAGCGGCCGAATTTGAAGCCCGCCTGCCGCACCGTGCCGGCATGCGTGAAGCCCAGCTTTTCATGCAGGGCGCAACTGGCCTGGTTGGTGGAATCGATCGCGCCGACCAGGAGGTGATACTGCTGGTCCCGGGCCCGCTCGACCAGGGCTCGCATCAGCGCTTCGCCCAGCCCGCGGCCGCGGAAGTCGCGGTGCACGTACACGGAGTGCTCGACGGAATACTTGAAGGCGGGGAAGGCGCGGAATGTCCCGTAGCTGGCGAACCCCATGAGCACACCGGCGTCGTCCTCGAAACCGATGACCGGAAAACCGCCCTTGCGCTTGGCCTCGAACCAGGCCTGCATGGTGGCGGCGGTGCGCGGCTGGTAGTCGTACAGGGCCGTCGACGTCAGGATGGCGTCGTTGAAGATGTCCAGGATGGCGCCGGCGTGGCGCTCGTGGCTGCAGTCGACCAGGATCATGGCGTACTCATTGGCACGGGGTTTACTTGGGCGCGGCCATGACTTCGGAATCCAGGCGCGAACGGGGGAAGGCGTTGTCCGGATTGCCGGGGGTGAACTCCATGACCATGCCACGATCGCGCTGGTAGACGAAATAGCGCGCGTTCTTCATGCCGGACAGGTTCACCACGCGCGACAGGGCATTGACGTCGTTCACGGTCAGCGCGGGGTCGACCAGCACCGCCACCGGCGTGGCGGGCCCGCGCTTCTTGTCGCGCGCGACGGCCGCCAGGGCCATGCCCAGCTGCTTGCCGTCCAGCCGCCGCGCATCCGCGTCGACCGTGTACTGGGGCGTCTTGGCCCCCTTGGTCGGCCCATAGGTATCGACGACCACGGGCGAACGCGCCGCGGCAGCGGCGCACAGGCTCCAGGCGGCCAGCAGGAAAAGGATTTTCTGGAAAAGCTTCATTTCGAATTCGTTCCTAGTAGTGATCCATTGCGCTTCACCGGCGCACGCCATGCAAAGGTATTCCCAGAGCGAGGACGCAGCGGATCCGGCTCCGCCGGTCCGCCACCGTCGTCCCCTTCGAGGGGGAAGCGCGAAGCGCTTCGGGGGGTGGGTTTTTCCTTTCGGGTAGGAATATACCTTGGCCGTGAAATTTCCCACGGAACCAGGGGGGACGCGGCTGGAACCTATCGCGCCGTATACACTCCAACAACTTCATCCATTTGCAGGGAAACCGGTCCATGCCCATATCCACCCCCGCATTGTCGCGCCACCTGAAGACACTGATTTTCTCGTCCTTCCTGGCCTTCCAGGCCGGCGCAGCAACGCTGCCGGAAGGCACGACGGAAGTCGCCTCGGTGGAGGGCATCACGGAATTCCGCCTGAGCAACGGCCTGCGCGTCCTGCTCGCGCCGGACGACTCCAAGCCCACCACCACCGTCAACATGACCTACCTGGTGGGGTCGCGCAACGAAAACTACGGCCAGACGGGCATGGCCCACCTGCTTGAACACATGATGTTCAAGGGCACGCCCACCACCCGCAACGCCATGGGCGAATTCTCGCGCCGCGGCCTGGCCGCCAACGGCTCCACCTCCAGCGACCGCACGAACTACTTCGCCAGCTTCGCCGCCAATGCCGATACGCTGGACTGGTACCTGGGCTGGCAGGCCGACGCCATGGTCAATTCGCTGATCTCGCGCGAAGACCTGGATTCGGAAATGACCGTCGTGCGCAACGAAATGGAAAGCGGGGAAAACAGCCCCTTCCGCATCCTCATGCAGAAGATGGAAGCGACGGCGTTCCAGTGGCACAACTACGGCAAGGACACCATAGGCGCCCGCGCGGATGTCGAAAACGTCGATATCGCGCAGCTGCAGGCGTTCTACCGCGAGTACTACCAGCCGGATAACGCCGTCCTCATCGTCGCCGGCAAATTCAATCCCCAGGACGCCCTGGAAACCATCAGCAAGACGCTGGGCAAGCTGCCCAAGCCGACGCGCACGCTGCCACGCGAATATACCGTCGAGCCGGTGCAGGACGGCGAACGCGAAGTCACGCTGCGCCGTGCCGGCGGCACGCCGCTGGTTGCCGCCATGTACCATATTCCCGCCGCGGGCAGCCCCGATTTCGCGCGGCTGGACCTGGCCACGACCATGCTCTCGGATACACCGTCGGGACGGCTGTATCGCGAACTGGTGCGCCGCAAACTGGCCTCGGACGTGTTCGGCTTCACCATGGAGCAGCGCGACCCGGGCGTCGTGCTGTTCGGCGCGCAGCTGGAACCGGGCATGAGTCAGGACGCCTCGCTCAAGGCGCTGACCGGCGCGCTGGAATCGGTGGCGCACACCCCCTTCACCCAGGAAGAGCTCGATCGCGCCCGCAGCAAGTGGCTGCGCGACTGGGAACAAACCTATAGCGATCCCCAGAAAATCGGCGTTGCGCTGTCCGAGGCCATCGCCAGCGGCGACTGGCGCCTGTTCTTCCTGCAGCGCGATCGGGTGCGCGAGGCCAAGCTGGCCGACGTGCAACGCGTCGCCGCGGAATACCTGGTGCCCAGCAACCGCACTGCCGGCCGCTACATTCCCACGGCCAAGCCCGTGCGCGCGCCGGTGAACACGCGTGTCGACCTGACCGACGTGCTGAATAACTACAAGGGCGATCCCGGCTACACCCAGGCGGCCGCCTTCGATCCCACGCCAGCCAACATCGACAAGCTGACGGCGCGGCGCACGCTGGAGCTGCCCAACGGCAAGGTGGACGTGGCGCTGCTCTCCAAGTCGACGCGCGGCCACCGCGTGCGCGCGCGGCTGCTGGTTCAGTTCGGCAACGTCGACACCCTGCGCGGGCAGCGCGCCGTGGCCGACGCCGTGGCGGATATGCTGGACCGCGGCACGTCCAAGCTGTCGCGCCAGGCCATCCAGGATCGCTTCGACCAGCTGAAGGCGGACGTCAACTTCAGCGGCTCGGGCACCAATCTGTCGGTGTCCATCTCCACCACGCGAGACAACCTGCCCGACGTGGTGGCCACGGTGCTGGACATCGTGCGCAACGCCAATTTCCCGCAGGCGCAGCTGGACGAATACAAGGCCCAGGCCGTGACCGCCATCCAGAACGCCATGAACGAACCCTCGTCCCTGGCGCTGCGCGCCCTGGCGCGCGAGGACAATCCGTGGCCCAAGGACGACATCCGCTACGTGCCGACCTTCGACGAATCCCTGGCCAGCGTCCGTGCCCTGTCGCATGACGTGCTGGCGCGCTTTCACAACCGGTTCTACGGCGCCGGCACCATCGCCTTTTCCGCCGTGGGCGACTTCGATGCCGAGGCCACCGAAAGCGCGCTGAAGAAAGGCCTGGCGGGCTGGAAGCGCGGCGCCCCCTACACCCGGGTACCTGAACCCTACCGCCCCGTCCCGGCGCAGAAGTTGGATATCCCCACGCCCGACAAGGCGAATGCCTTCTACGCCAGCCGCCTGCCCCTGCCCTTGCAGGACACCTCGCCGGACTTCGCGGCGCTATACATGGCGAATTACCTGCTCGGCACGTCGGAAACCTCCCGGCTGTGGAATCGCGTCCGCGAAAAAGAGGGGCTGTCGTACAACGTGCGCAGCAATCTGTCGGTATCGTCCTTCGAACCGCGCGGCAGCTGGACGGTCTATGCGATCTACGCGCCGGAAAACCGCCAGCGCCTGGAACAGGCCATCACCGAGGAACTGGCGCGCGTCCGCAAGGACGGCTTCACCGATGCTGAAATCCGCGACGGCATCGCCTCGCTGCTGAACTACCGGCGCCTGGCGCGCGCCCAGGACGATGTCCTGGCCAGCACGTGGATCGACTACATCCGGCGGGGCCGCACCTTTGCCTGGTCAGCGGACATGGACAAGCAGATCGCCGCGCTGACGCCGGCCGAGGTCAACGACATCCTGCGCAAGTACATGAAGCCGGAAGACTTCAGCACGGCAGTGGCCGGCGACTTCAGCAAGAAGCAATAGGCCACCGCGCCGCGCAAGGCGCGCGGCATTGCAAAAAAGGCTTGCTCCGATAAGGAGCAAGCCTTTTTTTTGCCGGATCCCCCGGCGAGGGCATCCGGCATGGCGCACGCCTCAGGCGTGCGGGTAGTCCTTCAGGCGCGGGCCGGCGGCCAAGGGCGTGTCGCGCAGGCGCATGCCGGTGGCGTCCGCGATCGCGTTGGCCACGCAAGCCGATGCCGGCCCCTGCGACGCTTCGCCGGCGCCCAGGAAGGGCGCGCCGGGACGATCGATCAAATGCACCTCGATATGCTCCGGCACATTGGAAAAACGCAGGATGGGATAGGTGCTCCAGTCAAAGCTGGTGATGCGCCGCTTGTCGAAGCGCAGCTGTTCATACAGCGTCCAGCTGACGGACTGGATGATGCCGCCTTCCACCTGGTTGCGTACGCCGTCCGGGTTGACGATCTGCCCCGTGTCGATCGCCGCGACGGCGCGATGGATGTGCACTTCGCCCGTATCGTGGTCCACCGTCAATTCCATGCCGATGGCCAGGTAGGCCATCAGGTTCTTGTACATGGCGAAGGAAAAACCGAAGCCGCGGCCCGGTTCGCGCTTGCGCTTGGGATCCCAGCCGAAGCGCTCGGCCGCCAGCTGGACCACGTCGCGGGCGCGCGGGTCCTTCAAGTGGCGCAGGCGGAACTCGACCGGGTCGGCCTTGGCCGCCACGGCCAGCTCGTCCATGAAGCTCTCGATGGCGAAGATGTTCATATAGGCGCCCAGCGACCGCATCGCCGACACGCGCAGGGGCATCTCGGGAATGAAGTGGTGCAGCACCTTGGTGTTGGGGAACGCATACAGCGGAATGCTGTTGCGATCGCCCCCGCCTTCCGGCATGGGAATCGGCACGGGCGGCGCCGGCGTGAAAGGCTGGGCCAGGGCCCACGTGGGAATCATGCGGCCGGCATTGTCGATGCGCTGGTTGTGGCCGTTGCTCCAGATTTCGTACTGCCAATCGACGATATTGCCCTGGGCGTCCAGCGATGCCTGCACTTCGGTCACCATGGGAGGTCCCGCCGGCTCCCAGGTGTGTTCCTGGTCGCGCATCCACTGGATGCGCACCGGGCGGCCGGGCACCGCGCGGGCGATCAGCGCGGCATCGGCCGCCACGTCGTCGGCGCCGTTGTGGCCATAGCAGCCCGAACCTTCGACGTGGATACAGCGCACTTTTTCCTGGGGCAGCGAGAGCATTTCCGCCAGGCCCTTGCGCAGCGGGAAGACCCCCTGCGTATGCGTCCATACCGTCATCGAGCCGTCGTCGAACTGCGCCACCGCGCAGGAAGGACCGATGGAACCGTGGGTGAGGTAAGGCTTGGAGAAACGTGCCTTCAAGGTCTGGGCGGCGGGCGCGGCCGGGCCCTTGCGGTCGATGACATCGATTTCGCGCGACGGCAACGTCTTCAGGTAGTCATGGATGCGGGCCTCGTCGGGCAGGACGTAGGTTTCTTCCCATTGCGCGGACTGCGCCAGTGCCCGCATGGCAACGATGGCCTGCCATTCGTCCTGGGCCACCACGGCCAGGTAGTTGCCATCGCGCACCACCTTGACGACGCCCGGCATGGCTTGCACGCCGTCGATGTCCGCCTTGATGAGGCGCGCGCCATACGAAGGCTGCCGCACCACTCGCGCATGCACCATGCCGGGCAAGCGCATGTCCTGCACGTAGCTGGGGCCGCCGGTGACCTTGCCGGGAATGTCGACGCGCTGCATCGATTGTCCCAGCACCGTGTGGGTGCGCGGATCCTTCAGGGGGGATTCCGCCTGCGCCGCACGGTGCAGGTCCAGGCCGGACACCGCTTCGCCATAGGTCAGCCGCCGGCCGTCCGCCGACTGGATCACGCCGTTGGCAACCTTCAGGGTATCGGCGCTGACCTGCAGCCGCGTGGCGGCCGCCTGCATCAGCAGCCCGCGCACCTGCGCCGCCGCGTTCAGGATCGCCGTGCCGCTATCGGCCAGGGAATGGCTGCCGGCGGTATAGCCTTCGTTGGGCGTGCGGGCGGTATCGGCGGTGACCAGATGCACCGCCTCAGGCGCGACATCGAGTTCTTCCGCGGCGATCTGGATGAACGCCGTGCGCACGCCGGTGCCCAGCTCGGCCTTGCCGGTGAAGACGGTCAGCTTGCCGCTTTCATCCAGGCGGATCCAGGCATCCAGCATGGGCGTCGTGTTCAGGTTGCCCGGCAGCTTGGGGCCTTTCCTGGCGGCTTCCTGCGCCATGGCGGGCATATGGGGCAGCAGCGAGAAACCCACCGTGATGGCGCCGGCCGCCAGGAAGCGGCGGCGCGTGGGATCGTGCGGGAGATCGCGGGGAGCGTTCATTTGGCGGCTCCCACGGCGGTCTGGCCGTTGGCGGCGCCGGCGGCGCGCATCGATTCGGCGGCCTGGGAAACCGCGGCCAGGATGCGCATATGCGTGCCGCAGCGGCACAGGTTGGTCTGCATATGTTCGCGGATCTCCGCCTCGGTGGGCGCGCTGTTGCGGTCCAGCAGCGCCTGGGCGCGCATCACCATGCCGGCGATGCAATAGCCGCATTGTGCCGCCTGCTTGTCGATGAAGGCTTTCTGCAGCGGGCTGGGATGCTCCGGCGTGCCCAAGCCTTCGATGGTGCGGACCTGCCGGCCCTGCGCGGACGATGCGGGGAATTGGCAGGAGAACACCGGCTGCTGGTCGACGATCACGGTGCACGCGCCGCACTGGCCCATGCCGCAGCCGAATTTGGCGCCGTTCAGTTCAAGATGGTTGCGCAGGGCATACAACAGGGGCATCGAGGGATCGATGTCCAGGTCATGCGCCACGCCGTTGACGGTCAGGGTAATCATTTGGACGTGTTCTCCTTGCGGACCTTCGCGACCGAGTCATCCAGGCTGGCCCAGGCCGGCCGCTGCGCGATCTGCACGCGGGTATAGGCCAGGATGTCGGCGACCTGCTGGTCGTTCAGCGTATGCGCGAAAGAAGGCATGTAATGGGAAGCGGCGGAGCCCCTCAGGGGGATGCCCTGCAGGACCAGATTGATGGCGTTGCGCGGGCTGTCGGCGTTGACGACCGAACTGGCGGCCAGCGACGGCCGGCCGCCGATCGACGTCATGGGCGCGGAGGCCGCATGGCATGCCGCGCAGGTCGAATTGAACAGCGCGCCGCCGCGTTGCAGGCGCTGCGCATCGCCCTGGGCCGGCGGCTGCGCTTGCGCGACGGCCTGGGCAGCGGGCTGAGCCGGGTTGGCGGCCTGGGCGGCTGGGGCGGGCGGCGCGGCGCCCGCTGGCTGGCCGTCCAGCGACAGCAGATACACCGCCATGGCACGCACGTCGTTTTCGGATACCAGGGCCAGTTGGCGGGTCACCGGCTCCATCGGGCCGGCGGCCGCGCCGTGCTGGCTGGCCAGGCCCGTGCGCAGGTAGGACGTCAACTGGTCGGCCGTCCAGGCGGGCTGCCTGTGGCCCAGCGCATTCAAGGGCGGGACATCCCACCCGTCGATGCTGCCGCCGGCGAAGGGCTTGCCGCTTTCCTCCGCGCCCAGGGTGTTCATGGGGGTATGGCAGGCAGCGCAGTGCCCGGGGCCTTCGACCAGATAGCGCCCGCGCAGCCATTCGGCGTTATGCGAGGCATCCTCCGTGGCGGGCCCGGGATGCAGGTAAAGCAGGTTCCATCCGGCAATCAGCGGCCGGAACCCCAGCGGGAAGGTGAGCGCATTGTCGCGCGCGGGCGCCTTGACCGGCGTGCGCGTCATCATGTACGCGTACACGTCCTTGATGTCCGCGTCCGACATCCGCGTGAAATGCGGATAGGGAAAGGCCGGATACAGCAGGTGCCCGTCACGCGAGACGCCTTCGCGCATGGCGCGGGTGAACGCGACGAGCGACCATCGCCCGATGCCGGTGTCCGGATCGGGCGTGATATTGGTGCTGTACAAGGTGCCGAAGGGCGTCTCCAGCGGCGCGCCGCCCGCATAGGACTTGCCCCCCGCCGAGGTGTGACAGGATATGCAGTCGCCCACCGCCGCCAATTGCGCGCCGCGCGCGATCGAACCCGCGTCGAACGCCGCGGCCGCGGGCGGCTCGATGGGATCGATGGCGCTGCGGTACGCGATCGAACAGGCGGCGACGCCTCCCAATACTACGATCGCGAGCACGCCTGCCGCGATGGATCTACCTTTCATCCGAACCTCTTCAATGCAAAACAGCGTTGGCGCGGACTGTAGCGTCCGTCCCTGACATACGATTGAAATTCAATAAAGCTTCCACAATCTGGATGTTCGGGGCCGCCCCGAAATGCCGGAGACCACGATAAGCCACTTGGGTGCCAAGTGCCAGCAATCTGTCGCATGCCTTAAATCCCTACGGCCCGCTGCCGCATGACATTACGCCTCAGGGACCGGGGTGTAACATCGCCAGGCCTGGGGCCTGCCCCACTTCCCTTTCCGGAGCGAACGCCTTGAAATACCGCAAACTCGGCCGTACCGATCTCGACGTCAGCCTGATCGGGCTGGGCACCATGACCTTCGGCGAACAGAACTCCGAAGCCGACGCCCACCAGCAGCTGGACTACGCGCTGGATCACGGCATCAACCTGGTCGATACCGCCGAGATGTATCCCGTGCCGCCCAAGGCGGAAACCCAAGGCCGCACGGAAGCCCATATCGGGAGCTGGATCGCCAAGACGGGCCGCCGCCACGACATCGTACTGGCCAGCAAGATCGCCGGCCCGGTGCGCGACCCCAAGCGGCCCGGGCATATCCGCGAAGGCAAGACTTTCCATGACCGCAAGAACCTGACCGCCGCCCTGGACGCAAGCCTGAAGCGCCTGCGCACGGACTACCTGGACCTGTACCAGCTGCACTGGCCCGACCGCACCACCATGACCTTCGGCCAGCACGCCTATCCATGGTTCAAGGACGACCATACCGTGCCCATCGCCGAAACGCTGTCCGTGCTGCAGGACTTCGTCAAGCAGGGCAAGGTCCGACACGTCGGCGTGTCCAATGAAACGCCCTGGGGCGTCGCGCAATTCATCCGCCACGCGGAAGTCGACGGCCTGCCGCGCATCGTCTCCATCCAGAATCCCTACAATCTGCTCAATCGCATCTACGAACAGGGCCTGTCGGAGTTCAGCCATCACGATGGCGTCGGCCTGCTGGCGTATTCACCGCTGGCCATGGGCATGTTGACAGGCAAGTATGAGAACGGCGCGCGGCCCGAGGGCTCGCGCCTGGCACTGTTCACGCGCTTCACGCGCTACAGCAGCCCGCAGGCCGAGGCAGCGGCCAGCGAATACGTGGCGCTGGCCCGTCAGCATGGCCTGACACCGACCCAGCTTGCCCTGGCCTTCATCAACCAGCAGCCCTTCGTCACCAGCAACCTGATCGGCGCGACGACGCTGGAACAGCTCAAGGAAAACATCGAGAGCGTGAACGTCACGCTGGACGAGGGCGTGATCGCCGCCATCGACGCGATACATCGCCGCCAGCCGAACCCGGCGCCGTAAAGCGGCACGGGCGCCGGAGCTTCCCGGGCGCCAAGCGCAGGGCGCGGCGACGGATAAGCGGACCCGGCCAACATGCATGACGCAGTGGCCTTCGAAGGGCTAGCCTTTCGAAGGCCTTTTTATTTGTCACCGCCGCTGCCCGTCGCAGGGACTAGGTTGATTTGAAATCAAGATTGACCCATATATATCCCCGGCGATAGCCTGTATCGGTGGGTGGCATTGGTCGCCCGTCCCGAACCCCTTGCCGGCGAGCGACAGCGATGAGCGCCATCGAAGAAAACCCTGACCTGTCCAGCCGCGTGGCGGCCGCCCTGCCCGCGCAGCGCGGCCTGTACTACGGCGGCCGGTGGCATGCGCCGCTATCCGGGCGCCAGGCGTGCAGCATCAATCCCGCCACGCAGCAGGAGCTGGGCGTCTACGCCGTCGCGGGGCCGGACGATGTGGACGCGGCGGTCCGGTCCGCCGCGGCCGCGGCGGCGGGATGGCGCGACACCGTGCCGCTCGAACGCGGCGCCCTGCTGCGCCGGGCGGCCGCCATCGTGCGCGAACATGCCTGGGAGCTGGCACTGATCGATGCCGCCGATTGCGGCAATCCGGTACGCCAAATGCGCGAGGATGCCGAGATCGCCGCCACGCAGCTGGAGTACTTCGCCGGCCTGGTGCTGGAACTGAAAGGCGAAACCATCCCCACCGCGAACGGTTCGCTGGACTACACGCTGCGCGAGCCGCTAGGCGTGGTGGCGCGCATCATCCCCTTCAACCACCCTTTCATGTTCGCCGCCGGCAAGATCGCCGCGCCGCTGGCCGCGGGCAACACCGTCATCGTCAAGCCACCGGAACAGGCGCCGCTTTCCAGCCTGCGCCTGTTCGAACTGATCGGCCAGGTCTTCCCGCCGGGTGTGCTGAACTGCCTGACGGGCGACCGTACGACCGGCGCAGCACTGGCCGCGCACGACGACGTCGCGGCGGTCGCCTTGATCGGCAGCGTGAACGCGGGCAAGGCCGTGATGCGCACCGCGGCCGACGGCTTGAAGAAAGTCCTGCTGGAACTGGGCGGGAAGAACGCGATGCTGGTGTACCCCGACGCCGACCCGGAAAAGGCCGCGCTCGGTGCCGTACGCGGCATGAACTTCACCTGGTGCGGCCAATCATGCGGTTCCACCAGCCGCCTGTTCCTGCACGAATCGGTGCATGACCGCATGCTGGAACGCATCGTCACGCTGACAGCCGACCTGCATCGCCCCGGCCTGCCCACCGATACGCGTACGACCATGGGCGCGCTGGTCTCGGCCGAGCAGATGGACAAAAGCCTGTCCTATATCGCATCGGCCACCGCCGAAGGCGCCCGCGTCGCGCACGGCGGACGCCGCTGCGAAGACGCCGCGCTGCGGGCCGGCTACTTCATGGAGCCCACCATACTGGCCGGGGTCACGCCGGCGATGCGGGTGGCGCGCGAGGAAATCTTCGGCCCGGTCCTCTCGGTCTTCAAGTGGTCGGACGAAGCAGCCTTGTTCGCCGCCGTCAACGGCGTGGACTACGGACTCACCGCGTCGATCTGGACGCGCGACCTGGCCACCGCGCACCGCGCGGCAGCACGCGTCCAAGCCGGCTACGTGTGGGTCAACGGATCGTCCGCCCATTTCATCGGCGCGCCCTTCGGCGGCTACAAGCGTTCCGGCATCGGCCGCGAGGAATGCAAGGAAGAACTGCTGGAATTCACGCAGGTCAAGAACGTCAACGTCACCCTGAACTGAGGTCCGCCCCGCCCATGCCCATGCAAAACGATCACGCTACCCCGCGCTGGGGCAGCGACTATCTGGCCGCCCTGCTGCGCCACATCGGCCTCGAATATGTCGCCCTGAACCCGGGCGCGAGCTTTCGCGGCCTGCACGACAGCCTGGTGAACTACCTGGGCGACCATGCGCCCCGCATGCTGACCGTGCTGCATGAGGAACACGCGGTCGCCATCGCGCACGGCTATGCGAAAGTCACCGGCCGTCCGATGGGCGCGATCCTGCACGCCAACGTCGGCTTGATGCATGCCTCCATGGCCATCTTCGATGCCTATTGCGATCGCGTGCCGGTACTGGTGTTCGGCGCCACGGGGCCGGTCGACACGGCGCGGCGGCGCCCATGGATAGACTGGCTGCACACGTCCAAGGACCAGGGCGCGCTGGTGCGCTCCTTCGTCAAATGGGATGCCGAGCCGGCATCGCTGGAAGCGGCGCGCGACGCGGTACTGCGAGCCCGCCAGATCGCCACCACGCTGCCGCACGGCCCGGCCTACGTCTGCTTCGACAGCGCGCTGCAGGAGGCCCCGTGCGCCGCGGCGCCGGCCCTGCCGCCGCTGCAGCGCTACAACCCGCCGCGACGGCCGGGCGTCGCCGACAGCGTTGCGCGGGACGTCGCGAGGCTGCTGTACGCGGCGCGCCGGCCGCTGATCCTGGCGGGCCGCGTATCGCGCAACGAAGAGGATTGGCGACGCCGCGTGGCGCTGGCGGAACACTGCGGCGCGACGGTGCTGACGGATGTCAAGGTGGGCGCCGCCTTTCCGACCCGCCATCCGCTGCATGGCGCGGCGCCGGGCTACTTCATGGGCGAAGATGGCCTGGCTGCATTGCGCGAGGCGGACGTCATACTGAGCCTGGACTGGGTGGACCTGGCCGGCACGCTGCGTTCCGCGTGCGGCGCGGACCCGGTGCCGGCGCATGTCATCCAGATATCGCTGGACCAGACGCTGCACAATGGCTATGGCGGGGAACATCAAGGGCTGACGGGCACCGATACGTACCTGATGTGCGATCCGGACGAGTTCAGCGGGCAATTGCTTGAGGCCATACGGTCGCTAGGTACGCCGCGCATGGCGCCGCCGTGGGATGCGCATTCCGGCGGCGCGCGTGCGCGCGACGCGTATCCCCACGAGGCCACGCACAGCCATGCGACGCACAGCGATGCCAGGTCCGACGAGGCCGCCGGCCCCGACGGCATTCCCCTGACGGTGTTCGCCAGGACGATCAGCGCGCATCTGCAACGCAACGCGCCTGCGTGCCTGATCCGTACGAACCTGGGCTGGCCCGGCGGCGCGCATCCGTTCTCGCATCCCGTGGACTATCTGGGCTACGACGGCGGGGCCGGGGTCGGTTCCGGGCCTGGGATGTCCGTCGGCGCCGCATTGGCGCTGATGGGCGGGCCGCGATTGCCCGTCGCGGTGCTTGGCGACGGCGATTTCCTGATGGGTGTCACGGCGTTCTGGACGGCGGTGCGCTACGGCATTCCGCTGCTCGTCGTGGTGGCGAACAACCGGTCCTTCTTCAATGACGAAGTCCACCAGGAGAAGGTCGCCGTGGTGCGGGGGCGGCCGGTGGAAAACAAATCGGTCGGGCAGCGGCTGGAAACGCCCGAAATCGATATTGCGGCCATGGCGCGTGCGCAGGGTGCCTTGGCTTGGGGGCCGGTAAGCGCCAAAAATGAACTCGAACATGCGCTGCTGGAGGCCGTCGCTGCCGTGCGGTCGGGCAAGGTCGCCGTCATCGATGCACGTGTGGGGCGCGAGTATGCGCCGGCCATGGCCAATGCGTTGACACGTGGCGATTAGGCGGCGGCCGCGCGGATGCACGCCCTTGGGCCGGGAACAGCCCGCGTGCGGCGCGCGCCGCCGCGGACGCCCGCGAATGAGGGATGCCGGCGTCTGCATCGGCGAAACCCTCCCCGGGCAGCCGGTCAGGACGGGCCGATGTAGCGAGCCCGAGGCCGGACGAGGAACCCCGCCAATCGCTGCTCCAGGGCATGCGCCACCCACCCCGCCGCGCGGCCGACGGACATGAGCGCCCCCGGCGTGCCTGCCGGCGCGGCCAACACGGCGCACAGCACCGCCAACGCCATGGGCAGGTTGGCCTTCAACCCCAGCTCTTCATGCGCGCGCTCCACGCATTTCAGCGCGATCTTGCCCCGCATCGGCATGGGGTTGATTTCGCGAGCCAGTTCCAGCAGCAGCGTGGCACGGGGATCGCCATCGGGATAGAGCGGATGCCCATAGCCGGGCACCGGGCTCTTGCGGGCCAGCATTCCCTTGAGATGATCCAGGTACGCATCCGCCGTCCTGGACTGCGCCAAGGCCGCCTCCGCCTGTTCGCATCCCAGCCCTGTCAGCATGCCCTCGAACGCCCCGAGCGCCGTGGTCACGCAGGAGAATAGATCGGCACCGGCGGAAGCCGCGATGCGGGCAGCAAAGGTGGCCGGTGCCAGTTCGTTATCCGCGCTCAGGATCAGTGCCGCATCCAGAATGCGCAGATGGGAAGACGTCGGCCGGATATCCAGCTTGTCGGCCAGCACCGCGGCGATCGACTGCGGCGCGTCGTTCAGCACGTAGGTGGGCCTGGCGGCCAACAGCCCCGTCGCCGCCGCCATGGCCTGCGTCAGTTGCCGTGCCGCCAGCGTTGGCGCACCCAAGGTCAGCTCAGGATTACGCCCCAGGCTGGCCGCATAGGCTTCCACGGCCACCGACAGCAGCCGGCGCGAATGGTTGCGCGACGCGACCTGGGTAATGCCTTCGGCCAGCGCCTGGAAACCGGCTCCCGGCCTGGCCGGCTGCCAGACCACCGCCGCATCGGGCAGCACGCCGTTCCACAAGAGCTCCGTGCACTCCTCGAAGGAACGATGGCTGCGCACCAGGTCCGCCGCCGGCTTGCCGCGATAGCGCGGACCGTCCGGCCCGATGGCGGTGATGGATGTCTGCATCACGGCATTGCCGCCCCAGCGGATCATGCGCTCGCCGCTGGCGCCCGCCGTCGATCTGCCGCGGCCGCGCGCGCCCAAGGCCTCCAGGTCTTCCACGTAGTACAGATTGCCCTTGCCGCCCACCGCGGGCACCGCGCGTATCCAGCCGCGGCTGACGTAGGCGTACAGGGTTTGCATCTTGATGCCCAGGCGTTCGATGGCGGTGCGGGCGTCGACCAGCGTGCCGGCGGCCTGGCTGGGCGCTTCGTCACGCGCGGCCGGCGGGGCGATTTTCCTGCTTGTACGTGGCATGCGGCAGTTCCGGTGGGGCCAGGAGGTTAGGTTGATTGATTGTAAATCAATCTATACATAGGTTGATTTGAATTCTACGATGAGATCCACATTCAGAAAACCAATAAAACCCTGGAGACAAGCATGTTCCACCGCCATGCACTTGCGCCCAAGCGCGGCCGCGGGAGCGCCACGCCAGGCCCGATGTCGGTCTCGAAGTTGGCCCGGAAGTCGGCCCCGAAGTTGGCGCCGATGTTGGCCGCGATGCTCGCCCTGACACTGGCCCTGGCCGGCGCCTGCCGCGCCGCTTATCCCGAGCATCCCGTTACGCTGGTATCCGCCTTTCCGCCGGGCGGCAGCACGGACGTGATCGGCCGCATGCTGTCGCCCAAGCTGGGCGAGATCTTCAAGCAGACCTTCATCGTCGAAAATCGCGCCGGGGCGTCCGGCAACATCGCCAGCGAGTATGTGGTGCGTTCGGCACCCAATGGCGAGGTCATCCTGATCGGCAACAACACCATGACGGTGAACGCCGCACTGGGCGTCAAGCAGAACTTCGACTTGCAAAAGGACTTGACCCCCATCGCCGCCATCGCGGAAACGCCCGTGGCCCTGGCCGTCAACAGCAAGCTGCCGGTCCATACGGTGCAGGAACTGATCGCCTACGGCAAGGCGCATCCCGGTACGCTCAGTTTTTCGTCCTGCGGGACCGGCACCGCCCAGCATTTCGCGGGCGTCGAATTCGCGCATCGCGCGGGCATCGACATGGTCCACGTCCCGTACAAGGGCTGCGCCCCGGCGCTTAGCGACGGCCTGGGCGGGCAGGTGCCGGTGATGTTCAACGCCATCTCGAACATCAGCCCGCAGCTCAAGAGCGGCAAGATCCGCCTGCTGGCGGTGGCGACCAGGCATCGCGTTCCCTTCCATCCCGACGTACCGGCCATCGCCGAAATGCCCGGCTTCCAGGACTACGACTTCGCCGTGTGGCTGGGATTCTTCGTCACCGCCCGGACGCCGCAGCCCATCGTCGACAAACTGCGCACGGAAATCCTGGCGCTGGCACGCCAAAAAGAAACGCGCGAGGCCCTGACGCAGCGACTGTTCGTGCCGCTGGACATGGACGGACCGCAACTGAAGCAGCAGATCGCCGAAGAGCTCGTGAAGTGGAAGAAGCTCGCGGACGAATACCACATCACGATCGACTGAGTACGGCGATGAGCGCATCGATTCCCCGCCTGAGGCTCGACCAGATGCGGCCGGACCTGGCCGACTACCTGACGCCGCGTGTGCGCCGCCTGGGCTACCTGGGTGAACTGTTCCAGGTCGCCGGCCATGCACCGGATGTGCTGCTGACCTTCATGCACTTCACCGAAGCGCTGAAGGACGCGCTGCCCGACAAGCTGGCGGAGACCGCCGTGCTGACCACGGCCACGCTGATGGAGAACGCCTACGAGCGCAACCAGCACGAGCGGCTGTGCGTGCGCCTGGGTTTCGGGCACGACTGGATAAACGAGGTCGAACGGCTGGAACCGGAGCGCGCCACGCTGATGTCGGAGGCCGAGCGCGCGGTGCAGGCCTACGTCATCGCCGCGCTCGCCACGCGCGGGCTGCAAGCGCAAGCGGAATTCGAACGGCTGGCCACGCTGCTGCCGCCCGCCCAGGCCGTGTCGGTCGCGATGCTGATCGGCCGCTATGCGACGCATGCGCTGATCGTGAACACCTTCCGCCTGTCGCCCCCCGTCCCCTCGATCCGGGACGATGGCTTCGGGCTGCCCTCGCAGGCAGCGGATCCCGGCACGGCCACGTCAGGCTCGGCCGCGCACGGAGGCGCCATGCCGGACACGGCCGCCACCGGCGCGGGCACACCCAGCGCGAATACGCAACGACAGGAACGATGATGAACGCAGAACCCGTCTGGATCACCGAATCGCAGGTCACCGCGCTGCTGACGCTGGCCGAGGCGATACCCGCGCTGGAAAGCGGCCTGCGGCTGCAGGCCGAGGGCAAGGCGGAAAGCATGCCCAAGACCATGCTGCAGTTCGGCCGCAACAACCTGCACGCGCTGGGCGCCCGGCTGGGCGACCATGTCGGCACCAAGACCTGGGCGCATACGGAAGGCGGTACCTGCCCGCTGCTGCTGTTGTGGAATGCCGACGACGGCCAGCTGGCCGCCGTGATCGAAGCTTTCGCGCTGGGCAACCTGCGCACGGGGGGCACCACCGGGCTGGCCACGGACTGGCTGGCACGCAAGGATGCGGGTGTCCTGGCAATGGCGGGCACCGGCAAGCAGGCCATGTCCCAAGTGGCCGCGGTACTGGCGGTGCGCGATATCCGCGAGGTGCGCGTCTATAGCCCCACCGCCGCCAGGCGCGAGGAATTCGCCGCGCGCATTGCCGACGAATTCGGCGGCCGCGCGCTGCGTGCGCGAGCCTGCGGCAGCATGGCCGCCGCCTGCGATGGCGCGGACGTCGTCACGCTGGCGACGCGGGCGCGCGAGCCCTTCCTGGATGCGGGCATGCTGCGCGCCGGCAGCCACGTGAACGCCATCGGCGCCATCGCCCCGGACCGCGAGGAATTCCACCAGGATGTATTCGATCGCGCTGCCGTGGTGGCGGTCGACGACCTGTCCAGCGCGCGTGCGTTGTCGCGCGAATTCCGCACCCGCTACGGCGACGACTGGAGCGCCGTCCAGACGCTGTCCGAGCGGATCCTGCGCCAGGAGCGCCGGCCCGCGGACGCGGACACGACGCTGTTCAAGGCCATGGGCATGGGCATATCCGACCTCGCCCTGGGCACGGAGATCCTGCGCCGCGCCCGGCAGCAGGGCGTGGGCCGTTCCATGCCCGCGCCGGTCAAGAGCAAACCCAGGTTCTTCGCGGCGCCGCCGGCGCCGCGGGCGGGCTGAAGCCCGCGTCCCATTGCCCCCTATACCGACATCCACGGAGACCGCATCATGAGCGAATACCACCGCGACTTTGCCCGCGTCAACGGCAGTTTCATCGACTGTGCCGGGCAGCCGCCGGCCTCGCGCAACACCCAATGGGCGCCTATCGTCGTGACGAAGGAAGAAATCGACGCCGAGGTCGAACGCCTGGCGTCCTCGCCGCTGCCTGCCTGCGGCCGGCGTGAATCCCTGATCGTGCACCCGTCGGCGCGCGATTTCGCGCCGGGCATGGCGCCGGGCATCCAGGTGCGCCTGTCGGTGCTCAAGCCTGGCGAACGCACCGAACCCTTCCGCCACAACGCCACCGAGGTCAACTTCTGCATCGGCGGCCAGGGGGTGACGGAAGTCGGCGGCCAGCGCATCGCGTTCAAGCAGTACGACGTGTGGAATCATCCCAGCTATACGCACTACAGCCACTACAACGACGGCAAGGACCTGCAGGTCCGGCTGACCTATTCCAACGTTCCGCTGCTGCAGTTCATGGACATCTACGTCACCGACGTGTCGGCGCCCGCGGATACCCAGGCGGCCGCGCCGGCCCAGGCGCCGGACGACGACCCGCGCCGCCGCAATCCCTACGGCATGTTCCCGATCACGGATGACGGCGGGCTGCTGATGCCCTACGAAACCCTGATCAATCCCACGGCCGTCGAATCCCGGCCCTTGCACTTCGCCTGGGACAAGGTCAAGCCGCAGCTGGACAAGCTGGAGGCGCTGGGCAAGGAATACATCGGCCGGCGCCTGTACATGTACTACAACCCCGCGACCGGCCGCTTCAACGGCATCACGCCCAACTTCTTCGCCACCATGACGATCCGGCCGCCCAAGATCATCGACCGCCCGCACCGCCACGTTTCGGCGGCGATCAACTATTACTTCTCCGGCAGCGGCTACAGCAGCGTGGCCGGCAACCGCTATGAATGGAAGGCCGGCGACCTGATGCTGTCGGCGCCCGGATGGGCGGTCCACAATCATGCCTCCTACGACGACTACGTGTACGAGCTGACGGTACAGGACCAGCCGCTGAACATCTATATGGAATCGCTGCTGTGGCAGGAAGACCTGCACCACCCCGCCGTGGTGCTGGGCAAGCAGGAAGGGTTCATGACCAATCGCAAGGCCGCCTGACGCGCGTGGAGCACCGCATGATCAATCTTCAGAAAGATGCCCTGCGCGGGTCCATTCCCCCCCTGGTCACGCCCTTCCGGGACGGCAGGGTGGATTACGACAGGCTGGCCGCGCTGATCGATTTCCAGGCAAGCAACGGCACCCACGGCGTCCTGATCAACGGCACGACCTCGGAGCCGTCCACGCTGACGGTGGACGAGCGCAACCAGGCGGTCAGCGTGGCGGTGCAAGCGGCGCGTGGACGCCTGCAGGTGGTCGCCGCCACGGGATCGCAGTCGCACGCGGAAAGCGTGGCCCTGACCGAGCATGCCGCCAAGGCCGGGGTCGATGCGCTGCTGCTGGTGACGCCCTACTATGTACGGCCGCCGCAGCGGGGCGTGACCGCCTATTTCATCGATATCGGCCGGCGCGTCGACATCCCGCTGATGATGTATCACATTCCGGGACGCACGGCCTTCAAGACGGACCTGCGCACGCTGGAAGACATTGCCGAGGCGCTGCCGCATTTCGTCGGCATCAAGCATGCGGTGGACGATCACTCCTTCGTCACGGAGATGTTGCATCGTTTCGGGCCGGAATTCCGGGTGTTCGTCGGGCTGGAGGAGTTCACTTTCCCGATGATGTGCCTGGGTGCGGGCGGCACGATGAACGCGGTGGCCAACGTGGCCCCGCGCGAGGTCGCGGAGCTGTGCAATCTGGTGCGCGCCGGGCAGCTCGACGCGGCGCGCGCGCTGCACTACAAGCTGTTCGAGCTGATGAAGATGATCTTCTGGGACACCAATCCGATCCCGCTGAAGTACCTGATGAAGCGGCTGGGGCTGCTGGAACGCAACGAGCACCGCCTTCCCATGGTGCCCGCCTCGCCGGAGCTTGAGCGCCGCATCGATACCTTGATCGACACGCTGGGCCTGAAGGCGCGCTGAAGCGCACACGCCGGCCGCCGCGACGATGCGGCGCCGGCGGGCCGGGCTTCGGTTCGGCTTCGGTTCGGCCGACTTGCCCGATCACGCCGGCGCCGGGGCGCCGGCGCGGCGATGCGGTGGGCGTCGAGGCCGGGATCATGCCGTCGCGCCCAGGCGCGCGACCTCGCCGGCGTCCTGCAAGCCAGCCACTTTCCAGCACGCGTCAGCCACGCGCTGCGCTTGCTCGCGCGGCATGACCTCGGCGGCCAGGCCGTGGAATTTCTCCTCCAGGTCGGCATCGCTCATGGGACGCGCCAGCGTGCCCAGCGCTTCGGGCACGTGACGGTCCAGCTCGCGGCCGTCTTTCAGCACGATGCGTACGCGTCCTTCCAGCTTGCGCATGTGGGGGTCCAGCGTGGTCGTTACCCGCTTGCGCAGGGCGACGACCTCCGGGTTCAGGACGGACTGCGTGCTGAACTGCGCCTCGCCCGCGGCGCCGTAGACCAGCGCGGCGGCCAGGGCGTGATAGACGCTGAACTTTCCCTCCAGGCCGGTGGTGGGCTCCGTCTTGGCGGTCAGTTCCAGTACCAGGGGCCCCACCGTGGCGTGTACGGCTTCAATCTGCGCGGGCTGCAGCGCATATTCCTTGCGCAGCTGCAGGCAGGCGTCGATCACCGCATGCTGCACCAGGCCGCAGGCGAAGGGCTTGTACATATTGCGCATCAGCTCGTACTGGCCGCCCAGGTTGCCGGTGATCACCTCCGGGTCGAAGCGATCCGACATGACGTGTCCGAAGCCGCGCTTGGCTTCCAGCGCGCGGGTCGAGCTGGTGTAGCCGTGCTGCGCCATCAACGCCGCGCCCAGGCCGTTCTGCGCCGCCTTGCCCGGATGCAGGCTCTTGCACATGCTGCCGAACATCTCGCGCAGGCCGGCCGACTGCGTGGCCGCGATGCCCAGGGCCCAGGCCATGCGCTCCTCGTCCAGCCCCAGCAGCTTGCCGGCGGCCGCGGCGGCGCCAAAGACGCCCGCCGTTCCGGTGATATGCCAGCCGCGGTCGTAGTGTTCCGGGAATACCGACAGGCCGATGCGGATTTCCGCCTCCACGCCCAGCGCATAGGCATGTACCAGGTCGCGTCCGCTGAACTTGCGCCATTCGCACAGCGCCAGCACGGCCGGCAGCACCGGCGCGCTGGGATGCACCGCACGGTAATGCGTATCGTCGAAGTCCAGCACATGCGAACTGATGCCGTTCAGCAAGGCCGCATGCAGGATATCGGCGCGATCCGGGCGGCCCACCACTTGGGCCTGCGGCGCGCCGAAGAACGGCCGGTAGGCGTCCAGCGCCGCCTGCACGGTGGCATGGCGTGCCGCGCCCAGGGCGCAGCCGTACCAGTTCAACAGGCCGCGTGAGGCCTCGTGCACCACGGGCGCGGGCAGATCCTCGTAGCGCGAGGCCACCAGATAGCGGGCCAGGATGCGCGTGACTTCCTGCTGGTCGGGGGAAAGCGTGGGTGTCGTCATGATCAGTCGATATGGATGTTCGCGGCCTGGATGATCTTCGCGAACTTGCCGATTTCGGCGTGGATGAAACTATCAGCCTGCGCCGGCGTGCCGGACTGCACGGAAGCGCCTTGCTTGCGCAGCGCCTCCCGCACATCCGGCGACTTCAGCACCGTGTTCAGCGCGCCGTTCAGCTTGGCGATCACATCGTCGGGCGTCTTGGCGGGCGCCAGCAGTGAAAACCACGTACCGGTCTCGAAGCCTTTCACGCCGGCCGCCTGCATCGTCGGCACGTCGGGCATATCGGGATCGGGCTGCGCACTGGTGATGGCCAGCGCGCGCAGGCGGCCGGTCTTGACCTGCGGCAGTACCGACAGGGCATTGGCGAACATCATGTCCACTTCGCCCGACATCAGGTCCGTCATCGCCGGCGCGGTACCGCGATAAGGCACATGGCGCAACTGCACGCCGGTGTCGTGGGCATACATTTCGGCGGTCAGGTGCGGCGAGCTGCCGTTGCCCGTGGACGCGAAAGTCAGGCCGTTGGGCTTGCTCTTGGCCAGCGCGGTCAGCTCGGCCACGGTGTTGACGGGCACCTTGGTGTTGACTACCAGCAAAAAGGGCACCGACGCCATCATCCCGACCGCACGGAAATCCTTCTCCACATGGAAAGGCAAGTTGGTGTACAGCGACTGGCTGACGGCGATGGACGAAGGCGCGGCCAGCAAGGTGTAGCCGTCCGGCGCGGCCCGGGCCACCGTGGCGGCTCCCACGTTCCCGCCGGCGCCGGAGCGGTTTTCGACGATCAACTGCTGGCCCAGGGAGGTCGACAGCTTGGAAGCAACCAGACGGGTGACGATATCCACGCCCGCGCCGGGCGGGAACGGGACAATGACGTGTATGGGCAGGTTGGGATAATCGGCGGCCTGCGCGGCGGCGCCGAAGGCCAGTGCGGCCATGCAAAGCGTGGCGCGCAGCATGGCGGCGATGCGGGTATTCATGGACAGTCTCCTCCGCCTCCTGGCGGAGGCCTCGGGCAAGGATTACAGCAGCGACCGGCCGCGCCGGCAATGGGCAACTTCATTTGAATTCATAGGCGCAGCTTATGAATCCCCCAAGATCCCTGCCTTGCGCCAGGACATGTCGCGCAGCATCTGGCGAAAGCGTTCCGCCGCCGGAGACAGGGCGTGGTCCACATGGCGGCACAGGCAGATCTCCCGCATCGGGCGCGGCCCGCGCAAGGGCCGGTGCACCAGGCCCCGCAGATTCAGTTCCGGCAAGGCGATCACCGGCACGATGGTCACGCCAAAGCCGGCCCGCGCCATGCTCAGGGCGGTGACGGTATTCAGCACTTCGTGGGCCGCCTGCTTGTCGATGCCGTTCTGCGCGAAGCCGTCGCGGATCAGGTCTGCCTGCGCCTGCAAGCCGATCAAGGGCTCGTCGGCGATTTGCCGCCACTGCAGCACGCGGCGCCGCGACAGCGCATGGCCGCGCGGCAGCACCGCCACCAGTTCGTCGTCGAACAGGTGTTCCAGCAGCAGGGACTCATTGGCGTCCAGGCGTGAACAGACGGCCAGGTCCACCTCGTAGTTGCGCAGCAAGCCGGCGATGTGGGGCGTGCGGGCCTCGCGCAGGCGCAGCTGGACCTCCGGATAGCTGTCATGGAAGCTGGCCAAGGCGTCGTTGACCAGCCCTAGGGCCAGCGACGGCAGCACGGCGAGCGAGAGCTGCCCCTGCTTGAGCCGCGTGATGGCGCGTGCGTTGTTGCAGGCGTTGTCGATCTCCAGGAGGCCGCGCCGCATCTGCTCGCGCAGCTGCATGCCTACGTCCGTGATGCGCACGCGCCGCGTGCTGCGATCGAACAGCTTGACGTCCAGCGCCGCCTCCAGGTCGCGAATCAATTGCGAGAAGGCCGGCTGCGTCATGCCTATCCGCTCCGCCGCGCGGGAAAACGACAGCGAGTCCGCCGCCGCCAGGAATCCCTCGACCTGCCGCAGCTTGATGCGCATCCGGGTCTCCGCCGATCAATGTTGCAGCGAGGTGGCGCCCCAGCGCCGCATCGCCAGGAAAACCGCCAGGGACAAGGCGCAGAACACCGCCATGCTGCCGGTGACCGCCACTACCCCCAGGGCGGGAAAGTAGCGGCTGACCATATAGCTGGCGAAAGCGCCGATGCCCATCATCAGGGCATTCATCATGGCCGAGGCGGCGCCCGCGATCTCGCGCAGCGGCTGCAGCGCCCCTTGCTGCGTACTGGGCGTGATCAGGCCGTAGCAGAAGGTATTCACGATGAAGAAGGGCATCAGGTTCCATGGCGTAATCAGGTGCGCCAGCGTCAACGCCAGCATGATCAACGCCGAGCATAGGGCCGCGGACAGCCCGATCCGGATCAGGCGGTCGCCCGGCACGTGGCCGGCCAGCCTGCCGCTCAGGAAGGAAGCCAGCATAATGCCGGCCGCGGTCATGGCGAACAGCAGACCGAACAGCTGCGGCGATACGCCCAGCGCTTCCATCAACACCAGCGAGGCGCCCGTCACATAGGCGAAATGGCTGCCGAATTTCAGGGCGCAGATCATCATGTAGCCCAGGGCCGCCGGCTTGCGCAGCAATGCCAGATACGCGGCCGCCACCGGCGCGGCGGGCGGGCGCCGCGACACCGGATGGCGCAGGCGCGGCGCGGATTCTTCCAGCGCCAGCCACACCACCGCCAGCATGGCGAAGCCGGCGATGGTCATCATGGCGTAGATCCAGCGCCAACTGCCGATATTCAACAGCGCCGCGCCCACCGAAGGCGCGACCATGGGCGCGATGACGCGGATGATGGCGATATGCGACAGCAGCTCGCGCACGCGGCTGCCTTCGAAATGATCCCGCACCAGGCTGATCGCCAGCACGCCCGCCGCGCCCGCGCCGGCGCCCTGTACCAGCCGCCAGCCCAGGAAGGTGGAAATCGACCCGGAGAACGTGCAGCCCGCCGCGCCCAGCGCATACAGAGCCAGGCCGAACAGCAGCAGGGGGCGCCGGCCCAGGCGGTCCGACAGCGGCCCGTACACCAGCGGCGCGGCGGCGAAACCGACGAAGAAAATGCTCAGGCTCATCGCCACGCGGGCGGCGTCCGTACCGAGGTCGCGCGCCACGGCGCCGAAGGCGGGCAAGCCCACGTCGATGGACAGCGACGCGAACGCCGTCAGCACGCCGCAGAACAGGATGAACGCAAACGAATGGGGGGAGATGCGGCGCCGCGGGGTCATCGGTTGTGAAATGTGCCCCGGACGATGGGGCGCTGGCATTATTCCACACCCGCGCCCACGGGCGCGGCCGGCCTCGCCGTTACATCTGCGCGCCTATCATCCAGGGCACGAACTCCTCGTCGCCCACGCCCAGCGCCTCGCTCTTGCTGCGCGTCCCGGAAGCGACATCGACAATGGCACGGAAGATTTCCTCGCCCTTG
Source organism: Bordetella sp. H567 (assembly GCF_001704295.1). Taxonomy (NCBI): domain Bacteria; kingdom Pseudomonadati; phylum Pseudomonadota; class Betaproteobacteria; order Burkholderiales; family Alcaligenaceae; genus Bordetella; species Bordetella sp. H567. Next base: position 4,243,288 of record NZ_CP012334.1, read on the forward strand.
CGCTGCACGGTCGCTTCGCCTTCCATGATGTCGCCGCAATTGATATCCATGTCGTCGATCATGCGCCGGTACATCTGCGTATTGGTCGCCACCTTGATGGACGGCGCCGGTTTCGCGCCGAAACAGGATCCGCGCCCGGTGGTGAAGACAACCAGGTTCGCGCCGCTGGCGATCTGGCCGGTCGCGCCCATGGGGTCGTAGCCGGGCGCGTCCATGAACACCAGGCCGTGGGTGTCCACCGGTTCCGCGTAGCGGTACACGCCCATCAGCGGCGTCGACCCGCTCTTGGCCACCGCGCCCAGGGATTTTTCCAGGATGGTGGTCAGGCCGCCGGCCTTGTTGCCCGGCGTCGGATTGTTGTCGATGCTGCCCTTCTCGCGCTCGGCATACGATTCCCACCAGTGGATGCGTTCGACGATCTTTTCCCCGACCTCGGGCGAGATCGCGCGGCGGGTCAGCAGGTGTTCGGCGCCGTAGATTTCCGGGGTCTCGGAAAGGATGGCCGTGCCGCCGTGCTGCACGAGCAGGTCCACCGCCGCGCCCAGGGCGGGATTGGCCGTGATGCCCGAATAGCCGTCGGAGCCACCGCACTGCAGGGCCACGACCAGATGCGACAGCGGCAAGGGTTCGCGCTGGACGGCATTGGCCGCCGGCAGCATTTTTTCTATGGCGGCGACGGCCGCGTCCACGGTCTTCTGCGTGCCACCCAGTTCCTGCATGACCAGGGGCACCATCATCGGGCCGGGCTGGATGCCGCCCGTCATGAACATGGCGCCCATCTGGTTCGCCTCGCAGCCCAGGCCGATCACCAGCACGCCCGCGAAATTGGCGTGCTTGGCGAAGCCGCCGATGGTGCGCCGCAGCTGCTGGATGCCCTCGCCGTTATGGTCGATGCAGCAGCCGAAACTATGCGTCAGCGGCACCACGCCGTCCACGTTGGGATAGGCGTCCAGCCGTCCCGGCGCGGCGAAGTGCTGCGCGACGCGCTTGCTCACGGTCGCCGAGCAGTTCACCGTGCTGATCACGCCGATGTAGTTGCGCGTCGCCACGCGCCCGTCGGCGCGGCGTATGCCCTGGAAAGTCAGCGGCGCGGCGGCCGGGGCGACCGGCCGCACGTCTTGGCCGTAGGCATACTCACGCTCGAAGTCGCCCATCGACACATTGTGGGTGTGGACGTGGTCGCCGGGCGCGATGTCGCGCGTCGCGAAACCGATGATCTGTCCATAGCGATGCACGGCCTCGCCGGCGCGTACCGCGCGCAGCGCCACCTTATGCGCGGGGGGCACGTCGGCACGGACCACGACGCCCGCGACGCCCGGCAGCTCGGTGCCGGCGGGCAGCGCTTGGCGGGCTATCGCGACATCGTCGCGGTCGTGCAGCAGGATGATGGGGGACAAGGCGTCCAAGGCGGTCTCCTCGATAGGCGGTGAGCGGCCGCGGACGTACCGCGGGGCCGGGCCATCATGGGATAATCGCCGCAGCAAGCGCAAATTGGTTGGACCAATTGGTGCCGGCGTAGCCGGCCCCGTGCCGCTTGCCCAGCAAGTCAGGGGAATTCCGGCATGCCGCGCATCACCGCCTCATCGAACGCCTTGCAGCACGCGATCCAATCCCTGGAACGCCTGGTCCTGGAACACGGGCTGGACGGACGCCCACGCCTGCCGCCGGAACGCGAACTGGCGCAGCGCTTCGGCGTATCACGCACGACGGTGCGCGCGGCCATCCAGCGGCTGGTTTCGCGCGGCATGCTGCAAACGCGCCAGGGTAGCGGCGTCTTCATCGCCAGCGACAGGCCCAGCGCCGCGGCCGCCCCGTGGCCGCCCGCGCCCTGGCTGGGCCTGGTGGACGCGCAGCCTGCCTTGCGCGCCGATACGCTGGAATTCCGCATGGTGTTCGAATGCGCCGCCGCGCGTTTCGCGGCGCAGCGGGCCGACGCGCAGGAACGCCGTCAACTGGCGGATACCGTAGGCAACATGCAAAGAGCGGTACGGGAAGGCGATGTGGCGGCCGAGGCCGCCGCGGACACGGCCTTCCATGCCCAGCTGGCCAGCGCATCGCACAACATGATGCTGGGCCGCTTCTACGCCAACGCCATCGCGTCGCTGCGCGAACACATCACGCGCAACACCTACGACGCCGGCCGGGATGCCGCGCTCGCGACACGCCGCGCGCTGGAGCGCCTGCGTCAGCACGAAGCCATCTGCGAAGCGGTCCTGCGGCAGGCGCCGGACGACGCGGCGCTCGCCATGCGCGAACATATCGAATTCGTCGGGCGCCAGTTCCAGGCGTAGGCGCCCGTCGCCGCGTGGCCGGTTGCGGGTTGCCGGTTGCCGTGGGTCCGTTGATGCTGGCCCGTTGCCGTCCGGCCTATTCCCGGATGCCTTCGGCCTGGATGTGCAGCGTGGTCTTCATGAAGAAACCGTAGTCCTTGCCGTAGGACACGCCGTAGTCGCCGCGGTCGAAGGCGGCCGTCGCCTCGGTGCCGCAGACCTCTTTCTTCAAGATGGGGTTCTGGTAGCACTTGAACGACAGCAGCGTCAGCTTGAGCGGATGCGGCACGCCGTGCAGGGTAAAGGTGCCATCCACTTCCACCGGCTTGCCGTCCTTGAAATGGACCGTATTGCCCTTGAACGTGGCGGTAGGGAAACGGGAAACATCGAAAAACTGTTCGGATCGCAGATCCTTGTCCAAGTCCGCATTTCCCGTATCCACCGACGCCGCGTCGATGGTGACGTCGACGCTGCCCGTCCCGGCCTGGGCGTCCAGCACCACGGTGCCGCTGGTCTTGTTGAATTTCCCGCGCCAGATCGAAGCGCCGCCGAAGTGGTCCGCCTCGAAGCTGGGATAGGTGTGGCCCGGATCCAGCCGGTAGGTCACGGGTTCGGCCAGCGCGGCGGCGGGCAGCACGACGGCGGCGACCGCCGCCAGGGAGGAGATCAGAAAGCGCATGGTGGTTCTCGCAGATGGTTGGGAATGGTCGAACGTGGAATGCGGAGTTGGAATGCATGAAAAGCGGCGGTTTTATTTCGACGCTGCATATGGATACGTCCCTTTATGCTTTGTGGAAAAATAGGCAGCCTGTTAGAGTGCAATTCGGACATATCTTACCCGTCCCTCTTTCAGTTCTGTGTATGGAGATCGAGATGAAGCGCATTTTTTCTGTCCTGCTTGCCGGCCTGCTCAGCTGCGCCGGGATGACGCTCGCCCATGCCCAGGACGACCTGGCGCGGATCAAATCGGCGGGCGAAATCAAGATCGGTACCGAAGGCACGTATGCTCCCTTCAGCTTTCACGACGCGTCGGGCCTGACCGGCTTCGACGTGGAGATCGGACGCGCCATCGCCCAGCGTCTGGGCGTCAAGGCGGAATTCGTCGAAGGCAAATGGGACGGCTTGATCGCCGGCTTGGACGTAAAGCGCTATGACGCCGTCATCAACCAGGTCGGCATCACCGACGCGCGCAAGGCCAAGTACGATTTTTCCAATCCGTATATCTCGTCGCAGGCCGTACTGATCGTGCGCGACAACAACACGGCGATCAAATCCTTCGCCGACCTGAAGGGCAAGCGCTCCGCCAACACGCTGACCAGCAACTTCGGCAAGCTGGCGCAGAAATACGGCGCCGAGGTGGTGCCCGTGCAGGGCTTCAATGAATCCATCGACCTGTTGCTGTCCGGGCGGGTCGACGCCACCATCAACGACAATCTGTCCTTCCTGGACTTCAAGAAGCACAAGCCTGATGCCAAGGTCAAGGCCGTGGCCAACGACAAGTCGGCGGAGTTCAGCGAATCCGGCGTGCTGCTGCGCAAGGGCAATCCCGACCTGGTCGCCGCCATCAACAAGGCACTGGCCGACATCAAGGCCGACGGCACCTACAAGAAGATATCGGTGAAGTACTTCGGCACGGACCTGTCCGCACAATAAGGACGCCACGTGCCGGCCTGGGTACAGTTGATGGCGGACTCGTTCTGGCCCCTGCTCAAAGCGGGGCTGGAATTCACGGTTCCGCTGACGCTGATTTCTTTTTTCGCGGGGCTGTTGCTGGCTTTCGCGGCAGCGTTGATCCGACTGTTCGGGCCCGCCCCGGCGGTGGCCGTGGTGCGGTTCTACGTCTGGCTGATCCGCGGCACGCCGCTGCTGGTGCAGCTGTTCGTGATCTTCTATGGGCTGCCCAGCATCGGCATCGTGCTGGATCCGCTGCCCGCGGCGCTGATCGGCTTCACGCTGAATGTCGGCGCCTATAACTCGGAAGTCATCCGGGGCGTCATCGAATCCATACCCAAGGGCCAGTGGGAAGCCGCCTATTCGCTCAGCATGACCCGCTGGCAGGCAATCCGGCGCACCATCCTGCCGCAGGCGGCGCGCGTATCGGTGCCGCCCTTGTCCAACTCCTTTATCGCGCTGGTCAAGGACACTTCGCTGGCCGCCGTGCTGACCGTGCCGGAGATCTTCCAGGCCGCGCAACGCATCGCCGCGGTCACGTACGAGCCGTTGATCCTGTATACCGAAGCCGCGCTGATCTACCTGGTATTCAGCAGCGTGCTGTCCTCCGCCCAGGTGCGGCTGGAAAAGCGCTTCGGCAAACATGCGGCGTTCGCGGAGAAGACGCAATGATCCGCCTGTCGCATATCCAGAAGCACTTCGGCCAGCTGCATGTCTTGAAGGACGTCAGCATCGAAGTCCCGGAAGGCAGCGTGACGGCGCTGATCGGGCCCTCGGGCAGCGGCAAGAGCACCCTGCTGCGCTGCGTGAATTTGCTGGAAGTCCCCGAATCGGGCGAACTGGAATTGGGCGATGCGCGCATCGTCTTCCAGCCGGGCGCCCGGACCGCTTTCGATGCGATACAAAGCGTGCGCAAGCAAACCGGCATGGTGTTCCAGAACTTCCAGCTGTTCCCGCATCGCAGCGTGCTGGAAAACGTGATGGAAGGCCTGGTCACCGTCCAGCGCTGGCCGCGCCAACGCGCGGCCGCGCGCGCGCGCGAATTGCTGGAAAAAGTGGGCATGCTCGAAAAAGCCGACGTCTGGCCCGCCACCTTGTCCGGCGGCCAGCAGCAGCGCGTGGCCATCGCCCGCGCATTGGCGCCGTCGCCGCGGGTTCTGCTGTGCGACGAACCTACCTCGGCGCTGGATCCGGGCCTGGCCAAGGAAGTGGTGGACGTGCTGCGCCGGCTGGCCGCCGAAGGCATGACCATGCTGATGGCCACGCACGACCTGCGTCTGGCCGCCAGCATCGCGCAACAGGTGGTCTTCCTGGAAAACGGCGTTGTCGTCGAAGCTGGGTCCGCGGAAACGGTCTTTACCCGACCGGCCGACTCGCGCACGCGGCAGTTTGTTGCGACGCTGACGGAAGGTCTGCCGCAGGCGTGGACATTACCTTCGGGGGCGTAGGGATGCGAAGTTTCTCGGCACCGTGGTCGCTGGCCGGCGCGTCAGAAGTTCGTCGGGAAATCCATACGATGCTGCGCAGATGTCGACTTCACGCCAGTTAGAACTGCCCACGCATATAAAACGCTGACTTATCAGAAACACGCAATGCAAATCGGCGCCGGTGCGTCGTTTAAGCTGGAAATGCGCGAAAGAAAGCTGCATGAGCCACGACCCGCTAACGGCTAGAAGCCGGCTCGCACGGGCAATCGCGTCCGGCAGGAGCCACCGTTCGCAATGGCGAGAAGTGGGCACTCAACGTTGGAATTCAGATACCGCCGCAAACAGTCCTTGGCATCCGTCAGCCCACCTATGTACGCATGGAAGCGCTGGACGCGCGTCCCCGCAAGTCGACGCGCGCCCGTATTGCGGCGGCCATGGGCCTACACTTCGATCAACTGGACGTGTAAGCCTTAACCGCACACTGCGGCAATGCTCCCGCGAACGGCGCTGAGCAATCACCGCTCACCGTTCACCGCTCACCGTTCACCGCCCACCGCTCAACCAACAGGCGGATAATTCGACGGATACAGCGCACGACGAGCTTCCTCGTCGCGGGCCGCCGTGAACTTCAGATCCGCGCCCACCTTGCGTGCGCGCTCCACTGCCGGACGGGCGTCGATCCGCGCGAACCATCGCGCAATATTGGGATACGGCGCCAAAGGTTCTTCGGCGCCTTTCAGCACGCGAGAGGCGCGATCCAGCCAGCCCCAGGCGGAAATATCCACGATGCTGTATTCATTGCCCACGATGAACTCGCGTCCGGCCAGCCTGTCGTCCAGAACGCGGTAATGCCGCTCCGCCTCGCGCCGGTAGCGGTTGACGGCATAGTCCAGGCCGGCGGGCGCGGCATGCTGGAAATGCACGGCCTGTCCGGAAAACGGCCCCAGTCCCGTGCCGATAAAGAAGAGCCACGACAGCATGTCCGGCCGATCCTCGGCCCGCCCAAGCAGCTTGCCGGTCTTTTCCCCCAGATAGAGAAGGATGGCGCTGGAGTCGAACACCGTGGCCGGCTTTCCACCCGGACCGTCTGGGTCGACGATGGCGGGGACCTTGCCGTTGGGATTGATTGCCCGGAACGCGGGCTCGTGCTGCTGTCCCTTGGCCGTATCGACCGGAACGACTTCATAGCGCAGCCCGGTTTCTTCGAGCATGAGCGCCACTTTCGCCGGATTCGGCGTGGGATGAAAGTAGAAGCGAATCATTTGCCGACGTGCCTCCTGTACTGGTACGGTGTGAAGCGATGTGCCACTCGCGGCGGTGTGGTGTTTTAACGATGTCCCGCTCGCGGCGGTGCTTTGTTTTAAATCACCCGTTATAAAATAGTCAATCAAGAATCGCCTATCGCGGCGCGGAAACGGATCCATGGGTCGTCCAAGAGAATTCGATGAAGGGCAGGCATTGGACCTTGCCATCCAGTGCTTCTGGGAACACGGCTATGAAGCCACGTCGGTCAGGGATCTTGCCGAAAAGATGAACCTGACCACCGCCAGCGTGTACAACGCCTTCGGTGACAAGCGCAGCCTGTACCGACGGTCCCTGGAACACTACGTCGACATCACCGTCGCCGACCGCATCCGGCGCCTGGAAGGGAACATGCCGCCGCGCCAGGCCATCGAGGCTTTTTTCGAAGAGCTTATCGAGCGCTCGGTGAACGATGCGGCGCACAAGGGTTGCATGCTGGTGAACGCGGCGCTGGAAATGGCGCCGCACGATCCCGACTTCCGCGAACTCGTCGCGCAGATGCTGACCCGCATCGAAAGTTTTTTCCGCCGCTGCGTCCAGGCCGGCCAGCGCGACGGCACGATCACCCTATCCCAGCCGGCGATCGATCTGGCCCGCATGCTGCTCGGCGTACAGGTCGGCCTGCGGGTGTTGGCGCGCTCCAGGCCAGAGCCCGCGTTGCTGCGCGGCATGGTGCGCGCTTCCCTGGCCCTGTTGAACCCACCCACCTGAACCGTGAGTCACGGGGGGCGATCGCACCATCGTTCCCGCCTCAAGGGTGGCGGTTTCAATCCTCCGCTGGCTCGGCCTCGGGTGCCGCCCCTTCCGCGGGCTGGGTGTGTCCCAGCCGCCGCCATTCACCGGGCGTCATCCCTATCCATTGCGTGAAACTGCGCCGGAAGGCCGCGACGGATTGATATCCCACGGCCTCGGCCACCGCTTCGGTCGTGGCGGACGGCCGCTTCAGTTCATTGGACGCCAGGCTCATGCGCACATCGGTCAGCAGGTCATAGGCGGACCGTCCCAGCTTGTCCTGGAAGTGCCGCATGAAGGTCGCCCGCGACATGCTGCATCGTTCGGCCAGTTCCGGCAGGGTCCACGGCCTGGCAGGGTCGGTGAATATCGCCGACAACGCCGGGGCCAGCCGCGGGTGCCCCGCCAGCGCGAGCAGCCCCGTGGGCGCTTCTTCCGAATCGCTCGCCACGCGTAGCGCCAGCGTGAACAAGGCGGATGACAAGGCGTTGAGCATGGCGCGTCCGCCCAAGCTATCCATCGACGTCTCGCTGCGCATCAGGCGGACCAGTGCGGCCATTTGATCCGAAGGCCGGTCCATGCCGGACTGCTGGTCCATGTTCGTGGCGCGCGCGACCACCTTGGTGGGCAGATAGTCGCGGATCAGCCTATCGTGGGGCGGCGCGACGAAAAAGCGGCCGCACAGCATATCCAGGGCCCTTTCATCGCTGCCGTTTTCGCTGATCGTCAGGTTGGCCGCCTGTTTGAAGTACGCCGGGATAGGGGCGCGGCCGCTGCCGTCGTGCAGGATATGCGCCGATCCGTGCGGAAGCATGATGATGTCGCCCGCGCCCAATTCGCGGACCGTCTCGTCTTCCGGATCCTCCAGGATGGCGACGCCTTGCAGCACCACGTGGTACGGGATCTCGCGTGCCGCAGAATGCCCGTAGGCGATGCGCCAGGGCGCCCCGTAGGCGCAGCGGATTTCCAGCTGGCCTGTGACCTTGATCATTTCAAGCAACTGGCTCAGCCAGTCGAGCGGGCTGGACATGGGGACTCCGGTCCTGAACGGGTGATCCGAATAAGCATTTTATTGAGCATTTACGGACTCGTAAAGATCGTTTTGCGGGCCTACAGTGACGACTCCTGACCACACAACGTTTTCCCAAGGAGTCACACCATGAGCCGCATCGCCATCCCCGCCATCGAATCCGCCACCGGCGCCACCGCTGACGTCTACGCCCAAGTCAAGAAGGTCGCTGGGGGCAGCATTCCCAACCTGTTTGCCGCGCTGGGCTATCTGGCGCCCGCTTCGCTATCGGCGGTGCTAAACGCCGAAGGCGCCTTGGGCAGCGCCAGCCTGAGCCGCCAGGACCTGGAAACGATCAAGCTGCTGGTAAGCGAACTCACGGGCTGCGATTACTGCGTGGCCGCCCACAACCTGCTGGGCAAGATGGCTGGCCTGTCGCCGGACGTGCTGCGTCAGATCCGCGCGGGCCAGCCCACGGGCGATGCCAGGCGCGACGCGCTGGTGCGTTTCGTGCGAGTGATTCAGCAAACCAGCGGCACGCTGCCGGCCGCCGAGGTCGACGCCATCCGAGCGGCCGGCTACACCGACGCGCAGCTGGCCGACATTTCGCTGGCCATCGCGCTGACGATCTTCACCAACACGTTCAACCGCATCAACGACACCGACGTGGATTTCCCGCCCGTGCGGTAAACCCAGGTGACGCCTGATGGGCGTGCTTATTCGGTTTCGTCGACGTCTTCGAAGGCTCGCTTTTCTGTCTACCGGTCTTCACCGCCACGCACTTTACGCCAGAGCGTGGTCCGGCTGATGCCCAACTCGCGCGCGGCGGCAGCCTGGTTGCCGCCGTGCGCGCGCAGCGCTTCGCGGATGTGATGGAGCTCGGTTGCGCGCTGCAAGGCGCCCAGCCGGCGCGCGCCCCGTGACACGCCGTCGCTCGAAGGCGCGGCGTCGCCGGACGGGTCCAACGCCGCGGCACCGGACGGTTCCGACATAGCCAGACCGGACGGGTCCAGCACGCCGCGCAGCGTGGCGGCCGGCGGCACCGCGTCCGCCAGCAGGCATTCCAGCGCCATCCGCTCGATGACGTTTTCCAATTCGCGCACATTGCCGGGCCAGGCATGCTCCATCAGCAGCGGCAGCGCCGCGCGCAGCACGTCCGGCGCCAGCTTGCGCGCACCGATGCGCTCCAGCGCAGCGGGCAGCAGATCGGCGGCCAGTGCCGCGATGTCTTCAGGACGTTCGCGCAGGGGCGGCACGCGGATCTGCAGAATGTGCAGCCGGTAGAACAAGTCATGCCGAAACTGGCCCTGGCGCGCCATCGCCCCCAGATCGCGGTGCGTGGCCGCGATAATCCGTACATCCACCGGTATCGCGTCGATGCCGCCCACCCGCGTGATCTCTTTTTCTTGCAACGCGCGGAGCAGGCGGGTTTGCAGGGGCAGCGGCATTTCGCCCACTTCATCCAGCAGCAGCGTGCCGCCGTCCGCGGCCTCGAACAGCCCTGCCTTGCCCTGCCGGCGCGCGCCGGTGAAAGCGCCTTCCTCGTAGCCGAACAACTCGCTTTCCAGCAACTGCTCGGGAAAGGCGCCGCAGTTGATTGCCACGAACGGGCGCGCATGGCGACGGCTGGCGCGGTGGATGCCCTGGGCCACGACTTCCTTGCCGGAACCGCTCTCGCCCTGGATCAACACCGACGCATCGCTGTTGCGCGCCAGCACCTCGCAGCGATGCACCAGTTCGCGCATCGGCGCCGATACCGCGATCAGGCCGTTCAGCGTATAGCGCGCGGAACGCGAACGGCGGTGGCTGTGCGCGCGCAGGCGCCCCACGGCGTGCTCCAGCGGCTGGGAGGGATGCAGCGTCAGTACGGCCCCGGTCTGAGCACCCGCTTCGTACAAGGGAACGGCATCCACCACCAGGGCCTGCCCCCGTACATCCTCGACCCGCCCCAGCTCGGGCGCGCCGCGCGCCAGCACGGGGCCAGGCGTCAAGCCCGGCGCCGCCTCGGCCAGCGGCTGGCCCACCGCCTGGGATGCCGCCGCGCCGAGGATGCGCGCCGCCGCCGGATTCATCGTCGTAATGCGCCCTTGCATGTCGATGGCGACCACGCCGTCGTTCAAGTGCCGCAGGACCAGATCGAGCCGGTCCCGCCGCGTGCGTTCCTCGTACTGCGCCCGGGCAATGGCCAGGGCGGTTTCCATGGCCGCGCGCACGGAATCCAGCGAATACAGCAGCACGGCGGTCAGCCCCGCCTTTTTGGCGTAGTCGGTGACCATGCCGGCGCCCACCACGACTTCCACGCCTTGCGCGGCCAGCTCGCGGATGCACCGGGCGGCGTCCTCCGGCGTGTCGTACGCGCGCAGCTCGACGTCCAGGTCGAAGACCCCCATGAAGCGCCGCAGCGAGGCCGACACCTCGTGATGCAGCACCACGGCGACATGCCGGGACAGTTCGCGCGCGCGGGCCAGCGCCGTCATCAGGTCATACCCGCCCACCTGCACCAAAACGACCGGTACCGGCAGGCGCGTCCGCAGGAAAGCGCCATTGCTGCCGGATGCCACCACCACGTCGCAGCGGCCCTGGGCAACCGCTTGCGCCAAGGACGCCAGGGCGGACTCGAACGCGTCGTGCAGCAGCTCTACCCGTGCGCGATCGGCGAATTCGGGCGCGACCTGGCGCAGGCTTTCGAATAGGCCGTAACCGGTCACCGCATGGATCACGGGCGCGGCCCTGGGCATCAGGGGGGCGGTTGCAGCGGGCGGGGAAGACGAGGACATTGTTGCGAAACAGCGATGCTTTAATGAAACGCCGTATTTTCACTTATGAAACACATCGGCGCTTCCGCACTTACCCCTAGGGCGTCCCGCCCTGGGAAGCACCCCTGGCCGCCGACTTGGCACCGGTTTTGCTTTTAGGGTTTAGCTCTGGCATCCAGACCAGGAATACAGGAGACAACACGTGAGCCTTTCCCGCCTTCGACACGCCGCCGCCGCCCTGGCGACCCTCTGTGCCGTTTCACTGGGCAGCGGCAACGCGCTGGCCGCGGACGCCGACAATTTCCCCAACCGCCCCATCCGCCTGCTGGTCGGTTTCGCGGCGGGCGGCAGCTCCGATACGGTCGCCCGGATCATGGCCCCGGTGCTGTCCAGGAACCTGAAGCAGAACATCATCATCGACAACCGGCCGGGCGCCGGCGGCAACATCGCATCGGACGCGCTGGTCAAGGCCGCGCCCGACGGCTACACCATCATGCTGGGCACGATCGGCTCCCTGGCGGTGAACCAGCACCTGGGCAAGCTGACGTACGACCCGGTGAAGGACATGGAGCCGATTTCGCTGGCGGTGTCGTTCTCCAACGTCCTGGTCGTGAACGCCGACAGCAAGATCAAGACCTTCGCCGACTACGTCAAGGCGGCGCGCACGCAGCACTCCGATATGTCCTTCGGCTCGTCCGGCATCGGCAGCAGCGGCCACCTGGCCGGCGAATTGCTGAAGTCCGTGGCCGGCCTGCAGAACCAGCACGTCGCGTATCGCGGCGGCGCCCCCGCGATGAACGACCTGCTGGGCGGCACGCTGGCTTCCATCTTCGCCAGCCCCACCGACGCGATACAGTTCATCGCCGCAGGCAAGCTGCGTCCGATCGCCACCACGGGCCTGCATCGCCTGGACGTCCTGCCCGATGTGCCCACCATCGCGGAATCCGGCTACCCGGGCTTCGAAGCCAACAACTGGTACGCCTTCACCGCGCCGGCGCACACGCCCAAGGCTGTGGTCGATGCCTTGAACCAGGCCATCGTGGCGACGCTGAAGGATCCCGAGGTGGACGCCAAGCTGAAGAAGCTGGGGCTGGACCCGGCGCCCACCACGCCCGCCGAGACCGATCGCTATATCCGCAGCGAAAGCAAGAAATGGGGCGATCTGGTCAAGAAGATCAATATCAACGCCGTCTGACATCCCTTTGGCCCGACATCATGCCTTCCACCATCGCTGAAAAAATCCTCGCCCGGCACGCTGGCGTCGAAGCGGTCCAACCCGGCGATATCGTCATCGCCGATGTGGACTTCGCCATGGTCACCGACGCGCGCGCGCCCAACGCCATCCGCGTGGTGGACAAGATGGGCGCCGAAAAGCTGCCCTTCGCGCCGCGCACGGCCTGGGTGCTGGACCACTATTCGCCGCCGCCCAACCTGGCGGCCGCGCAGACCCACACCGCCATGCGCGCGTTCGCCGACAGCCATGGCAGCCCGCTGTACGACATCGGCGACGGCATCTGCCACCAGGTCCTGCCCGAGGGCGGCCACCTGACCTGCGGCGACCTGGTCGTGGGCACGGACACGCACTCGACCACCTATGGCGCCTTCAATGCCTTCGGCACCGGCGTCGAAGGCAGCGACGTCACCGCCGTGATGAAGACGGGCAAGGTGTGGCTGCGCGTACCCGAATCCGCGCGCGTCGAGCTGTCGGGCCGCCTGCAGCCGGGCGTCTGGGCCAAGGACATCACCTTGCACATGCTCGGCCGCTTCGGCGCGGAAGGGCTGAACTACCTGGCGATCGAATATGTGGGTTCGGCGGTCTCGGCGATGGAGATCGACGACCGCATGACCCTGGCCAACCACGCCGCCGAACTCGGCGCCAAGGCGGCCCTGCTGGAAGCCGACGACAAGACCCTGGCATGGCTGGCGGCGCACGGCGCCCGCGCGCCGCGGCCCGTATCGGCCGACGCGGATGCGCGCTATGCGCACCGCGTGTCCATCGATGCGTCCACCCTGGCGCCGCAGGTCGCGCGACGCCACGAAGTGGACGACGTGGTCGCCGTCACGCAGATCGACAGGCAGAAGATCAACTTCGCGCTGATCGGCACCTGCACCAACGGCCGGCTGGACGACATCCGCCAGGCCGCCGCGATCCTGAAAGGCCGCAAGCTGGCGCGCGGCGTGCGCATGATCGTCACGCCCGCGTCCCGCAAGATCTACCTGGACGCGGCGCGCGAAGGCCTGATCGAGATCCTGACCGCGGCCGGCGCCTCGTTCGAAGCCGCCGGCTGCGGCACCTGCGTGGGCATCACAAATCACCTGATCCCCGGCGACAAGGAAGTGGCCATCTCCAGCGCGAACCGCAACTTCCGCGGCCGCCTGGGCAACCACGAAGCGGAAATCTGGCTGGGTTCGGCCGCCACCGTGGCGGCATCGGCCCTGACCGGCTACATCACCGACCCGCGCACGGTCGACGGCGGCGAATGGAGGCCCAGCCATGCATGACACCATCCACGACGTCATCAGGGGGCCCGTCTACAAGCTGGGCGACGACGTCAATACCGACACGCAGTGCTCCGGCAAATACCTGCCCGGCAAGGACGAGGCCTATATCGCCTCGCAGGCCTTCGAAGGCGTCTCGCCTGGGTTCGCCAGCCGTTTTCAGCCCGGCGGCATCATCGCCGCGGGCACGCACTTCGGCATCAATTCCTCGCGCGAACAGGCCGTGCACATCCTGCACCGCCTGGGCGTGGCGGCCATCATCGCGCCGTCCTTCGGCCGGCAGTTCTTTCGCAACGCCATCAACAACGGCCTGTTGCTGATCGAGTTCGACACCGCCGGCCTGGCCGAAGGCGACGTGGTCACCATCGACCTGGCCAATAGCGAACTCGCGGCGGGCGGGCTGCGGCAGGCGCTGCGGCCGCTGTCGCCGCAGATACGCGCCATCCTGCGCGAAGGGGGCCTGATTCCCTTCCTTCGCAAACATCCGGATTGGAGCATGACGGAATGAGCGAAACGGCGCGTCGACACCTGGGCACATCACCGAGGGCACATCAATGAGCATGCATCCGGACAAGGCCGCCCGCCTGCGCCAGGCCCTGCGCGAGCGCCTGGCGCGCGCGGGCCGTGGCGAGCCCACGCTGATCGCTCCCGGCGTCTACGACGCCTACGGCGCGCGCATGGTGCAGCACGCCGGCTTCGAGGCCGTCTACATGACCGGCAATGGCGTGTCGGCCAGCTTGCTGGGCAAGCCGGACGTCGGCCTGGTCGACCTGACCATGATCACCGCGCACGCGCGCCGCGTCGCCGCCTGCATCGACCTGCCGCTGATCTGCGACGCCGATACGGGTTATGGCGCGGCCGCGGCCATCCGCCGCACGGTGGAAGAATTCGAGGCAGCCGGCGTTGCCGCCATCCATATCGAAGACCAGCAGTCCCCCAAGCGCTGCGCCCAGTTCCCCGGCGCGCGCGCGGTCCTGCCCTTCGACGTGGCGGTAACACGCATCGCCGCGGCCGCCGCCGCCCGCGCACCGACCGGCTTGCTGGTGATCGGGCGCACGGACTGCGCGGCCTCCATGGGGCTGGACGAGGCCATCCGCCGCGCGCAGGAATACGCGCAAGCGGGGGCCGATGCGGTGTTCGTCGAATTGAAGGCGCACGAGCGCGTGCTGGACGACATCCGCGCGGTGACTGAGCAGGTACGCATCCCCTGCATGATCAACCTGGATTCGGGCGGGCCGCTGGCCGACCTGCGCTTCCCCGATCTTGCCGGGCTGGGCATCGCCCTGGCGATCTACCCGGGGCTGCTGCGCAATGCGCTGGGCTACGCCATGCGCGAAGCGCTGGGCCACCTGCGCGACGACGGCAGCACGATCGCCATGCGCGACCGCATGCTGACGGGCGCCGAGTACAGCGAATACCTGGGGTTGAGCGAGGTCGAGGCGTGGGAAAACCAGTTTCCCGCATAGCGGAATCGGCCCCGGCCTAGTTCGCGACGGGCAGCACGAAAAACGCCGCGAGATCCCGCCCTGCCTTCTGCCTGGCTTGCGCCAGCGCCGCCGGTCCCAGGCCCGTACCCTGTACCGAAAAGTACCGAATGTCGACCAGGCCCACGGTATTGAGTATCGCGCTCAGGTAAGGCGTCAGGAAATCCGGCTGGCGCACCCGCTCCCCGGAATACCTGCCGCCGGAAGAGACCGCCACATAAACCGGCCGGTCCCTCAGCGTGCCCACCTTCCCTTCGGGCGCCGACGCGAAGGTTCGATCGATGCGCACGATGTGGTCCAGCCAGGCCTTGAGCCCGGACGGCACCGTGTAGTTGTGCATGGGCGTCGCGATGATCACGCAATCCGCCGACTCGAGTTCCTGGATCAATTGCTCGGACGCCGCCAGGCTTCCGGTCATCGATGGGTCCGCGGGCAGGCCGTATCCGCCCACCGCGTCGGCGTATCCCTCATCGACGTGCGAAATCGCGGTTTGCGCCACGGGGCGCTCGACGACGTGGGCGTCGGGATGGCGCCGGCGCAGCGCCTCGACGATGCTTTCCGATAGCCGATAGCTTTCGGACCTGGGCCCACGCGGGCTGCAAAGAACCCGCAGGATCTTCATGTGCCCCCCTTCGGCAGCACCTTGCTGAACCGCATCGCGCCCGTCAACAGGCCTTCGCGGAAATAGAAACGCTGGGCCAGCGCATTGGAGAGCGCCGTATCCAGTACCAGCTTCACGCAGTCTTCGCGTTGCGCGATCGCGGTGGCTTCCTGCAGCAGGACGGAGCCCCACCTACCGCCTCGCAGCCCCTCCTTCACCACCAGGTCGTCCACGTAAAGAAACTTTCCATAGACCAGGTTCTCCTGCAATCGATAGCCGGCCAGCGCGACGGGGGCATCGCCTTCCCAGCCCGCCAGCAGCCGATAGCCCTCGCCGCGCATGCGACCTACCCGCGCTGCGAAATCCTCGTAGCTTTGCAGATGCGGTCGGAGCTCGCGCATGACGGCGAAGCAGGCGCGCAGCTCCTCCTCCGTATCCGCATGCCGGAGTTTTTCATGGTCCGTATCTTTCGCATTTCGCATAGGTATTGCTCCTGGCATGACGAGAAGGCCGAAGTCCGGTCGATGGTCGCGCACGGATGTCCTTCATCGGAATAGGTATCGTAGAAGTCCGATGACATAATGCCCAGAGCCATAAATCGCCAAATGGACTAGGTCATGACTCCCCTCGCCGCCCCCCTGGCCGCCCTCGACGGCCAAACCGGTCCCGCCGCGCCGCTGTACCGGCAGGTCTACGAACGATTCCGCGGCGCCATCGTCGGCGGCGTGCTCAAGCCCGGCGACCGCATCCCCTCGGTGCGTGCGCTCACCAAGGAACTCGGCGTGGCCCGCGGCACGGTAGAGGCGGCCTATTCGCTGCTGGCCGCGGAGGGGTATATCCAGCCCCGCGGGCAGGCCGGCACGATAGTCACGCCCGGACTGAGCCTGCCCGCTTCGCCCGCGCCGGCACGCCCGCTGGGGGAACAACGATCCTCACCCCCAGCGACGCAGGGCGCGCGCCGCGCCGCGCCCACGGCGCCCCGCGCGATGCGCCATGCCGCGCCCGGCGCGGCCCCTACCCTTGGCGGTCCGCCGGCGGCGCCTCTCGGTCCCTTTCAAATGGGCCTGCCCGCCGTGGATGCCTTTCCGCGCAAGATCTGGGCAAGATTGGGCGCGCGCTGCGTGCGCGCCACCCAGCCGGTCGATATGGCCTACCCTTCTCCCCATGGCGTACCGGCGCTGCGCGCTGCCATCGCCGCCTACCTGCAGCTGTCTCGCGGCATTGCCTGTTCGCCGTCGCAGGTCTTCGTCACCACGGGCTATCGGCATACGCTGGAACTGATCGTGCGCGCGCTGCTGGCGCCGGCCGACGAGGTATGGCTCGAAGATCCGGGCTACCCGCCCACGCGCGAACTGATCGCGCATGCACGGTTGCGCGGCGTCCCGGTACCGGTGGATGCCTCGGGCCTCGATGTCGAACAAGGAATAGCGCGCGCGCCCCACGCGCGCGCCGCGGTGGTCACCCCGTCCCACCAGAGCCCGTTGTGCGTAACCCTGGCACTGCCCCGGCGGCTCGCCCTGCTGGATTGGGCGGCGCGGCGCGGGGCCTGGATCATCGAGGACGACTACGACGGCGAATATCGCTACGCCAGCCGGCCCCTGCCCGCGCTGAAAAGCCTGGACCGCGAGGGTCGCGTGCTCTATGCCGGGACCTTCAGCAAGGTGCTGTTCCCCAGCGTACGCCTGGCCTATCTGGTCGTGCCGGAAAACCAGGTCGAGCGCTTCGAACAGATCAGCCGGGCGTTCTCGGGCGGTCCGCCCAATCTGATGCAGGCGCTCGTCACGGTCTTCATGGCGGAAGGCCATTTCGCCCGGCATATCCAGCGCATGCGCAGACTGTATGCGGAACGCCGCGAAATCGCCGCTACGGGCTTGACCGATATCCTGGGCGAGCGACTGTGGATCGAGCCCCAGCCCGGCGGAATGCACCTGGTCCTGCGCCTGGGCGACGGCCTGCGCGATGCCACCCTGGCGCGCCGCATGCGCGAAATGGGCATGGCCCCGCACGCCCTCAGCCAGTGGAGCATCGCGCGGGATCCGGGCTCGGCGCTGCTGCTCAATTTCACCAACGTCGACACCTTGGACACCGCACGGGCGCTTGCCCGCCGCATCCTGGCACTGATCTGAGCCGCCCGCTGGCGGGAGCGCCGCGGTCATCCGGGCATGGGTGGCGCCCACTGGATCGGCCTTAATTTCCGGCCAAGGCTGCCGTTAACGGAAAAGCGTAATGGCCTCGCCAGGCCGACCTTGCCCGATCGCGAACCGAGACCATGCAAAGCCTGCTCCCATTGACGACTGTGCCCGCCCTGCCACACCCCGCGGCGTCCGCTGCCGGCACCGGTGGTACGGCCACGCCCGCCACCGGACCGGCCGCGCCGGCGTCCTCGGCCAGCGTCACGCTGACCGACGCGCAAGCCGCGCTGCTGAGCCAGACCTACACCCCCAGCGGAACCCTGCCGCCTTCCGCGCCGGTGTGGGAAAAGCAGCCGAACGATGCCATCAGCGCGCTGATGGCCGACAACTACGCCTCGACCACGCTGGCCGACCGCTTCCATGGCCTGGGCGCCGCGGCACTGCAAGGACTGCTGGCCGGCGGCGATTATTCGCAATCCGTCATGTTGCGGTCCCCGGGATCCGGCGCCGACGGCTCGACCTCCAACCTGGATCAAATCCGGCAGACGCAACTGCATACGCTCGCCGACAACCAGGTCACCCTGGACATCAAGACCGCCGGCGGCGCCACCGTCCATCTGTCGCTGACCAGCCAGGCCGGCGGGTTGGGCGTGCAGGTCGAGGTCACCGGCGGCACGCTCTCCGATGCGGAGCGCTCGGCCCTTGCCGGATTGACCGACGCCTTCCAGGGCGCGATCGACGGCCTGACCGGCGTACCGCCCAAGCTGGCGCTGGACGGCTTGACGCAATTCGACTCGAAAGTGCTTACATCCGTGAGCCTGCAAGCCAGCTTCAAGCTGGCCAACGGCAGCGTGCAGACGCTGGCTTTCCAGGCGGACAGCCAGCGCCGTAGCGTCGCCTACACCGGCACCGCCGGAACGGTGAACGTCGAGGTCGACCTCTCCAATCCCGCGTTGATCGGCAGTGCCAGCCAGCAATCGCGCGCCCTGGCCGCCTATCTGCAGCAATTCGATCAGGCGCAGGGCCGCGGCAGGGGCGACGCCGCCCTGATGACCATGTTCAAGGATGCATTCACAACCTTGAACAGCCACTATGGCCCGGACGTCGCCCATTCCGGATCCGTCGCCGGCCCGGTGATGCCGCTGAGCGATACGGACCGCGCCATGCTGACCGGCCTGGCCGATTTCAGCGCCTCGGTCCAGGCAAGCGACCAGCCGTCGCCCAACCCCATGCGTCCGGAAGAACGGGACACCTTCTCCTACCAGATGTCGCAGCAGACAACCGTGCGGGGACGCGGCGCCGCCGATCGCGCCATCGAACAATCCCAACAGTCGCGCCTGAGCGCCAGCTATCACCAGTCGCTTTATCCCGATACCGCGCTGAACCTGACCACCGACGCGACCTCGCAGAACTACTACTACAACAAGATCGACGATACGGCCAGCAGCGTGGCCAGCATCGGGTACAAGGATGGCAGGCTCGTCAAGGCGTCCCTGGTGCAGTCCACCCGCCAGTCCACCGAAATCAAGAAGTACCTCGCCGGCAAACTGGAGGAAGACCTGAACACGCCGTCCTCCGTCTCCCGCGACTGGGACCTGGTGGGCCTGATTCAGGGCAGCCAGCCCAGGGAAGATGGCTCGGCCACCGAGCAGGAGCTGGGCCGCTGGCGCAATACGCTGTCCGCCATCGGAAATCTGGCGCTGATGAAAGCCGACCCCACGCAACTGCGCGGCGCGTACCTGGTGGGCGCGAAGGAACTGAACACGCGCTAATGCCGTCGTGCAGGGGTGGACCGCCTGTGTGCGTGCCACCCTACTCCCACGGCTTGACAGCATCTCCACCTGCCGGCCGCCGCCCCCGCATCCTCTCGCTGTCCCTTCCCTTTGCCCGTGCATGATGCCATGCTGGCTTGAAGTTTTAGAACAAGTGATCCAAAATCTCTTCCAACGTCGACGCGACGCCATCTCACAGGACGCGACATGGAAGTTCAAGGCAAACGCATATTGATCACCGGCGGATCCAGCGGCATCGGCCTGGAAACGGCGCGTGCATTGGCGGGTAAAGGCGCCAAGGTATTCATCGTCGGTCGTCGTGGCAAGGTGGTGGCGCAGGCCGTCGCGGCGTTACGCGGCGCCGGCGGTCAAGCCGAAGGGACGGACGCGGACGTCACCACGCCGGAAGGCCGCACGCGGGCATTGGTCGGGGCGCGGACATGGCTAGGCGGGCTGGATATCCTCATCAACAACGCCGGCGGCGTGCGCGCGGGCCGCTTGGAAGACACGCCGGAAGCCGATATACGCCAGATGGTGGAGGTCAACCTCTTGTCCCCCATCCTGCTCGCACGCGCCGCCTTGCCGGACTTGCGCGCCGCCGGCGATGGCATGATCGTGAACGTCGCGTCCGGCATCGCACTGGTGGGCGTACCGTTCTATACCACCTACGCTGCCGTCAAGGCGGGCATCTCCCACTTCGGCGAGGCGCTGCGCCGGGAGCTGAAAGGTGAAGGCGTGCATGTGCTGACCATCTATCCCGCCGCGACGGACACGCCCATGATGACGTCCTCCCACGCGGGACCGGACCTGGGCTTCGTCCGCGAGCCGGCGTCGGCGGTCGCACAGGCTATCGTCGAGGGCATCGAGACCGCGGCTTTCCAGGTGATCCGCGGCGGCGAAACGCGACTGGCCATGATCGCCCAGAACCGCTCGGATCCGGCCGCCCTGGACGCGCGCTTCCTGGGACTCAAGCCCAAGCTGGCCGAAGCCGTCAAGGATCATTCCGCCCTTTGACCACGACAGGGAAACGCCATGCCGCGCACCGAAGCTGTCGTCTTCGATCTATACGGAACGCTGTACGACGTGCATTCGGTCGCGCGGGAATGCGACGCCTGCCATCCCGGCCGCGGCATGGAATTCAGCATGCTGTGGCGCCAGAAGCAACTGGAATACACGTGGCTGCGCAGTCTGATGGGGCAATACATCCCGTTCGAACAAGCCACGCGGGATGCCCTGGTCTATACCTGCCGCGCGCTGAAGGTGGACCCGGATCCGGCGACCCTCGCATCGCTATGCGATGCGTATCTTAAGCTGGCGCCTTACCCGGACGTTCCGGATGTGCTGCGTCGCCTGAACGCATTGGGGTTGCCGTTGGCGATCCTGTCCAATGGTTCGGTGTTCTCGATCGCCAGCGTGGTGGATGCGTCTGGCCTGAGATCGCACTTCTCCCACTTGCTCAGCGTCGAAGCGGTCCGCGTCTACAAGCCGGATTTCCGAGTGTACCGGTTGGCCTGCGAGCAGCTCGGCGTGCCGGCGGACAGGATCCTGTTCGTGTCCTCCAACGCCTGGGATGCCGCCGGGGCATATCATTTTGGCTTTGATGCATGCTGGGTAAACCGCGACGGCAGGACCTTCGACGAATTGGGTGCCGCGCCCCGGGTAATCGGCGGGTTGGACGAGCTGCCCGTCCTGTCGGCCAAAAATAAACCTTGACTTTCCTATATGCCTGCCCTCATAGTACCAGTAGATCCTCAAGTGTTGTGATTCCGTTCGGGTGTGCGTTCCACGTAGTACGCCATCATTGTCCATGTCCTACCTTGATCATCTCTCTCTTTCGGACGTGCGTCCGTATCTCATCAAGGAACATCATGGAAACTGGCATCGTCAAGTGGTTCAACTCGGAAAAAGGCTTTGGTTTCATCATGCCGGACTCGGGCGGTAAGGACCTCTTCGCGCATTTCTCCGAAATTCAGGGCAGCGGCCACCGCTCCCTGCAGGAAAACCAGCGCGTGAGCTATATCGCCGGTCAGGGTGCCAAGGGCCCCCAAGCCACCAAGATCACGCCGCTGTAAATGCCTGGTGGGCTGTGTCACCACAGCCCGCAAAGCCAGCAAACAAGCCCTCTTCGGAGGGCTTGTTGCTTTTTCAGGCCGTCCGCCGGATCAGTTGGTCACGATGTTGTTCGCCTTGACGACTTCCGTCCAGCGACGGATCTCGGCGTCGATGAAATCGGCGAACTGCTTAGGCGAGCTGCCCACCGGCACCAGGCCCAGCTTGCCCAGCTGGGTTTTTACATCGTCGCGGGCCAGCACGGCCTGCACGGCGGCATGCAGCTTTTCCACCACATCGGCCGGCGTGCGCGCCGGCACCAGGAAGCCGTTCCACTCTTCCACGGCGAAGCCCTTGATGCCGGACTCGGCGACAGTCGGTACATTGGGCAACTCGGACATGCGCTGCGGCGAGGTCACCGCCAGCGCCTTGAGCTGGCCGCCGGTGATGTAGCCCAGACTGGAGGCCGCGTTGGCAAAGTACGTGTTCACCTGGCCGCTGATCACGTCGACCAGCGCCGGCGCCCCGCCCTTGTAGGGAATGTGCACGATGTCGATGCCGGTATCCTTCTTCAGCAGCTCCCCCGCCATCTGGGCCAGGCTGCCCGGTCCGTAGGACGCGAACGTGTACTTACCGGGTTCGGCCTTCGCGGCCTTGATGAAGTCGCCCAGCGAATTGAAGGGCGAATTCTTGGCCACCACCATGATGTTGGGCACACGTACGGCCTGCGAGACCGGGATGAAATCCTTCCTGGCGTCATAGGGCAGCTTGCGCAACGCCGGATTGATGGCGAATGCCGAGGCGTCGTACAGCACCGTATAGCCGTCCGGCGACGAACGCGCCACCAAGGCCGCTCCGATGGAACCGCTGGCGCCGCTCTTGTTGTCGATGACGATCGCCTGGCCTAGTTGCTCGCTCAAGGCCTTGGCGATGATGCGCGCCGCGTTGTCGGCCCCGCCCCCGGCCGCGTAGGGAACCACCAGGGTGATGGTCTGGCTGGGATAGCCGGCCGCCAGCACCGGCGCGCCGGCCAGCACGGCGCAGAGGGCCAGGCTGGCCTTCATCAAATTACGTCGAATCGTCATGTCTACCTCTACTCCCACTCGGGATGGAAAATCTTGGGGGGTTGTCGTTATAGCGGATTGCACTGCGTCCAGGCAAAACATACCGCGCAGCGCGGTGCGCCGGCTTTATGGCTACAATGCGTCCTCCTTACCATGTCCACTTCCCCCACCTCTTCCGCACCGCTGCTTACCCCAGGCAGGGAACGCACCCTGCTGTGGCTCCTGGCCCTGACCCAGTTCACCATCGTCGTGGACTTCATGGTGATGATGCCGCTGGGTCCGCAGATCATGCAGGCCTTCACGATCAGCCCTGCGGCCTTCGCGGCCGCTGTCTCCGCTTATTCCTGGTGTGCGGGCATTTCGGGCCTGCTGGCGGCCACCTACATCGACCGCTTCGATCGCCGCAAGATGCTGCTGGCGGTCTACGCCCTATTCGCGCTGTCCAACCTGGTCTGTGCGCTGGCCACCAGCTACCACGCCCTGCTGCTGTCCCGCGCCTTCGCCGGCCTGACCGGCGGCGTGCTGGGATCGCTGGTGCTGGCCATCATTGGCGACGTCATCCCGGCGCAGCGCCGGGGCACGGCCATGGGCGTGGTCATGACCTCGTTCTCGCTGGCCGCCGTGGCCGGGGTACCGCTGGGCGTGGTGCTGGGCGCGCACTTCGGCTGGAGCTCACCCTTCTTCGAACTGGTACTGCTGTCGGCCGTGATCTGGGCCGGCGTCTGGAAGGTGGTGCCTACCCTGAAGGCACATATCCGCGTTCCGCCCGTGCCGCTGTCGCGCACGCTGCCCGACCTGTGGTCCCTGATACGCGAACCCGCGCACTTGCGGGGCTATGCGCTGACGGCGCTCGTCATGGGCGCGCACATGATGATCGTGCCCTTCATCTCGCCCGCCTTCGTCGGCAACCTGGGCGTGCAGCCGGAAGATATCTCGCTGATCTACATGGCCGGCGGCTTTGCCACCTTCTTCAGTTCGCGCACGGTCGGGCGGCTGGCGGACCGCTTCGGCACTCGCAAGGTATTCTGCGCGGCAGCGCTGGCCTCGGTGCCGCCGGTGTTGTTCATCACGCACCTGCCGCAACTGCCGTTGTGGGCCTTGATCGTCTTCTTTCCGTTCTTCCTGGTGACCGCGAACTCGCGGATGATCCCGGTCCAGGCGCTGCTGACGACGGTACCGGAACCCCACCGGCGCGGCGCGTTCATGAGCGTGAATTCAGCGGTCCAGCAGATCGCCACGGGCACAGGCGCATGGATTGGCGGCTTGATGCTGACCACCTCCCCAACCGGCCGCATCTCGGGTTACGGCATCAACGGCTGGCTCTGCTGTGCGGGTATCGTTTTCGCGATGTGGTGGTCGGGAAAGGTGCGGTCCCATGCCGTGGACGCACCGCCGGCCGGCGGGCGAGCGCTGGCGTCGGACGCGGCGATAGACGCGTAGGCATGCATGGCGCCAAGGGGCGCCATCATCGGGGCGGGCTCCGCGGCCTTTGCCGTGCCCGGAATCGACCCGATTCATTCGATCGCGCTATCCATAAGAAGCTTGGAACGACCGTCCACGATGCTTACGATAGGAGAGCCCCCCTCGGGGCCCCGATTCGAGGAGCGAACCATGGATACCAGCCGCCTAGTCGCAATCGCTTTACTGGCCACCACCACCCTGATCAGCGCCGAGTCCAGCGTAGCGGGGGACAACGATCCCCCTCATTCGTCCGGCGCGGGCTGGCGGCATCCGATGATGGGCGCCGGCCCTGCCATGGACCGGGAGGCCGCGGGACACGGGATGTCCGGCTGTCCCATGGGCCCCATGGGGTTCGCGGCGCTGCCGCCGGGCAACGAGAAGATCGCGATGGAGATGCATGGCGAAATGATGAAGGCGATGGGGGAAATCCTGCTCAAATACGCCGACAAGATAGAAACCCCTCCCGCCATGCCTCCCTCGGCCTCACCGGGGAAATAGGGCGCCGCCCCTGCATTACCGTTACGAGGGACACCCCGATCCGCTGTGCCGGGCGACGGCCGGGAATTCCCCGAGCGTATTGCCCGCCTGCCTGCGGATTGTTTCCGCCAGATCCGGCGTCGGATGCTGATAACCGTAGCAGTACGGAGGGGCCGGCACCTGCTCGGGACGGTAGTCCTGCAGCACGGGTTTCGCGTCGCCCAGGTAAAGATTGTCCTTCAAGCGCAAAAATGCCTTGAACTCCTGCTTGTAGCCATACTGACCCTTTGATTTCTCGTAGTTGCGACGATCGGAATCGCCGTTGTCCAGCGCGCTTTTCTTGGGGGCATCCTGGATATAGCGGCAGTAGTTCACGTTGATGCCCTCGACCGTCGGAAAGAACTCGGGCTCCACACACTTGCGCTGCGATACGTTGCTGAACATGTTTCCTTCGACCAGCGCACGCGCCTCCAGGCTGAAACTCATGCCGTAGAAATCCCAGTTCTCCAAGAGGTTGTTGAACAGGTGGAACGTCCCGAATTGCGCCCTTGGATTGCGTTGCACCGTATTCAGGAAATAGTTGTGGTGCAGGGTCACCCGCGCGATGGAATCCCGGCCGTAGTTCTGGAAAAGGTTTTTCGACGTTATGTTGTTGAGCAACATGACCTTGTCGGAATCATGAAATTTCGTCCACGAAACCGTGACGTCGGTCGAACCGTTCTTCACATTGAGCAGCCGATCAGAGAATCGCGACAGATCGAGATGGTCCACCCAGACATCCTGACTGCCATTGGCCACATTCACGGCCTGGGTGAGCCGGCTGAATCGCCCGTCTATCGTCAGATGCGTGAGGATGACGTTCCTGCTGCCGTATATCCCCAACCCATCGTCGATCAAGGTGATGTGCTTGCCCCGTCCATCGATCGTGATGTTCGATGGCACGCGGATCTGCGACGCCAGCACGATGGTCATGTCGGACGCAAAGCGGATCCACGTGGGCCCTTGGGCATGCTTGAGCGCCGCGCGCAATGTTCCCGGCCCCGCGTCCTTGTCGGATGTGACCTCGACGAACCGACCGCCGAGGCCGCCCGTGGCCTTTGCGCCGTAGCCTTCGCGTTGTTGCAGGAGTGACGAGACACTCGGACAATGCTCGTCCGCGATATTGCAGGAATCGCTCGCGGCGGCCACGCCGCCATACACCACCGCCAGGGCAAGAAGCCAGCGCATCATATCCATCTCCTTCAGGCCGACACCGGGGCAGTGAGAAAGGCGATATACCACGGCAGCGCTTCTTCCATCCCGCGCCGCAGATCCACCAGCGGAACGTACCCGATGCCGGTCTTCGCCTTGGATACGTCGGCTTGCGAATGCCGCACGTCGCCCTCACGAAACGGCTTGTATGCCGGCGACAGCACATACTCGAAACCATGCGGCACCAAGCCGTCGCGAATGATGCCGAAAAGGTCGTTGAGCGTCGTGCGTCCCCCGACGGCGACGTTATACACCTGGCTTGCGCCAGCCTCCTGGCGCAATGCCGCGCGCAGGTTCGCTTGCACGACATTGCCCACGAAGCAGAAATCGCGGCTGGTTTCACCGTCGCCGTTAATCTGGACGGGCCCGCCCTCGATGATGGAGGAAATCCATTTCGGGATCACGGCCGCATAGGCGCCGTTCGGGTCCTGGCGCGGCCCGAAGACATTGAAGTAGCGCAGGCCCGTGGAGGAGAATCCGTAGGTGCGACAAAACACATCGGCATAGATCTCATCGAAAAGCTTGGTGGCTGCATAGGGGGACAAGGGTTTACCGATACGGTCCTCGCGCTTGGGCAGATTGGGTTCGTCGCCGTAGGTGGAACTGGATGCGGCATAGACGAAGCCCCGGATGGACGCCCGCCGCGCCGCGTCCAGCATATTCAGGAATCCCGACACATTGACCTCATGCGTCGTCAACGGGTCCTTCACCGAGCGCGGAACGGAGCCCAGCGCCGCCTGATGCAGCACGTAGTCGACTTGCGCGACGGCCCGTTCGCACGCAGCCATGTCCCGGATGTCCGCCTCGTGCATCGTGAAGCGCGACCAGCAGCTGTCTCCGACATTCTTGCGGACCTCCTCCAGGTTGCGCCGGTGTCCCGTCGAGAAATTGTCCAAGCCGTGCACGTCCTGCCCGAGGAGCAGCAAGGTTTCCACGAGATTGGAGCCGATGAAGCCGGCGGCGCCGGTCACCAGCCAGCGGCGGCGCTGCGCGCGCAATTCATCGCGAAGCTCACGCTGCGTCTTGTCGCGCAGCCAAGAGGGCATTGCCATATCCCGTTCGGGTTTGGTCGATTTCATCAGATCTACACTCCTATTGCTGCGCGGAACGATCCGCAGGCTTTACATGGCGCCAGATTCCCCCGCTCAAGCGCAGGTTTTCCGGAGGGCCGGCCAGGTGCTCCCTGAGCCGTTCGAAGTAGGCGCGCTGCCATCGCAGCGAATACGCGTCGGCGTCCTCGCCCGGTTCGACCGCGGGCAGCATTTCCAGGGTGAAGGCGACGCGGCCGTTCTCCCACCGAGGGGCGTAGAAAACCGAAGGCACGCCCAGGCGGTGCGCCATATGGGAAGCAAAACTCGAATACGTCACTTCCTGCCCTTCGAAGGTGGTTCGCGGCGCAGCCGGATTCGCCGCACCATCAATGGCCAGACACAGCACGTAGCCCGATCCGAGCGCACGCAGGCAGGCCTTGGCGACCTGGGCTTCGGTCTGGTCGGCGGTGGATATCAAGGCCGCGGAGTAGCTGGCCCGGGCGATGTTCGGCGCGGTCGCGAGCCAGCGCGACGGGATGCCGACCAGTTCCAAGGCCATCAGCCCGGCATACATGGGACCGACGTGGGCCGTGGCCACCACGACGCCTCGCCCGGATGCAAGCAAGGGCGCGAAGAAACGCTCGCCGGCATCAAGATCGCCCAGCACCTGCATTGCCTCCTCGACCCGCTCCTCGCGGCATTCGATCCAATCGAACAGGAGGTGATCCACCAGATGGCCCCAGCGGGCCGCGCGCTCCCATTGCGCGCGATCGATATCGGGACCACGGCGCAGCGACCACGCCCAATCGAGGCGCGCCTGGGGTATTGGCGCGGTGTCGAGCCGTTCCTCCAGTTCGGCCAAGGCCTGCTGGAAGGTGTCGGGAAGCCGCGCGTCCCGTTTCGACAAGTATTGGCGATATAGCGCTTCAGCTTCCTGCTTGCGGCCTGCCTGGGAAAGCGCCGCGATGGCGGATCGCTGCCAGAGCAGCTTTTCGGGGGATTTATCCAGCACATGCAGCAGCTGATCGGCGGCCTCGGCGTACTGCTGCGAATAGCGCAACGCGCGCGCGTAGAGTATTCGGGTCTGCTCCAGTTCCGGTGCAAGATCGGTGGCCTGCTTGAGCGGCGCGACCGCGTCCTTGTAACGTCCGCCGCGCAGCAAGGTTTCGCCGTAAAGCGACAGCACTCTCACGTCCGACGGCGACATCTTCAAGGCGGCCTCGAAATGCGCCAGGGCATGCACCTTGCGATCCTCTTCCGACCCCCGCTGAAGATGCGACATGCCCAGGTAGGTACGCAAGCTGGTGCAATCGTGCCCGGCGCGCAATGCCGCGTCGCCAAGGCGGATCGCGGCCTCCGCCCGACAATCCTCGAACAAGGCACGCACGGCCATTGCCGCCACGCGCTCGCTAGGCAGTTTGTCCACGTCCAGGACCGCCGCCATGCGCGCCGCGTCGGCCGTATCCCCATTGCGGATGAATGCCAACATCCAGAAATGCGCCTGCCCGGGTTCGCTTGCCACCGTGTCGGCGGTCGCGCGAGCGATGGCCGCGGCATCCGACACCTGCCCGGCCTGCAGCCGCAATTGGATACGCGCGGCATGCAGCGCCACCGCATCCGGCTCGATCCCGGCAGCGGCATCCGCCTGGGCGATGGCCCGTTCCCACTGCTCCGTTCGTCCCAGCAGGCTGGCGAGCAAGCGCCGATCTTCGACGCGGGATGGATAGGCCTGCACGAGCACCTCGAGCGCGGCGATTGCCGGTGCGAACGCGCCCTCTCGCACGAAAGGAGAAACCAGCAATCGCCGGACATCCCGCCCGCCATCGGCGGCTCGGACCAGTGCCGCATCCAAACTGGCCATCTCGCATGCCGGGTCCGCCGCGGATCGGATACTGCCGATGACGTCGAGCAGCCGGGTGGTGGCCTCGCGCGACGTGCCGTGACGATCTATCGTCATATCAACCATGACGCAGCCCCCTTAACAAAGCCAAGGCAACGCGAACGATGAACATCAGCACGAAACCGATGGCCAGCGCCTCCAATAGCAGCGTCCTCAGGCGCGGGCTGCTGGGCCGGTCCGTGGGAACCGGTTGCGCGATGATGGACAAATACCGCTGCAAGCGCAGGGCGTCCACCATGGCTTGCTGATACGACTGCTGTGCCAAGGTCAGATTGGAATCCGCGAAAGCCTGGGCATTCCTGAGCGCTTCGTATGATTTGAGTTGCCGCGCTTCCGTATTGCCCTCGCCACTGAGGCGATGGCGTACTGCCACGATCCTTTTCTGCAAGGCGGCGACCTGCATCTGGGCAGGCTTGAGCATGGGATGGTCCTTGTTGCCCAGCGCGCGGATCTTGTCAAGACTGATCTGGGCGTTACTGAGTTCTCCTTCAAGCTGGCCGGAGAGATTCAGCAGCATCGCGACAGAAGCGGTGGGGTCGATATTGCCGTGGGACGTCCGCCAGGCGGTCAGCGCATCCCTGGCCTCGAGCGCCTTCTGCTCCGCAAGCCTGACCGACTCCTGGCTGACCTTCAGCTTGTCGGACACGCCCTTCTCGTTCAACCGGCTCACGAAGTCTTCCGCCAGGCCGATCAGCGCCTTGGACAGGATCGCCGCGTCATCGGGGGAAAACGCGCTGACGCGCAGCACGTCGATCTGCTCCAGCACGTTGAAAGACACTTTGACCGACGCCTGGTAGGCGCGGTACAGATCGTCCTCGCTGGCGTCTTCATCAAGGCGATTGGCCGGGTCCAACCCGTCATGGACCAGGTACCGGCGCAATCCCACTTTCTGGTCGAGCTGCCGCATGCAGTCGCGCGATTTCAGGAAATCGCTGACCGCCCATCCGTCCACGAATCCGCCAAGCATCCCCGACATGCTCCCCGTGGTCAGCAAACTGGCCGCGCCGGCGCCCGGCGCCTGCTGCCCGGAGCCCGACTGCACGAAGAATCGCGACTCCGCTTCATACCGGGGGGTAGCGACCGAAAGCGCATAGACCAGCGCGAACGCGACCGGCATGACCACGATGACCGCGTTGATCCAGCGGTGACGGCGGCGCTCGCGCAAGGCCGCCTGCCGGTCCCGGACGCGGCGCTCAATCTCGGACCCGCTATCAGAGGCCAAGCTGGCTGTCTCCGAAACCGCTTCCGAAGGCGTCTTCGCCTGCGCTGCCCGATTCGCTTCTGGATCGTCGGGGCGGGAACTTGCGGATGCACTGGTCGAGGTCATCTTCGATTCTGAGCGTGCTTCCTTCATACACTAAGCCTTTGAAGCAATAGTCCGCCATCTGGTTCTGGCGATAACTGGAGAAAACGAGCGTCCGGCCAACCAGCCGCTCTTCGAACAGCGCCAGCCACAGACGGGTGAAGCGGCAGGGCTCGAAAGGAATGGCGCCTTCGATCACATAGACATCGAAGGCAGGCGCCAGCGCGAGCGCAAACGAGAATTCCTGCCGTGCGTATAGCGGCCAATGCTCCATGGGCAGGGCCAGGCATTTCGGATCGCTGATGAGATCCGCGACGAGTTCGACCGTGGCATCCGCGTCGATCTCGTACATTTCACACACGAACTCGATCATGCGCAGGCCGTTGGCCTTGCCGCGGATGAAGCCTTGCCGGCCGATGGCCCAGGAGACGCTGCCATCGTGCGTGACAAAACCATAGGAGGGCGGACGAAGGCGACACAACACATCGATGATCTGTCGATGCAGTTCCGGCGCGGGCGACAGCAGCGCGTAGCGTCCGACGGGGATGTCGAGATCGACGTTGGCAAGCAGCGGCTGCCGCTTTCCGAATGCATAAGGTTCGTCGGTCACGCCGTTCAGATGGATCATCACGGTGCTCACATCGGCTGGATATTGCTGCGGGCCAAACGCTCGGCCGCAAGGGCGACAACCGCCAGGAAAACCAGCGAAGTCAGGAAATAGCTCAAGCTCGCATCCTGCGACGTGTAGCTATTGAAGTAGGCCGAGCGCAGGAGTTGCATGCCATGCGCGAACGGCGACCATAGGATGAAGGACTGGAACTGCTCTGGCAGCTGCTCCGAAACAAAGAACACTCCCGAAACTATCTGCAGAAACCGTTCGATCACCGGCGCGAGCCTGAGGAAAAAATGCCAGCCCGTCGCGATCGAGCCGAACAGCACGCCCATGGCCGCACCGCAGCAACCCATCAGCACGACATAGGCCATGAATCCCACCCAGCTCTCGGGCAGCGTGATCAGCCCCAATGCGCTACCGGCGCTGATCAACACGACGAACACCCCGACATACACCGAGACATAGATAAAGGCCTGCACCAGCGCGCCCATGAGCGGCGTGACCCCTTGGAAGTTCAGCATTCCACGGGCCGACACGTAGCTGGTGCTGCTCCTGAAGATGATCTGCCGGAACATGATCCAGGTCGTCGCTCCCAACAAGGAGAACGTCGGCACATCCATGCCGAGGATGTAATGCGTTCCCATCACGATATACAAGGACGAAATCAGCGTAAGCAATACCACGGGCCCCACCAGCGCCCATAGCAACGCGATCCGGCTCTCCCCATGCATCACGTGCAACTGATAGATGAACATGGGCAACAGGGTGCGCAAGCGCGGCCGCCCCTCGTCGACATCGCGCGGACGATACCCATCGTGCAATGCGCGCAAGCGTTCGCGCAGGATTGCCAGATCCCCCGCCTCTTCCCGCGAAAGTTCGATCTGCAGCGCAATGTCGTTGCGCGAGGCATGGCGGCGCGCGTTTTGCGCCTCTTCGAGCTTGCGCCGTTGCGCCCGGCGTGCGTGCGCCGCGCCCAGGCGCTCGTCTTCCTCCACCAGCCTGGCCGGCAAGTATCCCGGCGCGAACACATCGACACCCGCGCGGATGTCCAGTTCGACCAGCCGCACGATAATGCGCAGGCGCCGACGGGGGAAATCAGCAACGGTCTCGGCATGGCCACTACGCTCGATCTCTCCTTCCAGCTCCGACTGTATGGCGTCATAGACCGCCCGCCGTGCCGCCACCGTATCGTGCGGCTGGCCCAGCAGCCGCGCAAGCAGGGGCTTGAGCAAGGCGGCAGGCGAAGTTTTAACGTCGAACAGCGCGGTCGGATCCAGGCGCCATGCGGCGACACCGGAACCTACCGCGTAGTTTCCACCCTGCCGGCGCGCGCGCCAGCCTTTGATACGATCCTCGTTGCTCATCGACACGCTATCGATTCGCGCCTGAACTTGAGCCTGAGTCGCTGTCGATCGCCCGCGTGGCGCTGAAGCCGGCGCTCATGGTCACCCTGAATGCCGACAGGACCTTCTGCACCTGGGTAAACGGAGCATCCGATATATAGATTGCCTCCCCTTCGCGTACCGTGAACTGGCGTGCCAGCGCCACCTGCTCCGGACGAGTGAGGTCGAACTGGTAGACGATGGGGACGCTGTCCGGCTTGCCTTCGACACCGGCCTTCGCGGGCGTAAACAAGAACACGGAGCGTGGGTCCGCCGTCTTGTCATCCAGGCCGCGGGCATCGCCCAAGGCATCCAGCACGCTATAGTTGCGCTTGCTGATGGCAACGCGCCCTTGATTCCCGGCCGCGCCCAATACCGTCAGATACTCCCGAGCATCATGCGCCGTGATGACATCGCCCGAGCGCAAGAGGATGTCGTTCTCCTGGTTGCGGTAGATATCCGACAGGCGCACCGACGTGACCTCGTTGCCCCGGCGCAGCGTAATCACGAGCTGCTCGGGATTCGTCTGGACCGGTGCCGCCAGCGCCAGCGCGCTGCTCAGCCTTTGGGAAGTCTGTGTAATGGGATACATGCCGGGCTTGGTCAGGTTGCCCTGGACTGTCACCATCTGCCCGCGCGCATCGGCGCGCGTCACGCTCACGTCGGATCCGATCGTGAGCTTGCTCAAGCGGGCCACGATGGCGTCATGCAGCTCGGTCAGCGTCAAGCCGGCCGCCCGGAATTTACCGATCATGGGAAGGTAGATCGCACCCGACCGGTCTATCTCATGGTTTCCCAGGTCGCTCATGCCGGCGGGATTGGCCCCGAAAACGCCCAAGCCATCGCGCTCCCAGACCGTGACGTTTATCCCGTCGCCAGGGACCAGGCGGTCGAAACCCGCTTGAGTCTCGTCACGATAGCGCGCCGGAAAATCCGCGATGGGCGACACGTTGCTCGCCCGCGCGAGTTGTGGCGAGACCGGTACGACGACGACGTCCTTGTCGTCGTTCGCGGACGTCATCTCGCTCAACATCGGACCGGAGCGCGGCAGCTGGCATCCCGCGAGCGAAAGTGTGGCGAGCAGCATCATGAGCAGGGCGCTCTTGCGTCGCAGCCCTGAAACCGGGATATTCATTTGCATAAAAGCCAGTAGGTTGAAGATCGCGGGAGGATCGTCGGGCAATCATGCCTCCATCAGACGCATCGGGCCGATACCGAGGGGCTCATCGTTCCTGGACGTCCCCATGACGGTCACGCACAGGCTCAGGAATTTGCTCAGCATCGCATTGAGCGAAAACAAGTCCCGCGCACGCTGGCGGCTATGCTGCTTCAACACATCGTTGCTGCGCATCAAGTCCACGATGGATTCGATTTTGTCGCACGCCTCGTTCAGGTCCGGGTGCTCGACGTCACCGAGCAGATGGCCGGTCACATTCTCGACAAAGCATTCGCCCGCGCCCCCGGCGGGCGTCGAGACCACCGGGACACCCAGGAGCTGTGCCTCGATAAGCACGTTGGGCAAGCCTTCGTATCGGGACAGCAGCACCTTGGCATCCATGCGCGTATACCAGTAGCCCACGTGATTCGACAGGCCTACGAACAACAGTCGGTCCGTCACGCCAAGCTCCTGCGCCAACGCAACCATGTTATCGAGCAGGCGCCCGTCACCCACGATGAAGAAGCGTGCATTGGGACGCCGCTTGAGGTACTGCGCGGCGAGCTTGATCCACAGTTGCGGCCTTTTATCCGGCTCCAGCCGGAACACGCCGCCTATCGTTTCCGTGGCATCGGGCGTGCTTTCCTGGAACGCCGTCCATTTTTTCTCGTCTTCGGCCGACGCGCTGGTCGCCAGCTCCGGCACGCCGTTATACAGGATATGAAAACGCACGATCGGAATACCGAGCCATTTCGCATACTCCTGGGCGGCCGTGCGGCTATTGCTGACGAAATGCACGCCCGGCACTTGAGCCAGGGCCTGGTACAGCGCCGGATACTCCTCGCGGTAGCGATCCTTGCGAATATTCGGCGGCAGCCCCCGAAACACCAGGTGTATGGTGGGCACGCCGGCCAGCAAGGCCGCCAGCGCACCGAACAGGCATGTGCCGTCCTGCCACAAGCTCACGACGTCGAACGGGTTCGCGCGCAGCAGCGGCGTGAGGCGGGTGACACCGTAGTGTACGGGGGGCGGCAGCTGTTCCAGCAAGCGGGTCAGGGCGGGATCGGCGACGGATTGATGGGAGGTCGAGATCGCGGGCAATCCGTTGATTTCCGTGACCGGAATCTGCGCATCGGCCAGCACCGGAAGGAAAAAATCCAGCCCCTGTTTTTTGCCGGACCCGGAAGGCTCGGTGTGCTGCTTCACCAGCACCTCGACCTTTTCCGGCTTCACGCGCATGAAGGACGGCAGGCGATCCGCGGACGCCGCCATGCGATGCAGTTCGCCCGCGAGTCGCGTCAGTTGCCGTTCAGCCCCGCCGGGGCCAAGGCTGCCCGTGACGAGCGCGATCGAGACACGGTTATCCGACGACTGCTCCTCGATCTCCCGGTCCCGGAAGTGCAGGATCGCATGCTTCATCGACACGATCCGGATGTCCGTTCCGGCAAGCCCCTCTTCCGGCTCGAAGCCCCGGTAGAAGGCATAGTCGTTCGCCAGGGTGCTGGCCAGCTCGGCCGCCTTGCTGCCGGGAACAAGCTGGTCGGCGACGGGCTTGATCGTCTCGTAGGCGTCCGCCAACAACCCGCGTTTGCGTAGGCGCTTGGCGAATTCGATGCGCACATTGCGATCGTCATGACGCGCGATCAGGCGACGAAACAGCGCATCGGACTGCTCGTATGCGCGGATGTCGCTAAGCAGCTTGGCGCGGGCGAACAGCATGTCGGGATCGTCGCTGGACTCCGGAATATAGCGCTCGATCAAGGCCAGCGCATCGTCGATATGCCTTTCCTTGACGAGACGCGAGGCGCAATAGCGCACGACCTGAAGATCATCCGGACATGCGCGCAGTAGCTCCGCCCACTGCTCGGACATGCCCTCGTTCAAGCCGGCGAGCTCCTTCAGCCGCAGCAGAAGAAAGCGGACTTTCGGGTCCGCCATGTGATCTTGCGCCAGGGCTTGCGCGCGGGTCAGGTTGCCCTGAGCGAGCTGCACCCTGCCCGACGTCGCCACGATTTGCTCCAATTGGGTGCGAACCCATTGGAGACTGGACGTATCGTCCTCCCGCTCGGGATCCGCTCGATAGTTCATGCCGCCTTCCTACGGTTGGCCTTCTCGATCCAAACCAGGCACCTATGGATATAGTGGTCGAACTGCTCCGGCTTGTCGGAACGCTCCTTGAGCAGCTCCCAATAGGGCAGCGCCTGCTCGAAGCGGTGCAAACGCATCGCGCCCACGGCCGCCGCGCGCAGCCCGACGGGATCGTCCGGAACGAGCTGCAGGATCCGTTCGCCAAGCGCAAGACGCTCGGTCGCGCTGGACGGATCCAGCGCTCGCGCTTCGGCATACAGCACCGCGAGGATGCGCCGCTTTTCATGGGCGACTTCCGGCATCTCCGGCCAGGACTGCGCGATGCGATCCAACAGCTTCCATGCCCCATGATGGTCGCCCGCCGACAACATCTCGCGCGCAG
Organism: Bordetella sp. H567; assembly: GCF_001704295.1. NCBI lineage: Bacteria > Pseudomonadati > Pseudomonadota > Betaproteobacteria > Burkholderiales > Alcaligenaceae > Bordetella > Bordetella sp. H567. Next base: position 4,279,100 of record NZ_CP012334.1, read on the forward strand.
CGCGAATCGAACGCGGCCCGAGCCGCCGCAGCTGACGCTCGGCCTCCTCTTTCGCGTTCTGGTCGGCCGACGCGTGCCCCAGCACGGCGGTGTAGGCGTCGATTGCTTCGCCAAACCAGCCGCCGGTGAATGCCACTCTCGCAAAATGCAGCAGCGTGCTGAACGGGGCAGACTCCCCGGCTGCCGCGAGCTCGAGATGCCGCATGGCCGTTTGCTTGTCGCCCAGGGCGTCCGCGGCCCGTCCACGCATTGCGTCAAGCTCGGGGAAATCGACGCGTGCGTCGAGCGCGATATCCGTGAGCTCGATCACCTCTTTATGGTTGCCCGCCAGGAGGGCGGCGCGTACGGCCAGCCGCATCGCGCGCTCGAACGTACGCTGCGCGCGCACGCCGGACAGGGCGTCGGGCGCAAGCAGCCGGTGCGCGCAAATCCTCTCGGCCGCGTCGCGCAGGCGGCCTTCGTCCAGGGCACGCGCGCCCTCCTCGGCCCACGCGGACGACTGCGCAAGCAGCCATGCGCGTATATCTTCTGTTTCGCTATTAGCCAGCCCGCACGACACCGCCAGCGCGGCCGCGGCCACCATGCAGCCTCGCCACGACGCTTCCTTGACCAGCTCCAGGGCGTCGAAGTCCGCAAGCGCGGGCGATTCGGCCGCCAAGGCGCGCAGCGCGGCGCGATCGCCAGCCATCAAGCGATCGCGCCACAGTACGGCAAAGCCTCGACCATACGAAGGCAGCGACGCGCGGACCTCATGCACCCAGCGAATGACGGCCTGCATGTCCCCACTGGACTGCAACATCGAGAGCACCGTGTCAGCAGCCTCCGTCGCCAACGCTTCATCGTTGGATGCGATGCGGAACAGTTGCCGCCAGTTGCTCAGGGCCTCGTCGATCTTGCCCAGCTGCCCCGCGGAAGCCGCCGCGATCCGGACGATTTCCGGCGTCTCTATCTCGTCGCCGAGCAAGCCGGCCGCCAGCGAATATGCGACATCGTGGTGTCCCAGCTTGAAGTGGTTGCGCATCAGGATCTGTTCGGCCTTGCTGCCCGAAGCTACCCCGCCGTCCGCGTTCTCCAGCAGGGCGAGGGAGCCTTCATAATCGCCCAGCTCTCCTTGTATCCGTGCCAGCAGCGTCACATGGTCAGGCAGCCCGGGATGTCTGCGCAGCACCTCGCGCACGCGCCGCGATGCCTCCAGGAATTCACCCGTATCCCACACCTTTTCGATGCGCTCGGCGGCTTCGTCGGCGGCAAGCCTTGCCGCCACCGGCGATGGCGTGGATACGCTTATCCTCGGACGCATATAGTTCTTGTACCAATCGGCGCACAGGCGCTCGGCGAACACTTCCGTGTAATGGGTAAGGTCGAGTCCGCCGTCTTCCAAGGCGTCCGCCTGGCCTATCTTGTTCATCAGCGGCGTCGGGTCGTAACAGGGCACGCCGATGCGCTCGGCACCCGCCACCACGGCGGCGATCAGTTGCTCGCGCTGCTCGATGGGCACGTTGTCCGGCGTCAACGCATTGACATGCGTGACGAATATCACCTTCTCCTTGCCGAGCAGGTCGACAAGCCCGCGCATATCGCTCTCGATCTCGTCATCGCCCAGGTCACGCCTGACGATGCGAGCGAGCAATTCGCGGTCGTCCGCCGGCAGACTCTTGAACACCGGGTCTTGTTGGAGCAATTCGCGCCGTTCCGCAAGCTTATCGTCCGCCGCCAGGGACCAGAACGAGCGGGTACGCGCACGGTCGGCGAAGAACTCGCTGAAATAACGCCCCAGATAGTTGGACTGGATGGGATAGCCGTCGATGGTCAGCAGCTTGCGCGACGACAACTCCACCATGTACAGGTCGGCCGGCTTGTGCGTCCCGCGGCGGGCCTGCTCGCCGTTCGAGGGCCGGAAAATCAAGCGTTGGACGTCGGCAGGAATCTCGGCCTGGCCGTACATGAATCGCGCCTGTTGAAGCGCCTCCGCACTCGTATGCACAAAGCCGTAGTTGCGCCCGAGTTGCAGCTTGAGCGGATAGCGCCCCACGGCATCTCGCAGCGGCGTATGGATACGGCAGGTTCCGATCGGAGCGATGGTAAAAGCAGCCATTCAGGGTCACCTATAGAGAGGGATTGACAGCCCGAACCTAGAGAGTCCAGTACAAGAGATCCGACTGAAGCCGGCTGCTATCGAGCACGGATTTCAAGTCGCAGACCATGCCGCCGCTCTTGACCAGCTGCGGCATGTCCTCCCAGATGGATTCCATGGTCTGACGGTGGGGAACGGCGAGGATGAGCACGTCCATGCCCTTGAAGTTCTTCGGGTCCACCAGCTTGATGCCGTACTCGTGCTCCATCTGGGCCGGATCGGCCATCGGGTCGCTGGCCACGGGAGTAATGCCGTAATTGCCCAGGGCGTTATAGAGATCGACGACCTTGGAATTGCGGATGTCCGGGACGTTCTCCTTGAACGTCATGCCCAGGATGCCGACGCGGGTCGAGGCATTGAGGCGGCCATTGCGAGCCAGTACCTGGACGACGCGCGACGCGACGTGATTGGCCATGCCGTCGTTGATCCGGCGGCCCGACAGGATCACTTCGGGGTGATAGCCAAGCTCTTGCGCTTTCGAGGTCAGGTAATACGGATCGACGCCGATGCAATGGCCACCCACGAGGCCCGGCGTGAACCGCAAGAAGTTCCACTTGGTGCCGGCGGCGGCCAGTACCTCCGAAGTACGGATGCCGACCAGGTCGCAAATCTTCGACATCTCGTTCATCAACGCGATGTTGATGTCGCGCTGCGTGTTCTCCAGGACCTTCGCGGCTTCAGCCACCTTGATGGAAGACGCGCGGTGCACACCCGCATCGATGATCTTCTCGTAGACACCGGCGACCGTTTCCAGCGTTTCCGCATCCTGGCCGGACACGATCTTGACGATCTTTTCCAGCGGGTGGTCGCGATCGCCCGGGTTGATCCGTTCGGGGCTGTAGCCCAGCTTGAAGTCGATGCCGCAACGCAAGCCGGAGGCTTTTTCCAGTTCCGGCCCGCAGATTTCCTCGGTCGCGCCGGGGTGGACGGTGGACTCGAACACCACAATGTTGCCGGGGCGCAGCACCGGGCCTATCGATTGGCAAGCCCGTACGAGCAGCGAAAAATCCGGGTTGCACTTCTCGTCCACAGGGGTGGGAACGGCCACTACGAAGAAATCGCAGCCCTCCAGCTCCGTCACCGTGTCCGTAAACAAAATGTTGGAGGCAAGCAGCGCGTCGCGCTCGATCTCGCCAGTCCAGTCATCGCCCTCTTTCAGGCGGGCGATCCGTCGCTTGTCCACATCAAAGCCGATGACGTCGAAGCGCTTGGAAAACGCCACGGCAACCGGTAGGCCCACGTACCCAAGGCCACACACTGCGATTTTTTTGACCACTGCTACCTCACTATTACCCGTGGTGTCAGGGACACCGGAAGTGGACGCCCATAGACAACGGCGAAACACTTTGTCTACTACGCGGGGCGTATCGCTAAAGAGTCCTTACATCTGACGCGATATCAAGCCGAAGTTGGTCGATGTCGGCGTTCAGGTCGGTGAATGCTAGACGTAAGGTTGAGGTAGCTTCTTTCCAAAGATTTTCATTGCTGTGGAAATGAATCAGGGAATACCCGGAAAAGAGAGCAATCCACCGCAATGAATTACATTGATTACACAACTCGCAATGGAACCGATGCGGCAATTCTTTAAATGCGTTTTAAAGCGTGTCTTTTCTTTTTTCTTAATAGAAACGCAATAAAAGATGACCAGCCATGTCGAATTCCCGGAACCTTGGCGGCGAATCACCGGAGAATGAAGCGCTGCGTTGGAGCCAGCGCCCTGCTCGGCAAGCTCATGTGCCGAGGGCGTCGTCGTGCTGTCGGTGCGGAAGAACGAGTGCGGATGCCGCCCCATACCTCCGTCGATGCGGTGCCACACTACGCCGCGGAAGACCCGCTGTTGTCGCAGCTCCTACGCGCGTGCTTTGAGGTATTCGCGCAGTTGGGGATCAGTGGCATGGACATAGCATCCCTTCATGCCACGCGTCATCAGCGTGCGGTACGTGTTTTTTATGATCATGTCCGCCAGCCGCGCGGCCTCGGCCGGCTTTTGCTTCGACAGCTTCACGAACCCTTTCATGGTCTTGTCGTGTCTGTCCCGGGCCTTGGGCACGGACACCAGCGTATCGCCGTCCATCACGAGGTCAGGCCCGATGATGACGCCGACGTAGTCGACTTCCAGCCCCTGGCATGTATGGATGCACCCCACTTGCCGAACCGAGTCGGGGGCGACTATCCACAGGCTTCCGTCCTGATCGAGATTCCATTGACGCTCGTAATCGCCTATGACCACATCGTTGACCCTGGGGTTCTTCTTGCTGTTCCACGGCCAGCAATACCCTGCGACCACGCGCGCGCGGTTATTCCCGTTTTTCGCTTCAATCGCCGCGTGCAACGCCGCCGGGTTGTCGAACACCTGGAAGTCGAATGGAACGCCGTCGAGGGTCTGGTTGGCAGTGGGACGAATCTGCAGCACGTCGTCCACCCATGCGAGGTAGCCGTCGGAGCCGGCGCAACGGAATTGCGAAGACAGCGAATACTCTTCCACCTGCGCGCCACGGGCCGCTGCGAACTCACGGATGACCGCTTCCGAACCCACGTCCTTTAGCGTCACGCGCTGGTCTTCGTCAATGAAGAATATGCTGCACTTTGCCGCATTAATGAGCTCCTTCACCTGATGGGTGCCAAGGTTTCCATAGAAGCCGCTCTTCTCGGTCAGGCGGTGCGCCTCATCCACTACGAGCACATCGAAGGCGTCTTGCTCGGTTTCAGTGAAGGAGCCAGACCCACCGAACAGATTCACCAGATGCGCGTTCTCGCGGGTCTGGATGAGCCTGTCGCTATAGACCGCGCGAGGCGCAGCGTTCTTCGATATGTACTTTACCGTCAAGCCCTCTCGCAGCGCCGCGAGCAAATTGACCGCGACTACCGACTTGCCGGTTCCCGGGCCTCCTTCAATGATCACGACGCGAGGCTTGCCCGAAGCGCTGGCCTGCCGGCAGGCAGCCTTGGCCGCCTCGAACACTTCTTTTTGATCGTCGATCAGCGTGAACGCACTGTTGCCTTTTAGGAGCTTGTCAACCACGTCGGCAAGTGCCTTGGAAGGACGCAGCCGTCCATGCTCAAGGTCGAATAGCACTTGGCGACCTCGGCCGTGCCTGATGTGCTGCTTGATGAAATCGCGAAGGCGCTTGCGGTCTTCATCGCCCTTCAAGAACAGCGGAGCGCGTTCGATGTAGGGTTGGTAATGCGGCGCGTCGATAATGCCATCGGCGGGGTAATTGTGCAGGTAGGCGCAAGGACGCAACTGCAGCCCCCCGTCGTAGACCGCCTCATTGAAACCCTCCAAGAAGGCTGTGTACGACCATGCCTGATAGCTGGGATGGACGCGCGCCTGGTCGGGTCTACTTCCGCCGCGCAACAGTACGATCGCATCCCGATCCGTGGCGCCGACCGACGACCACTGCTTCAGCTCGACCACGACCAGGCGGCGGGAACCGTCGTCAGCATGTCCTGCAAGAATCACATCGATGCGCTTGGCCGTCTGAGGCAGGATAAATTCGACGGCTACGCCCACATCGTCCGCAATCGCCGAATCACGCAGTACCCGGGCAACGTAGCCTAGCGACTCGCGCCACGAACGAATCTCGGCCATGGCGACCTTGCGGCTCGTCGCCGCCTGGTACTTTGCATGAATGAGATCTTCAATGTCGCGGTCGTCGTAGTCGAGTAAAAACTCTTTCTTGTCGGCCTGGTAGACAATCATGACTTCGTCAGTTTGTCGTACTTGGTACTGACTCCCCGCGATGTCTCGATGGGGTACTTGGCGGCGTTGGACGCCAGCTTGCTGGCGACGGCCGCGTTCAGATCGACCCCGAGCACGTCAGCGAGCCGAATAAGGTACAAGGCGACATCAGCGAGTTCGTCGCGCACCGCACGGGCAGTCTTGGGGGCCGTAGCAGCGGTGTGCGAGTCGGCCTCGCTCATCCACTGAAAGATTTCCGTCAGTTCGCCGACCTCACCCGAAAGCGCCATCACCAGGTTCTTGGGCGAATGGAACTGTTGCCAATCGCGCTCTTCGGCAAATTGCCGTAGCGCCTGTGCTGCACCGTCGACGTCAATCAAACTCTTTTCCATGGCCGGCCCCTTTTGACGGCTAAGTGTAACCGTGCCATCCTCGGTTCGGCGCTGACATAAACCGGTGACTCACAGGGCGGAGCGCACTCCGACCAGGCCTCGACAGGGATGAAGGCCCCGCAGCAGCAGGACGGCGCCAGCAAAATAGACGGCGTTCGTACGCTACAAAAATTCCCAAAAGCAAAAAGCCCACCGCTGCGGGTGGGCTGTATGCATGGTACTTCCAAGGAATTCTGGTGGGCTGTGAGTGGCTCGAACACTCGACCTACGGATTAAGAGTCCGCTGCTCTACCAACTGAGCTAACAGCCCGCTATGCGCACCGGGATTGCCCCAGCGCTGCTGCGCCTGACTCGCAACATCACCCCTGCCAAGCTTGCGGACTGGCCCAAAAGCCAAACCCACCAAGCCGATCAAGCGGTGCCGCCCGAATCAAGAGGCGAAAGTATACACGTTTTGATCGACCTGGCCAAATCGCCCGGCAAACCCACCGGGCGCGACAAAGCCAGCCTGTGTCGCCACCACACGACAAAACGCTCCCGGGCTGCATCTTTGGATGCAAACAGGCAGGGCTGTCCCTCCGCCTTTTAGGGGTACAGGGCGTATCATCCTCCAATTGCATAGCTCGAGCAGCGCGCCGGCAGCCCCACCCCCACCCATGTTCAGAATCGACCTGCGCCGTCTCATTTTGTGGCTGTGCCTGTGCTCGGTCCTGCTGGCCCTGGGTAATAGCTTCTACGCCAGCTATCGGGTACAGCGCGACATCCTCCTGACCAACACGCTGGAAGGCAACCACGCGTACGCCGCCAAGCTGGCGACCACCACCGACAACTTCATCCGCACGATCCGGCAGGAACTGGCCTACAGCGCCAGCATGCTGGCCGACATGGAAACGGGCCCGGACCGGGCGGCCGACGAGGCGCGGCGGCTGATGCGCCAGAACGATCATTTCAATTCCGTTCTGGTGGTGGACGCCACCGGGTTGATCCTCGCCGTGGACCCGACCACCACCGGACTGGTGGGCGCGCGCCTGGATAGCGACCCCGTACAGCGCGCGCTGCGCTCGAAAAAGCCGGAGGTCAGCGAACCGTATCTTGGCCTGACCGGGCGCTGGGTCATCCTGAATTCCCACCCCATATTCGACCGGCAAGGCCGCTATATCGGCTTCATTGCCGGCACCTTGTACCTGCACGAGCAGAACGCGCTGCATCTGCTGCTGGGCGAACACTATTACCGCGACGGTTCCTATCTGTATGTCGTCGATCGCACCGGCAAGCTGATCTACCATCCCGATACGGGCCGTATCGGCGAGCTCGTCGGGCAGAATCCCGTCGTCCAGGACATCATGCGGGGCGTATCGGGCGAGCGGCGCGTCCAAAATACGAAAGGCGTGGATATGCTCGCAGGCTATGCCGTCGTTCCCTCCACCGGATGGGGCCTGGTGGCGCAGCGGCCCGTGGAGGGCACGCTGCAGCGCATGGACGACCTGCTCTGGCTCACCGTCCGCAACTCCCTCCCCATGATGATCGTGCTGCTGCTCTGCATCGGCTGGCTCTCCAAGCTGATCGCCGAACCCTTGTGGCAACTTGCCAGGGCGGCCAAGCAGATGGATGAACTGGACGCCTCCGACCGCATCCGCGGCGTCAAGTCCTGGTACTTCGAGGCGGCCCAGCTGAAGCGGGCGCTGCTGACGGGGCTGGGTAGCATCAACCACAAGATCCGCAGTCTGCGCCGCGAATCGACGACGGACGCGCTGACCTCATTGCTGAACCGCCGCGGGCTGATGCGCGCACTGGACGAATTCGCCGGCACCGGCGTGCCAGTCGCGGTAGCCGTGATCGATATCGACAACTTCAAGGCCATCAACGACAGGCACGGCCATGACACGGGCGACGACGTCATCCGCACACTGGCTTCGCTGATGCGCCACGGTTCGCGCAGCAATGACGTGCTGGCGCGCGCAGGCGGCGAGGAGTTCACCATGCTCTTGCCCGCCACGTCGCTGGACGATGCCTTGCGCGCCGCGGAACGCTTGCGTGTGTCGATGGAGGAGGCGGTGAATCCGTCGGGAAGCACGGTGACGATTTCGATTGGCGTTTCCCGCTATCCCGACCACGGCAAGGATGTCTACGCGGTCATGAAAGAGGCCGACAAGGCGCTCTATCACGCGAAGAACAACGGCCGCAACCAAACCTGCGTGCCTGACCCGGACAGCGCGGACGGTTTCCGTTCCGCCGCGCGCGCGGCCGCGCCGCTCCCGCAGGCGGCGCGCTAGCGCGCCTGGCGCTGCCTTGTCGCCGTGGGCCGCGGCGGCGGCGCCTTGGGCGGCTGCTGCATTTCATGCAGCATCGTGGCGCACTGGTTTTCGGCACCCTTGTTGCTGGGCACGATCAAGGCCAGCAGGCCCGCGGCGGGCGTCAAGGCGGCGCCCAGCGCCACCATGCCGGCACCGCGCGCGACCAGCGGCCCCGCCTTTACACCTGCCTTGGGATTTTTCAGCGTACCGGCAACGTACAGCGGCGAGCGCAGCGAAATGATGCGCAGCCCCTTGCTATGCGGCGTGATGTCCAGGTCGATGTCCTCCGATTTGAAGTTCACCGAACCGTCGATATTGATCACCGCGTTTTCCGTATCGAAGACGAAAAGATCCGGCTTCGCCAGGCCGTCCTTAAGCCTGACGTCGGCCGCCGCGCAATTGATCGGCACCTCCTCGTCGCCGAACAGCTTGGCCACGACGTAATTGCCCACGTTAAGCCCGGCAAGCTCCATCAGGCTGCTGCTGATGACGCCGTTGTCGATCAGTATCTTCGTCTCGCCGTTGGCGCTACCCAGCAACGCCGCGATCGAGTTGCCGGTGCCGGTCAGGGCGGCATCGCCGTTCAGCTCTCCCAGACTGCGCTTCATGGTCTTCACCTTGGGAAACAGCTGCTGCAACTGCAGGCCGCGCGCGGAAAGCTTGGCCCGTCCCGGCATGGGCGTTTTCGATCCATCCAGATGAATATCCGCGTCCAGCTTGCCGCCGGCCATGCCGAAGCGCAAGGGCGTCAGGGCCAGCGCGCCATTCTGCATCACCGCGCGCACCTGCAAATCGGTGAGCGGCAAATCGGCAGTCTGGACTATCTTGTGGGCCTTCAGGCTTACGTCCGCGTCCATGGCGTCCCAGCGATCCGTGCGGAACTCCTGTACCGGCAACGCCTTGTTCGGCGGTTGATCCGACGGCGCCTTGGCGCTCTGCGGGCCGCCCTTCCCGGATTCCCGTTCGGCCCGCGCCACCTTTGCACTGTCGGAGCTCGACTTGCGCCCGCTTCCCTTGCCGGTGTCCGCGCCGACCAAGGGCCCCAGGTCGGCGAAACGCAGCAGATTCGACGTGAACTGCCCCTGCAGCCGCGGTCGCGGCTTGCTGTTGGTGAAGGTGAGATCCCCATGGATGTCGCTGTCGCCAACCTTGCCGTTGAAGCCCCGATATTCGTATACGGCGCCTTGCGGCGCATTCAAGCGCCCGATCAGGTGTCCATCGGTGCTGTACGGCGGGGTATCCGGCAAGGCGACGCCGATCAGCGGATACAGGTCGGCCATGCTGGCGCCGGACAAGGTCAGGCGCAGATCCAGGGCGCCCAGATCCATGGGATTGGTCAGCGTGCCGGCGGCTGAGGCCTTGGTCTGGCCCACGGCTGCCTTGACCTCAACCGGAAAAGGCTTGGCAGTGTCCTGCAGGGCGAGAACGCCGCCGATCCGGCCCTGGCCGTCGACGTCCAGTGCCTTGTATTTTCCTTTCGCGCGCCAGCCGAAGACGTACGCGTTGTCTGCGCCCTGCGCACCCGGGGCCCGATCCGATTGCCCAGCTTTCGCTGCCTGTCCTGCCTGTCCCGCCTGCCCTGCCTGTCCCGCCTGCCCTGCCTGTCCTGCCTGCCCTGCCTGCCCTGCCTGTCCTGCCTGCCCTGCCTGCCCTGCCTGTCCTGCCTGGCCACCAGGGCCGGCTTGATCCGCCTTGCCTCGCGGGGCGGCTTGCCCCGCTTGCGGAACCTGGCCTGCCTGCCCTTCCTGTCCGGCCGCCTGCCCTTGCGCGGCGCGTCCCCCCACCTCGCCGGCGATGGTCGCCCCGGCCAGGTTGGCGATGGAAACCGGCCTGCCCAAGGGATCCACGATGACCTGCATATCGGCCTGGCGGGTTTCGTCCCGATAGCCGACAGTCCCCTGGTCGAAGGCGATTTCATGCACGTCCAGCCGCCAGGCCGAGGTCTTATTCTGATCCTTCTCTTTGTCGTCCTGCGGGGTGAAAGACCAGTTCGCACGGCCATCCGCCAGGCGCTCCAGGTTCACCGCCGGCCCTCCCAGCTGGACATGCCGCAACGCAATGCGATGCGATAACAAGGGCAACAGGCCAATCCTGAACTGCAGCTGTTTCAGCGTCGCGAACTGCGGCGCCCGCCCCCAGTCTGTATTGGCGACTGAAATATCGCCAGCCGTGATCTCCGCCCACGGAAGCCAGGCGCGCCAGCCCTCCTCGTCCTCGGAACGTCGCCATTCCAGTCGCAGGTCGCCATGGATCGCGACGGGCCGCCCCACGGCGGCCGTGGCCTTCTCTTCTACGAAAGGCTTGAAGCGATTCGCGTCCAGCGTGGCCAGGAACACGATGGCGGCCACCAGGACTAAAATGACCGCCGCGCCGATACCGGCGAGAATCTTGTATCTACGCGCCATTCTTTCGCCTTCTTTTTAATCGCAATCGGTGGGGCGTGCCCGTCAGTACGCGGGCGGCGCATATTCCGTGCCAGGCGGGTCCCGCCATCAGCCCGATCCGCATTAACATTGCGGCCCGGGGCCAGCCCCGACGCCACCGGCGCCATACGAAAAGCGCCGTCCACGATAGACAAAGGCATCACGGCCACACGCCGGCATGCCGGGAGAGCCCATGCGGCAATTGTGTTTGGTTTTCATCGTCGCGGCCCTGCTTATGTTGACCCTCAGCCGCCTGGCATTGGCGGCCTGGCAGCGCGAGCGCGTACGCAATGCCGGCAGCCTCTGGCCCATCCTGCGCGGCGGCTGGCGCATCGACGCGCACCAGGTCGCGGTACTGGCGGTAGCGCCGGCCGTCTTCTCGCCCTGGCTGGGACATCTGCCCACCGCGACGACCATCGCGTCGATATGGTTCCAGGCGGCATGGCTGCTGCTGGTCTTCATGGAGGTCGCGACGCCGCCTTTCATCCTGGAATACGACGCACGTCCCAACCGGCTTTTCGTCGAATACCTCAAGCACCCGCGCGAGGTATCCGGCATGCTTTGGCGCGGCTTCAAGGCGCCGCTGGTCGGCGGGCTGGTGGTCGTGGTCCTGGCCGCATGGATAGGCCGCCTGCTGTTCGGCAACCCGCGGCCCGACGCGGTACTCGCTTGGTGGCAGATGCCGCTGCTCAGCCTGTTGGCGCTGGCCATCGGCATACTGGCCATCCGCGGCACGCTGCAGCACCGCCCTATCAACCCCTCCACGGTGGCCTACTGCGGCGACGGCATGTTGAACATGCTGCCCTTGAATTCGCTGTACAGCGTGCTGTACGCCGTCTACAGCATGAAGAATGAGAAGTCCGCCTCGGCCGTCTACGGCGATATGCCGGACGAGGAAATGCACGCGCAGGTATTGGACGCCGCCGGCCTGCCGCGCCCGCCGGCCGACCCGACCTATCCCAGCATGCATACGCAGGCGCCAGGCCGTCCCCGCGCACGGCCATTGAACCTGGTCATCATCCTGGAAGAAAGCCTGGGCGCGCAGTACGTCGCCAACCTGGGAGGGCAAGCCTTGACGCCTTGCCTGGATGCCCTGGCGGGCGAGGCCTGGAATTTCACCCGGGCCTATGCCACCGGCACCCGTTCGGTGCGCGGCCTGGAGGCCGTCGTCACGGGGTTCCCACCCACCCCGGCTCAGGCGGTGGTCAAGCTGCCCGATGCCCAGCGCGGCTTCTTCACCCTGGCGGATTTGCTGGGACGACAAGGCTACCGCTCGCGCTTCATCTACGGGGGCGAGGCGCACTTCGACAATATGAAGGGCTTTTTCCTGGGCAACGGGTTCGACCACATCGTGGACCGCGGGGAATTCGTCGATCCGCAATTCGTTGGGACGTGGGGCGCCTCCGACGAAGACATGTTCAACCAGTTGCACCGCCTGCTAAGCAGCGACGGGGACCAGCCGACCTTCACCCTGGCCTTCACGGTGTCCAACCACACTCCCTGGGAATACCCCAGCGGACGCATCGAGCCCGACGGCAACCCTGCCACGGTCGAGAACACGGTGCGCTACGCGGATTGGGCCCTGGGACGCTTCTTCGAGGAGGCAAAGAACTCGCCCTATTGGGAAAACACGGTGTTCCTGATCGCCGCGGACCACGACTCGCGCGTCTCCGGTGCCAGCCTGGTGCCGGTGCGCCATTTCCACATCCCCTCCGTCATCCTGGGCGCGGATGTTGCCGCGCGCCGCGACGACCGCATCATCAGCCAAATAGACCTCGCACCCACACTGCTGTCCGTGATGGGCCTGGAAACCCGGCACCCGATGCTGGGCCGCGACCTGACGCGTCCCCTGCCCGACAACGCCCCGGGCCGCGCCATCATGCAGTACGGCGACAATTACGGCTACCTGAAGGGCGACCGTCTGCTGGTGCTGGGGCCGCAGAAAGCCCCCGTCCAATATCGTTATGCGCGGCCCGAAACCTACGACCCCGTGCCGGTCGACGAAGCGCTTGCACGCGAGGCGCTGGCCCACGCGCTCTGGCCCAGTTGGGCATATCGTGAAGGGCGCTATGCCCTGCCACCACTGCACGGCTCGGCCACCCGGACGGCACCGTCCCTGCGGACGGGCCTGGAACGCGCCTGAGCCTGGGGGCCCGACGGCGGGTCGAAACAAATCGAAACTTCATCACGGTTTTGTATCATTTGCTCACGGTTCGCGCGGCGTACCTTGTTAAACGTGTCACACTACAGAACAGAACACGATTGCCCGCGCGCCAGGAGAAACTGCCAGCATGACCGACAAAAACCTCCAGATCCTGATCGTGGACGACAACGAGATGGCGTCGGACCTGTTGTCGGAATTCGTTGAACTGCTGGGCCACCAGTCCAAGGCCGCGGCCAATGGCGGGGATGCGATCGCCGCTTGCGACACCCTCCGCCCCGATGTCGTCATCACCGACATCGTGCTGCCCGACCTCGACGGCTACGAGCTTGCCATGCGCCTGCGTGCCAAGTTCGGCAAAGAGATTCGCATCATCGCGCTCAGCGGCCTGCCGCGGAACAACGACCGCGCGGAAGCATCCAATTTCGACGCCTGGCTGGAGAAACCCCTGGACCTGTCCGTCCTGGAGCGCATGCTGGGCAACCCTGGGGAAACGACGACATAATGCCGGCCGCCAATCACGATCTCCGCCTGGTAGAAGCGATCCAGTTCAGGATCCTCGCGCACATCTTCCCGGTATTGCGCCACGATGCACTGAAACCGCTGTCCAATGCCAAGTTGACGATCGTGCTGCTCGAAAAAGCCATTACCAAGGGCACTCTCGCGCCCGCCGATCCGCCGCCCTTCGTCGGCGACCTGGACACCATGCTGGACGACAGCGTCGCGGCCATCCGTCTGTTGAACAACTGGTTCCAGGACGATGGTCCCGCGGTGGACGTCCATGCCATCCTGCAGGAATGCCGGCGCCTGGCTTTTTCGCAGTTGCTCCTCTCCGGCAAGAAGGTGCAGCTTGACGACTTTTCCCACGCCGCGCCGGCGGCGCACCGGACCGGCCGCTATGTGCTGATGGCATGGATGATCCTGGCAATCCACGGCTTGCCGGAACGCGGCCTCCTGCATATCAAGCAGGAAGGGGCGGGCGCCCTGGCCGCGCGGGCGCTCCCGGCGCCTCCCGACGCAACCACCCGCACCTTGCCGCCCGAGAATCCCCCGCCCATCTCGCTGGAGGACGCGCAAGCGATCGCCATGTTCTATGGATGGTCGATGAAAAAGCAGGACGACGGCTGGCTACTGAATCTGCCGCCGGCAGACAGCGGTTGAGATAGCGGTAATGAGTGCCTCGCCTTACGTCAACGCCGATCACGCACCGTCGCTCATCCCGGTGAGCGTCCTGGGCCTGCGCGATGGCGAAGACTTGCCGGGCGTGCAGGAACTCTGCCGCCTGACCGGGATTTTTTTTGGCGTTTCGATGTTTGCGGTAACTTGGCTGCGCGACGCCAGCCCGGTAAGCCTCTGGTCCAGCGGCGCCTGCCGACGCACGGCCGAACTGCTGGCGCGATGCAGCTACCCCGCGCTCGACGCCCCCGGCATCGTGGTCGCCACGCCCGCCGACCTCGCACGCCATGGCGGCGCATGTGGCCACTCGGGTCCATCCGCGGCAGACTGGCCCGTCGGATTCCTGGCGGCGGCCCCGCTTACCCTGGCCGATGGCACACGTGTCGGCGCGCTGTGCATCGCCGATACCATCAGCCGCACCTTTTCCACCGACGACGCCCAGCGCCTGCGCGACTTCGCCGCCATGGCCAGCGAAGCCCTGCGTGCGCAGAAAGCCCTGGCCGATACCCGGCGCCGGGAACAGCTGCTGGCCCGTGCGTTTCGCCTGGCCAAGGTGGGGGGCTGGGAATACAACGTCATCACGGGCAACCTGACGCTCAGCGAGCAGGCGCTGGAAATCTACGGCATGGATACCACCATCCAGCCCAGCCTGGATGTCCTGATGCGGCGGTTCTATCCCGGCGACGCCATCATCGATACGCGCGAAGACTTCGCCCGCCTGCTGCGCGAAGGCCAGGGCTACGATTCGCGGCGCCGGATCCAACGGCTGGACGGGTCCTCGCGCTGGATCCATGTCCTGGCGGAACCGGAATCGCACGAAGGCCAGGTCGTTCGCGTCCACGGCCTGGTCGAGGACATCACCGACGAAGTCGAATCCCAGCGGCGCTTCCACGAACTCGCCTATACGGACAAGCTGACGGGCTTGCCCAACCGCGGCGCATTCCTGCTGGAGCTGGGCCGGCATTTTTCCCGGCATGAACCCATCGTCCTGATCGCCATCGACATCGACGGGTTCAAGGACATCAATGACACCATCGGCCATCATGCGGGCGACCAGTTGCTGATCGAAGTCGGCAGGCGCATTACGGCTTACTTCCCGGTCGGGACGTTCGCAGCGCGTGTCGGCAGCAATGAGTTCACGGTCATTGCGCCGATCCACACGGCGGTAGGCAGTGCCGTCGAGCAGATGAACCACCTGCGGCTGCAATTGAGGGAACCCGTCCATTACGCCGACCAGACGCTGTCCGCATCCGTCAGCATCGGCATGTGCGAGGCGCCGGCCCAGGCGAACGACGCGGACCAGATCGTGCGGAATACGGATATCGCGCTCTACCAGGCAAAAAAAGCCGGCGGCGACCGCACGGTCGTGTTCGAACCGGAAATGCGCGACCGGCTGGAGGAACGGGTCCAGTTGCTGCGCAACGTGCGCCGGGGCATCGAGCGCAAGGAATTCATCCTGTACTACCAGCCCATCTACGATATGCGAACGCATACGCTGTCGGGGTTCGAGGCCCTGATGCGCTGGTCGCTGCCGGAAAAAGGCATCCTGACGCCCGGTTATTTCAACGCGGCCTTCGACGACCAGGCGCTGGCCCCGCAATTGGGCGATGAGGCCTTGCGCAACGCTTTCGAGCAAATGCGCCGCTGGCTCAACAAAGGCTTCGACTTCAAGCGCGTTTCGGTGAATGTCGCCGCCGCGCAGTTCTACCGGCTCGACCTGGCCGGACATATCCTGGACATGCTGAAGCAATATGGCCTTCGCCCGGACCAACTCACTCTGGAGATCACCGAGAGCGTGTACCTGGGACCGGGCGCCGACGCGGTCGAGGATGCGCTGCGAACGCTGCACCAGTCTGGCGTCGGGATTGCCCTGGATGACTTCGGCACGGGGTACGCGTCGCTGACCCAATTGCAGCGCTTCCCGGTCGACTCGCTGAAGATCGACAAATCGTTCGTCCAGAATCCCGATGCGGGTTCCATCGTGGACGCCATCATCGCCCTCGGGACGAGCTTGAACATCCACATCGTCGCCGAAGGCGTGGAGTCCGAACTGCACCAGGATGCCCTGCTGCGGCGCGGCTGCCGCTACGGGCAGGGCTATTACCTGGGCAAGCCCATGCCGGCCGAGTTCTATGCCTGATGCGCGGGCCGCTCAGGCGGCCAGCAGCGGCGGCTCGCCGCCGTGACGCGGCAACATGCCCAGCCCTTCGTCTCCATCTGCCGGCACCGCTACGCGCATCGCGGCCGCCTGCAGCGTGAATACGCTGACCAGCTGAGACAAGGTCGCCGCCTGATCCTGCAACGCAGCGGCCGCCGAACTGCCCTGTTCGACCAGATGGGCGTTCTGCTGCGTGACCGTGTCCATCTGCATGATGGTCTTGTTGACCTGCTCGATGCCCTGCGCCTGCTCGACGCTGGCCACGGTAATTTCACCGACCAGGGACGTGACGTGCTGCACGCTGGTCACCACCTCGTTCATCGTGACCCCGGCCTGCGTGGCCAATTGGCTGCCGCTCTCTACTTTCTGTGCCGAATCATCGATCAAGGCCTTGATCTCCTTGGCCGCGGCGGCGCTGCGCTGGGCCAGCGCGCGCACTTCGGATGCCACCACCGCGAAGCCCCGGCCCTGCTCGCCCGCGCGCGCGGCCTCGACCGCCGCGTTCAATGCCAGGATGTTGGTCTGGAACGCGATGGTGTCGATGATGCCCGTAATGTCGACGATCTTGCGTGCCGATTCGGATATGGACACCATGGTCTCGATGACCTGCCCCACCACCGCGCCGCCCCGGGTCGCGATCCCGGACGCCGACATCGCCAGCTTGTTGGCCTCGCGGGCGTGGTCGGAATTCTGTGAGACGGTCGCCGTCAGCTCCTCGATCGACGACACGGTGCTTTCCAGCGAGGCCGACTGCTGCGCGGTGCGCGAGGACAGGTCCTGGCTGCCCGCGGCGATCTGCGCGGCCGCCGCCGCGACGGTATCGGTACCGGCGCGCACCTGGCCGACGATGCCGGACAGGTTGTCACGCATGGCCTTGACGGCGAACAGCAGACTGCTGTCATCGCCCTTCCTGACCTTGACCTGCACACTCAGGTCGCCTTGCGCGATCCGGTTTGCGATTTCGGTCGCGTCGCGCGGCTCGCCGCCCAATTGGCGCAACAGTCCGCGCACGAACATGGCGGCGACAGCTACGCCCAGAAACACGGCTAGCAGCGACAGCGCCGCCATCTCCAGCTTGAAGTGGCCGGACACCGCCTGGGCGTGCATGGCGATGTCCCGATTCAGGCGTTCTTCCAGGTCGATCAGGCCGTTGATGTCAGCCAGCCAGGTCACCAGGGCAGGCGCCGCCTGGGAAAGCAGCAGGTCCGTGGCCTCCTGGGCCTTGCCGGATTGCTTCAAGGCGATCACGCGCTGCAACAATGGCATCGTGCGCGTCTCGGACTCCTTGATGCGGGCCAACGCGGCCTTTTCCTCCGGCAGCACGGCTTCGCGAGCGAAAAGCGCGTCCAATGGACGCGCCGAATCCGCGTAGTCCCTGGTCAGGCTCTCGATGCGCTGGACCACCTTGGACAGTTCCGCCGGAGCGCTCTGCAGAACGACATCACGCAGGGCGATCGACCGATCGTGCACGCTGCCTCGAAAATTGATGGCATAGCGTTGCTTGACGCTATTGATGCCATTGATCATGTTCAGGCTGTTGTCCACCGAGCGCATGCGCACCATGCTCAGCACCGCCAAGGCCACAAGCAAGCCCAGCACCACCCCAAAGCCCAGCGCCAACCGTGCCCCTACACTCCGATCCTTCAGTCGCATTTGCCACCACCCGTCGAAACGCATTCCACTGAACCTGCGGAATCACCGGCGCACGTAACGGATGCCATGGCCCTCAGGGCCGGCACCGGTGAAATATCCAGAAGGAAATTTTATCTTTTTTAAAGACGGAGCGGCGAGGCGGGAGAAAAAAGCCCGAAATCTTGAGAAGGGACTGGGTTTTCAGGTCGAGCAGGCGACATTGCCCTGCGCCCGCGGGTCCTCCTGCCACGACCGGAGGCCGGTGTCGATGCTGGCGCCGACTTCAGCGCCGGCGGGGTTCTCCGGGACGACATCGCCCAGATAGCGTGCCTCCAGCGCCCTGCACCGCCGGATCACCGCCTCTTCGACATTGCGCTTGGCGCGGTCGATGCTGCAAGCGCTGCCGCTTTCGTGGGCGGTCTGCCACCAATACCCCACATCGCGTATGTCCTCGAACCAATCTATGCGCCCATGCGTTTTGCCCGCGATGTCGATGTAGTTCCAGGAGTAAATCTGCGACACCCAATACATCGTCTTCATGCTCATGTCTCGGCTCCTCGCTTGAGGGCGCTCGCGAGGGTGGAATACGAGGCTGGCGGAGGGAGGACACCAGTCTCGCGATATCACACGCCTGCGAGGCCGGAGGCCATTCTAGGAAGTGGGGACAGCCGCAGGTATCCGAAAAATCTGAGTCCGCCGCATTCACCGCGCAGACCGGCCGCATCGGAAATTCCGACATGCGAAGAGGCAAGGGACGCGGGCCATTCGCGCTGTCGGTGGAATCCGAGCATAAATTCCTACACCCTATTCAGGGTGGATTAATCCGATTTTCTAGCCGCTGAAGGAACTGTCTTGCGACCGTTAAAGCCACCTGAATTTTTGCTTGCACACTTCGGTCGAGCCCCAGGGGTATTGCGCCATACTGGCCCGCCGTGACCTTTTGGCTACCCCATGCGATATCTCCAAGACAATCACCATGGCATCCAGGCGGCACCGCCCATCGCGTACGACGTGGCGACCAATGCCAATGCAACGAGCGCCGGCATTGCCATCGCCACGTCCCACAGCGCCTATGAAGCGGTCTTCCGTGAATTGGTCCAGAACCACGCCACCCGCCTGCATCGTTTCATCATCAAGCACATCGGCAACTGCCCCGATGCGGAAGATCTGACCCAACAGGCCTTCCTGGAGCGGCCAAGTCGTATCACAGCTTCCGCGGCGAATCGCAGCTTTCCACATGGCTGTACGGCATCGCCCTGAACCTCGTCCGCAATTACTTGTCGCGTGCCCCTGAGTGCCGCTACTTTTTCGTCGGCGAAGACGCGCTCAGCGACCATGCATCGCAGGACCTGACACCGGACGACGCCGCCGAACAAAACCAGACCTTGCGTCTGCTGGAAGAATCCATCGCCGAGCTGCCGGAAAACATGCGCAGCATCCTGCTGATGATGGGCCTGAACGATCTAACCTACGAAGAAGCCGCCGCCCGGCTTACTGTTCCGGTGGGCACCATCCGCAGCCGCCTGTCGCGCGCCCGCGCCGCCCTGCGTTCGAAGCTGGAAACCAAGGGCGTGCGCCTGGACGCCTGACCGGCCAGGCGAACGCCCGGACCGCGGGAGCACGCGGCCGGGACGCCATGACCGGCCCTCCATCAATCCGCGGCCGCCCCCTTCTGCAAGACTCGCGTCGGCCCCGGCTGCACCAGGCGCAGCGTGCGGTCCAGCCCGTCGGCGTACACGGTGGGCCGCGCACCGCCATCCCACGACCAGCCAACGGCATCGCCCCACTTGAGCAGCGACTCGGGAACCACCGGCGCGCCGTTGATCTGCACTAGACGAGGACGGATGACGAACATGCGCTCCCAACGCTTGCTCGTCTTCTTCTTGTGCGAGAACAGGGTACCGAGCCCCGGGATATCGCCCAGCAGCGGAATTTTGTTCACTTCGTCGTCATTCTGGGTACTGTTGTACCCCCCTATCAGCAGGGCCTGCCCATCACCGACCACCGCCAGCGTGCTGATGCTGGTCTTGGCCACCAGCGGCAGCCCGTCCTTGAACATCTCCTGGGATATCTTGCCATCCTCGATGTCCACGGATAGCTCGATCGCCCGCCCCTCGTCGGCATCGATGAAGCGTGGCGTAACGCGCAACGACGTTCCCACCGTGACCTCCCGCACATCGGCGACGCGCTCGCCGGTCAGCCTGATATAGAAAGTCTGGGACAAGTCGATCAAGGCGCCCATATTGTCCGCCGTCAGGATCGACGGCTTGGAAAGGACGTTCGCGTCCTTGTTGTTCTGCAAGGCGCTCAGGCGCGCGAGCAGGGCATCGGCCACGCTCAGGCCAATCGTTCCCATGGGCAGGCTGCCGTCCGTCAGCGTGCCGTCCGGCCTGGATGGCGTCGGACCACTGTAGCCGTACCCGAACTGCGCCTTGCCGACACGGCCACCCCATCTTATGCCCAGCTCGTTCGACACGTCGGCGCTTACATCGACGATCATCGCCTCGATTTCGATGAGCGTGGTCGGGACGTCCAGCTGCGCGATCAGGGACCGGTAGACGGCCATACGCTCCGGGATGTCCTGCACGATGATGGCATTGAGCCGAGGGTCCGCCTGTATCGTCGCGCGCAAGGTGCGCCGCCCGGCCCCGGGCCCGGCACCGCGGCCGGCGGCTGGCGATTTGCCGCCGACCAACGCGGGCACGGGGTTGCCCGCCAGCGGCGGCTCGTACACGGGCGGCTGATCGCGCAGGGGTGCCGCCATCGAGGCCAGCACCGCATTCCCCGCGCCCGGTCCGCTGCCGTCGATGAGGTCCCGCAGTATGGTCGCCAGTCCCGGCGTGGTGACGGTCTGGTTCCGATAGCGCACTACACGGTCGTTGACCGATGCATGCTTCAGGCGGAAGACCGCCACCTCCTGCCTGCCGGCCGTGGGCGGCAGCGCGTTGATGGTGCGCTCTATCAAGGCGACGTAAGCCGGCGGCCCGGAGACCAGCGCCAGTCCCTGGTCCGGCAGCTCGCCCCAGCCGAAGCGGTCGTCGATCACCCCAAGGCGATCCAGTGCGTCGCGCAGGCCCGCGATGGCGCCGTTGCCCACGCTGATGGTCTTCGTGACCATGGCGCTGGCCGGGCTGACGAACAGCGTCCCCGCATAGACGAACCAGTTGAAGCCGTAGACGCCGGCCAGTTTGTCCAGGAACTCCGTGGGATTGGCGGCGGTGAACTTGCCGTTGACCAGGCCCCCGATACCGGGGGCCAGCTGCAGCGTCAGGCTGAACCCGCTGGAGAAGCGCCGCAGCACGTCCTCCAGCGACTCATCGGAAGCAAAATAGGTGTAGGGCGCCAAGGGCCATGAAGGGGCGCCTTCGACATTGGCGGTCAACACGAGCGCGGCGATCGCCAGGCTCAGTCTGGGCATCGCTTTCCATTTTCGGGAACACCATCGCTGAAACATCGTTGTCCGGATCATTGATCATTCGTCATTACGCGTCTTCATGGGAATCCCGGCGGCTCTCCCCGTCTTCCATCGCCAGATCGCGCACGGCACGTAATACGTGCGCGACAGGAACGACAAGCTCGCTCGGGATGTATTCGTTTTCGCGGGCATCCGCCAGCAGCGCGCGGGCCAGCGGGACATCGCGCATCACCGGAATGCCGATGCGGCGCGCCATGTCTATCATCTGCAGCGCCACGCCGTCGCGGCCTTTCGCCACGACGATGGGCAGCGGTGTCTGGTCGGGCACATAGCGCAGCGCCACGGCGATGTGGGTAGGGTTCACCACAAGCGCGGAAGCCTTGCGCACGACCTCGGCCGGACCGGCGTTGCTCATTTCCTGGTGCAGCCGCTTGCGCTGTTGCTTGACCTCCGGCTGCCCCTCCATGTCCTTCTGCTCGCGCTTCACCTCGTCCTTCGTCATCATCAGGCGCTTGCTGCGCTGCCGGCGCTGCCACCCCATATCCAGTACGGCAATCACGAGGCAGAACACCGCCGTATAAAGCAGCAGCATCCGGAACAGGGCCCCATTCACGGCCAGGACGCCTTCCAGGCCGCCTTGTACGGCATGCACCAGCGGCCCCAGGCCAGCGCGCAGCAGCATCCACGTCAGCAGGCAAAAGCAGACGATCTTCACCGTCGACTTCACCACCTCCATCAGGTTCTTCATGGAGAAGATGTTCTTGACGTTGGAAACCACGTTCAGCTTGGTGCCGGACGGCTTGGCTTTCTCGGGCGCGAACAGCACGCCGATCTGCCCGAACTCCACCAACAAGCCGAAGCCCAGCACGATGAGCACAAAAGGCCATAGCAGTCCCACCCCCTCGCGCAGACAAACCTGCGCGGCGACCCTGAGCGCCTCGCGAAAGTCCATGGTGGTCAGGGTGGCGGGCACGGCCAGCAATCGCAGAAGGGACGTCAGGATCTCCTGCCCGTTCAGGACCACATAGGTCAGCAGCGCGAGCGCCAACATGGTCTGGCTGAAGTCGCGGCTATATGGGACATCCCCCTTCTTGCGCGCGTCCTGCAGCTTCTTCGGCGTCGGCTTTTCAGTCTTCTCGGCGCTCACGGAGCCCGCCAGATATGTTCCAGGAGGGGCACCAGGTCTATCGAGCGCCGAGCCTCCTGGTCGACATGCCCGAAGAGGATGCCGGCATACAGAATCAACACGAACAGGGCCAGCCCGGTCTTGATGGGCATGGCCAGGAAAAACACCTGGAGCTGCGGCGTGAAACGGCTGGCCAGCCCCAGGCCGAGCTCGGCAAGCAGCATGATGATGACTACCGGCGCGGACAGCAGGACAACCAGGTGCATCAGGCGGTCCAGCTGGGCCAGAAACAGGGGCAAGGCGTCGTGCCGTAGCGTGGGAAACCAGTGCCACGGATTCCAAAGACGAAAGCTGTCATACAGTATGGATAAAAGCAGGGAAATGCCGCCGCCCACGAAGAAAAAAACCCCGTATGCCAGTTGCATCAGAATGGCGGTGGGCGTCGTTTCCCCGCCCATCGTGGGATTCAGCAAGGCGCCCATGCTCGCGCCGCGCTGGTAGTCGATGACGCTGCCTACCGACTCAATAACCCAAAAGGGAATCGCCAGGAAGAATCCCAGCACCAACCCGATGAAGGCCTCTTTGACGACCAGCAGCACCACGTGGAAAAGCGTGATATCCCCAGCCGCCGCGGCCCCGGAAAAGGCCAGCGGCATCACCAGCAGCGCAAGGGCGATGGACACCGCGCCCCGCAGCCGGCCCGGCAGTATCTGCTTGCTGAAAACCGGAAGCATCATGCACAGAAGCAGGATCCGCGGCTGCGTAAGTGTGAAGGACAACAGCAGCTCATAGACAGCAGCGTAGGTGCCGGTACCCTTCATGCGGTTCCCCTCCCGTTATCGGACCGCACGGAACGATTCGAAGATCGATAGCGAGTAGTTGAAGATTTCCGTGCCTATCCAGCCGGCCGTCAGCAGCAGCGTTACGAAGACAGCCAGCAGCTTTATCGCAAAGGAAAGCGTCTGCTCCTGAATCTGCGTGAGCGCCTGGAACAGGGAAAACAGGGTGCCGACGACGGACGCCACGGCAAGCGGCGGCAGCGATAGCCAGAAGATCAGATACAGCGCTTCCTTCAGGTAGAAAATCAGTTCGGCGGCGTTCATGCGGGCTTTCCTAGGTATATGAAAGCACCAGGCCCTGGATCAGCTTGGTCCAGCCGTCCAGCATCACGAACAGGAAAAGCTTCAGGGGGATGGCGATGGTGACGGGCGACACCATCATCATCCCCATCGCCAACAGGATGTTGGAAACGATCAGGTCGATGATGATGAAAGGCAGATAAAGCAGGAACCCGATCTGGAACGCGGCATTCAGCTGCGAGATCACGAATGCGGGAACCAGTACCAGCAGGTTGTCTTCCTGCAAGCCGCTGGCTTGCTCCTGCCCCCACAAGGACGCCGCTGTATCCATGAAGAAGCGCCGCTGCGCCGGGCTGCTGTGCTTGACCATGAAGGCGCGCAGCGGCGCCGACCCCTGCTGTACCGCTGCCACCAAGGTGTCGAAACTCTGCTGGGGTTCGGCCTGCGCCGTGGCGGCTTGATAGGTCTTCCGCGCCTCGTCGACCACCTTGCCCAGCACCGGCGCCATCACATAGATCGACAGAATCAAGGCCAATCCGTTCAAGGCCATGTTCGGCGGGATCTGCTGCACGCCGATCGCATTGCGCAGCAATGCCAGCACGACCGAAATCTTCAGGAAAGAGGTGGTCAACATGATCGCCAGCGGCAACAGCGCCACACAGAAAACGACGACGATCAGCGCGACCGGATCGATGCTGTTCAGCCCCATGAATCACGGCCCGGGATCAAGGTCAGCACCCGCGCGCCTATCCTGCCGTCGATATCCACGAGTTCCGCCGTCCCGATCAAGGTACCATTGGCGCGGATATGCACCGGGCCCGCGTCGATCGGCCGCTGAAGGTCGAAGAATTCCCCTGGCCGCAGACGGCGCAGTTCGCCGAGCGTCATTTTGTGCTCGCCCAGGTCGAAGCCCAGCTGGACCGGGATGCGATCCACATCCGGTCCTTCGTGTCCTGCCGCCATGCGAGCCGGCGTCTCGGATGCGGGCGTGCCAGCCGCGCGCCCCTCATCGGCCGGGGCCTGCGGCGAAAAGTCGTCCAGCCCTGGCGGGAAGCCATCCTCGCGCGCGCGATAGTCCTGCATCGCCGCCGCGTCGTGCTGCTCCGATGGATAGCCGCCGTGTACAGGCAGGTGATTTTCCTCCGGTGCGTAGTCGCTTTCCGGCGGCCGATTTTCGTTCATGACTATGCAACTCCATTCCTGAATGACGACATAACGGGACGCCCCCGGCTCGCATGCCCGCACACGTAGGCCCTGGCCATTCGCCGTGGCCAGCCAGACGTCGCCGTCCAGGTCCGCCAGGCGCCGGTCGAACAACACGACGTCGCCCGGCTGCAGCCCCCGCACATCGGCCGCCTGCAGCGTGGTCTCGCCCGCCTGCGCCACCAGCAGGATGGGTAGCGCGTCCAGGAAAGCCGGTACGCCGGCGTTATCGGGCGGCGGCATGCGCTCCAGAAGATGGCCGAGGCACTGCAGGCCCGCGTCGTCCACCGCAAGTTCGGCCCGCAGGGACCGTACGGTATCCGGCGACCGTATCGATAATGTCCACCCATGCGGGTACGTCCACTGACCGTCGGGCAATTGGCCGCCGAGCACACGCATGCCGGGGCACAGTCCCGCGATGCCCAGCCCCGTCAATGCGTCCTGGATCATCGCGTCCCAGGCGGCGTCGACGAAGTGCGGCGGCAGTGTCTCGATCTGCAGATCCGGCATGCGGAAAGCAAGCCAATCGCCACAGATGCTCGACGCGAGCCGAACCCATAGCCGCGCGCCGTTCCACTCGAATCCGATCAGCCGATATGCGCCGTCCCCGCTATTTTCGCCGCGATCGGGGCCGGAAAGGGCCCATGGGCCATGCTTCCCATCGCGGGGACGCATACGGATATTCCACGGCTTGTCGACCCCGCCGGCGCCCGTGCGGATCGCTGGAGTAAACAGCCGGTTGGTGCCATGCCTGGCGATCACGCTCAGCGCCCGCGCCTGGTCATGGGACCACCGAGCCAGCCGCAGGGCTGTCGGTATCGTCATATCGGTCCCCGCGACAGCGCCGCGCCACCATGGGCCAAGATCGCTTCCTGCTCGCCGGCGTATGCATGGGCGCGGACTTCCAGCGCCATGCGGTCGGCGTCATGCGCGGCGACCTTGACGGAGACGTCGCGCGACAATTCCCTGGCGACCCGCTCTGCCAGCGCCGGGGCGCCGCGGCGCAGCCGCGCGCGCGAATGCTGGTTCACGCTGACGAAATCCACGGCCAGCCGCCCCTCCTGCTCCAGAACGGATAGCCGGGTGGCCGGCAGCAACTGGTCCTCCAGGGCGACAGCGATGCCGCGCTGGCGATCGTGCAGACTGTCCAGATAGACCTTGGTCACCACGCCACCCAGGGCCGCGAGGTCCGACGCGGTGACGGCGGCAACATCCAGAACCTCGCTTTCCTGGCGTTCGATGCCTCCATGCCTGCCCGCGACGGCCACGATATCGTCCTGGATATCGGCAAGGAGCGCACCGGATTCGGCGCTCACATCCGGGTCTTTTCGGCCCACGTCCGTGAGCGGTTGCTTTGCCCCGTCTCTCGACAGCAGCATCCTGAACAATGCGGTGTCGTGAGGATCCGGTTCCGATCCCGACAGCAGCATGCGGACGCCGTCCATGCGCGTCCGTCGCGCCATGTCACGCCCGGCCAGCGGAGCCGCTGCGCCGGCAGGCGCTTCCTGGCTGGGCAAGGGCCTGCCCGTCGACACATACATCTTTTTCCCTCCTGATTGATAGGCAACGTGCCGCCGCGCGCGACGGAGCGCCCGTGCACGCCGCTGGCATGCGCTGCGCTCCCGGCGGCGAAAGCAAGCGTGCCCACGCGTTCATATGGCAATCCTGCCGTGCAGCATGACGGCGGTTTCATCCAGCGCGTCATCCGCGCTGCGTTCCTCGGTAAGCGCGCACTGCCGGCGATGGATATCCAGTACCTCGACCGATTTGCGCGTGGCCCTTGCCGCGGCCGCCCGCACCAGCCGTCCCTGGTCCAAGGCGGTCTGCGCCTGGTCGCGCTTTTCCCTTGCAGCAGCCACGGCCCGCTCCAATGCCCGGGTACGTTGGCGCAAGGTATCGATTCTTGCGAAGGTACGCTCCAATTCCTTGCGATTGACCGGTTCCGCGAGCAAGGCCGCATACAGCGCGGCTTCCTCGTCGCTGGCCTGGCAGCGCCAGCCGTCCAGCTGACGCTGTTCCCGTTGCAGATGGACGTTCGCCTCCGTGCATTCGCGATGCAGCCGGCCCAGGGCCAGGACCGTCCGGTTCTCGCGCAGCGTGCGCAGGACCACAAGATCCTGCCGCAGGTTTCGCGCCATCATCAGTGCACCAGGCCCATCATCCGCGCCAGGGTGCCATCGAAGTTGTCCCTTTCTTCCGCGTCCTGTTTCAGGAACCGCCGTATGTCGCCGATCTTGCGCACCGCCTCGTCAGCCAACGGGTCGTTGCCCGGCTGATACTCGCCGATGTTCAGCAATAGTTCGATCTCGGCATGCTTGGCCATCAGTTCACGGACACGGCCGGCCGCCATGGCGTGCTCCGCCTGTACGACCTTGCCCATCACGCGGCTGGCCGAGGCCAGTACATCGACGGCGGGAAAGTGGTTCTCGGCACCCAGCTTGCGGGAAAGGACGATGTGCCCGTCGAGGATGGACCTGACCTCATCGGCCACGGGCTCCGTCATGTCGTCCCCTTCCACCAGTACCGTATAGAACGCGGTCATCGACCCGCGCTCGTTCATGCCGGCGCGCTCGAGCAACTTCGGCAGCACGGCAAACACGGAGGGCGGGAAGCCTCGCCGTGTCGGCGGTTCGCCGGCCGCCAGGCCAATTTCCCGCTGCGCACGTGCGAACCGCGTGACGGAATCCATCAGGAACAACACGCGCATGCCTTGATCCCGGAAGTATTCCGCGATCGCCGTCGCGACGAAGGCCGCCTTGACGCGTTCCATCGCCGATCGGTCGCTGGTGGCGCAGACCACCACGCTATTGCGCAGGTTATCCCCCAGTTCCCGCTGCAGGAACTCTCCCACTTCGCGGCCGCGTTCGCCGATCAGGGCCACTACCCGGACGTCCACGTCCGCGCCGTTCGCCAGCATCCCCATCAACGTCGACTTTCCGCCACCGGCGGCAGCGAAAATGCCCATGCGCTGGCCTTCACCGCAGGTCAACAGGCCGTCGATGACGCGTATGCCCAGTTCAAGGGGGCGCTGTATCGGCCGGCGCGCCAGTGGATGCGGCGCCGCGCCCAGGACGGGATAGGCCTGCGTGGTGATCAGCGGCCCGCGCGTGGCCTCGTCCAGCGGACGGCCCAAGCCGTCCAGCACCCTGCCCAGCAGTTCCATGCCGACCGGAACGGTCAGCGCACTGTCAGTGGGGATGACTTCCGTTCGCGACGAAATGCCGCGCGTGTCGCCGATCGGGGTCAGCAGCGCGGCGTCCTGCGCGAAGCCGATGACCTCCGCCTTGATCTCCTCGCCGCCGTCCGGGTCCCGCAGGACGCAAAGCTGCCCGACGCGGGCGCCGGCGACCGCCGCCCGTATGATCGTGCCGGTGACCTGGGTGACCCGGCCGACCACGTCGACGACACGGGCCTCGGAGACGCGGGCGCGGATGCCGCTGACGATGTGATCAAACATGATCGGGCGCCTGCCGGCTGTCGGGCCGTGCATCTTCCGCGGCTGTGGCGGCGCGCTCCAGCGCGTGCTGCAAGACATCCAACTGCCGGTCCAGGCTGGTCTCTATCGTACCGATCGGCGTTTCTATCCGGCAGGCCCCCCGTGCGTAACGATCGTCGGCGACCACATCTATGTAGTCCACACTGGGGAACTGCGACAGCAGCATTTGCATATGCTGGCGCACGAACGCGGCGTCGTCCGTATGGACGCGCAACAGCACGTTCTTCTGCTGCCGCAACAATGCCAGCCCGCCACGAACAACGGCGAGGATACGATCCGGCGCATCGAATTCACCCACGATTTTGCGCAGGGACGCGGCCACGACATCCACCATATCGCGCTCGACTTCCTTCAGGTAGGCCGATGTCCGTTGACTTATCCGCATCATGGCAGCGGCTTCTTCGGCCTGGGCTGACTGGCGTCCCTCCGCATAGCCACGATCGCGTTCGCTGCGATAAACATCCCGCGCCTGTTCCACGATGCGCGCGGCATCCGCCCGGGCCTGCGCCAGTACTCCCTGGGCATCCAGCAAGGCAAGGTGTTCGGCCCGCCGGACGATCTTGCCGACCGGCGTCACACGGGCATGCCGGGACGGGCCATCGCCCGCCGCTCTTGTATCGACAAGAAACGTCATTCCTCTCCCCCGATCGCGGAGGCGGCTTGCACGGCAGTCACCAGGCCCATCGCGACATCGTTGTCGATCGCGGTGGCCACCTCACGGTCTATCGTGCCCGCCGCCGCGCCGGGACACCCCGCGGCATCCGGCGTGGCATCCACCTGCGGCAAGGGCGGCAGCTTCAGGAAAAGCCGGCGCGCGACTGCCGGGTCGGCTTGCTCGAAGGCGGTGTACAGCGCGGCATGGCCGGCGAGCGTAACGTTGTGCAAGGCCTCGTCCGCGTCCCTGAACATCTCACCCGCAAGACCGGGATGCAGGCGCCGGCCGTCCCTGATCCAGCGCAACACGTCGCCGCCCAAGGCCGCGCACAGGGCCCGCACGGCTTCACCCGAGATGGCGTAGCGTAAACGCGGTGCGCACAGCACGACGCCGATACGGCGAACCAGCATCGTCAAGGCATCGCCCTGCATGACAGCAATGGGCAGCCCCTTCGCCGCGACGTCGGTCACCGGGACATCCAGCAAATCTTCCTTCTGGAGGATCAGGTGCGACCAGCGCCGATGCCACACCGCCGCAGAGGCCGGTACCGCTGCCAGCGCGGCAAGGTAGGCCGAGGACGCGTAATCCCCGTTACGCGAAGGATGCAGGGTTTTGCTGGGGAGGAAGTTGAACACCACCATCGCCCGCCCGCACAGCGACAAGTCAAACATGGATCAACCCTGCTCCAAGCCATCCAGGCTTGCGGACCTGCCGGGCATACCGTCATGCATACCGGTGGCGCGGCGGCCGCGCCACACCCACAACCCGGCCGCCCCCAGGACACAGGCCAACGTGGCGGCGCCGAGCATCCACCAGGCCCAGGAGGTGGACGCCGCGCCGCCGCTGTCGCGGGCCGCACCCTGCGGCGACAGGGACGCCGGCGCCCCCAACGCGGCGGCAGGCGGCGGCCGCTGGGCCACCACCAGCACAACCGAGACGCGGTCTTCGGCCAGTTCCGGAATGGCATGCGCGACCAGTGTCCTGATCTGCGGCCTGAGCACATCCAGGTTATAGCCGGCCTGATGCTTGATGAATATCGCCGCGCTTGCGGGGGTCTTCGCCATCTTCGCAGCGTCCTGGTCCGGCAGCACGACATGGACCCTGGCCACCAGTACGCCATCCATTTTGGTCAGGGTGCTCTCGAGTTCCTGAGACAAGGCATAGATATAGCGCGCCCGTTCTTCCAGCGGCGACGAAATCATGCCTTCTTTCTGGAAGATCTTTCCCATGCCTTCGAACCGCGCGCGCGGCAGCCCTTGCTGCCGCAGAATAGTCAGCGCCTTGGCGACATCGGATTGCGCCACCGATATGGTGACGCCGGTTTTCTTGATTTCCTTCTTGGCCGGAATGGCGGACTGCAGGAGCATGGACAGGATTTCGTTGGCCTCGCTGTCCGTGGTCGAGGAGAACAGGTCAACGCGATTCGAGCATCCCGCGAGCATCATCAGCCCGATCAGCAGGAGCTGGCACAGGAAGGGTCGGCGGTAGGGTCCATGACAGCGCGGCTGGGAAGGATGAGCCCAGTACGATGCCCTCCCGGCGACAGGCCGTTCGGCCGACGCATGGGAGGGAAGTTGCAAAGGCAATCGCAAATTCAGCCTCGCGACATGACATCGGCCGTGTGGGAAACCTTCCCTGCAACCTTGCTGACGACATCGATGCCGACAGACACCCGGCTAGTCGTACCCGCAAGACGCAACACATCCCGGATGGTGCTGCCGTCCAGGACGGGGCGCTGTGCAAGATCGGCGGCCATCGCGTGGGCCTGCTGCCAATCATTGGAAATACCCGCGAGGCCTCCGCGGACCCCATGCGCAATATGCGCCAAGGGCGATCCCAGGCCACCTGCGGATTCATCCGCCGCGTCCGTGTCGCCATCGCCACCGGACGGCGGCGCGTTCAGCGCGGCACGGAACAACTCGGCCTGCAAGGGGTCGGCCGCAATGGACGGCTGCCCATCACCTGCCGCCGTGGCGGCATAATCCAGCCATTCGATCTTCAACGTGAACTCCTAGGGAAACGCCGGGCGAACGCGCTCATTCGCGCATCGCTCTGGATAAGTCCTGTACAAACTCGGGCGCGACATCGCCTTGGGCAATGGCACGCGATAGCTTCTTGTCCGCCGCTGCCCGATGCCCGGCATCCCGCAGCATCAGACCTGCGCATAGCGCGACCAGGCCGTGGTCTTGATCGAGGCCCTCCGCCTTTTCCACCACGGCCAAGCCTTCCTGCGGACGGCCGGCAAGCGTGTAGACCATGGCAAGCCCCAATTCCACGATGGGATTGTCCGGGCGCAGGACACGCAGGCTGCGGAAAATGGTCTCCGCAGCCTGCGTCTGCCCCAGGAACGCGCCGATGAAGGCGATTTCGGCGAGGTCCTGGGCAACCTTTCGATGGTGCACGATAGCTCGCGGCACGCCGACGGCCGCCTCCTCTGTCAAGGATTTCGACGTAAGAGGAGACGACGCGGCAACGGGATCGCGTCCTGAAGCTTGCAATACCATCGGCGTGAGCGCTGACTAAAGGTGGAATCGAAGGACCAGAGGCTGGACTAGGCTGTCATTTGCTCGACCTGGATGGACGCCCTCTCCATCCCATCGCGCGAATAATTCCTGACCATGTCCGCACTCGCTTTCAGGTTCTGGGTGACCCGGTTCATGGCGCGTCCGGTGCTATCGTCCATGGCATCCATGTGTTCGCGGGCGACGTCGACCAACTGTTCCAGCTTGCCACGCTCGGCCTCGGCCATGCCGATATCGCGCTGCGCCCCGGCAAGCTGTACCTCCTGGAAGCCGTTTGTCACACCCATCGTTCCGCTTGTCCCGTTTGCCGCGGTCTGTGCGACTTTTACGCCGACCTCGAGTTTGGGTATCAATGCCGCCGTGGTGTCCTTGAGCGACATCGCAGCACCTGCGGCGGTGCCCTTGGCGGCCTGCATGGCGTCCTTGAACAGGACCGAAAGTTCGTTGAATCGGCCCGACGAGTCCCGCATGATCTGCAGCAGCTTCGATACGTAAGGTTCAAGCGACCGAAGGAAATTTTTCACGGCGTCCGCGACGACGTTCGCGGCACGCGAGGCAGCGGAACCCACCGCGCTGGTGGCGCCCGATGCGGCCTTGGTTACCGCGTTTGCCGCCCCTGCTCCCCAAGTCAGGGCCAGGTTGGCGCCCACAATGACCACCATGCCAATGATTTGCCCCCATTGCTCGGCTTTTTCGATGGTCGCCTTGCTGGCGCCCGCGGCCTTCGCGATGATGCCGAACAACTTCGAAATAGGCGTGGGATCGGAGAGCAGGATGCCCACGACCGAACCGATCGTATTGGCCAATGCGGTCGCGACCTTTTCGGAAACCAGGTATCCCACGGTTTCGACGGCTTTCGTCACGCCTTCCACCACGTTGATGTCGTTTTTCTGCAGGATGTGGTTGGCCATGCCCAATCCGGCCATCGCCAACATGGGCCATGCCCCTCCGGCCGTTACAGCGGTCGCGATAACGGCGATCGCCACCCCGATGTACGGCATATAAGGGCCCAGGTTCTCCGATACCCAGCTTGCCAGCCGGTTGTACCAGCGTCCGGCTTTCTCGGAGAGTTCCGCGGAGCTCTTCTCGAATTTCTCAACGCTGCTCAGCTTTGCCTCGATTACCTTGTCGACGGTGAACTTCATCTGTTCAACGGCGCGGGTGGAATCGGGATTCATCTGGGCGTTGTTGCTCTCCGTCGTGAGCTTATTGCTCTCTGAAATCGCAGCCCCCACGTTGATGTTGAGAGGCGTCGGTTCCACGAGCGGCGGGGTCGAGGGCGTGTCCGGTGACGCCAGGGTCGGTGCCCCATTGGAATTGAATAGTGCGTCAGGCTTCTTCTCGTCCAGGCGCTTTACTTCCGTCCCGGAGGGAATGCCGGCGATCTCGCTCAACACCTGCAGGATCGAATCGAGCGGGTTGCCCGGTTGCGGCGCGGCTGTTTCACGACCTGTTTCCGCCATTGCACCGGCGGGCCAGAAAAGCCCTGCGGCGTTCTGAAAACTTGTTTCCATAGCAACCTTCGAAAAAAATACTGATACTTTGCTCAGGCGAGCGTACGCACGGCGGCGCGCAGGTACTCAACTCGCGTGTCGGCCATCTTCTCCACGCGCTTGGTGGTATCGGCGACGTCCCCATTGCGGCGGCGCTGGATGTCCGAGGCAAGTTGTACGTCGCTGTCGCTCATTTGACCGAGGACATCCTTGTACCTTTTCTCGATGTCGAACTTCGTTCCCTGGTCATCCCCGATAGCGGTGACCATCCCGCCCACCCCTTGCTGGAGGAACTGCCCCGACTGGCCCACCTTGTTCCAGGTATCGATGCTATTGCCGCGTGGCGTGTAAGTGGTCATATTCGACACGGAGCCATCCGCGACCGCTTTGTTCATCTGCCTTCCAGCGCCCGCGGCGCCGCCGAGGGTGACCCCACCCGCGAACATGGAAAGCACGCCAGAGGCCATTTTCGTCGCGAACCGCCACGAAGCCGCGCTCTGTTCCCTCTCGCAGGCCTCGAAGACAAAGTTCCGCTTCTTCTGCAAGCCGGCCTCTCGCCGAAGCAGGGCTTCCTTCATATCGTGGGCGTTCTGCTTGAGGGGAATTTCCCCGAGCAGCCGCTCAGCCTCGGCCATGGCACGCAACACGGCCGATTCCGATCCGAAGACCGGCATTGCATCGCCGACATCCGGAGATCGAACCGGCGTAGCGGCATTCGGAGATTGAATCGGCGTAGCCATACCAGGCATCGTTGATGCAGGGACAGTAACCATGATGAACACTCCATATAGATTGGTAGGTTTCGAACTACATCGTGACCCTGCGCGAAAGCAGAATCGATCAAGCGGCGCGCCTGAGCTCGGCAAGGAGCTGGTTGCAACGCCGCTTCACCGGCTCGTGTTCCGCCTTGCTGCACATGGCTCGCGCAAGGTCGAACGACTCCACGGCGCGGGCATGCTTGCCCATCGCCCTGAAGCAGTCTCCCGCGTGCATGACCACAGCGGGATCACTCGCGTCCATGAGCGCCGCGACGGAATACATCCGCATGGCTTCTTCATGGTCGCCGAGCATCTGGGTGGCAGCGGCCAGCCCTTTCATATACCGGACTTGATGATGGTCGTACATCACCAGCTGCGCGAACAAATGCTGCGCCAGGTCGTAGCGAGCCTCGGCATACAGCTTGTAGGCCACGGCATACAAGACCTTCCGGTCCTGGGCCGGAATCCTGAGGGAATCCCCCAGGGGAGCGCCATCCCGGAGGATCTTGCGTACCCGAGCGCGGATATCGGCGCCGAGATCCTGGCCGCGATAAGGCATCGGCATCACACAGAACCCACAATCCGCGCGAAGCCCATGCCGATCGATTGGGACGACTTGATCAATCCCTGGACCTGGGTCTGGTGCTGGCTGATGTTGCCGACCAGCATCCCTTGTTTCGTGTTCGTCATGGTCTGGAACCCGGCGATCTCGTCGCGTAGACCGTCCAGACGGGTCTTGAGGGTTTCGAAATCGCTCTTCTTGGAATTTTCCGTCATGGGAACGAGGCCAAGCGCCTTGAGCATCTCGTTCAATTTCGTCAATTTTTCGTCTTCGTAAGCCGGCGCGGACTTGTGGTCCTTATCGCCCCTGTCCTCCGCCCGCTGCTTGAGGATTTCCTGCAGTTCCTTGAGGGAGGGATTATTGTTCTCCTTTCCGCTGGGGATAGGGAACAGTTCGAGGAAATCTCCGACAGCCGCGACCAGCTCGGTGTTCTGACGCGTTTTCCTGATAAGCTGCGCCGAGGTCTTGTTGTTCTGGACCAGCCATTCCCCATACGACTGGGAAATTTCGTTGCACATGGCCATTGCAGCGGTGATTGCCTGGGCCCAGCTTTGCACCGGAACGTCGGCATAGGCGCTACCGGCCAATCGGCCCTTGATAGATTCGCCATAGCCGGCGTAATTCCGATACGCGGCCATACCGATTGATTCGCTCATTCTGAACTCCTTGTTTGCTGCTGCGAGCCCATACGACAGACTCGCGGCGTAGGTGCCCTCCCCTCGATCCGCGGTTCCCCCTGGCCGGGCCGCGCATTCAACACTTGATCCGATATTTCGATGCCGATGGAACAGGATTCGGCTGCCGGTTACTACCGTGACCTTACACACAGTCAATTCATATCCAGAGCGGCAGACCTTATGCCTGCTGGCTCAGCGTGTCGCGCTATCGACGCCTGTACCGTTCAGTGCTGCTGTTGCCGACGGATTGAATCCAGGATGCACCCAGAATGATCTCGTCCACTTCCCTGCTCTCCGCTCCTTCGACGATCGGCGGCGTACACCCCGTCGGGGACAGCGACGTCGCCGCGCGCCGCCTTGATAGCGCCAAGGGATGGGGAGCCGCCTTGCGGCGGCCAACGCTTGTCCCGCCCGCACCCGTCGCGTCCGGGCTGGCAAGGTTCCTGCAACAACCCAGCGTGGAACTGGCGATGCTTCACGACCTGCAGCCGGTGATCCGCGTCTCCAACTTGCAGGATCGGGCCACGTTCGACTCGGTGCTGCAGCGATCGCGCCGCAGCCTGCGCGATGCCGCGGCGCAGGACGGCCCGCACGACGCCGCCCTGCAGGCCGCGGTGCATGCAGCCCTGCAGGCGCTCGACCGCAACGTCGTACTGCGAAGGCAATCGAGCTTTACCCAAAACGCGCTGTTCCAGGGATGAGCCGAATCAACGCGGTCAACCTTCCCGACGAGTCCATCGAGTTACTGCAGGTGCTGGGGTTCCTTCAATTTCAGAACGGCAACCCGCGGGACGCCATGGCATTGCTCGAAGCCTGCGACCACGCCGGCGGCTGCAAAGGGCGCTCGCTAATCCTGCTCGCGCTCGTGCAGCTACGCGCCAACGCGCCTGAAAAGGCGCTGTCCACACTCGACCGCGCGGACCCAGCCGCGCTCGCCCAACCTTCGTATCGTGTCGTACGCGCGCAGGCGCTGGCGGCGCTGGGACGTCACGATGAAGCGCGCCAGGCCATGAAGGCCTACGCCGCCACGCGTCTCGGCGCCGCCTCGTAAAACGTCCTGCTTGTCAGCACCAGCCTCACTCATGCAAGCAATTCGACGTATTATCGCTATCGCGACCAGCCGTAACGACATCCTGCTGGCCGCCACCGTCATGGCCATCGTGTTCATGATGATCCTGCCGATGCCAACGGCGGTCATGGATGTCCTTATCGCCGTTAACATCTCCCTGTCCTGCGTACTGCTCATGGTGGCGATCTACCTGCCGTCCGCGCTGGCATTCTCGTCCTTTCCCGCGGTGCTGCTGGTCTCGACGCTGTTCCGCCTGGGCATATCGATCTCCACCACGCGCCTGATCCTGCTTGACGGCGATGCGGGCCACATCATCGATACCTTCGGCAATTTCGTCGTGGGAGGAAACCTGGTCGTCGGCCTGGTGGTATTCCTGATCCTGACGCTGGTGCAGTTCATCGTGATCACCAAGGGTTCCGAGCGCGTAGCGGAAGTCGCCGCGCGCTTCTCCCTGGACGGCATGCCGGGCAAGCAGATGTCGATCGACGCCGATCTTCGCGCGGGCGCGATTCAAATGGACGAGGCACGTCGCCGCCGCAGCGTCGTGGAAAAGGAAAGCCAGCTTTATGGCGCAATGGACGGCGCGATGAAGTTCGTCAAGGGGGACGCCATCGCCGGGCTGATCATCGTCGCCGTCAACCTGCTGGGCGGCCTGTTGATCGGATCGGTTCAGCGAGGCATGAGCGCGAGCGAAGCAGCGCTGACCTACTCCATCCTGAGCGTCGGCGACGGCCTCATCTCGCAGATACCGGCGCTGCTGACGGCTATCTGCGCCGGGATCATCGTCACCCGCGTTCCCGTCGGGGACAAGCCATCCAACGTGGGCACAGACATCGGCGCACAAGTCATGGCCCAACCTCGCGCGCTGATGATCGCCGGGGTGATCGCGCTCGGCATCGGACTCATCCCCGGCATGCCGACCGTCGTGTTCCTGGTTCTCGCGGGACTGCTCGGCCTGACAGGCTTCGTGTTGCTGAACAACCCGCGGCCGGCGCGCGGGAGTGGGGCCGCCGGCGGCGCCGCCGACGGCACATTCGGTTCGGAAGACGATGCGCCCGCGGAGGGAGCCCAGCCGACGAAGTTCGCGCCCGCGGAACCGATCACGCTGGAGATCGCTGAAGTCCTGGCGCTGGACATCGATGAACACGCAGTGAAGGGCGAATTTCCAGCGGTGCGCTATGCCGTCTACCAGGAACTGGGCGTGCCGCTTCCGGAAATCCTCCTGCGCCGCGGCAAGCAGCTGCGCGACCACGCCTACCAGGTGCTGTTGTTCGAGGTCCCTGTCGTGCATGGAACACTGAAAACCGGCGCCGTACTCGTCCGCGAGGGGTCGCGCAATCTCGACGCCATGGGCATTCCCTATGAACGCGATACCGGGGGCCTCGCCAACGAATCGGCATTCTGGGTATCCCGCGATCACGCGCCCGCGCTGGACAGCGCCAATGTTCCCTACCTGCTCCCCCACCAGATACCGAGCTGGCATCTCTCCCTCGTACTACGCCGGCACGCATCGCAATTCATCGGGATACAGGAAACGCGCCAGCTCCTTACGGCCATGGAAGAGAACTTCGCGGAACTCGTAAAGGAAGCCCATCGAGTCATGCCGATACAGAAAATCGCGGAGATTCTTCAACGCCTGATTTCCGAAGAGATCTCCATACGGGACATGCGTGCGGTTCTGGAGGCGCTGGTCGAATGGGCACAGAAGGAAAAGGATATCGTCCTTCTCACGGAATACGTCAGGATGGCGCTGAAGCGATACATCAGCCACAAGTATTCGAACGGCCAGAACTTCCTGCCGTCCTATCTCTTGGCGCCGGATGTAGAAGACGTGGTGCGGGACGCCATTCGCCAAACCGCTGGGGGCAGCTACCTGGCCATGGATCCGGAAAAATCGCAAGCCTTGCTGGACAGTATCCGGCGCACCGTGGGTACGCTAGAAACGACCGTGGCCAGGCCTGTGATTCTCACCTCCATGGACATTCGTCGCTACGTCCGCAAGCTGATCGAGCAGGACCTGTACCAACTTCCGGTCCTCTCCTATCAGGAGCTGGTCCCGGAAATCAATGTGCAGCCCCTCGCCCGGGTGGACCTATGAGTCATCATGCATACCGGCTGGTGGATAGCGGAGCACTGTTATGACCCAAGACCTGGAACTGCGAGTCCTGTCGGGGCTACACGACGGGGCACGATGCGCCGTGCGAGACGGCGCACTGATCGGCTCGCAGGGACACTGCGACGTGGTGCTATGCGACGACGGTATCGCAGGCGAGGCGGCGCGCCTGCGGATGGGTACGGGAAGCTGGGGCATGAGCATGCCGGATGGCGCCGTGGACGGTGCCACACCCGACGCCCCCTATGGAACGCCGCTGCCACTCGGCCCCATCCTCTTGACGATTACCCATGCGGCAGCGCCTTGGCCGGCCCCCGATCAGATTTTCGATGCACGGGAAACCGCCAGTGAGCGCTGGGACGACCCTGCACGCGCGGCAATGCTGCAAGATGGAACTACCGGGGCAAGTGCCGCCGCTGCGTCGGCATCGGGCCAGAGCAGCGCCAGCGGAAAGGCGCAAACAGGCCGGCCTTTGGCCACCGGCGAAGATCCGATGCGGCCCCCAGGATCACGCCGCCGCAAAGGGCTGGAATTGCGGTGGGCGGTAGGCGGCCTGCTCATTCTGCTCGTCTTCGGTAGCGTGGCTTCATTTCCTCCCGCCAAGGAGGCGCCCAGCCCGCGTATGGCGACGGGCATGACCACCGATACGGAACCCCTGCTGCGCGCACAACGTGTGCTGGCGGAACGGGAATATGCGCGACGCGTGCGCGCCAGCTTGAGTGCGCAACAGGAAATCGTGGTGACGGGGTGGGTTCGTGACGAACTGGAACACGACCGCCTGGCCACCGACTTGAGCGCCATATGGCCGCTGCCAGCGATGCGGGTGGGGAAAGAGAGCGAGCTCAAGGCCTGGATGCACAGCCGCATGCAGGACCTTGACGTGCATGCCGTCATTCTACGCACTGGCGATGAAGACTTGGTCGTCCGTGGCATCGCGGGATCCGACGCCACACGGCAACAGGCATACCAACGATGGCGCGAAGAAGCCGGCACCGTGCCGCGTCCCGCGATGACGCTGCTTCTTCCAACCGATGTCCAACACGCGCTGGATCAAGCGGTGGCAGCCGCAGGGCTACCCGCGCTCGCTTCCCGCTGGAAGGACAAAGTCCTGCAAGTCAATCCGGGCGGCCTGGATCCGTCGCAGCGCCCACGACTGCACGCCGTGCTGGATGCGCTGAATCCTGTGTATATGGGTGCGCTGCGAGTGGAAGGCGAAAATCCCGTGCCGGCGTCAGCGGTGCCGTTCCGCGTCCAGACTGTCGTTGGCGGCCGGCAGCCGTGGGTAGTCCTGGAGGACGGAACCCGTATCGTCGTCGGCGGCAAGCACGGCGCTTATCGGCTGACCTCGGTCGAAGATGGCAGCGTGATATTCGACGGGCCAACCACCGCCGTCATCCCTCGGTAGCGCTGCCCTACCTTTCCCGGCATCGACAAACCATGGCTCCATCACCGAATCAGTCCGACATCGACGAGGTCCTTGAACTCTTCGGCCATTCGCCGGATCAAGATGCCACCCGTTCCATGCTGCAAGAAATGCGCGACATCGAAGAGGCCGCGCGGCGCCTGATGCGCACGCGGCTGCGTCGCCAGGAGTTCTCCGAGGTCGCGGCGCTGGCGGAAGCCTCCAAGGCCGCGCAAACCATACTGGCGTGCCTGCACGCGGATCGATAACACGACCGCAGCCGGGCGGCATCGGCCCAAACCATTGAACCCCCTTCCCCATGGAGAAAACCCAATGATCGCCAATAACACTCCCGCCACCAGCGTCAATTCAATGGATCGAGAGACGAGCAATCTTGACGCCTCGTTCCAGGACAACATGAATTCACCTGCGGTAGACATCGCCATGGCGCAGCAATTCGCCATGCTTAGCAGCAACGTCAGCTACAAAGCCGCGTGCGTCGCGGGGATGCTCAAGCTTACCGTCAGTTGCTGCAAAGACATCGTGCGCATCGTTGGAACCTGATTTACCGGCCCGAATAACGCTCGCGGAAGGCCACAAGTGCGGCTGAGTTTGCATCGACCAAAGTACAAACTGCGCATCACAACACAGACATTGCGCATATCGTTCCAAAGCATGAGACGCCTTGCAACAAAAGGTGGAAATGATCGTTCCCGTATGTTAATAATTGCTATACCACGCAGGCCGCCGCTGCAACGCGTCGGACGTTCCTGCGAGCGTATGGAGGAAGCGTTTCATGACCAGCTCTCATGCAATGAAGCAAGGCGGTCGTCTACTTCTCGTGGACGATAGCCCCGCGGACCTCAGGCTCTTGGTACAGCTTCTGAACCACGAAAACTTCAAGCTTATGGTGGCGCTGGATGGAAAGCAGGCATATGAACGCGCCACTGCTCAGCCGGCTCCCGATGTGATCCTGATGGATGTGTCGATGCCACGTGTGGATGGCTATGCCACGTGCCGTCTGTTGAAGGGCAATCCGCGCACAGCGCACATCCCCGTCATCTTCATCACGGCCTCGGCCAGCCTGGACGAAAGACTCAAGGGTTTTGATGCCGGCGCGGCGGACTACGTGCCCAAGCCATACAATCCGGAAGAGGTTTTGGCGCGGGTGCGCGTACAGCTGCAGAAAGCGCAGCGTGCCACCGTGCCTTGCACGGCTCCCGAAACCAAGCATCACCACCCGCCCGCCAACACCCCAGGCGCGAGCGTCGACCAGGCGTTGCGCTTCCCCTCAATATCGAACGAGCAAGCCATCGTCAACACCACCAGGCAATACCTGGCGGATCATCTCTCCGATGCGCCGTCGCAGAAACGACTGGCACGACTGATCGGCGTGAACGAGAAGCGGTTGACGAATGCATTCCGCTCCCTGCTAGGCAAGACGATCCACGACTATCTGCGCGACCAGCGTATGGAGAAAGCCAGGACGCTGCTGCAGGATTGTTCGCTGACCGTCGCCGAAATCGCGGATCAACTAGGCTTTTCCAGCCCCGCCAATTTTGCGTCGGCGTTTCGCCGGCAGCTAGGCTGCAGCCCCGTTGCGTTTCGCCGACACTTGGGCGAGCCCGTCTCTCTGATCGAACGCGCCAATGAAATGCCAAAGCCGACGAGCGGTGTTTTTCAAAAAGTATGAGCGCGATTTTAAAGGCACGTCTATCAAGCTTTACCTAGGATGGATACGACGCTTCCTGCCGCGGCCGCTGGCGGCTCGAAAAACGTGTAAAGCCGTATCCATACATAAGGAGAGGACGTGAGTTATCCCACCATATCTGAACCCCGCATTGCCCCGAGTCTGGATGCCGCTTCCCAACCCGGATCCGCGGGCACAATGCAGACCGGCGTTCTGCCCACCACCTACCGCCGGCCGTCTCATGTATTGATCGTCTCCGACGATGCATCCCAGCTGCGGGCCACCACCGACTTCCTGCGCAACCAGCTCTTTCGCGTCACGCTTTCGTCTGGATGGCAGGGCTATTATCACGCGCAGGCTTGGCGTCCCGACATTATCCTTTTGGACGGTGCGATGCACGACATGGACCCGTTCATGATGGGTCGCTTGATGATGCAGACTCCGGATACGCAAGGCATACCGCTTATTTTCCTGCTTGACCCCGGAAGCCAGGCTACAAGCCGTGAAGCATTCTCGCTGGGCGCGATCGATTGCATTACCAAGCCGGTTTACCCTGAAGAACTCCTGGCCCGCATATCGGTACATCTGCGCAGGATGCCTACCCGCGATCAAGATGGGACCCAGCGGTCCCGCACACCGGCGGCGGAAGAACTGCTGCTGCGCAATGCGCTCAACGCGATTGCCACGGATGTGGGAAGCATCCATACCGTACGCCAGCTGGCCCGCCAGATCGGCACGAACGAACGCAAACTGTCCGCGCTATTCAAGTCCAGGATGGGAAAGTCGGCACACAAGGTGATCTTCACTCAGAAGATGGAAACGGCGCGTCGCCTGCTTGCGCAAACCGGAATGCCTGTTCGCGAAGTCGCCAATCATGTGGGATTTCGCAGCGTATGCAATTTCTCCGTCGCGTTTCACCGGGATCAGGGGATTACGCCTTCAGGATATCGCCGCCAGGCGCGTGCGACGCGAGGGCAAGACATGACGGCGGGCGATGATCTGACGAACGTCGCAGACGAAGACGCCACCGCTCAGGGCGGATCGAGGGACCATTAATCCAGTCCGCCGGGACGGGGAAGGCAAGCCGACCCAGCATAGCCTTGCATTATCCCGGGCGCGCCGCTTCTTTTTTTGACCGCGTAAAGCACCCA
Organism: Bordetella sp. H567; assembly: GCF_001704295.1. Classification (NCBI taxonomy): domain Bacteria; kingdom Pseudomonadati; phylum Pseudomonadota; class Betaproteobacteria; order Burkholderiales; family Alcaligenaceae; genus Bordetella; species Bordetella sp. H567. The sequence goes on from NZ_CP012334.1 coordinate 4,321,563, forward strand.
TTGTTTTAACGAAGCTTCCACCGGTCAGGAGCGAAACTTATGGATACCGTACGGACGCTACCCGCTACCCGTATCCGAACGCGCGCGCCGCAAAGGTGTGTCCCTCTTCTGCTGTTCCGTGTCGCACCGACAGGGGCCGCGCTTTACGAAAGCGCTTACCGTAAATGATTCGAGTCATACTTGCCGACGACCACCCCGTAGTACTTCTCGGCATGAAGAATGCCCTGGAAGCATCCGCAGACATACGCGTTGTCGCCATGGCGGATTCTCCGGACAGCCTGTTTTCCTGCCTGTCCAAAAATCCCTGCGATGTGCTGGTGACGGACTTCTCCATGCCGGGATCTCAGCAGCCGGACGGGCTGGCCATGCTGCTCCAGTTGAAGGTCAAGTTTCCCGATGTGCGTATCGTCGTCCTTACGAAGATGGCGTCTCCCGCGTTGATGTCGCCTATCCTGCAGGCCGGCGCGCTGGCCTTGGTGGAGAAGAGCGCCGCCGTCCGGGAAATCGCGACAGCGGTGCAGCGCGCGGCGAGCCGACGCACCTACGTCACGGAGAACGTGCAACGTGAATTCGCCGCGCTGGGTGTGCCCCGGACGCAGGTGGCCGAACCGGCGCAATTGTCCCCCCGGGAGATGGAAGTTGTCCGGCTGTTCGCGCACGGGCATAGCAATAACCAGATCGCGGAGATCCTGGGCGTAAGCGCAAAGACGACCAGCCGGCAAAAGATGGACGCCATGCGCAAACTTGCCGCGCGCAATGACGCTGAACTGTATGCCCATGCGCGGGACATGGGGCTGGTATAGCCCCTGCGCTTAGGCGCGCAAGCCGCTTCCGGGCGGCGTTGCCTTGGCACTCACGCTGCTGGGCGGGGGTACTGCGTGTCCTACCGTGGCGAGTTTCTCCCGCCACGTCAAGGACACATCCACCATGCTTTCCACCGCGCGGCGCAATTGGCTCACCGTGGCATCCGCGAGTTCCAGGCGACGCGTTAGAAGGATTTCGCCATTGCGGTCATCCAGCGACAAGGCGGCGCCTTCCGTTTCGTGGCCGAAGGCGTTGGCAACCAGCATGTCGCGGTACAGCGTGAGCTGCTGCTCCGTTTCGACGGGCTCCTGCCCCAGGACGGTATAGGCATGCAGCATATCCTGCGGATCGTCATGCTCTAGTGTGACGGTGACGTCCTTATCGAATATCAAATCGATGGTTCCGGATTCACCCAAGGTGAGCGGGACGCCGCTTTCCTCTCCGAACAGCGCGATCAGCTTATGCGCGTCCATGTGAGTCTCCGTCGGGCGATACCATATTCATGAAAAACCTCGGCATATCATGGGACCGGTCAGTGACAATGCTCGGGGTATGGTTCCGGGATGCCCAGCGGACGCTCAGTCCGTTTCGAGAAAGGGCACCGTATACTCGCTCGCGAGCCGCGGCAGTGTGATGTCCGGCGTATCTTCCCTCTCGCACACCGCGCGTGCCGCCAGCAGATCCCGAATCAGCAGGGGCGGCTCTTCTTCGATATCGTCAGGGCATTGACGGACCATCTGCTCGGCGTAGAGCGGAACGCCGCGCGCCTTTTCGACGATACGCCGGCGCACTTTGCTGGACAGGCGCTTGTCCTTGCCGCGGAAGCTGACCAATTGAACCATGGCATCACGGCGCAGCGGGGGCATGGTGATGGTTTCATCGATGGGAACGCTGAGATTCATGCCGCGTCCACAGAGCAGGATCATGACCGAATCCCGCCGGCGATGCTGAAGCATTGCGCTGAGCAAGCTACGGGTCGCGGCGTCCGCCCACTGCGTGTCGTCGACCAGGACAAGCAAAGGCTGGCCGGGCGCGTCACCGTCGAGCAGCAGATTCGAAAGGGGCGCGATAAGTGCATTCACATCGGGTTCAGCGGCCGCGGTGGCGCTGGCGGCGCCGCGCGGGCCGACGAAGTAATCCACCAGCATCGCGCTGGTCGCCTTGTCCAGGCCGATCCGATAGCCCATGGATTCGATGGCACGGGCATAGCCGAGTTCCGCATCGTCCGTGCCGCGCGTGCCCACGCCATCCTGTACCGCCAGGCGAGAGAGAAAATATTCGTGGAAAGGGTGCAGCGCGATTTGCCGGTTTTCCTGGTCGCATCGCAGGAACGTCACGGCTCCCCCACCGCGCCGCACGTATTCCGCGAATACCTGGGCCAACAGGGACTTCCCTATCCCCTGTTCGCCACGCAGATACATCAAATGCGGCCGTTCGTTCTTGCGCAGACTGTTCCAACGGCGGACAAGGATATCGAACTCCGTGGTCCTGCCAAACATCCGGTGTACGGTAATGGCCTGCGACTGCCCTTCCAGCACGCCGACGTGCAAGCCGTAGCGTTCGTCGGATCGCACCATGAAACGATCGCTCAAGCGCGCCTGGGCGGAATCGGTCAGCAAGGTTTCACCCGACTCGGCCAGATAAGCCAGGCGCAATGCCCTTTGCCCCACCAGCATCATGGGCAGCGTCCCGTTGTCCGCGGGAACCCGGGCCAGTTCCGCGTGTATGCCCATGCCCAGCGACACATGAGGGGAGATTCCGCAACGCCGGATATAGCATGCCAGCCGCGCGGCCGATTCCGTCGGGCGCTCGTTCAACGTGGGATATCCGAACAGAATCGCGAGATTGCCATCCGCCCCCAGGCAGACGCGGCGCCCGGCCGCCTGCGCCAGACGCACCAGGCGTTGCCGTGCGGCCTGGACACGATCGATGGTTTCCTCTCCGGGCATGCCGTCGCCGTCGTGTCCGATCGCCACGGCCAGCACGGCCAGGGGACGCGCGTCATCGTTGGCGGACGACGCCGCCTGTACGGCACGGTCGTTCGACGTGGAGACATCCAATAGCGACCGCGTTTCCAGCGACGGCGTCGTGCCATAGTATTCGCCCATGACGGCGACGCAATGCTCGTAGGCCTTCATCGCCGATTCGCGGCGGCCCGTATCGCGCAGCATCCGGATCAGGTCGCGATGCGCGTGTTCGTCGCCGGGATGGACCTGCACCCACTGCCGTGCGCTGGCGAGGGCCTCCTGGATTTTTTCTGCCGCGCACAACTGGGCGATGTAAGCCTGCCGGCATTGAGAGACTTCTTGCGACAGCCGCGACTGCCAGCTCATGCGCCATGCGGACAGCGCCGCGTTGACCGGCGTGACCATGTGTTCGAGCAGGTCGCCCCGGTCATGGGCAAGGCGCTCTTCCAGGGACAGTCGCGCGTAGGGACCGATCCCGCACAAGGCCAGCACGTCCACGGTCACCAGGTCCTGGTCCAGTGACAGCATGCTCGATGTGGAGATGATCGCTTTTTCCATGGGGCCGAGCACATGCCGCAGCACGCACAGAGCATGGCGAAGATTCGCCCGGGCGCCGGACGCGCAGTTCGGCCACAGGAGCTCCGCCAAAGCCGCCCGCGATTGCTTCTTGTCCAAGGACAGCGCCAGCATTGCGAGCAGCAGTTTGGGTTTGCCATAAGCGATCAGTGGCGTTTTATCCACGCCGTCGACGATCAGCTGGAATTCACCGAGCAGGCAGATTCGAACGGGCCGATTCAGAATTTGAGACATAGGAGTCCAGGTCGGCCGAATGCGTCGATCGACCATACGCGTAAGGTTGGCGGCGCCATCCGGGCACCGAGGGCAGAGGGGTCAGGGTGATACCCACGGCGACGTCCGGGCGTGCGGACGCGCGGAATCGTGATTGTTGGCGTGCGACAAACGGGCCAACGTGGTCACCGAGGTAACGGGCGGTCGCCTTGCGGAGACCTGGATCGTGGCGCCCCACGCATGGAATCAGCGTGGATTGCCGGTCAGTCGCCCCGACACCTTAATGTGTCGAAGTCTAGGCAACATGCCACGCGGGAAAAATAGGAAATTTCTGAGCCCCGCATTTAGGGAAAGTTACCGTTCTACAGGTACACCGCGCACGATGGCGGCATATGCGGGGCCGCGGCGCCGGCCAGGGCCTGCGTGCGTCAGGGTGTGCCGTAACGCTTGTGCCAGAGTTCGATGAAGGACTCCGCGGCGGGGGACAGCGAATGCTCGGCGCGCCGGATCAGGCTGACATCGCGCGTGACGATCGGCGATTCCAGCCTGCGCGCCACCAGATCGGGATGCGGAAAAGATCCTAACAGAATTCCCGGAAATATCGCCACTCCCAAGCCTGCCTGTGCCATCGACAGCCCTGTCGTCATGTACGAAACCTCGTACTGCACCGATTTTCGCGCGCCCAGTGTGAATAGGGCCTCGTCGATCAATCCGCGGATGCCGCTGTTGGCCTTGACGGCAATCCACGGATACGACAAGGCATCTTCCCAGGTGACCCTTCGCTTGCGCGCGAGCCGGGAATCTTTGCGGCAGATCGCGCACAGAGCATCCCGGACCAGGCACTGGGACGTCAGTCCTTCCGCACTTTCACTGACGGTCCCGATGCTGAACTCGACATCGCCCGCCAAGGTGGGCGCGGTCAACCGGTCAGGCGCGGCGTCATCGACCGATATCTCGATGTTCGGATAGAGCAAACGGTATTCGGCCAAAAGTGCGGGCACAAAGCTGCTGGCGATCGACGGTGTGGCCGCGAAGCGCAGATGGCCACGCTGCCGGCCCGTGAGCTCCTTGACGCTGGACTTCAACGTATCCAGGTCGCGCAGCATGCGCTCTACCGTCGGCAGGATTTCCTGCGCCGCCACGGTCGGCCGCAGCGATCGCGATGTCCGATCGAACAAACGCATGCCCAAGGCTTCCTCGAGCTGGCGGATCAAGACGCTGACGGCGGGCTGGGTCACGAACATTTCCTCGGCCGCGCGTGTCAGTACGCCGTACCGGCATGCCAGGGTAAACGCATGCAGTTGCTTGAGGGTGGGATTCATAAAGTGACTTTATGGAGTCATTGATTTTATTCGGTTGTTTTCATGACTATAGCGCTCTACATTTCGTCGTCAATAAAGACTCAACAAAGACATCAGGCCCAGGCGCGGCAGACGCCGGCGTGCAGTTTGCCGGCGCCGCGGCAGGACGTGGCGGCCCGCGGCGCGATGCCGCCGGGGCCGTGGAACAAGGGGACATCCATGCAGACAGGCGATCCAGGCGGCAACTGGCGGGGCGCGGTGGCGTCCACGCTGGGCAATGTGTTGGAATGGTATGACTTCGTGGTATTCGGCTTTTTGTCGATCATCATCGCGAAGCAGTTTTTCCCGAGCGACAGCGAATATGCCGCCTTGATGCTGACCACCGCGACCTTCGGCGCGGGGTTTATCGTGCGGCCCCTGGGCGGTATCGTGCTGGGCTGGTATGCCGACCGGAAAGGCCGCAAGGCGGGGCTTACCCTGGTCATCGCGATGATGACCGTGGCTGCGGCGATGATCGCCTTCACGCCCAGTTTTCAGCAGATAGGCTTGCTGGCACCGGCCATCGTCCTGTGCGCGCGGCTGCTGCAAGGCATATCCGCGGGCGGCGAATTCAGCACCGCCACGGCAATGCTGATCGAATACGCGCCCCGCGGCCGGAGCAACTTCTACGGCAGCTGGCAGATGTTCGCACAGGCGCTCGGTGCCTTGCTCGCGGTGGCCATGGGCAGCGCCCTCACGCATGTCTTCACCCCCGAGGCGCTGAACGACTGGGCCTGGCGGATCCCCTTCCTGTTCGGCCTGCTGATCGGGCCGGTGGGGTTCTACATCCGGCGCAACCTGCCGGAGACCGAGGCGTTCCAGAAGCTGGACAAGCGGATCAAGGTACCTGTGCGGGACGTGTTCTCGCAGTATCCCCGCGCCTTGTTCATCGCAACGGGACTGGGGGCGGCGCTTAATGTGATGGGCTATGTGCTCATCATTTACTTGCCGATCTACGCGGTGCAGAACCTGCATATGCCCGTGACGCTGCCGTTCAACGTGCTGCTTGCCAGCATCCTGCTGCGCGTGCTGACGATTCCGCTATTCGGCCTGCTCGCCGACCGTATCGGCGGACGCCGGATGATCGTCGCCACACTGGTGCTGTTCCTGATCGTGCTGTATCCGGCGTACTACTGGATCATCCAGGCCCCGTCCATGCTGTCCATCATGACGGTAGAACTGGTTTTCGCCCTGTTGATCGGCGCGTCGACCAGCCCGATACCGACCGTGAGCGCCACCCTGTTTCCGACAGAGGTACGCTCCACGGGACTGGCGATTTCCTACAACATCGCGGCGTCCGTCTTCGGCGGATTTTCTCCCTTCGTGCTGACGTGGCTGCTGCACACAACGGGAGATTCCCTGATGCCCGCCCACTATTGCGCGATCTTCTTCGCCTTGGGCTTGTGGGGCGCCATCATCATCCGCGAAAAGGATGCGCGCGGAATCTCTTACCAGGAGGCAACACATGCCGGTCATTGATGTACACACCCATGCCTTTACCCACAAGTGGCTGGAACTGATCAAGCAGAAAGGGGGTGTCTACAACATCCAGACCCGCCCGGACGGGCAGCAGGAGATCTTCCGTGGCAATACGCCGGTCGTGATTCCGCAGAAAGGCCATTTCGACTATGAGCTGCGCATCAAGCACATGGATGAAACGGGCATCGATATCTCGGTGGTCTCGCTGACCTGCCCCAATGTGTATTGGGGCGATGAAGCCATCAGCCTGCAGGCCGCGCGCGAGTCCAACGATACGATGGCACGGGCGCAGGCGGACTATCCCGGCCGCATCCGCTGGTTTGCTTCCCTGCCCTGGCAGTACCCGCGGGCGGCGGTCGAAGAACTGAAGCGCAGTTGCGACAACGGCGCCGTCGGTGTCATGGTCCTGGCCAATATCGACGGCCGCAGCCTGACCGACCCCATGTTCGCTCCCATCTGGGCGGAGATCGACCGGCGCGCCCTGCCCGTGCTGGTGCACCCGACCGATCCCCCCAGCGCGGAACTGATGGACATGACCCAGTTCGACTTGAGCTGGTCCGTGGGCTTCATGTTCGATACGACGCTGGCCATCACGCGGATGATCTTCAACGGGTTCTTCGACCTGTACCCGAATCTGAAAATCATCGCATCGCATGCCGGCGGCACGCTGCCCTACCTGGCGGGGCGCTTCGAGAAAGGCGACGAAGTGGAAATCCCGCAGCGGCGCAAGATGCAGCGCAAGCCCATCGACTACCTGCGCCATATCTATTACGACTGCATCTGCTACAGCCCCAAGACGCTGGAATTCCTGGTGTCGGTCGTGGGCGCGGATCGTGTGATGTTCGGCACCGATTGGCCGCACCAGGTGCACGACACCAAGGGAGCATTCGCCAACACGGCCGCCCTGCCGGCGGCACAGTGCGATGCGGTGCGCGGCGGCAATGCGCTGAAGGTGTTCGGCCTGTAGGCGACGCCCGCGGGGAGCCGCTCAGGCCAGTTCCGGCACCGCGGCGACCAGCCGCTGCGTATAGGGATGGCGCGGCCGCGTCAGTACCTCGTCCGCGGGGCCGCTTTCCACCAACGCACCCTGGCACATGACCGCAACGCGGTCCGCGAACGCCCGCGCGATGGAAATGTCGTGCGTGATCATCAGATACGCGACGCCATGGTCGCGCTGGATGTCCAGCATCAGGTTCAGCACCTGGCCGCGGATGGAGACGTCGGCGCCCGACAGCGGCTCGTCGGCGATGATCAGCTTGGGGTCCAGCGCCAGCGATCGTGCAATCGAGACGCGCTGGCGCTGGCCGCCGCTGAGCTCGTGGGAATAGCGGTCCATAAACGATGCCGCGGGCTGCAGGCCGACGCCTTGCAGGAGCTCGATGCAACGCGCCTGCTTGTCGCCCCGGTATTTCCACAAGGCCTGTGCCAGCAGTTCGCGCACCGGCCGGCGCGGATTGAGCGACGCGGTGGGATCCTGGAATATGGGCTGCATGCCGGTACGCAACGCGCGGAACTCCCGCGGCGCCAGGGTGGTCAGGTCGCGTCCATCGAAGATGATGCGGCCGCTGTCCGGGGCCAGCAGGCCCAGGGCCATGCGGCCCAGCGTGGATTTGCCGGAACCGCTTTCGCCCACCAGGGCCACGATTTCCCCGGCGCCCACGGTCAGGCTCAGCGATTTGACGGCCTGCTGCGAGCGTCCGCCGGTGTGGAAGGTCTTGCTGACGCCGTCCAGCACCAGGAGCGCGGCGGAATCGGCGCCGGTATGCGCGGAATGGTCGGGCATGGTGAATGAGGCCTCAGTACGTGGAAGTCGAATATTCGCCTTCGATGGTCTCGAAGCGGCCTTCGCTGTTGCGCGCCGCCTTGGCCGCCTTGATCAGACCGGCCGTGTAGGGATGCGAAGGCAGCGCGAACACCGAACGTGTTTCGCCGGACTCGACGATACGGCTGCGGAACATGACATAGACCCGCTCGCATTCCTCCCACACGACGCCCAGGTCGTGGCTGATGAACAGGATGGCCATGTTCAGTTCGCGCCGCAGATCGCGCAGCAGGGCCAGGATCTCGGCCTGCGTGGTCACGTCCAGCGCGGTGGTCGGTTCGTCGGCGATCAGCAGCTTGGGCCGGCAGCCTAGCGCGATGGCCAGCAGGACGCGCTGCCGCATGCCGCCCGACAGCTCGTGCGGATAGGACTTGCGAACGGATGCCGGCAGGCGCACCAGGGCCAGCAGTTCCTCGACGCGCGCGGTGACGTCGCGCGCCGCGGGATCGTGACGCCGCACGCTTTCCGCGATCTGCATGCCGACACGGCGTACAGGGTTCAGGAAACTGAGGGGATCCTGGAACACCATGGCGATCGGGTGGCCGCGCAGGCGCTCCCACTGCCGCGGCGTGAGCCGCGTTACGTCCTGTCCTTCGATCAGGATACGGCCCCCCTTGATACGGCCGATATTCTCGGGCAGCAGGCCCAGCATTGCGCGGGCGAAGGTGGACTTGCCCGAACCGGATTCGCCCACCAGCGCGACCGACTCGCCCGGCCCGACCACGATACTGGCATCCTGCACGGCCAGCGTGGTTGCATCGCGCGTACGGTACTCGATGCACAAGGCATCGGTTTGCAGCAGCGAGACGGCCCTGTCGGCGGCGTGGGGGTTCATCGGTTCATCTCCTGTTGCGCGGGTTGAAGACCGCCCCTACCGCATCACCGAATACATTGAAGGCCAGCACGGTCAGGAAAATCGCGATGCCGGGAAAAAACGACAGCCACCAGGCGTTGAACAGCATGCGTTGGCCGCTATTGAGCATGCGGCCCCAGCTGACCAGTTCCGCGCTGGTCAGCCCCAGGAAGCTGAGCGCGGCCTCCAGCAGGATGGCCTGTCCGACAATCAACGTGCCGACCGCCAGCACAGGCGCCACGGCGTTCGGTATGACTTCGCCGAACAGCACCTTGTGTTCGGGAATGCCCATGCAGCGGACCGCATCGACGAACTCGAGCTGCTTGACGCGCATGACTTCGCCGCGCATCACGCGCGCCACCTGGGGCCAGGACAACAGGCCGACGATGGCGACGATTTGCGGCAGGCCAGGCCCCGACATGGCGACGATGACCGCGGCCAGGATGAAGCTGGGCACCACCTGAAAGAACTCGGCCACGCGCATGATGAAGGTATCGAGCCAGCCGCCGTAGAAACCCGACACCGCGCCGATCAGCACGCCCAGCACGGTAGCGACCAGGGCGGCAAAAAAGCCCACGGTCAGCGAAATACGGATGCCGTAGAGCACGCCGGCCAGCACGCTACGCCCGAGATCGTCCGTGCCCATGAGGTATCGCGCCGAGGGCGGCAGCAGCGCGTCGTTGCTGAGGGTATGGGGGTCCAGTCCAGGCACCAGGCCGACCAGAACGCCCGCCATGGCCAGCGCCGCGATGAACGCGAAGGCGATCAGACCGCTGCGCTGGGACGCGATATCGGAGAGGAATTTGCGCATGATCAGCGATGCGTCCGCACGCGCGGATCGAGAAAGGCATACAACAGGTCCGTCAGGAGATTGACGAGGACCACGGATACCGCCGTGACCAGGAAGATGCCCTGGAGCACGGGATAATCGCGATTGGCGATCGATGTAATGAACAGGTTGCCCATGCCAGGCCAGGCGAATACCGTTTCGACCAGGATAGCGCCGGTGAGCGACTGGCCGAAGTTGTAGCCGATGACGGTCACCACCGGGATCATCGCATTGGGCAATACGTGATGCCACAGGATGTAGCGCTTGGACAGGCCCTTGGCCTTGGCGGTCAGGACGTAATCGTGATGCAGCGCCTCGATCACGCTGGCGCGCGCCACGCGGGCCACCACGGCGAGGTAATAGATGGTCACGCTGAGCGCGGGCAGCACCAGATGCCACGCGACATCCAGCCACGCGCCGAAGCCCTGCGCGCTGGCGCGCATGTTGCGCATTCCGCTGACCGGCAGCCAGCCAAGCTGGATGGCGAACACGATGACCAGCATCTGTCCCAGCCAGAAAATCGGTACCGAATAGCCGAACAGGCTGATCGCGGTCAGCGCGCCGTCCTGCACGCTGCCGGCGCGCGGAGCGGCGGCGACGCCCAGCATGACGCCCAGCACCGCCGCCATGAACAGCGCGGGCAGCATCAACAACAGCGTGGGCCCGAGTCGCGCGATGATCAGGTCGAGCACCGGCATGCGATTGGCGAAGGAAAATCCCAGATCGCCGCGCGCCAGATGCTGCAGGTACAGCCCCAGCTGGGTGAGCAGCGGCTGGTCCAGGCCGAAATCGGCCCGCATTTTTTCGGCGTAGCCCGCTGGAACCGGGAAGTCGCCCAGCAGCGCGTGCAAGGGATCGCCCGGCACCATGTGCACGATCAGGAAATTCAGGATCAGGATGCACAGAACGATGGCGATCCCCCAGCCCAGCCGGGAAAGGACATAGCCACGCATCAGGCCTGCTCCCCGCCCGGCGCGAGCAGGCCCGCCACGGCCGCGAAATCAGCGGCGGTTTCCAGGGCGAGCACCGCGTCGATGAAGGCATCGGCCGGCGACACGCCCAGCACGGGCTCCAGCAACAGCCGCGCCTTGGCGACGGTTTCCTGTGCGGTCAATGGATTCTCGGGCGCGCCCTTGGCGTGCGGAACATCGAGCACGCGGCGTTCGCCGTCGGCGAACACGATTTCCAGCGAAGGATAATCCGCCGGGGTCAGCACGCGGTCCGCGTGGATCTCGGTCAGGGCCATGAGGCGCCGGATTTCGGCGTCGTCCGTGCGCAGCGGCTGGAACTGGTCCAAGGTACAGCGGCCGCTCTGCGCTGCCACCGCCAGGCAGTACGGCGCGCTGAACTGCGCTTCCAGCAGATTACGGATATCCGTGCGGCTGAATTGCCGCTGCGTCTGTGCATTGCCATGGACGATCATGGACCGGATGGCCGTGCTGTCGCCGCCGCGCTCGCGCATGATCCGCAGCGCGGCGTCCACCGCCGAATGGAGGGTGCGGCAACAGGCGTGTGGCTTGATCCCGGAACGCAGGATGTGAAAGTCATGGCCCAGCTCCGCGACGGCGCGCTCAGGCGTGGCGTGCCCGGCGGCGTAGGTCGGGTAGAAGCCGCCCCATGGCGCTTCCAGTATCTGGCCGGGGCCGGTCAGGCCCGACTGCGCCAGCAAGGCCGCGCTGACGCCGGTTTCAGCGGCCTTGCCAGGGTGGAAACGCTTGACCAGGGCGCCGTCGGCCAGGAAGGCCCACACTCCGCCGGTGAACGTGCCCGCGATACCCAGAGCATGGGTGTACAGGTCCGTCGGCAGATTGAGCAACCGAGCCGCGGCCGCGGCCGCGCCAAAGCTGCCGCAGGTTCCCGTGGAATGCCAGCCTCGCTCATTGTGCGGGCGATAGCCGCCCGCGCCATCGAGCAGCCGCGAGGCCAGATCGTATCCGGCCACCACCGCGACGATGATGTCGCGGCCGCTTACCGGGCGCCCCTGCGCGAGCGCCCATACCGCGGGCACCACGACGGCACCCGAATGGCCGCAACCACCGAAGTCGTCCAGCTCCAGGGCATGCGCCGCGGTACCGTTCACCAGTGCGGCGGCCGCCGGCGCGGCCTTGTCCGTGCGTCCCCACAAGGCGACGTCCCCCGCGCCGCTGCCCGCCGCGGCCCCCGCCGCAACGGCATCGACGACCTCCGTGCGGCCGCCCGCGACACCGGCGGCTACGGTATCCAGGAAGAAGAATTTGGCTGCGCGAACAACGTCCGGCGGCAGGTCCTCGTATGTGGCCGCTGCCCAGTATCCCGCCAGGCGCGCGCTGAGCGTCGCTACCGCACCGCCTAGTTGCTCAGCCACACGCTACCCCACCATTGTTGGTTGGCGGCCTGCCACAGCCCATGCAGGCGCGTGCTGGCGACGGCGTACTGGGGCTGTTGGTGCAGATTCAATACAGGCATATCGCGCGCCAGGATCTGCTGGATCTGGGCGTAGATGCGCTTGCGTTCGGCCTGATCATGCGCGTCGCGGCCCTGGTCGAACAGTTTGTCGATCTCGGGGTTGGAATATTGGGACGCGTTGTTGAAGGTGGTGCCCTTGTGGATGGCGCTGCTGACATAGGTGCGGGCGATGCCCAGCGCCGGGTCGCCCAGCGTCGTGTAGGTCTGCAGGGTCGCGTCGAAATCGTAGTCGGAATAGACGCGCTTCAGGATGACCGGGCGTTCCGCGCCTTGCAATTCGACCTTTACGCCGACAGCTTCCCAGAAGCGCTGCAGCGCCTGGGCGGCCTGCTGGAATTCGGGCTTGCCGGTTTCGAACAGCAGACGGATCACGAAGCGCTTGCCGTCGGGTCCCGGCTTGGCGCCGGCATCATCCAGCATCTTCGCGGCCCGGGCGGGATCGTAGGGAAACAGCTTGTCGTAGTCGACGGCGGGATCGTAGGCCCACAACCGCGTGTCGAACGCGCTCTTGGGAATACCACCCAGGCCGAAGAATACCTTCTCGTGGAGGAACTTGCGGTCCATGGCCACGTACAGCGCCTGGCGTACTTCCGGCTTGGCAAGCTCTGGGCGCGTGGTGTTCAGGATGACGATGTCGCTGCCCGGGTAGCTGACCTCCTGCGCGGAGAACTGCTTCGGCTGGCTCAGCACCATCTGGACCGAGCTGAGCGGCATATAGTCCGGCACGATGTAATCGACCTCGCCGGCACGCAGCGCCAGGATGCGCGACGATGTGTCGGGCATCGTCTTGACGATCAACCGGTCCAGGAAAGGCTCGCCCTTGTCCTTGCGCCAGTAGTCGTCATTGCGCACGAGTTCGACGTGATCGCCGCGCACCCATTCCTTGAACTTGAAGGGGCCATTGCCTACCGGGTTGGTCAGCACGGCGGGATTCTTCAGGATGTCGGTGCCGCGCAGCAGGTGGGCCGGCATGATGGCGGCGTTCTGCTCGCAGGCCAGCGAAAACAGGAAGGGGCCGAACGGCTTTTTCAGGTGGATGACCACGCTGTCCCGCGCCGGCGTGTCGATGCTGTCGATGAAACGCCCGGCGGCTTCAAAGCGGGGGCCGTACTTGCTGCTGATCTCCAGCAGCGTGAATTTGACGTCGTCGGACGTGACCGCCTGGCCGTCGTGCCACTTGGCGTTTTCCAGCTGGAACGTGTAGGTCAGGCCATCCGGAGACACCTGCCAGGACTTGGCCAGGCTGGGCACGATCTCGAAGCCCTGCTTGAAACGCACCAGTGCGTCGTAGACCTGGCAGGCAACGGCGACGTCCGGCACGGAGCTGGTGGTGTCCGGACTCAAGCTGAGCGGATCGGTGCCCAGCACCATGATGGCCGTGCCGCCGCGCACGGGTTTTTCTTCGGCGGCGTGGGCGGGCGCGGCCGCCATCATCCCGCTGAAGGCAAGCGCGAACACGCTCACGCCGGCCTTGGACAATACCTTGGACCTCATCGGTTTCCCCTTGTGTCGTTGTCTATGCCCACGTGCCGGCCTGTGCGGCCGGCCACGGGATTCAGCCCGCCGTCCGTCCGATCAAGGCGATCGTGCGCAACATTTCGTTGGTGAGAATCATGACACCTTCATCGGCGCCAATGCCAGGCTTCGATAGCATGAAGTCCGGGCCGGTGGCCAGGCCCACCTGCGCGCAGATGCGCGCGGAAAGGTCGGTTTCGTTCGCTGTCCCGCCCAGGCAGCAGCCCACGCCATGGGACTTGCAGTACAAGACCGCTTCGATGCTGTTGTTGATGCCACCCAGGTCGGGTGTCTTGATCTGGATGTAGTCGACCGCCTGCGTATCGACGAAAAGGCGCACGTCCTCCAGGGTATTGCACCATTCGTCGGCGATCACGCCGATCTTGATGCCGCGCGCCTTCAGGCCCGCGCGCAGACGCGCGAACAGGTCGATCTGTCCTTGCTGGCTGTCCGCAATGACAGGCGTCTCGATGAGGAAATCAAAGGGCTCGACCGCCGCCTTCACGCGGCCCAGGAAGTCGCACAGGGCGTCCATGTCGTCGCCGAACAGGTCGCCGAGCGTGCCGTACACGTCCAGGTGTATACGTGGCTTGTAGCCGGGCGCGCCGATAGCCTTGATGCGATCCGCTACTTCCTTGGCATAGGCCAGCATGACGCTGCCGCCCGGCCCGAGATCCGGAGCGGTGGTGAACGAACCATGCGGCATCATCGCGACCTTCTTGATGATCATGCGGTCCAGCTGCAGCATGTCCCCCCGATGGCAGGATGCCAGGATATCGACGGGTTCGGTTCGTATGGTGGAACCGTATTCCCGGCTGACCATTTCGGCGATGGTGCAACGCCCTGCCACGGCCGCCGCCGCGAGCAAGGCCTGGGTGATGCCATAGCGCAAGGCGGTATGCAGGCGCTTGCCGTCGAACTGCATGCGGTCGATTTCTTCCGCCGCGGCGCGGAAGGCGCCGATATCGCGGCCCACCAGCCAATCGCGCACGCGCGACTCCAGCAGGGGCATATGTTCGGCGGGCACGAACAGCGGATCGCGCCCTGCAAGCCCGGAGAAAATCACATCCGCGCATTCCCCGGTGGCCACGGACCCGTCTTCCAGGACCAGCATGACCGAAACGATGTAGCCGGCCTGCACGATCTCGGTATAGCCCGGCGTGATGGGCTTGCCGTCGTATACGGTCCCGTTGGGCTTGGCGCCGGCCTTCACCGCGGCCAGGTCCTTGTTGAAATAGCCGGATCGGCCGACCGCGTAGACGACATCCTTGATCTTCATTGCTGCTCCTGGTTTTTCTTGGTTAGCAAGCGGTCCGGCACGGGGGGCGGGACAAATTTGGCGGCTATTTTAACGGTTGGCAACCGTTTGTCCCGGCCTGCGGGAGGGTTAGGGACATCCCTTCCACGAGGCCTCAGGCGGCTTCGGTGCCTGCCGCGCACGGCAGGCGATTCGCCCATGGGAACAAGATTCCCCCATCGCCACGGTTTGCCGCCTGCCGCTAGAGAAATAGCCCGACGTGGCGCCGGCCGCGATGGCGCTTGTTTACGGACCACGAAGGGACACAGAAGATTACGCCGCACGCGATGGCGAGCGGGGTAGGCTGATGCGGACTATTTATTCGATTATCGCCATCGGGGTGCGTGAATATCCCCATGCTGCCGGCCATACCAGGCCAGTCCTGCCACCGCCCCATGCACGAACCCGGAGAACATGAATGGCAAGCGTCAACTTACTGTACGGCGCCCATAACGGGACAAATTCCAATCCTTACTATCTTGGGAAAATGCCATTGATACCGCCGGTCGACCAGCCCGGCCCTTACGCGGGTGCCATCAAGGAAACCCTGGACCCAGATCACCGCACGCTGGACATCCGTGGGAGCACTTTGCTCACCGCGGCGATGATCTATGACCAAAAAAACACGGCTGTGAGCTTCGTCTTGCAGCAATATGCCATAGAAGTGGGAGGATCCCTGACGCAGATCGGCGAAGACCTGACGCAGCTGCTGACGCATTACCGCGACACTCACTCCGTGGATAACTGGATAGCCTGCAGCGCGGACCACGTCTATGTGGCGGACATGTTCTGCATTTACATCTATGCGTACGGCACAAATGGCCTGACCTATAAAGGCACTTTTTCGCTCGCATCCACGAGTAGCAGCATATGGGGGTTGAAATTGGACCCCAGCGGACAGTATCTGTGTCTAAAACTGTGCGGCGATCCCTATTCGATCCTCGCATGCCACATGCATGGAGACCAACTCGAGCCCCTCGGCCAGTGCTTTACCCAGGGCAACGCCCAGATAGCGGATTACGCGTTCAGCCCGGACGGATCGAGGATGTACGTCTCGGCATACCAAGGCATAGGCTGGGCCGACTTCAAGAATGGCGGATTTACACCCAACACCATAACGACGGATTTTTGGCCGAGCACCGTCACCAACCAGGCCCTCGGCTTGGCCATATCTTCCAGTGGCAAATATCTGTATGTTTCCGACGTTTTTCCGGACGACGGCTCGGACGGAGAGCCCGTGATCCATATTCAAAGTTTCAGCCTGGATCCCACCACCGGAGCACCGACCTATCTGGGACAATCCGACCCGCTCGGCAACGACGGCAGCGCGTGGAGCACCATAATATTGGCCCCCGACGACACGCATATATATGCAGCCGGTACCGGACTCTATTTATATACCTATCAAGTCGAAAAAGACGGTCGTGCGTCCACACAGCCGTATGAGCCGACCTCGCTGAGTGTGGCGGCGGGCAATATCGTGCAGATGAAAATCGTTCCCGTTGAAGCGTAGTGAGGGAGCGGTAACGCCGCCTGCCGACAGGACGATACAGAGGGGGTTTAGGGCCGTCGTGTTGACGAGGCCCTGGCGCCCTGCGCACGTCTTCGAGGCAGTGGGGACGGGACGCAAAAAAAACGCAGCCGGCTAGGGCTGCGCTGATTTGCTACTGCAGTATTCATTGGTGGGTCGTGCGCGACTCGAACGCGCGACCAACGGATTAAAAGTCCGCTGCTCTACCAACTGAGCTAACGACCCAACCGAAGCCCGCGATTATGGCCTATGACCTACCACTTGTCAAAGCGGCAGCGATCACCAGGCTGCGATCACGGCGCCGTGGTATTTCGTCAGGATGAACTCCTTGACCGCCGGCGAATGATACGCGGCAACCAGCTTGGCGAATTCGGGACGGTCCTTGTCCTTTTCACGCACGGCCAGCACGTTGGCATAGGGCGAATCGGGCGCCTCCTGGGCGATGGCATCGCGCTTGGGGTCCAGGCCGGCCTGCATGGCGAAATTGGTGTTGATCGCCGAGGCATCGGTGTCGTCCAGCGATCGCGGCAACTGCGCCGCATCGAGTTCGATGAAGCGCAGCTTGCGGGGATTTTCCGCGATGTCCAGCGGCGTGGCCTTCAGCCCCACGCCCGCCTTCAGCTTGATCAGGCCCTGGCTTTGCAGCAGCAGCAAGGCGCGGCCGCCGTTGGTGGGGTCGTTGGGAATGCCGATGCGCGCGCCCTCCTTCAAGGCATCCAGGCTCTTCACCTTCTTGCTGTAGATGCCGATGGGGAAGATCACCGTCTTGGCGATGCTGACCAGCTTGTAGCCGCGGTCCGCGTTCGCATTGTCCAGGTAAGGCTGGTGCTGGTAGCTGTTGGCGTCGAGGTCGCCCGCCGCAAGGGCCACGTTCGGCTGCACGTAGTCGGCAAACTCCACGATTTGGATCGCCAGGCCCTGCTTGACGGCTTCCGCTTTGACGACTTCCATGATTTCCGCATGCGGGCCACCGGTCACGCCGACCTTCAACGGCTTGCCTTGCGCGAACGCGAGGGACGTGGCCGCCAGGCCCGCTGCGAGGCCCAGCGCGGCAAATGCTTTGATGACATTGAACTTCATGATTGCGCGTCCTTTGACTGCGGTTTAACGATGCGACATGCGCCGGACGGCCCAGTCGCCAAGGCTTTGCATGACTTGCACCAGCACGATCAGCACGACGACCACCGCCGTCATGACTTCCGACTGGAAGCGTTGATATCCGTACCGGATGGCCAGATCTCCCAGCCCCCCGCCACCGATGACGCCGGCCATCGCGGAATAGCCGATGAGGCTGACGAAGGTGACCATGACGCCCGCGACCAGGCCCGGCAGGGCCTCCGGCAGCAGCACCTTGGCGATGATCTGCGCGGGAGATGCGCCCATCGCGCGCGCCGCCGTGATCAAGCCAGGGTCGACCTCGCGCAGCGCGTTTTCGGCGATGCGCGCCATGAAGGGAATGGCGGCGACCGACAAGGGCACAATGGCTGCCGCCGTGCCGATGGAGGTCTGGGCAACCAGGCGGGTGAACGGGATGATGTAGACCATCAGGATGATGAAGGGCAGCGACCGCGTGGCATTGACGATGGCCGCCAGCACGCGATTCAGGCCGAGGCGCGGCAGCATCGCGCCGCGGCCGGTCACGACCAGCACGACGCCTATCGGTATGCCCGCCAGCACGGCGATGCAGCCGGAAACCCCGACCATCAATAACGTTTCAAGCAGCGAAGTGGCGAGGGCGTCGATCAGTTGTTGCGGGTTCATGGGCTAGCTCTTGCACGGCGACGGCACGCGTCGCCAGGTCGGTCGACGCCTGGTCCAGCGATTGCGGCGCACCTTGGACAAGGACGAAGGCCGTACCCACGGCGATGCCCTGCACGTCCTCGATGCGCGCCTGGATCAGGCTGACGTCCAATGAAAAATGACGGGACAAATGGGAGATCAGTTCGCCAGCGCCCTGGCTCCCGCCCAGGGACAGGCGCAACAGGCGGACCGCCGTATCGGGCCGCGCCTCGACCGCCTCGCGCATGCGTCCTTGCAAGGCTTGCAGCGTGGCGTCGGTAAGGTCGCTGGAGGTCGCCGCCGACACCATGGACTTGGTGACCTCATGGCGCGGCGTGGCGAATATCTCGGCGGCACTGCCCATTTCGACGATTTGCCCTTCCGACAGCACGGCGACGCGGTCGCAGACTTCACGCACCACTTCCATCTGGTGGGTGATCATCACCACCGTCACGCCAGTCTGGCGGTTGATGTCGCGCAGCAGCGTCAGGATAGTGTGCGTGGTCTCCGGGTCCAGCGCGGAAGTGGCTTCGTCGCTGAGGAGGACGTCGGGTTCGTTGGCCAGGGCGCGGGCGATGCCGACGCGCTGCTTCTGGCCACCGCTGATCTGGGCGGGATAGCGATTGTGCAGGTGTTCCAGCCCGACCAGCTTCAGCAGCCGCTCGACGCGGGCCGGAATTTCGTCGCGCGGCACGCCGGCGATTTCCAGCGGCAGGGCCACGTTGCCGTACACGGTACGGCGCGAGAGCAAATTGAAGCCCTGGAACACCATGCCGATGCGGCGCCGCTGTTGCCGCAGCTGTTCTTCGGGCAGGCCGGTCAGGCATTGATCGCCGATGGCGATGGTGCCCTGGTCCGGCCGCTCCAGCAGGTTGATGCACTGGACGAGCGTGCTTTTGCCGGCCCCGCTGGGGCCGATGATGCCGAAGACTTCACCTTGCGCGACGTGCAGGGTGATGCCGCGCAGGGCTTCGAATCGGCCATGCGGCGTCGCATAGGTCTTGTGGAGGTTCTTGATATGAATCATGGCGCGACGACATTGTGAACGAGCACGATAGCTGGAAGAACGACTGTTTCGTGCCGGCTTTATAACTTTTAATTATAAATCGCGCGCGAAGCCGCCCTGCCGGCCCAGGCAGGGCGCGAGCGGCGAGCGGGATCAACGAGCCCGGGAAATACGGACTTCAGCCCCGCGACGCTTGACCTCCAGCCCTTCGGACGGAAGGATGCGCAGGCCTTCCAGGCCCTTGATGTAGCTGGATCCCTGCATCTGCATGACGCGGATCTTGTTGCGCATCACGACCGGATTGTGCATCGGCATGCCGAACATCCAGACTTCATCCAGGATGCGGGCGGAATTGAATTCGCCGGTGTGATGCGCGGCCGGCCCCAGGCAAAGCATATGGCCTTCGCGCCCGAAGACCGGGTACTGGCCCAGATCGCAGGTGACGGTCCAGACCGAACCGCCTTCGTAACGATGGCCGGTGTTGAGATCCCACCAGGCCTCGCCCTTGGGCAGGTAAACGCGAGCCTCATTG
Organism: Bordetella sp. H567; assembly: GCF_001704295.1. Lineage (NCBI taxonomy): Bacteria > Pseudomonadati > Pseudomonadota > Betaproteobacteria > Burkholderiales > Alcaligenaceae > Bordetella > Bordetella sp. H567. The sequence goes on from NZ_CP012334.1 coordinate 4,341,551, forward strand.
CCGGGCTCGACGATGGGCGCGACCAGCAGGGCTGGCCCCAGCAGGTATTGCACGTCCCACGCATGGGCGTCGGGATCGCTCGGGAAGGCCATGGCCATCGAGCGCTGCACCGGCAGGCCCGTGCGCACGGCATCCTCCACCGCGCCCAGCACGTAGGGGATCAGGCGGTAGCGCCACTGCAGCCAGGTCCGGGCATGGGCCAGGATGTCTTCACCAAAGGCCCAGGGCAGGAGTTTTTCCACGCCCTCGAAGACGAGGTTCGACGAGAACACGCCGAAGGTGAGCCAGCGCAGATACAGCTCCGGCGTCATCGCGTCCGTGGGCGCGGCGGCATTGCCAATGGCGTGCACCTGCACGGGCAGCCCGCTGGCACCGATGGACAAGGCCGTGCGCAGCGTATGCTGCAAGCCCTGCCAATCGTTGCTGACGCGCGGGCCGTTCTGCCACGGCAACCGCTGCGCGGCGGGAAAGAGATCGGTACTGGGCACCACCCCTTCCGGGGGTACCTTGTGGCCAGCCACGGCGTCGAACAGCGCACGGCGCGCGAGCAAGGGATAGATGGTGCGCAGCGCCGGACCGGATTCGCCCCCCCGCGCGGTAATGCCGTCGGGAATGGCCAGCTGGATATCGCAGGCTGGCGCGTCCAGCCCGTCTTCGATCAACTGGCGCTGGCGTTCCGCCCACAACGCATAGACGTCGCGGTTCGTCAGATCGAGCAGGCCGAAGGGCTGCCCACCCGATACGCTGTTGCCATCGAAGACCTGCGCATTGCCGTCGTCGCGGGCGAGCAGCCAGCCACGGTCTTCCAGTTCCTCGAACAGGGGCGTGTTGCGCAGGATGCCGGGAAAGCCGGGCGCGCAGACATGCACGTGATGCTTGTGGAACAGGGCAAACAATTGACGCGCGTCCGGGAAGCGGGCGCCGTCCCACTCCAGCTGCGGCTTGTCGGCCTGGAAAGCCCAGGCCGCCGGAGGCGCCAGCTGTACGGCATCCAAGGGCAGATCCTGCGCGCGCAGGCGTTCGACCAGCGCGGTCGTCTGCGTGGCCATTTCGCCTTCCGCCTGGCGCAGCCAGACGCCCATGGCCCACAGCACCGGCTGGCCGGCACGGCCCGTCAGCGCGGTGTATTGGTTCAGGATTTCGGCCGGTTCGCCGACGAACAGGAACAAGTCCAGCACCGCGTCATCCACGGTGACGATGTAGGCGCTATCGGCCGGCTCCGCGCCCAGCGCATGCTGCACGCGACGCACGGTATTGACATAGACGCCCCAGCCCGTGGGGCTCCACGCCAGCGGCAGCGCGCGGTGTTCGGGATCGTCGGAAACGACGTTTTCGTCGCGGCGATTCAGGTCGCCCGGGGTTTCGCCCAGGCCATAGATGCGGTCCGACGCGTCCAGGGCGAAGCCTACCGTCCACACGGCTTCACCAGGTTCGTCCAGTGCGTTGTGGCCAAAACCGGGCGCGTGCTCGGAGTCGTCCGAAATAAAGACCTGGCTGTCGCCCTTGAACAGGGCGATGCGCACGGGATCGGTCAGTACTTCCAGCGCGGTTTCACCCTGGACGATGCGCCAGCCGCCGCCATCACGGGGCGCGACGGAGGCTTCGCCGACGGCTTCCTGGCGCGCCAGCAGCATCTCTGCCACAGCCTTTTCACGCGTGCTGGGCTTTTCATCTCCCAGCAAATGGGGATGACCACAGCGGAGCCGGAAAACACCCGGTGCGTGGGCTTCGACCACCAGACGCAAACCGTCGCCCGTATCGAAATCGATTCGGCTAGGGCGGGCAGTTAACAACTCGATGCTTTCGAGTTGATTTGTATGCGCAAAATCGAAGTTGGGCGGCACCGAGCATCCCCCGCTTAGCCAAAAAGCACCAAAAGGCGCTATTTTGACGGATTTGCCGCCTGAAATAAACTCGGCATTAGATTTGCGACTTCTTACGCTGCGGCTTGACAGCCTGGCCTGTCAATGGGTGGAGACGAAGCGGCCGCTCACCCTTCTGACCCGGATGCCGGCGTGCGCGGCGGCCCGCACGCGATCTGCCCCCAAATAACGGCAACTTCCTGTAAGTTGCGGCTTCGACACCGCGCCGGCACGCGGCGCCGCCCGCGCTTAGCGCGGGGCGATGACCGCAAGCAGTTCGGATTCCAGCATGGCGGGCTCGCCGCACAGCCGTGCGGCGATGATGTCGCCGGCCAGCGCCGCCCAACTCAAGCCCCGCGAGGCGTAGCCCGTCGCCAGAAAAAGACAGTCGGCATGCGAAACCGGCCCGATCGCCGGTAAGCGGCCGGGCAATACGGCACGCCAACCCGCCCAGCCCGGCAGGGATCCCGCCGAAGCGGCCCATTGCCGCACCGGCACCGCATCCGCGAGCAGACCGGCGGCCTTGCCGATATTGACCGCCTGTCCCGCCGCCGTGACGTGGCTTTCCGTGGCGCCATGGGCGTAGGTGCTGCCGGCCACGCACCATCCCTCCACCGCCGGCAGGAGATAACCTTCGCCGCCGACGATGCAGCGTGGGCCGCCATGCAACCCATGCTCGGGCAGCAGGGTCACTTCGCCCGCCAACGCATGCATCTGCGCGAGGCGCGGCAAAGGCGCGAGCAGCTCGCTGGCACCTAATACGTCACGCGCGCCGAGGGCATTGGCCAATACGACGACCGGGGCCTGACCGACTTCTTCATCCGTGTCCGTATACAGGCGCCAGCCGCCGGATCCATGGTCGATGCGCCGGATATTCGCCTGTACGTGCCGTATGCCGGGTGCGGCCGCAAGCGCCTGGATCAAGGCGTGCGGCCGCACCAGCATGCCCGTCGAAAAATAAAGCCCGCCCCGCGACAAAGGCAGGCCGGCGATGTCGCTGGCCCGCGCCGCATCGACGCCGCACACCCAGGAAGGCGGAAAGGCCAGTGCCTGCAACACCGATGCGGCATCCGCCGCGCGCCCGGCGTCGCGCGACAACTGCAGCGTGCCGCATTGCCATGGCCGCGCGTCGGCCGGCAGCGCCCCCCAGCGTGCCAGCGCGCGCTGGCTGCCGGCGCGCGACAGACGGGCCCGGGCGTTATCGTCACGCGCGACCAGCGGCGTCAGGGCCGCGGCGACGTGGCCCTGATGCGCGCGGGCCGCGCCCTGCGCATCGAACACGGTCACGGGAATATCGCGCAGGCTGAGCGCCTGGGCGACCGCCGCGCCGGCGATGCCGCCGCCCACCACGGCAACGTGTGCGGGCGGCGCGCCGGCGGACTGGCACGCCCCCGAATGGACGGCCGCGATCATATGGGTCTTGCCCGCGAAGCCGCGGCGCTTTTCCACCGCGAAGCCGGCGTCCTGCAAGGCGCGCCGTACCGCGCCCGCGCTGCACCAGGTCGCCGCCGTGGCACCCGGCGCCGCATGGGCCGCCAGCGCGTGCATCAGCGCCGGCGTCCACATCCGCGGATTGCGCGCAGGCGCGAAACCGTCGAGGAAAAACGCGTCCGCCACAAAATCCAGGCTGGACGCCATGGCGCACGCATCGCCGAATCCCAACGTCAGCGTCACCGCGCCTTTTTCAAAATCCAGCCTATGGATGCCTGGAACCAGGGGCGGCCATTGCGCGGCGAGTTCCCGTACCAGCCCGGACACGGCGGCATCCCCCGCGTATCGCGCCAGCAGGGCCGCCAGGTCGTCGGCGCGCAGCGGATGAGCTTCGAACGACACCAGGTGCAGGCGGGCGGGCCGGCGCGGATCCTCGCGCCAGGCACGCCAGAGGGCAAGGAAATTCAAGCCCAGGCCGAAACCGGTTTCGCAGACGGTGAAGCGAGGGCGTCCCTGCCAGCGTTCCGGCAGGCCATTACCTTGCAGGAACACATGATGTGCCTGCGCCCACGCACCGTCGGCGGCGTGATACACGTCGCCGTATTCGCGGCTGCGCGGAATGCCGTGCGCGTCGACGATGGGCCGGGCGGCAATCAACGGCTGATACGCAACACTAGGAGACTCGAACATGGGCTATGCATCGTGGAGATTCAGTGCGCGGCGTAGAATCGGGCTATCGGGCGGCCATCCCGCCCATCCGTCGCACCGCGCCGCGGCCAAACCTTGATTATCGCCAGACAAGCATGCAACCCTCCGCGCAAGCCACCTCTTCGCACACACCCCTGGACCTGTGCGCTGCCCTGGATGCCGCCGTCAACGCGGCGCATGCCGGCGCCGCCATTTTGCAATCCTACGCGCATCACCGCGCGGACCTGGTCATCGACCGCAAGGCGCGCAACGACCTGGTCTCGCAGGCCGATCGCGAAGCGGAAGCCGCGGTCATCCAGGAACTGCGCGAACGCACCCCGCAATACGGCATCGTGGCGGAGGAAACCGGCGGCAAGGTCGAAGGCGCGGCAACGTGGTACATCGATCCGCTGGACGGCACCACCAACTTCCTGCACGGCATACCGCACTATGCCGTTTCCATCGCCCTGATCGCGCACGCCGGCACACGCGTGGACGCCGGCGCGCCGTTGGCAGTGGATACGCCTGTCGTGGGCGTGGTCTACGACCCCAGCCGGGAAGAGCTGTTCAATGCCATCCATGGGGTGGGCGCATGGCTGAACGGCCATCGCATCGCCTGCTCGCGCACCCAGACGCTGGATGACGCGGTGCTGGCCACGGGGTTCCCTTTCCGCGACTTCTCGTTCGCGCAGCAATACATGCCTACCCTGAACGATGCCATCAACCTGACGCGCGGCGTACGCAGGCTGGGCGCGGCCGCGCTGGATCTGGCGTGGACGGCGGCGGGCCGCTACGACGGCTATTGGGAAATGGGGCTGGCGCCCTGGGATGTCGCCGCGGGGACGCTGATCGTGCGCGAAGCCGGCGGCGTGGCCGAAGACATGCATGGCGTGGACAGCTGGCCCATCGGCGGCTATGTCGTGTCGGGCAACAAGGCCATCGCCGCCGCGTTGAAAGCCATGATCGCGCCGCACCTGGTCAAAAAACCGGCAAGCTGAAAAAGCCCGTCACGACGCGATGGCCGCACGCTCGGCCGCCGGCTGGCCGGCCTTGTCGCGCAGCTCGCGGCGCAGGATCTTGCCGACGTTGCTCTTGGGCAGTTCGGCGCGGAACTCCACCTCGCGCGGGCATTTGTAGCCCGTCAGCCTTTCCCGGCACCAGGCGTTGACTTCGGCCTGCGACAGCGCGGCGCTGCGGGGCACGATAAAGACCTTGACCACTTCGCCGGACCGCTCATCCTCCACACCGATGGCGGCGACTTCGAGTACATCGGGGTGGGCGACGATGACTTCCTCGACCTCGTTGGGATAGACCTTGAAACCCGACACGGTGATCATGTCCTTCTTGCGGTCCACGATGCGGATGTAGCCGCGCTGGTCCATCGTGCCGATGTCGCCGGTGCGGAAATAGCCATCCGCCGTCATGACCTGGTGGGTTTCTTCCGGGCGCTGCCAGTAGCCACGCATCACCTGCGGCCCCTTGATGCAGACTTCCCCGCGCTCGCCCTCCGGCACGGCATGGCCGTCGTCGTCGAGGATCGCCACGTCGGTGGACGGCACCGGCAAACCGATGGAGCCGGAAAATTCAAGCGTATCGGAGGGGTTGACGGTGGCCACGGGCGCGGTTTCCGACAATCCGTAGCCTTCGATGATGGGCCTGCCCGTCATCTTGCGCCAGCGCTCCGCCACGGCGCTCTGCACCGCCATGCCGCCACCGAACGTGAGTCGCAGGGCGGAAAAATCCAGCGCGGCGAAGGCGGCGTTATTGGCCAGCGCGTTGAAGAGCGTGTTGACCCCGGGAAAGATATGCACCGGCGCATCGCGCCAGGCCTTGATCAAGGCAGGTTGGTCGCGGGGATTCAGAATCAGCAGATTGCGCATGCCGGCGTGCATGCCGTACAGCCCGCAGACGGTCATCGCGAAGACATGATAAAGCGGCAAGGCGCTGATGATCGTCAGTTGGCCGGCCACGTCGTGCAGCGCGGGCCAGGCCACGGCCTCCGTTTGCAGAACGTTGATGGCCAGGTTGCGATGCGTCAGCATGGCGCCCTTGGGCGTGCCGGTGGTACCGCCCGTGTACTGCAGGACGGCCAGGTCGTCCATGGAAAGCACCGGTGCCTCGAAGCCATGCCGGCGGCCGATGGCCAGGGCGCGCGTCAGGGGCAGCGCGCCCTCGATGCGCCAGGCCGGCACGGCCTTCTTGACGTGCCGCGCCACCATGTTGACGACCGTTTCCTTGACGCCCCCCAGCAGGTCGCCCACCGCCGTGACGACCACGTGGCGCAGCTCGCCGCGGTCCTCCACGTCCTGCAGGGTATGCGCGAAATTCTCCAAAACGACGATCACTTGCGCGCCGCTGTCCCGAAGCTGGCGCTGCAATTCCACCGGCTTGTAAAGCGGGTTGACGTTGACCAGGACGTGGCCAGCGCGCAGCGTGCCCAGCATGCAGGCAAGATATGCCGGTACGTTGGGCAACATCAGGGCGACGCGGGTGCCTCGTTCCAGGCCCAGCGACTGCAGCCACCCGGCGAAGCACTTCGCATGGCGGTCCAGGGTTTCGTAGCGGATATCCGTACCCATCGCCGTACAGGCGATGCGGCTCGCATAGCGTTCGCAGGCCCGGTCCAGCAGATCCACCAGCGAAACATAGCCGTCGGCGGAAACCTCCGCAGGAACGCCGGCAGGATACTCGGCCAGCCATGGACGCTGCATGGTGTTGTCTCCCATTTAATAAAGGCCGGGATTGATGATACGCTCGATCATGCAGCCGCCCCGCCGTCCCTTGCGGCGCGCCGGGGGGCTACGGCCTGATGGCCTGCCCTATTTTTGCCGTGCCCACGCGGGCGCGCAACCCAACGGTGTCTCATGAAACTGCTAGAACCCATCGTCGCGTGGCAGGCGGAACTCGCCGCCATACGCCGCGACCTTCATTCCCATCCGGAACTGTGTTTCGAGGAATTCCGGACCGCCGACGTGGTGGCCGGCAAACTCCAGGAATGGGGTATCCCGGTGCGCCGGGGCCTGGGCGGCACCGGCGTCGTGGGGACCATACGCGGCAACGGCGGGGGCGATCGCGCGATCGGCCTGCGCGCCGACATGGATGCCCTGCCGATGCAGGAAGCCAATACCTTCGCGCACGCCAGCCGGCACCCGGGCAAAATGCATGCATGCGGGCACGACGGGCACACGGCCATGCTGCTGGGCGCCGCCCGCTATCTGGCCGCGCACCGGGATTTCAACGGCATCGTCCACGTTATTTTCCAGCCCGCCGAAGAACACGGGGGCGGCGCCAAGCGCATGATCGACGACGGCCTGTTCCGCGAATTCCCCATGGAAGCGGTGTTCGGCATGCACAATTGGCCGGGCATGGCGCAGGGCGCGTTCGGCTTGGCCAACGGCCCGATCATGGCGTCCAGCAACGATTTCCGCATCACGATCACGGGCAAGGGGTCGCATGCCGGCATGCCTCACCTGGGCGTCGACCCGGTCATGGCAGCCGTACAACTGGCGCAATCGCTGCAAACCATCATCACGCGCAATCGCAATCCGCTGGATGCGGCGGTACTGAGCATCACCCAGATCCACGCCGGCAGCGCGGACAATGTGGTGCCGACCGAGGCGGTGATGCGGGGCACGGCGCGCACGTTCACGATGGAGTCGCTGGACCTGATCGAGGAGCGCATGCGCGACATCTCGGTGCACACCTGCGCGGCGCTGGGCTGCGAGGTCGATTTCGATTTCCAGCGCCACTATCCGCCGACGATCAATCACCCGGCCGAGGCCGCCATGTGCGCTGACGTGCTGCGCGAGCTGGTGGGGCCGGAGAATGTCAACGACCACGTGCAGCCGTCGATGGGCGCGGAAGACTTCGCGTTCATGCTGCAGGAAATACCCGGCTGCTATGTCTGGATCGGCAACGGCGGGGGCGACCACCGTACGGCCGGTCACGGCCTGGGACCTTGCATGCTGCATAACGGCAGCTACGACTTCAACGACGATCTGCTGGGCCTGGGGGCCACGTACTGGGTCCGGCTGGCGCTCTCCCGCCTAGCCGCGGCCCCTGCCGCGCAAGCGCCGGCACGCTAGGGCGAGTTAACGCTGGAAGGCGCCTCGCACTGGCCGACTGCGGGGCGGCGGACTAGGCCCGGCACATTTCCAGGAAGAGCGACGCCGCGCGCGCCGGCGCGGATGCATGCGGCAGCAGAATGCTGAGCGTGCGCGTCAGCCCGCGGTCGCCGACACGCAGCGCGACCAGCGCGCCGTCCTCGTGCCGCATCGACATGATGGACACGAAGCCGATGCCCAGGCCGGCGCGTACCGCCTGCTTGACGCCTTCGACACCCGCGAGTTCCAGCGCCACATCGGGGGCCAATCCTTCCGCTTGGAAGGCGCGTTCGATCAGCCCTCTCACGCCCGAACCTTGTTCGCGCATGACCAGCGAGTACGCGGCAAGGTCGGCCAGGGCGACGCTGTCCCGCCGGGCCAAGGGATGGTCGGCGGGGACCACGGCCACGACTTCATCGGCGCGCCACTCGTAGACGGCGGTATCGGCCGGCAGGCCCGCCGGGATGTCGCCTTCGATGAAGGCCATGTCCAGCTGCGACAAGCGCTGGACGATTTCCCGTGTGTTGCCGTCCGTGAGCTGCAGCGCCACCGCGGGATAGCGGGCCCGGAAGGCCGCGACCAGCCCCGGCAGGACGTAGCTGGCGGGGGTCGTGCTGGCGCCCAGCTGCAGCGAACCGGACGCGATACCGCGCCACGCGTCGCGTACGCCCCGGGCCTGCGCGTAGGCGTGGCGCAGCTGGCGCGCGTGTTCGACCAGCCGTTCACCCGCCGACGTCAGGGCGATTCCATGGCCGCTGCGGCGATACAGGGGCTCGCCGAACCACTCCTGCAAGGCGCGCAACTGGCCGGAGACCGCCGGCTGCGAGAGATGCAGCAAATCGGCGGCGCGGCTGATATTGCCCGCCTCGGCGACATAGGCAAAGGTCAGCAATTGTTCGGGAGTCATGGCGGTCGGTCGTCCTGGAGCGCGAGGGCACGGCGCAACATCTCCCGTCGAAGGCGACGGGCGGCGCGCCGATATTTGCATTTCGGATATTTAACATCCGATATAACAATTTTTCAAATAATAGTGGCCGCCCTAACATTACCATCAGTTATTAAGGCTGGGCGCGCGCTCATAACAGGACAGGCGTTCCTGTCGCTTCCGGCCCGGGACACCGCACCATGAATACGACTACCGCTCCCCTTACACTGGCCACCCCCTGGCGCGACAAACTGAACGGCGTTTTCTTTGTCGCCCTTCTGTCGGTCGCCGTCATCCAGCTTGCCGGTCTTCCCTTCCTGCACCATCTGGGATTCTCGCCCCTCGTGGTGGGCATCGTGTGTGGCATGGCCTATGGCAATTTCCTGCGCGGCACCATGCCGCAGGATTGGAGCGCCGGCGTCAATTTCACCGCGCGCCGGCTGCTGCGCATCGCCGTCGCATTCTACGGCCTGAATATCAGCATCCAGCAGATCGCGGCGGTGGGACTGCCGGGGCTGGAGGTTTCCATCGCGGTGGTGGTGGGGACGCTGGCGATCGGCACCGTGGTCGGCCAGCGCCTGCTGGGCCTGGATCGCGATACCGCCATCCTGACTTCGGCGGGCAGCGCCATCTGCGGCGCCGCCGCCGTGCTGGCCTTCGAACCCACACTGCGCGCCCAGCCGCATAAAAGCGCCGTGGCGGTCGCGACGGTGGTCCTGTTCGGCACCCTGTCCATGTTCCTGTACCCGGTGTTCTACCATGCCGGCTGGCTGCACCTGGACACGCAGCATCTGGGCATTTATATCGGCGGCACCATACACGAGGTCGCCCAGGTCGTTGGCGCCGCCAGCAATGTGGATCCGGCCACCACCGAAATCGCGACCATTGTGAAGATGACGCGCGTCGCCTTGCTGGTGCCGGTGCTGCTCGTGCTGGGACTGTGGCTGCGGCGCGCCGCCAGCGCCAAGGCCAAGGCCGGCACGGGCGAGGCGGCAGCCGCGCGCCTGCCCATCCCGTGGTTCGCGATCGGCTTCCTGGCCTTGGCCGTGGTCAACTCGTTGAACATGCTGCCCGCCGACGTGTTGGCACAGCTGCGCAAACTGGATGTGTTTGCCTTGACCATGGCCATGACGGCGCTGGGCATCGAAACCCGTTTCAGCCAGATCCGCAAGGCCGGACCCCGCGTCCTGGCGCTGGGTTTCATCCTGTACCTGTGGCTGATTTTCGGCGGCTACGGCCTCGTGAAACTGCTCGGCTGAACGGTCAGCGGGTTGTCACGCGACAGGGACGAATTTCCGTCATAATCGGCCGGTTGTCCGTCAGGAGCCGGCCCATGTCCGCCACCAAAACATCGCCCTTCGTTGCCCTGCCCGCGAACCGCGAGGCCGTCCTGCGAGTCATGCCCATGCCCGCCGACGCCAACGTGCACGGCGATGTCTTCGGCGGGTGGATCATGGCGCAGGTGGATATCGCCGGGTCGGTCCCGGCGGCCCGCCGCGCGGCGGGCCGCGTCGCCACCGTCGCGGTCAATAGCTTTCTCTTCAAACAGCCTGTATTCGTCGGTGATCTGCTGAGCTTCTACGCCGATGTCGTCAAGACGGGCACGACATCCATCACCGTTTCGGTCGAAGTCTACGCGCAGCGCCAGCGCCTGGACGCGGAGGTGGTGAAAGTCACGGAAGCCACCCTGGTCTATGTCGCGACGGACGACGCCCGCCGCAGCCGCCCGCTGCCCGCGCTATGACGGATCGCCGCGTATGAGCGCCGCCGCGCGGCCGCCCGAAGGCGACGCTCCCTCCCACGGGGAGGATGTCGCGCAGCGACAGGAGGGTACATCAGCGAGCGCCGCCGCCCGGCCGCCCGAAGGCGGCGCTCCCTCCCTCGGGGAGGATGTCGCGCAGCGACAGGAGGGTACATCAGTGACCGAAGTCGACATCGCGCAGAAGCCGGCCGCCGCGCCGCGCCGCCTGGACCCCGAAGACGCGCAGCACGCGCTGGCCGAGGTGCAGGAACTGCTGCGCCGGCAGGAGCTCGTGGCCAGCCTGGTGCATCGCCAGGAAGAAGGCGACACGCGCCGGGACCTGGTGGAACAGTTGGTGCACCGCCAGCACGAGGCCGAACTGAAGGCGCTGGTCGACGGCCTGCACCCGTCGGACATCGCCTTCATCCTGGAATCGCTGCCCAAGGACGAGCGGCAGGCGGTGTGGAAACTGGTCAGCGCGGAACACGACGCCGACGTGCTGCTGGAAGTGGAGGACTGGGTCCGCGAGTCGCTGATCGAGGCGATGGACCGGCAGGACCTGGTGGCGGCGACGGAAAACCTGGATGCCGACGAACTGGCGGACCTGGCGCCGGATTTGCCGGCCGACGTCGTCGCCGAGGTGCAGAAAGGCCTGACCGACGAAGAGCGCGCGCAACTGCTCGAGGCCATGGGCTACCCCGAAGACAGCGTCGGGGCCATCATGGACTTCGAGATGGTGCGCGTGCGCGAGGACGTGTCGCTGGAAGTCGTATTGCGCTACCTGCGCCGCCTGCATGAATTACCCGATCACACCGACCAGATTTTCGTGGTCGACCGGCAGGACAAGCTGCAGGGCATCCTGCCATTGTCGACATTGCTATTGAGCGAACCCGAAACGGCCGTGCGCGACGTGATGACCACGGACTACCTGACGCTGGCCGCGCTGGATTCGGACGCGGACGCGGCGGGCGCATTCGAACGGTACGACCTGGTCTCGGCCCCGGTGGTGGACGACCAGGGCCGGCTGATCGGACGCGTGACCATCGCCGACGTGGTGGATGTCATGCGCGAGGATTCGCAGGAGCAGGCCCTGTCCCGCGCCGGCCTGCAGGAAGAAGACATCTTCGCGCCGGTGACGATGGCCTTGCGCAACCGCGCGCCCTGGTTGTTATTCAACTTGTGCACGGCCGCCACGGCTTCCTTCGTCGCGTCCCGCTTCGAAGGCACCGTCAGCCATATCGTGATCCTGGCGTTCCTGATGTCCATTGTGGCCGGTATCGGCGGCAATTCGGGCAACCAGACCATGACCATGATCATCCGGGCGCTGGCGATGGGCCGCATCACCGGCCGCAACCTGTGGCAACTGGTCAAGCGCGAACTGCTGGTGACGCTGCTGGTGGGCCTGTGCGGCAGCCTGGTGGCCGCGCTGTTCGCGTGGGCGATCTCCGGCTCGGTATCCATCGCGCTGGTGATGATGGCCGCCATGATCTGCAACATGCTGGTGGGGGCATCGGTCGGCGTGCTGGTGCCCATGGTGCGGGATCGCTTCGGCAAGGACCCCGCCATCGGGTCGTCGGTGCTGCTGACGTTCGCCACGGACTCGCTGGGCTTCTTCATCTTCCTGGGCCTGGCCACGGTCTTTCTACTGTAGAAGCGGCGGCAATCGGCGCCGTCGCGGCGGCGTACCGCCGCCCCCCGGGCGGGCTCTGTTTCGCCTCGTCCCCGCGGCGACTCGCCGCACCCAGAAGGCGCTCGAAATAACCGCCGCTTTCAACGGGATATCAACGCCTTCCCCCTGGAGTGCACACGGCCATATCGCCATCGCCTGCCTGCCTGTACGCGCGTGGCGGGCACTTCCACGCTTCGTCGTGTGTCACATCGCGGTGCTCAACCCTAACGCCCCGCGATGAAACGTTCTTTCATTCCCGCCGTGCGGCACGCCGCTGCCGTCGGCTTACTGACGGCAACGGCCGCCCTGCCTTTCACGGCATACGCCTGCGACAACGTGCCCAATTGGGCGCAAGGCGCCTGTGCCCGCCTGGACCAGATATGGAACCAGGGCGGCGACGAACTGTATATGACGGGATATGCCTGGCATATCCGTTCCGCGTATTCCGCCGAGAAGATCAAGTCCTTCCGTGAGGAAAGCTGGGGCGGCGGCTGGGGCAAGGGCATCTACGACGAGGACGGCGACTGGCAGGGACTGTATGGCATGGCCTTCCTGGATTCACATGGCCACGTGGAGCCCGTCGCCGGCTACGGTTACCAGAAGATCGGCCGCATAGGCCAGAACTGGCGTTTCGGCATCGGCTATACCGCATTCCTGACGGCGCGCCAGGACATCTTCCACTACATCCCCTTCCCGGGCATCCTGCCGCTGGCGTCCGTCGGATACGACAAGGCCACGTTCTACGCCACCTACATCCCGGGCGGGAAGGGCAACGGCAACGTGCTGTTCATGTTTGCAAAATGGACGTTCTGAGCCCCACGGCGTCAATCAGAATGCCCGTGCCAGGCGCTGTACCAGTTCACCCAGGCGGCAATCGCTGATGCCGTGGTCACGCAAGGCACGGTCGGTTTCCAGCACATATTCCAGGCAGGCGCCGGAACGGCCCACCGCCGTGCGGATAATGTCCAGCCGCCGTTCTTCCGCCACGTTGCCGGCATAATCGGCGCAGGCGCGGTTCAAGAGGAATGCCAGCCCGGTCACGGGCCCCTGTTCGCTGTGGCAGGTCAACCAGCGGGGCGTATAGGCCCCGCCGATCATCTCGCGTTCCCACAGCGCGGAAAAGGCGGCCGGCACGTCGGCCGCGCCGATGCGAAACACGACGCCCCGGCAGCAGCCGCCCCGGTCCAGGCCGAAAACCAGCCCGGGAGCCTGATCCGAACCCCGGTGATGACGCGACCACAGGCATAGCGAACGGTGGTAGCCGTGGATGCTGGCCAACCGGCGCTCCTGCCATGGGAAGCCGGGCCGCCAGATCAGCGATCCATAGGCGAATACCCAGAGGTCGTCCGTGCCGTTCCAGAAACCGGGAAATCCTTCCGGCAGCGCGGCTGGACTCGCGGCGCGACCACGCGCCATTCCGTCGACAGGCGTGGCGCCGGAAAACGGCGCAGCGGGATCGTCGGAAGGAACCGCGGACATGCTGGTCTATCTCTTTGGCGTGCAGATTGGACGATGAGGATCGTACGCCGACGCCGAAGAAAAAACGTTGCAAGATGACGGAATTGGAATCGGCTGAAATGAAAACTGCGTTCTCGTTGTGTCGTCGCAACGAAAACCCTTTCCCGGCAGTCCGGATACGCCGCCCAGTAACGCGTCCCAGCCCCGCAGAGGCAGCGGCCATGGGCGGCGCGTTGAGGAGCCCCTGCGCTTACAGCCCGTCCAAAGGCAGTTCCGTCGTGCTCTTGATGACCTCCATGGAGAAGCTGGCGCTGACGTCCAGGAGGTCCACGGCGTCGATCAGGCGGCGGTAGAAGCGGTCATAGGCGGCCATGTCCTCGACCACGACCTTCAACATGTAGTCGATATCGCCGGCCATGCGGTGGAATTCGACCACGTTGGGCAGGGCCTGCACGGCGTCGATCAGCCGGCGGGTCCACTTGGCGCTATGCTGGCTGGTCTTGATGGTCACGAACACGGTCAGCTTCAATCCCAGGGCAACCGGATCCAGCAGCACGGCGTTGCGCGCAATGACGCCGTCTTCCTTCAGCTTCTGGATGCGCCGCCAGCAGGGCGTCACCGACAGATTGACCTGCTCGGCGATTTCCGCGACCGAACAGCCGGCGTCTTTCTGCAACAGGCTCAGGATCTTGATATCGGTCTGATCCATGGATTTTTCTCCGCAACGCGCGCCATCTTGCCCGTTCCCGCGGGCCGCGTCCATCGCCGGGCGGAACACGCGTTTGTGTTAAACCACCGGAATCATGTCATCCCGCACCGAACGCTATCCCACCCTGTCGCACTGGGGCGCCTATACCGCCGTGGTGCGCGACGGCCGGCTGGTGGCCTGCGAGTCCTTCCTACGTGACCGGGCCCCCTCGCCCATGATCCACGCCATGCCGGCCATGGTGCATTCGCCGCTTCGCATCGCGCGGCCGGCCGTGCGCGAAGGCTGGCTGCGCCGGCGCGGCCAAGGTGAAGGCCGGGGCATCGACCGCTATGTCGAGGTCAGCTGGGAGACCGCGCTGAAACTGGTGCATGAGGAACTGGCCCGGGTGCGCGCCGGCCACGGAGCGGAGGCGGTTTTCGGCGGCTCCTATGGCTGGGCCTCCGCCGGCCGCTTGCACAATGCCATGAGCCAGACGCGCCGCTTCCTGTATGCCGGCGGCGGTTGCACAGATCAGGTCGGCAATTACAGCTGGGGCGCCGCGCAATTCCTGCTGCCCCACGTCATCGGCACCTGGCAGCCGCTCACCGGCAAGGTCACGGACTGGAACAGCGTGGCGAGTCACACCGACCTGATACTGGCATTCGGGGGCATGCCGCTGCGCAACGCGCAGGTCATCGCCGGCGGCGCCGGCGAACACACCACCGCCCATTGGCTGCGGCGCACGGCGGCGCGCGGGGCTCGCATCGTCATCGTTTCCCCCACTCGCGGCGACATGCCGGCGGATATTCCGGCGGAATGGATACCCATCCGGCCCAATACCGACGCGGCATTGATGATAGGCATGGCCTACGTCCTGCTGGCGTCCGGCCGCCATGATGCGGATTTCCTGGCCCGCTGCTGCCACGGCTTCGAGCGCTACGCCGCCTACCTGCGCGGCGACACCGACGGCCAGGCAAAGACCGCCGACTGGGCCGCGGCCATTTGCGGCGTGCCGGCGGACACGGTGCGGCGGCTGGCGCTCGCGGCCGCCGAATGCCGCTCGCTGGTCAATTGCACCTGGTCGCTGCAGCGCGCCCATCATGGCGAACAGCCCTATTGGGCCTGCATCGCGCTGGCCGCCATGCTGGGCCAGATCGGCCTGCCCGGCGGCGGTTTCAGCTTCGGCCTGGGCTCCATCAACAGCGCGGGCAACCCGCGCGTGGATGCCGCGGTACCGGAACTGCCCGAGGGCGTGAATCCGGCCGCGCGCTCCATCCCGGTGGCCCGCATCGCGGACATGCTGCTGCAGCCCGGCGCGGCTTACCAGTTCAACGGCAGCGAATACCGCTATCCGGACGTGCGGATGGTTTACTGGGCAGGCGGCAACCCTTTCCACCACCACCAGGACCTGAATCGGCTGCAAACCGCATGGCGGCGCCCGGAAACCATCGTGGTCCACGAGACCTGGTGGACGCCCACCGCCCGGCGTGCCGATATCGTACTGCCGACCACGACCACGCTGGAACGCGAGGACATTGGCGCTTCGTCGCGCGACGGCTATGTGTTCGCGATGCACCGCGCCCTGCCGCCGCAGGGACACAGCCGGGATGACGTCGAGATCTACCGGGAATTGGCCGCGATGGGGGGCTACGAAGCCGCCTATACCGAAGGCCGCGACGCCCGGCAATGGCTGGCGCACATGTACGAAATCATGCGAGCCCGGTGGGCGCGGGTGGGCGACCTTCCCGACGCGCCGCCCTTCGAGGATTTCTGGGAACGCGGCTTTCTGGCGCTGCCGGCGCCGCGCCGGCACTTCGTGCTGTTCGAGGATTTCCGGCGCGACCCGCGGGCGCATCGGCTGCAAACGCCATCGGGCCGCATCGAGCTGTATTCCGAACGCGTGGCCGGCTTCGGCTACGACGATTGCCCCGGCCACCCGGCTTGGCTGGCGCCGGCCGAATGGCTGGGCGCGGATGCCGCGCGCCACCGGCCGCTGCATCTGGTCAGCAGCCAGCCGGCGCATCGACTGCATTCCCAGCTGGATCCAACGCCACTTTCCAATGCCAGCAAAATCCAGGGCCGGGAACCCGTGCGCATCCATCCCGCCGATGCCGCCGCGCGTGGCATCCGCGACGGCGCGCTGGTACGGATCCACAACGGCCGCGGCGCGTGCCTGGCGGGCGCCATCGTCGACGACGGCGTGATGCAGGGTGTGCTGGTCATGTCCACGGGCGCGTGGTTCGATGCCGAGGACGCATCGCTGGAACGGCATGGCAATCCGAACGTCTTGACGCCGGATATCGGCACGTCGCAACTGGCCCAGGGCAGCAGCGCCCTGTCCGCGCTGGTGGACATCGAACCCTGGCACGGGGACGCACCGGCGGTGCGGGCTTACGAGATCCCGGTCACGGGCGTGGCGTAAGGCGGCAGGGCGGAATCGCGCAAGCCTCTTCCAATATCGCGGCATTGTCCGGGCAATTCAGCAATATTTTTGCTCGAAACTAGGGGTAGGATGGAATCCAACAGACACCCCGGCCGTCAATCATGCAATATCATTCTCCTCATCCTGCGCTCGCCCCCCTGTGCGACTCCATCCTGGCCGCGGGCCGGCTGGCGGGCGACGGCCTGCTCGGCGCCCTCGCCAAGGGGGTGGCGGATGCGGATCCCGGCGCAGCCCTGGACGCGGTATGCCCCGGCGCCCTGGCGGCCCGGCGCGGCGGCTATTCGCGCCACGTGGCCTACGCGGATCCGCACGGACGCTTCACCATCGTCTACCTGGTCTGGCCGCCGGGACAATTCAGCCCCGTGCACGGCCACCACACCTGGTGCGCCTACCGGGTGGTCAAGGGTGCGCTCACCGAAACCCTCTACGCGTGGGACGAGCGCGGCCAATGCGCGCGCGCCGAGGGCCAGGTGCGCCGTCTTCCCGGGGACATCGTCACGGCCGCGCAAGGGCTGGACCAGATACACCGCCTGGGCAATGCCGGCGACGACGTCGCCATATCGCTGCACGTGTACGGTATTGACGCACAGGCGCTGGCCACGGGCGTGAATCACGTCGTGGCCAGCATGCCGTCGGCCGTGGCCTCGCCCGCTTAACCCATCCACTGGCTTACCGGGGCAGCCGCATCCTGCAGCGGCTGGGCCAGCACATCGACCAGTGCCGGACCATCGTGTTCCATGGCCGCGCGCAGCGCCGATTCAAGCTGCGACGGATCCTCCACGCGCCAGGCCTTGACGCCGTAGGCCTCGGCGATGCGCGCATGGTCGGTACGGTCGAAGTCCACGCTGTAATAGCGCTCGTCGTAGCCGGCCTTCTGGCTGGCCTTGATCCAGCCATACACGGAATTGGAGAACACGATCATCAGCAGCGGCGCCTTGTGCCGCACGATGGTTTCCAGTTCGCCCACCGTAAAGCCGAAGCTGCCATCCCCCATCACCGAGACGCACTTGGACTGCGGACGCCCGAACCATGCGCCGAACGCGGCCGACAGCGAATAGCCGAGCGCGCCGTGAGCGCGGTTGGTGATGAAATGCCGGCCCGGCCGCGCGGCGTCGTAGTAGGCGGAAAAGTATGGGCAAGGCGTGCCCGGATCCGCGCAGACCACCGCGTCATCAGGTAGCAGGCGATTCAGGGTCTTGACCACGCGCTCGGGCCGGATGGGGCGCTCGGTCGAGGCGGCCAGCGCATCCAGCTGGGCGGCACGGGCCGCCTGGGCCTTGCCCGCCAGCACGGCGCCATCGATGGCGTCCGCGCGGCGCCGGGCCAGGCGCGGCGTCACTTCCGCGATCAGGGCCTCGAGCGCCAGCCGGGCGTCGCCGATCATGCCGACTTCTGTGCGATAGTTGGTGCCCACGACCATGGGGTCGACGTCGATATGCAGGATGGTCGTATCGCGGCCGGGGAAACGCCAGTGCTCGGTGGAAGTCGAACCGGCCCGGCAGCCGACGAACATCACGACGTCCGCCGCGGCAACCACGTCTCGCGTGGCCATGATGCCGCCGTTAGACCCTACCACGCCGGCATTCAGCGGATGTGTGTCGGCCAGGCTGCCCTGCCCGCTGACGGTCACGCATACCGCGGCCTTCAGGGACTCCGCCAGCGTCTTCAGGGCGGCGCAGCCGTCCGCGATCACCACGCCGCCGCCGCAGATGATGACGGGCGCGCGCGACTCCGCCAGGATGGCCGCGGCGCGGGCGATGTCCGCCGGATCCGGCGCATACCGCATCGCGGGGAAGCGCGCGTGTTCCGCTTGCGCCCAGATGTCCGCCGCATCGACCTTCTGCTTCATCACATCGTAGGGAAAGCACAGGTGCGCCGCGCCGGCCTTGCCGCCGGTCATGGCGCGGAAGGCGGCGCGAACCATGCCGGGGATCTGGTCGGCGCGGTCTATGGTGCGGTTCCATTTGGTCAGGGGCCGATACAGCGCTTCCTGGTCCAGTTCGGTAAGCGGATAGCGCCCGCGCGAACCGACGGCCACGTCCGAGGTAATACCCAGGACGGGTATCGACGACTCGTTGGCTTCCACCAGGCCGGGCAGCAGATAGGTGGCGCCGCCACCGCTGGGGCCCTCGCAGACGCCGACCTTGCCGGTGACGCGCGCATAGGCGTCCGCCATATACCCGGCGCTGCGTTCATCGCGCGTCAACACGTGGCGGATGCCGTGATCCAACCGGGCCAGGGCGTCATAGAACGGCAGGCTGGTATCGCCGCACAGGCCGAAGATGTGCTTTACGTCGTAGGCCTGGAGCATGCGCACCATGGCTTCGGCACCATTCAATTGATCCATCTCAGTTTTCCAGATTGATGTGGTTGGTCTTGATGAACTGGTCCCAGCGCTGGTACTCGCGCTTGACGTAGGCATCCAGGGTCGGGCCGTCGGAACCGATCACCTCGAATCCCGCCTCGGTGAGCTTGCGGCGCACCTCCGGATCGGCCAGTACCGCCTGGAAATCCGCGGTCAGCGCCTTCACCGTTGCAGGCGGCGTCTTGGCGGGCGCGAACATGCCGCTCCAGGAATAGGCTTCGAATCCCGGGAAACCGGATTCCGCGACGGTCGGCACATTGGGCAGATCGGGAAGGCGTTTTTCGCCCGCCACCGCCAGCGGCTTGATCTTGCCGGCCTGGATCTGCCCGCGCAGCGCGGCATAGCTGAGCCAGGTCATGTCGGCCTGGCCCCCCACCACGGCCTGCACCGCCGGACCACCACCCCCGTAGGGCACGTGCAGCAAGTCGACGCCGGACAGGCGCTTGAGCTGTTCCGGCGCCAGGTGATTCAGCGACCCCACGCCGGTGGACGCGAAGTTGTACTGCTTGCGAGGGTTCTTGCGGGCCGCGTCGAAGAACGCGCTCAGCGTATCGCCGGGCACATGGGGATTGGCGCCGATGACGAGCGGGAAGCGCACCGTCAGGCAGATGCCCACGAAATCCTTGAAGGTATCGTAGGGAAGGTTGGGCTTGGCCGCCGGATTGATGCCGTGGTTGTCGAAGCTGACCAGCAGCGTGTTGCCGTCCGGCGCCGAGCGCGCCACGAAGCCGGTCGCGATCTGGCTGGCGGCGCCCGCGCGGTTTTCGACGATCACGGTACGGCCGTGCATGCGTTCGGACAACTTGGGCTGCATGATGCGAGCCAGGATGTCCGTACTGCCGCCGGGCGGATACGGCACCACCAGGATCAGCGGTTTTTCGTCAGCGGCGTGTGCCGCCGGCGCGGCCGCCAAAGCGCCGCCCAGCGCCGCGCATAGCGCGGCCGCGAGGGCCAGGCGCCGGCGTCCGGCGTGGCGTGGGCTCGAATCGTTCTTGGTCGTGGACATGGTTTCCCCTTGTGGTTGTCAGGCTTTGTCTTCGAGCTGGTCTCGCATATAGATCGTCGAAAAACCCGTACGGATGACATCGGTGATCTGGTCCAGGCGGCGGCCGATATGCCGCGACACCAGTTCCTGCAGCAGCGCCTGATCGCGCGCGCGCAGGGCCTGCACGATGCGCAGGTGCTCGGATTGCGTGTGGGCACGGCGGCCCTGCCGCATATCGATCCAGCGCACGAAATGGATGCGCGCATTGACACTTTCCAGGCTGCGCACGAATTCCTCGTTGCCGGTCAGCCTCGCCAGCGACACGTGGAATTCCTCGTCCAGGGCGAGCAGGCGCACGGCATCGGCGTCCTCCGGCACGTCGCGCGAAGCTTCCACCTGGGCCTGCAGCGCATCCAGCTGCGCGTCCGTGGCCCGTTCGCAGGCGGCCCGCACGATGCCGCACTCCAGGACGGAGCGGAACTCGTAAAGACTGTATATCTGCTTGGCATCCAGGGGACGGCCGATGAAGCCGCGATTGACCGCGCGCGTGACGAAGCCTTCCACCATCAGCTGGTTCAGCACCTCGCGCAGCGGCGTGCGGCTCACATTGAGTTGGCGAGCCAGTTCGACTTCGTTGATGCGTTGGCCGGGCTTGAATTCGAACTGCACCGCCATGGCCTTGACGGCGTCATACAGGTCAGCCAGACCGGCGGAAGTCCGTGCCGCGTAGCGGGCGAGTGCCATGGATCGTGCTCCTATGGAAGTGCATACTAAGGTGTATACACTTCGCGCCGCCACCGTATTTACCCGCAGGCTTGCCGATGGGCCCTGGGAAAGCCTGCATAAGGCAAAGAAAAAGCCCGGAACGGCATGGCCGCGCCGGGCGCGTGTTTTCGTCTGTAAGACGGCCCCGATGGCGGGCGGCCCTGGGGAATCAGAACGCCGTGTCGAGCAACTGGCGGCGTCCTTCGCCGTCCGCCAGGGTCACCGTGCCCAAGGCGTTGCCGTGCCCCGCCGGGACCTGGGCGATGCGCAGGCAGGCATGGCCCAGCGGTACGATCCAGTCGCCGTCATCCGCCTGCCGCGCCGTGGTATCGGCGACATCGGCGAAACGCGCCGCCAGCGCGGCGGGATCTTCGGCATGAGCGGAAACTTCCACCACGGCCCGCGCGCCGTTGGCATGGTTCATCAATGCCGGCTGCCACACGAATTCGGGTGTCAGGTGCCGGCAGAAATAAAGCCGGATGCCGGGAATGGGCTGTTCCGCGAAGCGCACCGTATGGAATCGGGCTTCCATGATCTGGCCATTGACCCGGGCCGGACGCGTCAGCACCTGCACGGGATTCACCGCGTAGCCGGCGGCGCGCAGCCTTTCATAGGTTGCTTCGGCGTCTTCCGTGCGCAGGACCAGGGCCTCCAGGCCCAGCGGCGAATCGGCGATTTCCTTGCGCGCGGGCGGCTTGCCCGGCGGCCACCCCAGCAATTCCACATAGGAATGCGCCAGGACGATCAGGCGGTTCCAGGAGCCCAGGTTGTGGACTTCCGTCTCGCTCAGCGTGTACCCCTGCCGCTCGAAATGGGGCGCCGCCTGTTCCAGGCGGTCCCGCACCATGATCACGGCATGATCCAGTTCTGTCGTCCCGGCGGGTACCGTCATCGCGTGTCCCTTACGCCAGCTTGCCGTGGCACTGCTTGAACTTCTTGCCGCTGCCGCAGGGGCAGGGATCGTTGCGGCCGACCTTCGGCATCGCGTTGCGTACCGGCTGCGGCCCCTGCGGACGTTCGTCCTGCCCCGCCGCGAGCGCCTCGTCGTAATCGGCGTGCTGGTACTGGACGTTGTGCACGTGGGACTGGGCAGCTTCGGCTTCGGCCGCCGCCACCTGTTCCTGCGACTGGATGCGCACCGTCATCAGTACCTTGACGACGTCGTCGCGAATACGGTCCAGCATGCCGGAAAAGAGTTCGAAGGCTTCGCGCTTGTATTCCTGCTTGGGATTCTTCTGGGCGTAGCCGCGCAGATGGATGCCTTGGCGCAGGTAATCCAGCGAAGACAGGTGCTCGCGCCAGTGCTGGTCGATCGCCTGCAGCATGATGGAGCATTCGAACTGACCCCAGGCTTCGGCGCCTACCTGCTCCATCTTGCCGCGATAGGACGCGGCGGCCGCTTCCCGCACGCGCTCGAGCAAGTCGTCGTCGGTCAGGTTGGTTTCCTTCTCCAGGATCTCCGTCAGCGGCAGGGATATGTGGAAATCGGACTCCAGCGCGCGCTGCAGCGCGGGGATGTCCCACTGTTCTTCCACCGATTCCTCCGGCACGTGGGCGCGGAAGAGTTCGACGATGGCGCCGTCGCGCAGGCCTTCCACCGTCGGGCTGACGGTTGCCGCCTCCAGGACTTCGTTGCGTTGTGCGTACAGCACTTTGCGCTGGTCGTTGGCGACGTCGTCGTATTCGAGCAGCTGCTTGCGGATGTCGAAGTTGCGCCCTTCGACCTTGCGCTGCGCGGTCTCGATCGAACGCGAAACCATGCCGGCCTCGATGGGCTCGCCTTCCGGCAGCTTCAGGCGCTCCATGATGGCGCGCACCCGGTCACCGGCGAAGATGCGCATCAGCGGATCTTCCAGCGACAGGTAGAAGCGCGAGGACCCCGGATCGCCCTGGCGGCCGGCGCGGCCGCGCAACTGGTTGTCGATACGGCGGGATTCGTGGCGCTCGGTGCCGATGATGCGCAGGCCGCCGGCCTGCTTCACCTTTTCGTTGGCCGGCTTCCAGTCGCCGCGGATCTTCTCGATACGCGCGTTCCTTTCCGCCTCGGGCAGCGATTCGTCCGCGTGGATCAGGTCGATCTGCTTATCGACACTGCCGCCCAGCACGATGTCCGTGCCGCGCCCCGCCATGTTGGTGGCGATCGTGATGTGTCCCGGCTTGCCGGCTTCCGCGACGATTTCCGCTTCGCGCGCGTGCTGCTTGGCGTTGAGCACCTGGTGCGGCAGCTTCACCTTCTGCAGCAGGCCCGACAGCAGTTCGGAGTTTTCGATACTGGTGGTGCCCACCAGGACGGGTTGCCCGCGTTCGTGGCAGTCACGGATGTCGGCCAGGATCGCGTCGTATTTCTCGCGCGCGGTCTTGAAGACCTGGTCGTTCTGGTCCTTGCGGATCATGGGCTTGTTGGTCGGGATGATGACCGTTTCCAGCCCGTAGATCTCCTGGAATTCGTACGCCTCGGTATCCGCCGTGCCCGTCATGCCCGACAGCTTGTCGTACATGCGGAAATAGTTCTGGAACGTGATGGACGCCAGCGTCTGGTTCTCGTGCTGGATCTTCACGCCTTCCTTGGCCTCGACCGCCTGGTGCAGGCCGTCGGACCAGCGGCGGCCCACCATCAGGCGCCCGGTGAATTCGTCGACGATGACGACTTCCCCTTCCTGCACCACGTACTGCTGGTCGCGGAAGAACAGGGTGTGGGCGCGCAGGGCCACCATCAGGTGATGCATCAGCGCGATGTGGCGCGGGTCGTACAGGGACTCGCCTTGCGGCAGTATCTCCAGGCGACCGAGGATGGCCTCGGCGTGCTCATGGCCGGCTTCGGACAGATAGACCTGCTGGCTTTTCTCGTCGACCCAGTAGTCGCCCGCGGGTTCGGGTTCCTGCGGCTTGGGCTCCGATTCCATGCGCTGCAGCAGCGGCGGCACCGCATTCATGCGGACATACAGCTCGGTGTGGTCCTCGGCCTGCCCGGAAATGATCAGCGGGGTGCGAGCCTCGTCGATCAGGATCGAATCCACTTCGTCGACGATCGCGTACGACAGCACGCGCTGGCGGCGGTCCTCGACGCGATACTCCATGTTGTCGCGCAGGTAGTCGAAACCGAACTCGTTGTTCGTCCCGTAGGTGATATCGGCCGCGTAAGCCGCCTTTTTCTCTTCGTTGGGCTGCTGGGGCACCACCACGCCCACGGTCATCCCCAGGAAGCGGTACAAGCGGCCCATCCACTCGGCATCGCGCCGGGCCAGGTAGTCGTTGACGGTGACCACATGCACGCCCTTGCCGGACAGCGCATTGAGATAGACCGGCAGCGTCGCCATCAGGGTTTTGCCTTCGCCCGTGCGCATTTCGGCGATCTTGCCGTTGTGCAGGGCGATACCGCCCAGCATCTGCACGTCGAAATGGCGCATGCCGAACACGCGCTTGCCTGCCTCGCGCACGACGGCGAAGGCCTCGGGCAGCAGATCGTCCAGCGAAATACCCTGTTGGAAGCGGGTGCGGAATTCCTGGGTCTTGGCCGCCAGTTGCTCGTCCGAGAGCGCGGCGATGGCTGATTCGAGGCCGTTGATCTGGCTCACCACCTTGCGATACTGCTTAAGCAGCCGGTCATTACGGCTGCCTATGAGTTTTTTGAGCAGAGAAACCATGCGTATGTCCGCGCGCGCCTGCGACCGGGTTACGGACCGTCAGCACGCGTCAAGTATTGTTGTCAGTGAAGCGGAAGAGGGTCCGCCGGGAAACGATCGAGTGTAACGCACCGCGAGGGCAACGTTTCGAGCCCTGAGACCATGGCTGGCCGCCGGGCGCGCGCCGGGTCAGGTCAGCGGACGACGGGCGTGGTCGCGGAAGCGAGCGCGGGCGGCGCGGTGGGCGGACGGCCCAGGAAGAGACGCGGGTCCATGGCCTGTCCCGCCAGGCGGACCTCGAAATGCAGATGCGGCCCCGTGGACACGCCGGAAGAGCCCACGCGCGCGATCAGTTGGCCCCGCTCGACCAGGTCTCCCGCCTTGACGAGCACTTCGGACGCATGCGCGTAGCGCGAGGTCAGGCCATCGCCGTGGTCGATGTCGACACGCTGCCCATAGCCGGCATCCGCGCCGGCCGCCAGCACGACTCCGCCCGCGGCCGCCAGGATGGGCGTTCCCCGCGGGGCGGCGAAATCCAGACCGTCGTGCCGCAGATAGCGGCCGGTCACCGGATGGCGGCGCCAGCCATAGGAGGAGCTCAGGTAGGGATAATCCGTTACCGGCATGGATGATGGCAGGCGGGCCAGGTCGGCGCGGCGGCGCGTCAGCGCCATATCGAAAACTTGCAGGGCCGCCATCCGTTCGGCCAGTTCCGCGGACAGGACATCGATGTCGCGGCCCAGCGACTGGGCGGGGCCCGACGGTTCGGCCTCCGCGTTGCCTGCCCCGTCGTCCATCGGTTCCGGGGCGTTTCCGGCCAGGGCGGACGCCCTGCCGCTCCCTATGCCGCCCGAGGCGCTGGCGAGGGCGTCGGACAGGGGAATGCCGGCGGCAATCGCCAGCCGGCGGCTCAAGGCATCCACGCCCGCCAGGCGCGCCTGCAAGGTTCCCACCTTATCGGCCAGCAGCGCCAGCGCCTGGTGCAAGGTATCGCCGGCAGCGCTGTCGGACGGGTCCAGCGGCGCGGTGCCCGCTTGTGCCGCGGGCAGCACGCCGCCGGGCGCCAAGCCGCGATAAAGCAGCGCGCCCGCCAATGCCGCGAGCAGCAGTGCACTGCTCATCAGCACGGCAAGCCGGCCACCGTCGATGGTGAAATGTCCCGTCGATCCCCGTCGGGCATGCATAATGACAAACTTCAATCGAGCAATCCTCACCGGACCGGCATGAACAAGCGCGCGCCATACCGTCCTAATTCGAAGCCGGCCCGTGGCGAAAATACCGCCATGGGCTGGTTGGGCCATGATGCCCGGGGTGCGGGCGTCCTGGCCACGGCGCGCCTGCATCTGCAGATCCAGCGCACCGTGGCGGCGGCGGTGCCGCCGGTCCTGGGGGCCGTGTGCCGGGTCGCGCGCCTGGAAACCGATCGGCTGCAGCTGGCCGTGCCCAGTGCCGCCCATGCGGCGAAGCTGCGCCAGATGGCGCCGCGCATCGCGCAGGCATTGCAGGCGGCAGGGTGGAACCTTAACGAAATCGCGGTCAAGGTTCAAGCCGGCCTGCCGGGTACCGGGATGAAAGCGCCCCGCCCGCCCAGAGAGGCTATTCCCCTGGATGAGACGGCCCTCGGCGCTTTCGAGACGTTGCGGGAAACGTTGAATCCCGGCCCGCTAGCCGATGCGGTGGAGCGCCTGCTGCGCCATCACCGCCAAGGCTGAATCAATTTTCCATGGCGTTACGCACCGCCCGCATCGCCCGAAACGGCTGTAGCCGGATCGGGGACGCGCGGATCCGGCTCCGCCGGTCCGCTGGCGTCGCCCCCCTGAGGGGAAAGCGCGTAGCGCTTCGGGATGGGCTCACCACAGCTCGTCGCAAGAAACAGGTGCAGCCCACCGGGGACGCCGCGGATCCGGCTCCGCCGGTCCGCTAGCGTCGCCCCCTTGAGGGGGAAGCGCGCAGCGCTTCGGGGGTGGGCTCCCTACGCTAGCTTCCACTCGTAGCGGAAGGCCTGGGGCGCTTCCGCTTGGGACTGGTACGACACCAGTTCCCAGGATTCCTGCTGGGCAAGCAGCGCGCGCGCCAGCTGGTTGTTCAAGGCATGGCCCGACTTGCAGGCGACATAGCGCGCGACCAACGGCTTGCCGAGCAGGTACAGGTCGCCGATGGCGTCCAGGATCTTGTGCTTGACGAACTCGTCGTCATACCGCAGCCCGTCGCTGTTCAGGACGCGGTATTCGTCCATGACGATGGCGTTGTCCAGGCTGCCGCCGCGCGCCAGCCCCATCGAACGCAAGGCCTCGACTTCATTGACGAAACCGAAGGTGCGTGCGCGGGCGATTTCCCGCGTATAGGAATGGGTGGCGAAGTCGACTTCGGCGAAGTTGGCCGTGGAATCGATGGCGGGATGGCGGAAATCGATGGAAAAGGCCAGCGCGAATCCGTCATGCGGCTCCAGCCGGGCCCATTTCTCGTTGCGGCCTTCGCCCTCGCGGACTTCGATGGGTTTGAGCACCCGGATGAAGCGCTTGGGGGCATTCTGCTCGACGATGCCGGCCGAGCGCAGCAGATACACGAACGTGGCGGCGCTGCCGTCCATGATGGGCACTTCCTCGCCCGTCAGGTCGACATGCAGGTTATCGATGCCCAGGCCCGCCAGGGCGGACATGAGGTGCTCAACCGTGGAAACGCGCACGTCTCCCTGTTGCAGCACGGACGCCATGCGGGTATCGCCCACCCCCGTCGCCTGCGCGGGCAGGTCCACGACTTCGGGCAGGTCGATGCGGTGAAATACGATGCCAGTGTTCGGCGCAGCCGGACGAAGCGTGAGCTCGACCCGGCGGCCGGAATGCACACCGACGCCAGTAGTCTTGACCAGATTCTGTATGCTGCGTTGACGAAACATGAGGCCTGTTGGGATTCTTGGTTGGCGGGCGCACGCCCCCGCTCTTGCCGTTGCAAGAGCAACATTGTAACCCTGGGTTCACACACATCCAAGGCAAACGAACCTACGGTACCGATAGCCTGAAACTAACTGAAACCGCTCAATATGTTCCCTTCCCGGCCCCGCCTGGGGAAGCGGGGCCGGGTTCGAGGGAGGGATGCATCCTGGGACCCGGACGACTGGCGGCGGTTAAGCCGCCTGCCCGGGCCTCGGAAACAACCTTAGTCAGCCTGCTTGCGCAGGAAAGCCGGGATGTCGAAGTGATCCATTCCGGAGCTTTCCAGCGCGCGCACCTGGGCCGAGGCCTGCGTGCGGGGGTTGCGCATCACCGAAGGCATGTCCAGATTGCGGTAGTCACCCTGACCGGCGCCCTGGTGCGCCATGCCGGCCATCGGGAAGTCGTCCGTACCCGTGCGCAACGATTCGGCGCGGTTCTGCACCAGTTGCGGACGGCTGGAAGTGCGACCCAGGCCGGTGGCCACCACGGTAACGCGCAGGTTGTCGCCCATGGATTCGTCGTACGCCGTACCGAAGATCACCGTGGCATCCTCGGACGCGTAGCCACGTATGGTTTCCATGATTTCGCGCGTTTCGCGCATCTTCAGGGAACGGGCGGCGGTAATGTTTACCAGCACGCCGCGGGCGCCGTGCAGATCGATGCCCTCCAGCAGCGGGCAAGCGATGGCATGCTCAGCCGCGACGCGGGCGCGGTCGGCCCCCGAGGCGGTCGCCGTGCCCATCATGGCCTGGCCCTGCTCACCCATGATGGTCTTGACGTCCTCGAAGTCGACGTTGACGTTGCCTTCCACATTGATGATTTCGGCGATGCCCGCGCAGGCGTTGTGCAGGATGTCGTCGGCGGACTTGAAGCAGTCTTCCTGCGTCGCGTCCTCGTCCATCAGTTCGTACAGGTTCTCGTTCAGCACGACGATCAGCGAATGCACATGCTTGGCCAGCTCATTGATGCCCTCTTCGGCCATCTTCAAGCGCTTGTTGCCTTCGAACGAGAAGGGCTTGGTCACCACGCCTACGGTGAGTATCCCGAGCTCCTTGGCCACTTCGGCCACCACGGGGCCGGCGCCCGTACCCGTGCCGCCGCCCATGCCGGCGGTAATGAACACCATGTGCGCGCCGTTCAGGGCGGCACGGATTTCCTCGCGCGCGGTTTCGGCCGACGCGCGTCCCTGCTCCGGCTTGGCGCCTGCGCCCAGGCCGGTGCGGCCCAGGCGAATCTGCACCGGCGCATTGGTGGCCGCCAAGGCCTGCGCATCGGTATTCGCGCAGATGAAATCGACCCCGCTGACGCCGTTCCGGATCATGTGCGCGACGGCATTGCCGCCCGCGCCTCCGACACCAACGACCTTGATCACGGTCCCTTTGGTGCTGTTCTCGAGCATTTCAAAGTTCATGATGCGACTCCCTCAAGTCTGATTGCAAATCACAAGAAATTCCCCAACTACCTTCTTTGTGAATCGCCTCAAAGCCGACGCCGACACCTTGGTCCGCCACGGGTTTGAAGCGTCTCCGCCAGCGCGCCGCTTTCCTGCTCGGCACGCCCCGGGATCGCTGGCAGCGCGATCCCTACTTAATTCATGAACCACTCCTTCATCCGCGCCAACAGGCTCTTGAAGTTGCCCGTCTGCGCGGCGACCTTGCGGCCGCGCATGCGCTGCATGCGCGCTTCCTGCAACAGCCCCATCACCGTCGCGAAACGCGGATTGCGCATCACGTCGGCAAGGCTGCCTTCGTATTCCGGTACCGCGACCCGCACGGGTTTGAGGAATACATCCTCGGCAAGTTCCACCATGCCGGGCAACTGGGCCGAGCCTCCGGTCAGGACCACGCCCGAAGCCAGCAGGTCCTCGTAACCGGAATCCCGCACCACCTGCTGGACCAGCGTGAACAGTTCCTCGATACGCGGCTCGATTACGGCACCCAATGCCTGGCGCTTAACCAGCCGCGGGCCGCGATCGCCCAATCCCGGCACTTCGACGGTTTCGTCCGGACTGGCCAGCACCTGCTTGGCCACGCCGTAGCGCAGCTTGATTTCCTCCGCGTCGGGCGTCGGCGTACGCAGCATCGCCGCGATGTCATTGGTGATCTGGTCGCCGGCGATGGGGATCACGGCCGTGTGGCGGATCGCGCCGCCGGTGAAGATGGCCACGTCGGTGGTGCCGCCGCCGATGTCGACCAGCACCACGCCCAGTTCCTTCTCGTCCGTCGTCAGGACGGCCAGGCTGGACGCCAGCGGCTGCAGGATCAGATCCTGCACCTCCAGCCCGCAACGCCGCACGCACTTGACGATGTTCTGCGCGGCGCTGACCGCGCCCGTGACGATATGCACCCGCACTTCCAGCCGCAAGCCGCTCATGCCGATGGGTTCGCGTATATCTTCCTGGCCGTCGACGATGAATTCCTGCGTCAGCACATGCAGTACCTGCTGGTCGGTCGGAATGTTCACCGCCTTGGCGGTCTCGATGACGCGCGCCACGTCGGTGGCCGTCACCTCCTTGTCCTTCACCGCCACCATGCCGCTGGAATTGAAGCTGCGGATATGGCTGCCGGCAATGCCCGTGTAGACATCGCGGATCTTGCAGTCGGCCATCAGCTCGGCTTCCTCCAGCGCGCGCTGGATGGAATTGACCGTGGTTTCGATATTGACGACAACGCCCTTGCGCATGCCGCGCGATTCGTGCTGGCCCAGGCCCAGTACCTCGAACCGGCCTTCCGGCAGGATCTCGGCGACGACGGCCACCACCTTGCTGGTTCCGATATCGAGGGCGACGATTAAGTCCTTGATGTCACGGGTCATGGCGTTAGCGCTTTTTTAGATTGGGTTTCGGTTTGGTTTTCGATTCGGCTTCCGGCAGCGGCGCCAGGGCCAGGGCAAACCCGTTGGGGTAGCGCAGATCGGCCTGCAATATGGGACGGCCCTCCAGTTTCTGGTTCAATGCGGGCCAGGCCTGCACGAAGCGCTGGATGCGCGCCGCGAACGGCAGCGCGCCCGGCGGGCCGTTGGGATCCGGCGCATCGGCGCCCGGATCCCGTCCCAGGTCCAGCTTCAATCCCGTGGACAGCGTGACGCGCCATGCGTAGCGCGCGCTCAATTCCAGGTCCTGGACGCGCATGTCCAGCGGCGCGAACCATCGCGCCAGCTCCGCGTAGCGCTGCACAACCAGGCTCTCGCTGCCTTCCGGCCCATAGAAGTGGGGCAACGCCGATTCGTCGTCCAATTCGCCCGTGTTCGCGGTGAACGATTCCCCCCAGGTATTGATCATCTGGTTCTCGTTCCAGAGCGCCAGAGGCTGCTGTTCCTCGATCCGGACCCGCAGCACGTTGGGCCAGATGCGACGTATCGCGGCGTGCCGCACCCATGGCGCGGACTCGAATAGTTCGCGGGCCTGGTCCAGGTCCATGGTAAAGAAATTGCCTTTCAGGCCGCCTGCAATGGCCGCCCGCATGCTGACCGGCGATACATAGTGCAGTTGCGATCCCGGCGCCGCCTCCAGCTCGATGGCGGTCAAATCGAAATACGGCCTTTTGGCCAGCCACACCAGCCCCGCCGCCAGCATGGCGAGCACCGCCAGCACGGCAAGCGTGTTGGCGATCAGGTTGGTGGTGCGAGCGTCGTTCCACACGGATAGTCCAATCAGGGATTGCGCGCCGGGCTGCGCACTTTGCACGCAGCGTCGGACAGGATGGCCACACAGAGTTCGGGATAGGACATGCCGATCGCCTGCGCCGCCTTCGGCACCAGCGAATGGCCGGTCATACCCGGCGAGGTATTCATTTCCAGCAGCCAGATGCGCTGGTCGGCGTCCAGGATCAGGTCGGCGCGACCCCAACCCTCGCAGCCCAGGGCGCGATAGGCCTCCACGCTGATGCGCTGCACCTCGCGCGTGACGGCTTCGGGCAGGTCCGCGGGGCAGAAATACTGCGTATCGTCGGAGAAGTACTTGTGCTCATAGTCGTAGTTGCCTTCGGGCGCGGCGATTTCGATGACCGGCAGGGCGCGCGCGCCGCGGCCGGCGCCCAGCAGCGCCACCGTCAGCTCGCGGCCGACGATGAACTGTTCCGCCAGCACTTCGCTGTCGAAACGGGCGGCCTCGGCGTAGGCGTCCTTGATGTCGGAATAGCCGCGCACCTTCGTGATCCCCACCGTCGAGCCTTCGTGCGGCGGCTTGATGATCAGCGGCAGGCCCAGCGTGTCCGGCACGCGGCGCAGTTCGGTGTGCGCGTCCAGGATCGCGAAATCCGGCGTGGGCAGGCCGTGCTGCAGCCAGATGCGCTTGGTCGTGATCTTGTCCATGGCGATGGCCGACGCCGCCGGCCCGCTCCCCGTGTAGGGGATGCCCAGCAGTTCGAGCGCGCCCTGGATCGTGCCGTCCTCGCCGTAGCGGCCATGCAGCGCGATAAACACGCGATCGAAACGCGCGGCTTCCAGGTCGGCGAACGACCGCAGGCCCGTATCGAACAGGTGCGCGTCCACGCCCACGCTTTGCAGCGCTTCGTGGACCCCCGCCCCAGACATCAGGGACACTTCGCGTTCCGCCGAGCGGCCGCCATACAGCACGCCGACGCGGCCCAAGCCGCGTCCATCCGGACCGGCCTTGGCGGCGGCGCGGGCGCGGCGCATGCTTTCCTCGCGCATGGCCCCGTCAAATGTCGGCTGGCTCATTGAACTACCCTCCTGTCGCCGCGCGACTCATACCCGGCGTAGGCCGTGGATGCACCACCGTCCTGCCGCTGTGCGACTGCCTCCCCGCGGGAAGGTGCGCTGGCCATTTCGCCGATCTGCGCCGGCACCTTGCTGATGGAGCCGGCGCCCATCACGATCACGACATCGCCGTCGCGCACGAAATCCAGCGCGGCCTGCGGCAGTTCGGCGACGTCCTCGACGAACACCGGCTCGACCTTGCCGGCCACGCGCAGCGCCCGCGCCAGGGCGCGGCCGTCCGCCGCCACCAGCGGCGCTTCGCCGGCCGCATAGACCTCGGTCAACAGCACCGCGTCGGCCGTACCCAGCACGCGGACGAAATCCTCGAAGCAATCGCGCGTGCGGGTATAGCGGTGCGGCTGGAAGGCCAGCACGATGCGGCGGTCAGACCAGGCGCCCCGGGCCGCGGCCAGCGTCGCGGCCATTTCCACCGGATGATGGCCGTAATCGTCGATCACGGTGAACCGGCCGCCGCCATGTGCCGCCGGGACGGCGAAATCGCCGATATGCGTGAAACGCCGGTTGACTCCGTTGAAGGACTCCAGCGCACCGCAGATGGCCTCGTCGGGCACGCCTAGTTCGGATGCCACGGCGATGGCCGCCAGCGCGTTGCGCACGTTGTGCAGCCCCGGCAGATTCAGGCACACCGACAAGGGCGGCAACTCGATATCGCGGTCGCGCCGGACGACGTCGAAACACATGCGGGTGCCGTCGGCCCGCACATTGCGGCCGGCCACCTGGGCTTCGCCATTCAGGCCGTAGGTCGTCACGGGGCGCGATACGAAAGGCATGATCTCGCGCACATTGGCATCGTCGCTGCACAGTACGGCGCTGCCGTAGAAAGGCAGCTTCTGCGTGAACTCGATGAAGGCGCTCTTCAGGCGGGCGACGTCGTGGCCATAGGTGTCCATGTGGTCGGCGTCGATATTCGTGACGATGGCCATGACCGGCAGCAGGTTCAGGAACGAGGCATCGGACTCGTCGGCCTCGACCACGATGTACTCGCCCTGCCCCAGCCGCGCATTGGCGCCCACGGAATTCAACCGGCCGCCGATCACGAAGGTGGGATCCAGGCCCCCGGCCGCCAGGACGCTGGCCACCAGGCTGGTCGTGGTGGTCTTGCCGTGCGTGCCGGCGATCGCGATGCCGCGCTTCAAGCGCATGAGCTCGGCCAGCATGATGGCGCGCGGCACGACCGGAATGCGCGCGGCGCGCGCCGCGATGACTTCAGGATTGTCGCCTGCCACCGCGGTGGACGTGACGATGGCATCGGCGCCCACGATATTCGCGGCCGTGTGGCCGACGACGATCGACATGCCCAGCCCGGACAGCCGTCGCGTCACCGCGGAATCGTGCAGATCGGAACCGCTGACGCGATAGCCCAGGTTCAACAGCACTTCCGCGATGCCGCTCATCCCGGAGCCGCCGATCCCGACGAAATGGATATGTTGGATACGATGTTTCATGATGCTTGTTTCACTCCCCCGCCCACACGACGGACCGCGACGGCTTCGCAGACGTCGGCGATGTGGCGGGCCGCATCCGGCATGGCGCGGGCACGCGCGCGGGCAGCGACGGCCTGCAGCTCGTCGCGGCCGCGCTGCGCCAGCCAGTCCGCCAGCCATTGCGGGGTCAATTCGGTCTGCTGGCGCAGCCAGGCGGCGCCGGCGTCGCTCAGGTACCGCGCGTTGGCGGTCTGGTGGTCGTCGATGGCATGCGGGAAGGGCACGAACAGCGCCGCCACGCCGGCCGCGGCGATTTCAGCCACCGTCATCGCGCCCGCGCGGCAAATCACCACATCGGCGGCCGCCAGCGCGTTCGCCATATCGTCGATGAAAGCGCGGCAGTCTGCCCGCACGCCCGCAGCGGCATAGGCGGCGCGCAAGGCATCGATATGCTGCTCGCCCGCCTGGTGCGTGACGCGCGGCCGGGCATTTTCAGGCAGCAGCGCCAGCGCCTGCGGCACCACCGTGTTCAAGGCCTGCGCGCCCAGGCTGCCGCCCACCACCAGTACGTTCAGCGCGCCGGCACGGCTGGCGTAGCGCTGTTCCGGGGCGGCGACAGCGCAGAGCTCGCGGCGCACGGGGTTGCCGACCATCTCGCCGCGCGGCAGCACCTTCGGGAAGCCGGTCAACACCCGGCGAGCCAGACGCGCCAGCGTCCGGTTGGCCGTGCCCGCCACGGCGTTCTGCTCATGCACCACCAAGGGCACGCGGCGCAAGACCGCGGCCAGGCCGCCGGGGAAGGCGACATAACCGCCCATGCCCAGCACCACGTCGGGGTGCTCGGCCGACAGGTGCCGCCATGCCTGGCGCGTGGCCGCGAACAGGCGGCCGGGCAATTGCAGCAGCGCCGGTACGCCGCGGCCGCGCAAGCCCTGAAACCGCAGTTCGGCCATGGGGATGCCTTGCGCGGGCACCAGGCGCCCTTCCATCTTGTCCGGATTGCCCAGCCACAGGACGCGCCATCCGCGTTCGCGCAGCACCGCGGCCACGGCCAGGCCCGGCATGATATGCCCGCCCGTACCGCCGGCCATGATCAGCGCAACCCGGGACAGAGGCCCCTCCTGTCGCTGCGCGACTGCCTCCCCAAGGGAGGGCGCGCGTTCTTCGGGCGGCCGGGCGAACGCGCTGGACGATGGGCCCTCCTGTCGCTGCGCGACTGCCTCCCCAAGGGAGGGCACGCGTTCTTCGGGCGGCCGGGCGAACGCGCTGGACGATGAGCCCTCCTGTCGCTGCGCGACTGCCTCCCCAAGGGAGGGCACGCGTTCTTCGGGCGGCCGGGCGAACGCGCTGGACGATGAGCCCTCCTGTCGCTGCGCGACTGCCTCCCCAAGGGAGGGCACGCGTTCTTCGGGCGGCCGGGCGAACGCGCTCATACCCGCCCCCCGCGCATCATCGTGCGACTTTCGAGGTCCACGCGGATCAGCATGGCCAGGGCGACGAGATTCATGACGACACCCGAGCCGCCGTAGCTCATCAGCGGCAGCGTCAGGCCCTTGGTGGGCAGCAGGCCCAGGCACACGCCCATGTTGATGAAGGCCTGGACACCGAACCAGATCGCGACGCCCTGCGCCAGCATGCCGGCGAACGTGCGCTCCATGGCGATGGCCTGGCGGCCGATTTCGAAGCCGCGCAGCACGATGATCGCGAACAGCGCAATCACGAGCATCACGCCGGCGAAGCCCAATTCCTCGCCGACCACCGCCATCAGGAAGTCGGTATGGGCTTCCGGCAGGTAATGCAGTTTTTCGACACTGGCGCCCAGGCCCACGCCGAACCACTCACCGCGGCCCAGCGCGATCAGCGAATGCGACAACTGATAGGCGCTGCCATAGGCGTTGTCCTGGTTCCAGGGATCCAGATACGCGAACAAGCGCGCACGCCGCCAGGGCGATGCCCAGATCAGCAGCAGGAAGGTGCTGACCAGCACGCCCAGCAGGCTGCTGAAATACTTGCCGTTGATGCCGCCCAGGAACAGGATGCCGATGGCGATGGCCACGATCACCATGAATGCACCCAGATCGGGCTCCAGCAGCAGGAACATGCCGACGCCACCCAGCGCGCACGCCATCGGCAGGAAGCCGCGCGCGAAATTCTGCATGTGTTCCTGCTTGCGCACCGTGTAGTCGGCCGCGTACAACAGGGCCGCGACCTTCATCAACTCGGAGGGCTGGAAGTTGATCGGTCCGAGTGGAATCCAGCGGTGCGAACCGTTCACCTCGCGTCCGATGCCGGGCACCAGGACGATCGCCAGCAGGAACAGCGCCAGGACGAACAGGGGCACGGCCAGGCGCTGCCATGCGCGGATCGGCACGGTGATGGCGCAGGCCGCGGCGATCAGGCCGACGGTCACGAAGGCGGCATGCCGCACCACGAAATAGTATTGGCCGTAGGCCGCGTAGCGCGGCCCGTCCGCCAGCGCGATGGAGGCCGAATACACCATCAGCAGGCCGAGCGACAGCAGCGTCCCGGCGGCGATGACCAGCGGCATGTCGAAGCTGCGCATGCGCGTGCGCCCCGGCCGGACCGCGTTCACGCTTCCCGTCAGATCGGCGAACAAGCTCATCGTTGGCCTCCCTTATCGCTGCGCGGCGCGCTCACTGGTGTACCCTCATGCCACTTCCCCCCGGTCCAATGCCAGTTCCTGCGCTTCTTGCGCGAAGACCTGGCCGCGGTGCACGTAGTTGCGGAACATATCCATGCTGGCGCAGGCGGGCGACAGCAGGACCGCATCGCCGGCCTGCGCGAGCGTCATCGCCTGGCGGACAGCGTCGCGCATGTCGGCCGCCTGCACGCAGGCGACACCGGTGGCCGCCAGGGCCTTGCCGATCTCCGGACCGTCCTGGCCTATCAGCACCAAGGCGCGCGCATGACGCGCGACCGGGGCGACCAGCGGCGAAAAATCCTGTCCCTTGCCCAGGCCCCCGGCGATCAACACCACCGGCTGGCCCAGTCCTTCCAGCGCCGCCACGGTGGCGCCGACGTTGGTGCCCTTGCTGTCGTTGATGAAATCGACATCGCCGATCCGCCGCACGAACTCCACGCGGTTCGGTTCGCCGGCATATTCGCGCGCCGCGCGCAGCATGGGGCCCCAGCCGATGTCCAGTGCGCGGCCCAGGGCCAGCGCCGCCAGCGTGTTGGTGGCGTTGTGCATGCCGCGGATGCGCAGGGCATCCACCGGCATCAGCCTGGACACGCGCCCCGGCGGCCGCGACGGTGGCGGCGCATCCTTCTTGCGGCGGGCCGGCGTGGGGGCGGGAATGTCGAAATCGCTGGCCTCGCTGGCCGCCAGCCATGCCACGCCCTGGCCCGGCTCCAATCCCATGTCGCCGACCAGTACCGGCAGGTCGCGGCCGAAACTGCGCACGCGCGTGTGGTCCAGGCTTTCCACCATGCCCGCCGTCAAAGGATCGTCGCGGTTCACGATGGCGATGCGCGCCATGGAGAGCAGGCGCCCCTTGGCTTGCGCATAGGCCTGCATATCGCCATGCCAGTCCAGGTGATCCTGCGTGACGTTCAACACGACGCCGGCATCGGCGGCCAGACTATGCGTGGTCTGCAGCTGGAAGCTGGATAGCTCCAGCACCCAGGCTTGCGGCAGCGTGTTGTTATCCAGTGCATCCATCAGCGCGGTCAAGGCGGCCGGGCCGATGTTGCCCGCCGCGCGCGCGGTCATGCCCGCGGCTTCGATCATGGCCCGGGTCAGGGCCGTCACCGTGGTCTTGCCGTTGGTGCCCGTGACGGCCACCAGGCGCGGATGGTAGTCGCGGCTTTGCGCCAGCGCGGCCAGCGCCCGGGCGAACAGCTCGATTTCGCCCACGATCTCGATGCCGCGCTTCCGGGCTTCGGCCAGCAGCGCCTGCGCGGGCGGCTGGTCGGGCGCCAGGCCCGGACTGATGACGACCTGCGCCACGCCGTCCAGCAGCGCGGGATCAAAGGCGTCGCCGCCCAGGCGATAGTCGGGTTGTTCCTGTTCGGCCATCCCGTCGAATACCGCGCGCAGCTGTGCCAGGCCGCCCGGCTGTTCGCGGGTGTCGGCGATACGCAGGCGCGCGCCGCTGCGCGCGCACCAGCGCGCGGCGGCAATACCGGTTTCGCCCAGTCCTAGAATCAGGACGCGAGACGTATCCGAGACGGAAAAATCCGTTGCGCTCATCGCAATTTCAACGTTGAAAGGCCAATCAAAACCAGCATCATGCTGATGATCCAGAACCGCACGACAACCTGGGTCTCTTTCCAGCCGCTCACTTCAAAATGATGATGCAGCGGCGCCATGCGAAAGATGCGCCGGCCTTCGCCGTACTTGCGTTTCGTGTATTTGAACCAGCTGACCTGCACCATCACCGACAGCGTTTCAACGACGAACACGCCGCCCATGATGAAAAGCACGATTTCCTGGCGCGCAATGACGGCCACGGTGCCCAGCGCGCCGCCCAGGGCCAGCGCGCCGACGTCACCCATGAACACCTGCGCGGGATAGGCGTTGAACCATAAAAACGCCAACCCGGCCCCCGCCAGCGCCGCGCACAGCACCAGTAATTCCGCCGCGCCGGGCACATAGGGGAACAGCAGGTACTTGGAATAGTCGGCACGCCCGATCACATAGGCGAAGATGCCCAGCGCCCCGCCCACCATGACCGTCGGCATGATGGCCAGGCCGTCCAGGCCGTCGGTCAGGTTGACCGCGTTGCTGGTGCCGACGATCACGAACCACGTCAGCGCGACAAAACCCAGCACGCCCAGCGGATAGCTGACCGTCTTGAAAAAGGGCACGATGAGGTCCGCGCGCGTCGGCAGCGGCATCGTCAATCCGCTGGCCACCCAATTGCGGAACAGCGGCCACAGCTCGGTATTGGCGGGCGCGGATACCGCGAACGCCAGGTAGACGGCCGCCACCAGGCCGATCAGTGCCTGCCAGAAAAACTTCTGGCGCGCCGGCATCCCTTCCGGATTGCGATGCACCACCTTGCGGTAATCGTCCATCCAGCCGATCAGGCCGAATCCGAAGGTGACCAGCAGTACGACCCAGACGAAGCGGTTGCTCCAGTCGGCCCACAACAGCGTGCTGACGCCGATCGCGATCAGGATCAGCGCGCCGCCCATGGTCGGCGTGCCGGTCTTGACCAGATGCGTCTGGGGGCCGTAGGCGCGTACGGCCTGCCCGATCTTGAGTTCCGTCAGCTTGCGGATCACGCGCGGGCCGAAGAACAGGCCGATCAGCAGCGCCGTGGCACACGCGAACACCGCACGCAGCGTGATGTATTCGAAGACCCCAAAGGTACGGATATCGTCGGAAAGCCAGCGGGCGATCTCAAGCAGCATGCTGTTCTCCCTGCCCCAGGGGCGCATGTCCATCGTTACTGACCAACACCTTCACTACCCGCTCCATGCGCAT
The DNA here is from genome assembly GCF_001704295.1 of Bordetella sp. H567. Taxonomy (NCBI): domain Bacteria; kingdom Pseudomonadati; phylum Pseudomonadota; class Betaproteobacteria; order Burkholderiales; family Alcaligenaceae; genus Bordetella; species Bordetella sp. H567. The sequence continues at coordinate 4,380,845 of NZ_CP012334.1, forward strand.
AAAGCGCGAACCCTTGACCAATACGGCGCCTGCGCTTGCATCGCGCAGCGCCGTCACAATTTCTTCCACACTCTCGCAAGCCCTTGCGCCCGTTCCAAAGGCCGCGGCGGCATCCGCGGCGGCCTTTCCCAGGCTAAGGAAGAGATCGATGCCACGCTCTCGCGCGTATTCGCCGACTTCGCGATGCATCGCCGGACCATTGGCGCCGACTTCACCCATGTCCCCCAATACCAGCACGCGGGGTGCGGGCAATTGGGCGAGTACGTCGATGGCCGCTCTGACGGAGTCCGGATTGGCATTGTAGGTGTCATCGACCAGCAATGTTCCGTCACTCAATCTGTGCCGCTGCATGCGGCCGGACACGGGGCTGAAGGCCGCCAGCGCCTTGCACGCGGAGGCCAGTGGAGCCCCGGCGGCCAAGGCGCAGGCGGTCGCCGCCAACGCGTTGCGCAGATTGTGCATGCCCGGAACCGGTAGCTCCAGCATCGCTGTGCCAGCAGGTGTGACCAATTGGCACCGGACGCCCAGCGCGTCGGCGTGCACGTGGTCCGCGTAGACGTCCAAGCCGGCCTGCGTACCGAAGCGCAACACGCGTGGCGTCGCGCTCAACGCATCCCACGCCGCGGTGTAGGCATCATCGCCGGGATACACCGCATAGCCATCCTGCGGCAGCGCGGCCAGGACAGCGCCGTTCTCCTCCGCGACGGCTTGCACGGAATGCATGAATTCCTGATGCTCGCGCTGCGCATTGTTTACCAGGGCGACCGTGGGTGCAGCCATCGCCGCCAGCAGCGCGATTTCGCCGGGATGGTTCATGCCGAGCTCGAAGACCGCGGCCTGGTGATGCGCACGCAGGCGCAGCAGCATCAGGGGCAGGCCGATCTCGTTATTGAAATTCCCCGCACTGGCGAAGCGCTGTTCCGCGCCCAGCCAATCCGCGAGGATGGCGGATATCATTTCCTTCGTGGTGGTCTTGCCGTTGCTGCCGGCAACCGCGATGACCGGGATATCGAAGCGCGCTCGCCAGGCAGCGCCGATGCGGCCCAGCGCCAGCCGCGTATCGCCCAGCACCAGCTGCGGCATCCGCACGCCGTCGACCCGGCGCGCGACGACCGCGGCCACCGCGCCCTGGTCCTGCGCCTGCTGCAGGTAATCGTGCGCATCGAAACGTTCGCCCGCCAGCGCCAGGAACAACTGGCCCGCGCCTATCGTGCGCGTATCGGTCGAAACCGCGGACACGGCGGGGAGCAGCAGCGCCAGCCGTGCCCATTCACGATCGTCAAAGGGAAGCTTGACGCCGGCGATTTCCTGGTAGGTTTCGTGCCCCTTGCCGGCCAGCAGCACCACGTCCTCCAGGCGCGCGGCCCAAATGGTGCCCATGATGGCCTTCGCACGATCCGGCTCCACGGTCAGCGACGCGCCCTCGCCGATACCGGCGCGGATCTGCGCCAGGATAGCGGCAGGGTCCTCGCTGCGCGGGTTGTCGCTGCTGAGCACGACATGATCGGCGCCTTGCGCGGCAATGGCGCCCATGACGGGCCGCTTGCCGGCGTCACGATCGCCGCCGCAGCCGAACAGGCACAACAGCCGTCCGCCGCGTGCCTGGGCCACGGGCCGCAGCGCCGCCAGGGCCCGCTCCAGTGCATCGGGCGTATGGGAATAGTCGACCACCACCATGGGACCCGCAGGCGCGCCAAGGTCGGCGGACAAGGGGACCGGCGTGACGATTTCCATCCGGCCGTCGACCGGTGTGGCGGCGGCGAGTTCGCGCGCGATATCGGACAAAGGCCAGCCCAGCGCCTGCAGTACGCCGGCGACCAACAGCAGGTTGGATAGGTTGTGCTGGCCCAGCAGCCCCGTCATGATCTGCGCTTCGCCCTGCGACGTGGACAGCGTGAAAATCTGGCCGTGGCCCGTCACCGCCAGGTCGCGCGCGCGCAGATCGGCAGGTGTGTGGATGCCATAGGCCAGGACGCGCTCGGCAGGCAGCGACGCGATCAGCCGCCGACCGGCCTGGTCGTCGGCGTTGACCACGGCCTTGCTCAGTCCCGGCCAGGCGAACAGGCGGGCTTTCGCTGCCTCGTACGCCGCCATGGTGCCGTGGTAATCCAGATGGTCCCGGCTCAAGTTGGTGAACGCCGCGATGTCGATGCGCACCCCGTCCATGCGCCCCTGCTCGATGCCGATGGAGGATGCCTCCATCGCCACCAATTGAGCGCCGGCCCGCCGCATCTGCGCCAGCAGGCGATGCACGGCCAGCACGTCAGGCGTCGTCAGGTTGCCCGGCAGCGCCTGCCCACCGGGCAGCGTGGCGCCCAGCGTGCCGATGGCGCCGCAAGGCTTGCCGCCGTGCGTCAGCGCGCGGGCCAGCCATTGCACGCACGAGGTCTTGCCATTGGTGCCGGTGACGGCGATCACGGCCAGGGCAGCGGAAGGCGAGTCATACCAGGCATCGGCCAGGGCACCCAGCATGCCACGCAAGCCGTCGACCACGCACAGCGGCACATCGGATGCCAGGACCTCGGACAGCGAGGCGCGCGGCCCTTCGACCAGGATGGCGGCCGCGCCCCGCGCGATCGCCTGCTGTATATATAGGCTGCCGTCGCTGGCCCGCCCGCGGCACGCGACGAACACGTCGCCCGCCGCGACTTCGCGCGAGTCCAGGCGCAGATCGGCCCCCGGCGCGGCGTTGGCGCGCAACCATGCTACGACGCCGTCCGCATCGGACGGCGTCGCAACGGGGGAATCCAGGCCTGTGGCGTTCATCTCATCCGCTCCTGCAAGCCTGCCACCACGGTGGATTCGAATGGCGCATCGGGCTGGACATTCATCAGCCGCAGGCTGCCACCGACGATGGTGGAAAACACGGGCGCCGCCACCGCGCCGCCATAGTAGCCCCCGGTCTGCGGCTCGTCGATGGTGACCGCAACGACGATGCGCGGATTGGACACCGGCGCGAAACCCACGAAAGAGCTGCGGTAGCGGCTGGTGCTGTACCGGCCGTCGACGATCTTGCGGGCCGTGCCGCTCTTGCCCGCCACCCGGTAGCCCTGCACCTGGGCCAGCTTGGCGCCGTCCGGTCCGGCGGCGGCTTCCAGGAAGCCCCGGATCAGGGCCGCGATCTTCGGCGGATAGACCTTGACGCTGGTGGGCTCGCTATCGCGCTTGACCAGCGTCAGCGACACCATATCGCCATCGCGTGCAAACACCGTGTAGGCGCGCGCCATCTGCAGCAGCGACACCGACAGGCCGTAGCCGTAGGCCATGGTGGCCTTTTCGATCAGCCGCCAGCGCTCCCAGGGACGCAGGCGCCCGGGCGCCGCACCCGGGAAACCCAGCTGGGGCGCCTGCCCCAGACCCAGTTCCGTGAAGCGGTCCCACATCTCGCGGGGCTCCAGTTTTTCCGATATCAGCGTCATGCCGATATTGCTGGAACGCCGCAGCACGTCCGCGACGTTGATCGTGCCGTTGCGGCTCACATCGCTGATCGTCGAGCCCTGGTAGCGGAAATGGCCGTTGCCCGTATCGAACATGGTCGATGTGGTGATACGCCCCAGATCCAGCGCCAGCGCCGCCGTGAACGGCTTCATGATCGAGCCCGGCTCGAAGGTGTCCGTGATGGCCTGGTTGCGCAGCGCATCCGAATCGAGCGAACTGCGATCGCCCGGATCATAGGTGGGCAGGCTGGCCATGCTGAGGATCTCGCCGGTGCGCGCGTCCAGGACCACCGCCGCCGCGCCGCGCGCGTGATGCAGCGCGATCGCGTCGGTGAGCGCTTTGAACACCAGGTACTGCACCCGGGTATCGATGGACAGGCGCAGGTCCTTGCCATTGACCGGCTCCGTGACGGCCTGCACGTCCTCGATGACGCGGCCCAGGCGGTCCTTGATGACCCGACGCGTGCCCGGCCGGCCGGACAGCTGTTTATTGAACGCCAGCTCGACGCCTTCCTGGCCCTGATCCTCGACGTTGGTGAAGCCCACCACGTGGGCCATGACCTCGCTTTCAGGATAGTAGCGCCGCGTCTCGGGCTGCTGGTGGATGCCCGGCACGGCCAGCTGCTTGATCTTGTCGGCGATTTCCATCGGCACCTGGCGCTTCAGGTAGACGAAGTTCTTGTCCTCGTCGGCCAACCGCTTGTTCAGGTCCGCGACCGGCATGTCCAACAGCTTGCTCAGGGCGGCCAGCTGCTGCGGCGGCGCCGCGCGCGCATCGTCCGGAATCGCCCAGATGGCGCGAGCCGGGACGCTGGACGCCAGCACCACGTTGTTGCGGTCCAGGATCTTGCCTCGCGTGGCGGCCAGGGTCAGGGTACGCTCGTAGCGGCGTTCGCCCTGCTGCTGCAGAAAGTCGGTGGTGATGCCCTGCAGGAAAAGCGCCCGCGCGGCCAGGGTGCCGAAGCCCACGAACAGCAGGATGAGGACCAGGCGCGAGCGCCAGGCGGGCAATTGCCCGCGCAACACCGGGCTATTGAAGAAAGGCAGCCGCTTCATTGCGCGCCTCCGGCGACCGGCGCCTGGTTCAGATAGATCGTGCGGTCGGGCACGATGGGGATCATCTTCAGGTCGTCGCGCGCGGCGCGATCGACGCGCGCATTGCGCGCCAGTTCGGCGCGGTCCAGCTGCAAGCGGCGCCAGTCATTGTCCAGGTCGCGGGCCTGTGCCTGCGCGCGGTCGAAGTCGATGAACAACTGGCGCGCCTGATAGCGGCTGGTCACCAACGAAATGGCGCAGGACATGAGCACCAAGGCCAGGAGCAGGCTGAGGCGGCCCATCAGCGCTTCCCCTTGCCGGCGCGCCGCAGGCGTGACGCGGAAAGCGGATCGGCCCCCACAAAAGCGGCGCCGCCACCCGCGGGCAGCGGCACATCGGTACGTTCGGCGACGCGCAGGATGGCCGAACGCGAACGCGCGTTGCCCGCGATTTCGTCGGGTTCCGCCAGCACACGGCCCAGGGAACGCAGCAGCGGCTGCGGCATTTCGCTCTCGCGCAGGGGCAAACGGGAATGCGCGGCCGCCGGCCTGGCGGCCGCCGCGATGAATTGCTTGACCATGCGGTCTTCGAGCGAATGAAAACTGATCACCGCCACCCTCCCCCCCGGCGCGAGCAGATCTAGAGCTGACGCGAGGGCGCGTGCGAGTTCTTCGAGTTCCCGATTGAGGTAAATCCGTAAAGCCTGAAAGGTGCGCGTGGCCGGATGCTGCCCCTTTTCGCGCGTGCGGACGGCACCTGCGACGAGCTCGGCAAGTTCGAGCGTGGTATGCAGCGGCCTTGTTGCGCGGCGAGCTGCAATCGTTTTTGCAATCTGAAAAGCAAACCGTTCTTCGCCATATTCCGCTATGACCTCCCGCATTTCATCCACGCTGGCTTCGGCCAGCCATTCCGCGGCCGTCGGGCCGCGTGTCGTATCCATGCGCATATCGAGCGGGCCTTCGCGCATGAAGGAAAACCCCCGCGCGGCCTCATCCAGCTGGGGCGATGACACCCCCAGATCCAGCATGACGCCGTCCACGCTTCCCACGCCCAAGTCCCCCAGCGCCTCGCGCATGGTGGCGAAACCCGCATGCACCACCGCCACCCGCGGGTCGGAGGCGGCCAATTGCTGCGCCACCGCGATCGCGCTCGGATCCTTGTCGAACACCACCAGCCGCGCCTTGGGCGAGAGCCGGGATAGCAAGGCGCCGGAATGACCCCCGCGCCCGAACGTCCCGTCGACGTAGACGCCGTCCAGGCGGCGCTGCGCGTCGGCGCCATCGTCCCCGCTGCGGCCGGCGGCTTTGCGGCTGCCGAAATGCGGCAACAACAACGCGTCCACCGTCGGCGCCAACAGCACGGGCCGATGTTCGAGTTTCATATCGGCTTCAGAAGGAAAACTGATTCAGCACTTCCGGCATTCCCTGAGCCAGATCTTCCGCCTCGCGGCGGGCCAGGGAAGCGGCATCCCAGAGCTCGAAGTGCGCGCCCATGCCGAGCAACATCACTTCTCGCGTCATTCCTGCGGCATTGCGCAGTTCGGGGGCGATCAGGATGCGGCCGGATCCATCCAGCTCGACATCCTGGGCGTTGCCCAGCAGCAGCCGCTGCAACGCCCGGGCAGACATGGGAAGCGCGGCGATGACTTCACGCTTCTTCTCCCATTCCTGGCGCGGGTAGAGCAACAGGCAACCGTCCGGGTGGCGGGTCAGCGTCAGCCGGCCCTCCGCCTGAGCGACCAGGGCGTCACGATGCCGGGTCGGAATTGAGATCCGACCCTTCGCATCCAGCGTGAGCGCGCTGCTTCCCTGGAACACCCATTCCTCCCACTTAATTGCACAAAAACCTACTTTTTCCCACTCTACGGGAAGGGAAACCTCCGGTCAAGCAACCGGACACATTTTTTTCAATCACAACAAGGACTTAGACGTCACCGTTGAAAACCAAAAATAAAAACCCCCTGATAAATCAGGGGGTTGCAAAATGATCTAAAAGTCCTACCTGAGACTAAGCAAAGAAGGAGATTGCGGGGTGCGCCGCCCCCGCCCCTGCGGGGGAAGCAAGACGGATCTATAGGCCGGATTCTGTACGCCGGGAAACCCGGCGGGCAATCATTCCTCTGGCCCGGCCATTACTGGCCGGATCTAGCCACCTACCCGCATGCTTGGACGAGCCGCCCTTCACGGTCCGAGGACCGTACGCATGCCTATTTGATGTTGCTCCCGGTAGAGGTTGCCGCGTTTCACCCTGCGACGCCACGCCCCGTGACCGGAGCGCGCGACACGGAAGTGGCCGTGCCTGTGCGCGGTTTGACCGCGCCCGCTTCGCAGACTCGTCTCTGTGGCCCTGTTCCTCAGGCGCGCCGCGGTTGCCCGCCGCGCGCCCGGACGGCCGTTAGCCGCTACCGCGCCCTGTGGAGTCCGGACCTTCCTCGATGCATGCGCACCGCGATTGCCCGACCCGTCTTGCCCGGCTATTTTAGACCAAGCCGGAACCCGTCGCCTTCCCGCGGCGCGACAGCACGGAAGCAGGCAAAAAAAAGACGCCCGGAGGGACGAGCGCCTTTTCGCGGGAGAGCGGGCTCAGGTCAGAGAGGTATCCAGCACTTCGCTCAAGTCGCCTTGGTCCGCCCCGGTGTTTTGCTTCAGCGCATCGCGGCGCCTGGTCAGGCCGGGCAGTTCCGGCAGCGACCAGCGGCGCGTGATGAAGCGCAGGATGGAAGTCGTATCGAGCATCGTGTGATCGACATAGCCCTTGCGGACCGTCGGGCCGGCCAGGATGGTCGGAACGCGCGATCCCGGACCGAAGCGGTCACCCTTGGGCGGCGCGATGTGATCCCAGAGGCCGCCGTTTTCGTCATACGTGATGACGACAAGCATGTGGCCCCATTGCGGGCTCTTTTCCAGTTCGGCGACGATGTTGGCGATGGCCTGGTCGCCGCGCAGCACGTCGGCATAGCCGTTGTGCTCGTTCAGGTTGCCCACCGGCTTGTAGAACGACACGGGCGGCAGCTTGCCGGCGCGGATATCGGCGATGAAGCTCTCGCCGTTGACGCCGGCATCCTTCAGGTGCTCGTTGCGCTGGGCGACGCCGTCCGGCGTGGTCGGATCGAAGCGCTTGAAGTAATTGAAGGGCTGGTGATGGAACTGGAAGTTGACGAAGGGTTGGCCATTGGCCTGCAGGGCGGTACCCGTGTAGTCGGAACCCACCCAACCCGAGGGACTCGTCGAGCGCGCCGTCTGGAAGGCCCAACCGCCGCTATACCAGGCCCACTCGACGCCCTTCTGGCTCAAATAATCGCCGATGTTGTCCTGCGTTTGCGGCGGCACGGTGGTGGCATTGGCGGGATCGGCCAGCAGGCCGGCCGCTACGCCCTGCGCGTTCGGCGCCGGCTTGTTGCCGCTGGGCTGGTAGGCCGGCTGCATCGTGTTGATGCCAAAGGCGTCCGGCGTGATCGTGGCGCTGCTGGTCATGAAGATGGACGTGGCTGGCCCGCTCAGCGCGGAATCGGCACCGGCGGCCGCCGGATTCACCGCCAGGTGCGAACCCTGCGGGCCATCGGACAGCGTGGCGACCTTGCTCTTGTTGTTGTCGTTGATGGGTACGACGGGCGGCGCCGCCGCGATCAGGTATTGGTGGTTCAGGAACGAGCCACCGAAAGCGCCCATGAAGAAATGGTCGGCCATCGTGTACTTCTGCGCGACCTTCCACAGGGGCAGCGTATTGGCATTGCCCGTGAAATGCCCCATGACCAGACCGCCGGCGGTATCGGCCCAGGCAACGAACTGGTCGTTCTTGCCGCCGTCGATCTGCATCTGGTTCTGATAGAAGTTGTGCCACAGGTCGGCGTTCACCGCCTTCAGATCCACCCCGGGATAGGTCTCATTGATGGAGAACGGTTTGTTGGCCATCCCCTGCGTTTGCGAGGTCGTGACCACGGGCACGGCGGGATCGAACTGCGCTTTGGCGTTGGTCAGGCCGGCCCATACCGGCGGCAGGGCCGCAAGCACGGTCTTGCCGTCGCGGTCCACCTGGGGCGCGTAGCTTGCCGTGGCAAGCGGGCTGTCCACGCCCGGGTAATCGCTGTACAGGTTATCGAAACTTCGGTTCTCCGGGTAGATCACCACGACGGTCTGGATGTTTTCCACCGCGCGGTCCTCCGCTCGAGCGAAGCTATCGGAAGGCGTGGTGTCCCCTCCGTCGCCGCCACAGGCGGCCAGCGAACCCAGGACCGCTATCGCAGCCAGCGGCCGCAGCGAAAAAGCGCACATCGTGCGGAGAGTCGGTTTCATACCCGGCAAATTCCCTTTGAGCAATGACTTGAGAAAAGTGCCGCCATGGTCGGTCACCAGCATGTGAACCTCATGAAGATTCGCTGACCCCGAACTGAACATGGCCGCCGCGGATTCAGCGAACGGTCAGCCCACATACCGGGCGCTGAAATATTGCGCTGCTAGGCTCGCCGCAGTTTTTCCGTCATGCATCCCGAGCCCTCATGTCCCGCGTACGCCTTGCCTTCACGCCAACACGCCTGCTTGTTTCACTCGCGGCGGTCCTGCTGTCGATAGGCGCCATGGGCATATCCGCCGCGACACGGGATAGGGATGGCACGGCCGATAGCGCAGCGCCGCACGCCACCTACTACCCACCGCCGCCGGCCGCCTACGACCGGGTCTATGCGCGGCAAAGAGCGTCCGATCTTGCGGCCCTGGGCCAGGTCCTGTTCATGGACCCGCGGCTGTCGGCATCGGGGCGGCAATCCTGCGCCAGCTGCCACAGTCCCCAGAACCACTTCGGTCCGCCGAACGATCTGTCCGTGCAGCCGGGCGGCGCCGAGATGACGCAGTCCGGCGTGCGCGCCGTACCGTCCCTGATGTATCTGCAACAGGTGCCGCCTTTTAACGAACACTTCGTCGACAGCGAGGAAGAAGGCGACAACAGCACCGATGCCGGCCCTACCGGAGGATTGACCTGGGACGGACGCGTGAACCGCGCCGACGCGCAAGCCCGCATTCCCTTGCTGGACCCGCGCGAGATGGGCAACAAGGATCCGGCCGCCATCGTCGCCCGTGTTCAGGCCGCGCCGTACGCCGACACCGTGCGCCGCCTGTACGGCAGCCAGGTCTTCGACAATACGGACAAGGCCTTCGCGGCCATTTCACAAGCGCTCGCGTATTACCAGGACACGCCGTCGCTGTTCTTCCCTTACAGCAGCAAGTACGACGCGGTGGCGATGGGACGCGCCAGCTTCACGCGGCAGGAAGCCGACGGCCTGCGTCTGTTCGCCGCGGAAGACAAGGGCAATTGCGCCAGCTGCCACCGCTTCAGCGTCCCCGGCACGCTGCCCATCTTCAACGACTACGGCCACATCGCGCTGGGCGTCCCGCGCAATCCCGCCATCGCCGCCAACAGCGACCCCGCCTATTTCGACCTGGGCTTATGCGGGCCTTACCGCAAGGACCTGGAGGACCACCCCGAGTACTGCGGCCTTTTCCGCTCGCCCACGCTGCGCAACGTGGCGACCCGCAAGGCGTTTTTCCACAACGGCGTTTTCCATACACTGCGCGATGTCGTGGAGTTCTACGCGACGCGCGACGTACAGCCCGAGCGCTGGTACCCGCGCCGCGCCGACGGCACGGTGGAGAAGTTCGACGACCTGCCGGCCAGGTACCGCGACAACGTCAATATGGATCCTCCTTTCGGCGGCAAGCCGGGGGATAAGCCGGCACTGACGCCACGGGAGATCGATGACGTGGTGGCGTTTCTGGGCACGCTGACCGACGGCTACTTCGACCCCAGGGCGGCGCCCGCCGCTGCCGCCACGCAAGTGCCCGCGGCCGATGCCGCACCATCGTCCGCCGACGCCCGGCCGCACGCCTCCGCCGCCATCCCCGATCGGACGCCCGCGGCCCGCCCTTAGCCCGGCCCACCGGCGCGAATACACCCGGGCATGGCGCCGGCCTTCCTGCGACAATATCGGTCCTTACTCGATACGCTGTCGCTACATGGCCCCTGCCACCCTGATCACCTTCACCGGCGTCCACCTCGCCTACGGCCATCATCCCTTGCTGGACGGCGCCGATTTCTCCATCCAGGCCGGGGAACGCATCGGCCTGATCGGACGCAACGGCGCGGGCAAGTCATCCATGCTGCGGCTGCTGGACGGCCGCAGCGACCCCGACGATGGCGATATCTCGCGGGCAGCCGGCCTGAAGGTCGCCACCGTAGAGCAGGAACCCATCCTGGACGAAGCCGCCACGGTCTTCGAAACGGTTTGCGGTCCGGTCGACGAAACCGAGGACTGGCAGCGGCCTTCGCGCGTCCGTTCCCTGCTGGAACGACTGCGCCTGCCGGCGGACGCCCGTATCGCAGGCCTTTCGGGAGGGACGCGCAAACGCGTCGCGCTGGCCCGGGCGCTAGCCGGGGAGCCCGACCTGCTTCTGCTGGATGAGCCGACCAACCACCTGGATTTCGACGGCATCGCGTGGCTGGAACAGATGCTGTCCGACTGGAAAGGCAGCGCGGTCATCATCACCCACGATCGCCGCTTCCTCGACAATGTCGTCACGCGCATCGTCGAACTGGACCGCGGCCGCCTGCTCAGCTTCCCGGGCAATTTCTCGCAGTGGCAGGATCGCAAGGCGCAGTGGCTGGAATCGGAGCGGCTGGAACAGGCGCGCTTCGACAAATTGCTGGCCCAGGAAGAAGTCTGGATACGCAAGGGCGTGGAAGCGCGCCGCACCCGCAACGAAGGCCGTGTACGGCGGCTCGAACGCCTGCGCGTGGAACGCGCCGAACGGCGCGAACGCCAGGGAAACGTCAACCTGGCCATCGCCGAAGGGCAGCGCTCGGGAAAACTCGTCGCGGAGTTGCAGCACGTGTGCAAGGCCTTCGGCGAGCGCGTGGTGGTGGACGATTACTCCACCACCATCCTGCGCGGCGATCGCATCGGCATCATCGGCGCCAACGGCGTGGGCAAGACCACCTTGCTGCGCATCATTCTTGGCCAACTGGCGCCGGACGCGGGCACCGTCCGCGCGGGGTCCAACGTGGCGGTCGCCTACTTCGACCAGATGCGCGCGCAACTCAACGAGACGGATACCCTGGCCGACGTCATCAGCCCCGGCAGCGAGTGGGTGGAGATCGGGGGAACGCGAAAGCATGTGATGAGCTATCTCGGCGACTTCCTCTTTACGCCGGCGCGCGCCGGTTCGCCGGTCAGCAGCCTGTCCGGTGGAGAACGCGCGCGCCTGCTGCTCGCACGCCTGTTCGCGCGGCCGGCCAACGTATTGGTGCTGGACGAGCCGACCAACGATCTCGACATCGAGACCCTGGAACTGCTGGAGGCCCTGCTGCAGGAATATACGGGCACGGTGCTGCTGATCAGCCACGACCGCGAATTTCTCAATAACGTCGTGACGCAGACCATCGCGAATGACGGGCCGGGCATGTGGAAGGATTATGTAGGCGGCTACGACGACTGGCTCGCGCAGCGTCCCGCCCCGGCGCCGGCCCCGTCGGAAACGCCCGAGCGTGCGGCGGCGCTGGACAGGCCCGCGGCCCAGGCCAAGCCCAAGAGCGCCAAGGCCAGCCGCTTGAGCGCCTGGGAAATCAAGGAGCTGGAAAGCCTGCCGGACACCATCGCCGCCATCGAGGCCGAACAGGCCGCATTATCGGCGCGCCTGGCCGACGGCTCTTTGTACCGGGATGCGCCCGATGAGGTGAACCGCATCAACGAAAAACTCGCGGAGCTGGAAGGCGCGCTGGAGGAAAAGTTCAGCCGCTGGGAACAACTGGAAGCGCGCCGGGCCGCCTCTTAGCCTTGTACGCGCCAGGCCAGCGACTCGCCGGCAGCCAGCGGCACCAGCGTGGCCGCGCCATAGGGGACTTCTTCGGGCACCACGTATTCCTGGCGCTTGAGGGTCAAGGTGCCGCTGTTGCGCGGCAGGCCATAGAAGTCCGGCCCGTAATGGCTGGCGAAGCCCTCCAGCTTGTCCAGCGCACCGGCCAGCTCGAAAGCCTTGGCGTACAGCGCCATGGCGTGCAGCGCCGTATAGCAGCCCGCGCAGCCGCAGGCATGCTCTTTCAGTCCGCGCGCGTGGGGGGCGCTATCGGTGCCCAGGAAGAACCGCTTGTTTCCGCTGGTCGCCGCGGCAACAAGCGCCTGGCGGTGCACTTCGCGCTTCAGGATCGGCAAGCAGTACATATGCGGACGCATGCCACCCTGGAACAGGGCATTGCGGTTGTACAGCAGATGCTGCGGCGTGATGGTGGCGGCCACGGGGCCTTCCGCATCACGCACGTATTCCGCGCCATCCTTGGTGGTGATGTGCTCGAAGACCACCTTCAGGGCGGGATAGGCCTGTCGCAGCGGCCGCATGACGCGCTCGATGAACAGCGCCTCGCGATCAAAGACGTCCACCTGCGGATCGGTTACCTCGCCATGCACCAGCAAAGGCATGCCGCATTTTTCCAGCGCGTCCAACGCAGGCCGGCACTTGCCCAATAGGTCGGTCACGCCGGCGTCCGAGTTCGTCGTCGCGCCGGCCGGATAGAGCTTCACCGCGTACACGCTGCCCGATTTGCTGGCGCGGCGGATTTCATCGGCAGAGGTGTTATCGGTCAGGTAGAGCGTCATGAGAGGCGTGAACGACCCGGCGGCCACCCCCGCGCGGGCGAGTGCGGCCTCGATGCGTTCGCGGTACGCCAGCGCCTGCGCCGTTGTGGTAACAGGCGGCCTCAGGTTGGGCATGATGATCGCCCGGGCGAACTGCCGCGCGGTGTCGGCCACCACGGCCACCAGGGCATCGCCATCGCGCAGATGCAGATGCCAATCATCCGGCCGCGTGATGACCATGGTATCGAAAGACTGTGTGGACATTGAATTTCCAAGGAAGATGATGGCGGTGTTCGGCGTTCGGCGTTCGCGGAAATGATGTCACGGACGGGGCGGCAATTATTCCGACAGCGGCATGCCCCGCTCGGCCAGCGCGCAGAACATCGCCGCGCCCAGCGGAATGACGGCGTCGTTGAAATCGAAATGGCTGTTGTGCAGCGTGCACCCCGATTCCGCGCCGCCCTGCCCCAAGCGAAAGTATGCGCCCGGACGGGATTGAAGCATGAACGAGAAGTCCTCCGATCCCATGGAAGGAACCAGGTCGCGGACGACGTTCTCCTTGCCCACCATCTCGGTAGCGATATCGGCGACCAGGTTGGCGTGCTGGGGCGTATTCAGCGTGGCGGGATAGATGCGCTCGTACTTCACCTCCGCGGTCGCGCCGAACGCGCTGGCGATCGACGTGGCCAACTCGCTCATGCGGCGTTCGACGAGCTCCTGCACGGTCTTGCGGAAGGTGCGCACCGTACCCACCATCCGGGCTTCCCGGGGAATCACGCTCATGGCGCCCGGATGGCCGGCCTGCACGGAGCCCACGGACAGTACCGCGGAATCCAGCGGATTGATGTTGCGCGCGACGATGCTTTGCAGGGCCGTGATCAGGTGCCCGGCCACCACCACGGGGTCTATGGTCTGGTAGGGATGCGCGCCGTGGCCACCGCGTCCGTTGATGACGATCTCGAAACGGTCGGCGGCGGCCATCATCGGCCCCGGGTTGATGCCTATCGTCCCCGGTGGCAGTCCCGGCCAGTTATGCAGGGCATAGATGGCATCGCACGGAAAAGTGTCGAACAGTCCATCTTCCATCATTGCCTTGGCACCACCGCGGCCTTCCTCCGCGGGCTGGAAGATAAGCACCGCGCTGCCGTCGAAGTTGCGCGTTTGCGCCAGGTAGCGCGCCGCGCCCAATAGAACCGTCGTATGCCCATCGTGCCCGCAGCCATGCATCAGGCCTGGCTTGGTGGACTTGTGCCCGAAAGCGTTGTCTTCGGTCATGGGCAGCGCATCCATATCGGCGCGCAATCCGATCATGCGGCCGCTGTCCGTGCCGCGGCCGCGAATTACCCCAACCACGCCTGTTTTGCCGATACCCCGGTGCACTTCAATGCCCAGCGCTTCGAGCGCGCCGGCCACGATCCCCGACGTGCGCACCTCCTCGAAGCCGAGCTCTGGATGCGCATGCAGGTCGCGCCGCAGTGCCGTTAGTTCATCATGGAATAAGCGTATCGATTCGAGCGCTGAACGCGGATACATAGTCCGTCACGGATTACAAAGTTGCGGAGATCAGTGGGTAATTTTAGTTGCTACAGACGATAAATGCCTTTGTCTTTAGGGCGCAGACACGTTATGCTCCGGCCGCAGGATCAATTTTCCAACACTCAGAGAAGGAGAGCCGCATTATGGCCACACCCTCCAAAACCGCGTCCGCCCGCAAGCCGAATGCTGCTTTCATGAAGCCGCTCACCCCGAGCGCGGATCTGGCTGCGGTCATCGGTCCCGAGGCCGTGCCGCGCACCGAGGTCACGAAAAAGATCTGGGAATACATCAAGAAGCACAACCTGCAAGATGCCAGCAATAAGCGCAATATCAACGCAGATGACAAACTGCGGCCGCTGTTTGGCAAAGACCAGGTTTCGATGTTCGAATTGACCAAGTTGGTCAACGCCCATCTCAAGTAAGGTTCGCTTCACCGCGAGACCACATGGACCAGGCTGATGCGTCAGCGGGTTCCATCCTTGCGGACCCCGGCAAACGATAGCGCCGCGACGCGTTTCGTATCAGCAGGCGCCGTGCCAGGGAACGTGGGCACCGACCTTCCATGGCTGTGTTCTGATAACCGCCCGGGACAGATTAAAAAAAACGGCTGGCATTCGTGCCAGCCGTTTTTTTTCACTCTCCGCCCGCGCGACTTACGTGCGCTGGCCGGTGTGATTAGCCATACGTCGCGGTGGGCGCTCGCCCTTCCATCAGCGCAAGCCAGCCCTTGATGAGGCGATAGAGCACCCATATCACGGTGGCGGCGACACCGATCCAGCCGACAAAAATCAGCGTCGCAATGGCGCTGATCGCCAGCCACAGCAAGGCCCACCAGAACGTGCGCAGCAACCAATCGAAGTGCG
Organism: Bordetella sp. H567; assembly: GCF_001704295.1. NCBI lineage: Bacteria > Pseudomonadati > Pseudomonadota > Betaproteobacteria > Burkholderiales > Alcaligenaceae > Bordetella > Bordetella sp. H567. The sequence goes on from NZ_CP012334.1 coordinate 4,396,333, forward strand.
AAGCGTAGTAGGTGCCGGCTGCATCCGCACGCTTGATATACACGAGCACAACGGCCGCAAGTGTCGCGATGGCGAGGAAACCACCCGTCACGAAGCCCAAGGCATACAGGCCATACGCCACGTGCGTAATGGTGCGCAGGTCGGGGGCACTGCTGGTAACAGGGGTCTGGGGCTCACTCACAATAACCGCTCCTTCTCGTTGACCCGAATATGGTACCGCACAACATCCGCGGCCTTCGCCGAACAAGAAAACCGGAGTGTTGAACGTTGTTATTTGCGGACGTCTTCGAAGCTGCCCGCAAAAAGAGATCGCTATCAAGCGAAGGGGGCGCTGTGACGTCTTCCGAAGGGCGGCACATAAAGCAAAACCCCGCTGGGGTGACCCAGCGGGGTTTTGGGGGTAAGAGCCTGACGATGACCTACTTTCACAGACGTCCGTCCACTATCATCGGCGCGAAGGCGTTTCACTGTCCTGTTCGGGATGGGAAGGAGTGGGGCCACCTTGCTATGGTCGTCAGGCGTAAAGGGTTGCGCGGCGTGCCGGCCCGGTTGGGGGGCTGGCGCGTCACGCCAATCTGGTCAAAGCACACGCAAGCGCGCTTGCGGCGAGGGTATTGGGGTTGCCGGCAGCGGCGGCGCTGTTGAGGCGCGGCCGGTGAGCGGCATAGGATTCGGGTTGGGACTGCGTGGCGGATCGCATGGATCCGCGTGGCACGTCTACGCCAAGCATCATGGCAAGCGGGCGGCCTGGGCAGGTGGCTCAGGCGACCGGCTCGCAGTCAGTTGCGAGGGTTGCAATTGTTGGGGTCTAACCATCAGGGTTATAGGATCAAGCCGCACGGGCAATTAGTATCGGTTAGCTTAACGCATTACTGCGCTTCCACACCCGACCTATCAACGTCCTGGTCTTGAACGACCCTTTAGGGGGCTCGAGGCCCCGGGATACCTAATCTTCAGACGAGTTTCCCGCTTAGATGCCTTCAGCGGTTATCTCTTCCGTACATAGCTACCCGGCAATGCCATTGGCATGACAACCGGTACACCAGAGGTACGTCCACTCCGGTCCTCTCGTACTAGGAGCAGGCTCCGTCAAGTATCCAACGCCCACGGCAGATAGGGACCAAACTGTCTCACGACGTTTTAAACCCAGCTCACGTACCTCTTTAAATGGCGAACAGCCATACCCTTGGGACCGGCTACAGCCCCAGGATGAGATGAGCCGACATCGAGGTGCCAAACACCGCCGTCGATATGAACTCTTGGGCGGTATCAGCCTGTTATCCCCAGAGTACCTTTTATCCGTTGAGCGATGGCCCTTCCATTCAGAACCACCGGATCACTATGTCCTGCTTTCGCACCTGTTCGACTTGTCAGTCTCACAGTCAAGCACGCTTATGCCATTGCACTATCAGCACGATTTCCGACCGTACCTAGCGTACCTTCGAACTCCTCCGTTACGCTTTGGGAGGAGACCGCCCCAGTCAAACTGCCCACCATGCACTGTCCCCAACCCGGATAACGGGCCAAGGTTAGAACCGCAAACAGACCAGGGTGGTATTTCAAGGTTGGCTCCACCGAATCTGGCGACTCGGTTTCCGCGCCTCCCACCTATCCTACACAGGCCGGTTCACAGTCCAATGCAAAGCTACAGTAAAGGTTCATGGGGTCTTTCCGTCTAGCCGCGGGTAGATTGCATCATCACAAACACTTCAACTTCGCTGAGTCTCGGGAGGAGACAGTGTGGCCATCGTTACGCCATTCGTGCAGGTCGGAACTTACCCGACAAGGAATTTCGCTACCTTAGGACCGTTATAGTTACGGCCGCCGTTTACCGGGGCTTCGATCAAGAGCTTGCACCCCATCACTTAACCTTCCGGCACCGGGCAGGCGTCACACCCTATACGTCGACTTTCGTCTTTGCAGAGTGCTGTGTTTTTAATAAACAGTCGCAGCCACCGATTCTCTGCGACCCCATCATGCTCAGCGCGCAGGCGCCTCACACTACCGGGGCATACCTTCTCCCGAAGTTACGGTATCAATTTGCCGAGTTCCTTCTCCCGAGTTCTCTCAAGCGCCTTGGAATATTCATCCCGTCCACCTGTGTCGGTTTGCGGTACGGTCTCGTACAGCTGAAGCTTAGAGGCTTTTCTTGGAACCACTTCCAATCACTTCGCGAGACATGCTCGCTCGTGCCACACCCTTGAGTCACGCGCCCGGATTTGCCTAAGCGCCCTCTCTAATGCAGCAACAGGGACATCCAACACCCTGATGATCTTCCGCGATCCGTCCCCCCATCGCACTGTACGACGGTGCTGGAATATTAACCAGCTTCCCATCAGCTACGCATCTCTGCCTCGCCTTAGGGGCCGACTCACCCTGCGCCGATGAACGTTGCGCAGGAAACCTTGGACTTACGGCGAGGGGGCTTTTCACCCCCTTTATCGCTACTCATGTCAGCATTCGCACTTCTGATACCTCCAGCAACCCTTACGAGTCACCTTCACAGGCTTACAGAACGCTCTCCTACCGCGTGCAGTTTGACCTGCACACCCGCAGCTTCGGTTTATCGCTTAGCCCCGTTACATCTTCCGCGCAGGACGACTCGATCAGTGAGCTATTACGCTTTCTTTAAAGGATGGCTGCTTCTAAGCCAACCTCCTGACTGTCTAAGCCTTCCCACTTCGTTTCCCACTTAGCGATAATTCGGGACCTTAGCTGGCGGTCTGGGTTGTTTCCCTCTTGAGTCCGGACGTTAGCACCCGGTGCTCTGTCTCCCAAGCTGGACTTGCGGGTATTCGGAGTTTGCCATGGTTTGGTAAGTCGCCATGACCCCCTAGCCATAACAGTGCTCTACCCCCCGCAGTCATACTTGAGGCACTACCTAAATAGTTTTCGGAGAGAACCAGCTATTTCCAGATTTGTTTAGCCTTTCACCCCTATCCACAGCTCATCCCCTAGTTTTTCAACACTAGTGGGTTCGGTCCTCCAGCACGTGTTACCGTGCCTTCAACCTGGCCATGGATAGATCATCTGGTTTCGGGTCTACACCCAGCGACTAAATCGCCCTATTCGGACTCGCTTTCGCTACGCCTTCCCTATCCGGTTAAGCTTGCCACTGAATGTAAGTCGCTGACCCATTATACAAAAGGTACGCCGTCACCCCACAAGGAGGCTCCGACTGTTTGTATGCATACGGTTTCAGGATCTATTTCACTCCCCTTCCGGGGTTCTTTTCGCCTTTCCCTCACGGTACTGGTTCACTATCGGTCGATCACGAGTATTTAGCCTTGGAGGATGGTCCCCCCATCTTCAAACAGGATTTCACGTGTCCCGCCCTACTTCTCTTACGCTTAGTTCCACGCATTGCATTTCGCCTACAGGGCTATCACCTGCTACGGCCGGACTTTCCATTCCGTTCGACTATACAACGCGCTAAAACGTAAAGGCTCTTCCGATTTCGCTCGCCACTACTTTCGGAATCTCGGTTGATTTCTTTTCCTCGAGTTACTGAGATGTTTCAGTTCACCCGGTTCGCTTCCTGGAACCTATGTATTCAGCCCAGGATACCGTCTCGCGACGGTGGGTTTCCCCATTCGGATATCTGCGGATCAATGCTTGTTTGCCAGCTCCCCGCAGCTTTTCGCAGGCTACAACGTCCTTCATCGCCTGTGATCGCCAAGGCATCCACCATATGCACTTAGTCGCTTGATCCTATAACGCTAATGGCTATAAAACCGAACAAGCAACCGTCTTGCTTCTGACATGATTACTTCGCGTTTGTGCCGTTCAAATCAATTCACTTGAGTTTGAACTATCATGCAATCACAACCCGTATCCAACGGCGCATTCAACTTCAATGCACCGCCAATACTTCTCGTTGTGCTTCTTCCAGATTGTTAAAGAACGAATAAAACTGTCGAGTCAAAAACCCAACGCTCAAGACTCGACCCGCCAGAACCCGGCAGGTCAAACACTGAGCGTTGAACTCTTTCTTCGCGGACCCGGCACTCGCACTCACCAATGGCCGCCAATTGACCAGCAATTGACAGTAAATGGTGGAGGTGAACGGGATCGAACCGATGACATCCTGCTTGCAAAGCAGGCGCTCTCCCAGCTGAGCTACACCCCCAATTAAAGCGTCGCCGCCCTAATCTCGTGGTGGGTCTGGTTGGATTCGAACCAACGACCCCCGCCTTATCAAGACGGTGCTCTAACCGACTGAGCTACAGACCCAATGCGTATCGGATCCGCTATCGATCCAGTCTTTTCAACAACCGATAAGTGTGGCCGCTTAACAAACCCTGACGCGCGCTCTGAAAGGAGGTGATCCAGCCGCACCTTCCGATACGGCTACCTTGTTACGACTTCACCCCAGTCATGAATCCTACCGTGGTAATCGCCCTCCTTGCGGTTAGGCTAACTACTTCTGGTAAAACCCACTCCCATGGTGTGACGGGCGGTGTGTACAAGACCCGGGAACGTATTCACCGCGACATGCTGATCCGCGATTACTAGCGATTCCGACTTCACGCAGTCGAGTTGCAGACTGCGATCCGGACTACGATCGGGTTTCTGGGATTGGCTCCCCCTCGCGGGTTGGCGACCCTCTGTCCCGACCATTGTATGACGTGTGAAGCCCTACCCATAAGGGCCATGAGGACTTGACGTCATCCCCACCTTCCTCCGGTTTGTCACCGGCAGTCTCATTAGAGTGCCCTTTCGTAGCAACTAATGACAAGGGTTGCGCTCGTTGCGGGACTTAACCCAACATCTCACGACACGAGCTGACGACAGCCATGCAGCACCTGTGTTCCGGTTCTCTTGCGAGCACTCCCAAATCTCTTCGGGATTCCAGACATGTCAAGGGTAGGTAAGGTTTTTCGCGTTGCATCGAATTAATCCACATCATCCACCGCTTGTGCGGGTCCCCGTCAATTCCTTTGAGTTTTAATCTTGCGACCGTACTCCCCAGGCGGTCAACTTCACGCGTTAGCTGCGCTACCAAGGCCCGAAGGCCCCAACAGCTAGTTGACATCGTTTAGGGCGTGGACTACCAGGGTATCTAATCCTGTTTGCTCCCCACGCTTTCGTGCATGAGCGTCAGTGTTATCCCAGGGGGCTGCCTTCGCCATCGGTGTTCCTCCACATATCTACGCATTTCACTGCTACACGTGGAATTCCACCCCCCTCTGACACACTCTAGCCCGGTAGTTAAAAATGCAGTTCCAAGGTTAAGCCCTGGGATTTCACATCTTTCTTTCCGAACCGCCTGCGCACGCTTTACGCCCAGTAATTCCGATTAACGCTTGCACCCTACGTATTACCGCGGCTGCTGGCACGTAGTTAGCCGGTGCTTATTCTGCAGGTACCGTCAGTTACGCCAGGTATTAGCCGGCGCCGTTTCTTTCCTGCCAAAAGTGCTTTACAACCCGAAGGCCTTCATCGCACACGCGGGATGGCTGGATCAGGGTTGCCCCCATTGTCCAAAATTCCCCACTGCTGCCTCCCGTAGGAGTCTGGGCCGTGTCTCAGTCCCAGTGTGGCTGGTCGTCCTCTCAAACCAGCTACGGATCGTCGCCTTGGTGAGCCGTTACCCCACCAACTAGCTAATCCGATATCGGCCGCTCCAATAGTGCGAGGTCCTAAGATCCCCCGCTTTCCCCCGTAGGGCGTATGCGGTATTAGCTACGCTTTCGCGTAGTTATCCCCCGCTACTGGGCACGTTCCGATACATTACTCACCCGTTCGCCACTCGCCGCCAGACCGAAGTCCGCGCTGCCGTTCGACTTGCATGTGTAAGGCATCCCGCCAGCGTTCAATCTGAGCCAGGATCAAACTCTTCAGTTCAATCTCTGTTTCGTACAACCCACGTATCCGGAGACACGGGGCTGTCTTTCGCTAGCGCTCTCAAAGGAAGTGAGGACCCAGACGAACTAAATCGCCTGATTCCTGACACTTACTTTTGTGAGCACTTGATTTCTTCGGCCCCATCCCACCCGGCATTTGCATGCCACGCGAGACAGGTGCGCCTTGATTCATCAAGCGCCCACACTTATCGGTTGTTTCGTTTTTAAAGAACAAGTCGGGCTCGCCACCCCGGGCACCTTGCGGTTCCCGCTGACCTCGCATCGGCATTTCAGCCTTGCCATCCAAGCCGCCTAAGTCACCGTTGCCGGCTGCTTCGCGTCGCTTGCTGTGTCAGCAGCAGAGAAACGAGATTATGAAGACATTTTTTTGGGCTGTCAAATCGATCTTCTCGAACTGGATTTCGTCGCTAATCGTTCCGACAAAATCCCGGTCGATGGGCTTGCGACAGATTGCCCTGATTGGGCCGCCCGCACACGCCGATCACCTGACTCAGGTAGTCGCCGCATACCGCCGGCCACCACCAACCCGCAATCACCCTAACAAGGCCGCCCATCTCGTCGGCGGACTTGTCTCCAGTCCAATAACGCAACTGGAACTGAATATCATAGCACGGCGGCCGCCTCATCCCAACGGGTGGCCCCGCTTCCCTCGGTAAGGCGGCTCTGCCGCTGACAGGGATTGCGCCGAGGCCCCTGCTTGACGGGGGACCGTGGCCCGGGCGGCCCTGCCCTACAGCGCCAGCTCCGTCGTTTCCTTGATTTTCTGGAGCGAGAAGCTGGAACGCATGTCGATGACCGCGGGGTGCTGCATCAAGGTATCCATTGCGAAGCGAGAAAAGTGCGCAAGATCCTGCACCTGGATGCGCAACAGGTAGTCCATGTCCCCGGTCATGGCATAACAGGACACGACCTCCGGCCATCCTTGCACATCCCTGGCGAAGTCGGCCATCGGCGCGTGGCTGGAGCCGGTGTGCTTGTTCAGCCGGATGGTGACGTAGGCCACCAGCCCAAAGCCCACTTTTTCGGCGTCGACCACGGCAACGTAGCGACGGATATAGCCTTCTTCCTCCAGGCGCCGCACCCGCCGCAGGCAGGGACTCGGGGAGAGCGATACACGGTCCGCCAGCTCCTGGTTGGTCAGGCGGCCGTCGCGCTGCAGCTCGTTCAGAATCCTGCGATCCGTCCTATCTAGTGATTCTTTTGGCATTTTCGACCCTCTATTTTCATTTCAGAGCATTTTATTGCTTGAAATATGTAGAACGCAGCCATTTTCGCAATCGACTGCCGGGGCATGTTTTCTACAATTTTGGGACTTCTTCCAACGCAGAATATAGGGACGCAAATCATGACCGCAGCCTTCCACCCCTGGGATAACCCGATGGGCACCGCGGGGTTCGAGTTCGTCGAATACGCCGCGCCGGACCCGGCCGCCTTGCGCCGGGTATTCGAGCACCTGGGCTTCAAGGCGATCGCGCGCCATCGACACAAGGACGTCATCCTGTACCGCCAGGGCGGCATCAATTTCCTGGTCAATGCGGAGCCGGACTCCTTTGCGCAGCGCTTCGCACGGTTGCACGGCCCGTCGATCTGCGCCATTGCCTTCCGGGTCCAGGATGCCGCGGCCGCCTATCGCCGCGCCCTGGAACTGGGCGCCTGGGGATTCGACTCGCACAGCGGCCCGATGGAGCTGAACATCCCCGCGATCAAGGGCATCGGCGATTCCCTCATTTATCTGGTGGACCGCTGGCGCGGCAAGGATGGGCACGGGGGGATCGGCGATATCGGCATCTACGACGTGGATTTCGAGCCCATCGACCCGCGGACCGCGGAAAGCGATATGAACCACGTGGGCGCCGGGTTGACGATGGTCGACCATCTGACCCACAACGTGCATAAGGGCCGCATGGCGGAATGGGCCGAATTCTACGAGCGCCTGTTCAACTTCCGCGAAGTCCGCTATTTCGACATCGAGGGCCAGGTGACGGGCGTGAAGTCCAAGGCCATGACCTCGCCCTGCGGCAACATTCGCATCCCGATCAATGAAGAGGGCACCGAACAAAAGGGACAAATCCAGGAATACCTGGACCTTTATCACGGCGAAGGCATTCAGCACATCGCCATGAGCACCGACGACATCTATGCAACGGTGGAGGCGCTGCGCGCGCAGGGTGTCACCTTCCTGGATACGCCGCAAACCTATTACGAGCTGCTGGATCGGCGGCTGCCCGATCACGGCGAGCAGACGGAGCGGCTGGAGAAGAACCGGATCCTGCTCGATGGGGCCCCTGGCGGCGGCCTGTTGCTGCAGATCTTCACGGAGAACCAGATCGGACCGATTTTCTTCGAGATCATCCAACGCAAGGGCAATGAAGGCTTCGGCGAAGGCAACTTCAAGGCGCTGTTCGAGTCGATCGAACTCGACCAGATGCGCCGCGGCGTACTAAAGCCCGCGGACACAGCCAGCAAGGCATGAGCGGGGTCGCGCCTCAGCGGGAAAATAGGCGGCGGCCGGCCGGCAGGGTGCCACTCTATAAGGTGACCTGCGGCTGGCATTCGAGGTGACACTGGCGGAGTGGCACGGGGGGTGACGCTCTATCCCCCCGGCCGGAGATCAAGGATCTTTTCGCGCCGGCGCCAGGGACAGGATCCAGCTCGCGATTTCGCGTGCCTCTTCGGGACTGACTTGCGGCTGCGCGGCCATCGACAGCTTGCCCCAACGGTAGCGGCCCCCATTGCGTATGGACTGGGCCAGATAGCTCACCGCCTCCGGCTGCCCGGCATAGCGCTGGGCCACCGCGGTGAAGGGCGGCCCGACGCGCGGTGCGTCCACCTGGTGGCAGCCCAGGCAGACCTTGCTCTTTACCAACGATTCGCCCAAGGTCTGGGCGTGCGCGCCCTGGGCAAGCAGCAGCGACAGCGCGGCGTAGGCAGCGCCACGCCATATCGGCTCAATCTTCGAATGCATCGGTGACGGCTCCGCGACTGGCGGTGCCGGCCAGTTTGCCGAACTTCGCCAGCACGCCACGCGTATAGCGGGGCTTGGGCGCGGTCCAGGCTTTACGGCGTTCGGCCATTTCGTCGTCGCTGATATTCAGTTGCAACAATAGTCGGTGGGCATCGATGGTAACCGAATCGCCCTCCCGGATCAGCGCGATGGGGCCGCCCACGAACGCTTCCGGCGCCACATGGCCGACCACCATGCCCCATGTCCCGCCGGAGAACCGCCCATCGGTGATCAGGCCCACGGTTTCTCCCAAGCCCTGGCCCACCAGGGCGGCCGTGGGCGACAGCATTTCCCGCATGCCGGGCCCGCCCTTGGGACCCTCGTAGCGTATGACCACCACGTCCCCGGCCACGATGCCGCGCGCCATGATCGCGGCCATGGCATCGTCCTCGGAATCGAAAACGCGGGCAGGGCCGGTGATCACAGGGTTCTTCAGGCCGGTGATTTTCGCCACACAACCTTCCGGCGCCAGATTGCCCTTCAGGATGGCCAGATGTCCGTGGGAATACAAGGCCCTGTCCACGGGCCGGATGATGTCCTGCCCCGCCGGCGGCGCATCGGGTACATCGCGCAGCGTTTCCGCAATGGTCTTACCCGTGATGGTGGGACAGTCGCCATGCAATAAACCCGCATTCAACAGCAGCTTCATGACTTGCGGAATACCGCCGGCGCGATGCAAATCGGTGGCCACATAGCGTCCGGACGGTTTCAGATCGCAGATGACCGGTACGCGCAGGCGTATGCGTTCGAAGTCGTCGATGGTCCATTCCACTTCGGCGGCATGTGCGATGGCAAGAAAATGCAGCACGGCATTGGTGGACCCGCCCGTGGCCATGATGACCGATACCGCGTTCTCGATGGAACGCCGCGTGATCAGGTCCCTGGGCCGGATTCCCCGGCGCACGGCCTCCACCAGCACCCGCGCCGATTCGGCCGCGGATGCCGTCTTTTCCGCATCCTCGTTGGACATGGTGCTGGAATACGGCAGGCTAAGCCCCATCGCCTCGAACGACGAGCTCATGGTATTGGCCGTATACATGCCGCCGCAGGAACCGGATCCCGGCACCGCGCAGCGTTCGATCTGCTTGAAGTCCGTTTCGCCCATGCGTCCCATGGTGTATTCACCCACGGCCTCGAACACCGACACGATAGTCAGGTCGCGCCCCTGGTAATGCCCAGGCTTGATCGTGCCGCCATAGACATAGATGGCCGGCACGTTCATGCGCGCCATGGCGATCATGCCGCCGGGCATGTTCTTGTCGCATCCCCCGATCACGACGACGCCATCCATCCACTGCCCCTGGACGGCCGTCTCGATGCAGTCGGCGATGACCTCGCGGGACACCAGCGAGTACTTCATGCCTTCGGTACCCATGGACATCCCGTCCGATATCGTCGGTGTGCCGAAGATCTGCGGATTCGCGCCGGCATCCCGTATGGCCTGCACCGCGGCATCGGCCAGGCGCTGCAGCCCGCTATTGCAGGGCGTAATGGTGGAATGGCCGTTGGCCACGCCGATCATCGGGTTGTCGAAGTCGCTTTCGCGATATCCCAACGCGTAGTACATGGCGCGGTTCGGGGCGCGCGCGACGCCTTGCGTTATATGCCGGGAACGTTCATTCGCTGCCATGATCTGACTCCTTGCCCACGCACGATCCGCACTGCGGCCTGTCTGCGGGGCGGTTATGATCGGGCCACTTCGTTTTATACATCGAACCCATGCTGCGCTATCCGCAATTCGATCCCATCGCCGTCCGTATCGGCCCGCTGGCCGTCCATTGGTATGGACTCATGTATCTGTTCGGCTTCGGTCTGGTGTATCTGCTGGGGCGCTGGCGCATCGCGCATGACAAGGTAGCGGGAGGATTCTCGCCGCGCGACCTGGAGGACCTGATCTTCTACAGCGTGATCGGCGTGGTCGCAGGGGGACGGCTGGGCTATGTGTTGTTCTATAAACCAAGCTATTACTTCACGCACCCGCTGGAGATTTTTTATTTGTGGGAAGGCGGGATGTCCTTCCACGGCGGCCTGTTGGGCGTCATCCTGGTCATGTTGTACTTCGCCCGCAAGCGCGGCGTATCGTTCTTTACCGTGAGCGATTTCATCGCCCCACTGATACCGCTGGGCCTGGCAATGGGCCGACTGGGCAACTTCATCAACGGCGAACTATGGGGCCGGCCTACCACCGTACCGTGGGCCATGGTATTCCCGCAAAGCGGCGACGGCATCCCGCGCCACCCATCGCAGCTCTATGAACTGGGCCTGGAAGGCATCGTCCTGTTCATCCTGATGTGGTGGTTTGCCCGCAAGCCCAGGCCCACGGGCCAGGTCAGCGCCCTTTTCCTGATCGGTTATGGAACGTTCCGCTTCCTGGTGGAGTTCACCCGGGAGCCGGACAATTTCCTGGGCCTGCTGGCCGGCGGACTCAGCATGGGCCAATGGCTGTCCATCCCCATGGTTTTGATGGGCATCCTGATGTTCGTCTTTACTGCAAGACGACCGTCCCGCTGACGTCGACGCTGACCGTCACCATATCGGCCTGCAGCGGGACATCGGCGGCCGGCGCCGGGGCCGGCGCCCCTTTGGCCATCGCCATATAGGCACGCGGGGCGACGGCGCCCACGCCGCCCAGCTGGATTTTCTTGACGCGATATCCGCTGAAACCGAACGCGGATGCAGCCGCGAGCGCGCGCTCGCGGAAGGCCTGCGCCGCCTGGTTCAGCAATTTGCGTTCGGCGGCCTCGCGCGCCTTGCGCGACAAGGTAAAGCTGATATTCGATATGGCGCTCTTGTCGCCCATTTTGGTCGCCAGCGCGGAAGCCGCATCGAAGTCGGTCGATTCCAGGATGATGGAGCCCTCGCCCTGCCAGCCCACCAGCTTGCCTTTGTTACTGGTGTTCGGCCACACACGATAGCTGCCGGTGCGCGCGTTGACCTGGGCGTTGCTCTTGGCGGTTTTCATCATGTCGTCCAGCAGCAGGTTCAACTTGCGGCCGACCGAGGCCTGATCCGGCGCCTCGACCTGGGCGCTGACCGTGATCTGCACCGTGTCCTGCCTGACGTCTTCGGAAGCGGCGGCCTGCAGCGTCAGCAAAGGCCCCGTGTCCGCCTTGTCATCGCCGTGCGGCGCCGCGGCGGCGCCTGGCTCGGCGCCCGGCGCCGTCTGCGCCACCGCGCCCGGCGCAACGCAGACGGCGGCCAGGACCACTGCCCCGCGCGCCAGGAGGTGACCAAGAGGAATGGGCAGGAAGCGTTCGGGCATGTGTGTATGGCCTTTGAAACGGTGTACAGGGTAAAGGCGGCCTCGCGCCGGGCTGCTTGGCCGGCGCCTTGCATGACCGCCGAACGCGCAACAGGACAGCGGCGGAAGATATGCGCTTTATGCGCTTTGCCGATATGCCGCGGGCCTGCATGAGAGCAGGCCCGCAGAGTAAATGCCCCGCCTGTGCCGTCAGGACCGGCATCTCGAACCGAGAGGTTCAAGGTGGTCGCGATCGGAGGGGCCTCGGGTTCGTCTGACAGAGAGACGATCACACCAGCCCCCACATTCACGCAACCTGTATGCCATAAAGCATAGGTTCAGAGAATGTATGGTCCAGTCACGAGCACGGCAGGGACAAACCGAAAAACCGTGGATGAATCAGGATGCGGGCGCATCGTAGCGTGCAAGTGCGGATTGCACCGCCGATTCCTGTGTGCCCGCGGCACACGAGGATACACGACTACAGCAACTTTTCCTGCCCCGAGAGGGCGTCGTCCAGCATCGAATTCATGTCTTCAATTCTACGCTTGAAGTCGCCGACCGCCAACCCGCCCAGCGGACCGTCGGGCGCTTTCATCGACAACAGCTCGCCGGCCACCTGAAGCGCCGCCATGACGGCGATGCGTTCATTGCTCGACACTTTACCGGTAGCCTGGATACGCTGCATCAGCTGGTCCACATGGCGCACGGCGGCCACCAGCGTGGGTTTTTCATCCACCGAGCACGCGAGCGAATACTCACGTCCCAGGATATTGACATCTACGCGTTCCATACTTACTGGTGCTCCTCGACCGGCGCGCCAGGCAGGCGCGCCAGAACGGCGTCGATACGTTCACGCGCCGCCACGGCCGCCACACGCAAGCGCTGCAGGTCGGTTTCGCGCGCATTCAAGCGCGTTTGCCACGCGCTTTCCTGAGCGGCGAGCTGGTTTTCCAGCGCCTGGCGCTGTTCCGCATGTTTCTCGAGCTCGGCGCGCAGCCTGGCTTCGGCTTCTTCGGACTGCGCCAGCTTGGCGGCGAGTTCGCTATCGTGGGTCTGCAGGCGTTCCTGCAGGGCGTGCAGACGCGCATCCGCCTCGTCGCAGCGTTCGCGCAGTTTGCGGGATTCCTGTTCAGCCTGGGCCAGGCGGGATCGCAAGGCATCCCGTTCGCCATGCAGCTGGCGGGTGCGTTGCACCAGTTGCCCGATACGGGCAGCGAGTTGGTCTAGGTCTTGCAGCATGGGCGCTATCGTAAACCATTCGCAGCGCCGCTACATGGTCATATGCACCGTGTGATACCTGGCAATATTCGGTAGAACTGTCGCCCCGGCCGCGGCCGCGCCGCGCCCTTCCACGGCCAGTTCAGGCAGATCCGAACCCGCGGACAGTCCGTCGGCACGGGCCCCGGTGCCGCGTGGCAAGCACGCCACGGCGCCCTGGATGGGCTTTCCCTTCTCTTTCTAACTACTTTCAGAAAGCTTTCATTTACCTGCCAGCAAGGCCGGTTTGTAACGACTCAGGTACCTGACAGCTTCAATTTTAGGGAAAACCATAGGCTTTCAGCCAAATTACAGGGTTTCATCCCTCCATGGGCTCCATTACCATGCAGCCATTCACGGAGCTGTGAGTTTACTTTCATCAAGCAAACTTGAACCTGAAGCCAAGCAAACGGCCACCTGAACGTTTTTTTATCACATGCTGTATTAGGAGCAGACAATCATGCAGCTACGTAACAAACAGGACTTCTGGTCAGGGGTGATGTTCGTCGCCCTCGGACTGGGATTCGCCTGGCAGGCGACCAGCTACCAGATGGGTACCGCTGCGCGCATGGGCCCAGGATACTTCCCGTTCTGGCTCGGCGTCGTGCTGGCCCTGCTGGGTGCGATCGTTCTGATCGGCTCGCTGTCCGCCAAGGCCACCGAAACCCACGTGGAACACTTCGACTGGCGCATCGCTTTGCTGGTGCTCGGCTCGGTCGTCCTTTACGGTGTCGTGCTGAAGTTCCTGGGCGTTTACATCTCTGTCTTCCTGCTGGTGATCGTCAGCAGTCTGGCCAGCCACGAATTCAATTGGAAAGTGGCCGCGGCCAACGGTATTTTTCTGGTGGTGTTCGTCTACCTGGCTTTCATCAAGGGCCTGGGTCTGATTTTCCCGCTGTGGCCGTCCTTCATCGGCGCGAACTAAGGAGTAAACGGCCATGGAATTGTTTGATCACCTGATGCTGGGTTTCTCCGTCGCGATTTCGCCGGAAAACCTCGCTTATGCCCTGCTGGGTTGCCTGCTGGGTACCTTGATCGGCGTGCTGCCGGGTATCGGCCCCGTGCCGACCATCGCCATGCTGCTGCCGATCACCTATGTCCTGCCGCCTGTCGCGGGCCTGATCATGCTGGCCGGCATCTACTATGGCGCGCAGTATGGCGGCTCGACGACGGCCATCCTGGTGGCGCTGCCGGGTGAAACCTCCGCGGTGGTCACCGTGCTGGACGGCCACCAGATGGCACGCAACGGCCGCGCCGGCGCCGCCCTGGCCATCGCCGCGCTGGGCTCGTTCTTCGCCGGCTGCGTGGCGACCATGCTGCTGGCCGCCTTCGCGCCCCCGCTGGCCGAAGTGGCCTTCAAGTTCGGCCCCGCGGAGTACTTCTCGCTGATGGTGCTGGGCCTGGTCGGCGCGGTGGTGCTGGCGTCCGGCTCGCTGCCCAAGGCCATCGCGATGATCCTTCTGGGTCTGCTCCTGGGCATGGTCGGCACGGACGTGAACTCCGGCGTTGCCCGCTACGACTTCGGCATCCCGGAACTGCAGGACGGCATCGATTTCGCCATCGTAGCCATGGGCGTGTTCGGCTTCGCCGAAATCATGACCAACCTGGAACAGAAGGAAAATCGCGTCGACATCACCGACAAGATCGGCAGCCTGTACCCCAACAAGACCGAGTTCAAGGAAGCCTATCCCGCGGTCCTGCGCGGTACGGCGCTGGGTTCGGCGCTGGGCATCCTGCCGGGGGGCGGCGCAGTGCTGTCTTCCTTCGCGTCGTACACGCTGGAGAAAAAGATCTCGCGCCAGCCCAAGCGTTTCGGCAAGGGACACCCGGCCGGCCTGGCCGGTCCGGAATCGGCCAACAACGCCGCGGCGCAAACCTCGTTCATTCCCTTGCTGACGCTGGGCATACCGGGCAACGCCGTGATGGCCTTGATGGTCGGTGCGATGACCATCCACAACATCCAGCCCGGCCCGCAGGTCATGAGCAGCCACCCCGAGCTGTTCTGGGGCCTGATCGCCTCGATGTGGATCGGCAACTTGATGCTGGTGGTGCTGAACCTGCCGCTGATCGGCCTGTGGGTGAAGCTGCTGAAGGTGCCCTACCGCGTGCTGTTCCCGGCCATTCTGGTGTTCTGCACGATCGGCGTGTATTCGCTGAACTACAACACCTTCGATATCTTCACCACCGCGTGCTTCGGCCTGATCGGCTATGTGTGGGCCAAGCTCAAGTGCGAAGGCGCCCCGCTGCTGCTGGGCCTGGTGCTGGGGCCCATGATGGAAGAAAACTTCCGCCGCGCCTTGCTGCTGTCCCGCGGCGACTTCACGACCTTCATCAGCCGTCCCTTGTCGGCCAGCCTGCTGGCTGCCGCGCTGGCGCTGGTGATCATCGTCGCCCTGCCCTCCATCCGCAAGAAGCGAGACGAAACCTTCGTCGAGGAAGTTTGAACGGCATACGACCGGCCCCCGAACGGGGTGCCGGACCGGATGCGGGAAGCGCCCCCTGCGGGCGCTTTTTTTCATGCCACGCCCGGGATGCCGTGGGCCGCGCCAGGGACACGTACGGCGCGCAGGACCAGCGCGGGGCCGGCCAGGCCGGACCAGCTCAGCTGCCCTCGGCCCGGAACACCGCGCGCATCCCGCCCGGATACGGCCCGGATAGGGCGCGATCCGGATATGGTGCAGTGCACACAATCTCTTACGTTAAAGTAGGGGTTTACCCCCTCCTGAACGCCGTTCCCGCACCCTATGACTTTTGATTGGCAGAATCCCTACAGGACTGCGCGCGCGCCTGTGTTCGCACGCAATGTCGTGGCGACCTCGCAACCGCTCGCGGCCCAGGCCGGCCTGCGTGTGCTGGCCGCGGGCGGCAACGCGGTGGACGCGGCCATCGCGGCCGCGGCCACGCTGACCCTGACCGAACCCGTCAGCAACGGGCTGGGATCTGATTGCTTTGCCATCGTCTGGGACGGCTCGCGCCTGCATGGCCTGAATGCGTCCGGCACGGCGCCGGGGGCGTGGAATCCCGATTACTTCAAGCGCAAGCACAACGGAAGCATTCCCATGCGGGGCTGGGACAGCGTGACCGTGCCCGGATGCGTCGCGGGCTGGGCCGCCTTGCACGAAAAACTGGGCTCGCTGTCCTTCGAGGACATCCTGGCGCCGGCCATCGATTACGCGGAGCGCGGTTTTGCCGTGTCGCCCATCGTGCAGCAGAAGTGGGCCGCGCAAGCCGACGTGCTGCAATCGCTGCCCGGCTTCGCGGAGCACTTCCTGCCGCGCGGACGCGCCCCGGCGGTGGGCGAGCACTTCGTCCTGAAGGGTGCCGCCAGCACGCTGCGGCGCATCGCCGCATCCGGCGGGCGCGATTTCTACGAAGGCGAAACGGCTCACAAGCTGGTGGCGCATGCGCAGGCCCACGACGCCGGCATGACGCTGGCGGACCTGCGAGACTTCCGGCCCGAATGGGTGACGCCGCTGGGCCAGAATTATCGCGGCTATACGCTGCACCAGATCCCGCCCAATGGCCAGGGCATCGCCGCGCTGATCGCGCTTGGAATACTGGAAAACTTCGACGTCGCTTCCCGGCCGGTCGACCATCCCGATACGCAGCACCTGATGATCGAGGCCATGAAGCTGGCCTTCGCCGACGTCTATGCGCACGTGGGCGACGCCAGGCATATGTATGTGTCGCCGGAACAGATGCTGGCCCCCGACTACCTGGCGGCACGCGCAAAGTTGATCGACATGCGCCGCGCCAAGCTCTTCACGACCGGGCATGCGCCGACGGGGGGGACGATCTACCTGACCGCGGCGGACCGCAACGGCATGATGGTCAGCTTCATCCAGTCCAACTACATGGGTTTCGGCTCGGGTGTGGTCGTTCCCGGCACGGGTGTCAGCCTGCAGAACCGCGGCCACGGCTTCACGCTGGAGCCGGGCCACCCCAACCTGGTGAGCGGCGGCAAGCGGCCCTTCCATACGATCATTCCAGGCTTCCTCATGAAGGAAGGCGCGCCGGTGATGAGCTTCGGCGTGATGGGCGGCAATATGCAGCCGCAGGGCCATCTGCAGACGCTGGTGCGCATGCTGGATTTCGGCCAGCAGCCCCAGGCGGCCTGCGACGCGCCGCGCTGGAAATGGAATCATGGCATCTCGGTCGATGTCGAACCGGAAATGCCCCAGCAAGTGCTGGACGCGCTGCGGGCTCGCGGCCATTTGCTGGAAGGCCTGGAGGATCCTTACATGGACTTCGGCTCCGGCCAGTTCATCTGGCGCCTGGGCGATCCCGCGGTGGACGGCTACGTCGCGGCGAGCGACAGCCGCCGCGACGGCTTGGCGGCGGGTTTCTAGGCGACTTTTTTTGTTCGATAACACCTCTGCAACCGGAGATCTGCATGGCTTCCATCGGCAGTAAAACGTACGACGCGACGTCATCGAAGAAAGTGGCCTTCCTGGGCCTGGGCGTGATGGGGTTTCCCATGGCGGGCCATCTGGCGCGCGCCGGACACCAGGTGACGGTCTATAACCGCACCGCGGCCAAGGCGCAGGAATGGGCTGGGGAATTCGGCGGCAAGACCGCCGGGACGCCGCGCGAGGCCGCCGCGGGGGCGGAGATCGTGTTCTGCTGCGTGGGCAACGACGACGATTTGCGCAGCGTCGTACTAGGCGACGACGGCGCATTCGCCGGCATGGGCAAGGCGGCGGTGTTCGTCGACCACACCACCGCGTCGGCTCAAGTGGCGCGCGAACTCCATGCGGAAGCCACGCGCCGGGGCATGCACTTCATCGACGCGCCGGTCTCGGGCGGCCAGGCAGGTGCGGTCAACGGCGTGCTCACCGTGATGTGCGGTGGCGAGCAGGACGTTTTCGATCGCATCAAACCGGTGGCGCAGGTGTTCGGCCGGGCGGTGACCCTGGTCGGTGCGGCCGGCGCCGGACAGCTGGCGAAAATGGTCAACCAGATCTGTATCGCGGGGCTGGTGCAAGGCCTGTCCGAAGGCCTCGCGTTCGGACAGGCTGCCGGCCTGGACATGAAGCTCGTGCTGGACGTGATCAGCAAGGGCGCCGCTCAAAGCTGGCAGATGGAGAATCGCGGCTCCACCATGGTGGACGACAAATTCGACTTCGGCTTCGCCGTGAACTGGATGCGCAAGGACCTGGGCCTGGTGCTGGAGGAAGCACGCGCCAACGGTGCCCGCGTACCCGTCACGGCGCTGGTGGACCAGTTCTACGCCGACGTGCAAAAGATGGGCGGCGGCCGCTGGGATACGTCCAGCCTGGTCAAGCGTCTGCGCGACTAGGGCTTGTCAACGCCGGACGGAGCCTCGAACCGGCCGCGGAACCCGCGAAATGACGGCCGGTCACTGAAGGGATAACGGCCGGCGCAGGCCGCCCAGCGGCCGGCGTCCGCGTACTTGCCCGGCTCAATAACCACGCTGCGGCGTCACCACGCCCGATATCGGCTCGCCTTGCGCGAGCCGACGTATTTTGGCGGCGATCTGGGCGATCGCTTCGGCGCGCAGCGTGCTGGCCGCGATGTGCGGGGTGATGTGGACACGCGGGTGCGTCCAGAACGGATGCCCCGCAGGCAGGGGTTCCACGTCGAAGACATCCAGCGTGGCACCTTCCAGCCGGCCCTCGTCCAACAGTTCGAGCAGATCCGCCTCATTGACGTGGCCGCCCCGGCCGACATTCACCAGATGCGCGCCGGGCATCAATTGCGTAAGGATGGCGCGGTCGAGGATGCCGGTGGTTTCCGGTGTCAAGGGCAGCACGTTGACGAGCACGCGGGTACGCCGCAGGAACTCCGGCAATTGCTCGGTGCCGGCGTAGGTCTGGATGCCATCGACGGAACGCGGCGAGCGCGACCATCCCAGCACCGGGTAATCGAAAGCGGCGATCGATTGCGCGACGCGACCGCCCATTTCGCCCAGCCCCAGGACCCCGACGGGCCATTGTTCCCGACGCAGGCCGGGCTGGGGCGCCCACTGGGACACAGCCTGGTCGCGCTCGTAGCGGCCGAACGCCCGGGATACGCGGAGCAAGGCATACAAGGCGTATTCCGCCATCTGCACCGCCATGCCCGCATCTTCCAGGCGAACGATCTGGATATGCGAAGGCAGATCCATCTGCAACAGCGCGTCCACGCCTGCCCCTAGATTGAACAGGGTCTTCAGGGTGGGCTCATGGTCGAACAGCGCCGCGGGCGGTTTCCATACCAGGGCAACATCGGCGCCGGACGGGGGCCCGGAGGGATCCCACACCGAGATCCGGCAATCCGGCAATTCGGCGGTCAGCCCTGGCAACCAATCGGCGGGGTCGTTGTGGGGGCAGGCAAAAAGAACATGCATGGCGTCTGATGTGGGTTCGTCAAGCTTGAAACCTTAGCATGCGCCAGGCGAGGCGGGCCGGGACGTGCTGGATGAAGAGCCGCGCCGCCGGTGGCAACGGACCTGCGCAGCCGCGCTGGGAAGGACAGCCGCCGCGGCGTTGCGCCACGGCCCTCAAAGAAAAACCGCCGCGTCCTTGCGGAACGCGGCGGCTTCGGTAACACGCCGGAAAACGATCAGGCGGTCTTGGGCAGCATGGGCTTGCCGCGCTTTTTGAACTTCTTGCGGGCATGGGCAATGATCTGCAGCAAGATCAGCAAGGTCGAGATACCCACGAACCAGGCGCTGATGGGACGCTGCACGAAGATCATCATATCGCCGCGCGACAACAGCAGTGCGCGACGGAAGTTTTCTTCCACCATGGGTCCCAGCACAAAGCCCAGCAAGATGGGCGCGACCGAGAAGTCGAGCAGCATGAAGACCGCGCCAATCACGCCGAAGGCCAAGGCTTCCCAGATCTGGAACAGGCTGTTCTGGGTACTGAACACGCCCACTGCGATGAAGAACAGCGCGGACGGGAACAGATAGCGATAAGGCACTTGCAGCAGCTTGACCCAGATGCCGATGAGCGGCACGTTCAGGATGACCAGCAGCACGTTGCCCACCCAGAAGCTGGCGATCAGGCCCCAGAAGATGTCCGGGTGCTCGGTGATCAGCTGCGGACCGGGCTGGATGCCCTGGATCAACAGGCCGCCCAGGATCAGCGCCATCACCGCGTCGCCCGGGATACCCAGGCTCATGGTGGGGATGAAGTCGACCTGGGTCTTCGAGTGCGAAGCGGCCTCGGGCGACGCCACGCCGGCCAGCATGCCCGTACCGAAACGCTCCGGCGTCTTGGAGATCTTGCGTTCCAAGGCATAGGCAATGAAGGTTGTGATGGTCGGGCCGGTACCGGGCATGGCACCGAAGAGCGTGCCCACCAGCGTACCGCGCACCAGCGGCAGGAAGGACTCCTTGAGTTCCTTCGCCGACGGACGCATATCGCGCAGGCGCAGCTTCGTGCCGGTGCCGATGATGGTCATGCGGTTCACGCTCATCAGGAAGTCGGCGACGCCGAACAGGCCCATGGCGATGGCGACGAGCTCCAGGCCGTCGGACAAGTCCAGGATGCCGAACGACAGGCGGATGGTGCCCGTGTTGACGTCCGTGCCGACCACGCCGCACAGCAGGCCGAAGAGCGTCATGCAGATGCCCTTCAGGGGCGAACCGCGCGACATCGTCGAACCGGCGATCAGGCCCAGCAACATGATGGAGAAGATCTCCGTCGGGCCGAACTTGAACGCGACTTCCACCAGCAGCGGCGAGAAGAAGATCATCACCAGGATGCCGACCGACGCCGCGAAGAACGACGCGATCATGGTGATGCCCAGCGCCGTGCCGCCCTTGCCCTGCTTGGTCAACGGATAGCCGTCAAGACACGTCACCGCATGCGGCGGATGGGAAGGCAGATTGAGCAGGATCGCGCCGATGGCGCCGCCGTACTGCGAGCCGTAGAAGATACCTGCCAGCATCATGATCGCGGGGACCGGATGCATGACGTAGGTCAGCGGCAGCAGAATGGAAATGGCCGACAAGGCGCCCATGCCGGGCAGCACGCCGATGAGGTTACCCACCAGCACGCCAAAGAACGACCACATCAGGTTATGGGGTTCGAACGCGACGCCAAAACCGAACCAGAGATCAACAAGTGCTTGATGCATGGCGTATCAACCCCACTGGATCAGTGGCAGCTGCAGTTGCAGCGCCCACCAGAACACGACCACGGCGATGACCACCATGCCCAACGAAAGAATCAAAGCCTGCTTCACCGTGTTCTTGCGATCACCCAACGCGGAAATGAAGGTGATGGCGAAGGTCGCCGGCAGCAGGCCGCCATAATGCCCCAGGCCGATGAACGCCAGAATGCCGACGATGATGCAGATCGCGCCGCGCATGTCGGGCATGCCCGTGGGATGCGAGGAAGGGACGTGGGTAGCTTCGCCGTCTTCCGTGTCTTTTGCTCCGGTCTTGCCGCCGATGGCGATCAAGACGCCCGTGAATGCCAGCAACCCCCCTACCGCTGCCGGGAAGAACCCGGGTCCCATATGGCTTAGCGTACCGATCTGATAATTCAGACCACCGTATATCGACCCCAGGCCGATCAGGACCATCAGCGCACCGCCGTAGTAGTCCTTTTTGTATTTTTTCAGTGTTTCCACTGCATTCCTCCGTGTACTAGGCTTACACCAGCCTTTATAGGAAGCGCTCAGGGTGAGCGCGTCCCTCTCACAAAGCACCGTGAGCCTGGAGGGCAGAATAAGGAGGAAAGCTGCTAATCCGCTTTCTTTAGACTGTCTGGTTCCTGAATCCCAGGGTTATCCCCTAACAGGGGAATCCATAGGATGGCGCATAGCCCCACCCCACCCTGGGCATTCGTTTCCCCATCGGCCAGGACGATATCGCCGCCATTGCGGCGGGCGTAGGCCTGCGCGATCGCCAGTCCCAAACCCGACCCGGATGTCGGCGCGCCACCTGCCTCCACACCGGCGCGATCAAAGCGCGCGAAGGCACGCGCGCGCAAGGCAGGATTGAGTCCCGGTCCGTTGTCGGACACCCGCACTTCCACGCGCGCATCTCCCCGCACCACCGATACGGTGATACGCGCCCCGCGGGGCGCGTAGTTCACCGCATTGTGGACTAGGTTCGCGATGGCTTCGTGCAGCTCCACCTCCGAACCGGCGACCGGAGCCGCCGGGCCTGTCAGACCGCTTTCAATGGTGTCGCCCCGCGCGTCGCTCCAACCCAGGTCCTGCTGTTTTTCGTGGGCAAGGGGCAGATATTGCAAGACAACCTCGCGCGCCACGTCATTCAGGTCCAGCACCCTGTGCGGCGATTCGCCGCCCTGGCTGGCGTGCGCGAGCTGCAGCAGCTGTTCGGTGAGGCGGCGGGTGCGCCCCAGCTGCGCGACGATCGCGCGCAGGCCGTCGCGGATCAAGACCGGGTCGCGTTCGCGCAGCGCGTACTGCGCCTGGGTCGACATGATGGCCAGCGGCGTGCGCAGCTGGTGCGAGGCATCGTCGAGAAAGCGCGACTGTTCCTCCAGCATGTGCCGGTGGCGCGCGATGTGGTGGTTGACCGCCTCGACCAGAGGCGCGACTTCGGAAGGCACGCGCCAGGCGTCCAGCGGCGTCAGGTCATCGGCCGAGCGGGCGCGGATGTCGTTGCGCAGCCTGGCCAGCGGCCGCAGGGCCCAGGCCACGCCCCACCAGACCATCAGGACCACCAGCGCCAGCATGCGGCCGTCGCGCAGCAGTTCCTTGCGCCGGGCGGCATCCTCGGCCTCGATGCGCTTGCCCGTGCTTTCGCCGACCAGGATCAGGACCTGGCGGTGCGTGCCGTGATAGTAGAGGTCGCGCACCAGGGCCACCATGCGCACGGGATCGTTGCGATAGGCGCCGTCGTAGAACATCGGCTGTCCGTCGCTGCGCGGCCAGACGGGCGGCCGCGGGATATCGGGCATGCCGAGCAGGGCGAGCCCGGGCGCGCCGGGCGCCTGCCCCGACGGCAGCGGCGGATCGATTTCCTCGATGTGGAAATATTTGCGCAGGCCGGCGCGCGATTCGAGCATGACCTGCGCGTACAGGGGCGTCACCACCTGCAGGGCGCCGTCCGGCGTGAACTCGATGCTGCTTTCCAGGACACGCGCCGGCTCCAGGAGTGCGCTGTCGTAGGCGTCGTTGGTGATATCGGCCAGCGTCTGGTAATCGTTATAGCTGTCGATGACCAGCAGCGCGATGACACCAGGCAGCAGCAGCGAGATGAGGAGCGCGCGTATGCCGACCCGCGCGGACCACGGGCGGCCCGTGGCCGGGCGCCGGGGCGTGGGATGCGCGGCCACCGATGAACTAGGCGTTCGCCGATTGCGATTCGCTGGCGACGCTTTCGAGCATGTAGCCGAGCCCGCGTACCGTGACGATACGGATATCGCTGCCCGCCAGCTTCTTGCGCAGGCGGTGCAGCACGACCTCGATGGCGTCCGGATTTGCCTCGCTGTCGTGGTTGAAGACCTTGCCGAACAACTGCGACTTATCGACCGGATAGCCGCTGCGCGTCAGCAGGGCCGCCAGGGCGGCATGTTCGCGGGGCGTGAGGAACAGCAGCGAACCGTCCAGGGTGAAGGCCCGGCTTTCGCTGTCGTAGGACAGCGACCCGCACTGCAGGCGCGGATGCTGCCTGCCACGGCTGCGCCGCACCAGCGCGGTCAGGCGCGCTTCCAGTTCCTCGAGCGCGAAAGGCTTGGTCAGGAAATCGTCGGCCCCCAGGTTCAGGCCGCGGACGCGGTCCTGCAGGGCCCCCTGCGCGGTGAGGACGAGAACCGGCGTGCGGTCGTCGCGATTGCGCATTTCTCGCAGCACCACCAGGCCGTGCTTGTCCGGCAGGCGCAGGTCCATGACGATCGCGTCGTATTCCGTGCCCGCCATGAAGGCTTCGGCCGTGCGCGCGTCCGGCGCGTGATCCGGCACGAAGCCGCTCTGGGCCAGCGCACGCACCAGCCAGGACGCCATGTCCCTTTCGTCTTCAACCAGCAATATGCGCATGGCCGTCAGGCCCTCCAGCCAGATTCTCGGCAGCCCGCTGCCCGTGCACGCGTTGTCGCAGGTAGCGTGTTTCGTGGTGCCGCCTGAACAGGATAGCCGAGAGTTCGTTCAGGGCCTGCGTATAGACGTCCCGCTTGAATTCGATGACGGCATCGAGCGGAACCCAATATTGGCTCCAGCGCCAGGCGTCGAATTCCGGGTGCTGCGTGGCGCGCAGGCAGACGTCGCTGTCGCGCCCCACCAGCCTGAGCAGGAACCAGATCTGCTTCTGGCCCTTGTAATGGCCACGCCATTCCCGCCGGACGAAATGATCCGGGACGTTGTAGCGCAGCCAATCGCGTGTGCGCCCCAAAATGCGGACATGCTCGGGCTTCAAGCCCACTTCTTCATGGAGCTCGCGATACATGGCCTGCACCGGGCTTTCGCCGTACTTGATGCCGCCCTGCGGGAACTGCCAGGCGTGTTCCCGGATTCGCTTGCCCCAAAAGACCTCGTTTTTGGTGTTGACGAGAATGATGCCGACATTGGGACGGTAGCCTTCGCGGTCCAGCATGGGCCACCCCCACCAAATTCAATACAATTACGTCTGATTATACGTACCTGCCGCCTCCTGGAAACCATGCGCGCCTCCAACTATCACATCAATACTCTCAAAGAAGCGCCCGCCGAGGCCGAAATCGTCAGCCACCAGCTCATGACCCGTGCCGGCATGATCCGCAAGCTCGCCGGGGGAATCTATACGTATATGCCCTTGGGGCTGCGTGTCATCCGCAAGATCGAAAAGATCATCCGGGAGGAAATGAACGCCGCCGGGGCCATCGAACTGCTGATGCCGGTCGTCCAGCCGGCGGAGCTCTGGCAGGAATCGGGCCGCTGGGTGCAATATGGCCAGGAACTGCTGCGGATCAAGGATCGGCATGACCGCGATTTTGTGCTGCAGCCCACCTCGGAAGAGGTGATCACGGACATCGCCCGCAACGAAATCCACAGCTGGCGCCAGTTGCCGCTGAACTTCTACCACATACAGACGAAGTTCCGGGACGAAAGGCGTCCCCGATTCGGCCTGATGCGGGGGCGCGAGTTCACGATGAAGGATGCCTATTCCTTCGACCGCGACGAGGCGGGTGCCTTGCGCAGCTATGACGCGATGTACGACGCCTATATGCGCATCTTCCGCCGGCTCGGACTGGA
Organism: Bordetella sp. H567; assembly: GCF_001704295.1. NCBI lineage: Bacteria > Pseudomonadati > Pseudomonadota > Betaproteobacteria > Burkholderiales > Alcaligenaceae > Bordetella > Bordetella sp. H567. The sequence goes on from NZ_CP012334.1 coordinate 4,421,861, forward strand.
GTTCCGCGCCGTGACGGCCGACACCGGCTCCATCGGAGGCACGCGCAGCCATGAATTCCAGGTGATTGCCGATACCGGCGAGGACCTGATCGTCTACAACCCCGAAACGCAATATGCGGCGAATATCGAACTGGCGGAAGCCGCCGCCCTGATCCCGCAGCGGCAGGCGCCCACGCGCGCGCTGGAAGCCGTGCCGACCCCCGGCGCGGCCAAGTGCGAAGACGTGGCCGCGCAGCTGGGCATTCCCCTGGAGACCACCGTCAAGTCCATCGTACTGGCCACGGAACCGGAGCCCGGCCAAGTGCGCATCTGGCTGCTGATGCTGCGCGGGGACCACGTGCTGAACGAAATCAAGACGGCCAAGGTGCCTGGCCTGGACCAAGGCTACCGCTTCGCCACCGAGGACGAGATCATTGCCCATTTCGGCTGCAAGCCCGGCTATCTGGGCCCGATCGGCACGAAGCAGGCCGTAGAGGTCATCGCCGACCGCACCGTCGCCAACATGGCGGACTTCGTCTGCGGCGCCAACCGCGAGGGCTACCACTACGTAGGCGCCAACTGGGGCCGGGACCTGCCGGAGCCGGCGCAGGTCGCCGACCTGCGCAACGTGGTGGCGGGCGACCCCGCGCCGGACGGCAAGGGCGCGCTGGTGATCCAGCGCGGCATCGAGGTCGGCCACGTCTTCTATCTGGGTACCAAGTATTCGGCGGCGCTGAAGGCGACCTACCTGGACGAGACCGGCAAGCCCGCCATCCTCGAGATGGGCTGCTACGGCATCGGCGTGACGCGCATCGCCGCGGCCGCCATCGAGCAGAACAACGACGATCGCGGCATCATCTGGCCGCGCGCCCTGGCGCCCTTCGAAGTGGTGATCTGCCCCGTGGGATGGGCAAAAAGTGAAACTGTTCGTAACACTGCCGAATCGCTCTATAACGCGCTGCGCGAACGCGGGATCGATGTGATCCTGGACGACCGCGATGCGCGCCCTGGCGTCATGTTCGCTGAATGGGAACTGATAGGCGCCCCTTTGCGCGTAACAGTTGGAGAGCGCGGACTGAAGGACGGTGTGGTCGAATTGCAGGCCCGGCGTGAAGCCAGCGCCAGTACGACCCCGGTCGACCAGGCGCTGGAGCAAGTGCTGGCCAAGCTGGAAAACCTTTGACTTCGCCGTTGTCGCCGTATCTCCCCGTGGAATCGACGCTGGATATCCGTGTCTATTACGAAGACACGGACGCCGGCGGCATCGTTTTCTACGCCAATTATCTGAAGTTCATGGAACGCGGGCGCACCGAATGGCTGCGCGCGCTGGGCTTCGATCAATCCCGCCTGGTCCGCGAATCCGGCCACATCTTCGTGGTCGCCAGGCTTGACATGTCCTACCGCAAACCGGCCCGTCTGGACGATGTGCTTACCATACGTTCGCGTGTAACACGACTGGGCCGGGCTTCGATACACTTCGCGCAGCGGGCGGAACGCAGCGGGGAACTGCTGGCCGAGGGCAACATCCAAGTGTGCTGCGTGGATGCGACCACCCTCAAGCCAGCGGAACTGCCTCCGGAATTGCGCGCAACACTCGAATCTATTCAGGGATAAAAATGCAAGTCTCCAACGACCTGTCGTTGTTTGCACTGATCGCGCATGCGAGCGTGCCGGTCCAATTGATCATGCTGTTGCTCCTGGGCATTTCCATCATGTCCTGGACCTACATCTTCGCCAAGCGCTACGCCATCAAGCGGGCGCACCAACAGACGCGCCGCTTCGAGGACGACTTCTGGTCGGGTGGCGACCTGTCCATGCTGCAGCAGGCCGTGGCCAACCGGCGCGCCGAGCAAGGCGCGCTGGCGCGCATCTTCGATGCCGGCATGACCGAATTCCTGAAGGCGCGCCGCACCGCGGCCAGCGACGCCAACGCCGTGCTAGACGGCGCCCGGCGGGCGATGCGGGCGGCCTATCAGCGCGAGATGGACGCGCTGGAAGCCCATCTCAACTTCCTGGCGTCCGCCGGCTCGGTCAGCCCGTACATCGGCCTGCTGGGCACCGTGTGGGGCATCATGCACGCCTTCATCGGCCTGTCGAACATGCAGCAGGCCACCCTGGCGTCCGTGGCGCCCGGCATCGCCGAAGCCCTGATCGCCACGGCCATCGGCCTGTTCGCGGCGATTCCGGCGGTCGTGGCCTACAACCGCTTCACCAACGACATCGACCGGCTGTCCATCCGGTTCGACAGCTTCGTCGATGAATTCCTGAACATCCTGCAACGACAGGTGCGCTGATGCCCTCGGTACGCTCGGGCGGCCGTTCCGGCCGCCGCATGAAAGCCGATATCAACGTCGTTCCCTATATCGACGTGATGCTGGTGCTGCTGGTGATCTTCATGGTCACCGCGCCGCTGATCACCCCTGGCCTGATCAACCTGCCCTCGGTGGGCCAGGCCTCGGACGTTCCGGTCAAGCCGCTGGAAGTGCAGATTTCGCAAAACGGCGACATCGCGCTGCGCATGCGCGAACCCGGCGCCAATCCCGAGACCATCGGCCGGTCCGAACTGGTCAGCCAGGTGCGCGCGCGCATCACGGCGGACACGCCGGTCGTCATCGCCGCTGACGGCAAGGTGCCTTACGAATCCGTCGTGAAGGTCATGGACGAACTGCGCACGAACGGCGTGACGCGGCTTGGGCTGCTGGTGGACCAGCAGTCCTCGACCGGCGCCGCCGCCGCGGCCGCCGGACAGCCGCAGCGTCCCGCGCCCGCGGCGCCGAAGCGCTGACCCGCGCCTTATCCATTTCACTCAATGACGCCACCTCTAATCAAGCACTCCAGCCGCCCGCCCGAAGCGCCGCCCGCGCAGGACAATCGGAAAGCCTTCGGCTTCGCCGTGGCGGTCCACATCATCCTGGTGCTGGTCCTGGTGCTCGGCGTGAATTGGCACACGGAAAATCCGGGGCCCGTGCAAGTCCAGCTGTGGGCCAACGGCGATTCCCCGGTCTCGCCGCCGCCGGAACCACAGCCCGAACCCACACCGCCGCCGCAACCCCAGCCCACACCGGAACCGCCGCCGCCCCCGCCGCAACCGCAGCCGGCGCCGCCTCCCCCGCCGCCGCAACCGCAGGCCCAGCCGCAGGACACGCCGGATCCCGAAATCGCACTGGAAGCGGCCCGCAAGAAGAAGGAACAGGAAGAAAAGGAACGCCAAGCCGCGGCGGCTGAACAGGCGCGCCTGGAAAAGGAACGCCAGCAAGCCGCGCTGGAGGAAAAACAGCGGCTGGAAAAACAGCGCCAGGACGCCGAAAAGGCCGCGGCCGCGAAGGCAGCGGCGGAGAAAGCCGCCGCCGACAAGGCCGCCGCACAGAAAGCAGCGGCTGAAAAAGCGGCGGCCGAGAAGGCCGCGGCCGAGAAAGCCGCCGCCGAGAAGGCGGCCGCCGACAAGAAGGCCAAGGAAGATGCCGCCAAGAAGGCGGCGGCGGAGAAGGCGGCGGCCGACAAGGCGGCGGCCGAAAAAGCGGCCGCGGAAAAGGCGGCAGCTGAAAAGGCAGCCGCCGAAAAAGCCGCCGCGGCCAAGAAAGCCGCGGCCGACCGTGCGCTGAAGGAAGCATTCCGCAATGACGCGCTCGGCGCGGCCGGGATTCCCGGCGGCACGGCCGACCGCAACCAGGCGGGGGGCGGACGCGACGACGGCTATGGTGCCAAGGTCCGCGCCTGCATCCAGCCGGGCGTATCGTACCCAACGCCGCCGCGGGCCGGCTCGGCCAACCCGACGGTGCAATACCGGGTACAGTTACGCTCGGACGGCAGCGTTTCCTCGGTGAGCCTGACCACGTCGTCGGGCAATACCGGATTCGACCGCGCCGTGGAAACCGGCATCCGGCGCTGCAACCCCTTCCCGAAACCTTCGACCGGGCGGTACGAGCCGGTGATCGACGTTATTTACCGTATGTATGACTGACAGGAGATTGCTCACCATGACTCCAGCCTATCGCCGATCCTCGATCCAGGCTGCGCTGAGGACCTACGGTTTCGGCCTGTTGGTGTTGCTGGCAATCCTGCTGGCCGGACGGCCGGCCCACGCCCAGCTGCGTGTGGATATTTCCGGCACGGGCGCGACCCAGTACCCGGTAGCCATTGCCGATTTCGCCGGCGACACTGCGCGCGGCCATGCCCTGACGGAAGTCATCCGCGCGGACCTGAACCGCACGGGCCAGTTCCGCCTGATCGACGGCTCGAATGCCGGCCTGACGGTGGACAGCAGCGTCAACTATGACGACTGGCGCGGCAAGGGCGCCGACTTCCTGGCCTATGGCAGCATGAACCAGACACCGGACGGCCGTTTCGATATCCGCTACCGCTTGGCCGATACGGTCAAGCACGGCCAGCTGGATGGCGTGGCCTTTTCAGGTTCTGAACAGGAATTGCGCCGCGTGGCCCACCAGATCGCCGATCGTATCTACGAAAAGATCACGGGCGTGCGGGGGGTGTTCTCGACGCGGATCGCCTATGTCCTGAAGCAGGGCAGCACCTATGAGCTGCAGGTGGCGGATGCCGACGGGCAGAATCCCCAGGTCGCCCTGCGCTCGCGCGAACCCATTATTTCGCCGCGCTGGTCGCCGGACGGTACGCGCCTGGCCTATGTCAGCTTCGAATCCGGCAAGCCGGTCGTCTATGTGCATACCCTGGCCACCAGCGCCCGGGTGCCCGTGGCCAACTACAAGGGCAACAACAGCGCCCCGGCGTGGTCGCCGGATGGCAGTACGCTGGCCATCGTGCTGACCCGGGACGGACTGTCGCAGATTTACATCATCAGCGCGGACGGTTCCAACCTGCGCCGGGTGACCCGATCGCCGGGGATCGACACCGAACCGACGTTCACGCCGGACGGCCGTTCCATCATCTTTACCAGCGACCGCAGCGGCGGGCCGCAGATTTACCAGGTGAGCATAGGGGGGGGGGAGCCCAAGCGCTTGACGTTTAACGGTAGTTACAACGTCTCACCCCGTATTTCGCCCGATGGTTCGACCCTCGTGTACGTTGCAAGACGCGACGGCGCATTTCGCATCGCTTCGCTCAATCTGTCCGGCGGCAACGAAACTTTGCTGACTAATGGCAACGATGACCAATCTCCCAGTTTTGCGCCGAATGGAATGCAAGTACTATACGCGGCTATCCAAGGCGGGCGTAATGTTCTTGCAGTGGTATCGAGCGATGGCCGAGTGCGGCAAACGCTGTCGGTACTGAACGGGCAAATCAACGAACCGACTTGGGGCCCATTTACCCGCTAACACGTGTGACTCACTTATCAACAAAGGAACCATCATGAAGTCGCGCATTGCCAAAAGCCTAACCGTTGCAGCGCTCGTCGCAACTCTGGCCGCTTGCAGCTCCGTCCCCCTGGAAGACAAGGGAGGCCAGGGCGCTGGCTCGGCGGGCACCGCCGGCGGCGGCGCGGGTCCCGTTATGGACCCGTTCAACCCGAGCAGCCCGCTCGCCCAGCAGAAGAGCGTGTTCTTCGATTTTGACAGCTACACGGTCAACGACCAGTACAAGTCCCTGGTGCAAATGCACTCGAGCTACTTGACTGGCCATGGCACGCAGAAGGTCCAGATCCAGGGCAATACCGACCCGCGCGGCAGCGCGGAGTACAACCTGGCGCTGGGTACCCGCCGCGGCAACGCCGTTGCGGACCTGATGAAGCTGAACGGTGTCAGTGCCTCGCAAATCGAAGTCACGAGCTTCGGCAAAGAGCACGCCACCGGTACGGACGAATCCGGCTGGGCCCAGGACCGCCGGGCGGACATCTCCTACCAGCGTTGATCCGAACAGCTGACAACGGCTGATCTTTGCCTTACAACATGCGTCGGGATGGTCGAATGGCCGCCCGGCGCATGTTTTTATCTTGACCCAGGAATTCACATGAACGATAGAGTCCCGTCTTTGCGTCTCCTGGTGGCCGCCGCCGGCATGGCACTCGCCGCCCTGTCCTCCCCTGCCCATGCCTTCTCGGACGACGAGGCACGCAAGGCGATCCTGGAGCTGCGCCAGCAGGTCCAGCAAATGAGGCAAATCAACGAAAATTCCCGCATGCAGCTGGCGGACCAGATCCAATCGCTGCAGCAACAAGTGACCGAACTGCGCAACCAGGTCGAAATGGCCGTGCACCAGGAAGTGCCACGCGCGCCCGCCAATGGCACCCAGGCCGATACCGGCGGCGCGACCGCCGGCGATCCGCAGGAACAGGCGACCTACGACAGCGCCCTCGAGCGCTTCCGCAACCGGCAGTACAAGGAGGCCGCGGACGCGCTGACCGCCTTCTTGGCCCTGTACCCCAACAGCCAGCTGGCCCCCACGGCGCAGTTCTACCTGGGCAGCAGCCGCTACGCGACCAAGGACTACAAGGGCGCGATCGACCAATTGCAGACGATGGTCAAGACCTCGCCTGACAATGCGCGGGCGCCCGACGCACTGTTGGTCATCGCCGGCAGCCAGATCGAAATGAACAACCGGGCCGGCGCCAAGGCCACGCTGCAGCGGATCGCGAAGGATTATCCCGGCACGCCCGCGGCCGACACCGCGAAGAACCGACTGCAATTGCTGCAATAAGGCATGCGCGGCGCCGTCTTCGGCAGCCCGGTGCACGCGTACCGGAGCATCCTGCGCCGCCGCATCCTTGTCCTGTGCGGGCTCGCCATCCTTGTGGCGGCGAGCCTGCTGGCGAACTTCATGGTGGGTACGTCCACCATCGCCCCTGCCAGCTTGCTGAGGACATTGCTGGATCCCCAGCACGCCCCCGCCGTCGACCGTATCATCGTCTGGACGATACGCCTGCCTTACGCCATGGCCGCCGTTGCGGTGGGCATGGCGCTGGGCCTGGCCGGCGCGGAGATGCAGACCATCCTGGACAACCCCCTGGCCAGCGCCGACACCCTGGGCGTGTCCTCCGCCGCGGCGCTAGGAGCCTGCATCGCCATCGCGCTGGACGCCTGGCTGCCGTCGGGCCTGCCCGCGGATTGGGCCGTCACCGCATGCGCCTTCGTATTCGCAATGGGTAGCGCTTTGCTGCTGAACGCCCTGGCGCGCTGGGGCGGAATGTCCGCCAGTGCGGTCGTCCTGTTCGGCATCGCCCTGGTGTTCCTGTGCAATGCGCTGGTGTCGGCCATCCAGTTCGCCGCCAGCGCACAGGCATTGCAAAACGTGGTCTTCTGGACAATGGGCAGCCTGGATCGCTTGAACTGGAGCCGGCTGGGCATCCTGGCCGGGGCGCTGGCGATATCGGGAATTTTTTCCCTGCGTTCGGCATGGCCGCTGACCATGCTGCGCCTGGGCGAAGACCGGGCCGCCAGCGCGGGGGTGGACGTGCGGCGCCTACGCCTTGGAGCGATGGCGCGCATCAGCGTCTTGTCGGCGCTGGCGGTTTCCATGGTGGGAGTGATCGGTTTCGTCGGCCTCGTGGCGCCTCATATCGCGCGCCGACTGTTCGGCGAGGATCATCGCCCCTATCTGGCCGGCAGCGCGCTGATCGGCGCCGTGGTTCTATCGCTGGCCTCGCTGTTGTCGAAAATCCTGGTGCCGGGCGTCGTGCTGCCCGTGGGCATCGTGACGGCCTTCGTGGGACTTCCCGTTTTCCTCGCGGTTGTATTGCGGCGACGGCTGCCATGACCGAGGTTAAAGGACATCGCATGCCGGGGAACCTGCCTCCGCAAGCCTGGCCGGCGGCGGACGCCTGCCTGGATATTGCGGGCCTGCGCGCGGGTTACGGTGCCCGGGAAGTCATCCCGGGCCTGACCATGGCCGGCCTTCGCCCAGGCCGGATCGCCGCCGTGCTGGGACCGAATGGCAGCGGGAAGTCGACACTGCTGAAGGCGGTGGCCGGATTGGTACCGCCGCGCGGCGGCGCCATCATGCTGGACGGGGTCGATCTGGCCCGCGTGGCGCCACGGATCCGCGCGCAGCGCGTGGCCTATGTTCCGCAGGACCTGCCGTCGGCCGTCCATTTGCGGGTACTGGAAGCGGTATTGGCATCCGGCCGCGCCCAGGCAAGCGGAGCCCGCGACACCCACCGCGTGACTCCCGAAATGGCGCAGGCGCTACTGACGCGCCTGGACCTTGGCCCGCTCTCGCTGCGCTACCTGGACGAACTCTCGGGCGGGCAGCGCCAGCTGACCGGACTGGCCCTGGCACTGATTCGCCGCCCGCGTATCCTGCTGCTGGACGAACCGTTGTCCGCGCTGGACCCGCGCCATCAGTTCCAGATCATGGCGCTGCTGCGGCGGGAAACGGTCGAGCAGGGCTTGATTACCGTGCTGGTCGTCCACGACATCAACGTGGCCTTGCGCCACGCCGACCGCGTCATCATGTTGCGCGACGGGGCCCTCGCCGCGGACGGCGCGCCCGCCGAGGCGATTGCACCCGCCACGCTGGAGGCCGTCTATGGCGTTCGCGGGCGGGTGGAACAATGCAGCCTGGGCCTGCCCTACGCCATCATCGACGGCATTGCCTCCACCGGCGAAATCGACGCTACAGCTGCTCCGGACACCGGAAAACGCGCAGCGCGTTCAGCGCGAACGGATTGATCACGCTGCTGGCGTCCAGTTGCAGCGTGACGCTGCGCCCGCCCAGGTTGAAGGTCAGCTTGTAGCGGTCCGCGCGCACGCGCTCGGTCCTGCCCCGATCCAGCAGGCGGAACAGCGCCCATGGGCCGTCTATGGTGAAAGCGCGATCGGCGGCGGTGTCTCCCGTCTGGTAAGCCAGGCGCACGCTTTGCGTCCCGCTGCCCGACGGCCACTGGAATTCCACGGGACGCACGGGCCCATGGGCATAGTCCAGTGTTGTGCCACTCAAGGCCAGCGAAAAACGGGTGATGCTGGCATCCAGCGAAAGCGGCTGCAGCAAAAAACGTATGGAAAGGGCCTTGCCGCCATCCGGGAAAAACGCCGCGCGGATCGCGGCCGCACGCTGAAACGCCATCAGCGTGGCATCGGACATTTTCGGCGTGGTGGCGCCGGCCCGCCATTTCCACGGAGAAGTCCCCGTATCGATATAAGGAAGCAGATTGGCCTGGAAGAAGCTGTCCATCGCGCCGCCGGGTCCGAACACGCGCGCGAAATCGTCCGGGGTGACATCGACACTCGCGTAAGGGTCCAGGGGATAGCGATGATCAAGGGCCGCATGGCAGAACACCGCGCTGGATTGCCACAAATCGTTCAGCCGCCTGCGTTCGGTGTTCAGCGCGAGTGAATCGCCATTGGCCGAAAGGCTCTGCAGCATCTGGCGCAGCGGCTCCGGCTGTACCTGGGCGATTTGCCGAAGCTTGTCCAGCGCGTCCCCCGCCGGCATCGGCAGGCCGCGTTGACGCGCCGCCTGCACGGCTTCCAGGTACACGGCGGTTTCCTTCAAGGCCCCCTGTACTTCGTCCATCGGCGCAACACCGCTGGCCGATCCCGGCACGAACAACCGGTGCAAGGTATCGAAATGACGGTCCACCGACGTCGGTTCATCGTCGTCCGCGGCGTAGGGGGCAGGTGTATCGGCACTGGCCGGCGATGCGGACGCGGTGCCGCTACCGAAAATCGTGCCGCGCGTCGGATCGCCGCCTGACCCATCGGCCGTCGAGGGCGCCGGGGCGCCACCGGCGGGCGGGGAAGCCGCGGCGGCGCCGGACGCTGGATCCGCGGCGCCAGGCTGCAACGTCGTCTGGACCGCGGCCGCCTTGAGCAGCAGGCGCAGCGGCGAATCGCCCGCCGCGAGCATCCTGATCAGCCAGACGTCGCCGGGCGAGCTGGACAGCGGGACCAGGCGCATGTCGTTGAGCAGATCGTCCCAGGCTGCGATGTAGCGATGGAAATACAGCTTGTCCAGGTCGTTCTTCAGCGCGGCGCGGCGCGCGGCGATGGACGCACCGCTATCCATGCCCAGCACCCATCCCTCTTTTTCTATTTCGGCAAGGACGGCGTCGCGCAACTGCCTGTAATGCCGATAGCCTTCCACGGTATACGCGCCCGGCACGCCTTCGGTGAGCCACCGGCCGCTCGCCCTTACCAGGATCAGGGGTGCGTTCACGCCGCCCATCCGCGCGACCGATAGGGTGTCCGGCACGGCCTTCGTCAAGCGGCCCAGGATGTCCGCATACAAGCGATCGAGTGTCGAATAGCCCATCAGTTGTGCGCGTACCCGCGCCACGGCCGGCGGATCCAGCTGTATATGAGGCGCGTACGTGACGCAGCCGAACAAGGCCTTGATGTGCGCCATGAATTCCTGCCGCTGCGCCCGGTTGGCCAGGAACCGGTCTGCCTGACCCTGGGTCCATGCCATGACCACGGCGGCGTCATAGACGCGCGGCGTGCCCAGCATCAGATAGACACGCAAGGCTTGATAGCGCTGTGCGGCATCCAGGCTTGCGTCGCTCGCGACGTCCATGGCCCGGCGGGCGATGACGGGAACCACGGTCTGGCGCAGCACCTCGAGATACCGCTCGCGGCCGGCGGCGGCGACACGCACGGCGGGCCGCCAAGGTACCAGCCAGGACATCGGCCAGGCATGCGGCGGCGCCGCCAGCTCCCGCGCCGCATCGAGCAAGGGCAGCATGGACGCGGGCTGGTCCTGCGAGACGCCCTGCCGTGCCCGCGCGGCAAGGACGGCCAGGCGATCGTTGACCCTTGCCATGAAGACCTCGTCCTCACGCGCCGCCAGCCCCACGCCGGTACACACGGCGATCGCGCAGGACAGGAGCACGGCGCCGGCACCATAGCGCGCCCACCGGCTTTGAGGCACCAACGCGGCCCGCCTGAAAGCCAACCCGCTTTCCTGGAGTACCAGGTCGCGCAGCAGGCGCGCGGTGAAATAGCTGCGCAAGTGCGGCAACGCCTGCGGCGCGGCATGCACCGACGTTGCCAGCGACGTCGCCAGCGGGCTTGCGCCTTGCATCTGGACCGGCCCGCCGGCCTGCTCCGCGCTGGTGAAGTACACGCCGCGCAGCCAGGGAAGCGGAGCCTGGGGCGATGGCGTGAATATCTCGGCGAGGAACCGTGCGATTCCCTGGGTCAGCAGATCGAACTGCGCGGGAAATCCATAGACTTCGGCCCGGCGGTCCAGGGTCGCGCGGCTGCCCAGTATGCGAACCATGCGCCCGTGCAGGCGCTGCACAAGGTCCCGGCACATCACCGGGAAGGACTTCACGCCGTCTTGAGATGGATCCGTGTCGGCGACCGGAAATGTCAATCCGAACACCTTCGCGCGGCGCGCGGCATCCAGGTCATCGAAGTAGGCACGAAAGCCGGCCACGCGGTCGCACTGCGTGATGACCACATAAACGGGGAAGTGGACCCCGAAGGTAGACCGCATCTCCTTGAGCCGCGAACGCAGTGCCGCCACGTCGGGCTGCGGGCCATCGGTATCGCCGAACAGCGCGCCGGCGGCAAGCGTGACGATGGCGCCGTTGACCGGACACCGCCGGCGCGCCCCGCGCAGGCGGCGCAGGAGCACGCTCCAGAACGCGTGATCGGGCACCCCATGGCCCGCCTGCCCGGCCGCCGTGCCGGGAACGCCCACTTCGAGAAGGACCGCTTCATCGGCGATCCACCAGCGGCAGGGATCGGTGGATCGCAAGCCGGCTTCCATTCCATCGCGCGCGTACTCCAATCCAGAGGCGTTCAATAGCGCGCTCTTGCCGCTGCCCGCCGATCCCAGCACGACGTACCACGGCAGGCGGTAGGCGCTGTTCCGGCCCAGGCGCCACCATGGCCCGCCCCTGCCGAGCACCTTCAGCGCCGCGTCGAACCCCCGTTCCAGCTTCGCGACCGCATCGCCGTCGGCGGCGGGCGGGGCGATATCGACGCACCGCGTTACGGCGGCGCTTTCCTGCGCCGCCGGTTCACCGGCGCCCTGCCTCGTGCCCGGCCTGCCTTGCGCCGGCTCGGTGGCGACCTGAGGCGGCGGCGCCCATACCACCCGCAACCGGGGCATACCGCGCATCAGCCGCGCGATACCGCGATAGGCGAACCACATCGCGAACAGAAGCGCGATCAGCCCCACCCGCGCCCAGGGATCGGCGAAGGGGTGTGTGCCGCCCAGCGAAAGAGCGGGCGCGTAAATCCATGTCAGCGACACACCGAACAGCGCGGCAAGCGCTCTGATGAAGGTATGCAGCATGGATCCGGGCGAAATGCGTTTCACCATAGGGCGCGTACCTCGTGTGCAGGATTGAAAAATGGAGTGGTCACCGGGCGGCTCCCGGCGCCACGAGCGTGATCACGACACGCCGGTTGCGGCCCCGGCCGGCCTCCGTATCGTTGGGCGCGACGGGCTCCGTATCGCCACGTCCCTGAACAAGGAAACGATCGGGATCGCTAGCCTCCTGGACCAGCAGGTCCTTTACCCGGCCGGCCCGCCGCAGGGACAGCTCCTGATTGGACGGTGCCCCTGGAGCGGGCCGGATGTCGTCGGTATGGCCGACGATGGTCACGTCCCCCGGTACGTCGTGCAGCGCGGCGCCGATGCGACGCAGCAATGGCACATGTGCGGGAAGCACCCAACTGCTGCCGGAAGCGAAAAGGCCGTCGCTGTTCAATGTCAGGACGGCCCGGTCGCCGTTCTGGTCCAGGCGCACGGATCCGTTGGCGATTTCGGGCGCGAGTATCGCAGCCAGCTGCCGGATCGCCGGATCGAAGCGGGAAGCCGGCTTGGCCGGCACGGCCGGCGGCGGTGGGGGCGGCGCCGGCTTGGGCATGCGCACCGCCACGTATACCTTGCCCAGGGCGTCCATGATGGCCTGCGCCGGCCCGCGCATCCTCCAGTCTGCAATGCCCAGCGTCGCGGCCAGCATGAGCACGGAAATCGCCAGGGCCAACCATAAGGGGCGTATGTGCCAAAGGGGACGACGGCGGCCGGGCACGCTGCTCGGCTCCGGCGAAAAACCCTGTTCCACGGTGCCGCGCGTATCGCCGATCAACTGCAGCAGGCGAGCGCGCAATTGCTCCAGCTCCATTGCGCCGCCTTCCATCAGGCGGTAGCGCCCTTCCATGCCCAGCGACAGGATGATGTAAAGCAACTCCAGTGCATCGATGTTGGCGGCCGGATCCCGGGACAGATGGTGCAGGATGGTGAAGAAACGTTCTCCGCCCGACGCCTCGCCATGGAACGTGACCAGCAGGCTGCGGCTGGACCATGCGCCCCCTCCCCCCCCATGGCGTGGCCGCGATGACTTCGTCCAGGAAGGTGGAGAGGCAATACCGGGCAGCGGCCAGGAGTTCCGCGTCGATGCCCTGTGCCCGCTCGACGAAGGTACGCATCATGCCGACCAATTGCGCGCGCAAGGCCTCGAGCGAGGCCGGCGCGGGGGCATGGCGCAGCAGCGTTCCTACCTCCAGCAAGGGATGGGCAGCGCCCACGAGACGATTCAAGCCCTGCGGCCTGGCCGTACGGGCGGGCGACGGAACGCGCGCCGCATCGTACAGGGCGTCGGCCGAGAACATCGGAGCGGACAGCTCCGTCATGCCCTTATCGCCCATAGATCGATCTGCAATCCCGGGAAGTCCCCGGCGACATGCAAGGCGATCCCGGCGGACGTGGCCAGCTGCGGCCAGAGTTCGTCATGCATGTCCAACGCGAAGTAGCAACGCCCCGCGCGAAAGGGCAACTGGCGCGGCGCGACGCTCAATGGACGCAGCCCGATGCCGGGCAGCTGCAGCGTCACCAGGTCGTGGATCTTCTCCACCGGGCCGATCTTCACTTGGGCCGGCAGCGCGGTCAGCAGTGCCTCGGCCGGCATATCCGCGGCGATCTCCAGTACGAATTCGGCGCTCTTGAGCAGCCCCGTGTCCGGCACCCTGCCGATGTGCAAGCCAAACTTGCCGGGTTCCAGCGCGATCGATACCGCGCGCGGGTCCGAGACCAGACTGAGCGCCCGGCGCAGTTCGTCCATGAGCGGCGTGAAGGTTGCGGCCAGATCGTCGTGGCGATACGGCCTCGGCACGCCGGGACGCTTGGCATCGCGCACGAAGGTGGCGAGTTCACCGGAAAGCTGCAGCAATTCGCGGTAGAGCACCTCCGGGTGCAGCGACTCCGATGCGACGAAATGATCGAACAAGGGTTCGACGCGATTGATCAGCTGCAGCAGCAGGAAATCAACGATTTCGGCCGTGCCATGCGAACCGGCCCCGGCCAATCGCGACGACAGCGTCTGGCCACGCTGATGCAGCAACCCTTTCAGCTCCTCGATGAATCCGGCCAGGCGCGGGGCTGCCCGGCACGCCAGCGAGGGCGGGGAGTAATCCATGTCCAGGACCACGCAATGGTCGGGGCGTCGCTCGCGCACGCGGGCCACGCCCAGCGTCGCGTATCCCTGCGCGACGGTATCGGCCAGCGCCAGCCGCAGGCGCAACTTTCCGACTTCCATCAGCACGCCCTCCCCTGCGGACGCCGTGCTGTCGGCGACCGTGCATTCGGCGCGGCGATAGCGCGCGTGCGCCTCGGCATCGTCCCTGCCATCGGGCGCGACATCCGGCACGCCCAGGCGCCGCAAAGGCAGGGCCAGCACCACCATCGCGTCGCGCCTGTCTTCGGGGATATCCAGCGACGGCGGCACGCCATCGTCCGCGGGCAGGGAAAACGGCGTGCCGTCGGGCATCACGCCTTCGCATGCCACCAGCCCGACCTTGCCCAGCCCCAACTGCTGCTCGTCGATCACAAGCCGCGTGTATCCCCAACCGTAGCGGCCCCGTGCGCGCCAGTAGGACTCCACCAGGTGATGAAAATACCGGTCGTGCTGCTGCAGATGCTGTTGCTGCAACAGCATGCCTTCCGACCAGACAACCTTGCTATTCCAATCCACGATACTTGCCCCTCTCATCGGTCCGGATCGTTATCGGCGCCGCCACCGGCGTCGTCCTTGGCATATCCCCCCGCGTTTACGGCCTCGGCGCGTATCGCGGTGCGTCGCAGATCGACGGCAATACCATGGCTCGCCAACCCCGACACGGGGAAGTCGCGCCGCCACTGCGCATGTTCGATGTCCCGATATGCGGCGACGATCGCCACCACGCGGGTCTTCGGGTCCAGAGGCTGCCCGACGATTTTCTCTGTGCCGGGAAGCAAGGTGATCTCGCTGCGCGCCAGCAGGTTGGGACCCAATATCTGCCTATCCTTGTCGTGCAGATCGAAGAAGCTGGCACGGTCGAAGGCTTCGGTATCCGTCAGCTGGTAAATGCGGACCACGATAGGCGAAGGACGTCCGGAAGCGTCGGGATTGACATCGGCGGACGTTTCCAGCACCACCTGCAGCGATGCGCATGGCATCGATTGCGCACTGCAGCCGCCCAGGGCCAGAATCCAGGCCCATGCCGCGACGGCCATCGACACACGGACGATCCTACGCATCGCCGCCTCCGGATCCAGACGGATACGCCGGCACGACCGGCAGCGGGGAAAAGGCCTGGCGCTCCGGCGCGGCGTGGTCGCCGCGGACTGCCGGCTTGGCCACGCCGCGTTTCGCATGGACCAAAAGACGGAGCGGATCCGCCTCGGCCATGACGTCGATGCCGCGCTCCAGCACCGGATTTCCGGAGAGGAGAGCGGCCTGGGAAAGCCCATCGCGGGCGCTGTTGGCCCCGCAAGAATATCGATAGAGATTTTTTAGCTTCATTTGACCTGTACCGAAGAACCGTCGTCCGCCTTTTCCGGCGTTTCGGGGGATTCAGGGGAACCGCCGGGACCGCTGCCCGCCGCGCCCTCGCTGTTCAGGGCAACGATCGGCCCGGATATCTGCACGCCCGCCGCGTTGACCGAGATGAAGCTGTTACCCACCTTCAGGGACACCATCGCCTCGGCTTCGATGACGACGGTGGCGCCACCCTTGATGTGGACCATCTCGCCATTCACGACATAGCTCATGCCTGCCTGGTGCAGCACGTTGACGGCCGCCTTCAGTGAGGCACTGCCGTCCACCTTGACCTTCCGGCTGCCGCTCACGGAAATATGCTGCGCGCCGGCATGCAGCAGCTGCCGGCCCTTGACCGTGCGATGCTCGTCCTCGCCTACCCAGGTAAAACCGCTTTTCTTGACGTAGGTATCGAAGCGCCCACCGGTATAGAGCAGGACCTGCAGCGCCTTGTCGTTGAAGCGCAGCTCGTTGCGGTCCTTCTCGCCATCGCCCAGCGAATCGGTGCGGATGGCGGCAATTTCCGCATGTCCCGCGCCGATATACGGCGGCGGGTTGCGGCTGTTGTAGACGCTACCCACGATCATGGGATGGTCGGGATCCCCGTCCAGGAAGTCGACCACGACCTCCTGCCCCGCGCGCGGCACGAACACCGCGCCCCAACCCTTGCCCGCCCAGGCCTGCGCCACCCGCACCCAGCAGCGCTGCATGCGCTGGCTGGCCTTGGGAGGATTGAACTGTTCCCAATGGAACTGCACCTTGACCCGACCATGGGCGTCGGTGGCCATGGGTTCGCCGTCCGGCGCCACCACCATGGCCGTCTGCAGTCCCGGCCGCGGCACCGGCGTGGCACACGCCGCGCGCCATGGCTGCTGGCGCGGAATTGCCGAGAACGTGCAATCGAACACCGGCTTGCGTTCGTGGGCCGCGCGCGGCGCCGCGGTGTAGTCGTCGCCGCCCAGGCGATAGTCGGCGGAGACGACCAGGTATTCGTCGTTCTGGTCGGCGCGGGGATGGTCCGTCATGCGGAACCAGGCGCCCGGCTTTACGCCGCGGGCCGTCGCGCGTCCCGTCGCGCGGCGCGAACGTGCGCGATGCGCGTCCAGCCGCGCCTGCGCATGGCGGCGGCCGTCAGCCTGGTCGTCATAGCGCAGCGCATATTCCTCGAGCGTGCCGGCGCCCGTGTCCGCCTCGGCCGTGGCACGCGCCAATAGTCCCTGGCTTTCGCTGCTCTTGACGTTGAGGAAATCGAATGCGTTGAACTCGCTGGTCCCGGGCGCGATTTCCGCATCCAGGGCCCAGCGATAGATGGACTCCTGCGGCGCGCCGTCGTCGATGGCCAGCGGCGAGAAAAGGATGGACTCGTAACCGGGCGTCGCTTCGTGCGCTTGCGGCGAATCCACCAATACCACGGTCTCGGTGCCGTTCGCGTGTTCGAAGTAGTAGTAGATACCTTCGCGCTCCAGCAGACGGCTCATGAAATCGAGGTCCGTCTCGCGATATTGCGCGCAATGCTGGAGCTTGGGATAACTGGCCGTGCAGGCGATGCGGTACACCACCTGGTGGTCGTCCAGCAGCTGCCTGACGATATCGGGGACCGACATATCGAAGAAGAAGCGGCAATGCGACGAACGACTGAGCAGCCATAGCCGTGGCCGCATGATGGCGCGGTATCGCGTCAGCCTGTCGGGCCGGTCCTGCGACAGCGCGGCACCGGCGATACCGAAACGGCTGACGATACCGTTGAACTCGCGCTTGCCGGACGAGGTGTCGAGCCTGACGCGGATTTCGCTGCCCAGCAACTTGGCAGGATCGATGCCGGCATCCGCGCTGAGCAGCTCGAGCCGGAACTCGAACGGCTTGCCCAGGCGCTCTTCGCCGCGCAGCCCGCACAGCAGCAGCGTATCGGCGGCGAGCAACGCGCTCTGGACTGCAATTCCGCGGTTTTTCTGGGTTGGGCGCGAGGACATGGTATCGGGGAAAAGTGAACGGGCTGGAAAAACGTGTCGGCGATCAGGGCACCAGCGTTCTGGCGCTGCCCGGCATGCCGATGCTGATCAGGCCTCCCCACTGGCACATGCAGGTCGAGGTATTGTCCAGAGCCGGCATATTCCCGATCAGCACCGTAGGCGCGCCGGGCAGCCAGGGAGCGACGGTGACCGGGATGCAAGGCATGGGCGTCAATACGCCCATGGCCGCCGCGGTGGCGCTTGCCACCGCGGGGTTGGCGGGCGACGTGCACATCGCAAAGGTGGGGATATTGACCACTGGCTTGTTGTCCTCGATGGTCGCCGCGGGACGCCCTTCGACGATGACGCGCGCCGTGGGCAGGACCACCAGCGCGGTGGGCGCCGTTCCGAAGGTACACGTCAGGGTTGCACCCATTACGACTTGCTGGGCCATGGTTGTCCTTTTCGGCTTCCGGATCAGTTCATGGCGTACCCATGGGTCGCGATCAACCCCAGGTAGTACCAGAACCCTTTCGCTACGACCGGATCGTCGCGAATATGCAGGCTGAGCGACTTTTCCATGTTGAAGCGCGGATGCGTGAATTGGAGGCCGGTCGCATTCAGATAGAGGCGGGCGTCGGTGCGCAGGTACTCCATTTCCTGCAAGGCCTCGTTGAACCGTGCCTGGTTAAGCAAAGTCTGGCCGCCTTGCGACAACCAGTATCTGGGATCCTGCCCCATGTTCAGAAAGCTCCAGGCGTCTCCGACACCGTGGGGGACGATCAGGCCGAGACACGCGGCGGCAGGAAACCAGCCGATATGGTTGGCGTAGAACGCGTCGAAATCCCGTTCGTGCATTTTCTGTGTGGCGGCGTCCAGCGTGGGAAGGCTGAACTTCGGTTTGTCGCCGTCGCCCACGGAGTAGCCGTGATCCTTGGCAAAACACCTGGCGTACCCGATGAGGCGGCCCAGGCGCAGGTGTTCCGACAGGCGGATGAATAACGTCGTCAACCTTTGGGCAAGCGCCGCGGCCAACTTGACGGGCCAGGCCACGACAACACCGCAAGAGGCGGCAGCGCTGAACGCGGCGTTGGCCAGGCGCGTGGAATCCATCAGCCCCGACAGGGCACGGCCCAGGTAGACCCCGCTGCTGATGTGGCGCGGCAAGCCCGCCGTATACGCTGTGGGGCCGAATTGGTGATAAACGGTATGGCACGCCCTGGAGGCCAGGTAGCAGACGCTCCGGACCGCACTGAGTACCGCCGCCCCGTGGCGAATCTTGTCGACTGCCGCTTTGTCGAGGACGCGGGCCACGAAATAGGCCACGAAATTGACCGCATCACTCAGGATCACGCGTTCGTCTTTCATGAGGTCCATGACCCTGTTCTTCGCATTGCTGCCCGCGGCGGCCAGGGTCCCGTCGCTGAAGGCTTTCACGAACTTCTCCCACGCGTTCTTGACGACCAGGACGATGACCTTGGACAGGTGTTTGTCACCGGATTCCTTGAGCGTCTCGAAGGCGCTATTTTCCAGCCAGCTCAGGCCGGCCGGTGAAGCATCGATCAACTTCTTGAAGAAATCATCGCCCTTTTCACCCACGCGTTTGCTGTCCTGGCTAATCGCCCAGTCTGCCGCGGTGAGACTGAAATCGGGGTTCAAGGGAATATCCTTGATGATGCCCGCGATCTCTCCCGCCGAGTCGCGCTGGACGTCGAGACCGCAGAACAGGTCCAGTAGCCCTACACGGGCGATGTATTTCTGGGTGGAAAAGCTGGAGTCGGTGACGGGAATCCGATCGAATACTGTTTCTGGCATTGAAGTTTATGGTTGAGGTTGCTATCGCGGAAACCGTCGGGCCCCCGTCCCGGCAAGCAGGACGTGGGCCATGGCGGCTCCGATGTTCAAGGAATCGATGCCCCCGGTACCGGCATACCGGCCGGGTGCGATGCGCGCCGAACGCCGGCATGGACCTGGCCTGTACGCCGCGCCATGAGCCGATGACGCCGGTGTCTCAAAGGCATGGCGCTCAGTCGAAATCGCACTGCCACGCTCCCTCTTCGACACGCACGCCGACCCGTGTTGCCGTCCGCCGGTCCTTTTTTCGTACGAGCAGCTCGTGGCTCAACACGGGCAGCAATTGCTGGGCGAGCATCGTGTCTATCAAGCGGGCGCCGCTTTCGCGGACCTCGCAGCCATCCAGCACGGCCGCCACGACCGTCTCGTCGTAGTGCATCGCGACACCTTGCTGTTCGTGCATGCGGGACGCCAGGCGGTCCAGCTGCTGTCGGACGATGGCCGCCAGGCTGTCCGGCCCCAGGGGCAGATAGGGCACGATCGTCATCCGCGCCAGCAATGCCGCCGGGAACACCCGCAGCAGCGGCGCGCGCAGCACGCGGCACAGATCGTCCAGGCCCCGCGATGCCTCGTCCGCGTCCAGCATCTGGTCCGTTCCGGCGTTGGTCGTCAGCAGGATCAGCGTGTTGCGAAAGTCGATCACGCGGCCCTCGCCATCTTCCATCCAGCCTTTATCGAAAACCTGGTAGAAGACTTCGTGTACGTCGGGATGGGCCTTTTCCACTTCGTCGAGCAGGATGACGCTATAGGGCTTGCGTCGCACGGCCTCGGTCAGCACACCACCCTGGCCGTAGCCGACGTAGCCCGGCGGCGCGCCCTTGAGCGTGGATACCGTATGCGGCTCCTGGTATTCGCTCATATTGAGCGTGATCAGGTTCTGTTCGCCGCCGTACAGGGCCTCGGCGAGCGCCAGCGCGGTCTCGGTCTTGCCGACGCCCGACGATCCCGCCAGCAGGAACACGCCGACAGGCCTGCCGGGACGATTCAGTCCCGCGCGCGCCGTGCGGATGTACCGTGCCAGCAGGGCAATGGCGCCGGGCTGGCCGACGATGCGGGTATTCAATGTATCTTCCAGCGCCAGCAGGCCGTCGACATCGTCGGCCACCATCCGGCCGACGGGGATACCCGTCCAATCCTGCACGACAGCGGCCACGGCCTGGCGATCCACGTCAAGCAGGACCAGCGGCGCTTCGCCCTGGCAGGCTTCCAGTTCCGCGTCCATGCGGCGCAGCGCCGCGAGCCGCGGATCGTCATCGCCCGCCGGCGGCGTTTCGATCAAGGCCGCACGGCAGGCCAGCACATCGGCCACCAGGCGTTTTTCGGCCTCCCAGTGCTGGACGGCATCCGCGCAGGCCTGCCGGTCGGCCGCCAATTCCTCTCCCAGCCGCGCCACACGGTCGTGGGCGCCGCGGCCCAACGCGGCTTCGCGTTCCAGCAGGGCCAGTTCCGCTTCCTTCGCCGCGATCGCCGCGCGCAGCTGCTCGATCGCGGGCGGCGTCGCGTGCCGGCTGGCGGCGACCCGCGCGCCCACCGTATCGAGCAGGCTCACCGCCTTGTCCGGCAACTGGCGATCGGCGATATAGCGATGGCTCAGCTGCACGGCGGCCCGCAGTGCCTCGTCGGCGATGCGTACGCCATGATGCGACTCCATGGCGGGTGCCAGGCCGCGCAGCATCCGCAGCGCCCGGGCCTCGTCCGGCTGGCACACGGCGACAGGCTGGAAGCGGCGCGTCAGGGCGGGGTCTTTTTCGATGTGCTTCTTGTATTCGGCCCAGGTGGTGGCGGCGATGGTGCGCAAGGATCCGCGCGCCAGCGCGGGCTTGAGCAGGTTAGCCGCGTCCCCCGTGCCTGCCGCGCCACCGGCACCGATCAGCGTATGCGCCTCGTCGATGAACAGGATCACGGGATGATCCTGCGACTGCGCTTCTTCCACGACCTGGCGCAGCCGCTGCTCGAATTCACCCTTCATGCTGGCACCGGCCTGCAGCAGGCCGACATCCAGCGTGCGCAGCGCCACGCTGCGCAGCGCGGGCGGCACTTCGCCGGCAACGATGCGCTGGGCCAGGCCCTCGACAACGGCGGTCTTGCCCACGCCGGCTTCGCCGGTCAGGATGGGGTTGTTCTGCCGGCGACGCAGCAGTATGTCCATCACCTGGCGGACTTCCTCGTCGCGGCCGACGATGGGATCGAGCTTGCCGTCGCGCGCCTGGGCGGTCAGGTCCACCGTGTAGCGGGCCAGGGCCTCGCGCGCGCCCAGCGCCGCCGCCGGGATGGCGCCGCTCGCCTCCCCGGGCGCGGCGGCCATGGGCGGCGCGCTGGCTGCATGTTCGGGCGAAGACGCCAGCAGAGCGTCGAAGCGTTCGACAAGCGCATTGCACTCTATGCGCGCGAACTGCGACGAGATCTCCGCCAGGCGCCGCCGCAGCGACGCGGTCTTCAGAAGGGCGATCACCAGATGGCCGGTGCGGACCTGCGTCGCGCCGTACATCAGCGAGGCGTATACCCAGGCACGCTCGACCGCTTCATCGACGTGGGGGGACAAGTCTATGGCGCCCGCGGCGGACCGCGGCAGGCGTTCCAGCGCGTCGGTCAGATCGCGCGCCAGCACCGCCATGCCCAGGCCGAAGTGGCGCACGATACCGTGCAGGTCGGAATCCTGGCCCTGCAGTATCTGGTGCAGCCAGTGTTCGATCACCACGCGAGGATTACCCCGCAACTTGCAGAATACGGTGGCGCTTTCGATGCTGCGGTATGCCAGCGCGTCGAGTTTGCCGAAGAGCACGGCACGGCTGATTTCTGCCATGAAGCGATATCCTTTTTAGCGTCGTTCAAGAGAGTCGCGAGACTGGAAACGCAAGCAAGGCGCGCCCGCGGTCCCGCCCGGCCGGCCCAGCCAGGTACTGCGCGACAAGCGCGCGTTGCCATCCAGCCGCATTGCGGCGGCCGCGCCCGGCGCCAGGCGCAGCTCCACGTCCCAATCCAGAATCGAGCCGGCGTACAGCCGCACCCATTCGGCCAGGCGGCGGAACCCGTCGGTGCCCGGCTGCAGGCCTTGCGCGCGCGCCTTGTCCAAGGGGCCGAGAACCACCCGGAACTTGTGCTGGCGATCCCATACCCTGGCACCCAGTGGCAGGCCATGTCCGAGCCGCTTGGCGCCGCCGCGGCCCAGGCGGGCGCGGTCTTCCCCGGACAGGTACAGCCACTGGCCGACGAACTGGTTTATCGCGGCCGGGACGCGGAAATAGCGCGACAACAAGGAGGCCAGGCCATGCGCGTGGCGCGTGCGCGCGGCGAGCAGGCCGCTGAATTGCAATTTGGCGTATTCGCCGATGCCATCGGTGCGGTGCGTGGCCGGCGATCCCAGCCCGCACAGGCTGCCGACGTATTTGGCGTAATGGTTGCCGTCCGCGCGATCGTGACCGATCACCGGCTGGCCCACGGCCCAGGCACGGTAGAACAGGCTCATCATGCGGTGATGGAACATGTCCAGGAAGCCGGCCAGCGTGGTGTCTCCCGCATGGCGAGCCCGATCGCGCACGTATTCCGTCAGATGCAAAGGCAGCGGACCCGTCGTTCCCATCAGGCCCAGCGCATTGACGGCCAAGCGCGCGGGGGCCTGGGCCGTTGCCGGCCGGTAGGCGGATAGCTCGCTCGGAACGAAGGCCATATCGGCGTCCTGCCCGAAACGAACGGGATCGTCGGCCGCGCGCGCGGACGCGCCGATGCGCGGCTTTGCCGGATAGGCGCATTCGATCTGGCGCATCGCCTGATAAAACGCGTACCGGCAGGGATCGGCGGCGAGGCGCCGGTCGAGCGCTACAGGATCTGGCATAACCCTGCCCTCGCCGGCCACCGCACGATGCTCGTGCCCGGAGAAGTCCGGATCACGGTCTCGACGAAGTGGTTGATCGAAACGTAGGAAGAAAGAAAAACATGCAAGACCGCGCCCAGCAGGAAAGCGCCCGTTCCTTCGAAAACCGTTTCGTCGAAGGTCAGGGTCAATTCCATGCCGCGGCCGAAGCTGATCGGACCTGTGCCCGGCATGCGCCGTGTGAGCGGCCGCGCTGCGACGCCGCACAGGCCGGCGATCTGCCGGCGTGCGGCCTCGTCTTCCGGGTGCCGGTACAGTTCCAGCTGTTCGCGCAGGGCCCGCGCGCCGCCGTCGCCTTCGGCCAGCGACAGATAATTGAGCGATAAATGATTGAGGAAGCGCCAGACCGCCGCGTCGGCCGCCAATGCGGGCCGGGGCTCGCTGGGACCGGACAGGCAGCGCACCGAATCGGCGGGGATCTCCGCGCTGAACGTGAAGTCCGTCGCCCCCACGCCCACCGGCATCGACAAAGGCAGGTCGCGGTTGGTGCAAAGCAGGTCCACGCCCAGCTGCCGCAAATCGTCCGAGTACGGGGCGTCATGCTCGTCGACCAGCGCGATGTAGGCCTCCGTGCCCAGGTAGCGCGAGCGCGCCCCATACTGCCGTTCGCGCGCGGATTGGGCGCGCGTTTCCCGACGCAGCTGGAAGTACGCGCCCCCCGGCTGGCGCGAGGCCCACGGATCCAGCGATCGATAGAACGGCTGGAAATGCCGGGGTTCGGTATCGCCGGTGCGGTAGCCGCGCACGCCCTCCACGGCGTACACCTCGAAATCGATCGGCCGTGTGCGGTCGACGACGATGGGGTATTCGAACTTGTCGTTCGACAAGGCAATCCGGTCGGACGATCGGTTGAACAGGTTGATCGCCGGCGTGCAGTGCAGGGCGAAATGGGACACGCCTACGGACCGCTCCACGGCCGCGTCGTACTTGTCCAGCAGCAGGAACAGGTCGAAGGCGCGGTCCTTGCGATCGCGCAGCGCCGCGCGCAAGCCATTCAGGCCCACGAACAGATAACGCTGCTGGAAAGAGAAGTACTCGTGGAGCAGGCGATAGCCCAGGAAGGTCTGGCGGGATACCGGCAGCAATGCCTCGTCGTCGGTGAACCCCATGGGGCAAATGCAGTCGGCGGCAAGCATCGAATGCCAGGCCGGCGGCCGGTCCGCGGGCAGCACCACGGCGGCAATCACGTGGGCCGAAAGCTGTTCATACAGCCGCACGGAAAAACCTTCTTCGCCGCGCAGATAGAGCGGGATGCCATCCAGATCCGGCATGCAGGCCGGCACGTCCCCCATCATCTCGAAGCGCAGCCGCAGCACGGCTTGCGGTGCGCCGGGCAGGTCCAGGGATAGGCCGGCGATGGCGCCGGTATAGGGAAGGTAGTCGGCCTGCGCGATGCGCAGCGGAAGCAGCGGCACCGCATGGGCGGTGCGGTACTCGCAGCGCGTCGGACTATGCCGATCCAGCTGGCTGTGCAGGACGGTGTGCCGCGGCACGGTGTAGCCCTTGGACAAACTGGAATGGCTCCAGTCCGGTTCGAACTGCACCACCGCCATCGACGGCGTGGGCGCCATGAATTGCGGATACACCATCTCCGCGAGATGCCCGGTGAAGCTCGGAAACTCCGCATCCAGCTTCATCTGCACCCTGGCCGCCAGGAAACTGAAACCCTCCAGCAGGCGCTCGACATAGGGATCCGCGCATTCGAAGCTTTCCAGGCCCAGGCGGCCGGCAATCTTCGGAAAGGCAGCGGCAAACTCGGCGCCCATTTCGCGCAGGTGCTGGAGTTCCCGGTTGTAGTAGCCGAGCAGCTTGGCGCTCATGCGATCGCTACCTCGCCGCCATCGATGAGCCGCGCCTCGCCTGCCTCCAGATCCAGCTCGGTCTTGAAATAGAGGCGCTCGGGATAGGGTTGCGCCCACAGCTCGCCTTCCACCAGGAAGGCCATCACGCTGCCACCGGTCTCGGCGCTGTGATCCAGGGGCGTCACGCGCAGGGAATGGCCGCCGATGCGCGGCTCGAATCGACGGATCGCCCGCGCGATCTCGTCCGCGACCGACGCCGCATCGATATCCGCCAGCGTTTTACCCGTCAACCCGCGCAGGCCGTAGTTCAGCACCGAAGCCTCGGCCAGGGAGAACGCACCGAGGTCGCCCATCCGCGCCTGGACCGCGTTGAATAAGTAAGTCAAGTCCCGCAACACGCTCACGCGCAGCTGGCGCATGGAGACGACGCGGCGTTCCCGCGGTTCGAAGGCAGCGTCGGGCGCCAGATCGGTCAGGCGATCCAACAGCGCGGGTTGCAGGCGATCTCTACTGGTAAGTTCCGGCATGGATGAAGGAATGGCGCAATGAGAGGACGGCTTCGCGGTGAAGCCCGCCCTCCCGGAGATCTGACAGGACCTGACAGGGCGGCGCCGGTTTCTTCCGGTACCGTCCCTTGCAGGATTACGAAACCTTCTTCGTCAAGATATCGAAGGTCACGTTGCCGGCCGGTTCCAGCGCGCTGGTCTCGGTGTTCTGCTTGAAATACTCGCGCTTCACGGACTCGAAGGTCATGGAAAAGTCTTCGACGCCACCCGGAGAGATCTGGTACTGCCAGATCCGCGCGTTGGTCAGCGTGATCTTCATGAAGGGCTTGGGCTGGGCTTCCCCATCCGCCTTGTATTCATGGATCTCCACGGTCTTGATCGGCTTGCCCTCGTAGAATTGCTTCTCCGCGGGCGCCGAGGCCTTGCATTGCTTTTTGTGAAGGCTGATCGGAGAGACGTACGTCGCGCCGGAGCCGGACAGACCAGGCCCACGACCATCGATCGGGATCGACGCGCTGTAAGCGAAACTCAGGATATCGACGTGATCCGTGGCGCCGGCAATCAGCGAATCGCCGGGGATGCCATCCATCTTCATGGTAATGACGGTATGATCGGACATAGTTGCTCCAAGGCTGGATTTTTCAGTTTAGGAATGGGTCTCCGAAGGAATATCAGTCCTTCGGAAACCGTGAGAGACGGGCGGCCAGGCCCGTCGTCTACTTCCCTCCGATGGAGGGAAGCTTGCTGACCAACCGCAGCGATACGGTCAGCCCTTCAAGCTGGTAATGCGGTTTCAGGTAGAAGCGCGAGGTGTAGTAGCCGGGGCTGCCCTCGACTTCCTCGACGATGACCGATGCGCCGGCCAAGGGACGCACCGCCTTGGCCTCTTCGGACGAATGGGTGGGCATGCCGTCGACGTAGTTGACGATCCACTGATACAGCCATCGCTGCATGGCGTCCCTGTCCTTGAACGAGCCGATCTTGTCGCGCACGATGCACTTCAGGTAATGGGCGAAACGATTGCAGGCGAAGATATACGGCAGCCGCGCCGCCAATGCGGCGTTGGCGGTGGCCTCGGGATCGTCGTACTCGGCGGGCTTGTGCAGGGATTGAGCCCCCAGGAAAGCGGCGGTCGACGTGTTCTTCATATGCACCATCGGCAGGAAACCGTTCTTGGACAGCTCTGCTTCGCGCCGGTCGCTGATCGCCACTTCGGTCGGACACTTCGCGTCGAAGCCGCCATCATCGGTGGGGAAAACATGCGTGGGCAGATCGTCCACTGCCCCGCCCGACTCTATCCCGCGGATCCGCGAGCACCAGCCGTAATGCTTGAACGACCGATTGATGTTGGCGGCCATGGCATAGGCGGCATTGGCCCAGACATAGCGGTTCGTGTCACCGCTGGCGGTGTCTTCCTCGAAGCCGAATTCGTCCACGGGATTGGACTTGGCGCCGTAGGGCGCGCGCGCCAGGAAGCGCGGCAGGGCAAGGCCGATATAACGCGAGTCCTCGGATTCCCGCAGCGCGCGCCAAGCGGCATGTTCGGGAGTCTGGAACAGCTTGGTGATATCGCGCGGGTTGGCGAGGTCGCGCCAGGACTCCAGCAGCATGACCGAGGGCGATGCGCCGGCGATCAGCGGCGCGTGGGCAGCCGCGCAGATGCGTCCCATCTGGCTCAGCAGGTCCACGTCGGGTCCGCTATTGTCGAAGTAGTAGTCCGCAACCAGGGCGCCGTAGGGCGCGCCGCCGAACTGCCCGTACTCTTCCTCGTACATCTTCTTGAAGATCGGGCTCTGGTCCCACGCCGTGCCCTTGTACTTCTTCAGCGTCTTGTACAAGTCCGACTTGGAGATATTCATGACGCGTATCTTCAGCTGCTCGTCGGTTTCCGTGTTGGAAACCAGATAGTGCAGGCCGCGCCACGCGCCTTCCAGCTTCTGGAATTCAGCGCAATGGAGGATCGCGTTGATCTGTTCGGTCAGCTTGCGGTCGATTTCGGCAATCAGCGTCTCGACGGTGCTCAGCACATCGTTCGATACGAGCGACGCATCGGCCAGGGCATGGGCGGCGAGTGTGCGCACCGAGTCCTCGACGGCCTGTCGCGCCTCGTCGGTTCGGGGTTTGAATTCCTTCTTCAGCAGGCTGGCGAAATCGTCGCCGCCCGCGGCCTCGACCTGGACATCGGGGGAGACGTCCCCGGCCTCGGTAGTCATGTCAGTCATCGATGGTTTCCTTGCAGATCTTCGGGTTTACGCATCCGGAGCCTGGGCGGCTTCGGTATCGGCTTGCGCCGCGGGCTTGGGCATGGCCGCCAGGCTTTGCATCAAGGCAGGATCGGACAGCAGCTTCGCAACCAGATCCTCCGCGCCTACCTTGCCGTCCATATAGGTCAGCAGGTTCGCGAGATGGCCGCGCGCTTCCAGCATCTTGCGCAGCGGCTCGACCTTGCGCGCGATGGCCGCGGGCGAGAAATCGTCCATCGACTCGAACACGAGATCGACGCCGAGGTTGCCCTCGCCCGTCAGGGTATTGGGCACGCTGGCCGCCACGCGCGGCTTCATCGCCTTCATGCGCTCGTCGAAGTTGTCGCCGTCGATCTCCAGGAACTGGCGTTCGGCCACCGGCAGCGGGGCCTGCAACGACTGTCCCGAGAGATCCGCCATCACGCCCATCACGAACGGCAGGCTGACCTTCTTCTGCGCGCCGTTGACCTCGACGTCGTATTCGATCTGCACGCGCGGCGCACGCGTACGGCCCAAGAATTTCTGACTGCTTTCCTTGCTCATCTGAGTCCTTCCGTAAGAGGATGAATCGTTGCGGGAACGGGGGGATGCGCCGATGCCGCGAATGACCGCTAGGCGGCGATGCCAGCGATATGGTTGACCTGCGCAACGCTTTCGGGCGACAGGTCGTTCAGGAGATCGATGAAGGGCACGCCCACCAGGCGCCGTGCGCGCTGCAGCAGCAAGGGCACGGGGCTGCCAGGCTCTTCCTTGGCGTAGTAGTCGCAGATGCGATCGATCATCGCGATCACGTCGTCGCGCGTCTCCAGGACCCCGGTGCCGGATCTCCCGCCGGCGCCCGGGACGCCATCGGACGTGCCGTCCGGCCCGTCACCGTCCGATGCCATATCCGCCGCCCGCCAGTCCGGATGCGAAGAGAGGCGCCCTTGCACGGCATCGGCGGCACGCTGTAGAAGTTGGCATAGGCTGCGCAGCGCCACGGCGCGCGCATGGCCCACCCGTTCGGTGACCAGGGTTTCGATATGCTCGGCGCGGCGGGCCGCTTGCGCGAGCAGCGCGGCGGTGTCCTTGAGCGATTGCAGGGAGGCGGTCTTGAAAATCGCGTCGATCGTCGACGCTTCCATGGCGGTTTCGTCGCCGGCTGCCGTCAACTCGCCAGCGGCGATATCCAGGTCGCGCAGGCTGACGCGGCCCTGCATGGGCGAATCCGCGAGCGGCAGCGTGTACGACTGGCGCAGCAGGCCGTCCTTTTCTTCCAGGGCGACAAGGGTATTGACGCGCTCGGTGGGGTCGTCCTCGTCGTCGGCATCCAGGAGCGGATACACGTGAGCCCAATGCTGTTCGATATACCCTTCGACCAGGGCCAGGCCGTCATCCAGCCCGGCAAAGCCGTGCAGCGCGGTGAGCGCGCGTGTGAGCCATACCGCGAGACGCAGATCCCGCGTCCGGCCCAGCAGCGCCAGGGACGAGGCCTTGACCGCCTTCCAGTCCGGATCCGCCGCAACCTGGCGCATCTTGCCGTATTCGATATCGGGCGTGCCCCGCATCAACTGCAAGAGCGCAACGTATTCGGCCGAATACTCCAGATCGGGACCGCACGGCGAATCCAAGGCGATCGCGGGCAGCAGGCTGGCAACGTCTATAACAGGCATCGATCATGTCTCTTCAGTTCGCACGCGCTGACTGGTAGCCAGGTGTGCATTCGGCCGAAATGGTGGCTTCGATCCGAATAAGCGGGGCACGCGAGGCGCACATGGTGAGATGCGCCACCGACAGGACGAACTCTATCGGCCGGGATGGGAGGCGGATAATTGGATAAATCTCAAGCGCACGGAGAATTGCGGGATAAATGCAAGGGGCCGGAAAAATCGCGCGGCCCACGCGGCCGCTTCGGCCGGACGCTGCATGCGGCAGGTAGAATCACAGCGCTTCGAAAGAACCTTCCTGCGCATCACATCGCCGCCATGTCGCCCGATTTCGCCTATCCCATCAGGTACGCAGCCCTTGCGGATGCGCGTTTAGCCCATGTTGCGCTTGGCACGGGCGCGCCCGTCGTGCTGGTGCACGGCTCGCTGTGCGACCTGCGTTACTGGAAGGCGCAGATCCCGGCGCTGTCGCGCGACTTCCAGGTTTTTTCCGTCAGCCTGCCGGGCTATTGGCCCGAGGCGGCCGGCGAGGATCCGGGGGAATTCTCCGGCGCACGGCATGCGGACGCGGTGGCGCAGTTCATCGACCGCGAGTGCGGCGGCAGTGCGCACGTCGTCGGCCATTCGCGCGGCGGACGCGTGGCCTTCGAGCTGGCGCAGCGGTACCCGGACAAGGTGCGCGCGCTGGTACTGGCCGATCCCGGCCTGGTGGTGGGCGACAGCGAGGAAGGGCGCGGTGACTTTCGCGCGCAGGCGCTGCAGGCCATCCGCGACGGCAACGTCGAACAGGGGCTGGCGCTGTTCATCGACACGGTCAGCGGCGAACAGACCTGGCGCCGCATGGTGCCCTGGTTCAAGGAAATGGCGATCGCCAATGCCCACACCTTGGCGGCGCAGGTGCAAGAGCCGCCCTATGTGCTGACCGAAGCGCGGGCGCGGACCGTGACGCAGCCGACGCTGCTGATCGGCGGCGCGCTGAGCCCGCACCCTTACCCCGCCATCCTGGATGCCTTGCAGGCTTGGCTGCCGCACGCGCAGTCCCTGCGCATCGCGGGTTCGTCCCATGGAATGAACCTGGGAAACCCGCGCGCTTTCAACGAGGCGGTTCGCCGTTTCCTGGTGGCTTAGGCAGCGGCGCCGCCCCCTCGACCTGCGTGGTGATCGGGCCGGCCGGATAGGGACGGTGGAATACGGGCATGGACAAAGCCGATCCCGCTCGGTCGGCGGACTTGCTGCGCGAAGGCGGTGCGGGTCGGCCATCGACGGCGATGGATGGCGGAACCGGCGCCGCCCCGAGGCTGCCCTCGGATCGCGAGCGTGCAAGCGATGGGGCATTGCCGCTGTCGGCCGAGCGTGCCTGCGAAGGCGGCTCGGAACGGCTGCTGTCGGCCGATCGCGAACGGGGCGGCAACGCGGGCTTGATCCCGGGGATGGAAGCGGGCGTTGGACTGGCGTTCTGGGCCGCCCTGTCATAGAACGGGTCGCCCAGCCCCGGCGGCCGCGCCGGCAACGCGGGGCGGCCGCCGGACACGGGCTGGGGCGTCGGCAGGGCGCCCGCGGAACGGCCCGGCTTCAGGCGCACGCCGGGGATCGGCATACTGGAAAAGGACGACGGCGTACCCGACGGGCTGCGCAGGACGCAGTTCGGCATCGACTGGCTGGACAGCCCGCCCGGAGAAACCTGCGTATCCTGGAACCGCGATGAGCCGACGGACGAGAAGTCGAGCTTACGGATGCTGGCCCGGCGCTGGCTGTTCGTCTGCGCGCGGACCAGCGGTACATTGCGGGGCCTTGAATGAATGAGCCGGTCGATCATCCGGCTGAGCGACCGGGCGGCGCGCGTTGCGGTCCCCTTGCACGTCCTGAACAGGCGTTCGACCGACGTCTCGATGCCGCCGATGGCGGCTCCGCCCGCGACGGGCGTAGCGGTGTTGATATTGATACCCATGTCGTGAATCTCCAGGGCCCTATCGTGGAAGGGCATGTAAAGACGCCGCGGCGGACGGATCGCATCCGGCGCGCGCCTGCATGTGTGGGAGGCCGCGACAGCGTCCGTCCACGCGGCCCGGCCACTGTAGCGTCGACGTCCGCCCCGGTCTGTCAGGCCCGGCCGCGCCCCGCATGGCGCGGCGGCGTGTTTCGCCACGGAAGCGACGCCGGCACAAGGTTCCCGCAACGGCCCATCCATGTAGGACTGATTGACCTCATGTAGGACTTATTCACCCATCTGCCGTGGTACAACCCGACGCCAATCGTCGGAATGATCCGAATACGGAGGCGGCATCAACGCGCTTAGGGCTACCGTCTGGCAGCCCTGCTGGCCCTGGCCATGCCGCGCCAGCCGCGCCGGCAGGAACGGCGCATCAACGGCGGCACCCGCCAGGGCCTGTCAACGCTAGGCGGACAACTGCCGCGCGACGATCTCGCCCAGCACGCGCATGGCGTCTTCCAGGGTCTGGTCCCAGGGATGACCATAGTTCAGCCTCAGGCAATCGCGGAAATCCCCGCGTGGCGAGAAAATCGGCCCGGGCGCGACACTGATGCGCCGTGCCAGCGCGGCGCGATAGACGGCCAGCGCGTCGGCGCCCGGCGGCAGCTGCACCCAGAGGAAGTACCCGCCCTGCGGCCGCGAGGCGCGCGTGCCTTCGGGAAAGTAGCGCGCCAGGGCGGCCATCATCTGCTGCTGTTGCCGCTGCAGGGTGGCGCGAAGTTGCCGCAGATGGCGGTCGTAGCCGCCATGGTCCAGGTATTCGGCCAGGGCCAGCTGGTTCGGGCTGGGCGATGCCAGGGTCGTCATCAGCTTCTGGCGTTCCACCTCGCGGGCGTAGCGGCCGGCGGCCACCCAACCGACACGATAGCCCGGGGCCAGGCACTTGGAGAACGATGCACAGTGCAGGACCAGGCCATCGCGGTCATAGGCCTTGGCGGGCAGCGGTCGCACCCGCCCGAAATAGAGCTCGCCATAGACGTCATCCTCGATCAGCGGTATGCGGTGCCGGGCCAGCAGCGCGACCAGCGCCTGCTTCTGCGGCTCGGGCATCAAGCTGCCGGTGGGATTCTGGAAGTTGGACATGATCCAGCACGCTTGCGGGCGATGCCGCTCGATCGCCTGCGCCAGGGCGTCCAGCTGGATGCCGGTGCGCGGGCTGGTCGGCACTTCGACGGCGTGCAGCTTCAGGCGCTCCAGTGCCTGCAGGGTGGCATAGAAGGCGGGCGATTCGATCAGCACCGTATCGCCGGGCCGCGTCACTGCCATCAAGGCCAGTTGCAGGGCCTCCATCGCCCCGTTGGTGATGACCAGGTCGTCACCCTGCACGTCCATCCCGTCGATGAGATAGCGCACCGCGATCTGCCGCCGCAGGGCGGCATTGCCGGTGAACATATCGGCGATGCTGCTCCAAGGGTCCATGCGGCGCAGGCCCGCCTTCAAGGAAGACGCCAGCCGCACCAGCGGGAACAGCGTGGGCGCCGGGAAGGCCGATCCGAAAGGAACCGTGTCGGGATCCCGCACCGAGCCCAGGACCTCGAAGGCGAGCGCCGCGACGTCCACCGGCGCGGGATTGCCGTCCGGCTGGGAGATCTCGGGCTCGGGCGGGGTGCGCTTGCGCGGGTTGACGTAGTAGCCCGAGCGGTCGCGGGCCTGGATGTAGCCGCGCGCCTCGAGCAGGTAATACGCCTGGAATATGGTGGATACGCTGACCCGTCGCGCCGTGCTCGCCTGCCGCACGGACGGCAGGCGGTCGCCCGCGCGCAGCGTACCGGCGTCGATGGACCGCACGATGTCGGCCGCCACCGCTTCGTAGCGCTTGGGGCGGACGGCCCCAATAGAGGAATCTGCCATGGTGATGGGGTAACAATCCCTTGCTGCAAGACGTCTGTCGGGGCCCGGATTGCGCCACGAGGCGCAATCCGGACCATATCAGTTTTGCCGGCGCGGGCGCGAGCAGCCGCTGCGCTGAGGCTCAGGCACGCCAATTGCTGCCGGGCGCTCCGCGACGATACATGAAGTAACGTGCGGTACTATTTCCCCGCCGGTATCGATATGGAAATTTTTCTTATCCTCGACCATGCAACTCACCCATAAAAACGACGATATGCCGATTCACCTGGGCATTGCCGTTTTGAGCGTGCTCATATTCGCGATCGACATCGTGACCCCGATCGGGGTGGCCATATGGGTGTTCTACACGCTTCCCGTGGTACTGAGCGTGTTCCAGCGCCACAAGTACGTGCCGCTGCTCATCGCCATGCTGGAACTGGTCTTCATCGTGGCCGGTACCTTCCTGCCCTGGGGCGGCGATATCCCGCTGCAGAACCTCATGAACCGCATATTCGGCGTGGTGACGCTGATCGCCACGGCGCTGCTGGGCGTACAGGTGATCGCGGCGCGCCTGAATGCGCAGCGCCTGATGTGGCTGCAACAGGGCGAAAGCGCCCTGGCGCAGGACCTGCTGGGCGAACAGAGCGTGCAGGACATCGGGCAGAACGCCATGCGGGCGCTGGCCAGGATAATGGACGCCCAGGTCGGCGCCCTGTACCGGCTGCAGCGCGGCTCGCTTTCGTGGGTGGGCGGATATGCCCGCGACCGCGCGGATGGCCCGGCCGCCACGCCGGGGCGCGGCATGACGCTCGAAGCCGCGGCGCAGGGCACGCCCATGGTGGTGCGGAACCTGCCCGGCGACTATGCCCGTGTCAACTCCGCGCTCGGCGATGCGCCGCCCCGCGCGCTGCTCATTGCCCCCGTCACCGCGGACGGCCGGGTGCAGGGCGTGGTGGAACTGGGCTTTCTGCGCGACGGGGATTTCGACCGTGAACTGGAACTGCTGCAAGCGGCCGGGGAAGTCATCGGGGTCGCCCTGCGCTCGGCGCTGTATCGCGAGCACCTGAAGGAATTGCTGGAAGAAACGCAGCGCCAGAGCGAGGAGCTGCAGACGCAGCAGGAAGAACTGCGCGTCTCCAATGAAGAACTGGAGGAGCAGGGCCGGGCCCTGCGCGAATCGCAAAGCCGCCTGGAGCAGCAGCAGACCGACCTTTTGCAAAGCAATGCGCGGCTGGAGGAACATACGCACCGGCTGGAACGGCAAAAGCGCGAACTGCAGCAGGCGCGCGAGACGCTGGAAACGAACGCCCGCGAGCTATCCCGCGCCAGCCGGTACAAGTCGGAGTTCCTGGCGAATATGTCCCACGAGCTGCGCACGCCGCTGAACAGCTCGCTGATCCTGTCCCAGATGCTGGCCGATCCCAAGTCCGCCACCCTGGCGCCGGAGGAAATCCAGCGCTACGCGAGAACCATCCACGCATCGAATGCGGATCTGCTGACGCTGATCAACGACATCCTGGACCTGTCCAAGATCGAAGCCGGCCATGTGGACATGGCGCCGGAGACCGTGTCGGCCGCCGGCGTGCTGGAACCCATACGGCAGATGTTCGAGCCCATCGTGGCCGGCAAACAGCTGGCGTTCCGCATCGAAATCCATGACAACGCCCCCAGCACCTATGTCACCGACGCCGCGAAACTCCAGCAGGTGCTGAAGAACCTGCTGGCGAACGCGTTCAAGTTCACGGAACAGGGCGAGGTGGTGCTGTCGGTCCAGGGTGCCGGCGACGGACGCGTGGCCTTTGCCGTGCGCGACACGGGTATCGGCATCCCGCCGCACCAGCAGGCGGTCATCTTCGAAGCCTTCCGCCAGGCCGACGGCACGACCAGCCGCAAGTACGGCGGCACCGGCCTGGGCCTGTCGATCTCGCGCGAACTGACGCGCCTGCTGGGCGGTGAGCTGCACGTGAGCAGCTCGGTCGGCCAGGGCAGTACCTTTACGGCGGAGATCGCGGCGGACCTGCGCCAGTCGCTGGCCACGGCGCCGGCATCCGGCGCCACCGCCGTCGAGGCCGCGCCCACCGGCGAGAAGACCGGCGGCGAGGTGCCGGCCGCCGCCGACGATCCGCCCGCGGCGGCGCCCGTGCACATCGGCGTAGCCACGCCGGCGCGCGGCGACATCCACGAGCGGCGCCACGAGCGGCTGGTCATGGTCATCGAGGACGACGCGCGCTTCGCCGACATCCTGTACGAACTGGCGCACGAGCTGGGATTCGACTGCGTCCTGGTGTCGCAGGGCGCGGAAGCCATGCGGCTGGCGCGCGAACTGCGCCCCAGCGGAATCCTGCTGGACGTCGGCCTGCCCGACCAGTCCGGCCTGAGCGTCCTGGACCAGCTCAAGCACGATCCGGCCACCCGCCACATTCCCATCCATGTGGTGTCGGTGGACGACCACATGCAAACCGCGCTCGAACTGGGCGCGGTCGGCTACGCCCTGAAACCCGTCGCCCGTGAGGAGCTGGTGGAAGCCTTCAAGCGGGTGGAGGAAAGACTGCAAAGGCGCGCCAGCCGACTGCTGGTGGTGGAGGACGATCCGGATCTGCGCGCCAGCATATCGCTGCTGCTGCGGGCCGACGACA
This sequence comes from Bordetella sp. H567, assembly GCF_001704295.1. Taxonomy (NCBI): domain Bacteria; kingdom Pseudomonadati; phylum Pseudomonadota; class Betaproteobacteria; order Burkholderiales; family Alcaligenaceae; genus Bordetella; species Bordetella sp. H567. The sequence goes on from NZ_CP012334.1 coordinate 4,457,825, forward strand.
TCGAGATCACCACTGCGGGCACCGTCGCCGAGGCCCTGGAGCATTTATCCGCGCGCACCTACGACTGCATGGTCATGGACCTGATGCTGCCGGACGCGTCCGGGTATGAGTTGCTGGAGCAGATGGGCGCCGGCCGCAAGTACGCCTTCCCGCCGGTCATCGTCTATACCGGCCGGGCGCTGACGCGCGACGAGGAGCAGCGCCTGCGCCGCTACTCCCGCTCCATCATCATCAAGGGCGCGAAATCGCCGGAGCGGCTGGTGGACGAAGTGACGCTGTTCCTGCACCGGGTGGAAGCCACGCTGCCGCCGGACCAGCAGAAGCTTCTGATGCAGGCGCGCCAGCGCGACATGGTGTTCGAAGGGCGCCGCATCCTGCTGGTGGAAGACGATGTGCGCAATATCTTCGCGCTGTCCAGCGTGCTGGAGCCGCTGGGCGCGCAGCTGCTGGTGGCGCGCAACGGCCGTGAAGCGCTGGATGCGCTGGCCAAGGACGCCCAGGTGGACATCGTCCTGATGGACCTGATGATGCCGGAAATGGACGGGCTGACCGCCACCCGGGAAATCCGCAAGCGCGCCGAACTGCGCGATCTGCCTATCATCGCGCTGACCGCCAAGGCCATGACGGACGACCGCCGCAATTGCCTGGCGGCGGGCGCCAACGACTATATCGCCAAGCCGATCGACGTAGACAAGCTGGTTTCGCTATGCCGAGTCTGGATGCCCAAGTAAGCGGCGCCGCCGCGATGGACGCGCTGTTCGACCTGGAGCTGAAGCTCCTGCTCGAGGCCGTGTATATGCGCTACCAGCATGACTTCCGCGGCTATGCCGTCGCCTCGATGCGGCGGCGCGTCAGGCAGGCCATGGCGCACTTCGGCTGCGAGACCGTCAGCCAGCTGCAGGACAAGGTGCTGCACGAGCCGACCGTCTTCGCGCGGATGCTGCGGTACTTCACGGTGCAGGTCAGCGAAATGTTCCGCGATCCGGATTACTTCCGCGCGGTGCGCGACTACGTGGCCCCCGTGCTCAAGACCTATCCGTCGGTGAAAATCTGGGTCGCCGGCTGCAGCAGCGGCGAGGAAGTCTGGTCGCTGGCCATATTGCTGGACGAGGAAGACCTGCTGTCACGCACGCTGATCTACGCGACCGACATCAACTCCGAAGCCCTGCGCGTGGCCGAGACAGGCATCTATCCGGTGGATCGCATCGCCCAGTTCAGCCGGAACTACCGCGAGAGCGGCGGCACGCGTTCACTGTCGGATTACTACACCGCCAACCTGCATGACGCGCGCTTCGACCGGCGGCTGCGCGAACATATCGTCTTCGCGGATCACAGCCTGGCGACCGACAGCGTGTTTTCGGAAGTGCACTTCGTTTCCTGCCGCAACGTACTTATCTACTTCAACCGCGAGCTGCAGGACCGCGCGGCCCAACTGTTCCACGAGTCCCTGGTACGGCGCGGCTTCCTGGGCCTGGGTACGCGGGAAAGCCTGCGGTTCTCCTCGCAGTCCGGCCGCTTCATGGAAGTGGCGCCGCACCAGCGTATTTACCAGCGCCTATGACGACCCCTGCCCGCCTCCCTTCCAGGTCGATCGAACTCGTCGCCATCGGGGCTTCCTCCGGCGGCCTGGACGCCATCGGCACGCTGCTGCAAGCCCTGCCCCCCGACTTTCCCGCGGCGGTCGCCATCGTGCTGCATCTGCCGCCCGACAGGAACAGCCTGCTGCCCGGACTGTTCGGGGCGCGCTGCGTCCTGCCCGTGAAGGAAGTCGAAGACAAGGAATACATCCGGCCCGGCGTGGTCTATATCGCGGCGCCCGACTATCACATGCTGGTGGAACCCGAGCGCTCCTTCGCCCTGTCCCAGGATGACGCGGTCAATTTCTCCCGTCCATCCATCGACGTGCTGCTGGAGTCCGCGGCCATGGCCTATCGCGAACGGCTGCTGGGCATCGTGCTGACGGGCGCCAGCCAGGACGGGGCGGCCGGATTGCAGCGAGTGCGCGCGCTGGGCGGGCAGGCATGGGTACAGGACCCGGACAGCGCCGACGCGCCGGCGATGCCGGCCAGCGCCATCGCGCAAGCCGGCGCCGACCGCATCATGGATAAATTCACGCTGGCGCGCGCGCTGGCGAACCTGGGCCAGAACGTGGGCAGAGCCCAAGCCAAGAACGGGAAGAAGGACCGTGACTGAAAGCGTCAACATCCTGGTCGTCGACGACATCGAGCAGAATCTGGTGGCGATCGAAGCGCTGCTGGCCCGGCCGGGCATCCAGGTATTGAAAGCCCGTTCGGGCGTGCAAGCCCTGGAACTGCTGCTGGCCCATGAAGTGGCGCTGGCCCTGATCGACGTGCAGATGCCGCAGATGAATGGCTTCGAACTGGCCGAGCTGATGCGCGGCAGCGAGCGCACGCGCACCGTGCCGCTGATATTCCTGACGGCCGGCACCAAGGAACGCGAAGCCCACTTCCGGGGCTACGAGGCAGGCGCCGTGGATTTCCTGTACAAGCCGCTGGATGCCGACGTCCTGATCAGCAAGGTCAATGTCTTCGTGGAGATGCACAACCAGAAGAAGCTGATGGCGCGCCAGCTGGAAGAACTGCGCCAGGCGCTGACGCTGAACGAGATGTTCACCGCCGTGCTGGGACACGACCTCCGCAATCCGCTTTCCGCAGTACTGCATGGCTCCGAACTGCTGCTGCGCGGCTCCACAGACCCCAAGGTGCTGACCAATGCGCAGCGCATCCGCTTCAGCGCCGGGCGCATGGCCCGGATGGTGGAACAGCTGCTCGATGTCGCGCGCATCCGCTCCAACGGGTTGGTTCTACAGCACGTGCGGGCCGACTACGCCGGCGTCTGCCGCGCCATCGTCGACGAGATCGCGGACCCGGCGCAGCGCGAACGCGTGCAGTTGCATGTTGCTGGCGACACGCATGGCGATATCGACGTGGACCGGTTTTCCCAGGTGGTCTCCAACCTGCTGGGCAATGCCCTGCAGCACGGGGACCCGGATCACCCGGTGATGCTGCGCATCGACGGCGGGGCACCGGCGCGCATCCTGGTCCACGTGGCCAACCGGGGCGTGATCCCCCCTTGCCAGTTGCCGGACTTGTTCAACCCCTTCCAGGCCAGCCTGGAAAGCCGGGCGTCGAAAAATGGCCTGGGACTGGGGCTTTATATCGTGAAGAAGTTCATCGACGCGCACGGCGGCACCGTCGCCGTGCGCTCGACCCTCGCCGAGGGCACGGTGTTCGAGATCGTCATGCCGCGCGCGCGCCCCGCCGGCGCAGCCGGAACAGGCGCTTGAATCCCAGCCATTGCTGGGCCATGAAGGTTTCCCCGTAATCGCGGCCGCCGGCGTCGGGCAGTTGGTCGGCGATGCCGGTGGGACCGTAATTGCCGTCGAAGCGCGCGGTACGGAAGAGGATGTCCCAGACCGGGAAGATAACGGCGTAATTGCTGCCCACGACCTTGCCGGTGGCCGTCGTTTCGTAGGCGATGCCATGGTGCTCGCGATGAAAGCGCGGGCTGACGAGCATGCGCTCGCCCAGCTTGCCGAAGTGCAGCCGCAGGTTGGCGTGCGAAAAGCTCTCGACCAATTGCAGGACGGCGACGATGGCAACGAACTGCGCCGGCGCCACGCCGATCAGCTGGGACACGACCACAATGACGATGTCGTGCAGAAGATCGTCCAGCAGATGATTGCGGTTGTCGCTCCACATGGTCATCTGGCGCTGGCTGTGATGGACCGCATGCAGGGCCCACATCCACTCGATGTTGTGCTGGGCGCGGTGATACAGGTATTCGACCAGGTCGAATATGACCAGGTAGATCGCCAGGCTGACCAGCGCATTATCGGTAACGCCGGGCCACAGATTGTCCAGCTGCAGCGTGGGCAGGCCCCAGACGTGCAGGCTGCCGAAGAGCGTGTTCCAGAACGGGTCGATGGCAAAGAACAGCGCCACGCGGACAATGCCCAGGCGGTGTATCACCGTGTAGAAGATGTCCAGGCGCACGGCGCGCCGGTCGGTCACGGGCTCTACCGGACGCCAGCGCTGCAGCGGCCCGATCACGCAAACCAGCACGGCGATCTGCAGCAGGCCGGCGATCAGCCACAGGGTGGCGTCATAGGCGTCTTCGATGACGCCGGACAGGCCCAGCTTGTACAGCACGGGCTGGATGACGGATTCGAACAGGCCCTCCTGGGCCATGCCGATGAGATGATTGAACGTATCCATTGCAAAGAAAGAATTCAGGGGCGATGCGCCGCGATCCAGGCACGGTAGGCCGGATGGCGGTCCATCGTGGCGAAGCAATAACCTTTGGCCTGCAGCCCGGTGATCAAGGGTTCGAGCACGGCGGGCGCCCAAGGTTCCTGGCGCGACCAGATGCCCAGGTGCGCTATCAGGATGTCGCCCGGCTTGATATCGGCCAGCGCCCGCGCCAGCAGCCGCGCGTTGGGGTATTTGTCGCTGGGCAGTTCATCGCCCAGGAAACCCGCCGAGGCCCAGCCGACGTGGCGATAGCCGCAAGACTGCGCCGCCTTGAGCAGTGCCGGCGATGTGCGGCCCCCGGGCGCGCGAAACAAGGGCAGCATGGCCTGGCCGGTCATTTCACGGAAACGGGCAGCGGAGCGCTGCAACTCGTCGCAATACTGCTGCGCGGTCAGGATCTCGCGCTTGCCGGCATGGGGGCCGAAATCCGGCCGCATTTCGAATCTATCGCCCGGCAAGTCCTTCAACCAGTGGACGTGATCGTAGGTATGCGAGCCGAAGACGTCGCCATCGGCGACGCGGGCGCGCCACCAGGGCGCCCAGTGATCGTCCAGCGACGTGCCACCGGTCTGCGTGCGCTCGTTGGCGAGGAAGAAGGTGGCCTTCACGTCATGGCGCTTCAGGACGTCCGCGACGAGCGGGGCCACGCCCATATGGCCGGTATCGAACGTAAGGTAGACGGGCTTGGCGCAAAGCGGCGCCGAGGCAGCCCCGGCGTTTGCCGCGATGGCGCCCGCCAGCAGGCCGCACAGGGCGGCCGTCGCCTTTCTAATGCATCGAGACATGATCGAGCGTCCATACCCCGTGCGGCGACCGGCCCACATTGATCTGCCGCACGACTTCTTTCTTGTCGATGTCGATGAACGTCAGCTTGCGGGCCCAGCGCGAGGTGACCAGCAGGGTCTTGCCGTCCGCCATCAGGTCCATGCAGTCCGGACCGCCGGGGGCCGGGTATTCCGCCACGACCTTCAGGTTCTTGAAGTCGATGCGGCTGATGGTATTGGCGGCACGATTGCTGACGAAAATATGCTGGCCGTCGCCCTGGACGCGGAAGGCGTGGGCGCCGCCATTGGTCTTGATGCGCGTGATCAGCTTCGGCTTGCCGGGACTGGTCAGGTCATAGGCTTCGACGTAGCTGTCGCCGGTCAATGCCACCAGCATGACCTTGTCGCCCGGCACGATATACACGTCGGCCGGGGTCTTGCCGACGGGCAAGGTCCAGCGTACTTGCTGCGTGGCCAGGTCGATGGCGATGACTTCGTCGCTGTCCTGCAGCGAGACATAGGCGGTCGTGCTCTTGCTGTCGATGCCGATGTGGCTGGGCGTCTTGCCCGCCGGCACGCGCTTCATCAGCTTGAGGTCGAAGCCGTTGGCGCTGGGAACGTATTGGTAGATATCAATGTGGTTGAGCCGGTTCGCCGCGGTAACGAACCATTTCATATCCGGCGAAAAACGCAGCTGATAGGGATCGACGATGCCGGTCAGCGTGCGCTGGACCTGTGCGGTGCGCGGATCGAGCAGCGTCAGGGTATCGCCCACCGAATTGGCCACGATGAGGGATTTCTGGTCCGGCGAAAAATACAGGTGGTGCGGTTCCTTGCCCGTGGGGATGCGCCGCACCTCCTTGTAGGTGACAGGGTCGATGACGCTGACATTGGCGTCCAGGGAATTGAGCACGAAGATCGGGTCGTTGTGACCGGTGCGGGGAGCCTGGCCTTGGGCCTGGGCGGGCGCGATGAACGCGAGGCAGGCGGCGAACAGCGCGCCGCAGGCAAACGACAGACGATTCAAAAGGGATCTCGCAATATGGAGTGAAAGCGCCTCGAATTTTGACATACACGCTGCCGGCGCGGAGGAAACATGGCGTCGGATCTATCCGGCCCACGGGCTGTGTATCAACATCGGACAAGCGCGTTGTGCGATCACAACAGGCAGCCCACGGGCCGCTGCTTGGAGCGGCGCGCCGCGTAAAAGTTCGGCGGCCCCAATGCGGTTCCTGCCGCCGCGTAAAATGCCGCATTCCCCGTAGCCCGACGACAAGGCCGGACTCCCCGAGCCGGACGACATGCCCTTGCCAGAACTGCCCTCGCCTGCCCAGTTGTCCTGGACCGAGCACGGCGTCGAACATCGCGCGGACTGGCGCGCCGAAAACGGTGCCCCGCCGCCCCGGCGCGTGGTGCGCGCCGACGACAGCATGAACGCCGATACCGCCTACCGGCTCGCCTGCGAAGGCACGGCCCTGCTATGGCGGGGGGACTTCCAGAATGCCCGTCAACTGCTTCAGGCCATGGCCCGGCGCATCGACCGGCGACCGGCGTCGAAAAAAGCCCCTGCGGGTGGGAAGACCCCACCTGCGTTCCCGGAAGCCTTTCACCTGCACCGCCAGGCGCGGGCGCAGCGGGCACGCACGCTGGGGATGCTGCTCATCCCTGTCGAGCCCGGACATATCGTGCCGCTGCGGCGCGCCCCGGATGTGGCGCTTGCCTGCCAGGACGTCTACGGACCCGCGGGCGAGCCGTACGTGACATCGTTGCGCGAACTGCTGGGCCTGGTCGGCGCGCGGCAATGGCGCGAAAAAGGGGTGGAGATCCCGGCGTTGGGCGATCGCATCATCCCGCACTACGGCGTGTATTCCCCGGTGCGCGGCGAATACCTGGACCTGGTGGCGCAAGCCCCCCTGCCGGGGACGGCGCTGGCTTTCGATATCGGCACCGGGACCGGCGTGATCGCGGCATTGCTGGCGCGGCGCGGGGTACGGCAGGTGGTGGCGACGGACCAGGACGCGCGGGCCCTGGCCTGCGCGCGCGAGAACCTGGCGCGACTGGGCGTGGCCGGCCAGGTGCACCTGGCACGCGTCGATCTTTTCCCGCCCGGACAGGCCCAATTGGTGGTCTGCAATCCGCCCTGGGTGCCGGCACGGGCCACCGCCCCCATCGAACAGGCCGTGTACGACCCCGAGTCCCGCATGCTGCGTGGCTTCCTCGACGGGCTGGCGGAACACCTGGCGCCGGACGGGGAAGGCTGGCTCATATTGTCGGACCTGGCCGAGCGTCTGCAACTGCGCAGCCGCGAGGCATTGCTGGCGTGGATCGACGCCGCTGGCCTGTGCGTGGCCGACAAGATGGATATCCGGCCCAGGCACGGGAAGGCGCAGGACGCGGACGATCCGTTGCACGCCGCAAGGGCCGCGGAAGTGACATCGCTCTGGCGCCTGCGGCACAAAAGCCCCCTGCCCGCTCGCGGCATATAGGCTGTCCGGCGGGAAACCGCTCGCTACAAGGTGTGGGCGCCCAGGACGAGCGTGGCGGCGATGGACACCGCCAGAATCGCGACACCGATCGTGCGGCGGCGATTCAGGCCCGTCCACAACAAGACCCCGGTGATGGACAGCAACACCATGCCGCCGGCAATGGTGTCGGCGATCAGCACCCACGCGGCCGTCACGCCATTGGCGCGGTGCAGGTTTTCCAGGGTGGCCAGCAGGCCCGGCTCCATGCGGCGGACATTGACCTGCGCGGCGCCAGCCCAGTATTCGGCCTGCACGGTCATCGAGGGAGAGCGGAAGTTCAGTTGCCAACGTTCCGGCTGGATGAGGGCCTTGTCGCCCCAGGCAACGGGCTTGGCGGGCTCGCGCTGGATACGCTCGGGCCCTTTCGGCAGCTTGAGCTCGGCCTGCAGCCAGGTGGCCATTTCCTGCGGGGTGGCGGGCGCCGGCGCGGGCAGCGCGAGGTGGAGCGTGGAGACCTGCGGTGCGCCGGTGTCGATTTTCATCACGGCGCGATGATTCTGGAAGAACCCGGTCAGGCCGAACAGCAGCCCCAGCAGCGCGCCCCAAAGGCCGATCCAGCTGTGGGCCTTGCGCAGCCATTTCAGGAAGACGCCGCGGCGGTGGGCGGCGGCGTGGGCGGGGTCGGCGCGGCGCGAGGCCGCGGGGGTGTCTGGCGTCAGGATATGGCTCATTGTCGTGGGCGCGTGCCGCCGGCGGCAGCGCGCGTCATGGGCGGCCAGCCGCGGGGCTGTCGGAAAACGCTAATGATATTGCATCTCACCTTCGTTTAGTTTTCTGACGTTCTTCTCCGCCCTCATGGGGCATCCCGCCGGGTGGAAGGAAATATCGGGACGGGGTCAATAGGGTTCATCAGGAGGAGGAGGAAATATCGGGACAGGATTAAGATGGAAAGTGATCGTCAGCCGATATGGATGCATGACGGCAACCATCACAGTGGGAGGAGTACATCGTGACCGACGTTTTCGACCCGGCCCCCGCGGCCGCATTGTTGTCGCAGGCATGGCGCGAAGGACGCCAGCTGAGCGAGATTCCGGCCGATATACGGCCCCGCACCCTGCAGGACGGCTACGCGCTGCAGGAGGCATTCATCAAAACCTATGCCGCCGCAACCGGCGACCGCGAAGCGGGATGGAAGCTGGGGGTGGGCAGCGTCGCCGCCATGCAGGCGGCCGGGACGGAACGCCCCCTGGTCGGCCGCGTCCTGGCCGGACACCGCTACGACAACGGCGCCACGGTAAGCGTGCTGTGCCAGGCGCCGATCACCGTGGAATTCGAAGTGGCGTTCGTGCTGGGGCGGGATATCGCACCGGGCGCCGCGCCGTCCGACCCGATGCAGGCGGTGGCGTCGACGCATATCGCCTTCGAACTGGTGCTGTCGCGCTTCGTCAACCGCCGCGCGGTGGGCTGGCCCAGCTTCGTGGGCGATAGCGTCGGCTTCGAGGCTTCCATCCTGGGGCCGGAGATCGATGCGGCGGCCATCCATCGCGGCGTGGCGTCGGTTTCGGTACAGGCCAACGGCCAGTCCATGGGCGGCGGGCTCAGCGGCGACGACGGCATCGAGCCGGTGCAGATGCTGCGCCACCTGTTCGACCATGCCTGTTATCACGGCCTGACGCTGCGCAAGGACGACGTCGTGACGACTGGCGCCGTGGCCAAGCCGTTCGATATCGCGCCCGGCGAGACGGCGCTGAGCGCGCAGTTCCTGGGCCGGACGCTGACGGCGCGGGTCGCGCCGGCGCAGGGCTGAGCGGTCAACCCAGCGCGGACACGATGCGCCGCTTCAGGTCCAGCAGGTCGCCAGCCAGGGAACCGGCCACGGTTTCCGGCGGCTCGGCGGTGGCGACGCTGACGTTCAAGGCATAAATGGCGCCGTTGTCCAGGACGAGCGGCGTCGACACCGCCACCACGGCCGGCTGCCAGGCCGCGACGCAGTAGCCACGCGCGCGAACGCTGGCGCGCGCGGCGTCGATCTCGTGCACCAATGCCCCGGCATGGCCGGGGCGGCGGCGCTTCATGGCGGCGATCCACGCATCGCGTGCCGCATCGGGCAACGCGGCCAGGTAGGCGCGGCCCAGCGAGGTCAGTTCGATGGGCACGCGCTGGCCGGCGACCACGCTGCGCAGCGAGACCTTGCGGCTGTAGCGCACCGATTCCAGATAGACCATGTCGTCGCCGTCGGCGACCGCGATGCCCACATTGATGCGGCGCGCCTGCGCCAGTTCACGCATCCACGGCGCGGCGAGCTTCAGGACAGGCGACCCGCTGCGCATCGCATGCGCCAGACTGAGCACCGGCGCGCCCAGCCGATAGGCGCGCAGCGCGGGCTCGTACTGCAGGAAGCCCGTGCGCACCAGCGTCTGCGTCAAGCGGCTGACCGTGGCCCGCGACAAGCCGGTGCGTTCGGCCAATTCGCCGTTGCCCAGGAGTTCCAGCCCGGGCCGGAAGGCGCGCAGCAGCGCGATGCCGCGCTCCAGCGAGCGGTTGGGGGGCGCCGCATTGGGTACCCGCCGCAGGGCGGCGGTGGAAGGACGGGAAGTGGGCGTGTCGACGCGGGAACGCGGCATGGAAGCATCCGGCGCATTTCCATGGAGTGGAAATGCGAGCAAACCGAGCGCGACATTGTCACCTAAACTGGCCGCATCGCAAAGACGATCGCGCCCATCCCCTGCCCCGTCCGGCCGGCTGTCCGCCGCCCTTTCGCGGGTGTATTCCCGCTTCTCGCGGGCGCGTTCCTGGAGACATCGATGACATTTCCCCTGCCCATTTCGCGGCGTGGCGCCGCTGCGCTGGCCGCCTGCCTCGCGCTGCTCGGCCTGGCTGCGCCCGGCGCGCACGCGGCCTTTCCCGAGCGCCCCATCCGCCTCATCGTGCCCTTTCCGCCCGGCGGCGGCACCGATCTGGTCGCCCGCCAGCTGGCCGAGGGCATGACCCAGAACCTGGGCCAGACCGTGGTGGTGGAAAACCGCGGCGGCGGCAGCACGATCATCGGCACGGAAGCCGTGGCCAAGGCGCAGCCCGACGGCTACACGCTGCTGCTGGCCACGTTCGCCCACGCCGTCAACCCGGCGCTGCACAAGAAGCTGCCCTACGCGACCTTCGACGCCTTCGCGCCGGTGGCGCTGATCGGCCGCTCGCCCAACGTACTGGTGGTGTCGCCGAAAGCCCCCTTCAAGACCGTGCAGGAGTTGCTGGCCTATGCCCGCGCGCATCCCGGCAAGCTGACGTTCGGCTCCTACGGCAACGGCACATCCGCGCACCTGGCGGGCGAAATGTTCAAGAGCCTGGCACACGTCAACATGGTGCATGTTCCCTATCGCGGCTCCGGCCCGGCCCTGACGGACCTGATGGGCGGACAGATCGACACGATGTTCTCGACGGTATCCAGCGTGGCCCAGCTGGTGAAGAACGGCCAGCTGCGCGCGCTGGCGGTCACCTCCGCGCAGCGCTCGCCGTCGCACCCGGACTGGCCGACGGTCGCGGAATCCGGGGTGCCGGGCTATGTGGTGGAAAGCTGGTACGGCGTCTATGCGCCGGCCGGGACACCGCCCGACGCCATCACGCGCCTGAACGCGGCGCTGAAGGCCGCCGTACAAGCGCCGGGCTTTCGCCGCAACGTGGAAGAAGAAGGCCTGGCGATCGACGTCGGGGACCCGCAGCAGCTGGACAGCTTCGTGCGCGCCGAAGCGCAACGCTGGGACAAGATCATCAAGGACGCGGGCATCGCCGAGCAATAGGCCCTGCCACCGCCATCAACCCCACCGCGGGCTTCGCGCCCGCCACCAGAGACATCATGCAGAATCCCACCCTACAGATGCAGATCGACGACGGCGTGGCCGTCATCACGCTGAACCGGCCGGAAGTCCGCAACGCAATCGACGATGAAATGCGCCAGGACTTCATCGCCATGCTGGACCAGGTCACCCGCGACAACGCCATCCGCGCCCTGGTGCTGACGGGCGCCGGCAAGGCGTTCTGCGCCGGCGGCGATATCCGTGGCATGCGCGAGCGCATGGCGGCGCCCGCCGGCCAGGTCGCGTTCAATGGCTGGAGCCGCCAGCAGCGCACGCACCACGCCGTGGCCGCGCTGCACAACCTGACCAAGCCGACCATCGCCGCGGTCAACGGCGCGGCGACGGGGCTGGGCTGCGACCTGGCCCTGTGCTGCGATTTCGTGATGGCCGCCGACACGGCGACCTTCGCCATGACCTACATCCTGCGCGGCCTGATTCCCGACGGCGGCGGCATGTACTTCCTGCCGCGCCGTGTGGGCCTGCAGCGCGCCAAGGAACTGATCTACACCGGCCGCACCGTGGCGGCGGAGGAAGCGCACACGCTGGGCATGGCCGATCGCGTGGCGCCGGCCGGCGAATTGCTGCGCCAGGCTTGCGACTGGGCGCGCCAGCTGGGCGCGGGATCCGGCGCGGCACTGGCCTTGAGCAAGACCATCCTGAACCAGACCTTCGAGCTGACCGCGGAACAGGTTTTCCAGATGGGCAGCCAGGCACAGGCAATCTGCTACACCACCGAGCAGCACCAGGCATCCGTACAGGCCTTCCTGGATAAATCCGCGAAGAAGAGCTAAGCCATGACTGCCATCGATACCCTCCTCCACCCCCGCAGCATCGCCGTGGTGGGCGCGTCGGCCGACGCGACCAAGACCGCCGGGCGCCCCGTGGCCTATCTGCAGAAGCATGGCTACGGCGGCACGATCTACCCGGTCAACCCGCGCGCGGACCAGGTCGGCGGCCTGGCCTGCTATCCCGACATCGACAGCCTGCCCGGCGTGCCCGACGTGGGCCTGGTGCTGGTGGCGCCGGACCGCGCCATCGAGGCGGTGGCGGCCCTGTCCCGGCGCGGCACGCCGGCCGCGATCGTGCTGGCCAGCGGCTTTGGCGAAACCGGCGAAACCGGCGCGCGGCGCCAGCAGGCGCTGAAGGAAGCGGCCGGCGGCATGCGGCTGCTGGGCCCCAACACCATCGGTCTGGTCAACCTGACCGACCGCATCATGCTGTGCGCCAGCGGCGCGCTGGAGATGGAATCGCTGCAGGGCGGCGGCATCGCCGTGGTGTCGCAAAGCGGCGGAATCCTCGGTTCGCTGCTGTCGCGCGCGGCCGCGGCCGGCCTGGGTTTCTCCAAACTCGTATCCACCGGCAACGAAGTGGACCTGGAAGCGGCGGACTTCGTCGACCACCTGGCGGACGACCCGGCCACGCAGGTCATCGCGCTGTATATGGAAGGGCTGCGCAATCCGGAAAAATTCCGCCGCGCGGCGCTCAAGGCGGCACGCGCGGGCAAGCCCGTGGTCGTCTACAAAGTGGGGCGCTCCGAATCCGGCGCGCGCTCGGCGGCCTCGCACACCGGCGCGCTGGCGGGCGAGGACCGCGTCTACGACGCGCTGTTCAGCCAGGTGGGCGCGATCCGCGCGCAGACCTTCGCCGATCTGCTCGATATCCCGGCCGCACTGGCCACGGGCCGGCGCCTGCGCGGCCGGCGCGTCGCCATCCTGACCTCCACCGGCGGCGCCGGCACGCTGGTGGCGGACAGCCTGGGCGTGGCCGGCTTCGAAACACCGCCGCCCGGACCGGAAACCGCCGCGCGCCTGCGCGATCTACAGAAGAACGACCAGATCGTGCTGGACCGCAACCCGATCGACGTCACCTTGGCCGGCCTGCAGCCGGAGCTGCTGCGCAACACCATCGCCACATTGCTGGACAGCGCGGATTACGATGCGGTGATCACCGTGGTCGGCTCCTCCGCCCTGGCCCAGCCGACGCTGGCGGCCGGCGCCATCGCCGCGTCGCTGGGCCAGAGCGACAAGCCGGTGCTGGCCTACGTCAGCCCCCACGCTCCCGCGGTGCTCGCCAACGTCAACCGCGCCGGCGCGCCGGCCTTCACGGCGCCGGAGAGTTTCGCGGCCGTGCTTTCCGCCATGCTGGCCCGCACCGCGCGGGAAGGGACTGCGGGCGCGGCCACCGAGACGGCGCTCACCGCGGGTGCCGCCGCCCCGAAATCGGGCGGCGGCACGGCATCCCCGTCCGCCGCCCCTGCCGCGCCCGCCGGCCTGCCCACGGGGTCGTTGAACGAAGCCCAGGCACGCGCCCTGTTTGCCCACTACGGCGTTCCGTCCGTGAGCGAACGGACGGTGACGGACGCGGCACAGGGCCGGCGCGAGGCGCAGGCCTTCGACGCCCCCGTGGTGCTGAAAGTGCTGTCCAGCCGCATCACCCATAAGACCGAGGCGGGCGGCGTCGCCGTGGGCGTGGCGCCGGACACGGTCGGCGACGCGATCGAGGCCATGGCGGCGCGCGTGCGCGAACGCACCGGCATCGAACCCGAAGGCTACCTGCTGCAGGAGATGGCCTCCGGCGTGGAAATGATCGTGGGCGTGCACCGCGATCCGCAACTGGGGCCGACGCTGCTGCTGGGGCTGGGTGGCGTCACGGCCGAGCTGTTCCAGGACACCGCGCTGCGCCTGCTGCCGGTGGACCGCGCCACCGTGCAAGACATGCTGCGGTCCCTGAAGGCGTGGCCGCTGCTGGACGGCTACCGCGGCCGGCCCAAGGCGGACGTCAAGGCGCTGGAGGATGCGGTATTGAACTTCGCCGCGATGGCGGTGCAATTGGGCGAACGCCTGGTCGAGGCGGAAATCAACCCGCTGTTCGTCCAGGAGGAAGGCCGCGGGGTGCGCGCGGCCGACGGCGTGGCAATTTTGAAATAAGCGTCGATACACACGGCCGCATGACACGCTGACGACACATCCGCCGCGGGCCGTCCGGGGTCCGCGCGCCCCTGCCCGCGCCGGGCGCCCCGGCGCGGCCGATACCATCCGTCAAACTCTTGGTGTACCTTACTGCGGTATCGCGCGGATTTTCCGCGCGGCTGCATCGCCCAAGGAGCCCCTGACGCATGAAGCCCGGCATACTGGCCATCGACATCGGCGGCACCGGCCTGAAGGCCGCCGTCATCAACGAAAAAGGCCAGATGCTGGCCGAGCGCGTACGCGTGCCCACCCCGCATCCCTGTCCCCCGAAGATCCTGGTCGAAACCGTCAAGCAGATGGTGGCCGGGCAGCCGGCGTTCGACCGCATCTCCATCGGTTTTCCCGGCGTGGTGCGCCAGGGCAAGGTGCTGACGGCCCCCAATCTGGATACCAGCCTGTGGGCCGGCTTCCCGCTGCGCCAGGCGATTTCGCGCGCCTTCGGCAACAAGCCCGCCCACCTGCTGAACGATGCCGACATGCAAGGCCTGGGACTGGTCAGCGGCCGCGGCCTGGAATTCGTGATGACGCTGGGCACCGGCGTCGGCACCGCGCTGTTCCACGACGGCGAATTAATGCCGCACATGGAGCTGGCGCATCACCCTATCCACAAGAACAAGACTTACGATGAATATCTCGGCGAAGCCGAGCGTAGAACCCTAAGCAAAAAGCAATGGAACCGGCGGGTGCATCGGGCGCTCGAATTGATAGACATCCTGTTCATGCCGGACCGCATCTACATCGGCGGGGGCAATTCCGCCCGCCTGGAGCTGACTTCCGACCGCCATATCCGGA
The DNA here is from genome assembly GCF_001704295.1 of Bordetella sp. H567. NCBI lineage: Bacteria > Pseudomonadati > Pseudomonadota > Betaproteobacteria > Burkholderiales > Alcaligenaceae > Bordetella > Bordetella sp. H567. The sequence goes on from NZ_CP012334.1 coordinate 4,472,940, forward strand.
TCGGATCCAACGACGCCGGCCTGGAAGGCGGCGCCGCCCTGTGGCGCAAGGCGCGCCCCTCATGAACGGCCCTTGACCCACGGCCGCGGCGCCCCACCACAGGGCCGCCGCGCACGACGCCCCATGGTCCACCGGCGGCCATATGGGCATGACGATTGCTCCCGGAGCCGGTTTGTCCGCGTTTCTGCCAGAGAGGTCCCATGAACACCCCACCGTCCCCCGATCCCGCGCGCAACGACGAACGACTGGACCTGCTGTGCATCGATACGCTGCGCACGCTGGCCATGGACGCCGTGCAGAAAGCGAACTCCGGCCACCCCGGCACACCCATGGCCCTGGCGCCGGTGGCCTACACCCTGTGGCACGATTTCCTGCGCTACGACCCGGCGCATCCCGATTGGCCCAACCGCGACCGCTTCATCCTGTCGGCCGGCCATGCGTCCATGCTGCTGTACGGCCTGCTGCACCTGGCGGGCGTCATCGAAATCGATGCGGACGGCAAGCCCAGCGGCAAGCCGGCCATCAGCCTGGACGACATCAAGCAGTTCCGGCAACTGGACTCCAAGACGCCGGGCCATCCCGAATACCGCCTGACCACCGGCGTCGAAACGACCACCGGCCCGCTGGGCCAGGGCTGCGCCAACAGCGTCGGCATGGCCATCGCCCAGCGCCACCTGGCGCAGCGCTTCAACGGCCAGGGGCGCGATGTGTTCGACTACAACGTCTACGTCATCTGCGGCGACGGCGACATGATGGAAGGCGTGTCCAGCGAAGCCGCATCGCTCGCCGGCCACCTGGGGCTGTCGAACCTGTGCTGGATCTACGACAACAACACCATCAGCATCGAAGGCCATACTGAACTCGCCTTCACGGAGAACGTGGCGGCGCGCTTCGCCGCCTATGGCTGGAACACCCTGCACGTCACCGACGCCAACGACCGCATGGCGCTGGCGGCGGCCCTGCGCCAGTTCCAGGCCACCACCGACCGGCCCACGCTGATCGTGGTGGACAGCGTGATCGCCTTCGGCTCGCCGAACAAGCACAACACCGCGGCGGCCCACGGCGAAGCGCTGGGCGAAGAGGAAGTGCGCCTGACCAAGAAGGCGTACGGCTGGCCCGAAGACGCGCATTTCCTCGTCCCCGACGAGGTGCGCGACCGGCTGCGCGAGGCCCTGGCCACCCGCGCCGGCCCGGCCTATGCGCAATGGTGCGAAACCATGGAAGCGCTGAAGGCCAAGACACCCGAGCTGCATGAAGAACTGCAACGCATGCGACAGGGCCAGCTGCCGGACGGCTGGGACAGCGAGGCCCCCGTCTTCCCCCCGGATGCCAAGGGCATGGCCACGCGCGAATCCGGCGGCAAGGCCTTGAATGCCTTCGCCAAGCACATCCCCCTGCTGATGGGCGGCGCCGCGGACCTGGCGCCCTCCACCAAGACGAACCTGACCTTCGACGGCGCCGGCGGCTTCCAGCAAGGCAGCTACGGCGGCCGCAACATGCATTTTGGCGTGCGCGAGCACGCCATGGGCGCCATCGCCAACGGCATGGCGCTATCGCACGTCCGCCCCTACACCGCCACCTTCCTGATCTTCAGCGACTACATGAAACCGCCGATCCGGCTGGCGGCGCTGATGGAATTGCCGGTGATATTCGTCTTCACCCACGATTCCATCGGCCTGGGCGAGGACGGCCCCACGCACCAGCCGGTGGAACAGCTGGCGCAGTTGCGCGGTATTCCGGGCATGCGGGTGCTGCGCCCGTGCGATGCCAACGAAGCCGTGGAAGCCTGGAGGGTCGCGCTCACGCAGACCAACCGTCCCACCGCCCTGGTGCTCTCGCGCCAACCGCTGCCCACGCTGGACCGTAGCAAGTACGCGCCGGCCGCCGCGCTCAGGCGGGGCGCCTATGTGCTGGCCGACTGCGAGCCGGATCGGCCGCAGGTCATCCTGATGGCGACCGGCAGCGAAGTCTCGCTGTGCATGCAGGCCTACGACCGCCTGCGCGCCGACGGCATCGCCGCCCGCGTCGTCTCCATGCCCAGCTGGGACCTGTTCGAGGAACAAGACGAGGCCTATCGCGACAGCGTGCTGCCGCCGGACGTGACGGCCCGCGTCGCCGTCGAACAGGCCGGCTACCTGGGCTGGGACCGCTATATCGGCGCCACGGGCGCCGCCATCGTCATGCACACCTTCGGCGCCTCCGCGCCCATCGCCAAGCTGCAAGCGAAATTCGGCTTCACGGTGGACAATGTGGTGCGCGCCGCGCGCGAGCAGGTTCAAAACAAAAGGAGTACGCAATGAACCAACCGACAAATAACCCGCTGGTCCGGCTGGCGGAGGCCGGACAGGCCATATGGCTGGATTTCCTCAGCCGTGACTTCCTCGCGCAGGGCGGCCTGGACAAGCTGGTGCGCGAAGACAGCCTGACGGGCGTCACGTCGAACCCTTCCATCTTCGAAAAGGCGATGGGCCATGGGGAAGCCTACGACGAACAGCTGCACGCCATCCTGTACCAGACCGACGCCGAACCGGGCGACGTCTACGAAAAGCTGGCGGTGCGCGACATCCAGACCGCGGCCGACGCGCTGCGGCCGGTGTACGACCGCCTGAACGGCAAGGACGGCTACGTCAGCCTGGAGGTTTCGCCCTACCTGGCCTACGACACCGAAGGCACGCAGGCGGAAGCACGCCGCCTGTGGCAGGCGGTGGACCGTCCCAACCTGATGATCAAGGTGCCCGGCACGCCCGACGGCGTGCCCGCGATACGCCAGCTGATCGAGGAAGGCATCAACGTCAACGTCACGCTATTGTTTTCGCGCGACGCCTACCGCGCTGTCGCGCTGGCCTACATCGAGGGCCTGGAGGCCCGCGTCAAGGCGGGCAAGCCGGTGGACAGGATGGCCAGCGTGGCCAGCTTCTTCGTCAGCCGCATCGACACCCGCATCGACAAGAAAATCGACGACGCATTGAAGCAGCCCGGCGCGGACAGCGCCCGGCTGAACGCGCTCAAGGGCAGGATCGCCATCGCCAACGCCAAGCTGGCCTACCAGGACTACCTGGAACTGATCGGCCAGGACCGCTGGAAAGCGCTGGCGCAAAAGGGCGCGCAGCCGCAGCGCCTGCTGTGGGCGTCCACCGGCACCAAGAACCCCGCCTACCCCGCCACGCTCTACGTGGACGAGCTGATCGGGCCGGACACGGTCAACACCATGCCCACGGCGACGATGGACGCATTCCGCCAGGGCGGCAGGGTCGAAGTCACGCTGACGCGCGACGTCGATAAGGCGCGCCGCGAACTGGACGACGCGAAGGCGCTGGGCCTGGACCTGGACACCGTCACGCGCGAACTCGTGGACGACGGCACGCGGCAGTTTTCCGATGCCTTCGATGCACTGCTGGGCGCGGTGGCGGCCAAGCGCCTGACCTACCTGGGCGAGCAGATCAACGGCGTTGCCTGCGACTTGCCCAAGCCCCTGGCCGAAGCCGTCGAAAAATGCCTGGACCGCGCCCGCGCGGACGGCTGGATGCGGCGCCTGTGGCAGCATGATGCCGCCCTGTGGACCGGACAGCAGGAAGACCGCTGGGTCGGCTGGCTGGCCGCTGGCCAAGGCAAGCAGGTCGATGCCGATGCCATTGCCGCCCTGGCGCGCGACCTGCAGGCGGAACGCTACACCGATGCCGTGCTGCTGGGCATGGGCGGTTCCAGCCTGGGCCCGGAAGTGCTGGCGCAGGCCCTGGGAGAATCCGGCCAGGGCCTGGCGCTGCATGCGCTGGACTCCACCAACCCGGAAGAAATATGCGCCGTGGAACGCGGCATCGATATCGCGCGCACCCTGTTCATCGTCTCCAGCAAGTCAGGCTCGACGCTGGAGCCGGAAATCCTGAACGCGTACTTCCATGCCGCCACCGTGGCGGCGGTGGGCCAGGAAAACGCGGGCAAGCATTTCGTCGCCATCACGGACCCCGGCTCCAAGCTGGAGGCCGCCGCCAGGCAGGCGGGCTATCGCGCGATCTTCCATGGCGACCCGGCGATCGGCGGCCGCTACTCCGTGCTGTCGGTCTTCGGCATGGTGCCGCTGGGCATCCTGGGCCATAACGTCGCCCACTTCCTGGAAACCACGCAAACCATGGTGCGCGCCTGCGGGCCGTCGTCACCGCCGTCGGTGAACCCCGGCATGCGCCTGGGCGCGATCCTGGGCGAAGCCGCACGGGCCGGCCGCGACAAGCTCACGGTCTTCGCCTCGCCCACCGTGGCCAGCATCGGCTCCTGGCTGGAACAGCTGCTGGCCGAATCCACCGGCAAGCACGGCAAGGGCATCGTCCCCGTGGACCTGGAACCCATCGGCACGCCGGACGTCTACGGACAGGACCGCGTGTTCGCCTACCTGCGCTGCGCCGAGGACGACACCACCCAGCTCGACGCCAAGGTCCAGGCCCTGGCCGCCGCCGGCCAGCCCGTCATACGCATCACCATGCCGCGCCGTGCCGCCATCGGCCAGGAATTCTTCCGCTGGGAAATCGCCACTGCCGTGGCGGGCGCCGTGATCGGCATCGATCCCTTCGACCAGCCCGACGTGGAAGCCAGCAAGATCAAGACCCGCGCGCTGACGGACGCCTACGAAAAGACCGGCAAGCTGCCGCCTGAAACGCCTATCGCCGAAGACGGCGACCTGGCCTTCTACGGCGATGCCGCGCTGGCCGCCGACGGCACGGCCGAAGGCGTGCTGCGTGCTCACCTGGCCCGCCTGGGCCAGGGCGACTATGCCGCCGTGCTGGCCTACGTCGCGCGCAACGCCGCGCATGAACGCCAGATCGCCAACCTGCGCATGACGATGCGCGACCGCTACAAGGTCGCCACGGTGGGCGGCTTCGGGCCGCGCTTCCTGCATTCGACGGGACAGGCCTACAAGGGCGGGCCCAACAGCGGGGTATTCCTGCAGATCACCGCCGATCCGGCGCGCGACCTGTCCGTGCCGGGACGCAAGATCAGCTTCGGCACCGTGCAGGCCGCGCAGGCGCTGGGCGACCTGCAGGTACTGGCTGAACGCGGGCGGCGCTATCTGCGCGTGCACATACGCGGCGGCGACGTGGAAAGCGGCCTGGCGCGCCTGGCCAAGGCCGTCAAGCAAGTGACGAACTAATCGGAGAACCCTATGCAACTCGGATTGATTGGACTTGGGCGCATGGGCGCCAACATCGCCCGCCGACTGATGCGGAACAAGCACGAGGTCATCGTGTACAACCGCAGCCTGGACAAGGTCAAGGAATTGCAGTCCGAAGGCGCGACCGGCGTGGACAACGTCGAAGCCCTGATCGCCAAGCTGGCCAAGCCGCGCGCCGTCTGGGTCATGCTGCCGGCGGGCGCCGTCACCGAGCACATGATCGATACGCTGGCGGGACTGATGGAGCCGGGCGACATCATCATCGACGGCGGCAACACCATGTACAAGGACGATATCCGACGCGCCAAGGCGCTGGCCGCTCGCCAGATCGGATACGTGGACGTCGGCACGTCCGGCGGCATCTGGGGCCTGGAACGCGGCTACTGCATGATGATCGGCGGCGAGGACAAGTTCGTGAAGCACCTGGACCCGATCTTCGCCTGCCTGGCTCCCGGGTTGGGCGAGATCCCGCGCACCCCGGGCCGCGAAGGCCGCGATCCGCGCGCCGAGCAGGGCTATATCCACGCCGGCCCCGCGGGCGCCGGCCATTTCGTCAAGATGGTCCACAACGGCATCGAATACGGCATCATGCAAGCCTACGCGGAAGGCTTCGACATCCTGAAGACCAAGGGATCGGAGCAGCTGCCGGAAGACCAGCGGCTGAACATCGAGGTCGCCGACGTCGCCGAAGTCTGGCGCCGCGGCAGCGTGGTGTCGTCCTGGCTGCTGGACCTGACCGCCATCGCACTGGCCAAGGATCCCAAGCTGGCCGGTTTTTCGGGCGACGTCGCCGATAGCGGCGAAGGGCGCTGGACCATAGACGCGGCCGTCGAGCAGGCGGTGCCCGCGCCGGTGCTGGCCAGCGCCTTGTTCGCCCGCTTCCGCTCGCGCCAGGACGCAACCTTCGGCGACAAGATGCTGTCGGCGATGCGCTTCGGCTTCGGCGGGCACGTCGAGGAGAAAAAGTGATGACGGCCGCGCAATCGACAAACCGCCCCCCGCGGTCGCAGATGGCGCCGCCGGCCAACCTTTTCCTGTTCGGCGCGCATGGCGACCTGGTCAAGCGCCTGCTCGTGCCCTCGCTCTACAACCTGACGCGCGACGGCCTGGTGGGCGACGCGCTGCACATCATCGGCGTGGACCACAACAAGGTCAGCGACGACGAATACCGCGGCAAGCTGGCGGACTTCATGCATGAAATGTCCGCCAAGCGCAGCAACGTCGAAGGCAGCGAGCCCGCCCTAGACGACAAACTGTGGGGCCGCCTGGCCCAGCGCATCACCTACCTGACAGGCGACTTCCTGGACGATTCCACCTACCAGGCCATCGCCGAGCGCATCCAGGCATCGGGCACCCGCAATGCCGTGTTCTACCTGGCGACCGCGCCGCGCTTCTTCTGCGAGGTGATCACGCGGCTGGCGCATGCCGGCCTGCTGCAGGAAGGCGACGACCAGTTCCGCCGGGTCGTGGTGGAAAAGCCTTTCGGCTCCGACCTGAAAACCGCGCAGGACCTGAACGCCGGCATCCTGGCGGTGATGGACGAACGCCAGGTCTATCGCATCGACCACTACCTGGGCAAGGAGACGGTGCAGAACATCCTGGTCAGCCGCTTCTCCAACGGCCTGTTCGAGGCGTTCTGGAACAACCATTACGTGGACCACGTCGAGATCACCGCGGCCGAAACCGTGGGCGTGGAGCAGCGCGGCAACTTCTACGAGCGCACCGGCGCGCTGCGCGACATGGTGCCCAACCACCTGTTCCAGCTGCTGGCCATGGTCGCCATGGAACCGCCGGCGGCCTTCGGCGCGGACGCCGTGCGCAGCGAGAAAGCCAAGGTCGTCGCCGCGATCCGGCCGCAGTCGGCCGACGAGGCGCGGCGCAATTCGGTGCGCGGCCAATATGCCACCGGGGAAGTCAACGGCACCCGCGTCCCGGGCTACCGCGAGGAAAACCGCGTGGCGCCGGACAGCTGCACGGAAACCTATGTCGCCCTCAAGCTGTGGGTAGACAACTGGCGCTGGGCCGGCGTGCCCTTCTACCTGCGCACCGGCAAGCGCCTGGCCGTGCGCAATACGCAGATCGCCATCTGCTTCAAGCCCGCGCCGATGTCGCCCTTCCGCGATACGCATGTGCACCGCATGCGGCCCAACTACCTGATCATCCAGATCCAGCCCGACGAAGGCATGTGGTTCGATTTCCAGGCCAAAAAACCGGGGACCACGCTGGAGATCGACAACATCCAGATGGGCTTCGCCTATTCCGATTTCTTCAAGATGCAGCCGTCCACGGGCTATGAAACGCTGCTCTACGACTGCATGATCGGCGACCAGACGCTGTTCCAGCGGGCCGACAACATCGAGAACGGCTGGCGTGCGGTGCAGCCCTTCCTGGATGCATGGGAAGGCTGCACGGACGTCCATCTTTACGCGGCCGGTTCGGACGGCCCCGACGCCGCGGACGAACTGCTGCGGCGGGATGGACGCGCATGGCACAGCCTGGAATAGGCGGCGCCGCGCCGGCGTCCGGCATCCGCCTGCTGGTGTCGGACGTCGACGGTACGCTGGTCCGCCCGGACAAGCAGATCAGCAGCGCCACCATCGCCGCGATCCGGGCGCTGCGCGGCGCCGGCGTGGCCTTCACGCTGGTCAGCAGCCGGCCCCCGCGCGGCATGCGGACGCTGGTCCGCATGCTGGAACTGGACACCCCTACCGCCGCGTTCAACGGCGGCGCCATCGTCGATGCCGACGGCCATGTCATCGAATCGCATCCCCTGTCTTCCTCCAACGCACGCGTCGCGCTGGATCTCTTCGCCCGCGCGCCGGTGGAGACCTGGGTATTCGCCGACGACCAATGGCTGCTGCGCGACCCGCATGGCCCTTATGTACCGCTGGAACGGCATACGCTGGGCTTCGACGGCACCCTGGTGACCAGCTTCGAACCCTATCTGGACCGCATCGGCAAGATCGTCGCGGCCAGCGCCGACGCGGCGGGGCTGGTACGGCTGGAGCAGGAACTCAATCCGCGCATCGCGCCGGATGCGCACGCGTCCCGCTCGCAGGTCTACTACCTGGATGTCAACCATGCGCGCGCCAACAAGGGCGATGCCGTGGCAGCCCTGGCGCGCCACCTGGGCATCCCGCTGGCCGAGACGGCTGTGATCGGCGACGGCGACAACGATGTGCCGATGTTCGAGCGGGCCGGTTTTTCCATCGCCATGGGGCAGGCATCGGCGCAGGTGCGGGCGCGGGCCACGGTAACCACCGCCGGCAACGCCGACGATGGACTGGCGGCCGCCGTGCATCGCTTTATTTTGCCGGGCACTTAGTGCATGTACGCCCTGCCCGGGGGCCTGGCGCGCGGCGCCGAGGAGGTATCGATGAAGAAGGAACAAGTCTGCATTTTCGAGAACACGGACAGTCTGGTCGTCCATCTAGCCGACTGGCTGACGGCGCGTATCGCGGCCTGCGAAGGACGGTTCGCGCTGGCGCTGTCCGGGGGCAGCACGCCGCAGCCCTTATATGCGCTGCTAGCCGACCCGGAACGCGCGCGCCGCATCGATTGGTCGCGGGTGCACCTGTTCTGGGGCGACGAACGCTTCGTGCCTTACGACGATCCGCGCAGCAACTACCTGATGGCGCGGCAGGCGATGATCGACCACGTGCCCATCCCGCCGGCCAATGTGCACCCGGTGCCGACCGACGGCACGCCGGAATCGGCGGCGGCCCGCTATGCGGATCTGCTGCGCGAGTACTACGGGTCGGCACGGCTGGAGGAAGGGCGGCCATTGTTCGATGTGAATCTGCTGGGGATCGGCGATGACGGGCACACGGCGTCGCTGTTTCCCGGTACGCCGCACGTGGAGGAAACGCGGGATTGGACGGTGGCGGTGGCGGGCATCAAGCCCGAGGCTCGCATATCGCTGACCTTGCCCGCGCTCGATAGCGCCGCCGTGGTGGTCTTCCTGGCTGCCGGCGATAAGAAAAGATCCGCGGTGAGCCGCGCGCGTGCCCACGACCCCGATGTCCCATCGGGACGTGTGCGGCCGCAAGGACAGCTGCTGTGGTACCTGGACAGGGACGCCGCGGGAGGCGATGCCTGACGACACCGGCCGGGCCAACCCGCCCGGACACCCGCCGCCCATCGGCCGGCCGGGCGAGGTTCCGGTCGTCAGCCCGCGGGGCCACACCGTAGTGAGGCTCCGATCGTCGCCCTGCGGGGCCACCCCGTGAGCAAGCGGCGCCGCGCTACACGTGCGGCGGCTCGTTGAGCACCATCGCGGTGATGGTGTGATTGTTCCAGTACATCTGATGGATGCGCGGCACGAGGTTGCGCAGCGCCGCCACGCTGCTGTCGTCGAACGTGACCAGCACGGCGGGGCGCGATCCATCCCCTGCGATGCGCTGGATGCGATCGAAGGGCGGAAAACCGTACTTCAACAGGAAGTTGCGGACGTCCTCGTCGGAGGTACTGTCGTGCACGTGATTGATCAGCAGCGTGGCCATAACGGTTCCTCCTGGCGATCCAGGAGGGATCGCATGCCCATCCGGCTATTCTTCGCGCCCCGCGGCCGTTTGGAAAGACGGCGCGCCAAAGGATCACCCCCCGGGCGCCGCCTTTCATCCTTAAACATACCTCTTTGCTACGTACCATCCATCGCGATCTTGCAGCGCGGCATCCGGCTCTCTACCATCTGAAGTGACATACCGCTGGTAATCGTCCCCGCTCCTCCAGACCGCAGTCCGGTGGGTCAGCCGCGTAGCCGGAGCAATGCCCCCAAAGGAGGTTCACGCCGTGGACGCAGGATCCCAACTCGCGCGCAGCCATGACGTCTGCACCAAGGCTGCCCTGGTTTTGCAAAAGCGGCTGCAGACGGCGAACGAGCGATACGCCACGCGGATGCGCCAGACCGCCGGGGGGACCGGCGACGGGCAGGCCGCCGGCGACGCGGCCGCCGCGATGAGTCCCATCGGCTGGTACGGCTATGCGGTCGACGCGATGCAGCGCTCGATCCTGTTCTGGGACACCCTGCGGCAGCGCGGCAACAACTTCGTTGCCAACGCTGCCGAGGGTCTGAAGCCCGTCCTGCATTTCGATCATGAGATCGTCGCCGACGGACGCACTTTTGAGCGCCCGGTGAACTACGCCTTGCTGCGCATCAAGGCGCCCGAGGGCGTCGTCATCCATGACCGGCAACGCCCCTACATCATCATCGATCCGCGCGCCGGCCATGGGCCGGGCATCGGCGGCTTCAAGGACGACTCCCAGGTGGGTGTCGCGCTGCGCGCGGGACATCCCGTCTACTTCGTCGTGTTCTTTCGCGACCCCGAGCCTGGCCAGACGCTGCAGGACGTGTGCCGCGCCGAGCGGATATTCGTGCAGAAGGTGCACGCCCTGCATCCCGACGCGCCCAAGCCAGCCCTGGTCGGCAACTGCCAGGGCGGATGGGCGGCCATGATGCTGGCGGCCGCGGGGCCCGACGATACGGGGCCCATCGTGATCAATGGCGCACCGATGTCCTACTGGGGCGGTGCGTGGAGCGATGGTGAAGGCGACAACCCGATGCGCTATGCCGGGGGCATGCTGGGCGGAAGCTGGATGGCGTCCCTGCTGGCGGACATGGGCAATGGCAAGTTCGACGGTGCCTGGCTGGTACAGAATTTCGAGAACCTGAACCCCGCCAACAGCCTGTGGGAAAAGTACTACCACGTCTATGACCAGGCGGACACCGAACCGCCGCGCTTCCTCGAATTCGAGCGCTGGTGGGGCGGCTTCTACCTGATGAACCGCGAAGAGATCGAGTGGATCACCCATAATCTTTTCATCGGCAACAAGCTCTGGAAAGGCGACATCAAGCAGGATGGCGAAAGCCTGGATCTGCGCGCCATCAAGACGCCCATCGTCCTTTTCGCCTCGATGGGAGACAACATCACGCCGCCGCAACAGGCCTTCAATTGGGTCGTCGACGTGTATGGCAGCACGGAGGAAATAAAAAGCCGCGGGCAGGTAATCGTCGGGCTGCTGCACGAAAGCGTCGGGCACCTGGGCATCTTCGTCTCGGGCAAGGTGGCGAAGAAGGAACATGCGCAGATCGTATCGGTGCTGAAGACCATCGAGTCGCTACCGCCCGGCCTGTATGGCATGACGATAACGGATCGCCACGACAAGGAAGGCAACGTCACGTATGAAGTCGAATTCCAGGAGTACCGCCTGGAAGAGGTCGCGGCGCGGCTCAACCGCTTCCAGCGCATCGACGAGAAGCCGTTCGAGGCGGTGGCGATGGTCTCGGACTTCCTGCAGCAAGGCTATACCTTGTTCGCGCAGCCGTGGGTGCAGGCCATGTCCAACGACTACACCGCGCGGCGCCTGCGGGAACTGCATCCCTTGCGGGTACAGAACTGGGCCCTCTCGAACCTGAATCCCTGGCTGTGGTGGCTGGCCCCCGCGGCGCAGGCGGTCAGGCAAAACCGCCAGGCCCTCCCGGACGACGACCCCTTGCGGCGCGCCGAACGCAACGGTGCCGGGCTGTTCGGCGCGGCGCTGGACTACTTCCGGGATACCCGCGACGCCATGACTGAAGCCGCCTTCTTCACGACCTATGGCAACGTTCATTCACGCTATCTTGCCGGCGACAAGCCGGACGGCATGGCCCGCGGCGACGCCGCCGTGGATCCGCGCGACCTGCCCTTCGTCCGCGTGGCCTTGGAGGCCATCGCCGAAGGCGGCTACGTGGAAGCGCTTGCGCGCGTCGCGGCGCTGATGCGCCGACAGGACCAGCCCATGCCCTTGTCCCGGCTGGAGCTGCGCCACGAGCTGGCGACCGAGTATGCGGAATATCTGCCGCGTATTTCGCTGCACGCATGGCGCACCATACGCGGCCAGCAGGAAATCGTCGCGCAATACGACAAGGATCGGGCGGTCGAGACCCTGCCGGAGCTGCTGCGCGATCCCGCCGACCGCAAGCGCTTCCTGTCGCTGGTGGCGAAACTCATGGCCGATGAACGGGTCCGCGGCCTGACCAGCAGCGACGCGCAGATCGCGATGCTCGACCGGATCCGCCAGGTACTGCCGGGCAACAAGCTGACGAAAGGCAAGGCGCCGAACAAGACCGCGGCCCGCGGCCGGCCTGCCCGGCCGGGCCGCCGGCAGGCCAAGCTCAAGTCCGCCTGACACTTGCCCGACTCGGCGGAGACACTATGCAATCGGAACACGCGAAGTACCAGCGCCTGATCGACTACTGCAAGGCCATCCCGCCGACGCCGACCGCGGTCGTGCATCCTTGCGATCCATCGTCGCTGGAGGGCGCGGTGCAGGCCGGCAAGATGGGGCTGATCATACCCATCCTGGCAGGCCCGCTCGAACGCATACGAGGCGCCGCCGACAGCGCCGGAATCGATATCGCCGGGCTGGAGATCGTCGACGCGCCCCACAGCACCGCCGCCGCGGCCGCCGCCGTGGCCCTGGTCAGGGAAGGCAGGGCCGAGGCCCTGATGAAGGGCAGCCTGCATACGGATGAACTGATGGCCGCCGTGGTCAGCCGCGATGCCGGCCTGCGCACCGCGCGCCGCATCAGCCACTGTTTCGTCATGGACGTGCCCGGCCGCGACGAGGCGCTGATCATCACCGATGCAGCCGTGAACATCGCGCCGACCCTCGAAGAGAAGGCCGACATTCTGCAGAACGCGATCGACTTCGCGCACGCCCTGCGGATAAGCGAGGTGCGTGTTGCCATACTTTCCGCCATGGAAACCGTCAGCGCGAAGGTGCCTTCCACGGTGGAGGCAGCCGCGCTGTGCAAGATGGTGGATCGTGGGCAGATTACCGGCGCGCTGGTCGACGGACCGCTCGCCCTGGACAACGCCATCGACCCCGAAGCCGCACGGATCAAGAAGATCGCGTCCCCCGTGGCGGGACGCGCCAACGTGCTGATGGCGCCGGATCTGGAGGCGGGCAACATGCTGGCCAAGAGCCTGTCGTTCCTGGCCGGGGCGGACGCCGCCGGCATCGTGCTGGGCGCGCGCGTGCCCATCATCCTGACCAGCCGGGCCGATTCGGTGATCACCCGCCTGGCCTCGTGCGCCGTCGCGGTGCTGGTGGCGCAGGCGCGCCGCGAAGGCGCCAAGGTCCTGGGGTGAAGCATGGCCGACGTCATCCTCGTGCTCAATGCTGGCTCGTCCAGCATCAAGTTCAGCGCCTTCGATGCCGCCCACGCGTCATTGCCATTGCTGCTGCGCGGACAGGTCGCCGGTCTTTACGTCCAGGCGCGCTTGACCGCCCAGGACGCCGATGGCAAGGAGATCGCGTCGCAGGACTGGGCTGGCAAACCGGCGCTGGAGCACGACGGCGCCGTGGCGTGGCTGGTGGATTTCCTGCGCGGCCACAAAGGCAACCACCGGCTCGTAGCGGTGGGCCACCGTGTCGTTCACGGCGGTGAGCGATACGCCGACGCGGTACCGGTCACGCCGGAAGTGATCGCCGCGCTCTCCAGGCTGACCCCGCTGGCCCCCCTGCACCAGCCGCACAACCTCAAGCCCATCGAGGCGGTGGCGCGCGTGCGCCCGGACCTGCCCCAGGTCGCGTGCTTCGATACCGCGTTTCACCGTGCCCAGCCCGACGTGGCCCAGGCCTTCGCCCTGCCCCCATCGATCACGGAGCGCGGCGTGCGGCGCTATGGCTTTCACGGCCTGTCCTATGAATACATCGCCGGTGCGCTGCCGCGCTTCGATGTGCAAGGCGCCCGCGGCCGCGCGGTCGTCGCGCACCTGGGCAACGGCAGCAGCATGTGCGCGCTGGTGAACGGCCGCAGCGTGGCCAGTACCATGGGCTTCACCGCCGTGGACGGCCTGCCCATGGGCACGCGCAGCGGCACGCTGGATCCCGGCGTCATCCTTTACCTGATGGATGAACTGGGCATGGATACGCGCGCGGTGGAGACCTTGATCTACAAGCAGTCCGGACTGCTGGGGGTGTCGGGCATATCGAGCGACATGCGCGCCCTGCTCGCCAGCGACGACGATCGGGCGCGTTTCGCGATCGACCTGTATGTCTACCGCATCGGGCGCGAACTCGGCTCCCTGGCCGCCGCGGCCGGCGGCATCGACACCCTGGTCTTTACCGCTGGCATCGGCGAACACGCGCCGGCCATACGCGAACGCGTCTGCCGCGATGCCAGGTGGCTGGGCGTGCAGCTGGACGATGCGTCCAATGGCACGCATGGGCCGCGCATCAGCGCATCGTCGAGCCCGGTATCCGTGTGGGTGATTCCCACCAACGAGGAACTGATGATCGCGCGCCATACGCTAAGGGTGGCCCGAGGCGAGCGCGCGGCCGAGCCGGTTACCGGTCCGGACACCCCGAGGGCGCCATCATGACCGAAGACCATCCCCGTCGCATTCTGAAAGACGCCAAGGCCCTGGTATGCGGCATCGCTAACGCGCATTCCATCGCCTACGGCTGCGCCAAGGCCTTTCACGAACTCGGCGCCGAACTGGCCATTACCTACGCCGGCGAAAAAGCCAAGGCGTATGTGGAGCCGATCGCGCACGACCTGGACGCGCCGATATTCATGCCCCTGGACTTCACCCGGCCCGGCGACCTGGAAGCCGTATTCGCGCGCATTGAAAAGGACTGGGGCCGCCTGGATATCCTTGTCCATTCGGCTGCCTGGGCGCCCAAGGCGGACTTGCAGGGCGGCCTGCTGGATTGCTCGGCGGAGGGCTTCGCGCAAGCCATGGACATCTCCTGCCATTCCTTCGTCCGGATGGCTCGGCTGGCCGCGCCCTTGATGAAGGACGGCGGCACGATGTTCACCATGAGCTACTACGGGGCGAACCGGGTGGTGCCCAACTACAACGTCATGGGCCCGGTGAAGGCCGCCCTGGAGGCCTGCGCGCGCTATCTCGCGTACGAACTGGGTCCCAAGGGCATCCGGGTGCATCCGGTGTCTCCCGGCCCGCTGAAGACACGCGCGGCCTCGGGCCTGAAGAACTTCGATGTGATGCTGACGGAGGCCGAGCGGCGCGCGCCGCTGGGGGAACTGGTCGACATCATGGACGTCGGGTTCACCTGCGCCTTCCTGGCCTCGCCCTACGCCAGGCGGCTCACGGGCGAAACCGTCTATATCGACGGCGGCGTGCACATCATGGCCTAGTCGACACGGGCGCGGCTAGGCCGACAAGGCACGCATCTCCGCATACAGGTCCGCCTTGCCTTCGAAGCCGATACCGGGCAGATCCGGCATGGTGATATGGCTGTTCTCCACGCGCACGCCATCCGGAAAGCCCCCATAAGGCTGGAACAGGTCCGGATACGATTCGTTCCCCCCCAGCCCCAGCCCCGCCGCGATATTCAGCGACATCTGGTGCCCGCCATGCGGGATGCAACGGCTCGGCGACCAGCCGTTTTCCTTCAGCATGTCCAGGGTGCGCAGGTATTCCACCAGCCCGTAGCTCAATGCGCAGTCGAACTGCAGCCAGTCGCGGTCCGGCCGCATGCCGCCGTAGCGGATCAGGTTGCGCGCGTCCTGCATGGAGAACAGGTTCTCGCCTGTCGCCATGGGCTTTTCGTAATGCTGGGCCAGTTCCGCCTGCAAGGCATAGTCCAGCGGATCGCCCGCTTCCTCGTACCAGAACAGGTCATACTGCGACAAGGCCTTCGCATACGCGATCGCCGTCTTCAGGTCGAAGCGCCCGTTTGCGTCCACGCATAGCCGCTGCCCGTCCTTCAGCACGCTCAGCACGGCGTCGATGCGGCGCAGGTCCTCGTCCAGCGAGCCCCCGCCGATTTTCTTCTTGACGACGGTATACCCGCGGTCCAGGTAGCCGCGCATCTCGTCCTTCAGTTTTTCGAGATCCTGCCCGGGGTAGTAATACCCGCCGGCGGCATACACGAACACCTTGCGGTTGGGTTGCCCAGTGCCGTACCGTTCGGCCAGCAGCTGGAACAGAGGCTTGCCGGCGATCTTGGCGACGGCGTCCCACACCGCCATGTCCAGCGTCCCCATGGCGACCGACCGCTCGCCATGCCCACCGGGCTTTTCGTTGATGAACATGCGATCCCAGATCTTGTGCGGATCCAGGTTCTGGCCTGTCTCGTCCAGCAGCGTCTCCGGATCGGCCGACAGCACACGCGGGATGAAGCGTTCGCGCATCAGCATGCCCTGCCCGTAGCGGCCGTTGGAGTTGAAACCGTATCCCACCACGGGCTTGCCATCCCGTATCACGTCCGTCACCACGGCGACCAGGCTCAGCGTCATCTTGCTGAAATCGATGTAGGCATTGCGGATCGGGGAACTGATGGGCTTGGTCTGCTCGCGGATTTCGACGATTTTCAAGGGAGTCTCCTGGGGCGGCCCGCGACGCGGACGGCAGGGTGAGGGCATAGCGCACAGGTTAACGAAACACGGCGGTCTTTCCATACACCCTGGGAAAAATTATTATTCACTTAAAGTGAATAAATCCATGAAGACCGATACCGCCTCCGAGCTCATGTTTTTTGTCCTGCTGGCCAAGCACGGCAACCTGTCCGCCACCGCGCGGGAGATGGACATGACCCCGCCGGCCGCGACCAAGCGGCTGGCGCAGCTGGAGCAGCGCCTGGGGGTACGCCTGGTCAACCGCACCACCCGCCGGGTCGGCCTGACCAGCGAAGGCGAAACCTATCTGCGGCACGCCAGCCGCATCCTGGCGGATATCCGGGAAATGGAAGACCAGGTCACCAGCAGCCGCGCCGAACCGCGTGGCGTGCTGCGGGTCAATGCCACCCTGGGTTTCGGCCGTACCGTGATCGCGCCGCTGGTCTCGGACTACGCGCGGCTGCACCC
Source organism: Bordetella sp. H567 (assembly GCF_001704295.1). Classification (NCBI taxonomy): domain Bacteria; kingdom Pseudomonadati; phylum Pseudomonadota; class Betaproteobacteria; order Burkholderiales; family Alcaligenaceae; genus Bordetella; species Bordetella sp. H567. Next base: position 4,489,919 of record NZ_CP012334.1, read on the forward strand.
GGACGTCGAGGTCAGGCTGGAGGTGACCGACCGCCCGGTGGACCTGGTGGAACAGGGCCTGGACCTGGCCGTGCGCTTCGGCACGCCCCCGGACAGCCGGCTCAGCGCGCGCCGCCTGCTGACCAACCGGCGTTTCCTGTGCGCGTCGCCGGCCTACCTGGCGCGCCACGGGACGCCGCAGCGGCCCGCAGACCTGGCGGCGCACCGCTGCATCATCCACCGGCAGAACGACGAGGCCTATGGCGTCTGGCGTTTTACGCGCAACCGGGAAACCCAGGCCGTGAAAGTCAGTGGCGCACTGGCCAGCAACGACGGCGATATCGTGCTGGGCTGGGCCCTGGACGGACACGGCATCCTGGTCCGCTCGGAATGGGACCTGGCCAAATACCTGGAGACCGGGCGGCTGCGCCGCCTGCTGCCCGCCTATACGCTGCCGACGGCGGACCTGTACGCCTACTACCCCAGCCGCCGCCATCTGTCGGCGCGGGTGCGCACCTTCATGGACTTTCTTGCGGCGCACTTCGAAGCGCGGGGTCGTCCTGTCGCGGCCCCGCCTGCCGCGAAAACGGCAAGGCCTGCGATACCCTGAATTCCAGCGCCCACACCCACGGATTCACCGCCCAGGCGCGCGCGCCATGCATTTCGCACCACGCCAGCGCGAACACCGATTTCAGGGGCATGCCGGGCAGGAAGCCCCCGCGGCCGCTCTGGCCTTCGGCGCAGCCTTCCGCGATGACATCGGCTTCGCTGATGTCCTGCAAGCGCTGGATGCGCACGCCGACCAGGGTGACCTCCGCGAAGGCGGTCCCGGTCTCGTCATACACCCGGATCGACTGTCCCGGTTCGCCATAGGGGCAGATCATGCGCCGGACGCGCCGGCGGGACGGCGGGGGCGGCGGCTCTTCGACGGCGATCCATTTGCCGGCGGGGCCGATTTCCCGCAGCCATCCGGCGGTGTTGTCGGGCGGCTGGGGCTTCAGGATGCGGCGAGTCTGGACCTTCCTGCCGGCCAGGACATCGTCGATGACGGTGCGATCGAATCTTAGCGGTTGCGCTTTCATCGCTGCGGTCGTGAAATCCCACCTGAGTTATGAGAAAGTCGCGTAATTATGCGCCCGTACGCGCGCGTACGCGCAAACCGGCTTGCTGCCGCCCACCATGGATAGCCCCGCGGATACCCCCGACCATGCGCTACGACCTGACCAGCCTGGATTTGTTCACCACCGTGGCGGAGGAAAAAAACCTGACCAAGGCCGCGCGGCGCAAACATCTGGCGGTGTCGGCCATCAGCAAACGCATCGCCGAACTGGAAGCCCAGGCCGGGTCGCCCCTGCTGGTGCGCTATGCGCGCGGGGTGGATCTTACCCCCGCGGGCCAATCCCTGCTGCACTACGCGCGGCAGATGCAGCACACCCTGTCGCTGATGGAGGAAGAATTGTCCGGCTACGCGGCCGGCGTCAAGGGCCATGTGCGCATCCATGCCATTACGTCGGCGCTGGCGCAGTTCCTGCCGGGCGATATCGAGCGCTTCGCCAACGACTACCCGCAGATCAAGTTCGATATCGAGGAACGCGTCGGCACGGCCGTGGTGCGCGCGGTGGCCGATGGCCATGCCGACCTGGGCATTTTCGCGGAACAGACGCCATCACACGGCCTGCAGCTGTTTCCTTACCGGCAGGACGAACTGGTGGCCGTGGTGCCTGCGTCCCACGTGCTGGCACAACGGCAGAAAGTGCGTTTCGACACCCTGCTGGACCACGAATTCGTCGGCCCGCACCTGGACAGCTCCGTGCATGCCTTGCTGACGGCCGAAGCCAAGAAGCGTGGCAAGCCCCTGCGCCCGCGCATACGCATCAGCGGTTTCGACTGCATGTGCAAGCTGGTGGCGGCGCAATTGGGCATCGCGGTGCTGCCGCGCGCGGTGGCCGCGCCCTACCTGCGCGGCGGCAAGCTGCGCGCCCTGACGCTGGCGGAACCTTGGGCGAAGCGGAACCTGCTGATTGGCGTGCGCAATATGGAAACGCTCCCGCCGACGGCTCGGTCTCTGGTGGGTTATCTGCGCGCCTGACACGACAGACGCGGCCTCAGCGTTCTCGGTTGGGAAACGTTCGCTAGTCAAAACAGCAATTTTCATCGCCGCGCGCGGCGCTTACGATGCGTCCATGCCGCGCGCCGCATCCGGCGTCCGCGCGGGCTTGCCGATTGCGTGCTCTCCATGAACCAGCCCGATCCCGCCTCGCTAGACCATCTTTCCGTCAATGGGCAGGACTACGCCTATGTCGCGCTGCGCCGCCTGCTGCCCGCCGACAGCCTGGCCGCCCTGCCCTATTCGGTGCGCCTGCTGATCGAAAACGTCGCGCGCTGCCAGCCCGACGCCCTGCCGTCGGTGCTGGCCCGCGCCACGGGCCGCGGCCCGGCCTGCGAGGTGCCGTTCTATCCCAACCGCCTGATGTTCCACGATACGACCTGCCTGCCGGCGCTGGCCGACTTCGCCGGCATGCGCGACGCCGTGGCGGAACTGGGCGGCGATCCGGGCCGCGTCAATCCGCTGATTCCCGCCGTGCTGACCATCGACCATTCCGTCATCGTGGAGCACTACGACGAGCCCGGCGCCGTGCAGGCCAACCTGGACATCGATTTTCGCCGCAACGGCGAACGCTATCGTTTCATCCGCTGGGCGGAACAGAGCCTGGCGAACTTCAAGGTGATCCCGCCGGGCACGGGCATCATCCACCAGATGAATATGGAGGCGCTGGCCGAGGTCGTATGCGCCGCGCGCACCGACGACGGCCAGCCCCTGCTGCACCCGGACGATATGGTGGCCACCGACAGCCACACCCCGATGATCAACGGCATCGGCGTACTGGCCTGGGGCATAGGCGGCCTGGAAAGCCAGGCCGCGCTGCTGGGCGAACCGGTACCCATCGCCTATCCCGAAGTGGTCGGTGTGCGGCTGAGCAACCGCCTGCCGCCTGGCGTCACGGCCACCGACCTGGCGCTGACCCTGGCGGAGATCCTGCGCGCGCATGGCGTGGTCGGCAAATTCGTGGAGTTCTTCGGACCGGGCCTGTCCACGCTGGACTGGGCCGCGCGCGCCACCGTCGCCAACATGGCGCCGGAATACGGCGCCACGGTCATGTTCTTTCCCTTCGACGATGAAGCCATGCGCTTTCTCGCCCTGTCGGGACGCAGCGACGACCAGCGCGAACGTGTGCGCGCCTACCTGCAGGTGCAGGGCCTGTGGCGCCGCGACGATATGCCGGAACCGCGCTTCGACGCCGTCATCCCGCTGGACCTGGCCACCGTGCAGCGCAGCGTGGCCGGACCGCACCAGCCGCACGAGCGTCAGCCGCTGGCGCGCGCCGGCGCTTCCTTCACCGAACGCCTGGGTGTGGCGCAAGACAAGGCCGTGCCAGCGGACGGCGGCGTGCCCGTGCCCGCAGAGCGCCCGACGGACGGCGCCGTACTGGTGGCGGCGATCACCAGCTGCACCAACACCGCCAACCCCCTGCTGATGTTGCAGGCGGGGCTACTGGCGCGCCGCGCGCGCGAACGCGGCCTGCGGCGCAAGCCCTGGGTCAAGACTTCCCTGTCCCCGGGTTCGCGCACGGTCGGCGACTACCTGGCCGAAGCGGGACTGCTTCAGGATCTGGAGGCACTGGGCTTCGGCCTGGTCGGCTTCGGTTGCATGACCTGTATCGGCAATTCCGGCGGCCTGGCGGCCACGGCCGATGCCATGGTGGACCAGGGCTTGCGCGGCGTGGCCGTGCTGTCGGGCAACCGCAATTTCGAGGGCCGGGTCAATCCCAAGCTGCCCGCGGGCTACCTGGCATCCCCCGCGCTGGTCGTGGCCTATGCGATCGCCGGCAATATCCGCATCGACCTGGAACACGAGCCGCTGGGCACCGATACGTCCGGCCGGCCGGTGTGGCTGCGCGACCTGCTGCCCAGCGACGAGGAGGTCGCCGCGCTGGCGTCGCAGGTGCTGCGGCCGGCGTTATTCCAGCGGCGCGTCGCCACCGTATGGGCGGGCACGCCGCAATGGCAGGCCCTGTCGGCGCCGTCCAGCGTGCGCTACGGCTGGGATCCGGACTCCACCTACCTGCGCCGCCCACGGTACCTGGAATCCGTCGCGCGGCAAGCGCCGCCGCTGGCCGCGCTGCGCGGCGCCCGCGCGCTGCTGGTGTTCGGCGACAACGTCACGACCGACCATATCTCGCCGGCCGGGACCATCCCGGCCGCCAGCGCGGCGGGCAAATGGCTGCTGGCCCGCGGCGAAGCGACGCAGGACCTGAACCAATACTCCACCCGCCGCAGCAACCATGAAGTCATGCTGCGCGGCGCCTATACCAACAAGGCCGTCAACAACCAACTGGTCGGCGAGCGGGGCGGCGCGGGCGCCTGGGCCTGGGATGCCGACCGGCGCGAAGTCCTGCCCGTCTACGACGCCGCCGCCACCTATGCCGGACGCGGCATCCCGCTGCTGGTGTTCGCCGGCTGGAACTACGGCGCCGGTTCCAGCCGCGACTGGGCCGCCAAGGCGCAGGCGCTGCTGGGCGTGCGCGCCGTCGTGGCGCGCAGCTTCGAGCGCATCCATCGCAGCAACCTGATCGGCATGGGTGTGCTGCCGCTGGTGTTCACGGGCGACGACCACGCGCAACAGCTGGGACTGGACGGCACCGAAAGCTTCGACCTGCTGGGCCTGGACGCCCTGGCAGTGGGCGACAACACGCTGACGCTGCGCTTGCACCGCGCCGACGGCGCGCGGCAGGACCTGCGGGTCTCGCTGCGCCTGGACGCGGAACAGGAGATCCGCTACCTGGCGCACGGCGGCGTGCTGCCCTATGTGGTGCGCAAGATGACCTTGGGCAAGGAGGCGCTGGCATGAAGGCCGATGTCTATGTGGGCTGCCGTACGTCGCGCGAACGCAATGCGCGCGGACGCGGTATCACGGCGTGGCGCCGGGACGCCTCGACCGGCGCGCTGAGCCTGGTGCAGGAACTCGACGGGCTGGTCAATCCCTCCTACCTGGCCCTGGGCCCCGGCGGCCGGGTACTGTATGCCGTGCACGGCGACGCCAGCGATATCAGCGCCTTCCGCATCGATCCGGACAGCGGCCGGCTGGCCTTCCTGAACCGGCGCGGCACCGAAGGCCGCAATCCCGTGCACCTGGCGGTGGCGCCCGACGGCCGCCACATCATCGTATCGAACCACCTGAGCGGCGCACTGGCGGTGCTGCCGCTGGCCGACGACGGCGCGCTGCTGCCCGTCAGCCAGCAAGTTGCGCTACCGGGCGAACCCGGCCCGCACCGCATCGAGCAGAAGCATGCCAAGCCGCACTTCAATCCCTTCGATCCCACGGGGCGCCACGTGATCGTGCCGGACAAGGGACTGGACCGCATCTTCAGTTTCCGCTTCCAGGATGGCCGCCTGACGCCGGCACCCGCCGCCGCCGTGGCCACGCGCGAAGGGGCCGGCCCGCGCCATATCGCCTTCCATCCGGCCGCGCCTTATGCCTATGCGGTGAACGAGCTGGACTCCAGCGTGACGGCGTATCGCCACGACCCCGCCACGGGCGCCCTGGCGCCTTTCCAGGTGCTGCCCACGCTGCCGGACAGCTACACCGGCAACAGCCGCGCCGCGGCCATCGCGGTCGACGCGCGCGGGCGCTTCGTGTATGCCTCCAACCGCGGCGACGACAGCATCGCGCAATTCGCCGTCGATGCCGCCAGCGGACGCCTGCGCTTCGTCCGTGCCCACGCGACGGGCGGACGCACGCCCCGCTTTTTTACCCTGGATCCTTCGGGCCGCTTCCTGTACGCGGCCAACGAGGACAGCGACACCATCGTCGCCTTCCATGTCGATCCGGAAAGCGGCGAACTGGCGCGGGCGGGAACGGCGGCGGAAACGGGCAGCCCGGTCTGCATGGTGTTTCGCAATGCGCCGCCGGGAAAGCCCATGCCTTGAACGAACCGCCGGTAAGCCGGAAAAACCGCGGCGTGGCGGTGCGGCCTCGAGGACGAGCGCACGATCCACCCGCATCGCCATGACCCAGAAAACGTGAGGAGACCCACGATGAAACACCTGACCCTACGCCTGCGCGCCGCGCTGGGCATCGCCGCCGCGCTGCTGGCCACACACCTGCCCGCCCGTGCCGCCGACAGCTATCCGTCCATGCCCGTGCGGCTGATCGTGCCCTACACCGCCGGCGGCGGCGTCGACCTGATCGCGCGGCTGATGGCCGAACGCCTGCACGACACGCTGGACCAGTCCATCATCGTCGAGAACAAGCCCGGCGCCAGCGGCATGATCGGCGCCAACTACGTCTCCAAGGCCAAGCCCGACGGCTACACCATCCTGTTGTCGGCGGCCGGCGAGATCGTGGTGAATCCCTCGCTGTACAAGGAAAAGATGTTGTTCGATCCGTCGCGGGAGCTGGCCTCCGTGACGCTGGTCGCGCGCATCCCCAACGTGCTGGTGGTCAACCCCTCGGTGCCCGTGAAAACGACGGCGGAACTGCTGGCCTATGCGAAGTCGCAGCCCGGCAAGCTGACCTTCTCGTCCAGCGGCATCGGCAATCTGCAGCATGTGTCCGGCGAGCTGCTGAATCGCATGGCCGGCATCGACGTGCGCCACATTCCCTACAAGGGCGCGGCGCAGCAGATCGCCGACGTCGTCGCGCAGCACGTGACCATGACCTTCACCAGCGTCGCCGCGGCCATGCCTTTCATCAAGAGCGGGCAGGTGCGCCCCATCGCCGTGACGTCCGCGCATCGCCTCGAAGCCTTGCCCGACGTGCCGGCGCTCGCCGAAACGCCGCAGCTGGCGGGCTATGAAGTGGTCAACTGGTTCGGCATGTTCGCGCCGGGCGGCACGCCGGCGCCCGTGCTGGACAAGCTCAACCAGGCAGCGCTTGCCGCCATGAAGGATCCCCGCCTGCTGCAGGCGCTGAAGGACCAGGGCGCCGAACCGGCACCGTCCTCGCGGCAGGAGTTCGACACCTTCCGGCGTGAGGAAACGGCCAAGTTCGCCAAGGTGATCGAGGAAACGCACATCAAGCTGCAGGACTGACGCTCAGGGCCCCGCCGCGACGCCGCGCCGGGGGCGTGGCGTCGGGAAAAACCAGGACACGGGAAATTACGGCGCACGCCGCGCCGCCGCACGGGCGACGTGCTGCCTGAAATGGTCGGCACCGTGCATCACGGCCGATCGGGCAACGCGCCGGTCGTCCTGCTTGCCTTCTACGCCGGCGCGAAGGGCCAGCTCACCGCGGAGCAACCGAAGCGATCGCCGCACATCCATCCTGGGGCGCTGCCCAAGATGCAATCGGACAAGCCGGACGAACTGCCGTCCCTTACTGCCCCGACTAGCACCCGTCGTCATGCCCCCGCGCTGGCGCCCCGAGCGCCCGCGACACCTTGCGCCGGGTCCGCCACCTTGCTGGCGGCCTCCAGGCAGGCGATGAAACGCCGGGCGACTGGGTCCAGCGGATGGTCCCGGCTCCAGATCACGCCGGTCGGCTTGACCAGGCCGTGCAGATGGAAAGGCAGCGCGCGCAGCAGCCCCGCTTCGTCGAAATAATACGCGGCGTCGCTGGGCATGAAGGCGATGGCGTCGGTCATGGAGACGTAAGTGCGCACCAGCTGCGTGGAGGTCGTTTCCAGGCAATGCCGGGGCAGCGGTACATCGTGGGCCAGGAACACTTCCTCCAGCGGCTGCCGCATGGGCGATCCCATGGTGGGCAGCACCCATTCCCAGTCCCGCAGATTGGCCCACGATAGGCGCTTGCGCCGCGCCAGGGGGTGGTGGTTGCGCGCCACCAGCGTCAGCGGCTTGGTGCCCAGGGGCTTTTCGTCCAGATCGCCATGGCTGCGCGAAGGCATCAGCGTGCCCACCACCAGGTGTATGCCGCGCGTGCGCAGTTCGGGCAGCAGCGTATCGAAGCTGCCTTCCCGCACCACGGCGGATGCATCGGGCAATTGCTTCTTGAACATCGCCAGCGCGCGCGGCAGCAGGACGGACGCCGCGGCCGGCAAGGTGCCGATCGACACGCTGCCCGAGGTGCCCAGCGCCAGCGATTTCAGGCCGTCGCGGGCGCGGGACAAATCGATATCGATGCGGCGCGCATGGTGGATCAGGCATTCGCCATAGCTCGTCGGCATGATGCCGCGCGGCGTGCGCTCGAACAGTTTCAGCCCCACGCCGTCCTCGATCTCGGCCAGGGCCTTCGAGACGGCCGGCTGCGTCAGGTGCAGCACGGCCGCCACGCGGCTGACGTGGCGGTGATCGTCCAGCGCGATCAGCAGCCGCAGATGGCGCAGCTTCAGGCTGCCGCGCCAGAAAGCATCGATATCCATGTTCCTCCTCCTCATTACCAAACGGTAATATCGCGGCCGCCCACTTTTCATTGGAACAGGGCGGCCATCCGTTCCACCATTCGGTATTCCACGAATAACGGAGACGACGATGCCGCAAATCCTCAACCGCGCGGACCTGCCCAATTATTACGCGGCGGAAAATCCCTCCCGCGCCGATGCGGCGGATAGCGCGCGTATCGACATGCGCATGGCGCACGGCGCCAAGGTGTCGCTGGCGGTCGCCGTTTGTCAGCCGGGCTATCACCCGGCGCCGCAGATCCACGCCAGCGAACAGCTGAACTACGTGGCCGAAGGCGAAATATGGGTGTATATCGACGGCGCCGCGTATCACCTGAAGGCGGGCGACGCCATCCGGGTGCCCAAGATGAAACCCCATTGGATGTGGAACCGGTCGGACGCCCCCTGTACGTTCTATGAGTCCAATTGCCCGCCGCTGGCCGGCGACGCCAAGGGCGCGGGGGCCCTGATCGACGGCGCCCGGCCCCAGCAAGCCTACCCGCACGTCGTCTGGCTATCGGACAAATACGCCAAGGAAGCCGAAGCCCGCAATGATCCGCCCACCGAAGGGCCGCTGCTGGCCCGCGCCGACAGCCTGGCCACCAGCGTGCACGGCGGCGCCATCGGCCCGGCGGCGGCGGGCAAGCTGACATCCAAGTGCATTCACGGCCTGGAGCACAACATGACGATCGCCCGCCGCAAGGGCGGCTACCATTCCGCGCCGCACATCCACGATGCCGAGCAGCTGCACATTCCCATCAAGGGCGACATCAACATATTCACGTCCGAGGCCGGCTTCGCCTGCCGCGAAGGCGACTTCAACATCATCGCGCCGAATATGCCGCACTGGGCCGAAGTCAGCGGCGACGAAGACAACATCCTGCTGCAGGCGCATTCGCCGGTATTGGGCTCCGCGGCCAATCGCAAGGCCTTGCTGGCGGACGATGAACGCGCGCAGTCCATCTTCACGGTGTTCAACATGACGCCATGGCGGGAACAGGAAATCATGCAAGTGGAGGACGTGCACCGGGGGAATATGCAGCGGTCCTGATTCCGCAAGCCGCCACGACGCGGCCTGCATGGATAACGAAGAAGAGGAGACAGACATGAAAAGCCGTTTCAGCGCCCTGCGCCGGGCGCTTGCCGTCGCCATCCTGGCCGGCCTGGCATTGCCGGCGGGCAGCCGCGCGGCCGAGGACGTAAAAGGCCCCATCCGTATCATCGTGGGATACAGCCCGGGCAACAGCGGCGATACGATCGCGCGCATCCTGGCGGAAAAGATGAGCGCGTCGCTGGGCGTCCCGGTCTATGTGGAAAACAAGGTGGGCGCCGGCTCGCGCATCGCGGTCGACGCGCTCAAGCACTCGGCGCCCGACGGCAAGACGCTGATGGTCGGCACGTTCTCCGTCATGGCGATCTTCCCCATGATCTTCACCAAGACCACCTACCACCTGTCGGATTTCGAACCCGTGGCGCACATCGCCAACAGCAACGTCTGCATCACCGTGCCGGTCGACGCGCCGTACAAGACGATGGCCGAATACGCCGACTGGCTGAAGAAGAACCCCTCGCGCGCGCAGTTCGGCAACGAAGCCGCGGGCAGTCCCGCGCACTTGCTGGGCCTGGAATTCGGCCGGGTCATCGGCGTCAACAACATGCTGATTCCGTACAAGAGCACGACGCAGATGATCTCGGACCTGATCGGCAACCAGATCCCCGCCGCGACGCTGGCGCTGCCCAGCGTCTACAAGCTGCACCAGGCCGGGCAGGTACGCATCCTGGCCGTGGCCTCCGAACAGCGCACGCCCAGCGCGCCCGACCTGCCCACGCTGAAGGAAGCCGGCTACGACCTGAGCGTGAACAGCATGTACGGGGCGTGGATGCCGGCCGGCACCCCGCGGCCCATCGTCGACAGAATGAGCAAGGCCATCGTGGAGGCGGTCGCCCAAGCCGACGTGCAGGATAAATTCCGCGTGATGGGCCTCGAACCGACCGGCAAGGACCGGGCGGAATTCGTGCGCATCAGCAATCAATCCGAGAAGGACTGGGCAAAGATCGTCAAGGACACCGGTTTCCGGATCGATGAATAGCGCGGCCCTGCACGCGGGCCGGCCGGTCACACGTTTTCAGCCACCCATTGCTCCAGCTTCTTCAGCCAGATGGCATCCACCCGCTTGGCGTTGCCGTCGGAGTGGCCCGCGGCGTGCGGCGTGGCGATGACGTTGGGCATGTGCCACAGCGGCGAGGCGGCATCCAGCGGCTCGTGCTCGTAGACGTCCAGATAGGCGCCGCCCAGGTGCCCTGATTGCAAGGCGACGATCAGGTCGGCTTCCACGACGACCTCGCCGCGCGCCACGTTCACCAGGTGCGCCCCCTTGGGCAGCGCCGCCAGGGCACGCGCATCGATCAGCCCACGCGTGCGATCGCTCAAGGGACAGGCCAGGACCAGCCAGTCGGTGCGCGGCAGCAGCTTGCCGATATCCTCGAAAGCCACGGTTTCCGTTTCCGCGTCGACCGGCTCCGCGCTGCTGCGCGCCACCGCGATCCTCAGGCCCAGCAGGCGCAGCACGGCGCCCAGGCGCTGGCCGATGCTGCCCCAGCCGACGATCAGCGCGGTCTGGCCGGCCAGGTCGCGCGGCACGGTCAGTTCCGTCGCCTTCACCCAACGGCCCTGCCGCTGCGCATCCAGCAGGACATGCAGGCGGCGGTTCAAGGCCAGCAGGCCCGCCAGCGCCGTCTGCATCACAGGCTCGGAATTGGCGCCGGCCGATGCGCTGACCGCGACGCCGCGCGCCTTCAGTTCCGGAAATATCGGGCGGTCCAGGCCCGCCGAATGAACGTGCACCCAGCGCAGGCCGGGCGACGCGCGCAGCGATTCGTAGAAAGCCTGCAGCGATTCCATGACCACATGCTTGGTGGAGGCGCCGGTGACATCGCGCGAGATGAACGCGATGTCGACATCGTCGTGCGCGTGACCCAGCGTGGGCTCGGCAATGCGCAGCTCGTACGGATGGCCGTTCATGATGCGCGCGATGGGCTCGCGCAAGCGCTCGGCGGTACTACGGGACAGCAAGATACGTATCGTCATGATGACTAGTGTTGTGGCACCTATGGTTACCTGGAAGGACTCCCCATCCGCCTATCCTTACGCCGGCTGCGGAGCGACCGCGTCTATCATCCCGATGCGCGCACGCGGCCCGCGACAAGCGGCGCGGGATTTCGGGCGCCGTCATTATCGCGCGATCCCGACCATGCGCCCGGACAGGCCGCGGTGCATGGGCATTCATACAGGAGTGATACCAATGAAGATATGCAACCATGCTGGCGCGGCGATGCTCGCGGGCATGCTGATGGCCGCCTCCGGCGCGCCCGCGCTGGCCCAGGGGCTGGACCTGAAGGGCGCGCTGGGCGGACTGGGCGGCCTGGGCGGAAGCTCGGGCTCCGGCGCCGGGGCCTTGACGTCAGGCAGCCTGGGCAACGCCGCCGGCATCCTGGAATACTGCATCAAGAACAAATACCTGCCCAATGGCAGCGCGTCGTCGCTGAAAGACCAGTTGATGAGCAAGTTGGGCGGCACCACCGGGCAGGCGCCGCAGAAGGACAGTGGATACCTGTCCGGCGCGAAGGGCATCCTGCAGACCGGCAGCGGCAACAGCGTGGACCTCGGCGGCGGCTTGCAGGCCGCCGCCGCGGAACAGGCCTGCGACGTGGTCATGCAGCAGGCGAAGTCCTTCCTGTAGCCGCCGCGGCGCCAGGCAACGACGCGCGCGCGGCTGCGGCCTGCCGCGTCAACGCCCGTGCGTCAGCTCCCGGCCCGCGCCGCGCGGCATGCGCGCCGTCACCGGGATGGAGGCGGCCGAGAACAGCCCCAGCACCAGGAACGCCGGCCAGAAGTCCGTCCAGACGATCTGCGCATGGCCCTGCACATAATGGGAAAGTTGCAACACGATGCCCGCGACCGTCACGCCCAGGCCCAGCGACATCTGCTGGATCACGCTGGACACGCTGGTCGCGCGCCCCACATCGACGCTGTCGATTTCCGCGTAGGCCAGCGCATTGAGCGCGGTGAATTGCAGCGACGGGAAGATCCCGCCGAACAACACGATCACCCAGATGGCCGCGCGCGACATGTCGGGATGGAAAATGCCGTAGATGGCCAGTGCCACGCCCGATAAGGCGGCGTTCACCATCAGCACCGGCCGGAAGCCGAAGCGCCGCAACAGCGGCTGCGCCATGGTCTTCATGAGCAGCGCGCCGAACGCCGAGGCGCAGGTGATCATGCCGGCCTCGAACGGCGTCATGCCCAATCCTTCCTGCAGGGCCAGGGGCAGCAGGAAGGGCACCGCGCCCAGCCCGATGCGGAACAGCGAACCGCCCATCACGCTCGTGTGGAAGGTAGGTATCCGCAGGAAGCGCAAGTCCAGCAAGGGATTCTTCACCTTGCGCGCGTACAGGACGTACAGACCCGTAAGCAGCAGGCCCAGCGCGCACATCAGCGCCGTGGCGCGATCGCTCACCACATCGCTGCCGACCAGGGACATCCCCAGCATGAACAGCGATGCTCCGCCGGCGGACAACACGAAGCCTGGCCAGTCCAGCGGGTCCGGCACCGTATCGCGAACGTCGTCGATATGCCGGTTCGCCAGGTAGATGCCGACCAGGCCGATAGGCACATTGATGAAGAACATCAAGCGCCAGTGCAGATACGTCGTGATGAAGCCGCCCAGCAGCGGCCCGACGACGGGGCCCAGCAAGGCCGGCACCGTCAGGTAGTTGACCGCGCGCACGAAGTCGGCGCGCGCCACCGAACGAAAGATGATGATCCGTCCCACCGGCACCATCATGGCGCCGCCCACGCCCTGCACGAAACGCGCCAGCACGAAGGTGAACAGCGAATGCGCGGCCGCGCACAGCAGCGAACCGACGACGAACACGCCGATGGCGGCGCGGAATACGGTGCGGGGACCGAAGCGATCCGCGACCCAGCCGCAGATGGGGATGAATACACCCAGGCCCACGACATAGCTGGTCACGGCCAGCTTCAAGGTGATCGGGTCTTCGCCGAGGTCGCGCGCCAGCGAAGGCAGCGCGGTGACCAACACCGTCGCGTCGACGTTTTCCATGAACAAGGCGCAAGCCACTATGAGCGGGACAACGAACGCGCCGAGGGCGAGCGGCATGGCGGAAAACGCGAGGGAGTCTGCGATGGAGCGAGATTATGACATCCCCGTCCCCCCGTTCCGTTCAGGGTGCGGTCAGCATGGGTGCGGCATCAGGCGCCGGTGCGCGATGCGCGGTGCAGGTGATCGCGCGTATAGGGCGTGTCCTGGCCTGACAAGGCCAGGGCCAGCGCGATGACCACGTCATGCGTCCGCAGCTTGGGAACGATGGAATAGCTGGCCATCGTCGAGAGCAGGAAGGCCAGCACCACAACGCCCATGCGCAATCCCAGGCGTCCCACCGGCCAGCGCGCGAGCACGACGACCGACACGATGGCGCCCACTCCCAGTCCCAGTACCACCTCCGACACCGAATGCGCGCCCATCGCCAGGCGCGACACGCCGATCAGCAGCGCGAGCGATGCGCCCGTCCATGCCAGCAGCGTGGCCGCGCGCCGCGAGTAGCGATTGCCCACGGCATAACCCAGCACCGGATATACCGACGCCGACACCATGGCGTGCCCGCTGATCCCGGTGAAATCGATCGCCGCCCACCCTATGCCCCAGCCCAGGAAGGCCAGTTTGGATGCCAGCACCGCGGTCCCCGCGAACGCCAGCGCCCATAGCCAGTGGAATACGGGCGGGCGCTCCGACATCGCGACGAATATCATCGCGACCAGCGCCGCCGGCAACACCAGGCGGGATTCGCCCATCGCGGATACCGCCATCCAGAAATCGTGCATGCCTCACCTTCGATTGAACTGCCGGGGCCTGTTGCTACCAATCGGCCTTATAGCGTGCGTACAGCGCGATCACGTCGCGCACGTACTGCTGGGTCTCCGCATAGGGCGGAATGCCGTCGTACTTCTGCACCGCGCCCTGCCCCGCATTGTAGGCAGCCAGTGCCAGGTCCAGCCGGCCCGGGTACTGGTCGATCAGGCTGCGCAAATGGCGCGAGCCGGCCCGCACATTGATCGCGGGGTCCACCAGCGCGCGCTCCACATCGGGTTCGCTGAGCAGCGCGGCCGCCGTATCGGGCATCAACTGCATCAACCCCAGCGCACCCTTGGGCGAGCGTGCATCCTTGCGGAATCCCGACTCGACCGCGATGACCGCGCCCAGCAATGCGCGGTCCAGCCCGTAGTCCGCGGCCGCCTTGGCGATGACGCCGCGATAATCGTCCAGTCCCCGATGCGTGCTGAGCGCGGCCACGCGCGCATCGCCGGCCCGCGCCACCGCCGCGGTGGAGGACGCGCCGTCCGGCCCGCCCACCAGCACGCGCCGCGCACAGGTCACGCAGCGGACCGCGGCGCGCGCCTGCGCCCGCTTGTAGTACTTGCCCATGCCCTTGTCGACCGTCATGCTGCGCCAGATGCCGAAGGGGTCCTTGTAGCGGTAGGTCTCACCCGCCTGGGCCTCGCCAATGCCGGCCAGCAGAGCCAGGCAGGCCGCCCAGGCGGCCAGGAACAGCCATCGTCGCCCATCGTTTCCCGCGGTGGTTCGCCATTGTGTCCTCATGGTCATCGTTGCATGTGCGGCGGCCCGCCACGCAGCCACGGCCCCTGCGGCGCCGGCGCGCCGCCACGTCTCTCCCCCGGCCCCCGATATTGGGGCAAGGCCGGGCGCCCTGTCTCCCGCCCCGACGGCCTACCGCGTCCGGCGGAGCACTCATGCGGATGGACGGCCCTGCCGGCCGATACGGCGCATCCGATGCGTCACGCTCCGCGCATGAAGCCGACGTCGCGGGTACTGAAATTCCGCAAGTGGGGAAACACGTCGTCCAGGGCGCCGGCGTCGGCGCCGAACCACGCGCCCAGCGTCGCGCCGAATTCCTCGACGGACGTGCGCGGCAGCAGCCGGCCGTGATCGACGTAGCCCGGCCCTTCGATATCCCACTCGGGCTGCGTGCCGTAGAAGCGGCCGCCACGCACGGCGCCGCCCAGGATGAAATGATGGCCGCCCCAGCCATGGTCGGATCCATCGCCGTTGGACACCAGCGTACGGCCGAACTCCGACGCGGTGAACGTGGTGACGCGATCTTCCATGCCCAGCGCCGCCATGGCTTGCTGGAAATCGGCCAGCGCGCCACCCAGTTCGCGCAGCAGGCCCGGATGCGTTCCGTTCAGCCCGTCATGACTGTCATAGCCGTTCTGCGATACGAAGAACACCTGGCGTTTCACGCCCAGCGCCTGGCGCGCGGCGATCATGCGCGCGACGATCTTCAGCTGCGCGCCCAGCGGCGTACCGAAATCGCCGCGCACGGTCACGCCTTCGAGGGCCGCGCGCAACTGCGCGTCGGCGCGGATGGACCGCGCCAGCGTGGCGGTGATCTGCTGCTGGAACAGATGCTGGCCCGGCCGCGTCAGCAGCGTGCGCAGCAGATCGGTACACGCGGTCGACCCATAGGTGTCCCGCTGCAGCAGTTCGATGGGCGTGGACCCGGCGGGGCTCACGCGATACGCGGACACATGCCGGCCCGACAGCAGCAGCGCCGTCCCACCCGCCGTCACGTTGGCGAAAGTGCTATTGCCGTTGGCCGCGGCGAACAGGTCCGCCATTCGCCCGGCCCAGCCGGATGACGCGCCCTCCGGCGCCAGGCCCTGCCAGTAGGATTGCTGGTCGTTGTGCGAAAACAGCTTGGGGGGCATGGGCACACGGCCGCCGATGTATTCGGCCTTGGTCGTCGGCACCACCATGGGCCCGACATTCAGCTGCACCGCGAGCACGCCGCGGTCGAACAGGGGCTTGAGCGGCGCCAGCGTGGGCGCGAACGCATAGACGCGCCCGGCGCCGCCGCCGTCGCCCTCGCGCGGGCGCAGCACCGTGCCCTGCAGCTTGTCGCGCGGCACCGCGATATCGGCACGGGTGCGGAAGTAGCGCGCATGGCTGTCCGCATCGTAGGGCACCACGGTGTTGTAGGGATCGTTGCCGCCGTAGAGGAACACGCAGACCAGGGCCTTGTAGTCCTCGCCGGCGGCGCCCGCCGGCCGCGCCGAAGCAGAAGGCGCCGCCTGCGCCGCGGCTTCGGCCGCCGCGGCCAGGCGCGTGGCCAGCGGCAACGCGGCGCCCGCGATGCCGGCCGCCCCCATGGCCGAAATGCGCTGCACGAACTCGCGGCGAGAGGAGGATTTCGTCATCGCCGCACCGCAAGCCAGGCATGCCGGCGAAATGTGCCGAGTGGGAAAAGGCGGATAGGCATCATCGCTGCACCAGATAGTCGGGCGTCGCGGCCACCAGCGTGATCGCGGCGCGCACGCGATCGCGCGGCCGCTCCGCCGGGATGGCGGCGACGGCGCGAGCGATCTCCGCCGCCGTGCCGCGGTCGAAGGCATCCCCGGCCATCAGCAGCACGAGGCGGTCGACCAGCACCCGCGTGTCGTCGGCCACGGCGATCTCGGCGGCATAGGAGGTCTGCAGGTCCTCCCATCCCCGGTCCACGTAGATCGCCACGAAATTCAAGTACCCGGCCACGCTGGTCTCGTCGGTGATCTGCAGCTCCGGCGCAACCATGCCCCGTTCGGCGATCGGGCTGCCCGGCGGCGTATAGCGCGGCCGGAAGAAATTGAACACGGACGACGACCGCATCGGGCTCTGTGCCAGGCGTATCGTGTTGTCGGTGGTATCCGGCATGGCCCACTTGCCGTTGTTCGAGGTCGCCCCGAAGGCGCGCGCCCACGCGGCGAAGCGCACGATGGGTTCGCGCACCTTGCCCCAGGTCGGCGAAGCCAGGTCGGGAAAGCGCGCCTCGGGGTCCAGCAGCACCGCCCTGACCACCGCGCGCAGGTTGCCGCGGCGGCCACGCCCGTCGTCCGCGAACACAGCCGCGACGCGGCCCACATAGGCCGCACTGGGATTGCTGGTCACCAGCCGCTGGATCAGCTGCGTACCGATGAAAGGCCCCACGTTGGGATGGGCGCACAGCACGTCCAGGGCCTTGTTCATCGAGGCGACGCCGCCCGTGCCGGCGGGAATCGCCGCCCCCAGGAAGCGCTTTTCCGACATGGAATGCAAGGCCGGATTCAAGGCCATGGGGCGCCGGTGGAAGGCGACGTTTTCCTCGCTGCCGTTCAGGTCCCAGCCGGTGAACACCTTGGCCAAGCCGCGCACGTCGTCGTTGCCATAGGTCTCGATGGGCTTGCCGTTGGACAGCTTCAGCGTGCCGTCGGGGTTCAGTTCGTACAGGCCGATGGTGAACAGCTGCATGACTTCGCGCGCATAGTTCTCGTCGGGCTCGCGGCCGGTGCGCGCGTCCTCCTTGCGGTTGCCGCGATAGGTCAGCATGCAGCCCATGGACAGGTTCAGCGTCACGGCGCCCAGCAGGGCACGGAAGTCGCCCAGGCCGTGTTCGGCCAGCGTGTCCATGAAGGAGGCGGCGCCGAACAGCGGCCAGTTCGCGGTGATGGCGGACACGCCGACCACGAAGATTTCCGATAGCGCGAACGCCACGCGGGTGCGGACCTGGTCCGGGGCGGAAATGAACTTGCGCCACAGGGTCGATTCCAGCGGCGCGTTGATGCCGTTGCCCTTGTTGGCCTCGTTGTCGGCCCGGATGGACAGCAGCCAATCGAAATGCGTCTGTGAGGGCGGCATGGCCAGCTGTTCGTCCAGCCACGCGGCATAGCCCAGCGCGACCACGCGATCGATGTCGGCGGGCGTGGGGCCGAACGTGGCCTGCGCGAGAAAACGCGATGCCTGCCCGGGCGTCGGCCTCGGGTAGTCGTCGCCCAAGGTGGCCGGGTCGGCGCGCGGCTGACGGGAAGTCGTCACGGGAGATGGCGGCATAAAAGATACAACGCGCCCACCTTAGACGCATCGCAGCATGCCTACAATTCGTGCACATGGCGGAGGAACGCCATCGCGGTACCCGGCCGTACGCACTAAGCCATCCCATCGGCGGGCTCCCGCCGGGGCGGCCGCCCGCCCGCGTGTCGTATGCGGCAACAGAAAGCCGCAAGAAGCCGACACACCTCCTGACAAAGCTGTTCCACCGGCACCGAGCCGGGGCAGCTCCGCCTTAAGGCACAAACCTTGCCGCCACGGCGGCGATCCGTAACTCATCCTGGGGGAGAGGAATGGCAGAGGAAGCATCCCGCTACGCGCGCGCCGAAGTGCTGCGCATCTTGAGCCGGTCTTTATGGAAATACCGCAAGCGCGCGGGCGCGGCCCTGGTGCTGCTGGTGTTGGCCAAGGCCTTTGCGGTGGCCGTCCCCGTCGCCCTGAAAATGGTGGTGGACCAGCTGAGCAAGCCCGGCGCCGAACTGGTGCTGCCGGTCTTCCTGCTCATCGGCTATACGCTGTTGCGCTTCGCCGGCGGCCTGTTCACCGAACTGCGCGACATCGTCTTTTCACCGATCGCGCAGGCCACCGTGGCCGACTTCAATATGCGGATTTTCGAGCACCTGCATCGGCTCGGCGCGCGCTTCCATGCCAATCGCCAGACCGGCACCCTGGCGCGCGACGTCGAGCGCGGCACCAACGGCATCGGCTTCCTGATGGGCACCGCCCTTTTCACGCTGCTGCCCACGCTGGTGGAAATCGGCTCCGTTGTGGTGATCCTGGTCGGCGCCTACGACCTGTGGTTCGCCGGGATCGTTGGCGCCACCTTCGCGGTCTATGCCACCGTCACCTATGTGCTCACCAAGCGCCGCATTTTCTACCAGCGCATGATCAACGAGCTGGATTCCGCCGCCGGCGGTCGCATGGTCGACAGCCTGCTCAACTATGAATCCGTCAAGGTCTACACCAACGAAGCCACCGAATCGCGCCGGCTGCGCGAACTCCTGGACCGCTGGCGCGCCATCGGCATCGACAACCAGCGCGCGCTGTCGACGCTGCACATCTGCCAGAGCGCGGTCATCGCCCTGGGCGTGGGCGCCGTCATGCTGCTGGCCGGGATGAAGGTGACCGGCCGCGCGATGACGGTCGGCGACCTCGTCCTGGTCAACGCCTACATCATCCAGATCTGCCTGCCGCTGAATACCCTGGGACTGGTGTTCCGCCAGACCAAGGAAGCCATGATCAACGCGGAACAGGTGTGCACGCTGCTGCGCCTGCCGCCCGAGAGCGATCCCGATGTCCCGCTGCTTCCCTTCGAACCGACCCGCGGCGAACTGCGGTTCGACAGCGTCAATTTCTCTTATGAACCGGGCCGGCAGATATTGTGGGACGTCAGCCTGCACGTCCCGCCCGGCGGCACGTTGGCGGTGGTGGGCGGCAGCGGCTCGGGGAAATCCACGCTGGGACGCCTGCTCTTCCACTTCTATGAAGCCGATTCCGGGCGGGTCTGCGTGGACGGCGTGGACGTACGATCGGTGGACCCCACCAGCCTGCGCCGCTATCTCGGTATCGTGCCGCAGGACACGATGCTCTTCAACGACACCATCGCGTACAACATCGGCTATGGCAGGCAGGGCGCCTCGATGGCAGATATCATCGAGGCCGCCAAGGGGGCGCGGCTGCACGATTTCGTTCAGAGCCTGCCGGCGCAGTACGACACGGTTGTCGGCGAACGCGGCGTCAAGCTCTCGGGCGGCGAACGCCAGCGCATCGCCATCGCGCGCGCGATCCTGAAGAATCCCCCCATCCTGCTGTTCGACGAGGCGACCTCGGCGCTGGACACGCGTACGGAACGCGCCATCCAGGCCGAACTGGACCGCATCTCGCAAGGCCGCACCACGCTGATCATCGCGCATCGGCTGTCCACCGTCGTGGACGCCGACGAGATCGTCGTGCTCGAGCACGGACACATCGTTGAACGCGGCAAGCACCAGGACCTGCTTGCACGCAACGGCATCTACGCGCAGATGTGGGCCCTGCAGCGGCAGCAGAGCGAATTGGAAAAGGCCGGTACGCGGGAGTCCGCGCAACCCGTCAACCTGGCGGCGCTGGTTGCCGCCGTGCTGGACGGCATACGCCATGTCATCGACGAGAAATGCATCACGCTCTATACGGAACTCAGTATGGAGAATGCCCGCGTGACCGGCGACCCGAGCGTACTGCAGCAGACGATCTGGGACATGTGCCTGAACGCCATCGCGGCCACGCCTGCCGGCGGGCGTATCGAGTTGAGCCTGCGGCGCGCGCAAGACAGCGCGCGCCTGGCCGTCACGGATGGGCGTCTACCGCCGGCCGACGCGGCGGCGCTCGGTGTCGGGGAACAGATGAATGCCGTGCTTGCGGACAGGCCGCCGCTGGACGTGATGCATGCGCGCGCCGACATCGAAAAATTCGGCGGCCGTTTCGGCACCGAGCCGTCGCCGGCCGGACCGGGCCGCACGTATTGGCTCGAGATGCCGATGCGCGCGCCCTCCACGCCCACGCTGCCGCTGGTCGGCCCCGTCCCGCCGGTGTCCCTGCAGGGCGCGAGCGTCTTCCTGGTTGACGACAATGAAGAGGAGCGCGCTCGCGTGGGCGGCGCCTTGCAGAGCGCCGGCGCCACGGTGCGGAACTTCAAGACCGGCGCGGCCGTGCTCGATACGCTGCGCGACACGCCCGCCGAAGGCTGGCCCGATGTGCTGATATGCGACGTCACGCTGGATGACATGGACGGCTACGCCATGGTGGCCGCGGTACGCCAGCTCGAAGCCGAGCGCGGCACCAGCCTCGCGCACCGCTTGCCGGCCATCGCCATCTCCGGCCACTCCGCATCGGAAGGCCGGTTGCGCGCCTTGATGGCGGGCTACCAGACGCACTCCGCGCGGCCCGCGGACACGCAGTCGGTGATCCAGACCACCGCCAGGCTCATGAGTGAGAAGTTCCAAAGCGTGTAAACGCTACGCACATGCATGGATGAGCAGGGCATCCACCGGAGAACCGTTACACGAGAACCGTTACACGCGATGCGATATATCGGCACGGTGCTTGCGTTCGACGGCTGCCCGAGCAGAGGATGAGTCAACACACCACGCGACACGCGCGGCAAGCGGCTTGGTTCTCGATTCAGCGGCCTGAGATATCGACCGGTATGGAGAGAACTATGCGAAGAATCGCCATCGTGAGTGAACACGCGTCGCCCCTGGCGCTGGCCGGCAGCGTCGATAGCGGAGGGCAGAACATCTACGTCGCGCAGATCGCGCGGCACTTTGCCCGGCAGGGCCACCTGGTCGATGTCTTCACCCGCGCGGACAGCAGGCGTCTTCCCGCTGAAGTGGCATGGGAAGACAACGTACGCGTCATCCACGTGCCCGCGGGTCCCGCGCGGCAAATCCCCAAGGAACAGCTGCTGCCCTACATGGGCGCCTTCGGCGATTTCCTGTTGCGCCATTTCTCCGGCCATCCTCGCCGCTATGACATCGTGCATGCCAACTTCTTCATGTCCGCGCTGGCGGCGATGCCGGCAGCGCGCGCATGCGGCATTCCGCTGGCGGTGACCTTCCATGCGCTGGGACGCGTACGCCGCAAGTTCCAGAAAGAAGCCGACCTTTTTCCGGAGTGCCGCTTCGACATCGAGGATGACATCATCGCGCGCGCCGATCGCATCATCGCGGAATGCCCGCAGGACAGGCAGGACATGATGGAACTGTATGGCGCGGATCCGCGCCGCATCTCCATCGTGCCCTGCGGCTACGACCCCGCCGAGATGCTGCCCATGGACCGCGCGCGGGCGCGCGCCGAACTGGGCTGGAACGACAACCGGTTCACCCTGCTGCAGCTGGGCCGCATGGTGCCGCGCAAGGGCGTGGACAACGTGATACGTGCCCTGAGCCGCCTGCGACACCGCCACGGCGTCGATGCGCGCCTGTGCGTGGTGGGCGGCAACAGCGCGACACCGTCGGAAACCGCGACGCCGGAGCTGGCGCGGCTGCGCGCCATCGCGCGCGAGGAAGGCGTGCTGCCACACGTGGAGTTCACGGGACGCCGCGATCGCCTGCAGCTGCGCGCCTACTACTGCGCGAGCGATGTCTTCGTCACGACACCGTGGTACGAACCTTTCGGCATCACGCCGCTGGAAGCCATGGCCTGCGCCCGCCCCGTGGTGGGCGCGGATACCGGCGGCATCCGGTATTCGGTGCGCGATGGCGAAACAGGCTGGCTGGTGCCGCCCAAGGATCCCGACGCACTGGCCGACCGGCTGGCGCTGCTGGCGCGCGACAGCCTGCTGCGCCATCGCATGGGAGAGGCGGGACTGCAACGCGCGCGCAAGCACTTCACCTGGGATTGCGTCAGCCGCCAGTTGCTGGACATCTTCGAAGAAATCATGGCCCCGGCGACCGTGCCGGACGCCGTTCCCGCGCCCGCGGACAGCGCGCGCGCCATCGCCTGAGGAGCAGCTTGAATGCGTGATACCGATTCATTGACCCTGTCCGGCCGCGTGGCCATCGTTACCGGCGGCGGCAGCGGCCTGGGCAAGGCCATCTGCGAAACGCTGGCCGATGACGGCGTGCGCGTGGTCGTGGCGGACTACGACGCCGGTTCCGCGCAGCGCGTCGCGGAGGCGCTGCCCGACAAGCGCGGTACGGCCTTGCACCTGGACGTGGGCAACGAGGAACAGGTGCGCGATGCGCTGCGCCAGACTGCGGAACGGCATGGCCGGGTGGACATCCTGATCAACAACGCAGGCGTGGACGTGACCGCCCCGCTGGAAGAACTGCAGGTCGCGGATTGGGAGCGTGTGGTTCGCACCAACCTGACCGGCCCCTTCCTGGTGTGCAAGTACGGCCTGGACCATCTTGGCAAGGGCGGTCACATCGTGAACATCGCGTCCACGGCGGCGCGCCGCGCCTGGCCCAACGCGTCCGTGTACCACGCGACCAAGTGGGGCTTGATGGGCCTGTCCCACGCCCTGCACGCGGAGCTGCGCCCCAGGGGCATCAAGGTGTCGGCCGTCATCGCGGGCGGCATGCGCACGCCCTTTCTGCTGGATCGCTTTCCCGACATCGACGCCGGCACGCTGCAGGATCCGGCCAACGTCGCGCGTGCGGTGCGCTTCCTTCTCACCCAGCCCGAGGAAACCGTCATTCCGGAAGTGATGGTGCTACCCATGCGCGAGACCTCATGGCCATGAAGCCGGCAATCTTCCTGGACAAGGACGGCACGCTGCTGGTCGACGTTCCGTATAACGTGGACCCGTCGAAGATGGAGTGGGCCCCCGGCGCGCGCGAAGGGATTGCCCTGCTGGGCAGGCTGGGCCACCCATTGATCGTGATCAGCAACCAGCCCGGCGTGGCCCTGGGCCATTTCGACGAGGCGGCGCTGGGCGCCGTGCGCCGCCGCCTGGCCGTGATGTTCCGCGTCCAGGGAGCGCGCCTGGAGGGCTTCTACCATTGCCCGCACCATCCGCACGGCACGCGGCCCGGCTATGCCGTTTCCTGCCTCTGCCGCAAGCCCATGCCGGGCTTGTTGCGCCGGGCGGCCGCCGACCACGGCATCGACCTGCGCGCATCCTGGTTCGTGGGCGACATCCTGAACGACGTGGAAGCAGGCGCACGCGCGGGCTGCCATACCCTCCTGCTGGACAACGGACACGAGACCGAATGGGTGCGCGGACGATGGCGCACGCCGGACGACGTGGCCCCCGACCTCTTCATGGCCGCCCGCCTGATCGCCCAGAAACTCCGTTCCGCCACTGTGCGCGGCAAGGAGACGGCATGAGCGCCGCCGCGCGGCCGCCCGAAGGCGGCGCTCCCTCCCTTGGGGAGGCAGCCGCGCAGCGACAGGAGGGCTCATCATCCAGCGCGCCCGCGCGGCCGCCCGAAGGCGGCGCTCCCTCCCTTGGGGAGGCAGCCGCGCAGCGACAGGAGGGCTCATCGTCCAGCGAGACCCCCATGGCCGCGGGCTGGGACGAGGCGCGCAATGTGCTGTGCATCCGGCTGGACAACATGGGCGATGTCCTGATGACCACGCCGGCGATGAGGGCCTTGAAAGGCGCGTTGCCGGGACGCCGCCTTACCCTGCTGGCATCCCGCTCCGGCGCCGCGATCGCGCGCCACGTACCGGAAATCGACGAGGTCATCGTCTACGAGGCGGCATGGGTGAAGAATGCCGGCAGCCCCCCGGACACCTACCACGCGACCGTCGATCGGCTGCGCGCCTGCCGCTTCGATGCCGCCGTCATTTTCACGGTCTACAGCCAGAGCGCTCTGCCGGCCGCCTTGATGTGCCACGCGGCGGGCATCCCGCGAGTGCTGGCCTACAGCCGCGAGAATCCTTATCACCTGATCAGCGACTGGGTGCGTGAGGTCGAGCCGCTGCCCGAACCGCGGCACGAAGTACAGCGCCAGCTGGATCTGGTCGCGACGATAGGCGTGCAGGCCGTCGACACCGGCCTGTCCTTTCGCGTCGACGACGCCGACCAGGAAGGGCTGGACAGGACACTGCGCGCGCACGGCGTTGCGCTGTCGCACGGCTGGGTACTGGCGCATTGCGGCGCGACGGCCGAATCGCGCCGCTACCCCACGGCGCTGTTCGCGCAGGCCATCGACATGCTGGCGGGCGCGGGCGAACGCGTCATCCTGACCGGCTCGCCCGACGAGCGCACCCTGGTGGACGAGGTCGTGGCACGCAGCTGCGATCCACGCAGGCTGGCGAACCTGGCCGGCGCGCTCACGCTGGGGGAGTTCGGCGCCCTGGTCGCGCGCGCACGCCTGCTGGTGTCGAACAATAGCGGCCCGGTCCATATCGCCGCGGCCCTGGGCACGCCGGTGGTGGACCTCTACGCCCTGACCAATCCCCAGCACACGCCCTGGCAGGTGCCCCATCGGCTGCTGTATCGCGATGTGCCTTGCAAGTATTGCTACCGCAGCGTCTGCCCGCTGGGCCACCACGCCTGCCTGAGCGCCGTGGATCCCTCGCAGGTGGCCCAGGCGGCATTCGAACTGCTGGAAAGCCATGCGCGTGCACGGCCGCCGATCATGATCGAGGCGGCGTAGACGACCAGGCCAAGCTGCGCGACGGAAGCATCGCGGCCGGCACGGCCGCACCCGATCCAACAGGACAACGAGCGTCAAAAGGACAAGGCTATGTATACATTGGGCATCAATGCCGCGTTTCACGACTGTTCCGCCACGCTGGTGCGCGATGGCGTCGTGCTGGCGGCGGCGGAAGAAGAGCGTTTCACCCGCGTGAAGCACGGCAAGCGGCCGGTGCCTTTCACCACATGGCAACTGCCCTATCATGCCATCGATTACTGCTTGGCCCATGCCGGCATCGCCTTGCATGAGGTGGACCATGTCGCGTACTCCTTCGATCCCACGTTGCTGGTCGGCGCGCGCAGCCTGCCGGAGACCATCGCGCTTCCCCTGGAACCCTCCCGCCAGCCGCGCGGGCCGGACGGCCAATCGCCCTGGGATCCCCTGTTCCTTTCCTACATCGTCAATGCGCCGCGGCAGTTGATCGGCGGCGCGCCGCACCACCTGCGCAAGCGCTTCGAGGGCCTGACGCTGGAACAGCTGCAAAGCCGCTGGCATTTCGTGGAGCATCACCTCTCGCATGAGGCCAGCGCCTTCCTGGCGGCGCCCTGCGACGACTGCGCCGTGCTGACCATGGACGGCCGCGGTGAACGCGCGACCACCAGCTACGGGCATTTCTCGAAGGGGCGCTATCGCCGGCTGAAGCAGATCGACCTGCCCAATTCGCTCGGGCTGCTGTACGAGGACGTCACCGAGTACCTGGGATTCCTGCGCTCGTCCGACGAATACAAGGTCATGGCGCTGGCGTCCTACGGCAAGCCGGAGCACGTGGACCTGTTCCGGCAGATCGTGCGGCTGGACAAGGAGGGCGGCTACCTCATCGAGCCGATGAATCTGGTAAGCCGCTTCGGCCCCGCCCGCAAGTACGGCGCGCCGTTCGAACAGCGGCATATGGATATCGCGCATTCGCTGCAAAAGGTGCTGGAGGAAACCGCCCTGCACATGGCGCGGTGGCTGCACGCGCAGACAGGCGCGCGCCACCTGAGCATGGCCGGCGGCGTGGCGCTGAACTGCGTGATGAACGCACGCATCGAGGCGGAAGGTCCCTTCGAATCGGTATGGGTACAGCCCGCGGCGGGCGATGCCGGCACCTCGCTGGGCGCGGCCTTGTGGGTGGACTACGAGCGGCGCGAGTCGCCGGGACGCCACTGGACGATGCAGCACGCCTACCTGGGACCCGAGTATGCCGATGAGGAAATCGAGCGGCTGCTCGATCGTTCGCGGCTGGCCTATCGTCGGCTGGACAATGTGGCGGAGGAGGCGGCCGAGCTGCTGGCCCAGGAAAAAATCCTGGGCTGGTTCCAGGGCCGCATGGAATTCGGCCCGCGCGCGCTCGGTGCGCGCTCCATACTGGCCTCTCCCCTGGACACCGCCATGCAGGCCAGGCTGAACGGATTGAAGGACCGCGAGGACTTCCGCCCGGTCGCGCCCGTCGTCATGGAAGAACGCGCGCACGAATGGTTCGATGCGCGCGGCGCCGCGCGCATCTGCGCCCCCTTCATGCTGTTCGTCTACGACGTCCTGCCGCATCGCGAGCGGCAGATACCCGCCGTCCGGCACATCGACGGCACGGCGCGCGTGCAAACCGTGCGGCGCGACCAGCACGCGCTGTACTACGACCTGCTGGCCGCCTTCGAGCGGCGCACGGGAGTACCGGTGCTGGTGAACACTTCGTTCAATACGCGGGGCCTGCCCGTGGTGTGCTCGCCGCGCGATGCACTGGAGTCCTTCTGGACCTCGCCGTTGGACGCGCTGGTCATCGGCAGCTACGTCGTGGAAAAGCCGGTATGAACGGCATGGACAGGGCCGCGGCAAGCCGGCCTGGAGCGTATGAACCGACATGACAGGATGAACCGATGCGTGCAGAAGCCACACCCCGGATATCCGTGGTGGTTCCCACTTACCGCCGCCCCGACCTGCTCGAGCGCTGCCTGGGCGCACTGTTGCGCCAGACGCTGCCGTCGGCGGACTATGAAATCATCGTCTGCGACGACGGCCCCAGCGACGCCGCCCGCCAGACCGTCAGCAAGATGACACCCGTGGCCGGCGGACCCTCCGTGCGCTACATCCCGGTAACGGCCACCCAGGGCCCGGCGGGCGCGCGCAATGCCGGATGGCGCCACGCCCGCGCGGAGCTGATCGCCTTCACCGACGACGACACGGTTCCCGACCCGGCGTGGCTGGCCGCGGGCCTGGCCGCCTTCCGGCCCGGTGTCGACGCGCTGTCTGGCCGCATCGTCATGCCGCTGCCGCCCAACCCCACCGACTACGAGCTGGACGCCAGCCGGCTGCAGGACGCGGAGTTCGCGACGGCGAACGTGTTCCTGCGGCGCGCCGCCCTGGAGCACGTCGGCGGCTTCGACCCCCGCTTCCGCCTGGCCTGGCGCGAGGACTCGGACCTGCATTTCGCGCTGATGGAGCACGGCCTGCGCATCGAGCGCGCGCCGCAGGCCATCGTCGTGCATCCCATCCGCCCGGGCGCCTTCGGCGTCGGCATGGGCATGCAGCGCAAGATCGTCTTCGACACCCTGCTGTACAAGAAACATCCCAGGCTGTATCGCGAACGCATCCGGCCGCACCCGCCGTGGTTCTATCTGTCCGTGACGGCGCTGCTGCTGCTGGCGCTGGGCGCGCTTGCGGCCGGCTGGCTGCCCGGCGGCGTGGCGGCCCTGGCGGCTTGGGCGGCGCTGACGGGATGGTTCAGCCTGCGGCGCCTGCGCGGCACGCGCCGCACACCGGATCACATCGCGGAAATCGTCGTGACCTCCGCCGCCATCCCGCCGCTGTCCATTTTCTGGCGCGTCGTCGGTTCGCTGCGCTATCGGGCGGGGTTCCCATGATGGATGATCTGTGGCAGCCGCGGCCGCGCCGCATCGCCATCTTCCGGGCCCTGCAGCTGGGCGACATGCTTTGCTCGGTGCCCGCGCTGCGCGCGCTCAGGCAGCATAGTCCCGATGCCCACGTCACGCTGATCGGACTGGACAACGCCGGCCCCTTCGTCCGCCGCTTCCACCGCTACGTCGACGAGCTGCTGCCGTTTCCCGGCATCCCGGCCTTTCCAGAACAACCCGCGCGCCCCGACGCCCTGCCCGCCCTCTATCGCGAGGCCCAGGCGCGGCGGTTCGATCTGGCGGTGCAGCTGCACGGCAGCGGCACCTTGTCCCTGCCCATCGTCCGGGCCCTGGGCGCCCGCGCCCATGCGGGCTTCGTACCGCGGGCGGACATGGCCCGGCCCGGCCGGCTTATGCCATGGCCCGACCATCTGCCGGAACCGCTGCGCTACACCGACTTGATGCGCTTCCTGGGCGTGCCGGTGCACAGCGATGCCCTGGAGCTGCCGCTGTCCGCCGAGGACCGCGACGAGGCGCGGCTGCTCGCATCGCAGGCGCGCTTCGATCCTGAACGCACCGTCTTCGTCCACCCCGGCGCCCGGCTGCGGTCGCGGCGCTGGCCCGCGGAGCGATATGCCCAGGTCGCGGCCGCGCTGACCCGCCAGGGGTGGCGCATCGCCGTCACCGGCAGCGATGGCGAGCGTGCCTTGACGGCGGAGGTGTTGCAGGCCGCCGGCCCCACCGCCGTCGACCTGACAGGGCGCACGTCGCTGGGCGGATTGGCGGCGCTGCTGTCGCGCGCGCCCCTGCTCGTATGCAACGACACCGGCGTGTCGCATATCGCCGCCGCGGTTGGCACGCGCAGCGTGGTGGTGGCCTGCGGCAGCGATACGCATCGCTGGGCGCCGCTGGACCACGCGCGCCATACGGTCATCGCCGACTATCCTCCCTGCCGGCCCTGCGCCCATGAAGACTGTCCCATCGGGCATGTGTGTGCCCTGAACGTTTCCGTTGCCGCGGTGCTGCAGGCCATCGCCGCCAAGCTTGGCGAGGACGCCGTGCGCATGGTGGACGGCTTGCCGCCGCCGCGCGCGGTGGGCGTCGTCGCCCACCCGGCGATGGAAGAAAGGAGCAGCCATGCCGCGTAGCGCCATCCCGTCGCGTCCGCTGCGTATCCTTACCTGGCATGTGCACGGCAACTATCTCTATTCGCTCACGCGGGTGCCGCATGAATTCCTGGTGCCCGTGCGCGCCGGCAACCCGTCCGGATACGGGGCGCTGGGCAATCGCATTCCCTGGGGCCCGCATGTGCGCGAAGTGGCGGCCGATTCGCTGCGCGACACGGCGTTCGATTGCGTCGTCTACCAGTCGCGCGCCACCTACGAGGAGCGGGAGCGGCTATTGTCCCCCGAGCAGCTCGCGCTGCCCTGCGCCTACATCGAGCATGACCCGCCGCTGCCGCACCCCACGGATACCGCGCACGTGTTCCAGCACGAACGCGGCATCCTCGTCCATGTCACCCACTACAACCGCGCCGCCTGGAATAACGGCGGGATGCGCACTGCCGTCATCGAGCATGGCGTACCCGCGCCGCAGCTGGCGTCGGAACAAGCCCGGGTGGCGCGCGGCATCGCGGTGATCAACCATCTGCGCCGGCGCGGACGGCGCATGGGCGCGGACTTGTTCGAGCAGGCGCGCGAACAGGTGCCGCTGGACCTGATCGGGATGGATTCGGAATCGATGGGCGGATTGGGCGAAATCCCCAACATGGAAGTCGGCCCCTTCGTATCGCGGTATCGCTTTTTCTATAGCCCCATCCGCT
This sequence comes from Bordetella sp. H567, assembly GCF_001704295.1. NCBI lineage: Bacteria > Pseudomonadati > Pseudomonadota > Betaproteobacteria > Burkholderiales > Alcaligenaceae > Bordetella > Bordetella sp. H567. The sequence goes on from NZ_CP012334.1 coordinate 4,520,012, forward strand.
ACACCAGCCTGGGCCTGGCGCTGATAGAAGCCATGATGGCGGGCCTGCCCGTGGTCGGCTTCGCGGCAACCGAGCTCGCGCGCGTCATCGACAACGGACGCAACGGTTATATCGATACCGATCCCGGCCGTCTCATCGACGTCATGAAAACGCTGATAGACGACCCGCGCCTGGCGGCATCCTGGGGTGCGGAAGCAAGAAAGACAGCGTTGCAGCGCTATGGCATGGACCGCTTCGTGGGGGATTGGAACGCCCTGTTCCACAGGCTTATGGGAGATACGCAATGATCCAGGCTTTTCCTCGTCCTTTGCGCGTGCTCGTGTCGGGCGGCGCCGGCTTCATCGGCTCTCATCTGTGCGCGCGGCTGCTCGACAAAGGGCACACCGTCCTTTGCCTGGACAATTTCTATACCGGCCAGGTCCAGCACGTCGAACCCCTGAAGAACAATCCGCGCTTCACCTTGATCACGCACGATGTCGTGGAGCCCTTCGACGCGGAGGTCGACCGCATCTACAACCTGGCCTGCCCGGCCTCGCCCATCCACTACCAGACGCAGCCGGTGCATACGCTGCGCACCTGTTTCATGGGCGCGATGAACATGCTGGAGCTGGCCCGCAAGACCGGCGCGCGCATCCTGCAGGCATCCACCAGCGAAGTCTACGGCGACCCGCAGGTGCATCCACAGCGCGAAAGCTACTGGGGCCACGTCAACCCCATCGGCGTGCGCTCCTGCTATGACGAGGGCAAGCGCTGCGCCGAGACGCTGTTCCACGACTACGCCCGCGTATACGGGGTCAAGATCAAGATCGCGCGGATCTTCAATACCTACGGCCCCAGCATGGCGCCCAACGACGGCCGCATCGTCTCGAACTTCATCCTGCAGGCGCTGCAGGGCCAGGCCATCACCATCTATGGCGACGGCAGCCAGACCCGCGCCTTCTGCTACGTGGACGATATGGTGGATGCACTGGAGCGGCTGATGGAAAGCCCGGAAGACGTGACCGGGCCGATCAACCTGGGCAACCCGGAAGAGCTGACGGTGCTGGACATCGCCAAGCGCATCCAGCGCCTGGCGGGCACCGACGTGCCGCTGGTGTTCCATCCGCTGCCGCCGGACGACCCGACCCAGCGCTGCCCGGATATCGGCCTGGCGGCGCGCGAGCTCGGGTGGGCGCCGCGCGTGCCGGTCGACGAAGGGCTGCGGCATACTATTCGCTACTTCAGCCAGTTCGTGAACGCCGATATCGTGCGGTCGCCCGCGCGCGCCGATGCGTCGCTGTAGGCGCCGCCGATACGGAATGGCGCACGCGGTATCCGCGTGCCAGCGAGGAGACCAAGGTGCAATCCATCGATGATCCTGGCGTGCTCGCGGCGGTGTCGCCGCATCTGGACGATGCCGTCGCCGGCTGCGGCGCCCTGCTGGCGGGCACGCCGGGCAGCACCGTCATCACGGTGTTCGCGGGCGTGCCGGATGCCGCCCTGCCGCTGACGGAATGGGACCGGCGCTGCGGCTTCGGCGACGGCGCCTCCGCCATGAAGTGGCGTCTGGGCGAGGATGACAAGGCGCTGCATCTGTTGAAGGCGCAGCCGGTGCGGCTGCCCTTCCTGGATGATCAGTACGTGCGCGCCATGGAGCGCGCAACGCCCAAGGCGGACAAGATCGCGCACGCGCTGGAGGGCGTGCTGGAAAAAGCGGGCGCGCGTACCGTGCTGTTTCCCGTGGGCATTTTCCACCGCGACCATATCCTGGTTTCCGACGCCGCGTTGATGCTGTTCGCCAGCAAGCCGGAGCGGCGCTGGGTGGCCTACGAGGACGCGCTGTACCGCACCAAACCGGGCCTGCTGCATGCGCGCCTGGTCCAGTTCTATACCCGCGGCATCAGCCTGACGCCGGTGTCGTTCCGCAATACGAACACGCACCGCAAGGCCACCGCGATGGCGGCCTATGGCAGCCAGATGCCGGAACTGGGCATCACCAGGAACGAAGGCGATACCACCGCGCCGGAACGCTACTGGCTGCTGAGCGAATCCATCAAGCAGTCACCGGAAGCGGGGGCGGAGGCGCGATGACGGGCCGCCAGCCGGCCGGCACGAACGGACAGCCGCCCCACACGGACGGCCGCGGCTCGCGCATGGACGGTCCGCCCGCGCGCGGAGAGGACGAGCCGCGGCCCGCGGACCGGGACGCGCCCCGCGTATCGGTCGTCGTCCTCACCCACGAACGGCGCGATGAACTCCTCAGCAACCTGGGCCGGCTGCGCGAGCGGCACCCCGGCGTGCCCGTGATCGTGGTGGACAACGGTTCGCGCGACGGCACCGCGCAGGCGGTCGCGGCCGCCTTTCCGGAAGTCACGCTGGTACGGGCGTCGGGCAACCTGGGCGCGGCGGGCCGCAACCTGGGGGTCTCGGCCGCCAGGACGCCTTACATCGCTTTCTGCGACGACGACACCTGCTGGGAAAGCGGCGCGCTGGAAGCGGCGCAACAACTGCTGGACGCGGCGCCCCGGGCCGGCGTCATCAGTGCCTGCGTGCTCGTCGGCCCACACGGGTCGGTGGACCCCACATGCGACATCATGGCGCGCAGCCCGCTGGGACCCGGGCCGGCGGGCACCATGCGGCTGATGGGATTCATGGCCGGCGCCTGCATCGTGCGGCGGGAAGCGTACCTTCAGGCGGGCGGCTATGAGCCGCGCTTCTTCATTGGCGGCGAAGAGGAGCTGCTTACCCTGGATATGGCAAGGCTGGGCTGGGAGATGCTATACGCGGGCCATATCCGGACTTGGCATCATCCGTCGCCCCGGCGCGACCGCCCACGCCGCGTGCATCTGCTCAGCCGCAATGCCCTATGGACCGCCTGGCTGCGACTGCCCCTGCGAGCAGCCTGGGAAGAGACCCGCTCCGTGCTGCACCAATGCGCGCGCCCCGGCCAGGCCGCCCGGGTCTTGCTGGCCGCGCTGGCCGGCGTGCCCTGGATCCTCCGGTACCGTGCCTGCATCCCGCCGGAAGTCGAACGGCAACGCCGCCTTGTCGTGGGCCCGCGTGCGAGCGCTACACCCGGGACGCTGGCGCGGACGGGCCGGCAGGCGCTTCCAGCATTGCCGCATGAAGCGGAAAATTGGCGCGCAAAGCGGTCAGGGCGGTAAGGATCCCTGCCCGGCGGTCCGGGGCGTCCTCGTCCAGATCGGGCAGCAGCCGGTCCAGCACCTGGAGTGCCTCTTCCCACGCAAGGATCAAGCACGCGCAGTGCGGTGCGACAGACGTATCCGCGGGGATCTCCGCCTGCGCGGCTTTCATGGCGTGGAGCGCGCGGCATGAGCAGGCGGCAGGGTGCCGCCGGGGGACGGGAATTGCATACATGGCCGGCGCGCCCTACTCATCCAGGTAGGCATTTTTTCCAAAGACACGCGCCGCGCCCCCGGGCATGCCGGCTGCGAGTCATTCCGGACCCGGAGCCCACCGGCGCAGGAGCAGCCATGAGCCAGGAACCCAAACCAAAGGAGCGCGCGAGAGAACGCGCCGCTTCTGACCATAGCGGCGATGCACAAGATCACGCGATCTTACGACCGGACACAGGTGCCCGCGAGGACCCGCCCGCCCGCTCGCTGCAGAACCGTCCGATCGATCCTAACTCCGCGGCGGAGAAGACATTTCCGCCCGGCGTGGACGCCAGGGACGTCGCCGATCCTGGGCGCCAGACACCCGGCGCCCCACCCGTGGACAACCGCTCAGGCAAGAAAAGGTAGACAGGGACAGGTCTCCGGGCACGGTGCTTGCTTAGATGCCGCGCCGCGCCATTGCGGCATCCCCGTGGACAAGGAGAACCAGTATGAATAAGGCGGAAATCCCTCTCGCGCAGCGCGACGCCCTGACCTTGATGTTGGACGGTCATTGCGCGGTCAAGAAGCTCTTCAAGGACTTCGGGAAGACGGCTGATCCGGAGATCCGCGAGGCGATTGCGCACGAGGCGTGCATGACCTTGACCGTGCTGGCCCAGATCGAAGAAGAACTGTTCTACCCATTCCTGCGCGCGCAGAATCCCGCCGCTTTCGGCCGCCTGCTGGACAAGGCCGTGGTCGAGCATGGTGTCGCGCGCAACCTTATCGCGCAGATCCAGGGTATGACCAGCGATGACCCGCTGTTCCATGCCCGCGTGTCGGTCCTGGGCGAATACATCGGCCACCACATCGAGGAAGAGGAAGGCGAACTCTTTCCCAAGCTGGTGGTGCTGAATGTCGACCTGCGTGATATCGCCAAGAAACTGCAGCAACGCAAGGAAGAGATCGCCACCGTGGCACATCTGGCATGACACCGGGACGCCGGCGGGGATAGGAATGCGATGAAAATCCTGACTAAGGAAACCCCCAGCTCCAGGGCGACGCTGTGGTTGGCGCCCACCATGCAGGGGGGTTTCCGCTGGGAAGTCGAAGTCGTCGATACGGGTAAGACGGCGGTACCTCAGGTGATCCAGTCCCAATTCGTGTTCCGCACGCCTACCGACGCCGCGCTGGACGGAATCCGCGCGCTCGAGGAGCTGGCCGTGCCGCCCTGAGTGCCGTGACTGCCGTGAGGGAGCTCGCGCGCGGATGGACCACCGGGTTTCACGCCGCGCCGGCAAGAATGAATCGAAGCGCGCCGCACTTGCGGCGCGCTTTTTATATGCGCCCCCGTGTCGGCGCTACGGCCGGGGCGCGCCCCGGTCGCCGGGCAGCAGGCTGGGGGGCGCCTCCCGCGAAGCCGGCGATACCGTGCCGGGAGCGGCACCCGCCGGCACGCTTTCCTCCGGGCTGGCCTTGCCGCTGGCCGCCAGCGTCTTGCGCAAGGCCATACCGGCGTCCAGGTGTGATTTCAGGCTGGGCAGGCCCTGCTGCGCATAGGCCTTCACCTCCGGATCCTTGGCGTGCTCTGCGGCATCCACGAAAAGCGCTACCGCGTCATTGTGCGCCGCGATCGCGACGTCGTCGGCATATCGCCTGTCGAAGCGCGTGCCGGTCTCGCCCTGCAAGGACTTGAGCGTACGCGCCTGGCTATCGGACATATCGGCGGGCAGTGCGACGCCCTTGGCGGCGGCCAAGGCCTTGAGCTGGTCCGCCATGGCGGCATGGCCGTCAATCATCGTGCGCGCATAGCGCTTGACCTCATCGTTCTCGGCGTTGCGGAGCGCCCATTCGCTGGCCTGAACCTCGAACGCGTCCGCCTGCGCCGCCCGGACCATGAATTGTGCATCGCCGCGATCCAGCCCTTCCCCGTGCGCGGTTGCAACAGTGGCCAGGAAAAATATTGACATTCCCACGCGTATCCAATATTTCACGGTTATCTCCTTCGATGCGAGGCCCGCGCTCGGGGCCGCGCAACCTCTGTGCCCATCCAGGGCGGCAGTCGTGGAGGCCACCGTGGAAACGCCCCACGAGGCGCGTGGGACGAAGGGCAAGATGCCGGTACAGAGCAGTTCCCCGTCGGCGGCAAGGCGGGGCTCCCGATAAGAGATGTCTCGTTCGAATGACACGCTGGAGGAAGCTCAAATGCAGGACGCGATGGAGATTTTTGTCGGCTGCGATCCCAACAACGGGGATCTGGAACAGATGATGGTGCTGGAGTACAGCCTGCGCAAGCATGCCTCGCTGCCCGTGCATATCCATTGGATGCGATTGACGCGCGATCCCGGCAGCCCCTGGTTCTGCGATCCCGCCACGGGCCAGGGCTGGCGCACCGAGACCTGGTCCACGCCGTTCTCGGCACTGCGCTGGAGCCTGCCGGCCTGCATGGACTACCAGGGCCGCGCCTTGTACATGGATGCCGACATGCTGGTGCTGGACGACATCGCACGGGTGTGGACGATGCCCATGGCCGAAGATGCGGTGATGGCGGCGCGCCGGAATGGCAACGAATGGCTGTACTGCGTCACGCTGTGGGATTGCGCGCGCGCCCGGCACCATCTGCCGGCGCTGCAGGAGATGCGCGCCGATCCCAAGGCCCACCGCCGCCTCAAGCAGTATTTCTCGCGCCATCCGCGGCTGATCCAGCCATTGGACACGCGCTACAACTGCGTCGACGGCGAGGGCTGCGCCGCGTCGGAAATCGGGATCCTGCATTATTCCGACATGAGCACGCAGTTCAGCCATCGCCATGCGCTGGCGCGGCGGCGCGCGGAGGGCGGAGAACACTGGTACGACGGCCCCGTGCGCGATCATCCCCGCGCCGATCTCACCGCCCTGTTCGACCGCTATTACCAGGAAGCCCTGGACGCGGGATATCGTCCCGAGCACTATCGCACGGAGCCGTTTGGCGCGCTGCCCAAGGCGTCGCAGCAGGATTATCCCGGCAACGTGCGGCGCGCCCGGCAGCGCTGGACGCGCCGCTTGTTATCGCCCGCCGGCTGGTTCAGGCGCGCGTGATCCCGCCGCGCAGGCGGACCGGTCCTGGACCCGAACCGCCTCAGCAGGCCCTAGGCGAACAGGTTGCGCGCCTGCTTCAACAGCTCGCTTTTCTGCAGCATGCCCACCACGCGGCGTTCGTCGCGATCGCTCAGCACCGGGGTGCGTTCGGCGGGCGATTCCACCACCGTCTGCCAGACATCCAGCAGGCGCTGCCCGGCATACACCACCGGGAAATCCGTCGTCGCCATCCGCGTGAGCGTCGCGTCGCCGCCCTCTCCCGCGTTGACGCGCGCCATCAGGTCGTTCACCCATACTGCCCCGAGAAAGCGCTGGGCATCGTCGACCAGGAAAACGAAGCGATTACGCTGCTTCAGGCCGATCTTCAGCGCGTCCTCCAGCGTGGCGGAGACCGGCGCCAGCAAGCCCGTTGGCCGCATCATGCCGCCCGCGGTCGCGTCGGCAAGAAAGCTGCGGCGTTCATCGCGCGCACGGTGGCGCGCGATGACCTCGTAGGTACCGGTCAGGCGGAACAACATGGATACGGCATAGGCCGCGGCCGTCGCGATCATCAGCGGAAAGACGAAGGAGGGTTCGCGCGTCATCTCGAACACCATCAGCGTGGACATCAAGGGCGCCTGCGTCGTGGCCGCCAGCGATGCCGCCATGCCCAGCACCCCCAACAGCACCACGCCGTCCTGCAGGCCAAAGATGTGCGCGGCGGCGGGCGCACAGACCCCGCCAGCCAGGGCGCCGATCAGCAGCGACGGGGTGAACAGCCCGCCGATGGCGCCGGAGCCGACGGTGGCCGCGGTCGCCAGCACTTTCAGCGCCAGCAGTAGCAATAGCGAGGTGGCCAGCGGATGGCCGTCCAGCATGCGCGCGATGGGCGCGAACCCGTTGCCCGTGACGTCGGGCGCCACCAGCGTGACCATGCCGACGATCAAGCCGCCCACGCCCATGCGCAGCACCACGGAGGGAAAGGCACGCGCGAACAGCTTGCGGGCCAGGCGCGTGATCCACAGGAAGGCCGACCCCACCGTGCCCGCCACCAGTCCCAGCGCGAGGGCAGCCAGCACGCCGCTTCCCGTGACGCCGAAGGCATAGGGCGGCAGGTCGTACAAGGGATTGAACTGTCCCATCACGCTGGTCATCCACGTGGATGCGACGGCCGCCGTGAAGAGATAGCCGATGCGGCGCAGTTCGAGCGAACCGAAGGCGATCTCCGCGACGAAAATCGCGGCCGCCAGCGGCGTGTGATACACCGCCGTCAAGCCGCCCGTGGCGGCCATCGCGACGGCCAGCCGGAAATCCGCGCCCCGCACACTGGGCAGCAGGCGCGCACAGAAGGCGGAGCCAGCGGTCGCGGACAGCTGCACCATGGCGCCTTCCTTGCCGATGGAGCCGCCTGACACGATGGAGAAGAAAGAGGACACGCAGCGCAGCAACGAGGGCAGCACCGGGATGCGCGCCATCTTGCCGTCGATGGTCTCCAGGTATTCGGACACCACGCCCGCCCGCTTCTCGCGGCGCTGCGCCTGCGCCAGGAACAGCGCCGCGATGGCGCCACCGGCCGTGGGCAAGGCGATGCGCGCGTACCAGGGCAGGCTGGCGAAGACCTCGGTAATGTCGGCATCCGTGCCGAACAGCCCTGCCGATGCGTGCTCCAGGCACCAGCGGAAGACATGCGCGGCCAGCGCGCCCAGGATGCCCGCGGCGACGGCCAGCACGATGCCGCGCAGGTAATCGGCAACGCTGCGTCCTTCCCTGTCCAATTTATCGAGGAAGTGCACCGCCATGTCTCTGTCCTTTTTCCACGAATGTTTTTTTGCGGCGCCGCCCCTGCGGCACCACCTTCGATCTATGACCGGTTCTTCAGCACCGCGCGAAAGGCCTTCATCATCGGCGACCAGACCGCCTGCCGCCGGCTGAGCAGCGAGATATCGCGCTTCAGCGGCAAGGCCGCATCGACGGGCAGCGCCGCCACGCCGGCCTGGGCGGTGTCTTCCAGCAGGGACGCGGGCGCGACCGTCAGCAAGTCGGTGCCGGCCACCAGCTTCAATACTCCCGCCGAAATGAAGTCCACCTCCAGCACGGCGCGCGGCAGCGGCTGGTCCGCGCGCGCGAACGCCGCATCCAGCCGCTGGCGCGCCACCGATGTGCGCTTGGGCAGTATCCAGCCCCGATCCGCCAGGTCCGCCAGCGAAATGGCGGCGCGCTTGAACAGTGGATGGCGCCGGCCGGCCACCAGCCGCAGCACGTCGTGGCCCATCGCATCCTGGCGCAGCACGCCACCCCGCGTGCCGTCCGACGGTGCAACGGCCAGATCGAGATCGCCGCGTTCCACGAGATCGGGCAGCTCGTCGGACAGTCCCAAGGTGAGCACGACGCGCAGGCCGGGCTGCGCCGGCAGTAGCGCTTCCAGGGCGGGCATGACGACGGTGTCCATGGTCGCGGCCGTGGCGCCCAGGCGCAGCAGTCCGCCGCCGCCGGCGCGCAGGCCTTCGGCATGGCGTACCGCGTCTTCGTATTGGTTGACGACCTTGCGCGCATGCTCGGCGAAGGCCAAGCCCGCCGACGTCGGGCGTATGGCGCGCCCCGCCCGGTCGAACAAGGCCAGGCCGGTCTCGTCTTCAAGCCGCTTGAGGGACTTCGACAGGGCAGGCTGGGTGACCGCGCAGGCCGATGCCGCGCGCCCCAGGTGACCGTGGGTCACGACCGCCAGGAAGTACGAAAGGTCGCGCAGCGAAAGATCCATGAACCCGAGTTATGCAATCGATAACCGAAAGGAATCCAAAGTGTAGCGCGGGCCGGGGCCGAAATCCATTTGCCCTAGAATCCAACGCATGAGCGATACCCCGGGCCCCTATTCCGTGACGCTGGTGCCGGCAAACTGGCGCTTCGACGCCGGTGCGGACGAAGCACTGGTGGCCGCCGCCGCGCGCGCCGCCATCCGGCTGCCGGCGTCATGCCGCAACGGCACGTGCCGCACGTGCATGTGTTTTCTGATCGAGGGGGAAGTCGCCTATCCCGGCGGCCGGCCGGGCCTGACGGCGGAGGAAATGGAAGAGGGCTGGATCCTGCCCTGCGTGGGGCGGGCGCGCACCGATTTGCGTATCGAAGTGCCGGACGCCGAGCCCCTGGAGGAAGCCGCGCCGCGCCCCATCATGACGGGGCCGCGGCGCTAGGGCGTGTTAACGATGAAGCCGCGGCGCGGATGACCACGGCGGCGCGCATGGGCGTATCAGCCCGCGGCGATGCGGTAATGGCTTTCGCTGAATTCGACACCGGTCCCTTGGCTGGCGGAGCTGTCGAACGGCTGAATGGCGCCGGCGGCGGCTGCATCGCCACGCGGGTCGATGCGGGGCAGCCTGCGCTCAGGCTGGGCCGCGACGCTCGGCGGTAAAGCCTGGTTGGGAACACCCAGCAAAGTCAGCTCGGCACCTATCAATCCCTTGAAAAGCTCGTTCATAACCGCTACTCCTTGATCCAGGTCATACCGGCGACGTGTTGTCCGGTATTTATGGATGGACAGGATAGGAGAAGTCAGGTTCCCCCGGAAGGAAAATGCTTCTATCGCGGCGATTCAATGATCCTATCGGCGCGATACACGCGAAGGATGCGGCGCATTCCGTGGCTGCGTGCCGGCGATGGAAAAACGCCAAGCCAAGGACTAGACTTGGCGCGCAGAAACACAACAAAACCGGAGAAGACAAATGGGATCGACCTTCAAGGCGGCCGCGGCCGCAGTGGCGCTGTGCGCCGCCTCCCTCTGCCAGGCCCAGAACGGCTGGCCCGCCAAACCCGTCACCATGATCGTGCCGTTTCCGCCGGGCGGCGTGGCCGATACGGTCGCGCGGCCGGTAGCCGATGCGATGAGCCGCGTCCTGAAGCAGTCGGTGGTGGTGGAGAACCGCGCCGGCGCGGGCGGCGGACTGGGCATGGGCGTGGTGGCGCGCGCCGAACCCGACGGCTATACCGTGCTGATGGCGCTGTCGTCCATCTCGATCATCCCGGAAGCCGACCGCATACTGGGCCGTCCGCCGATGTATCAGCTCAAGCAGTTCAAGCCCATCGCGCGTTTTACCGCCGACCCCACCGTCCTGGTGGTGCGCGCCGATAGTCCGTGGAAGACCGCGCGGGAACTCATCGATGACCTGCGCCGGCCGGACGCCACGCCCTTGACCTATGGCTCGTCGGGCAACTACGGCACCATGCACGTTCCGATGGAGATGTTGCACAGCGCCGCGGGCATCAAGGTATTGCACGTTCCCTACGGCGGTGCGGGGCCCGCCATCGTCGCGCTGCTGGGCGGGCAGGTACAAGCCCTGTCGACCGGCCCGGCGTCGGTATTGCAGTACATCCAGGCGGGCAAGGTGCGGGCGCTGGCCACGTGGGGCGACACGCGGCTGGCGGCGCTGCCGGACGTACCCACGCTCAAGGAACTGGGCTATGACGTCACGTTCGCGCAATGGTCCGGGCTGTTCGTGCCGGCGGCCACCCCGGAGCCCATCGTCCAGAAACTGCGTGCGGCGGCGGAAGCCGCGGCCAAGGATCCGAAGGTGCGCGACACCATCCAGCAGGCGGGCAGCCCCGTGCTTTACCTGGATGCGCCGCAATTCCAGCAGTACTGGGATGCCGACGCCGCGAAGATGACGGAGGCGGTGCGCAAGATCGGCAAGGTGGAATGACGGGCTTCGGCCACGGCACCCAGGCCTGGATGCGCGCATGCCGGGTACGCAGCAGCGCCGGTGCCAGCCGACGCGGGCGGCTCTCCAGGTCCGGACCCAAGGCCAGGGGCGCCGCGCCATGCGCGGCGCCGCGGCTCAGCTGACGGAGTATCCCCGTCCGGTCATGCAGGCGGACATCGCGCGGTTATAGGAATCCACCATCACGCCGGTGGTCCATTCGTTGGGATGTGCCGGATCGTAGCCGCTCTGGTTCATGGCCCAGCCTTGGCATTCGCTGCGGTCTCGGGTCTGCTGCGCCTGGGTCTGGCCGCGCGCCGGATAAGCGATCAGATTGCCGGTCGGCGCCGGGGGCGGCGCATACACGGGCGGCGAGGTATAGGCCACGGGGGGCGCCGCATACACCGGAGCACCGTATACCGGTGCGCCGTAGACCACGGGTGGCGCGGCATACACCGGTGTGGTGTAGACCACGGAAGGACCGGAGTTCGCGGCGATGATCGCGCCCGCCGCGCCCAGCGCCAGCGCGCCGCCTATCCACCAGCCGGCGGACGAACTGCAGCAATATCCCCCGTGGTGCCAGCCGCCGCCATGCCAGCCGCCGCCATGCCAGCCGCTGCCGCCGCCATGCCATCCGCTGCCGCCGCCGTGCCATCCGCCGCCGCCGCCGTGATAGCCACCCGCCATCGCCGGCGGCGCAACGCCGGCAGCCGTCGCGATGGCGAGGGCCGCGACAGCGATTCGTAAGGTAAACGCTTTCATCTTGCGTGCTCCCAGGTCCCCCGGGTGCAGTGCCTCGGGAGATATGATCATTACTCTACTCACTTCGACTGATTTCCGGCGAGCGAATTCCATGCCGCCATATTGCCGTCGTTTCAAGCCGTTTCGGGCGGCGGGGGAACGGGGCGGCGCCCCCGGGATTCCATAAAAATTCAGTGTTATGCCAGCTGACGGCGGGGCTTCGGGACCGCGCCCCTGCCCTACCCGGGGACATTCCCGCCGAAGTACGAGGCGATCTCGCGCATGCGCCGGGCCCGCGCGTCCATCGATCCTTGACCGCCGTGGACCGCGCGAGGCGGCGAGACCTATGGGTCCCGTGGACGGATAATTTTAATCCGGGTAAAATTGTGCCCGTTTCGACCTTCCCACATCCTGGCCTAGCCCGACCGCGCCCCGTGCCGGGCTGGCCGACGCATCATGACACTTACCGTCCAAACCCCATGTACCGCCTTCGACGGCCATCGCCGCCTGGCGGCCGGTCCCCTTGCCGACGTGGCGCTGGCCGTGAAGGCCGCGCTCGAGGATGCGCCGTCCGGCCGGCAAGGCGATGTGCTGACCTTCGATGACCTGACGGGCCGCGTCGTTGACATCGATATCCGGGGCAGCCGCGAGGATGTGCTGGCGCGGCTCGCGCGCGCCCATGCGGCCATGGAAGCCGCGACGGCCGGCAACTCGGCCAGGGAGGCCGTCGCCGCGCCGCCCACGCCGGACGATGCCGCCGTCCCGGCCGGCGATGCGTCCATCCCGTCCGCCGGCGATGCCCCCGCTTCGAACGGGCCGCGCGGCCGCGGCCGGCCGCGCCTGGGCGTGATCGCACGCGAAGTCACCCTGTTGCCGCGGCACTGGGAATGGCTGAACGCGCAGCCGGGCGGCGCGTCGGTCGCGCTACGCAAGCTCGTCGAAGCCGGCATGCGCGACCGCCGCGCCCGCGAACGCGGGATGCGCGAAGCGGCATATCGGTTCATGTCCGCCATGGCCGGCGATATGGCGGGCTTCGAGGAAGCGGCGCGCGCCCTGTTCGCCGACGATGCCCGCGCCATGTCCCGGCACATGGCATCATGGCCGGCCGACATCCACGACCACGCGCTGCGCCTGGCGTTCGGGCAGTAGGCCGAGGCCATCGCCAAGGATGGTCCTTACGCATTCCACTGGAGCCTTGATGATCTCTTCCCACGACAACGTCAGCATGGCGCTGTTCTGCGATTTCGAAAACGTCGCGCTGGGCGTGCGCGACGCCAACTACGAGAAGTTCGACATCCGCATGGTGCTGGAACGGCTGCTGCTGAAGGGCAGCATCGTCATCAAGAAGGCCTATTGCGACTGGGATCGCTACAAGGCCTTCAAGGCGCCGATGCATGAAGCGAATTTCGAACTCATCGAAATCCCGCACGTGCGCCAGTCCGGCAAGAATTCCGCCGACATCCGCCTCGTGGTGGATGCGCTGGACCTTTGCTACACCAAGTCCCACGTCAATACCTTCGTGATCATCAGCGGCGACTCGGATTTTTCGCCGCTGGTATCAAAGCTGCGCGAAAACGACAAGCATGTGATCGGTGTGGGGGTGAAACATTCCACCTCGGACCTGCTGATCGCCAATTGCGATGAGTTCATTTTCTACGACGACCTTGTCCGCGAAAACGCGCGATCGGCGTCCCGCCAGGCCGGCCGGGACGGCGCCGCGGGCGGACGGCGCGGCGGGGGCGACGACCGCCGCCGCAAGGAAGACGCCGATGCCCGCAGGAGCCAGGCCATCGATATCGCGGTCGAGACCTTCGATGCCCTGGTCGCGGAACGCGGCGACACCGGCAAGATCTGGGCATCGGCGCTGAAGGACGCCATCAAGCGCCGCAAGCCGGACTTCAACGAGTCGTACTACGGCTTTCGCGCATTCGGCAACCTGCTGGAAGAAGCCCAGGCGCGCGGCCTGCTCGAGGTGGGGCGCGATGAAAAGTCGGGCACGTACGTGTACCGCTCGAATGCAGGCGCGGGAGATCGCGCGGCGCCGTCCCGCGACGGCGTCGGCGGCGATGCCAGGACGCTGGAGCCGCGGGAAACGCCCGATACCGCCATGACCGCGGCCTCACCGGCGCCGGACGCCGCCGGCCATGCGCAGCACGACAAACCCAAGCGCGGCAGCCGCCGCCGCGCGCGGCCGGCCGCGCCGGCATTGCCCGCAGGCCAGGGAGAAACAGCCCCGGAGGGATCCTTCGAAGCAGCCTTCGCCACCGGGACGCCGGTCGAGCCCACCGCCGGGACACCGTCCGCATCCACCATCGGCACACCGTCCGGATCTCCGGTGGACATGCCCGCCGACGCACTGCCGGAACAGGCAGCGGCCGTGGCCGACAGGACGCCCGGCACATCCCGGCGCGGCGCATCGAGGCGAGGCGGCTCGCGTGCGCGGACCACGGATGCATCGCCCCCGGCATCGGCCACGGACGCGTCCTTGCCGGCGCCGCCGCACGGCACCGAGCAAGCCGCGCCCGCCATGGCGAGCCAGCCGGACGCACCCGCCGACGCCGCTTCGAGCAAACCCGCGACAGCGCGCAAGACCGCCGCGCGGCCGCGGCGCGCACGCAAGACGGCGCCCTCCGCGTCCGAAACCTGAGCTAGACTGCCGCTTGGTCCCTCCGCCCGGATGGGAACTTCCCAGACGGCTTCTCCCAGGTGATACCCATGAAGAAACCCGCAAGCAACTCGAAGAACTCGACCAAGAAAGGCAGCCTCGAAAAACGCCGCATGGCGCCTTTGGCGACCCCGTCGGATATCTCGTCCGAAGGTACGCGCGATATCAGCGGCGCGCTGAATCGCCTGCTGGCGGACGTCTTCGCCCTTTATATGAAGACCAAGAACTTCCATTGGCACGTCAGCGGCCCGCACTTCCGCGACTATCACCTGCTGCTGGACGAACAGGCGACCGAGATCTTCGCGATGACCGACCCGATCGCCGAGCGCATCCGCAAGCTGGGCGGCCCGACGCTGAAGTCCATCGGCCATATCGCCCGCATGCAGCGCCTGCTGGACAACGATGCGGACTACGTGCAGGCGCTGGACATGCTGGCCGAGCTGCAGGAGGACAACAAGAGCCTGACGTCGTTCATGCGCGAAGTGCATGACCTGTGTGACGAGCATCGCGACATCGCCACGGCCAGCCTGATCGAGAACTGGATCGACGAGACCGAACAGCGCACCTGGTTCCTGTTCGAGACCAGCCGCCGCGGCGACTCCACCGGCCACTGATCCTACTGGCCGTCGTCCAGTGCCCGCGCCCGCGCCAGCAGCATGTCGCGGTCGCGCGTGTTGCGGGTCATGGCGGCGGCTTCCTCGAAAGCCGCGCGCGCCTGCGCCTTGCGGCCCAAGCGGGCCAGCAAGTCGCCGCGCACGCTGGGTAGCCACGGATACTTGCGCAAGGCAGGCTCCTCACCCAGCGCTTGCACCAGCGGCAGGGCCTCGGCAGGCCCCTGCGCCATGCTTACCGCGACCGCCCGGTTCAAGGCCACTACCGGCGAGGGCGCGCGCTGCATCAGAAGGTCGTACAGCGCCACGATGCGCGCCCAATCGGTTGCGTCCGCCGTCGGCGCCCGCGCATGGCACGCCGCCAGCGCCGCCTGCAATACGTAGGGCCCCTGGCCGCCCAGGGCTTCCGCCCGCGCCAACGCATCCAGCCCGCGACGAATCTGCTCCCGGTCCCAGCGGCCGCGATCCTGGTCCGCCAACAGCACTGGCGCTCCCTGCGCATCCACCCGCGCATGCAGGCGCGAGGCCTGCAGTTCCATCAGGGCCACCAGGCCGTGCACTTCGCTTTCGCCGGGCGCCAGGCCGGCCAGCACACCACCCAGCCGGATGGCTTCCTGGCATAGCGCGGGGCGCATCCAGTCATCGCCGGCCGTCGCGGCATAGCCTTCATTGAAGACCAGATAGATCACTTCCAGCACCGACGCCAGCCGTTGCGCGCGCAGATGCGCCGGCGGCACCTCGAAGGGAACGTTCGCCTTGGACAGCGTCCGCTTGGCTCGCACGATGCGCTGCGCGATGGTGGGCTCGCCGACCAGGAATGCGCGCGCGATCTCGTCCGTGGTCAGGCCGCACAGCAGCCGCAAGGTGAGCGCCACGCGGGCATCCATGGACAGCACGGGGTGACAGGCCGTGAAGACCAGCCGCAGCAGGTCGTCGCCGATATCGTCCTGGCGCGCGGCATCCAGCGCGTCGACGAAATCGGGTTCGACGCTGGTTTCCAGCGCATCCATGTCCTGTGCCAGCTGTTCCTGCTTGCGCGCATGCAGCGCGTCCTGGCGCAGGCGGTCCAGCGCCCGGTGCTTGGCCGTCGTCATGAGCCAGGCCCCCGGGTTATCCGGCACGCCGGTGCGCGGCCAATGTTCCAGCGCGGCGACCAGCGCATCCTGGGCGTAGTCTTCCGCCAGACCGACGTCCCGCACCAGCCGGGCCACGCCGGCGATGACCTTGGCGGCTTCGCGGCGCCATACGGCATCGATGGCCGCGTGCGTGGCCGCCGGATTCATGGCGCCTCCGTCCCGCTACCCGCCGGATCCGCATGGATGGAAATCGCATGGAGGCCTCCCGTCGCACATCGCGGCCGCGGCGCGGCCCATGCCTGTACGACGGGCGCCGCGCGGGGCTTTCGACAGCCGGGCGGCGGCGTGGGGGAAAACCCCAGGCGGGGAGCGGGGGCCGGCACGACGGCGAACCTATTCGTAGCAGGGCGCCGTGCGGCGGACCTCGACGGTGCACCAGGCGGCCGCCGGGCACTCCGCCGCGATGGCCAGGGCTTCCTCGCGGGTCTCGCAATCCAGCAGGAAAAACCCGCCCACCATTTCCTTGGCTTCCGCGAAGGGCCCGTCGGTCAGACGCTGCCGCCCTTCGCGCACCTGGACACGGGTACCTTCGCTATCGCCCGCGAGCGATTCGCAGGCAATCAGCTTGCCCCGCGATTGCAGCTCCCCGGCGAAGCGGCGCATTTGGTCGTAGACCTGGCGGCCTTCGGCTTCGGTGCGCTGGGCGCGCTGGCCGCGCGGCTCGACGATAAGCAGCATGTACGACATGATGGCCTCCTGTTGGCGGGCGCGATAGCCTGGAGGCATTGTATCCGCGGGCCGCCGCGGCGGCATGCGGCGCGGCGGGCGCTAACGCTCCGTCAGGGTGTCGGTGACGGCGCCCAGCGTACGCGACTGCGACAGGGAGACGTCGACGACTTCGGCCATGATGCCGGTGACGCGCCGCGACGAGGCAACGATATCCTCCATCGTGCCGCCGGCCGACTGTACCAGGGCCGCTCCCTGCTCGATCTGCTGGACGGATGCCTGGATCAGGGTCTTGATTTCCTTGGCCGCGGCCGCGCTATGTTGCGCCAGGTTGCGCACCTCCGCCGCGACGACGGCGAAGCCCTTGCCATGGCTACCCGCGCGGGCCGCTTCGACAGCGGCGTTCAGCGCCAGGATGTTCGTCTGGAAGGCCACGCCATCCATCACGCCGTTGATGTCGGCGATACGGCGCGAACTTTCCGTGATGGCGCCCATGGTTTGCACGACCTCGCGCACCGTCCGGCCGCCCGCCTCCGCGACGTTGGCCGCTTCCAGCGCCAGCGCATTGGCCTGGGAAGCACGCTCGGCGTTCTCCGTCAGACCTTGCACCGCTTCGCCCAGCTGCTGCGCGGCAACGACGCGGCGGGTGATGTCGGTAGCGAACTTGACCACCTTGAAAGGCCGGCCCTCGCCGTCCAGGATAGGGTTGTAGCTGGCATCGATCCACACTTCGCGGCCGCCCTTGCCGATGCGCAGGTATTTGCCGGTGTCATGCACGCCGGCAGCCAGGCGGCGCCAGAACTCCTGGTAGGCGGGCGATTGCCTTTCCTCGGGCAGCACGAACATACTGTGGTGGCGTCCCGCCACTTCGTCCTCCTCGTAGCCCAGGGCGTCCAGGAACAGCCGGTTCGCCCGGATGATAGTGCCGTCCAGTTCGAATTCGATGATGGCCTGGACCTTGGAAATGGCGGCAAGCTGGCCGGCGGCATCGTCGCTGCGACGCTGATCGGCCGTCACGTCGCTGGCGATCTTCACGACCTTGACGGGCCGGCCATGGCGATCGAAGACGGGCGTATAGCTGGCCTGGAGCCAGATACAGCTGCCGTCTCGCGCGTAGCGCTTGTAGCGACCGCTCTGGAAAGCGCCTTGTGTGAGCTGTTCCCAGAATCGCGCATACGCGGGCGATGCGCCTTCGGCCCGGCCGACGAACATGCGGTGGTGCCCGCCCTGTACTTCTTCGATGCCGTAGCCGAAGAGCGACAGGAAGTTGTCGTTGGCCTGGAGGACGTTGCCGTCCAGATCGAATTCGATGACGGCTTGCGCGCGATGAAGCGCGGCCAGTTCGCCGGCGTCGCCGACATCAGGCCGCCGCGCGCCAGACAGCCGGCCCGTGATGAAACCGAACATTCTTTCCTCCCTGTCCCGTGTCCGCCGGCACGGACCGGCCGTGGCCGGCATGCGGCCCATGGCTGCGCCGCCCATCCGTCCACACGCCGTGGACGACGGCGCCGTCTGCCCGCGAGCCCGCGGGTGCGCAAGCTATTCCACCCTGAACGTTACCCTGCGATGGCAGGCCGTTAAGCCCGATCAGCGGCCGATATGCCGGCTTATTTGCGGTTTGTTGCGGCCGTCATCGTGTCCACAATACGTCAGCCGTCGTCCCATCGCGCTCGCCGCAACTTGAGTCATGACCATGATGCTCAGCCATATTCCGGATGGCGATTCCCATCGCCTGGTATCCAAGGGCTTTCTGCGCCTGCTCGCGGGCCTGGGGGGCTGCGTGCTCGCCGGCGCGGTGCTGGGCTGGCCGGGCGATGCCCACGCCGCCACGCAAGCGGCGGGGAGCCTGACCGCCATGCGGCAGAAACTGGTGCCCGGCAACGTCCAGCAATGCCGCTCGCTGTTGGATCGCAAGCCGCAGCTGGATCCCTACGCGCCGAAGTCCGCCAGCGGCTGGGACGGCTATTGCGCCTGCGTGGGCCAGACCTACGTGTCCAATATGCCGGACAACGTCGTGCTGGCCTTCGCGTCGGGCAAGTTGCCGCAGGAGCGCGGCGAGCAGTCCGCGCGACTGCGGGCGGCCGCCGTCAGCCTGGACGCGGCGCGGGCGCGCTGCGCCAGCGCGCGCTAGTCTTCGCCGCCCGGGCGCCGCTTTCCTCGCCCCCACGCCTGGGCCGTTTCCCGGCCCCGATCCATCCATGGCATGGATCGATTCCATCGAAATATATAGGCTTCTTTACATAGAGAACGCCCGTTAATCTTGCCGCAACGGTGGACCGCCCGGGCCGCCGACCATCGATCAACGGCAAGGATACGCAATGGCTAAGGTTCTCGTTCTCTACTATTCCTCCTACGGACATATCGAGCAGATGGCGTATGCCATCGCGGAAGGCGCGCGCGGCGAAGGCGCCCAGGTCGACGTCAAGCGGGTGCCGGAAACGGTGCCCGAAGAGATGGCCAAGGGTGCGCACTTCAAGCTGGACCAGCCGGCCCCCGTGGCGACGCCCGCGGAGCTGGAAAACTACGACGCGATCATCATCGGCACCGGCACGCGCTACGGACGGATGTCCTCGCAGATGGCGGCGTTCCTGGACCAGACCGGCGGCCTGTGGGCCCGCGGCGCGCTGAACGGCAAGGTCGGCGCTGCCTTCGCTTCGACGGCCACGCAGCACGGCGGCCAGGAAACGACGCTGTTTTCCATCATCACCAACCTGATGCACCTGGGCATGGTGGTGGTGGGCCTGCCCTACAGCCACCAAGGCCAGATGAACATGGAGCAGGTTGTCGGCGGCGCGCCGTATGGCGCGACCACCATCGCCGGCGGCGACGGCTCGCGCCAGCCCAGCGCCATCGACCTGGAAGGCGCCCGGCACCAGGGCGCCCTGGTCGCGCGCACGGCGTCCAAGCTGTTCGGCTGATCGTCTCGGGCCGCGGGCGGCGCCGGTTGGACGCCGCCAGGGGCCTGTTAACGCTAGGAGGCGCCCGCGCGGCTTTCCAGCAGCGTGACCAGGGCGTGCAGCGTGCGATTGACCGGTGTGGCGATCGCGCGCTCACGCCCCTTGCGCTCGATGTAGCCGTTCAGGTAGTCGATCTCGGTGGGCTTGCCGCGCGCCATGTCCTGGGCCGTGGACGAGAACTGGGTCGGCATGGTTTCGACGATCTTCAGCACGGCGGCCCAGCTGTCGCCGGGCACATCCACCCCTTCGGCCTGGGCGACGGCCAGGCATTCATGCACGACGTCGCGCATGACCTGCTGCACGCCGGGCGCTTGGTACAGATCGCCGTAGGGCATGCGCGCGATGGCCGACAGCGCGTTGTAGGCGCAGTTGACGATCAGCTTGGCCCACAGCGCCCCAATGACGTTGTCGGAGATGTCGACGGGCACGCCGGCCGCCTCGCAAGCGTCGGCGAAGCGCCGGCTGCCGGCCGATGCGCCGATGACCAGTTCGCCTCGCCCGTGATGCCTGACGTGGCCGGGACCGGCCATTTCCGTGGCGACATACACCACGGCGGGGACGACCGTCTGCGGCAGGATGGCCTGCAGGCGCTCGGCATTGTCCACGCCATTCTGCAGGCTGAGCACCAGGGTGTCGGCCCCCAGGTGGGGCGCCAGCGCGCGGCCGGCGCTTTCCGTGTCGGCGGACTTCACGCAGAAGAGGACGGCGTCGGCGCCGCCGGCCGCGCCGGGCTCGGTATCGGCCCGCATGGGCACGTAGGCCTGGAACGTCCGGGTGTCCAGGTACAGCCCCTTGGACCGGATGGCTTCCACGTGGGCCGGACGGCCAATCAATGCGACCTCGTGGCCGGCGCGGGCCAGCATGGCCCCGAAGTAGCAGCCGACCGCGCCGGCACCCATGACCGCGACTTTCATGCCTGTCTCCCGTAATGCGGCGGCGCTTGCGCGCGCGTCCGCCCGCTGCCCGCCTCGCCCGCCGGCGCCGCGCGGGACCGTTGCTTGCACGCGCCGATGGCGCGTTACACATCCTGAGAGATACTAACCGCATTGGCACCATCGCCCATAGATGCCGCGTTGCGCGTTCCCACCGGACGCATGGCGCTTTCCCGCGATACCCATTGCGCGTTGCGCCGAACCGCGTTGCACCCAGCCTGGAGACCCGTTTTTGTCAGCCGATCCCCGCCGGACATCCTTGCGTCGCATGAAATCCCTGGCCATGGCGTCGCTGGCCGCGACACTGGCCGGCGTGGCGGTCAGTTACGCGATGGGTGGCCACGGCGTGTGGGCCTGGATACGCGCCTTCTGCGAAGCGGCGACGATAGGCGCGCTGGCGGACTGGTTCGCGGTGGTGGCGTTGTTTCGCCGGCCCCTGGGACTGCCGATTCCGCACACGGCCATCATCCCGGCCAACAAGGCACGCATCGCGGACAACCTGGCGGTTTTCGTGCGCGACCACTTCCTGGACCCTGTGTCGCTGCTGGAACGGCTGCGCGTCTTCGATCCGGCGGCGCGCCTGGGCCAGTGGCTGAGCGATCCGCGCCAGGCACGGGTGGTGGCTGATACGGCCCGCACCTGGGCGCTGCACGCGATGGAGCTGCTGGATGAACAGGCGGTGCGCGACGGCATCCATGGCTTCGTGGTGCGGCGCCTGCGCGAGTGGAACGCGGCGCAGACCGCCGGTGAACTGTTCGACCTCCTGGCCCGGGATGGCCGCCATCATGCACTGCTCGACGAAGCGCTGAACCGCCTGGCGGCGTATCTGCAAGGCGAACAGGTGAAGGAACGCGCGTCCGCGCTGATGGTGAAGTACGCCCGCAAGGAATGGCCGCGCATGGCCAAGGCCCTGAACCTGGTCAAACCGGTGGACGACATTGCGGATACCCTGGCCGATCGCCTCGCGCGGGCGTTGCTGGACGAACTGCACGACGTGCTCGCGCAGCCGGACCACCCGCTGCGGCGCGACTACGAAGCCTGGCTGGGCGGTTATGTCGCGCGGCTGCGCGACGATCCGGATCTGCAGCGCCAGGTGGAACAGATCAAGGAACGCGTCATCGCGCATGAGCAGGTGCGCGAGTACGTGCAGGGCATCTGGGAAGAGGTGCGCAGCGCCCTGCGGCGCGATCTGTCCAGCGGCGATTCGGCCCTGGGCCGGCACCTTGCGCAAACGCTCACGGCCCTGGGCCGCAACCTGGGCGCGGAGCCGGCACTGCGCGACGCCATCAACCAGCACGTGCTGGCCGGCGCGGAGCGCCTGGCAGCCGGCCTGCGCCAAGGCATCACGGACCACATCGCGCAAACCGTCCGTAACTGGGACGAGCGCCAGTTCGTCGATGAACTGGAACTGAGCATAGGCCGCGACCTGCAGTACATCCGCTTCAACGGCATGCTGGTCGGCGGCCTCATCGGGCTGGTGCTCCACGCCTGCGTGCGCCTGGCGCAGTCCGGCGGCCTGTTCGGCACCGCGTGATTGCGGCCTGCGTGTAGGCCGGCGCGGCGGCGTGCCCGCCTCGCACGCCCGGCATGGAGGCGGGCCACCGGCAGGAACAAACCCAAAAAACGGATGGCGAGATGACCGGGGCCGGCGTTAAGCTCGAGCCGCGACACCGAGTTTCTTCCCCCCGCGCCACGGCCACCGGAGCGCGGCCCGGCCATCTCCCCTTCGGCACTCTGCAGGAAACCGCCATGATCCGCCCGTCCTTGCGTGCCCGCGCCGCCCCCCTGTTCATCGCCGGCCTGCTGGCCGGCTGCGCCAATATCGCCGACGCGCCGCGGGGTATGTCCCTGGCGGATATGCAATCGCGCTACGGCGCCCCGACTTATACCTGCACCCGCCCCGACGGCACGCGCCGGGTGATCTGGTCGCAACTGCCTTCGGGCAGCTATGCATGGGGCACGGACCTGGACGCGCAAGGCCGCGCGGTGCGCATGGAAGCCCTGATGTCGCCCGAACACTTCGAGCGCCTGCGCCAGGGCGACTGGACGCCCGAGGCCGTGCGGTGCGAATTCGGGCCGCCCGCCCAGGTGGGCGCGGTGGGACTGGGCGACAAGTATGAAGTGATCTGGTCGTACTACTACGTGCTCAGTGGACGGTGGCACTCGGTGATGTACGTGTATCTCGGCCCACGGGGCGACCGGGTCACCCACTACCATTCCGGGCCAGACCAGCGCTACCAGCGCAGCGAGTAGCCGCACCGCGCGGGGGCCTCACGCCATGCCCGGGGCGTCCGGCGCTACCCGGACCTGACGGCCACCACGCTCCCGGGTACGGCCCGACGCCATGCGGCATGGGTGGCCTTGCCCCGACGCCATCGAGATTTGTACGGCGCCTATAAGGCGGCGTTATGTCCGCGGGTACGCCGGCCGGGTGTGCGGACAAACTATCCCTTTCGTATCATGAACTTACGCCACCGAACCCGATGTTGCGCCGCGGCCGGGCACGCGCCGCCGCGGGTTCCCCGCGCCGCCACCTTCGCGCATCATGCGCACGTTCCCTGTGAATCACGTCCCTCATGCGCGGCCATGGGCCGCGCATGGCCCCCACCCCTTCCGGAGCCCTGCACCATGACCCAGACATCCCGCGCCCGCAAATTCGGACTGGCCGTTGCCCAGATGGGGCCCGTCCACCTGGCCGACACGCGCCAGGCCGTGGTCAAGCGACTGGTCGACATGCTGCGCGAAGCCGCCGCGCGCCAGGCCACCTTCGTGGTCTTTCCCGAGCTGGCCTTGACCACCTTCTTCCCGCGCTATTGGATGACCGAAGCGGAGGCCGTCGAACGCTATTTCGAACGCGCCATGCCCAATGCCGACGTGCAGCCGCTGTTCGACGCCGCGCGCGAACTGCGGGTGGGCTTCTACCTGGGCTATGCCGAACTCACGCCCGATGGCCGCCGCTTCAATACCGCCGTCCTGGTGGACCGCAGTGCCAAGGTGGTCGGCAAATATCGCAAGGTGCACCTGCCCGGCCATGACGACCACAAGCCGGACGCCCCCTTCCAGCATCTGGAAAAGAAATTCTTCCAGGTCGGCGACCTCGGCTTCCCGGTATGGAATACGCAGGACATCAACGTCGGCATGTGCATCTGCAACGATCGCCGCTGGCCGGAAACGTGGCGCGCGATGTCGCTGCAGAGCGCCGAACTGATCGTGCTGGGCTACAACACGCCGTCGTGGAACATCCACTGGAATGAACCCGTCCACCTGCGGACTTTCCACCACGAGATCGTGCTGCAGGCCAGCGCTTACCAGAACGCGGTGTGGATCGGCGCCGCGGCGAAGTGCGGCTCGGAAGACGGCTTCCACATGATCGGCAGCTCCATGATCGTGGCGCCCTCCGGCGAGATCGTGGCGCGGGCCAGCGGCGAGGAAGACGAGGTCATCACCGCGCAGATCGACCTGGACCTGGGCGCGACCTTCCGCCAGCATGTCTTCAATTTCGCCAAGCACCGCAGCCCGCAGCACTACCGGCTGATCGTCGAACGTACCGGCGCCGGCGAGCCGCTGCCGCTGCCGCCCGAGGCACACTGATATGGCGGCGATGCGGCTCCAGGAGGAGCCGCATCCGCCGTCCCCCCGCATCGCGCTTCCCGTCTGCCTCGTTCCCGGGCGCGCCGGCGTTACGACTGGTGCGCAGAGATTACGGTGATCGTCCACGTGCGGCGCCCCACCGCCGCTACAGTAGC
Source organism: Bordetella sp. H567 (assembly GCF_001704295.1). NCBI lineage: Bacteria > Pseudomonadati > Pseudomonadota > Betaproteobacteria > Burkholderiales > Alcaligenaceae > Bordetella > Bordetella sp. H567. The sequence continues at coordinate 4,544,525 of NZ_CP012334.1, forward strand.
CCCCTGTCCGTCCGACATGATCGCGCGGCAGCGGCCCTGAAGGCGCCCATGGCGCCCAACGGGACAACTGGTATCCATGCATCGGGGGAAGGCACATGGCGGACGAGGTCGAATTCGGACAAATCGTTTATCTGCAAAACGGGCAAGGCGACGGTACGGGTCCGGACGGAGCATCCGGCGGAAGTCGCGCCTTTGCCGCGAACCGCTACCTGGCCGTACAGGCCACGGACGGGCGGTTGACCATAGCGTCGCCGGTCGGAACCGCTATCCCGATCCAGTATTTCCAATGGGAATTCGCGCCCGCGGCCGTTCCAGGGGCCACCGGGCCGGTGCCCGCGTCGCAGCGTGTCCTGCTGCGCAATGTGGGAAGCAACTATTTCCTGCATGGGAGGAGCACAGGCCAGCTGTACACCGGGAGCGTCACTGCCGAGGATCCCGATCTCGCGAACGCCGAATGGCTGGTTTTCTGCACCGACACGGTCAGCCAGAATTCGTCCACGGACGTGGTCTACCCTGGCGGCAATCCCATCAGTCCCCTTATCGCCGGCGACAATTGTTATTGCATGATCGCCAGCGGCAACGCCGCATTGGGCAAATTGGGGCCCGCCGACCTGGTGGCCGGCACAGGCGGCGACTTCACCACCTGGTGGAGACTGCGCCGGGATACCACGTACTCGGCCCCGCCTGCGCCCTCGCCTTCGCCTTCGCCGTCGCCTTCGCCTTCGCCTTCGCCCTCGCCGTCGCCCTCGCCTTCGCCTTCGCCTTCGCCTTCGCCCTCGCCCTCGCCCTCGCCGTCGCCTTCGCCGTCGCCGTCGCCCTCGCCGTCGCCCTCGCCTTCGCCTTCGCCCTCGCCCTCGCCCTCGCCGTCGCCTTCGCCGTCGCCGTCGCCCTCGCCGTCGCCCTCGCCTTCGCCTTCGCCCTCGCCCTCGCCCTCGCCGTCGCCGTCACCTTCCCCTTCGCCCTCGCCCTCGCCCTCGCCTTCGCCTTCGCCCCCGCCGTCTCGCAAGGGCGTGCAATGCTGCTTCAATATCCCGGCCAATACGCCGTTCTCCGTCTCAGCGACCAGCGGGGTCCAATGGGCCAGGACCGTGCATGTGACCATCGACGGTGTCGCGGCCACGCCCCTCAACCTGCCCGCCCATGGGGCCGTCGCCCGGGCATACACGTCCGGCGCGGGCAAGCCCTCGACAGGGGGGAAAAGCACACTTTGCGTCTCGGTGAGCGATACGCAGAACGGGCAATTGAACCTGGGTTGGCTGCCGCCAGCCGTGATCGGGGACGGACACTTCGTGAACGTGGGCGCCCAGAAAGCCGACGAGAGCGGCTATAGCGACGTTGCGGTCACCGTCCGCTGGACGGCGTAGAGGTGCACCGGCCCGGATGATGGCGCGATGGCGGACCCGGATGGGTAGCCAGCCGCCGCATCCCCCGGGCGCCCGTCGCGCCGCCGCCACAAAATTCCTCCTAATTGGCAGGTTCAGGGGAACCGCTAATACTTCTTGACGCAGAAAGGCCGCATGATGGCGCTGGATTGTTCCTGACTCCAGACAATAAGTATCCGGATGCATTCACCACGCGGCTTCGCTTTCCTGACCGCGGCCTTCCTGGCCGCCGTGACGCTCGCCAGCAGCCTGCCTGCTGCCTCCGCGCACGCGCAGGCAGCGGCCGCGGGCACCGGATCCACGATTATTGCGGCACCCAAGGGGAATACGGCGCCCGCGGCCGGGACAGCCGTCGCCGTCAGCGCGGCGAACGACCGTTGGGCGGAAAGCCTGGCGGCGTTCGCCGCCGCTGACCAGGCGCATCCGCCGACGCCGGGGGGCGTCCTGTTTGTCGGCAGCTCTTCCATAAGGCTCTGGAACGGCCTGGAAACGGAATTCCAGTCGCTGCCCGTGGTGGTCAAGCGAGGGTTCGGCGGATCGCGCATGCTGGACTGCACGCGCCATCTGCACCAGTTGGTGGAGCCCTACAAGCCCCGCCTGGTGCTGGTCTATGCCGGCGACAACGACCTGGCCGAAGGCCGCACCCCCGAGCAGGTATTGCACGCCTTCACGGCGTTCGTCGATGGCGTACGGGCGACCATGCCCGCCACCCGCATCGCGTATATCTCCATCAAGCCCAGTCCCTCGCGCGCGGCGCTGATGCCGGCGATCCGCCAGACCAACGAGCTGATCCACGCCTACACGCTGAAGACCCGCAACACCGACTTCATCGATGTCTACACGCCGATGCTGGATGCGGCCGGGCACCCGCGTCCGGACCTTTTCCGCGACGACCGGCTACACCTGAACCCGCAAGGCTATGCGCTATGGAAAAAGGTGATTACGGCGCATCTGAATTGAGCCGTGGGGGATGCGCCGCGGGCACGGCGGGCACGATGGGCGCGGGGCCCGGTGCCGTGGCGGTGCGCCGCGTCTTGTTGCCCCCCACCAATCGCGCCACGACATAGAGCGCGAAGACACTGCCGCCAAAGAGCAGCAGGTCCTGCCACAGCGGACGGTCCGGAGACGGTTCGCCCACGATGCTCAATACCATCAGGACAATGACCAGATGGGCGCAAAACACCGACAGCGACGCCCGGCCCATGGTCTCCAGCCAGCGCATGCGCGGCAGGCGCGCCTTTAGCCAACTGCCGAAGTGCATTGCCAACACCACCAGGCAGACGAAGTTCAGCAGGCGCAGAATGCCCAGGTGCCACTTGTCGAACAGGAAGTTGAGCGGATTGCCGTCCGGGAAAGCGCCCAGCCCGGCGATATGGCGCCAGATGAAGAAGGTGACCGCGATCACCGCCGCGCCGACCACCACCGCCGGTGGCATGGGCCGCCGCTGTTCCGGCGGCACACGGGCATGCAAGGAGCCCAGCCACAGGCCGAACACCCACAGCAGCTGCCAGCCGTAAGTCTCGAAGGCGCCTGTTTCGCTGAACGGCACCGGCAGGCCCGTCATGGACACCACGCCGCCGTACAGGAACCGCGACAGTTCGAATTGCGTCGCGAACCACAGCACGCCGCTCAGGATCAGAATGCCCCGCCAGCCGCGCCGCAAGCCGTAGGTCAGCACCCAGGGGCTGGCCAGCATGAAGAGCACGTAGACCGGCAGGATGTCCAGCAAAGGCGGGTTATAGACCAGGCCCAGACTGGAGATGAACGCCGTGACGGGCTGCTGCAGGTAGAACCAGACCAGTTTCTGCACCGCCGGCTGCGGCAGCGTCAGCCCCAACCCCGCGATCACGGTGAACAGGAACAACAGCGACGCCGCCTGGCAGCCGTACACCACCAGCGCGCGCTTCAGGAAAGCGCGCTGCATCGCATGCAGGCCGTAGCGCAGATAGCGCTGGGTATAGACCAGCCCGGCCATATAGGCGGACAGCATCACGAAGCCTTCGGCGGCGGACACGAAACCCAGGGGCTGGCTGGTGGGGATGCCGAAGTTGGTAGGCAGGTGCGTCGACAGCATCAGCACCAGCATGAGCCCGCGCAAGGCGTCCAGCTCCCACAGCCGCGGGCGGGCTGCCGCGGCGGCCGCGGGAGCGGCAGCAAGCGGAATGCGCGACAGGCAGGGGGACGAGGACATGGCCATGCAGCATCGGGGAATGGGGTAAACCCGTAAGAGTACATCACGCTGGGGAAAACCCGTAAGTCTGAAGATTGACACTCATGTGGGCGATACGCACGCCATCGTTGTACCGCTTTGTTTCCCGTTCCGGGGTCAGCGCGCGGCGAGGTTGCATCCCGGAACAAGCATGGGGCCATCATGTGGGCCGGCGCTCCTTCCGCACCGCGCGCCCGCGCCGCATCCCGGAAGCGGACATGGTGGCTGCCGGCCGCGGGCGCCATCCACACACCGGCCATGAGATTGCGAAAATTCCCACAGTTGATCGAATTATCAGTTATTTACATTTTGTCTGGATTCTGCTGACATAGCGCGGCGCCGATGGTCCACTCCGGGTCACGGGCATGGCCCCGAGGAAGTTGCGCGTGCCTACCAGCCTATCGATCCGACGCAGGATCGCCGCCATCTTGGTCACGCTGGCCGCCGCGGCCCTGCCCTTCGTTCTGATCCTGCCCATCGTCGTGCACGAATCGCAGCGGCAACTGGCCGGCGAAGCCAGAGTCACCGCCGCTGTCCTGCGCCGGCAACTGGAGAACATCCTGCTACGCGCGCAGGACGTCACGCAACGGCTGACCCCCAGCCTGCGTCGCCCCTGCGGGGAAGTGCTGAACCTGCTGCGCCAGCTGGGATCCCTGCAGCCCTATTTCCGATCGCTGCTGCTGGTGCGCGACGACATCGTCTACTGCTCGTCCATCTACGGCATGCCCAACACGCCTCTGATCGCGCTGTCGCCGCAGGAGCACGTCCCGCAGGGCATGTATGTGATGCCCGTTGCCGGAACCCTGCTGGTGCCGGACCGGCCCGCCGTGATGGTGTCCCTGGGGTTGCGCGACGGTTACGGCGTCGTGGCCTTTCTGGACGCGCAATACCTGTACGACCTGAAACTGGCCGCCGCCCGTGACGGCGTCTATGACGTCGACATCCTGCTCGGACGGCACGACATGCCGCTGTTGGATGCCGGCGAGCGCCAGCGCGGCGCGCGCATGCCGGAACCCGACACGCAGCAATCGAAATCGGCCATGTTCCCCGTGCAAGTGCGCGTGACGCCCCTGGATGCGCAGCGCGATGCGGTGCGGGCACACGTATGGCGCGGCTATGCGGCTTTCCTGGTGCTGGCCAGCATCCTGTGCGGCTATGGCGCCTACCGCCTGTACGGCTGGCGCGTCTCGATTCCGGGTGAAATCCGCAAAGGGATGCGCCAGCGCCAGTTCCACCTGGTTTACCAGCCCGTCATCGACATGTCGACGGGGCGCATGTCCGGCGTGGAGGCGCTGCTGCGCTGGCGCCACCCCAGGCTGGGCAACGTGCGGCCCGACCTGTTCATTGCCGCCGCCGAGGAACACCACGTCATCGGCGACCTGACCCGCCATATGTTCGAACTGGCGGCCAACGACCTGGCCGAGCTGGACCTGCCGCCCGGCAGCCATCTGGGCGTGAACGTCTCCGGCGCCCACATGGTGTCGGACCGCTTCGTCGCCGATGTCGACGCGCTGTTGTCGCGCGTGCGCCGGCACGACGGCGTCATCCTCGTTCTGGAAGTCACCGAACGCCATCCCTTGCCCGATACGCCGGCGCTGCGGGCACATATGTCCGAGCTGCGCGAACGCGGCGTACGGTGGGCGCTGGACGACTTCGGCACGGGCCACAGGTCGCTGTCCTACCTGCAGAAGCTGCATGCGCATTTCCTGAAGATAGACCGCGCCTTCGTCAGCACCGCCGGCACCGAGGCGGTCGGCAACGTGGTGCTCGACACCATTATCGGCCTGGCGCAGCAGCTGGGCCTGGCCATGATTGCCGAAGGCATCGAAACGGAAACGCAGGAAGCCTATCTGCGCGACAAGGGCGTGCACTTCGCGCAAGGCTATCTGTTCGCGCGGCCCATGCCGCCGCGGGAGCTCGCGGCATGGCGCGCCGCGCGCGACCACGCCGGCCCGCCAGGGACGCCGCAGGTCTTGCCCGCGCCCACGACGGTGTAAGGCCGCCGGCACTCGCCGCGCGATGGAGCCGGGCAAGCACCTGCATCCACCGTCGCTTGCGCGGGCTTGCCGGTGACGGTCAGGCGTTGGAGGACGCGGGACGCTGGCGATACTTCAGCCGCATCACACTGGCGATGGCGGCCGCGCTGGCAAACAAGGCCCCCAGCCACAAGGCCAGGACGGCGCCGCGCTCGGTCGAGGCATGAAAACAGGCGGCCACCATGGCCGCGCCGCTGGACTGCCCGAGCAGGCGTACCGTACCGACCATGCCGCTGGCGCCGCCCGCACGTTCCGGCGGGGCCGCGGTGATGATGGCGCGCACATTGGGAGACTGGAAAAATCCAAAGCCCGCGCCGCACACGGCCAGGCGCCAGCACAGCCCGAACACCGACGGATCGGCCGGCATGGCGGCCAGCAGCGCCATGCCGACAGCCAGCATGGCCATACCGATGCCGGCCAGCATCCCGACGTGCATCCGATCGGACAGATAGCCCGCGATGGGCGCCATCACGGCCACCAGCACCGGCCACGGCGTGATCAGGAAGCCCGTTTCGACCTGCGTGTAGCCCAGCATGTTCTGCAGCATGAAGGGCAGCGAAACGAAGGCCAGCGATTGCGTGGCGAAGGAACAGACCCCCGTGGCCGCCGACAAGGCGAACACCGGCCGGCGCAGCAGGTCCACGGCCAGGAAAGGCGCCGGATGGCCCGCCTGGCGCTTGAGCAGCAGCAACAGGCACATGACGCACAGGACGGCCGCGATGGCAATGGTCTGGGGCGCGGCCAGTTGCGCGCCTTCGTTCAAGCTGAACACCAGCAGCGACAGGAAGCCCGCGCACAACACGGCGCCCACCGTATCGAAACGGCGCTTGGTGCGCGTGGTGACCGGCAGCGCGCGCAGGCAGAAATAGATCGCGATCAGGCCCATCGGCACGTTGATCAGGAAGAGCCAGTGCCACGTGGCCACGGTCAGCACCAGGGACGCGGCAGTCGGGCCGGCGGCGAAGGCCAGCGCGACCATGACCGAATTCAGCCCCACGCCGCGGCCGAGCAGTTTTTCAGGATAGATGAAACGCAGCATCGCCCCGTTCACCGCCATGGTGGCGGCCGCGCCCATGCCCTGCACCACGCGGCCGGCGACCAGCCATTCCAGGGTGGGTGCCATGCCGCAGGCCAGCGAAGCCAGCGTGAACAGCACCAGGCCGAACAGCATGATGCGCCGGTGGCCGACGATCTCGCCCAGCGTGGCGGCGGGCAGCAGGCCCGCCACCATGGACAGCTGATAGGAGCTGATTACCCAGATGGATCGCGCTTCCGAGGCCTGCAAATCGCGGGCGATGGCTGGCAACGCCGTATTCGCGATGGCGGTATCCAGGCTGGCCATGCACACGCCCAGCAGCAGGCCAAGCGCAGCGGCCCAGCGCTGGTTGGCGGGCATGCCCGCGCCGAAGGGATAGGCTTTTTGAACCGCGAAAGAGAGGAACATCCGACACCGAGAGGCAGTTGGAAAGGGTCCGGCCGTGCCGCACGCCCGCTCGCCGGCCCGCGACACCGCCGGGCCGGTAAGGTACAGCCAGGCAAAAGCGGGTAAGGGTGTACTGCTTCGAGGGTGACACTGTCAAACGGCGCCCCCATATGGGCATGGCCTTTGCTGCGGATCATGAAGCGGTCGGGCCGGCCCATCCGGGCGCCACGACCCACGGCCGCATCATCGTCAAGGAGGCCGCCATGGCCCTGAACATGACCCATACCACCTCTGGTAGTACGGCCGTCAGCGTGCTGACGCCCCTGGATTGGATCGCCCTGGTCCTTACCATCATCGGTGGCCTGAACTGGGGGCTGGTCGGCGCATTCAACTTCGATCTGGTGGCCGCCATCTTCGGCGCTGGCTCGGCGATCGCACGACTGATCTATATCGTGGTGGGACTGGCCGCGCTGTATCTCATCTACTTCGCGATCCGGGCCGGTTCGACGACCAGGGTCTGACGGCCCGTTGGCACGCCACGGCACGGTTCGATCTCGCCGACTCAAGCGCTACGTCGCGCGCCTTTCCGTCCGCTGCTGGGTGGGAAGGCGCGCGCGACACATCATGCGGCATGCGGCATCCAGTGCAGCAGCAGCGTCAGCGATACCAGCGATCCCACCGTCGACAACAGGATGGTGCGTGCCGAAACGAAGGCTTCGCGCCGATAGAACTCCGCCAGCATGAACGGGCCGGTGCCCGTGGGCAAGGCCGCCAGCAGCACGGCCATCTGCGCCAGCGGCGCGGGCATCGCAAACACGCGCACCGCCAGCCACCACGTGAGTGCCGGCTGCAACACCAGTTTGCCGGCGGCCAGGGCCAGCGAGGCCCGCGGCGGCTGGGTCGCCGGCTGCCGTTCGGCCAGGAACAAGCCCAGGCAGACCAGGGCGCACGGCGTGGCGGCGGCACCCAGCAGATTCAGGAAGGTATCCGCGCCCGCGGGCAGTTGCAGGCCGGCGAGCGGGACCATCGCGCCCGCCACGGGCGCCACGATCAGGGGGTTGCGCGCCATGCCGAGCAGCACCTTGAGCCCAGCCTTGTGCGGCCGGCGCTCCGTCTGCACGCCCACTTCGATGAGCGCCACGGTGATGGAGAACATGACCATCACCACCAGCAGCGTCGCGATGGTCGTGGGCACCACGCCCTCGTGGCCGAACAGCGCCAGGATCAGCGGAAAGCCGATGAAGGCGGTATTGGCATACGAGGCGGCGATGGCGTCCACACTGGCATCGGCCAGGTGGCGCCCGGCGCGCAGGCGCCATGCCAGCGTCACCAGGAACACGGCCAGGCTGGCCAGGCCGAAGGCCGCCATGAAGGCCGGCTGGTACAGCTGGTCCCAGGAGGCATGCGCCATCAGCTTGAAGAGCAGCGCGGGAAGGGCCAGCCAGACGACGAAGCGGTTCAGCTCGCTGCACGCGGCGGGACCGGCGACGCCGCGCCGGCGCATGATGAAGCCGGCCAGGATAAGGGCGAAGATGGGGAGCAGGATTTGCAGGGTGGAAAGCATGGCGAATAAGCTGGACCGTCAACATCGCGCGGCGGTCTCCGCGCGGCCGTCGCTGCTTGCCCGCGCCGGAATACGCATGCGCGGCGGAGGTCACGACGGTCCGTGCAGCGTAGTGCGCGGCCGCAATACAATCCAATGCTTTATCAAGCCTTGGACAATACCTTTTTCGCATCGTGCTCGACATCAAGCCTTTACGCTATTTCGTCACCCTGGCGGAAACGCGCCATTTCGGCCGCGCCGCCGCGCGCCTGCACCTGTCGCAGCCGCCGCTCAGCCGCCAGCTGGCGGCGCTGGAAGCGGCGCTGGGCGTCAAGCTGCTGGACCGCAATCCGCGCATGGTGTCCTTGACGCCCGCCGGCGAGCGGTTCCTGGCCGACGCCAAGGCCATCCTGGCGGCGCTGGAGCAGGCCGGCCGCAATGCGCAGGCGGCCGCGCGCGGCGACGCCGGTGCCCTGTCCATCGGCTTTACCATGTATGCCGCCTACAGCGTCATCCCTGCCTATGCCAAGGCGTTCGGCGGCGCGTATCCCGACGTGGCGCTGAAACTGCGCGAGGTCGTCTCGCAGGACCTGGCGGCACAGGTCCTGGACGGCCGCGTCGACGCCGCGGTCGTCATGGCCGGCGGGCGGTTCGGCGAACTGTCCAGCCGCGTGGTGTTGCGCGAGCCGCTATGCGTGGCGCTGGCGCGCGGCCACCCGCGCGCACGGGCCCGCGGCGCGATGCGCATCGGCCAACTGGCGGGCGAGCCTTTCGTCATGACCTCCGGCGAAGTCGGCCCCACGCTGCGCGCCAGCATCGTGGCCCATTGCCGCCAGGCGGGTTTCGAACCCATAGTGCGACTGGAAGTACAGTTGCAGCAGACGGTCCTTAACATGGTGGACGAAGGCGTGGGCGTGGCGCTGGTGCCCGCGTCCATGCGCAAGTCGCGCCTGCCCGGCGTGGCGTTCCGGCCGCTGGCCAACGCACCGCAGTCCGAGCTTGTGCTGCTCTGGTCGCCGCGCAACCGCAACCCTTGCCTGTCCAATTTCCTGGCGCTGGCGGCGCCGGCCTAGAGAACCCCGATGCCCATTTCCCGCAACCTGATCTATCGCCGCTTCGAAACCCTGATCGATCCCTTTCGCCCGGCACAGGACGAGCCGCCGCCGGACGATGTCCTGCGCTTCTACCGGCACTATCTGCGCCAGGTACGCGCCGCCCTGCTCTTCCTGTTGCTGGTGGGGCTGGCCGGCGCGCTGATCGACGTGACGCTGTTCCGCTTCCTGGGACGCATCGTCGACCTGGTCAAGGACCAGCCCGTGGCCGCATTCTTCGAAGAACACGGCAAAACGCTGATCGGCATGGCGCTGGTGGTGCTGATGCTGCGCCCCGTCGTGACGGGGCTGCACGACATGCTGGTGCACCAGGCGCTGGCGCCGGGCCTGACCACGCTGGTCCGGTGGCAGAACCATCGCTATGTCGTCAAACAGGGGCTGGGCTTTTTCCACAGCGATTTCGCCGGCCGCATCGCCAACCGGATCCTGCAGACCGGTGTTGCCTTGCGAGAATCGACGCTGCAGGCGGTGGACGCGGTGTGGCATGTGCTGATCTACGCCGGCAGCGCGCTGATCCTGTTCTTCGATGCCGACTGGCGCCTGACGATTCCGTTGATCGTGTGGATCGTCGGCTACATCCTGACGCTGATCCGCTTCGTTCCGCGCGTGAAATCGCGCTCGGCCACGGCATCGGAAGCCAGCTCGAAGCTGATGGGCCGGATCGTCGACGGCTACACCAATATCGGGACGCTGAAGCTGTTCGCGCACAGCCAGCGCGAGGAGCTGTATGCGCGCGAGGCGATGGCCGAGCAGACGCGCAAGGCGCAAATGGCCGCGCGCCTGGTAACGGGAATGGGATTCACGATCGCGATCCTGAACGGCATCCTGATCGCCGGCACACCAGGATTGGCGCTGTGGCTATGGAGCCAGGACCGCATGTCGGTGGGCGATATCGCGCTGGCGACGGGGCTGGCGATGCGGATCGCCGACATGTCAGGCTGGATCATGTGGGTGGTGAACGGCATCTTCGAGAACGTGGGGACGGTGCAGGACGGCATCCGGACGATCGCACGGCCCCGGGTGGTGGCGGACCGCGTGGATGCCAAGCCGCTGCGTGTCACGCATGGACGGATCTGCTTCGAGAACGTGGGATTCGGCTATGGGAAGGGGGGACTGGTATTTACCCGGCTGAATCTGGACGTGGCGCCAGGCGAAAAAATCGGGCTGATCGGCCCGTCCGGCGCGGGAAAGTCGTCGCTGGTCAGCATCCTGCTGCGGCTGTATGACGTGGAGGCGGGCCGGATACTGATCGACGGGCAGGATATCACCAAGGTCTCACAGGAATCGCTGCGCGCGCAGATCGGCGTGGTGACCCAGGATACGTCGCTGCTGCATCGCTCGCTGCGCGAGAACCTGCTGTATGGGCGCCCGGATGCCAGCGAAGAAGCGTTGCTGCATGCGATCCGGCAGGCGCGTGCGGACGAGTTCATCTTCGACCTGACGGACGGGGATGGGCATCGTGGGCTGGACGCCAATGTGGGCGAACGGGGCGTGAAGCTGTCGGGCGGGCAGCGGCAACGGATCGCGATTGCACGGGTGTTGCTCAAGGACGCACCTATTCTGGTGCTGGACGAGGCGACATCGGCGTTGGATTCGGATGTGGAGGCGGCTATCCAGGAAAACCTGGAAACGTTGATGCTGGGGAAGACGGTGATCGCCATCGCGCATCGACTATCGACGATTGCGAAGATGGATCGGTTGGTGGTGATGGAGCAGGGGAATATCGTCGAGATGGGGACCCATGCTGAACTGCTCGCCGTGGATGGGGTGTATGCGAGGTTGTGGCGGCGGCAGACTGGGGGGTTTGTGGGGGTGGAGTGAGTTGCTGGTTGGTTTTCTTATGCCGTCCGTTGTTGGTTTGCTAATGCCGTCCGCCGGGGGTGAGGCCTGCCGGGCCCGGCCCGGAGGAGCCGGTCCGCCGCCTTCGCGGCGGACTTCCGCGTCGTCATCCTCGTACGGCGGCCGAACGTTGTTTGCGTTCTTGTGGCTTTTTTGCCCGGCCGTCCTCCCTTCGGATTCCCTCGCGCGGCTCCTACGGGCCGGACCCGGCAGGCCTCACCCCCGGCGGACTCCGTTGTGCCTTAATCACGGTCGCTGGGGCGGGTGGGTTTCTTGCGCTTCGTGGGTGATGTGAATCAGCCGATCGAAGATCTTGTGTTGCCCGTCGTTTCGGGGCCGCCCAGCGCGGCCCCGAAACGCCTACGCCGCTGCGTCATGCCGCGGTTGTTGGCGTGCGTGGATCGGAGCTGACAAGTGGAAACCGATGCCTGCGCAGGTCGGGGGACTGTCAGGATTTTTGTGTTTGAGGCATTTGAACGTCGTCGTGTTTCTGACTCTCCAGGTTCATGCTACTTCAGTGATATGGGTCGGTGAAGCGTTCTGCATAGATGATGGCAAACTGGTTCATGGCCAACCTCCAGTCGTGCGTGGCGCAGCCCCAGGTGCCCGTGATATTGCGCAGGACTAACCACAATAACTTGGTTGCGGCGTCGTCACTGGGGAAGTGTCCACGGGTCTTTACCGATCGGCGCAATTGCGCATTCAAGCTCTCGATGGCATTGGTGGTGTAGATGATCTTTCGGATCGCCGGGGGAAACGTAAAGAACGGGATCACGCGGTCCCAGGCGCGATGCCAGGTCTGGGCGATGGTCGGATATCTTTGGCCCCAACTGCCTTGCTCGAACACTGCCAGCGCCGCTTGCGCAGCCTCCACGGTCGGTGCGGTGTAGATCGGCCTGAGAGCCGCAGCCACTATCCGGCGCTCCTTCCAGCTCGCATATTCGACGCTACTGCGCATCAGATGCACGATGCACGTTTGCAGTGTGGTGCTTGGAAATACCGCGTTCAGCGCCTGCTCCATTCCCTTTAAGCCGTCGGTGACCGCGATCAGGATATCCAGCGTGCCCCGAGTCTTGAGTTCGTTGAACACCTTCATCCAGAACTTCGATCCCTCGGTCTGCTCGATCCACAGGCCCAGGATGTCACGAGTGCCGTCCGGCAGGATCGCCAGCGCCAGGTACACCGCCTTGTTGCGTACCACGCCATCTTCGCGGATCTTCACCCGCAACGCGTCGAAGAACACCACCGGATACATGGTCTCCAAAGGGCGGTTCTGCCAGGCGATCACCTCTTCCATAACCGCGTCGGTCACCGAACTGATGAACTCGGGCGAGACTTCCGTGCCGTACTGCTCAAGCAGAAAACCTTGGATCTCGCGCACCGTCATCCCCCGGGCGTACATGGCGATGATCTTGTCATCAAATCCCGTAAATCGACGCTTGTGCTTGGGAATCAGGATCGGCGCAAAACTGCCTTGCCGGTCCCGGGGAATGTCCACGCGGAGCGGCCCATCGTCGGTTATCACCGTCTTGCCACTGGTGCCGTTGCGATGGTTAGTGCTGCCTTCGGGCGGGTCCGTGCCGGCGCCATAGCCCAGGTGCTGGCCCATTTCCGCGCCCAGCGCCCGTTCGATCAGGGCCTTCTTGAACGCCATCGAAAGGTCCTGCACCGACTCCGGCGTCATCGGACCTTTGACGAACTCATCCATCAGATTTGCAGGAATCGATGGCAATTCCCTCGGAGGTGCCTTTTGCTTGGTAGCCATAATGTGCTCCTCTGGAGCAGCTATGTTAGGCCTCAAACACAAAATTTATGACACTCCCCAGGTCGGATCATCGCTGGCGCTGCCCGCCTTAGCCGATGAAAGATCTCACCACGCCCGTCGCTTCGAGGCCGCCCAGCGCGGCCCCGAATCGCCTACGCCGTTGCGTCATGCCACGGTCGTCGGCATGCGTGGATCGGGGTAGGCAAGTGGAAGCCGATGCCCGCGAAAAGCGGATCACCGCTGGCGCTGCCCGCCTCAGCCGATGAAAGATCTCACCATGCCCGTCGCTTCGAGGCCGCCCAGCGCGGCCCCGAATCGCCTACGCCGTTACGTCATGCCGCGATCGCCGACATGCGTGGATCGGGGTGGACAGGTGGAATCCGATGCCTGCGCAGGTCGGATCATCGCTAGCGCTGCCATCCCAGCCGGTGAAGGGTCTTGCCATGCCCGTCGCTTTGATGCCGGAGCGCGGCCCTGAATCGCCTAGGCCGTTGTGCCATGTCTCGGATGCACACGATCGGCATATGCCGCAACCGCGTAGGCGCTTGTGGGCCGCGCTGGGCGGCCCACAAGCAACGGGCATCGCAAAATCTTCCCTCGGCAGGACCCCGGGCAACTTCAGCCACCAACGGCCATCCGCCAGCATGGCATTCCACTTGTCATCTCGGAACCACGCACGCCAACAACCGCGGCATGACGCAATGGCGTAAGTCGGATCAGGGCCGCGCTGGGCGGACCTGATCCGACCGGCAACACAAGATCTTCGATCGGCTAATCACATCACCAACGAAGCGCAAGAAACCCACCCGCCCCAGCGACCGTGATTAAGGCATAACGGAGTCCGTCGGGGGTGAGGCCTGCCGGGCCCGGCCCGTAGGAGCCGCGCGAGGGAATCCGAAGGGAGGACGGCCGGGCAAAAAAGCCGCAAGTACCCAAACGACGTTCGGCCGCCGTACGAGGATGACGACGCGGGAGTCCGCCGCGAAGGCGGCGGACCGGCTCCTCCGGGCCGGGCCCGGCAGGCCTCACCCCCGGCGGACGGCATCGGCAAACTAACCACCGACAGCAACCCCGCACGGCAACAGAACACCACCCACACAGGCGCCCATCACACCTCAATAGCAATACACCACCCAATAACACTCAAGAAACCCCACCCCCAACATCAAACCCCGCCTCTTCAAGCGGATACAAAGGCCGACTCCGCTTAACGTAAGGAAAAATCGAATAATCCGACGTCGTGACGCCAGGGCTGTCGCATTCGACCAAGCCGTCGGATATCGGCACGAACACCGGCCGGCAATACATCCGCGACTTCAGCAGCAGAAAACGCGCTCGCCGAGGATCCTGCCCCACGCTTTCGAACACCGCCAGATCCCAGGGCTCATGCGTTTGCTCGGATACCACCACGCGCGCATCTCCCAGATCCAGCACCGCCGTGCGCCCCATCCCCACGCGCATTCCGGTATAGGTTGGCCCCGTGATCACATACTCGCCATCGGTGATGGCCAGCACCGTACCCGTCGCCTGCATCGGCCGCGCATGGATACCCAGGAAAGCCAGCGAGCGCTTGTTCCCCAGGGGCAAGGTCACGCGGGCACCTACACCTGCCCCCGCCATGCGCGCCACCGCCTCCGGGTCGCAGATGATTCCCGCCAGGATGTCCTTCATCCCACGCGCCAAGGCCGCCTCCAGCACGGCGGTCGTATCGCAGGTTCCGCCGGAATTGCAGTTGTCCCCGTGATCCAGGAGCAGGATGGGCCGCCGCGCATCCTGCGCCATCACCTGCGCGCGAGCCAGCGAATCCGCCAGCGGTTCGCTGCGATACACGAAGCCATCGCGCTGCGCCCAGATGCCCGCGGCAATCCGTTCCGCCGCGGCTTCCGCCAATTCTCGATCTCCATCCGCCACCACCACCACGCTGATGCAAGGGTGGGGAATGTCGGCCAGGCCGAAACCCGCCAGCACCGACGCCGCGGCAATGCCGTGGGCTTCCTCTTCCCGCGCCGCGCGCACCGCGTCGCGCATCGCGCCGGTGTCCGTCGCCGACCGCAGCGTATGCGTCATCAGCGGTGGACGGCGCCAGGCCATCACGGGATGGAATTCACCCGCGATCATGCGCCACAGCAGCCGCCCGGCATGCTCGCCGGTTTCGTACATATCGACGTGGGGATACGTCTTGAAGCTGACCATCACATCGGCGTTTTCCACCATCCGCGCCGTCACATTGCCGTGCAGGTCCAGCGCCACGGCGATCGGTACGCCCGGCGCCGCCGCGCGCACGCGGGCCAGCAGGTCGCCTTCCCCGTCGTCGCTGTTCTGCGCCACCATGGCGCCATGCAGGTCCAGGAAAATCGCGTCGCAGCCGGGCACGTCCGCCAGGATGCGTGCGCACATCTCGTCGTAGGCATCGGCATGCACCGGCCCGCTCGGATAGGCCCAGGCCGACAACGGTGTCACCATCTGCGCGCCATGTGCTTTGGCCAGGTCGATGAAGGCCCCCATGGCCGTGCGGGCGCCTTCGTTCTCGCGGCGGGCGTCCGCGCCATGGGCAGGGCCGTTGCGGCCGAACGCGGACAGGGGCGTGGGGACCGGCGAAAACGTATTCGTCTCGTGATTCATCCGCGCGATCAGCACTTTCATGCGGCGACCTCCCGTGCGGCGACACCCGCGGTTTGCAGCACCGCGCGCAGCAACACGTTGCAGCCCGCTTCCAGGTGTTCGGGGCGGGCGTCCTCGATCTCGTTATGGCTGATACCGTCCTTGCATGGCACGAAAATCATCGCCGTGGGCGCCACGCGGGCCAGGTAGACGGCATCGTGACCGGCGCCGCTGACGATGTCCATGAAGGACAGCCCCAGCGCCCGCGCGCTGCCTTCCAATGCCGCGATCAGCGTGGCATCGAAAGGTTGCGGCGGAAAGTACACGACTTCGCGGACATCCACGGTAACGCCCGGCCGTGCGGCGCAATACGCGCGCAGGGCCTGCGCCATGGCGGTCAGCGTGGCGTCGTCCGCGGCGCGCAGGTCCACCGTCAGTTGTACGCGGCCGGGAATGACGTTGCGCGAGTTCGGATAGGTATCCAGGCAGCCGACCGTGCCCCGCGCGTGCGGCGCGTGCGCCAGGGCGATGCGGTTCACCTCCTTGACGATGTCGGCCGCGGCCAGCAGCGCGTCCTGGCGCAGCGCCATGGGCGTCGGGCCCGCGTGGGCCTCCATGCCCGTGACGGTGATGTCGAACCAGCGCTGCCCCAGCGCGCCGCGCACCAGCCCGATCGTCTTGCCGGTGGCTTCCAGGATGGGGCCCTGCTCGATGTGCGCCTCGAAATAGGCCGCCACCGCGCGCCCGCCGACGGCTTGCGCGCCGTCGTAGCCGATCGTCTTCAGGGCCTCGTCCACGCTGATGCCGTCGCGATCGCGTTGTTCCAGCGCATGGGCCAGGGTGAAGGCCCCGGCGAAGACACCGGAGCCCATCATGACCGGAACGAAACGGGAACCTTCCTCGTTGGTCCACACGACGACTTCCACCGGGGCTTCCGTGGCGATGCCGTGCGCATGCAGGGTGCGCAGCACCTCGATGCCGGCAAGCACGCCGTAATTGCCGTCGAATTTTCCGCCCGTGGGCTGGGTATCGATATGACTGCCCGTCATGACGGGCGGCAGATCGTCGCGGCGGCCGGCGCGCCGCATGAAGATATTGCCGATGGCATCGATGCGCACGGTGCAGCCCAGTTCGCGTGCCCATTGCACGACCAGGTCGCGGCCCTGGCGGTCGAGATCGGTCAACGCCAGGCGGCGTACCCCGCCCTTGTCAGTCGCGCCGATTCGAGCGAGCGTCATCAGCGATTCCCACAGGCGCGCGCCGTCGATGCGCGGGAGAGACGGGATTTCAGATTCGGACATGTCGGTTTCCCATAGAGAGATAATGCGTTGCGCCAAGGCGTGGGCCTGGGGCCGCCGGAATCGACTTCGACGGGCCGTGGCGCACACGCGCGCCACGATGCACCGGCGCGGCAGGTGGCTCCGTGATGTACCGGCGCCACATGCGGCGCGGCAATGCACGGGACGCGGGATGCAGGCCGCCCGCCTGTCGCCCGGCCACCCTGGCCTCAGACGCCCACGCCCAGATAGCGGTCCTTGATTGCGTCATCGGCTGAAAAATCGGCGTTACTGCCCTCATACACGATAGCGCCTTGTTCGATGATGTAGTGCCGGTCGGCCAGCTGCATGCAGACCTCCAGGTTTTGCTCCACCAGAAGGATGGGCACGCCCTGCTGCCGGATCAGCTTCAGCTGCGCGACGATCTCTTCCACGATGACCGGCGCCAGCCCTTCGACCGGCTCGTCCAGCATCAGCAGGCGCGGATGGTTCATCAGCGCGCGGCCGATCGCCAGCATCTGCTGCTCGCCGCCTGACAGCTGGGCGCCGCCGTTACGCCGGCGCTCCTTCAGGCGCGGAAAAATGCGATAGATGTCGGCCAGCTGCCAGGGCGAACGGCGGCGCGCGCCCAGCAGCAGGTTTTCCTCCACGGTCAGCAGCCGGAAGATGCCGCGGTGTTCCGGGACCAGGCACAAGCCCCGGCCGGCCACCCGGTGCGCCGGCAGGCCGCCCACTGCCGCGCCGTCGAAAATGATTTCCCCGCGCGCCGCGCGCAGCGCGCCGGCGATGGTCTTCAACGTGGTGGACTTGCCCGCGCCGTTGCGGCCCAGCAGGGTGACCAGCTCCCCTTCTCCCACGGCCAGCGTAACGCCCTGCAGGATATGGCTCTTGCCGTAGTAGGCGTGGACGTCGCGCAATTGCAGCTTCATGCGCGGCCTCCGGTGATCATATTGCCCAGGTAGGCCGCGCGCACGCGCGGATCGTCGCGGATGGCGGCCGGCGGGCCTTCGACCAGCACCTTGCCCTGCTGCATCACGGTCACGGTATCGGAGATGTCCATCACGATATTCATGTTGTGCTCGATCAGCACCACGGTATGGTCGGCGGCCAGGCCGCGGATCAGTGCCTTCATCGCATCCAGGTCGTCCACGCCCATGCCGGACGTGGGCTCGTCCAGGAAAATGGCGCGGGGGCGCGCCGCCATCGCCATGCCGACCTCCAGGCGCCGCTGCTGCCCGTGCGACAGCGCGGCCGCGGCGACGCCGGCGCGGGGGCGCAGCGCCAGGCGGTCCAGCAGGCTGTCGACCATGCTATTCAGGGCGGCGTCGCGTCCGGGACGATGCCACATGTCGAAGGCGCCCGAGGCATGCGCGCCCTGTGCCGCCAGGCGCAGGTTTTCGCGCACGTCCAGGTTGGCGAACAGGCTGGTGACCTGGAACGAGCGCGCGATCCCGCGCCGCACGCGCACGTTGTCCGGCTCGCGCGTGACGTCGTGGCCGTCGAAGACGATGCGGCCGCTGCTGACGGGCAGGGTTCCGGTCAGGGTATGGAACAGGGTCGTCTTGCCCGCGCCGTTGGGCCCGATCACCGAATGCACCGTGCCGGGCATCACGCGCAGATCGACGCCGGCCAGCGCGGTGAACTTGCCATAGCGCTTGACGATGCCGGTGGCGTCCAGGATGGGGCTGCTCATGGACACACCGCCCGCTTGAGACGTCCCGGCGGCCGTGGGCGCGGATAGGCGTCCCCTCGATCGTGCGCCCGGGGAACAGCCGATCGGCCATGCGCCCAGGAAGCATCCGCTCGATCGGGCAAGCGCGAGACTTCGCGGCGATCGCTCGTCATATCCGGTCCTCTTCTGCGCGGGGCGCCGCGGCGCCCCGCCGGGCCTTCCACAGGCGTTCTCCCAGGCCCCACAGGCCCTTGTGCATGAACAGGCTCACGCCGATCAGCAGCAAGCCCAGCAGCATCAGCCAGCGCGGCCACAGCGTGGACAGCCAATCCGATACCAGCACATAGAAGGCGGCGCCCAGCACCGACGCGTAGAGATTGCCGGTGCCGCCGATGACGGTCATGACCAGGATCATTTCGCTGGTGTGGTATTCGATATTGGACAGCGGCGCGATGCCCGTCATCAAGGCGTGGAAGGCGCCCGCCAGCGCGGTGACCGCGCCCGACAGGGCGAAGACCGCCAGCTTCAGCGCGCGCGTGTCGTAGCCGACGGCGCGCGCGCGGCCTTCGTTTTCGCGGATGGCCAGCAGCGTGCGGCCGAACACCGATTCCGTCACGCGCCGCAGCAGCCAGAACACCGCCAGGAAGCAGGCGCCCACCAGCGCATAGAAGCGCCATGGCGTATCCAGGCGCATCAGCGTCAGGCCGCCCAGCGCCAGCGGCGGGCGCGGGATGTCCAGCAGGCCGTTGTCGCCGCCCGTCCACGACGGCACGCTATAGGCCAGGAAATAGAACATCTGCGCGAAGGCCAGCGTCAGCATGACGAAGTACGCGCCGCGCTGGCGTATCGCGAACCAGCCCACCAGGCCCGCCACGGCGGCCCCCACGGCGACGGACGCCAACACGGCGGCGGGCAGCGGCAGGCCGGCGCGCGTCATCAGGATGCCCACCGCGTAGCTGCCCACGCCGAAGAAGATCCCCTGGCCGAAGGACAGCAGCCCGGTATAGCCCAGCAGCAGATTGCAGCCCAGCACCGCGAGCGCATAGACCAGGACTTCCGTGGCCAGGGTGCCCGAAGTCAGCACGGCCGGCAGCAGCAGCACGGTCGCCGCCGCCAGCAGCAGGTCCGCATGGCCACGCAGGAGCCGGATCATCGGCGCCCCCCCATGAACGCATGCCCGCGCAATACCGGCGCCGGCGTCGTTTCCGCATGCACGGGCAATGGCCGCATCATCCCCTCCCGAACAAACCGTGCGGACGCAGCAGCAGCACGGCGGCCATCGCCACATAAATCATCAGGCGCGCGCCTTCCGGCCACAGCGTGCTCATCACGCTTTGCACGATGCCGATCAGCAAGCCGCCGGCGAGCGCGCCCCCGAAACTGCCCATGCCGCCCACCACGACGATGACGAAGGCCACGCCCAGCGCCTCCAGGCCCATGAAGGGATCCACGCCGCGGATGGGCGCGGCCAGGGCACCCGCCAGGGCCGCCGTGCCCGCGCCGAGCGCGAATACCAGCCCGAACACCCGATACACATTGATGCCGAGCAGCGCGACCATTTCCGCGGATTCGCTGCCGGCCCGCACGGCGCTGCCCAGCCGCGTGCCTTCCAGCAGCCACCACAGCAGCAGCGCGAAGACGGCGGTAAAGCCGATGACGAACAGGCGGTACTTGGGGTAGACGAAGCCGCTCCACATGACCACGCCTTGCAGGACGTCGGGCGTGGCGACGTTGTCGCCCAGCGGCCCCCAGCCCAGGATCACCGCTTCCTGCAGTACCAGGGCCAGGCCGACGGTGATCAGGATGTGGAATTCATGCGGCTGGTCGTAGACCCGCCGCAGCAGCGTGCGTTCGGCCAGCCACGCCAGCAACGCCACCAGCAGGGGTACGGCGCCCAGCGCCAGCCAGAAGTCCAGGCCCCAGGCGACGGCCTGGTAGCAGAAGTAGGCACCCAGCAGGTAGAACGCCCCATGCGCGAAATTGACGAAGCGCAGCAGGCCGAAAATGATCGACAGGCCCACCGCCAGCAGGAAATAGAGCATCCCGATGCCGACGCCGTTGACGACTTGCAGCAGATAGACGTTCATGAATGCAAAGGCACACGGGACGCTTGCCCGCGGGAAACGAAGGATGCCCACGGTCCGGGCGCGTCCCCGCCTTGAGTAACCGCGGTGCCCGGCGCCGCAGCCGCGGACGCTGAAGCGGCAGGCACCGGCTGGTCAGGCAAAGAGATGCCGGGCATCGAACCGCCGGGCCTTAAAGCTTGCAGCCGGTCTGCGCCACGGGCAGGAAGGATTTGCCGGAACTGAGGATGTCGGCGTAGTCGTCCTTGTCCTTCATGGATTTCTTCGCCTTGCCGCGCAGCAGATAGTAGTCTTTCAAGACCTGGTGATCCTGCGCGCGGATTTCCTCGTCGCCCGTCAGGCCCGTGTACTTCATGCCTTCCAGCACGGGGATCACCTTGGCGGGATCGTCCGTGCCGGCCTTGACGATGGCATCGATCAGGATCCTGGCGCAGATATACGAACCCGCCAGGCTGTAATTGGGATTGGCCTTGAAGGTGTCCTGGCAGCGCTTGACCAGGTCCTTGTTGCCGGGGCTGTCGATGCCGTGCCAGTACTGGGCGCCGAAGTACACCCCTTCGCAGAGATCCGCGCCCAGCGCTTCGAACTGTTCCAGGCCGGAGGCCCAGGCCATCAGGATGGTGGTGTTTTGCTTCATGCCGAAGCTGACCGCCTGGCGCAGCGCATCCGAGGACTGCGAGCCGAAGTTCAGCAGCAGCAGGACATCGGGCTTGGCCGCCATGGCGTTGGTCAGGTAGCCGCTGAACTCCTTCTCCGTCAGCGAGTGGTAGCTATTGCCGACATGCTCGATGCCCTTTTCCTTGAAGACGTTCTTGGCGGCGTTGAGCAGGCCGTCGCCGAACACGTACTGCGGCGTGATGGTGTACCAGCGCTTGGCCTTGGGCAGCTTGTCGATAAGCGGACGCACCGTCTGCTCGATCGCCCCATAGGTGGGCACGGACCAGCGGAAGGTGGACTTGTTGCAGTCCGAGCCGGTGATTTCATCCGCGCCGGCCGTGGTGATGAACACGCCGCCGTCCTTTTGCACTTCCTTGCCCATGGCCAGGGCTTCGGACGAGAGTATGCCGCCGGCGAAATAGCGCGCGCCCCTCTGCTGCGCCAGTTCCTGCACCTTGCGCACCGCGGTGGCGGGCTTGCCCTCGGTGTCCAGCGTCGTATAGGCCAAGGGGCGGTCCAGGATCTTGCCGTACTGCTGAATGACCAGCTTCATCCCCAGGTCGGCATACTTGCCGTTGGCGGCGAACGGCCCGGACATGGGGACGGGACACCCGAACTGGATCGCCTGGGCCGCCTGCGCGTAGGCGTCACGCAACGAGAGCGACGCGGGCAGGGTCGACAGCGCGGCGAGTTTGAGCAGATCGCGACGGTTCAAGGCTTTCCCCTTATTTATCATGATAAATAGGCTGAACTGATAATATGGGCCGCGATATTCCGCGTCAACACGGCACGGCACGGAACAAGGCCGTATTTTCCCTAGGCGCGCCGGTCGATCCGGCGTTCTTTCAACGGTCCCATCGAGCCGAACCACAGGGGAGACACAGCATGCCCCGCGTATCCGCCCCCCCGGCACCCGCCGCGCCGGGCAGGCCCAAGCGCGCCGACCTGGTGGCCGAGGAAATCAAGCGGCTGATCACCGAACGCGATTTGCGGCCGGGCGACAAGCTGCCGCGCGAGAACGAATTGCAGCAGCTGTTCGCCGTCAGCAAAAGCACCATGCGCGAAGCCTTGAAGTCGCTGGAGGTGCAGGGGCTGGTCACCATCACGACCGGGCCGGCAGGCGGCGGCCGCATCGTGGAAGTCACGCTGGACCGCACCTTCCAGTTGATGCAGAACTATCTGTTCTTCAAGGAAGTCACGATCGACGACATCTACGCGGCGCGCAAGCTCCTGGAACCGGAACTGGCGGCGGGCGCCGTGCCTCACCTGACGGAAGCGGACTTCGAGGCATTGACCCACAGCATCGAATGCTGCGATCCGTCCTCGGGCAAGACCGCGGACGTCGTCGCCCAGCGCAAGGAAGACTTGAACTTCCACGACATCCTGGCGCTGGCCAATCCCAATCCTTTCCTGCGCTTCACCTGCCAGCTGATCAACGAGATGCTGCGCCAGCTGACGGTCTTTGAAAACGACACGCCGACGCGGACTCAGCGGCGTTTCGGCGAAGCCAACGTGCGCGTGCACCAGGACATCGTCGCGGCGGCGCGAGCGGGCGACGCGGGTACCGTGCGGCGGCTGATGGCCGAACATATGGTGGAAGCGTCCGGCTTCGTCAAGAAGCTGAACGGCAAGCTGCGGGGGCGGCTCGTCCTGGATTCGGAAATGACTCGCCGCGGCGCGAGCATAGGCAGCGGCATTCGGCGTCGATCCGATCGATAAATCAAAACAGGCAGCGGATTTTCAAAGGCATATTCCGAGCGGCGTTCATATAGTGCAAAACGTGGCGGCCACTCCGGCCGCTGCGCGCATGGCGCCCCTACGTGGCGCCCTCCGGCGCCAACGGCGCGGCGCGACAACAGCACGCACCTAAAGGGATAGGCCATGACGGAAAAGACCAGGACCATCCAGATGGATCACCTCATGGACATTCCGGTGCCGGAGGGCCTGTACGGAAGCATCACCGGAACGCTGTTCATAGACGGCATCGATTCCCTGGATAGCCCCCACTACAGGTCGGCTGCCCTGATAGGCAGCCCGGATACGGTCCTGGCATTGGGCATCATGTACTACGACGTGGCCCTGAAAAAGTTCCAGGTTCAGAAAGCGCAGCAAGGCCTTGGAGGCGCTTGGCCATTCGGCGCGAAGGTCACCGCGGCCTGCGGCGTGGAGGGAGGACTGGCGGCGTTTGCCGGCCAGGACCAGGGCATACCGTTCGTGGAGGTGTATCACAGCCCGCTGTCCTCCGGCGCCCCCCGTCCGACAGCCATGATTGGTCGCACAGCCACACCATTACCTTCGACCGTTACGACGGCACGGGCGAGGGGGTTACCGGTACGGTCCAGAACATGCTGGAACGGGATGGAAAGCTGTACGGCTTTATCAAGTCCAAACCGCCACAACGGCACGCATTCTTTTACGCCGACGCGTTGCAGGACTCGACTGCCACGGTGATTCCCTACCCCGGCAACGCCTCCCTTGCTTTTCTGCCCCTGGACATGAACGAGTCCAGCACCATGACGCAGCGTCGGATCACGTTCTACGGCGACGACAAGCTGTACACGATCGATGAAAGCTACTCTCATGCGCTATGCGCGGATCTGACCACTCACAAGGTCAGTTCTTTTCGGCTCGCGAAGCAGACCACGCGTAGCCTGCTCATGCACGCGGACCAGAACCCCCAGTTCAATAAGGCCTACACCGGCTATGACCCGGACTCCGACGGATACATCATGCCGTATACCGTGAATCCCGGCGGCGACTTCACCCGCGGGGAAAACACGATCGTAGGCGGCGCGGAAGTTTGTCCGTCCTTGGACCAGAAGCTGGGGCTGCTTTATACGATCGAGGTGTTCGCGCAAGCACCGGTCATCGATATACGAACGGACAATGTAGTCACGCTTACAGGCGACCCGCTTCCTACCTTCGAAGATTTCGCGGGCAGACCGGGAACATGGGTAGACAGCGACCATCATCTGCTTTTCATCTCGGGCCTGAACGGCTCGCCCACCTCTGACAAGCTGGCCAATCGCATCGTTGTATTCAAGGCATCCGAAAAATAGGTTTTGCCACGGCGGACGAAGGGGTGCGCGTGCTGCAGGTGCATCATTCTTGACGGCGCAGACGCAGTCAAAGCGCATGTAACTGACAGGAATGTCAGTTTTCCGACAGCGTGCCGTACGGCGCGGCTTCGTAAAGTGGGGCATCATGATCGCCCCTATCCCGACCTCGCGCGGCGCGCGGCGCCGCCTTCCTTTCGTTCCGGCCGCGCTGTCGGCGCTGGCGCTGCTGTCCGGCTGCGCCGTCGGCCCCGATTACGTACGCCCTACCCTGGATGTCCCGGCCGCCTACAAGGAAGCCGGTCCCTGGAAATCCGCCCAGCCAGGCCAGATAGACTCCGATCTCGATTGGTGGCGGATCTACGGCGACCCGACACTGGACGGCCTGATGGTGCAGGCCAACGCGGCCAACCAGACCGTCGCCCAGGCCGCCGCGCAATACCGCCAGGCGCGGGCGCTGGTGGACGAGGCGCGCGCCGCCTTCTGGCCGCAGGCCACGGCCGGCGTGTCGGCCGGCCGGGCGCGCAGCATGACCAACAGCGGCACCAAGCTGGGCAACACCTATGCCGCAAGCCTGGACGCCAGCTGGGAGCCGGACCTGTGGGGCGCGGTACGCCGCTCGGTGGAAGCCAGCGACGCCACCGCGCAGTCCAGCGCCGCTCAGCTGGCCGCGGTGCGGCTGAGCGTGCAGGCCGCGCTGGCGCAGGATTACCTGCAGCTGCGCGTCATCGACGAACTGAAGGCCCTGTACGCGCGCACCCTTGTCGCCTATGAACGCTCGCTCAAGCTCACGCAAAGCCAGTACAACGCCGGGGTGGCGCTGCGCTCGGACGTGGCGCTGGCGCAGGCGCAGCTGAAGACGGCACAAGCGTCGTCCATCGACCTGGATACCCAGCGCAACCAGCTGGAACACGCCATTGCCATCCTGACGGGCCGCGCCCCGGCCGACTTTACGCTGCCTCCCGCGCCCGAGAGCTGGCAGGCCCGCGTGCCGGATATCCCCACCGGCGTGCCCTCGCAATTGCTGGAACGGCGGCCCGATATCGCCAGCGCTGAACGCCTGGCCGCCGCCGCCAACGCGCAGATCGGCGTGGCGCGCGCCGCCTATTATCCGGACCTTATCCTGAGTGCTGGCGTGGGTTTCAGCAGCGGCACAGCCGGCCTGTCGCAGTGGTTCAACACGCCCAGCCGCGTCTGGTCGCTGGGCGCGGCGCTGGCCGAAACGCTATTCGACGGCGGATTGCGCAGCGCGCGCGTGGACGCGGCGCACGCGGGCTTCGATGCCGCGGTGGCGCAATACAAACAGACGGTGCTGGGCGGCTTCCAGGAAGTCGAGGACAACCTGTCCAACCTGCGCGTGCTGGCCGACGAGAGCATCGCGCAGGACCAGGCAGTGCAGGCATCGCGGCTGTCCGAGCGGCTGGCGCTTGCGCAATACCGCGGCGGCACCACCACCTATCTGACGGTGGTGACGGCGCAAGCCCTCACCCTGTCCAACGAGCGCACGGCGGCCGATTTGCTGGGCCGGCGCCTGCTCGCCAGCGTCGCGCTGATCAAGGCCACCGGTGGTGGCTGGAACGCGTCGCGGCTGTACCCGCCGCTGGCCCGGACCGATGCGAAGTCGGATGCGAAGTCCGATGCGAAGACCGACGTGGCAGCGGACGCGCGCACCGATACGGGCGGGGCCCCAACCACGAACATGAATGCCGGTACCGATACGGGCACACAGGCGGTCGCGGCCGCTGCCGCCCGCTGAGCCGCAACGAATCCAGGAAACGAGAGCGAAGATCATGGCTGATGCATTGTCCCGGCGCCGTGCCGGATTCGCGGCCGCGGCCGTGGCGCTGGTCGCCATCGGCGCGGCCTTGTGGGGCACGACGCGCAAGGCCGAGTCGGCCGATGCGCCGGCGCCCAAGACGCCGCCCGTCATCGTGACCGCCACGCGGGTGGAACCGCAGGATGTACCCATTTACCTGACGGGGGTGGGTACGGTCACGGCGAACCAGTCGGTGACCGTCAAGACCCGCGTGGACGGCGAGCTCGACAAAGTAGGCTACACCGAAGGCCAGGACGTGAAGGCCGGCCAGATGCTCGCGCAGCTGGACCCGCGCGCGCTGCAGGCCCAGCTGGCGCAGGCCAGGGCGACGCAGGCCAAGGACCAGGCGCAGCTGCTCAACGCACGCCTGGACCTGAAGCGCATTACCCAGTTGACGAAGGAAGACGCCGCCACGCAGCAGCAGCTGGATACCCAGCGCGCGCTGGTCTCGCAACTGGAAGCCACCGTGCAGATGGACGAGGCACAAGTGGCCTACGCCCAGGTCCAGCTAAGCTACACGACCATCACCGCGCCGATCAGCGGCCGGGTGGGCGCGCGGCTGGTGGATCCGGGCAATATCGTGCATGCGAGCGATACCGGCGGTCTGGTCGTCATCAACCAGATCGATCCCATCTCGGTGGTTTTCACCGTGCCGGAATCGGCGGTGGGCGATATCAACACGGCCATGGCCGCCACGCCGCAGGGATTGCCGGTGACGGCGCTGGGGCGCGAGTCGAACCAGCCGCTGGGCGAAGGCAAGCTGGTGCTGGTGAACAACCAGATCGACACCGCCACCGGCACCGTGCAATTGAAGGCGCTGTTCCCCAACCCCCGCCACGTGCTGTGGCCGGGCCAGTATGTGAACGCGCGGCTGCTGGTGGGCACGCGCAAGCAGGCCCTGACGGTGCCCGCCGCCGCGGTGCAGCGGGGCCAGGACGGCACCTACGCGTATGCGCTGGACGACCAGGGCATCGCGCGCGTGCAGCCCATCCGGGTGGCGGTGATCCAGGACAACGTCGCGGTGGTGGATGAAGGGCTGAAAGCCGGCGAACGCGTGGTCGTGGACGGCCAGTACAAGCTGCGTCCCGGCCTGCACACGGTGGAAGCCAAGCCGGCGGCGGCGACGGCCAATCCGCGTGGCGCCGGCACACCGGGCGCTTCGTCCCCCGGCGCGGCCGCACCGCAGGGAGCCGGTCGATGAGCATTTCCGCCGCCTTCATCAAGCGCCCCATCGGCACCAGCCTGCTGGCGCTTGCCATCCTGTTGGTCGGCGTGGCGGCGTGGCCGCTGCTGCCCGTGGCCCCGCTGCCGCAGGTGGACTTTCCCACCATCCAGGTAACGGTGAACCTGCCCGGGGGCAGTCCCGAGACCATGGCATCGAACGTCGCGCAGCCCCTGGAGCGGCAGTTCTCGCTGATCGCCGGACTCTCGCAGATGACGTCCATCAGCGGGCAGAGCCAGACGCAGATCACGCTGCAGTTCGATCTGGACCGCAGCATCGAGTCGGCCGCCGTGGACGTGCAGGCCGCCATCAACGCGGCGTCCGGCCAGCTGCCGTCCAACCTGCCCAATGCGCCGACCTTCCGCAAGGTGAACCCGGCCGACGCGCCCGTCATGATCCTGAGCGTGCAGTCCGACACGCTGCCTATCACCGAGGTCAACGACTACGCCGACAACATCCTGGCGCAGCAGATCTCCCAGATCAAGGGCGTGGGCCTGGTCAACATCGGCGGGCAGCAGAAACCGGCCGTCCGCGTCCAGGTCGACCCGGCCAAGCTCAAGTCGCTGGGGCTGAGCTTGGAGGACGTCCGCAACGTCATCGCCACCACCACGGTCAACCAGCCCAAGGGCACCATCGACGGGCCCACGCAAAGCTTCACCACCTACACCAACGACCAGCTGCTGAAGGCCACGCAGTGGAACGACATGGTGCTGGCCTACCGCAACGGCGCGCCGATACGCGTGCGCGACGTCGGCGTGGCGGTGGACGGTCCGGAGAACAACAAGCTGGCCGCGTGGGCCTTCGCCGGCCCGGCGGCGGAGCCCGGCAACACCATCACCAACGGCCGGGGCATCGTGCTGCAGATCAGCAAGCAGCCGGGCGCCAACGTGATCGACACCGTCGACGCCATCAAGCAAGCCATGCCGCGCTTGCGCGCGGCCATCCCGCCGACCGTGCAGGTCAACACCATCATCGACCGCACGCAGAACATCCGGGCTTCGGTCCAGGACGTGGAGTTCACCCTGGTCCTGACCATTATCCTGGTCGTTCTCATCATTTTCGTGTTCCTGCGCGACGTCGCGGCGACGCTGATCCCGTGCGTGACCGTGCCGCTGGCGCTGATGGGAACGGCGGGCATGATGTTCGTGGCCGGCTTCAGCCTGGACAACCTGTCGCTGATGGCGCTGACGATCGCGGTCGGCTTCGTCGTCGACGATGCCATCGTGATGCTGGAGAACATCTATCGCCACGTGGAGGATGGCATGGGGCCGATGGAGGCCGCCTACAAGGGCGCCGGCGAAATCGGCTTCACCATCGTGTCGATCTCGGTTTCGCTTGTCGCGGTGTTCATCCCGCTGCTGCTGATGGGCGGCATCGTCGGTCGGCTGTTCCGCGAGTTCGCCGTCACGGTCACCCTGACCATCCTGGTTTCCGTGATCGTCTCGCTGACCTTGACGCCCATGCTTTGCTCGCGCTACCTGAAGAACCAGCACGGCCGCACGCATGGGCGGCTGTTCATGCTGTTCGAGCACGGGTTCGACCATATGCTGGCGGGGTACAAGCGCGGACTGCAATGGGTGCTGCGCCACCAGTTCATCACGCTGATGAGCTTCATCGCCACGGTGGCCATCACGGGGTTGATGTTCCTCATCATCCCGAAAGGCTTCTTCCCCCAGCAGGACACGGGCTATATCTTCGGCTTCGCCCAGTCGTCGCAGGATTCCTCGTTCGGCGCCATGAACCGCCGCATGGTCCAGCTGGCGGATATCGTGCGCCAGGACAAGGACGTGGCGGCCTTCGGCATGAACGGCGACCAGGCGCAGTTCAACACCGGCCGGTTCTATATCGGCCTGCGCGCCAAGGAAGACGGCCGCACGGACAGCGCGGACGCGGTCATCCGCCGCCTGCGCCCCGAGGTAGCGAAGGTGGAGGGCGCCACGCTGTACATGCAGGCCGGCCAGGACATCAACGTGGGCGGCCGCCTGTCGCGCACGCAATACCAGTACACGCTGACCGATTCCAACCTGGACGAACTGAACGAATGGGCGCCCAGGCTGGCGGCGCGCTTCTCGCAATTGCCGCAGTTGACCGACGTCGCATCGGACCAGCAAAGCAACGCCCCCACCGCCACGCTGACCATCGACCGTGCGCGGGCGTCCAGTTTCGGCATCTCGCCGGCGCTGATCGACGCCACCATCTACGACGCCATCGGCCAGCGCCAGGTCGCGCAGTATTTCACGCAGCTGAACAGCTACCACGTCGTGCTGGAAGTCACGCCCGCCCTGCAGCGCGACCCCTCG
Source organism: Bordetella sp. H567 (assembly GCF_001704295.1). Taxonomy (NCBI): domain Bacteria; kingdom Pseudomonadati; phylum Pseudomonadota; class Betaproteobacteria; order Burkholderiales; family Alcaligenaceae; genus Bordetella; species Bordetella sp. H567. Next base: position 4,574,519 of record NZ_CP012334.1, read on the forward strand.
CTCTTCAGCAAGCTGTACCTGACGTCGCCGCTGACGGGCGAACAAGTGCCGCTGTCGACCTTCGTCAAGCTCGACACCACCAAGACGAATTACCTGGCCATCAACCACCAGGGCCAGTTCCCGGCCGTCACGCTCTCGTTCAACCTGGCGCCCGGCACATCGCTGGGCGAAGCCGTGCAGGCCATCGATGCGGCCAAGACGGCGATGGGCGTGCCGGCCACGCTGGTCGGCTCCTTCCAGGGCGCCGCGCGGGCCTTCGGCGATTCGCTGAAATCGCAGCCCTACCTGATTGCCGCCGCGCTGATCGCCGTCTATATCGTGCTGGGCTTTCTCTATGAAAGCTACATCCACCCGCTGACCATCCTGTCCACGCTGCCGTCGGCCGGCCTGGGCGCGCTGTTGATCCTGCGGACCGGGGGCTACGACCTCAGCGTGATCGCGCTGATCGGCATCATCCTGCTGATCGGCATCGTGAAGAAGAACGGCATCATGATGATCGACTTCGCCCTGCATGCCGAACGCGAGCACGGCATGTCGCCGCAGGAGGCCATCTACCAGGCCTGCCTGCTGCGCTTCAGGCCCATCATGATGACCACCATGTGTGCGCTGCTGAGCGGCCTGCCGCTGATGCTGGGCAACGGCCAGGGTGCCGAGCTGCGCCGCCCGCTGGGCTACGCCATGGTGGGGGGCCTGATCGTGTCGCAAGCGCTGACCTTGTTCACCACGCCCGTCGTCTACCTGTACCTGGACCGCGCCCATTATTGGTACATGCGGCGCAAGGAAGCCCGCGCGGCGCACAAGGCGGCGGCCCGGCAGGCAGCCGGCCAGGATCCCGAGCCGCGTGAGCCGCTCGTGCAGAAATAAGGTAAAAGATCGGCATGAAAATCCTGATCGTCGAAGACGAGCTCAAAACGGCCGACTACCTGCACAAGGGGTTGACCGAGCAGGGTTGCACCGTCGATCTGGCGCACAACGGCATCGACGGCCAGCATCTGGCCGTCGAGCACGACTACGACGTCATCGTCCTGGATGCGATGCTGCCCGGCCTGGACGGCTTCCAGGTGCTGCGCGAGCTGCGGCGCTTCCGGCAGACGCCGGTCATCATGCTGACCGCGCGCGACGGCGTCGAGGACCGCATCCGCGGCCTGCAGGATGGCGCCGACGACTACCTGGTCAAGCCGTTTTCCTTCCTGGAACTGCTGGCCCGCCTGCAGGCCCTGACCCGCCGCGGCCGGACGCAGGAACCCATGCACCTGCGCATCGGCGACCTGCAGATCGACCTGGCCAGCCGCAAGGCGCAGCGCGCCGGCGTGCGCATCGACCTGACCGCCAAGGAATTCGCCCTGCTTGCGGTGCTGGCCCGGCGCAAGGGCGAAATCCTGTCCAAGACGGCGATCGCGGAACTCGTCTGGGACATGAACTTCGACAGCAACGTCAACGTCGTCGAAGTGGCCATCAAGCGCCTGCGCGCCAAGATCGACAGCCCTTTCGGCACCCGTCTGCTGCACACCATCCGCGGCATGGGCTATGTCCTGGAACAGCGCGACGACGCGCTGCCGGAATGAAGACCTCCATCACCACCCGGCTGGCGCTGATGTTTGCCTCGGTCGCCCTGCTGACTTTCTCCCTGATCGGCATCGCGCTGTACGGCGTCCTGCGCGCCGAGCTGGCGCGCCAGCAGACCGACGTGCTGACCACCACCGCGAACGAGATGCTGTATGCCCTGAACCGCATGGGCAACACCGAACGCTGGAGCCGCGCCGAAACCAAGATGGATACGCTGACGCCGGCCGACGGCAGCCTGCGATTCTGGATTCTCAGCCCCGATCCGGCCTACGCCTACGGCAAGGACGTTCCCGCCGTCCTGGCGGCCGCCGCGCCGCTGGACGGCTTCGACAGCGTGGCCATGCCGGGGCACGAATATCCCATGCGCATCCTGGTGCGCACCGTCCCGGCGCTGCAGGAACGCCCGGAGGTAAAGTTCATCGTCGGCATGGAGACGGCGCCCTACTTCCATACGCTGCACACCTTCCTGATCGCCCTGGCCAGCCTGCTGCTGTCGGCCGTCCTGCTGATCATGCTGCTGGGCCATTGGGTGGCCCGCATGGGCCTGCTGCCGTTGCAGCGCCTTTCCAGCGAGGCCAGCATGCTGAGTCCGCTGCACCTGGCCCAACGGCTGAACGTCGCCACGCTGCCCATCGAGCTGGCCGACCTGGCCGGCGCCTTCAACGGCGCCCTGAGCCGGCTGGAAACCGCCTACACCCGGCTGGAAGCCTTCAATGCCGACGTGGCGCACGAGCTGCGAACCCCCTTGACCAACCTGATCGGCCAGACGCAGGTGGCCCTGTCGCGCCGCCGCAGCGCCGCGGAGCTGGAGGAAGTCCTGCAGTCCAACCTGGAAGAACTCGACAGCCTGCGCGCCATCGTCAACGACATGCTGTTCCTGGCCCGGGCCGACCAGGGCGAAGCCGCCACCGGCCTGGTCCGCACGCCCGTCGCCACGGAAGTCGGCAAGACCATCGAGTTTTTTGAATTCGTCCTGGACGATATGCGGCTGGCCGTCGACATCGAGGGCGACACCCGGGCCGAGGCCTCGCTGGACACCGCGCGTTTCCGGCGCGCGCTCACCAACCTGCTGCAGAACGCCATCCAGCATACCGAGCGTGGGCAACGCATCACCGTGCGCATCGAGCCACGGCCGGGCACGGTACGCATCGCCGTCTCCAATCCGGGGCCGCCGATCGATCCCGTCCATCTGCCGCGGCTGTTCGACCGCTTCTACCGCGTGGATGCGTCGCGCCACGACAATGGCGACACCCATGGCCACGGCCTGGGCCTGGCCATCGTCAAGGCGGTGGCCACCATGCACGGCGGCGAAGTATTCGCCAGTAGCGGCGACGGCACCACCACCATCGGCTTCAGCGTCCTGGCCTGACCAAGATTCGGTAACGCATTCGCGGCTGACGAACGGGCCGCCTTGCCGCACACTCGCGACACCGGCCGCCACCCGGCGCCGGTCATTCCCGGAAGGAGGTGCGATGAAACATTCCCATTCCCGCAAGATTCTGCTGGCCGTCGCCGGTACGGCCGCCGCCACCGCCGCCGCGCTGTGCGCGGCCGCCACCGCGCAGGCCGACGTCACGGTCCCGATGGCACTGGCCACGCCCACCGGCAAGGGCGAAGACATCGGTACCGTCACGCTGTCGCAGAACAAGTACGGCCTGGTCCTGACGCCCAACCTGAAAGGACTGCCCCCAGGGCTGCACGGCTTCCACATCCACGAGAAGGGCGATTGCGGCCCGGCGCAGCAGGACGGCAAGCCCGTGCCGGCCGGCGCCGCGGGCGGACACTACGACCCCAACCAGGCGAAGAAGCACGGCGCCCCGTGGGGCGACGGCCACCGCGGCGACCTGCCGGCGCTGTATGTGGACAATGGCGGCAATGCCACCAATCCCGTGCTCGCGCCACGCCTGAAGCTTTCGGAAGTCCACAAGCACGCGCTGATGATCCACGTCGGGGGCGACAACCACAGCGACCATCCCATGCCGCTGGGCGGCGGCGGCGGCCGCGCGGCGTGCGGCGTTATCCCATGACCCGGCGCGCCAGACACGAGGTTCATCGCCCCCATGCGGCAACGCAGGGTTTCATCGGCACGCTGCGATGACCCTGCGGCTGTGAGTAAGTCTTATAAGTCATGGAGACGGGGAATTCCCGCGTGAAGCAGGAACCCCGTCTCTCTACTGCGCGACGAACGGGCGTCTTGATGACTAAACCCCGTTGCATCCAGATTGATCTGGTCGTAGATACCGCAGCTTGATGACTTCGCTGAACCTCCCCTCGCCTCTCCACCCCCGATCCCCCTCGCGCCGCATCGCGGCACGCGCATCGTCCATGGCGCCGCACCGCCTTGCTTTCTTTCGCGGCACCCGCGGTTCCCTGAACCCGCACCGGTACGCACGACCTCCCTGCTAAGGCCGCGTTCGCGTCCCGCCGCATGCCGCATGAACATGGCATGCGCGGGCCATCCGCGCGCCGTCGGCATCGCCCGCGCCGGCTCCATTCCCCCATAGGCTCCTGATCCCACGCAGCCGCCGCCCTGGCGCGGCCTGCGCGCGGGCCGGCGCGGCATGGCGGGACTTGCCCGCACGGGCGCGAGCCCGACAGCGTCCATCCCTCTCTCTTCTTCCGGCATCCCGCCGCCCTTACCGCGGCGATGCCGCGCCCCCCCCACGCCCCTTCCCGACATGTCGTCCGGGCCGGGCTTCCAGTTTCGTCTACCGAGAGTACGCAGCACACGATTCGTTCCACCCTTAGCGCTCAAGGAGCAGTATGTCCGACCCGCAACACCCTGCATCCCCGTCATCGCCGTACCCCGTTCCGATGTTCCAGCGCATCCGCCCATCCGGCGGACACCCGGTCCCTCGCCGCGCCCAGCCTCCATGGGTTCTTCGCGCCGTGTACCGCGTCACCTCCTTCGGCTTGATCGCCGGTCCCGCCAGCCTGGCTTATGCCGGCGGTCCCCTCAAGGACTACGGACCGTCCAACGAGACGGTACAGGCCACCGACGGCGACGCGGACGCCATGGCGCGTGTCCACGGGCCTATCGTCACGCAGCAGCACCATCAACATGCCATCCACGCGCTGTACCCCGGCTCAGTCCTGTTGTCGGGGCCTGTCTCGACGCAGGGCGACGACGCCTACGCCCTTTACTACAGCGGCGCCGCGCGGGTCATCATGACCGACGTGAACATCGCCACCCATGGCGCGCGTGCGCATGCGGTCGAAGGCTTGCGCGGTGACGGCGCCGGCCCGCCGGGCCAGGCGGCGGCGCAGCCGGGAGACCTGGAATTGCGCCGCGGCAGGATTACGCTGCACGGCCCGGGCAGCGTTGCGATGGGCCTGACCACGCCGAGCGTGCGTTTGGGCCGACCGTTGCGGGAAACCGCCGAGGCCACGCTATGGAGCATGGGCTATACGGGGCCGGCCAGCGCGCGCCAGCCGGACGTGCGTATCGACGGCAAGGGCGCGGACAACGTCGGCATCGTCATCAAGGGACGGCGCCAGCTGGAATTGAACGGGGTCGGTATCGACTTGCATGAAATCGGCTTGGTGGCCATGAATATCGGCGCGAGCGCGCGCGTCGATGGCAGGAACATCGGCATCACGGCATCCGGTGCGGACAGTTTCGGCTTGCGTGTACGCGGCGACGGTGCCGGCCGCGACGACAGCGTGCGATGCCCGGTGCCGACATCGGTCAAGCTGGCGAACGGTTTCATCGCCATGACAGGACAAAATTCGCCGGCCGTGGAAATCGTGCGCGCGCAGGTGTCGCTGGAAGACGTGTCGGTCACTACCTCCGAGGCCGCCCGCTTCGCGGTGGGCAACGAGTCCGGTGTTTTTCGCATGGAAGGCAGGCAGGGCCGCACCATCCTGCGCAGCACCGGCTCGGCGCTGGCGGCGTGGACGGGAAGCGACCGCGAAACCGCACGCTTCGATTTCCGCAACGTGTCCATCGTCAGCGAAGCCCATAGCCTGCTGGAAGTGGGCCGCGATCATGGGGATGAGGGGCCGGCTCCGCCCGCGCATGTGGACCTGTCCCTGGACGGCGGCGAGGCGCGGGGCCGCATCTGGGGAGGCGGCTCCCCGGCACCGCGCGTGAACGTCAACCTGCGCCAAGGGGCGTCGTGGTCGGGCCATACGGACGTGGGGCGGACGGTGGCGGTGGAAGCGGCCAGCACGTGGAATGTGGACGGGGACTCCGTCGTGGAAAACGTGGTCGTGGGCCAGGGCATGATCGCCTTCCAGGCGCGTGCACGGCAGGCGGAGCAATCATCGGACTTCCACCGCCTGCACATCACGGAAGATATGCGCGGCAGCGGGGAAATCGGGATCCGCGTCGATCCGGCAAGCCGGCAAACCGACAAAGTCGTCGTCGATGGGCGGGTCCACGACGACATCGTCATCGCGCCACGGGATACCGGCAAGGTGGCCGAAACGGTAACGTCCATGGATCTGCTTCACGCGGCCCAGGGCGGCCCGGCCAACTACACATTGCCGGACAACGCCGAACGGGTGATGCTCGGCGGCCACGCCTTCCGGCTGCATAAGGAAAAAATCCGGGACGATCCGGCGGTGACCGTGCTGGTGGTGCCTGAAGGCGCCCCCTTCATCCGCGGCTACGCCACCATGGACCTCGAACCGCCACATCGGTTGCGCCATGCCCCACCTCCTACGCAGGGCGGACCCGACCGGATAGACGAGCGCGATATTCCCGGCGACCCACCCGGTCCCGTGCAGCCGCCGCCAGTCCAGCCGCCTGTGGGCCAGCCGCCTGAGGTCAAGACGCCTGACGTCAAGCCGCCCGAGGTCAAGGCTCCCGAAGTCAAGCCGCCCGAGATTCAGCCACCCGGCGCCGAACCACTCCCCCCGGCATGCCCGGACGGCGCACACTGCGGCGAACCGGAAGGGGATACAGGCGATGTTCCGCCGTCCCACCAGCCGGGCCCGGAGACCCCGACAGGCGAGCCGCCCGCGGACAAGGACCCGGACGGCGAACCCGCACCCGACCGCGGAGGTCCCGACGAGCCCTGGATCGATGCGGAACCGGGACCCGGAGGGGAACCCGAAGCGGCGCCCGCTCCCGACGCCGAGCCCGAGCCCGAGCCCGGTGACGACGCCGACGACGAACCCACGGATGAAACCGACGCGGAACCGGAGCCCGATAAGGATGAAGGCGAAACACAGGATACGGAGCCTTCCCCTGCCCCGGAACCGCCCGCGCCTCCACCGCCGCCCGTCGTCCTGTCTCCCGCCGCCACGCTGGCCGTCAACAACGCCGCGCTCGCCGCCGGCCAGGGGATCTGGAACGCGCAGTTGGCCGCGGTCAACCGGCGCTTGCGCGCCGCGCGCCACGGCAACGCGATGGCCCTGCCCAGCGGCGCCCATGCCGTCGACGCCGCCACGGGCCTCTGGATCGACGCCGCGGAGGGCCGGCAGAAAATCGATAACCCGCTCACGGGCGAATACCGGCAAGCGCTCTATGGCTTCGTCGCGGGCGTCGACCATGCCATCGACGTGTCCGCCGGACGCTGGCACATCGGCTTGCTCGCCGCGCAGATCGCCAGCCGCCGCGACTTCGATGACGGCAAAGGCAACACGCGCAGCACGCATATCGGGGCCTACGCCACCTTCCTGGGGCCCAGGGGAAGCTATGCCACGGCCATCGTGTCGACCGGGCGCTACCGGCACGACATGCAAGGCAAATTCTCGGACGGCAAGCGCCTGACGGGCGCCTTCCACAACCGGGGCGCCGGCGCATCGCTCGAAGGGGGCCGCCGCGTGGAGCTGCCACGCGCATGGTTTGTCGAACCGTACGCGGGGCTGGACTATCTGCGCGTCGTCAGCGCCCGTTACACACTGAGCGACGGCACGCCTGTGCAGGACCACGGTGGCCATTCGCTGCAATGGCGCACGGGCGCGCGCGTCGGACGAGCCATCGAGATCCGCAACGGCGGGAACGTGACGCCGTATCTGCGCGCGGGCTACGCGTACGAACGCGGCAACCGCAACCACGTCACCGTGGGCGAAACGCCGCTGAAGGCGAACCTGGGCGGCAGCCGCCTCGAGCTCGGCGTGGGGATGGAAGCGCGGCTGGGCAAGGCGCACAGCCTGTACGTCGACGTCGGCTACGCCAAGGGCAGGCGCTTCGAGCAATCGGGCGCGGTAACCATCGGCTTCCAATACCGCTGGTAATGCGTCCGCCGGCCTTGGCGCGGGGCCGAACGCGATTCCACGCATCTTCGGCCCGTGGTTTCGGGATCGGCGGAACAGAAACACCAGCACGCGCACATACACGCTCCGTCCTTTCCCGCGTACAGCCGGCCGCGATCGCCAATCACAAGGCGATCGCGGCCGGCCGTCGTCGCGGGCCCGGCCTTTCGCCGGGACATGGAGACCATATCAGATGCTGGAGAATCACCCCGCCATGGCCCCTATACGCGCCCAAGGAATACGCAATCGAAGTGGCCGCAAGGCCAAGATGCATGCCGTGGGTACCGCCGGCCGCAAGCCACGTCCGGAACGCGCCTGGAAAAGTGGTATGGCCCGCAGCGCGGCGGCGCTGGGCCTACTGATGGCCCCATTGGGCGACACCCGCGCGGACGAATACGCCGTGCGATACACCGGGTCGGACCGTACCATCGAGACCACCAACGGAGACGCCGGCCGTAAAACGCTGGTGCTCGGACCCATCCAAACGCAGGGTTTCCTGGAACACGCCGTCAAGGCGGTGGAGCCGGGGACCAGCGACATCACGAATGCCGACCTCCACACCATGGGCCCTGATGCGTACGGCGTCTATTTCAGCAACGCGTCGCGGGTCCATATCACCGGCACCACCATTACCACGCGTGGCGACCGCGCGCACGGGCTGGGTGGCTTCGATGAAAGAGGTGACTATCCCGACTGGGCGTACATCGACAACGGCGAACTGCGCATGGCCAGCGGGACCATCATCGTGGAAGGCAACAGATCCCGTGGGCTGTATACCGTCGGCCGCGCCAGCCCTATCCACCTGGGCCGGCCGATGCGGCAAGGACAGAACGCGGCACCAGACTCGTTCATGCTACCCGGCGCCGATGTCTACATCTACGGCAGGGGATCGCACAATACCGCCATCTATGCCCTCGGCAGCAAGAACATCACCTTCAATGGTGTGCGCGCCATCCTGTACGGGCCATCCGGCACCGGCATACTGGCGCGCGACAGCACCAGGATCTCCGGCGAGAACCTGTGGCTGCAACTGCACGGGGCGGACAGTGTCGGCATGGAGGTGGCAGGAAGAACCCCGTGCACGGTCGACGCAAGCAACAGCCGGTGCCCTGCGGCCAATACCCGGGTGCGGATCGTGGGGGGGGCCCTGGACATGCAGGGCGCACGGTCCCCGGCCATCGAACTGCAGCGGGCGAGCATACACCTGCAGGACGTCCCTCTGACGACCAGCCCCCAAACCTCCTACAGCGTAGGTAACGAAGCCGGACGGTTCCAATTCGAAGGCAAGGACACGCGCGCCATCCTGGCCAGCTACGGCTCCGCCCTGCGGGCATGGGTGCATACCGCCGACGAAAGCGCGGTCTTCCAGTTAAGGCACGCCGACGTGCGCAGCGCTGCCGATGTCCTGCTCGATGTCGTGCCCCTGAACGGCGCGGAGCCGTTGCGATCCGGACGTACCTACTACGCCATGCTCAAGCTGGACGACACGCATGCGCAAGGCGAAGTGCGCGGCATGCCGCGGGCGCGCGCGCATATCCGGCTGGCGAACCACTCGATATGGGAGGGCCACACCGATATCGGCGGCCATGTGGACATCGCCGGCGACAGCACATGGGCCATGGATGCGAACTCAGTCATCGATAGCCTCGGGATGTCGCACCCCTCGACCCTGCGCTTCGTGGCGCCGAATCGCGGGCCCGACGCCCCGACGCGATTCCATACCTTGACGATCCGCGACAGCCTGGCCGGCCGCGGCCGCTTCGAAATGCGCACGCATCTGGCACGCGGCCGAGCGGACAAGCTTGATATCCAGGGCACCGCGAACGGCTCGTATGCCGTGTTCATCACGGACCATTCCGGTACCGCGAAAACCACGGGACCGCGCGCGGTGCCCATCGTGCAAGCGCACCGCGGCAACGCATCGTTCACGCTGGCCAACGCCGAGCAGGCGGTCGATGCCGGCGGGCATCGCTACACCCTGCACAAAAAGCGCACCGCCACGGGCTTCGTGTGGTCGCTGGAAAGGGAAGCCGGCGGCGACACGCCCGACACCCCGACCGGCGGCGACGGCTCGCCGGACCAGCCGGACACGAGCGGCACCTCGGGCCAGGCGGGCGATGGCGACGCCGGCGGCGGCAACGGCAGCGGCCAGAACGGCAATGGCCAGGTCGACGACGAAAGCGGCAATGGCGCGGGCAACGACGAATCCGCGCACGCCGCGACGGACGACACGGGCGGCGGGGACGCCGAAACGCCCGCTGACGACAGCGAAGCCGCCGCCATCGATGCCGCCGGGGGCGATACCGCCGCCATCGACGCGAACCAGGGCGATATCGCTGCCCCTGGCCAGCCGCGTCGGTCCATCCAGGCTGCCTTGGTCAACAACGGCGGCATTGCGTCGGCCAGCACCCTATGGACGGCCGCCATGCGGCCGACAGAAGACCGCACGCAGGCGCTGCGGTCCGGCAGCGGTTCGGCCGATACCCTGGCATCCGGCCCGGCCGCGACGGGGTCCGGCGTATGGATACGCGGCATCGACAGCCACCAGCACCTGCATCAATCCGAGGGTGGACGCTACACCCAATCGCTATGGGGCTATACCCTGGGCGCGGACCGCACGGTGGAGGTCACCGCGGGCCGCTGGCACGTGGGCGCCACCGCCACTCAGGTCGATGCGCATCGCCGCTTCGACGACGGAAAAGGCCGGACATCGGCGGTGCTGTTCGGCGCGTACGCGGTGTTGGAGGCCGACAACGGCGCCTATGCCAGCGTGGCGGCATCCGGCGGCCGCTTCCGCAACACCGTCCAGGCGCGCGGCCCGGAAATCGACGGCACCGCCACGGGCAGGTTCCGCCATTCCGGCGCCGGCATCGCGGTGGCCGGCGGACGCCGCCTGGACCTGGCGCGGGGCTGGTTCGTCGAGCCCGGCGCGGGCCTGGCCTATTTCAGCGTGGGGGCCGCGCGCTATACCCTGAGCGACGGCACGGCGGTACATGACCGCGGCGGCCATTCGCTGCAGTCCAGGATCGGCATCCGCACGGGCCGCAGCGTGGACCTCGGCAACGGCGGCGTGGCCACGCCCTACGTCAGGTTCAACTGGGTGCGCGAATTCGCCAACCGCGGCGCGATACACGCCGATGGCGCCGCGCTGGGCACGGATTTCTCCGGCAACCGCTTCGAAATCGGCGCCGGCGCCCAGGCGCAACTGGGGCGCCGCCACTTCCTGTACGCGGATGTGGAAGTCGGCAAGGGCCGGCACCTGTCGCAATCGCGCGCGATCGTGGCGGGATACCAATACCGCTGGTAAGCGATACGGTGCGCTGTGCGGTATATGCTATGCACGCACGGCCGCGCCGCGATGTCCCGAACACCGCGGCGCGGCCACCCCGGTCCGTACAGGCAGCCACGTACGGCCGTTGCCCAAGCGCCCCGACAGAGGGCCTGGTTCGCGCATATCCCTGCAGCCATGAACGCACGCAAGAGGAGACACCATGCACGCTGCCACCCGACTCGCCCTTTCCGCCGTCTGCGCGCTGGGCCTTGCCGCCACCGCGCATGCCGAGGCCGCATGGCCCGCCGGCAAACCCATTACCTACATCGTTCCCTTCGCGCCGGGCGGCGCGACCGATATCATCGGCCGCCTGGTCGCCAGCAAGCTCGGACCCGCCCTGGGCACGACCGTCGTCGTCGAAAACCGGCCGGGGGCGGGCGGCAATATCGGCTCGGATTTCGTCGCCAAGGCCAAGCCCGACGGCTATACGCTGGTGGGCGGCACCATCAGTTCGCACTCCATCAACGGCAGCCTGTACAAGAACATGCCGTATGACATGGTGAAGGATTTCGTGCCCGTGGCGTTGACCGGCAAGTTGGGCAATGCCCTGCTGGTCAAGGACGACAGCCCGCTGCGCAGCGTGGCCGACGTCCTGGCCGCGGCCAAGGCCAAGCCGGGCGCGCTGAGCTATGGTTCGTCGGGCAACGGGACGTCGCAGAATCTATCCGGCGAATTGTTCAAGGCGACCGCCAAGGTCGACATCATGCACGTCCCCTTCAAGGGCAGCGCGCCGGTGTTGCAAGCCTTGATGGGCGGGCAGCTTTCCATGGCCTTCGACAACATCCCGCCCGCGCTGCCGCTCATCCAGGCGGGCAAGCTGCGCGCGCTGGCGGTGACCTCCGCGCAGCGCGATCCCCACCTGCCGGACGTGCCGACGATGCAGGAACTGGGCCTGAAGGATTACGAGGTCGTCTCCTGGCAGGCGGTTTTCGCGCCCGCCGGCACGCCCCGGCCCATCGTCGACAGGCTGAGCGCCGAGATCATGAAGATCCTCAAGGAACCGGACGTGAAGAAGAAATTCGATGACATGGCCATCGACGGCAGCGGCATGGATGCGCAGCAGCTCGCCGCGTTCCAGAAGGCGGAAGTCGCGAAGTGGAAAAAGCTGATCGACACCGCGGGAATCCGGGCGGAATGAGCGCGCGGCGCGGCAGCCGCGCGGTCGTGCGTCTTACCGCCCCGCCGCGGCCGCCGCGCCGCGCCTGAAACGAGAAATGCCGCGATTTCCTGGCGGAATCGCGGCATTTTCTTGAAGGCCGGGCGGCGCTCAGGCCGGTGGACCGGCCCGCCATTCCCGGTAGACCGGAACCGGCATCAATCGGCCGTGATGTTGGCCGACTTGATCACCGTCGACCACTTGGCGGCCTCGGCGTCCAGGTACTTGCCGAAGTCCTCCGGCGTGCCGGGCTTGGTGGTCACGCCCATGCCGGCCAGCACTTTTTGCGCGTCGGGGTTGGTCAGCGCCTTGTTGATCTCCGCGTTCAGGCGGTTGACGATCTCCGGCGGCGTACCCTTGGGCGCCATGAAGCCCCACCACACGCTGGCCTCGAACTCGGGGAAACCGGCTTCCGCGGCCGACGGCACATCCTTCACCAGCGGCAGGCGTTCCTTGCTGGCGACAACCAGTCCGCGCAGGCGGCCGGACTGCAGCTGCGACAGCCCCTGCACCGGGTCCAGCAGCATGAAATCCACGCGGCCGGCGGTCAGGTCGACAATCGCGGGCGCGCCGCCCTTGTACGGCACGTGCAGCATGCTGGTCTTGGTCACGTACTTCAGCAGCTCCGAACCCAGGTGGGCGGAACTGCCGGGGCCGGCGGACGCATAGCTGATCCGGTTCGGATCAGCCTTGGCGGCATCGACGATGTCCTTCAGCGCATGGGCGGGCGAATTCGCCGGCACCATCATGATCAGCGGCGAAGAACCGACGTAGGCGATGGGCGTCAGCGACTTCAGTTCAGAGAACGGCCGCTTCGGATACAGGGCGACGTTGGTCGCCAGGCCGTTGGCGCCCAGCAGGATGGTGTAGCCGTCGGCCGGCGCCTTGGCGGCCGCCTCGTTGCCCACGCTGCCGTTGGCGCCCGAACGGTTTTCCACGATGACGGACTGGTTCATCTGCTGGCCGATGTGCTGCGCCACCAGTCGGCCCAGGATGTCCACCGCGCCGCCCGGGGGGAAGGGCACGACCATGCGGATCGGCTTGTCGGGATAGCCCGCCTGCGCCTGCGCGGCGCCCACGGGAATCATCGTCACGACCGCCAGCGCGGCCGCCAGCAGCCATGACGGCATACGGATTGCGGGTTTCATCTGTTCTCTCATCGATCTCATCACTCGAAAAAAAAAGCGGGGGCATGCGCCCCCGTGACGTCAGGCGTCGTCGTCAAAAGCGGATTCGGGCCAGCGCAGGATCGCCGCGGCGGCCTTGCCCATGACCCAGGCCCGGCTGTCATCGTCCAGGAAATCCAGCGCGACGCGGAAATGGTCGACGCATTCCTGGTAGGTGCACGGCAGTCGGGTGTAGTCCGATCCCCACATCGTGCGCCGCGGGCCGAAAGCCTCGAAGATGCGCTTCAGGTAGGGATCCAGATTGGCGTAGGGATAAGGCTCGTTGCTGTAGCACGGTGCGGCGGACGCCTTCACCGACACATTGGGAAAGCGCGCCAGCGCCAACAGCTCGTCCAGGTCGGCGAAGGCGGCGTCGTCGCGCAGGTTGCTGCGGCGGGCCATGTGGTCCAGCACCAGCTGCAGGCCGGGGTAACGCTGCGCCAGGTACGGGATCTTGTCCACGTGGCCCGGCACGAACACCATCAGCGGGATGGCCAGGCGCTCGCAGGCGGCCCAGAACCAGTCCATGCCGCCGGGCTCCAGCCAGGCGCTCCACTTGGGTTTGTGGAAGGTCAGGCGGATGCCCAGCATGTTGGGCTGTTCCAGCCAACGCTCCAGCCGGTCGCGCGCGCCGGGGGCTTCCGGATTGAAGCGCCCCATGATGGCCAGGCGCTTGGGATAGCGGGCGGCCGCTTCCAGCGCCGTGTCGTTGCTGTCGCCGACAGGAGAAGGCGGAACGATGATGGCCCGCTGCACACCGGCGGCATCCATCGTGGCCAGGAATTCCTCGGCGCCCAAGGGTTCCTCACGGTGCGGGCGTGCCCCTTCGACCGCCACGAAAACCTTGCGTTCGACTTCCTCGGCAGGCCATGGCCGGTCCGGCCGGTGAGCCTCCCACAAATGCACCTGGGTGTCGGTAATCAACACACCACTCTCCTGCTTCGCGCGATAAATGTATTAAAAAGTGACTATAGACGCGTCCCAGCGAGAGCGGAACGGCATTTCCGATCTAGCTGATATTCCTGGAATGAATAACGGCCCTCCTTGCTGGCGGATGCCCGTCGCACATCCGGTGCCGCCCGGTCCCGCTTCGGACAGGCCTGCTTCGGCCGGGAAGCGCCTCAGGCCTTGTTAACAGGCCCTAGCCCTTGCGTGAACCGGCGCGGCGCGCGGCCTGGGCCAGCGCCTTGGGAACGAAGCTGGCGATCAGCGCGGCCGTCTGGCGGGCCAGGGCGGTTTCGGGACGTTCCGACGACGTGGCCAGCGCCAGGGTGCTGGTGATGCGCGGCGAAATGATGCGGCGCGCGCTGAGTTTGGCCGCATCCGCGGCGATGAGCAAGGCGTTCTGCGTGACGATGGCATGGCCGTAGCCCTGCGTCACCAGGTCCACGATGGCGCCCACCGCATCGATTTCCAGCGCGACGGAAATCTTGCGGCCCTGGCTGGCCAGGCGCGTCTCCACCAGCATGCGCAGGGGATGCGGGCGGCTGGGAATGATCAGCGGGACATCGGCCAGGGCCTTGACGGCGATGGACGTCCCCTGCGCCGCGCGGCCCTTCGCGCGGCGTTCGATCAGGAACAGCGGGTCTTCGCTGAGCGGCAGGAATTCCAGTCCAGGCGTCGGGATGGGATCGTGCAGGATGGCCACATCGATACGGCCGGACAGCAGCCATTCATGCAGATGGACGGTCAACCCTTCGGTGATGCACAGCATGGCGCGCGGAAACGCACGGCGAAACTCGGCGACAAAGGGCGCGGTCAGCAGCCGGCCGATGGAATGCGGCACGCCTACCACGATGCGGCCCACGGGCGAGCCGCGCGCCTCCTCGACCTCCTGGCGCGCGCGGTCGAACTGCAGGAGAATGCCGCGGCCGTGCGCCAGCAGGCGCTTGCCCGCCTCGGTGGGACTGACGCCGCGGCCATTGCGGTAAAGCAGCGTCTGGCGCAGTTCGATTTCCAGGCGGCGCACCTGCCGGCTGAGCGCGGGCTGCGCGACATCCAGGATGGCCGCGGCCTTGGTGAAGCTGCCCAGCTCCGCGACGTGGACGAAGTATTCGAGTTGGCGTAGATCCATGGCGTCTCCCGCGGCTTCGCCGGATGGATGGGGCGAACACAGGCCCGCCACGCTTCCAGGGTCGGCAGGCCGAAGCGGGACGATACATCACGTCGCGCCACCCCGTCGGGATGGCCGCGCACGCCGCACGTCGCACAAGGCACAGCGCACGGCGGGGACTGCGGAAGCGGACGAGGGGACGGCGGGCGCCGGTCAGGACCGCGACGGCGCCGTTTCCTTGGCGATGGACCGGTATTTTTCCACCGCCCGCTTCAGGTATTCGTGAAAATCCTCCGGCTTGGGGCTGATCTTCACCTCCACGCCCTGCTTGGCCAACTGCTCGGTGATCGCCGGCTGGTTCAGCACCTTGGCGATCGCGTCATGCAGGCGCGCCACGATGGGCGCGGGCGTGCCGGCCGGCGCGAAGATGGCATTGAAGGTGTCATCCTCGAACCCGGGCAGGCCCGACTCGGCGATGGTGGGCACATCGGGCAGCAGCTTGGAACGCGTCGTGGTCGTGACCCCTATCGCCTTCAGCTTGCCGCTCAAGACATACGGCCCCGACGTACTGACCTGGTCGAACATCATCGATACCTGTCCGCCGATCAGGTCGGTCAGGGCCTGCGCGTTGCCCTTGTACGAGACGCCCAGCATCTTGATGCCCGCCTGCTTGCTGAACAGCTCGGCGGCGATATAGCCCGTGGAACCGACGCCCGACGAGCCGAAGGATAGTTCGCCGGGATGGGCGCGCGCGCGTTCGATCAGCGCCTTGACCGTACGCTCGGGCAGGGAAGGATGCACCACCAGCACCATGGGAATCTGGGCGGTCTGCGTCACCGGCACGAAATCCTTGATGGGATCGTAGCCCGCGTCGGGCACGAATTCGGGCACCGATACAAAGGTATTGGCCGAGGCCAGCAGCGTGTAGCCGTCCGGCGCGGAGCGCGCCACTTCGCGCGTGCCCACCAGCCCGCTGGCGCCGGGCTTGTTCTCCACCAGCACCGATTGGCCCAGGTCCTGCGACAGGCCCTTGGCGACCAGACGCGCGACCAGGTCCACCGTGCCGCCGGGCGACACCGGCACGATGATGCGTATGGGTTTATTCGGGAAGTTGTCCGCCGCCCGCGCGGAAGGCGCCACACAGGCCAGGCCTAGCGCCAAGGCCGCGGCGCCCTTGATCCAGGGTTTCATGATTGTCTCCAGTACGGGTATGAGAATGTTGTGGCCCGCGCGGCATCGCGCCGCGCGGGTATCGAACCTCCCGCAGGTTCGGACTTCAGCTGTCGTAGCGCGGATAGCCGCCGGGCTCGGCGTCCAGCAGGCGCAGCATGGCGTGCCATTCCAGCTCGCCGTACGGGCGGCGCGTACCGGGCTGGTACAGGTGGGCGCTGCGCTCCAGGATGTCCTTGCCCGGCACGGCGACGTTTTCCAGGCCGCCGGCCATCGCGTCCACCTGCGCGCGGCAGGCCATTTCAAGCTGGTACATCAGGTTCAGCGCCTGCGGCACGGAGGCGCCGCACACCAGCAGCCCGTGGTTGCGCAGGATCATGGCGTTGTGCGGCCCCAGGTCGCGCACCAGGCGCTCCTGCTCGGCCAGGTCCACCGCGGGCCCTTCGAAGTCGTGATAGCCGATATGGCCATGAAAGCGCGAGGACGTCTGCGTGATCGGCAGCAGGCCGCAGCGCATGGCCGATATCGCCATGCCGGCGCGGGTGTGCGTATGGATGACGCAATGCACGTCGGGCCGCGCCCGATGGATGCAGCCGTGGATCACATAGCCGGACTTGTTGATGCCGTAGTCCGTGTCCGGCTTGCGCACCACATTGCCGTCCAGGTCGATTTCCACCAGGTTCGACGCCGTGATCTCCTTGTAGAGCAATCCATACAGGTTGATCAGCAGGTGGTCCTTCTTGCCGGGGATCTGCGCGGTGATGTGGTTGTAGATCATGTCGGTCATGCCGTAGCGATCCATCAACCGGTAGCAGGCGGCCAGGTCCTTGCGAACCTGCCATTCCGCGGGGTCCACCTCGTTCTTCAGCGAGGGAAAGTCAGTGCTGTAGCGGGCGTTCATGCGCAGTCTCCTGTCCGAACGTAGTAAAACTAATACGTCGCGGGTTTGTCGTCGTGGTCGCCGCCCTCCGTAGCTGGAAAAGGAAGACGGTGAATCCGCCGATGTTAGGCATGCCTTGCCGTTCGCGCCATCGAGAAATTCTCAATGGGCGATGAATAAAACTAATACTATCGAGACATGAATCCGCAACTGCCCCCGCTGAACCCCTTGCGTGTCTTCGAGAGCGTAGCCCGCCATCTCAGCTTCACCGCCGCCGCGCAGGAGTTGCACATCACCCAGGGCGCGGTCAGCCACCAGATCAAGACGCTCGAAACCTGGCTGGGTTTTCCGCTGCTCGAACGCGGCGGGCGGCGCCTGCGCCTGACGCGCGGCGGCGAAAGCTATGCCGCGTCCTTGTCCCATGCGTTCGCCCAGATATCCAGCGCGACGCGCGAGCTCGTTTCCGCGGGCGCCAAGCAGGTGCTGACGGTGCGCGGGCACACCACGCTGTTCGTGCGCTGGCTGATTCCCCTGATCCCCGCCTTCCAGGCCGCGCATCCGGACATCAACATCAAGCTCACCGCCAGCGTCGAGGGCGTGGACTTCAAGCGCGAGAACGCCGACATGGGCATCATCTACGGCGACGGGCCGTGGGAAGGGCTGCGCAACGACCTGCTGTTCAGCGATGCCTTGACGCCGGTCATGGCGCCGGAACTGGCGGCCCGGCTGCCGCGCCCCTGTACGACCGAGGCCTTGCTGGAACTGCCGCTGCTGCATTCCAACCGCCGGCCGCAGCACTGGCCCGACTGGATACGGCTGGCAGGCGCCCATCGCGGCTTGGCGGTGGGCGACATGTACTACGAGGATCTCAGCATCATCTACCAATGCGCCACCGAAGGCCTGGGCGTGGCGCTGGGGCAGTTGCGCTACCTGGAAAAAGACCTGGGCCAGGGCCGCCTGGTCGCGCCCCACCCCCTGGTGCTGCGCCGTCCACGCGGCTATCACCTGGTCTGCCCGCAAAGCCGCGCGGACGAACCGAAAATCGCCTGCTTCCGGGAATGGCTGGTGGCGCGCGCGGCCGAAGGGTCCGCGTAAAAGCCCACGCTGGCGCACGCCATGCCGACAAATGGCCCTCATCGTCAAGGACGTATCGCATGGGTGACGTACGCGCGAACGATCCTGGGGATGCGCCCGATGGCGGGGGCGGGGCTTTTGCGCCATAGTGGCTGGCGCCGCCGTGACGCAAGCCCGCCCTCGCCCCATGCTCAATACCGCACTGAAATACTTCCTGGAAGTGGTCAACAATGGATCGCTGACGATCGCCGCCCACTCCCTGCACGTGGCGCCTTCGGCGGTCAGCCGCATGATCCGCAAGCTGGAGGACGAATACGGCACCGTGCTGTTCGACCGCCATGCCAGGGGCATGGTGTTGACCGAATCCGGCCAGCTGATGGCCGCCTATGCGCGGCGCGCGCATCTGGACGCGGAGCGGGCGCGGTCGGACGTGCGCGACCTGAGCCGGCTCGGCCAGCGCATGGTGAAGATCTCGGCCAACCAGGCCTTCGGCCGCGAACTGCTGCCGCGCCTGATCGGCGAGTTCCGCAAGACGGAACCCAGCGTGCATTTCCAGCTGAACATCCTGCAGTCGGAAGAGATCAACCGCCGCGTGCGCGAGGGCAAGGATGACATCGGCGTCAGCTACAGCCTGTCGGCGCCGGAAGGCGTGCAGATCCAGCACGTGGGCATCCTGCCGGTGTGCGCCGTGATGCCGCCGCATCATCCGTTGGCTACGCGGGCCTTCCTGTCCATGCAGGAGATCGCCGATTATCCGGTCGCCTTGATGGGGCACGGCAGCACCATCCGCTTCATCGTCGACCTGTGCTGCATGCACGAGGACATCGAGCTGAATGTCGTGATGACCAGCAACAACATGGGCGCGTTGCAAAATCTCAGCCGCAACTACGGGCCCATCATCTTCGGCAGCCGGCTGACGGTGCTGGCCGGGATCCAGCGCGGCGAGCTGGTCGCCGTGCCGCTGACCAATACCGACCTGCACCAGCGCCACTTCCATATCCAGACCATGCTGGGGCGGGAGCTGCCGTCCAGCGTCATGCGCATCGTGCAGGCCATCGTGCGGGACGTGACACTGGCCGCATAAGGCCGGGGGGGCGCTGGACCGAATCGCCCGATCACGGTGCGGAAGGCGGGTTTGGCGAGGCACCGGCGGTGGCGCGCGGGCCCCGCCGAACGGCGCTTATCCGGCTTCGGCCCCCCAGTCGGGTTCGCGCCAGGTCACGTCCGCATCTATGGGCCAGACCGGCCGCGGCAAGCGCCGGAAATTCACACGCTTGAGGTTCGGCGTCGTCAGCCCGGGGCTGTCCACGTCGTGGATACGGTCGGGGCTGAAGAATTCGTCGAAGCCGGCGCGGTAGTGTCCGCGGCTCTTCACGATCAGGTTCTTGACGGTCGCGATATCGATGCCGTGCATTTCCACGATGCGCGGCTCGGCCAGCTGGCGGCGCAGGCTGCCGACGATGACGCGCAGGCCGGAATCCTCCAGCTGCAGCAGCGCGCTGGGCCCCAGCGAAAACTTGCGGCCGCGCATGACGCCGCGGCGCCCTTCGCCTTCGCCGTCGGTCAACCGCAATACCTTGGCGCGCGCCTCGAAGCGCTTGGAAAATTCCGATTCCTGGCGGTTGAACACCGCATCGAAGACCTGTCCCTCGCCCAGCGCATGGGCCTGCGCCGCCAGATCCGGGTCCACGAACACGCCCAGCACGGTGCCCGGGACGCGCGCCTGGTGGAACGCCGCAAGCAGCCAGGACGTGTTGCCGCGCCCGCCCCCGCCGGGGTTGTCCGCCACGTCGGCGAACAGCAGCGGCACGGAGGAAGCCTGGGCCATGGCCACGGCGCGGTCCACGGCGATCATGTCCGGCTCGTAGCGGTGGCGGTCGTTCCAGGCGGCGCGCGCCAGGGCCAGCGCCGTGCGCCGCGCCGCGGCCAGGTCCCCGCGCGCCGTCACATTGATCGTCAGGCCGCATTTCGGGATATCGGCGAACACGAAGCCGCCTACCACCGACACGTTGGCGATCGGCCCCTGCCCCGCCGGGGTCATGCACGCCTCGGCCTGTTTGATCAGGTCGGCGTAAGGCCCTTCGCGCGTGCCCAGCGTGACCGACGGCGGAGTCAAGGGCAGGCGGATATGCGCCGTGGCGGTCTTCATGCCGGCCAGCATCTCGTGCAGCAGGTCGGCGGCTTCCGCGGCGCGTTCGCGCTGGTCGACATGGGGATTGGTACGGTACGCGATCAGCGCGTCCAGCGCGTCGACGGTCGCCGCCGATACATTGGCATGCAGGTCATGCGTGGCGATGATGGGCACGTCCGGCCCGACCATCTCGCGCAGCATCGTCGCCAGCGCGGCTTCCGTATCGTCCTCGGTTTCCGCGGAGGATGCGCCATGGTTGGCGACATACACCGCATCCACCGGCAACAGGGCCTGCAGGCGCTCCCGCGTTTCGCGCATGAAGGTGGACCACACCGATGCGCTGGCCGGGCCGCCCGGCGGCGCGCCGATCACGATCAGCGGCAGCGGCTGCCAGGGCCCCAGCTCGTCCATGCGCGCGTAGAAGCCGGGCAGCTCGCTGGGCAGGTGGCTGACCTGGCGCGCCAGCGTGCTGATGCGGTCTCCTTCTTCCCAGCACTGCGCACGAAAATCGGCTTCCACCGACACCGGGGCAAAGGCATTGGATTCCAGGTGCAAGCCCAGCACGGCAACGCGGGGACCGGATGCATTCATGTTCGTCTCCATGGCTCAGGCCTTGTGGGCGGTATAGAACAGCGGCAGCTGCGGCTGGAAATCCTTCCATTCGGCGCCGTAGGCGCTGACCTGGTAGCTGGCGCCCAGGGGGATGTAGGGCACGTCCTCGATCACCTGCAGCTGGATCTGCTCGCAGATCTTCTTCTGCGCGGCGAGGTCGGGCGCATTGAACCAATCCTGTCGCAGCTGTTCCAGCCTGGGGCTGTCGGGCCAGCCCCACCACGCCGCCTTGCCGTTGCCGCGCAGCGCCAGGTGCCCGGCCGGGTCCAGGTTGTTGGGGCCGGTCAGGCCGGTGAAGGCGACGTTCCAGCCGCCCTTGGACGGCGCATCCTGGTTGTTGCGGCGCTGTACCGCCGTGCCCCAGTCCATGGTCTGCACGTCGACGTTCAGGCCGACGCGCTTGAACAGGTCCGCGGTGACCAGCGCGGCGGCGTGATACGCGGGGAAATCGGCCGGGTCGATCAGGACGATGGCCTCGCCCTTGTAGCCGGCGGCCTTGATCAGCGCGCGCACCTTGTCCAGGTCGCGCTTGCCGGTCAACTTGTCCATGCCGGCCTCGGTCGCCATGGGCGTGCCCTCCACGAAGACGCCCATGCGGTCGCTCCAGTACTCCTTGAACTCCGTGCCGTTGATGGCCGTCATGTAGTCGGTCTGGTTGATCGACGCCAGCACCGCGCGGCGCATCAGCACGTTGTTGAACGGCGGCTGCAGGTGATTGAAGCGCAGGATCGCGACGGTGGGCAGGCTGCGCTTGAGCAGGGCGATGGAGGGGTCGGCCTTCAGCACGCCGAGGAAATCGTTGTCGACGGCCTCCACGCCATCCACTTCATGCGCCTGCAAGGCGGCGATGGCGGTGGCCCGGTCGGGCACGACGCTCCAGCGCACCTCGTCCATATGCGCGATCTTGGGCCCGGCGCTGAACTGCGGCGGGAAGCTGTCCTTGCGCGGCACATAGCCGGCGAACTTCTCATAGACGACGCGCGAGCCCGATACCCACTGCTCGCGCATGAAGCGGAAGGGGCCGCTGCCTATCATCTCGGTGACCGGCTTGTCATCCGGGCCCTTGGCCAGGCGTTCGGGCATGATGGCCGCCATGCTGCCGGTCTGCCGCCCCAGGGCGTGCAGCAGCAAGGGAAAGGGCTTCTTCAACTTGAACTGCAGCTGCTTGTCGTTCACCGCGGTCAGCTCGGCGGTCGCCGCCATCAACGATTTGCCCATCAGGTCGCGCAGCGCCCAGCGATGCAGGCTGGCGACCGCATCCTGTGCGCGCACGGGCGAACCGTCATGAAATACCAGCTGGTCCCGCAGCGTGATCACCCAGCGCAGGCCGTCGGCATCCATTTCATGGCCGGACGCCATCTGCGGATGCGGCTGGTAGTCGTTGTCCATCCCATAGAGCGTATCGAACACCATCTGCGCGTGATTCTGCGTGATCGTGGCGGTGGTAAAGGTGGGGTCCAGCAACGTCAGGTCGGTTTGCGGAATCCAGCGGAACTCGACGCGCGGCGCGGCCCGCAGATAGCCCGGCAGCGCCAGGGTCGCCGCGCTGGCGGAAGTGGTGATCAGGAATTGCCTACGGTCCATGTTCTGCTCCGGTTCGAGAGGAATGACCCAATACAAGGCCGACTAGGCCGGCCGCCGGATGGCGCGCCAGGAAAGTCCACGGCCCGCTTGCCCGCGACGCGGGTGTAACCACTACGGCGCGCCAACCCGCGGCGCGGCATGCACGCTCAATACAAGCCGCCGACCTGATGGCGGGCCACGAAATGACCCGGCCCGACCTGCTCCAGCGGCGGTATCCGCGGTTCATGGCCCAGGGGCCGGACCGGGCTGGGAAGCTCCGCGTTATCGACCCGGATGTCGCGCCGGCGCGTCGGATCGGGCACCGGCACGGCTTGCATCAGCTTGCGCGTGTAGGGATGGAGCGGGTTCTCGAACACGGCCTGGCGCGGACCGATTTCGACGACCTGGCCCAGGTACATCACCGCGACGCGATGGCTGACACGTTCGACCACCGCCATGTCATGCGAGATGAACAGATAGGCTACGCCCAGTTCGCGTTGCAGGTCGATCAGCAGATTGACGATCTGCGCCTGGATCGAGACATCCAGCGCGGACACCGATTCGTCGGCGATCAGCACGCGCGGGTTCACCGACAGCGCCCGCGCGATGCAAATACGCTGGCGCTGTCCGCCGGAGAACTGATGCGGCCACCGCGTCGCCATGGCGGGATCCAGGCCGACGCGCGCCATCAGCGCGGCCACGCGGCGATCGGCCTCGGCACCCCTGGCCACGCCATGGATCAGCATGGGTTCCTTGATGGACTCGCCGATGCGCATGCGCGGATTCAGCGACGCGAAGGGATCCTGGAAAACGAACTGCATGCCGCGCCGCAGCGCGCGCAAGGACTCCCGATCGTCGGCCCGTACCTCCCGGCCGTCGAATTCCACCGTGCCGGAGGTCATCCGCGCCAGCTGCAGGATGGAACGGCCGGTGGTGGTCTTGCCGCAGCCGGACTCGCCCACCAGGGACAGCGTTTCGCCGGCGTGCAGGTCGAAGCTGACCTTCTCGACCGCATGCACGCGTTGCTTGACACGGGCCAGGATGCCGCCGCGCACGTCGAAGCGCGTGACAAGGTCGCGCACGCGCAGGATGGGGTGCCCGGACGGCACCTTGCCGGGCGGGCTTGTATTCGCGGCGTCCGCCCGAACCGGCGGCGGGGAAGACCATGCCGCCGGTTGCGCTGTCGTCGGCATGGACGACCGTGCCGCCGCCCGCGATGCCGTGGGCGACGGCGGTGCGCATGACGATGCCCCGGACGACGGCGCCGGCGAGGATGCCTGCGCCGGCTCGGGCTCCACCAGATCGAAGCGCGCCGGTTCCGCCGTGCCGCGCATGGCGCCCAGCTTGGGCGCCGCCGCCATCAGCGCGCGGGTATAGGTCTCGCGCGGATGCGCGAACAGCCCCACCACGCTGTTGGTTTCAATGGCGCACCCGCGCCGCATCACCATCACACGGTCGGCGACTTCCGCGACGACTCCCATATCGTGGGTGATGAAGATCACCGCCATATCCATGTCGCGCTGCAGCTCGCGTATCAGTTGCAGGATCTGGGCCTGGATGGTGACGTCCAGCGCGGTGGTCGGCTCGTCGGCGATCAGCAGCGCCGGCTTGCAGGACAGCGCCATGGCGATCATCACGCGCTGGCGCATGCCGCCCGACAACTCATGCGGGTACCGGCGCATGACCGCGGCGGCGTCCGGAATGCGCACGCGGTCCAGGATGCGGCGCGCTTCGGCTTCGGCGGTGCGGGCGTCGCCGGGCTGGTGCAGGCGTATCGCCTCGACGATCTGCGCGCCGATGGACATGACCGGATTGAGCGAGGTCATCGGCTCCTGGAACACCATGCCTAGATCGGCGCCGCGCATCGCGCGCATCGCTTCGTGGCCGGCCTTGGCCAGATCGACCGTCCTGCCGTCGGGCCGATGGAAAGTCATCGTGCCCTGCACGATGCGGCCGCCGCCGAATTCGACCAGTCGCATGATGGCCAGCGAGGTCACCGACTTGCCTGAACCGGACTCGCCCACGATGGCCAGCGTTTCGCCGCGGTCCACGTGCAGGCTGACCTCGCGCACCGCCACGGTGGCCTGCGGCCCCGCGCCGAAGGCGACCGTCAGATCGGCAACATCCAGGACGCGGCGGCCGGTGGGCGCGTGTCGGACGCCGGGGGCGCGGCCGCCTGCGTCCGGCCGCACCGCATCCTGGGGAACGGCGGCATCCGGGGCGCCGGAATCGGGTGTGCTGGCCATGGTCAGATCCTTTTCGCCATGCGCGGATCGATGGCGTCGCGCAGGCCGTCGCCCAGCATATTGACGGCCAATATCGTGATCGACAGGAAGACCGCCGGAAAGGCGATCAGGTAAGGCTTGATCTGCCACAGCGCGCGGCCTTCGGCCATGATGTTGCCCCACGATGGCGTGGCCGGCGGCACGCCGGCGCCGATGAAGGACAGTCCCGCCTCCGCCAGGATGGCGACGCCGCAGATATAGGTGGCCTGCACGGTCAGCGGCCCGATGGTGTTGGGCAGGATGTGGCGCAGCACCACGCGCAGCCGGCTGGCGCCCGCGGCCACGGCGGATTCCACATAGGGCTGTTCGCGCAGCGACAGCACCACGCCGCGCACCAGGCGAACCACGCGCGGGATTTCCGCCAGCGTGATGGCGAAGATCACGTTGTGCAGGGACGCGCGGCTCAACGAGATCAGCGCGATGGCCAGCAGGATGGTCGGGATGGACATGAAACCGTCCATGATGCGCATGGCGACGGCATCGATCCAGCGCACGAAGCCCGCCGCGAGGCCGATCGCCACGCCGGCGACCGTCGAGAGGATGGCCACCGTGAAGCCCACGATCAGCGATACGCGCGCGCCGTAGATGACGCGCGAATAGACGTCGCGCCCAAGCAGATCGGTACCGAACCAGAAGCGCTCGCTGGGCGGCCGCGTCCGGTTGATCGGGGACAGCGCCGTCGGGTCCACGGTATGCAGCCACGGCGCGCACACCGCCACCAGCGCCAACAGCAGCAGAAGCACCCCACCCATGGCGATGGTGGGATGCTCGCGCATCATCTTGAAGAACGCGCGCATCAGTATTTGATCCTTGGATCGAAGACGCGATAGAGCAAGTCCACCGCCAGGTTGATCAGCACATACATGAAGCTGAACAGCAGGATCACCCCCTGGATCACCGGATAGTCCCGGCGCAGGATGGCGTCCACCGTCAGGCGCCCGAGCCCCGGTATGGAGAACACGGTTTCGGTGATCACGGTGCCGCTGATCAACAGCGCCACGCCGCTGCCGATCACGGTCAGGATGGGTACGGCGGCATTCTTCAGTGCATGGCGGAACAACAGGCTGCGATCGTGCACGCCTTTCGCGCGCGCGGTGCGCACATAATCCTGCGACAGCGTCTCCAGCAGCGTCGCGCGGGTGATGCGCGTGATCAGCGCGATATACACACTGCCCAGCGCCAGCGCGGGCAGCACCAGCGTGTACAGCGACGGCCACAGGCCGCGCGCCAGCGGCACGTAGCCCTGCACCGGAAACCAGCGCAGCTGCAGTCCCAGCACCCAGGCCAGCAGGTAGCCCACCACGAAGGAAGGGATGGAAAACCCCAGCACCGCGCTCAGCATGATGCCGCGGTCCTGCCAGGCGTTGTGCCGCCATGCCGCCAGCGCGCCCAGCGGCACGGCAACCGCCACGGACAGGATCAGCGTCATGATCATCAGGCTGAAGGTCGGCGCCAGCCGCTGGCCGACCATGTAGCTGACGGGCTGGCTGGTGAACAGCGACGTACCCAGGTCGCCGTGCAGCACCGCCCATATCCAGTGCCCGAAGCGAAGCAGGAAGGGCTGGTCCAGGCCCAAGGTGGCCCGGATGCGCGCAATGTCCTGTGCCGTGGCGTCCTCGCCCGCCAGCAGCGCGGCGGGATCGCCCGGCGCCAGGTCCAGCAGCGCGAAGACGAATAGCGCGACGAACAGCATGACCGGCAGCGTGGCGAGCAGTCGGCGCAGGATGTACGAGAACATCGGACCTCGTTGGGAAGCGCCGGGGAGTGCCGCGGCGCCCTGGCGGCGTCGCGACGTCCCGGCGGAACGCAGGGTTTGCGCGGTGCAAAAATTCTAGGGTTGGCGCGGCGCACGCAGCAATTTCAATATTCGCGCGCGCCCGTTGCCGAAATTAGAACAGCCCGCAAAGCCAATGAACACGCGGCTCTCCGGTCTGTACGTAGTGGCCCTGATGGGGATATCCCCAGGATGGGCAGGTTCCCGCTTCAAACCGCCACGTCGACCGAATCGGCCGCGCGCGGCCCGGCGCCGGAGCCCTGCACCAGGGCCGCTTCCGGCGGCGCGGTCACGATGCCGGTGCGGAAATCCACCGGCGGCTGCGCGCGCAGGCGATCCAGGTCCGGAAGCGGCCGGGCCAGCGCCGGATCGCGGGCCCAGGCCCACTCCAGCGATTTGCAGATTTCCAGCAGCGCCAGGTCCTGGCGGAAGCCGGCGATGACCTGCATGCCGAATGGCATGCCCGCATGATCGCGCCCGCAAGGCATGGACAGCGCGGGGTTGGTCATCAAGGTCACGACATAGGTCAGCGCCAGCCAGCGGTAATAGTTCTCCTGGGGCTTGCCGTTGATGCGGTCCAGCGCAAGCTGCGTCCACGGGAAGGGCGAGACCGGCGTGGTCGGTGCCAGGATCACGTCATAGTCCTGGTACAGCGCCTGGAAGGCCTTGAACATGCGGGTCTGGTCCAGGTGCGCCGCGGTATGGTCGGCCAGTGTCATCGCCGCGCCCATTTCGTAGTTCGCGCGAGGGTTCGGCCCCAGGTTGGCGGGGTCGGCCTCGTAGGCCTCGCGATAGCGGGCCACATAGTTGGCCGCGCGGATCACGTCAAAGCAGCGGTCCGCCGCCGCCAGGTCGGGATGCACTTCCTCGCAGCTTCTGAACAGATGGCGCATGGCGTCCATCCTGGCCAGGAACACGCGCCGGATATCGTCGTCCACGTCGCACACGCCGAAGTCCACGGTGTAGCCCACCCGCAGGCTCGCCAGGTCGCGCGGGCGCAGGCTGGCGAAAGCCGCCGCGTCGACGTCGTAGGACAGCGGATCGCAGTCCGCACGGCCGGCGATCGCCGACAGGTGCAGGCCCACGTCGTCCATCACGCGACCCATCGGCCCCACCACGGAGATCGGCGTCCAGCCGAGCGCACGCCGTTCCACCGGCACCAGCCCCGGCGACGGCCGGAAACCGATGACCCCGCACTTGGCGGCCGGGATGCGCAGGGACCCGCCCGTGTCCGAGCCGGTACAAAGCGGCAGCATATCGGTGGCCAGCGCCACGGCCGAACCGCCCGAGGAGCCGCCGCAGTTCAGCCGCGGATCGAAGGGATTACCCGTCGCGCCCCACACGGGATTGCGCGTATTCGCGCCGGCGCCCAGTTCCGGCACGTTGGTCTTGCCGACGACGATGGCGCCCGCGCGGCGCATGCGCGCCACCATCAGGTTGTCCGCCGACGGCACGTGGCCGCGGTACATGGGCGAACCGAAGGTGGTCAGCAGGCCTTCGGTTTCCTCCAGGTCCTTCACGCCCAGCGGCAAGCCGTGCAGCGCCCCCAGCGGCAAGCCGCGCAGCACCGCCGCCTCGGCCGCGCGCGCTTCCTGCCGCGCACGCTCGTAGCACGTCGCGGTAATCGCGTTCAGGTACGGGTTGAGCGCCTCGATGCGCGCCAGGCAGGCCTGCAGCAGCTCCACCGGCGAGATCGTCTTGTCGCCGATGGCGCGGCGCAAGTCCACGGTGGACCAGGAAACCAGGGAATCGGAAGAAGCCGGCATGGGAGTTTTCCGCCAGGATGAGGACGATGCCGATTCTGGAAGCGGCGTGCGCCCCTGTCCATTAGAGTTTTTCGCAGCAGACGTTCTGTAAATTCGAAGCGCCACATTGCGCGCAATCGCCGGGGCGCGATTGCGCATCGAGCCCTGCTACCTTGAATACGCCAGCGTGTCGGCCATGGGCATCCGGTAATCCGCCTCCGTCAGCTGCCGCCGCAGCTGGGCGGCCTGCGCTTCGCTCAGTTCGACCAGCGGCGGCCGCACGATGCGCCAGGCATCGTCCCCGGACTGCCACGCCACGGCCTCCTTCATCGCGGAGATCATGGGCAGCGCCTGGAAGATCCCGCGGATCTGGCGGATGCGCTCGTGCCAGGCGTCCGCCTGCGGCGTCTGCCATTCGCGATACACCCGCATGATCTCCGCCGCATTGACGTTGGCCGTGGCGGTGATGCATCCCACCGCGCCGGCACGCAGGCCGGGCAGCAGGAAGACTTCGCTGCCCGGGAAGACATCGAAGCCGTCGGCGGCGAACGCGCGCACCATGGCCTCGGTGTTCTCCCAGTCGCCGGAGCTGTCCTTGGCGCCCGCCACCTGCTTGGGATAGGCCTTGAGCAGGCGCTCGATCAGTCCCAGCGTGATGGGCACGCCGCTGACCGGCGGGATGTGATACAGGTACACCCGCAGCCGGTCGTCGCCCACGCCTTCGATCAGGTTCGCGTAGGCACGGAACAGCCCCTCGTCGCTGACGCCCTTGTAGTAGAACGGCGGCAGCACCAGCACGCCGGCGCAACCGGCCTGGACCGCGTGGCGGGTCAGCTCGATCGCGTCCGGCACCGCGCAGGCGCCGGTGCCTGGCATCATGCGGTCCGGCGGCAGGCCGGCCGCCAGCAGCGCATCCAGCAGCGCGCGCTTTTCCCCCACGGACATCGACGCGGCTTCCGAATTCGTGCCGAAGACGGCCAGCCCCACGCCTTGTTCGACCAGCGCCCGGCAGTGGCGCACCAGCCCTTGCGCGCTGGGCGTGCGGTCCGGATTGAAGGGCGTGAGAACGGGCGACAGGACGCCGCGCAGACGATGGTCATGATGGTGGGACATGGACGAACTCCTCCGGAACGAACCGGCCGTTCGACGTTCGGACGCCGGCGCGTGTATCGTTATGATGGTTGTCGGTTGCCCCGTCCATGGCATTGCCACGCACGGACGCCATACCGCACGGTAGCAGTGTGAGACCCCGGAGAACAATAGAAAAGCGGGTTCCGTTACTATCACACCGCAATATTTTTCAGCATACGCGGCGCGAACCTTCGATCGCCCATGCTGTCCCCTGCCCGGCGGCGCGCGGAACCTCCCAATGGATACCCGATACCTGCAGAGCTTCGTCACGGTGGCCGAAAGCGGCTCGTTCGCCCAGGCAGCGCGGCGGCTGGACCTGACGCCGACGGCGGTGGCCGCGCGCATCAAGGCGCTGGAAGACACCCTGGGCCTGTCGTTGATCAAGCGCGCCGGCCGCTCGGTGCGTCCCACCGAGGCCGGCATGCGTATCCTGGACCGTGCCCGCGCCCTGCTGCGCGATGCGCGCGACCTGGCGGCGCTGGCGGAAGACGAGGCCTCGTTCGGCGAGCTTCGGCTGGGGGTGTTCGTGTCCGCCATGACCAGCGTGCTGCCGCCGGTGCTCAAGCGGGTGTACGACCGTTATCCCAGCCTGTCCGTATTCGTCATGCCGGGCGCGTCGGTGGACCTGTGCCACCGCGTCGCCGCCGGCGAGCTGGATGCCGCCATCGTGGTGGAGCCGCAATTCGCCATCGGCAAGGCCGTGCGCTGGCAATCCATCATGGAAGAACCGCTGATCGTGGTTGCCCCCGCCTCCATGAAAGGCCGGGATGCGCACGAGCTGCTGCGCACCCAGCCCTTCATCCGTTATGACCGTTCCGTGCTGGGCGGACAGCTGGCGGACCGCTATCTGCGCGATCACCGCATCGTGCCGCACCAGCGCCTGGAAATGGACAGCCTGCTTGGCGTCGCGGCCCTGGTGGACCAGGGATTGGGCGTCGCCCTGCTGCCGGACTGGTCCTCGCTGTGGTCGTCCCGCTATGCCTTGACACGCGTCCCCTTGCCGGGCCGCACCCCCGTTCGCCGCGTCGGGCTGGTGTGGCAAACGCATGGCGCACGTACGGCGCTGGCCGAAACCTTGCTGGAGGATGCCCGCGCGGTGTTTCCGCGGGCCGCGGCGCGCCGTGGCGCGCGCGGGGACTGAACCCGGCGCAATCGGGCTAGCGCCGGCTTGCCTGGGCATGCGTTGTGGCCGGGGCCGGCTCGCTCAACGCATGCTCATGGCATGCTCATGGCATGCTGCCGGCTACTCACGGTTTTTTCGCGGCTTGCCCACCGCTTGCTGGTGGCTTGCCGATCGGCGTGCTCCCGTTGTCCTGGGTGCCGCGCAGGAAATCGAAATCGCAGCCTTTGTCCGCCTGTGTCACCGTGCTCAGGAACAGCTTGCGGTAGCCGCGGTCGTCGCCTTCCCGCGCGGGACGCGGCCGCCACGCGGCCTTGCGGCGCGCGAGTTCGGCGTCGTCGACCAGCAGGGAGATTTCGCGCCGCTGGACGCTCAAGCGTATGCGGTCGCCGGTGCGCACCAGGGCCAGCGGGCCGCCGATCGCGGATTCCGGCGTGACGTGCAGCACGATGGATCCGGACGCGGTGCCGCTCATGCGGCCATCGGAGATCCGCACCATGTCCTTCACGCCGGCGCGCGCCAGCTTGCGCGGAATCGGCATATAGCCGGCTTCCGGCATGCCGGGCGCGCCCACCGGGCCGATGTGCTTGAGCACCATGATGTCGTCGGCATGGATGTCCAGCTCCTCGTCGTCGACGCGCGCGGCCAGGTCCTCCAGGTCTTCGAACACCACCGCGCGGCCTTCATGTTCCATCAGCGCGGCGGTCGCCGCCGATTGCTTGATGATCGCGCCGCCGGGCGCCAGGTTGCCGCGCAGCACGGCGATGCCGCCTTGCGCATAAACGGGCTTGTCGAAGGGGCGTACGACGTCCTGCGGGAAGGCGGGTGGCGCATCGTCCAGCTCCTCGCCCAGCGTGCGGCCAGTGACCGTCAGGGCATCCAGGTGCAGCAGCGGCCGCAGTTCGCGCAGCAGCGTGCGCACGCCGCCCGCCTTGTGGAAGTCCTCCATGTAGTGCTGGCCCGACGGCTTCAGGTCCACCAGCACGGGGGTTTCCTTGCCGATGCGGTCGAAGGCTTCCATGTCCAGGGCGATGCCCAGCCGGCCCGCCACCGCGGTCAAGTGCACGATGCCGTTGGTGGACCCGCCGATCGCCAGCAGCACGCGCAGCGCGTTTTCGAAGGACTTCGCGGTCAGGATGCGGTCCGGCGTCAGCTGTCTGCCTATCATCGCCACCGCTTCGGCGCCGGTGCGTTCGGCCACGCGGATGCGGTCGGCCGTCACGGCCGGTGGCGACGCGCTACCGGGCACCGCGATGCCCAGCGCCTCCGCGATGCAGGCCATCGTACTGGCCGTGCCCATCACCGAACACGTACCGACGCTGGCGACGAGCTGGTTGTTGACGTCGGCGATTTCGGCGTCGTCGATTTCCTCCGCGCGGTATTTGCCCCAGAAACGGCGGCAGTCCGTGCAGGCGCCGACGCGTTCGCCGCGGTGCGAGCCGGTCAGCATCGAGCCGGTCACCAGCTGGATGGCCGGCACCTTGCCGCTCGCGGCGGCCATCAGTTGCGCGGGAACGGTCTTGTCGCAGCCGCCGATCAGCACCACCGCATCCATGGGTTGGGCACGGATCATCTCCTCCGTGTCCATGGACATCAGGTTGCGCAGGAACATGCTGGTGGGAGACGCGAAGCTTTCATGGACCGAGATGGTCGGGAATTCCACCGGCAGGCCGCCGGCCAGCATCACCCCGCGCTTCACGGCCTCCAGCAGCTGCGGCATATTTCCGTGGCAGGGATTGAAACCGCTGCCGGTATTGGCGATGCCCACGATGGGGCGCGACAGCGCGTCGTCGCTCAGGCCGGCGCCCTTGATGAAGGCCTTGCGCAGGAACAGCGAAAACCCGGCATCGCCGTAGCTGGTCAGGCCCTTGCGCATGCCGCTGGCCGCGGCCGCATCGGATGTAGAGGAAGACTTCGATGACATGACTATCCTTCTTTGAAACCGTCGCCCCGTGGCCGGGTACGCCGTGATGCCCCTACGCGATTCATGGCGCCGCGGCGGGGGCGAGCGCCACCGCGAAGCCGGTACTGCCATAGCGGCGCCACGACGGAATCGATCCGCCGTGACACCCGCCGCGATCATCACTGCGTCGCGGACTCAATCCACCGTGATTTTCGCGTCCTGTATCACCTGTGCCCATTGGTCCACCTCCGCCTGCAGGCGCTTGCGCGCCTCGTCCGCCGAGGCCGGCGCGACCGCGTAGGCGCCCTGCTGCAGCAGCTTTTCCTTGGTGTCCGGCATCACCAGGATTTTCGCCAATGCCGCGTTCAAGGTGTCGACCACGGGCTTGGGCGTCCTGGCCGGCACCAGCACCCCGAACATCGACGCGACATTGAAGTTGGGCAGGCCGGCCTCCGCCGCCGTTGGCGTATCGGGCAGCATGGAAATGCGCTCGGGCATCGTAACCGCAAGCGCGCGCAGCTGTCCGCTCTTGATGAAAGGCAGCGCGGCCGGCACGGTTTCCACCATCGTCAGCACCTGGCCGCCGACCAGGTCGGTCATGGCGGGTCCGCTGCCGCGATACGGCACATGCAGCATATCCACGCCGGCCTGCCGCTTGAAGAGCTCGGCCGCCATGCGCTGCGGTGCGCCGGCGCCGGACGATGCATAGGTGAGCTTGCCCGGATTGGCCTTGGCGTAGGCGATCAGTTCCTTCAGGTTGTGGACCGGCAGCGTGGGATTGACCACGAACACCAGCGGCACGGCGGCGATCGTGGCGACCGGCGTCAGGTCGCGCATCAGGTCGTACGAGATCGATTTCTTCTCCAGCGTCGACATGATGGAATGCGAGGTAATCGCCCCCATCAACAGCGTATAGCCATCGGGTTCGGCACGCGCCACCGCGTCGGCGCCCAGGTTGCCGCCCGCGCCGCCGCGGTTCTCCACGACCACCTGCTGCTTCAGCACTTCCGACAGCTTCATCGCGATCACCCGGCCCACCACGTCCGTGGCACCGCCGGGGGGATAGGGCACGACCAGCTTCAAGGCATGATCAGGAAAAGCGGCCTGTGCATGGGGCGCGTAGGAAGCCAGGACGGCCAGCGCACAGGCGGCGGCAGCCAGCAAGCGCCTGCGCGGCGCGGATTGGCGGATGGGCATGCGTTTGTCTCCATTATGTTTTTGATGGCCCGGCCACGCGGGCGGCGCCGGTCCCGGCAACCATTATTCATGGCCAGACACGCCGGAAGCCTGGGTTTTGTATGGTTCAAAGCGAAATTTTGTTCAGGTCCGCCGGGCGCCGGCGCTCGCCGCGCGGTACCGCGCGGTACCATGTCGCGCGGCCAGCAGACCGCCGCTTCGCCTTCCGCATCCGGACCCCTTGCCACGCCGCCATGAAAGACACGCCGCCGTCTTCGTCTTCGCAGCATCCCGACAACGCCGATATGCCTGTGCCCACCCCGGCGCGCCCAGGCGATGCCGGCGCCCGGCACGCAAGCGCCGGCGATGGCCGGAGCGCCCCTGCGCAGGCCGCCGAGCGTCGGCCTGGCGCCGAGGGACCCGACGCCGAGCATGCCGCCGCCTCTCCGCGGGTTCCGCTGTGGGTCCTGGCGTTGTCCACCACGCTGGGCATGCAGACCGTGGCGTCCTTCCTGGACCAGAGCCTGCCCGTGATCGCGCCCCTGCTCACGGCCGGCGCTGGCCTGTCGCCCGAACGCGTCGGCAATCTCTCTTCGCTCAATTCGCTGGGCACCGTCCTCTTCCTGCTGTTCGGCGCCCCGCTGCTGGCCCGCCTGGGCCCCGTGCGCATGCTGCAGGCCGGCGCGCTGCTGGCGGTATTCGGCCTGGGACTGGCCGCCACGGGCTACTGGCCCCTGCTGATCGTCGGCGCCATCCTCATGGGCATAGGCTACGGCCCATCCCCACCCGCCGGCAGCCGCATCCTGGCCGCCACCGCGCCGCCCCGGCATCGCACCCTGATCTTCTCCATCAAGCAAGCCGGCGCGCCCGCGGGCGCGGCCTGCGCCGGCCTGATCCTGGCGCCCGCCGCGGCGGCCTGGGGATGGGAAGGCGCCATGCTGATTTCCATGGCCATCGGCATCGCCGCCGCCTGCGTGATCGCGCCCGCGCGCGAACGCCTGGATACCGAGCGCGATCCGCAACGCGCCATACACGTGAAGGCGCTGATACACCCCCGCGCCTTCGCCACGCCCTATCGCGTACTGCGCGCGGCGCCATCCCTGCTGACGGTATCCGCCCTGGCCTTCTCCTTCGCCATCGTCCAAGGTTCGCTGTTTTCCTTTTCGGTGACCTACCTGGTCACCGCGCGCGGCATGCCCCTGGCCACGGCCGGCATCGCCTACGCCTGCATGCAGTTCGCCGGCGTCTTCGCGCGCATCTTCCTGGGCTGGCTGGCCGACCGCACCGGCCGCCCCGCCTACAACCTGACCATCCAGGCCTTCATCGCCGCCGCGCTGGTGGCGGCCTACGCCCTGCTGCCGGCATCGCCCTCCCTGACCCTGGCCGGCCTGGCCGCCGGCGCCGCCGGCTTCTTCGCCGCCAGCTGGAACGGCATCTACCTGGCCGAAATCGCCCGCCTGTCCCCACCGGAAAAAATCGTGGAGGCCACGTCCGCCTCCGTCCTGATTTCCTTCCTGGGCTATTTCGTCGGGCCTTCGCTGTTCTCGCTGCTGGTCACGCTGACCGGCGACTACCAGACTCCTTTCTTCGTCGTGGCAATCCAGCTAGCCCTGATGGCCGCCCTCCAACTCACCGTACTACGCCGCCGCGCACGAACCCACACATAAGCCCATTTCGCATACACCACCGACACAGCGACACACCGCACGCCGTCCCACCCCGCACACCCACACAGAGCCACACGGTCACACCAGTCACACCAGTCATACTGGGCACACCCGGCACACTGGGCACACCGGTCACACTGGGCACACCCGTCACACCGGCCACATCGAGCACCCTAGACACCCCAACAAAGCGTAGGCGTATTGCGGCCGCGCTGGGCGGCCGCAATACGACGGGCAACCCAAGATCTTCCGCCGTTCACCCACGCCCCCCCACGAAGTGCCAAGCACTCAACCCGTGCCAGCGGACAGTGATTAAGGCACAACGGAGTCCGTCGGGGGGGATGCCTGTCGGGGCCGGCCCGTTGAGTCCGAGCGAGCGGGCGCCGAAGGGAGCCGAGGCGCGGACACCATCAAGAAAAAACACCACCCCCAACGCCCGGCGGACGAGGACAGCGATGCGGTGTCCGGCCCCCGCGGGCCGGACCGGACGATCGGGCCGGCCCCGACAGGCATCCCCCCCGACGGACGGCCCGAGCAAAACGGACGACCCTAGCAAAAGGGACGACCCAAGCAAAACGGACGACCCAAGCAAAACGGACGACCCAAGCAAAACGTACCGCCCAAGCAAAACGGACAGGCCCAAGCAAGCGCCCCCCATCCGCAAATACCTAAACCTGCTCCACCGGCACCGACAAAAAATTCCGCAACTCCACCGTCCGAGGCCGATCGAAAATCTCCTCCGGCCCCCCCTCCTCATGCACGCGGCCTTGATGCATGAAAATCACCCGATCGCTGACCTTCCGCGCAAACCCCATCTCGTGCGTGACGATAATCAACGTACACCCCTCGCGCGCCAGTTTCTCGATCACCTGCAGCACCTCACCCACCAGCTCGGGATCCAACGCCGACGTCATCTCATCGCACAGCACCACTTCCGGGTTCATCGCCAACGCCCGCGCGATGGCCACACGCTGCTGCTGCCCGCCTGAAAGCTGATGCGGCGCGCTGTCGAAGCGCCCCGCCAACCCCACCCGGTCCAGCAGCGACTCCGCCAATTTGCGCGCATCCGCCTGCGGCAGCTTGCGCACCAACCGCGGCGCCAGCATGATGTTCTCGCCCGCGCTCATCGTCGGGAAAAGATTGAACTGCTGGAACACCATCCCGACGCTCTGCCGCAACTCCCGCATCGCATGCGCGTCGCCGTGCTTCAGCGCGCGCCCGCCCACCGCAAGGCTGCCGGCATCGAAGCGCTCGAGTCCGTTGATACACCGCAGCAGCGTACTCTTGCCCGAACCGCTACGCCCGATGATGGACACGACCTCGCTGCGCTGCACGCACAAGTCTATGCCCTTCAGGACTTCGTTGTCGCCGAAGCATTTGCGCAGCCCCTTGATTTCCACCAGGCAGCCCTCGCGGTCGCGGCCCATATCGTTGCCAGGCATGCCGGCCTCCCTTTTCAGTATTGGATGCGCGTTCGTCTTTCCAGACGCCGCCCCAGCAGCGAACACGGAAAGCAGATCGCGAAATAGATCAGCGACACCAGCCCATACACCACGAAAGGCTCGTACGTCACATTGGCGATCATCTGGCCGGCGCGAGTCAGCTCCACGAATCCCACTACCGACGCCAGCGACGTATTCTTGATGATCTGCACCAGCAAGCCCACCGTGGGCGGAACCGCCATGCGGAAAGTCTGGGGGAAAATCACGTGCACCAGCTGCTCGCGCAGGTTCAGCGCCAGGCTGGCCGATGCCTCCCACTGTCCCGGCGGAATCGACCGCACGCAGCCGTACCATGTCTCGGTCAGATACGCGCAGGCATAGAAGATCAGGCACACCGTCGCGGCCGACAGCGGCGTGGTCTCCACGCCCACCAGTGCCAGCCCGAAATACGTCAGGAACAGCTGCATCAGCAGCGGCGTGCCCTGGAACAGCTGCACATACCAGCCCACCGCGCGGCCCAGCGTCGCGGGTTTCCACAGCCGCAGCACCAGCATCGCCACGGCCAGCAGCGAACCGCCCACGAACGCGATCGCGGACAGCGCCAGCGTCCAGGGTAGCGCCAACAGCAGATTGCGGATGATGTCCCAGCCCGAGAACGCGTTCATCGCCGGTTCCTCATCAAGACGATCGCCGCGGCGCTCATTTGAGCGCGCCCACGGGCAGGCGCCCGAAGATCCAGCGCGGGCCCAGCCACGCCAGCAGCGCGCGCAACGCGATGGCCAGGCCCAGATAGACCGCGGTCACCACGATGTACGACTCGAAATTTCGGAAGGTCTTGCCCGCGATGAAATTCGCCACATAGGACAGCTCCGCCGTCGATATCTGGCTGCACAGCGCGGAGGCCAGCATCATGATCACCAATTGGCTGGTCAGCCCGGGCCAGATACGCGCCAACGCAGGCGGCACCACCACGCGCGTGAAGATCTGCCAGCGGCTCAAGGCCAGGGATTCGGCGGCCTCGATCTGGCCGCGCGGCGTGGCTTCCAGGCCGGCGCGCACGATCTCGCAGGCGTAGGCGCCCAGGTTCAAGGTCAGCGACAGCAGCGCCGCGCTGGTGCTTCCCAGCTTCAGGCCCACCGACGGCAGGCCGAAGAAAATGAAGAATATCTGCGCCAGGAACGGCGTATTGCGGAAGAACTCCACGTAACAGGCCACGATGGACCGCGTGACCGGCCCGCCGTGCAAGCGCGCCCCCGCGCAGGCGATCCCCAGCAGCGTGCCCAGCGTGCACGACACCAACGTCAGGAATACGGTAAAGGCCAGCCCATCCAGGAACATGGGCCAGGCGGCCAGCACATCGGAAAATTGCAGCATCGATATCGCCCTTTGTCGGCTCAGGCAGGCAGCGCGCCAGCGGCGCCGCGCAGCAGGGTGCGCAGCGGGGTTCTTCCATCCATGGCTTGCAGGTTCACCAGCAGCGCGGCCGCGCGGGACGCACCCAGCACCGGGTCCGCGCAGTCGCGGAATTTGCCGCCCAGTTCGGTATCGGAAAGCGCATCGCTCGCGCCGCCCCGCGCCACGGCGCGAAACCGCTCCAGCGTGCGCCCATCGCGCAGGCGCACGCGCACCGCGGCGCCTTCGGGCGCCCGCTCGCGCAGACGGGCGTCCCGCCACCGCTCCCCGCTGTACTGCCTGACCCGCGCCATCAATGTCAGCAACGCCGGATCCGCCAGCACCTCGGCGCACAGATGGCGCAATTGCACCGCGCCGTGGAGCAAGGTCACCGCGATCGCGAAGGGCATGCTGAACTGCGCTTCGCGCGGCGACCCGGGTACCTCGTACTTCAGGTTCGCCAGGACGATGGGGGGCACATCGCAAACGATCTCCTCGATGTCCTGCGCGGCCACGCCGTGTTCGGCCACCAGTTCCGCCACCGCGTCCGCGGCGGCGTGCGAGGACAGGCAGACGGGAATGCGCTTGACGTCCACGCCCGGCTGCTCCAGGTACCATTGCCGACCCAGCACGCCAATGCGGTCGTCGTCGAGGATGCCCTCGTTGAACAGGGCGGCCAGGCCGTTATCGCCTTCCAGCGCGCGGTCCGGACCGGATGCGCCGTGGGCGGCCAGCAGCGCGCCCGCCACGCCAGCCCTGGCCGCGTGGCCGGCGCCCAGCGGCTTCGCATCCGAGCCGAAGCAGGCCTTCATGCCGCCGGCGCTGGCCACCGCCAGGCCCAGGGCCGCGCGGGTACGCGCTTCGTCCAGCTTCAACAGCCAGGCCGCCGCCATGCTGGCCCCGATCGGCCCCAGCACGCCCGTCGTCCACCAGCCGCGTTCGTACAACCGTGAACGCGTGGCGGCGCCCACCGCGTATTCGCACTCGGCGCCCGCCACGTAGGCGCTGACGGCGTCCGCGCCGGTCGCGCCCTGGCGTTCGCCCACGGCAAGCAAGGCCGGCACGATGACGGCCGAGCCGTGCACGAAGCCCGCGTAGCAGTTGTCGTCGAAATCCTGGGCGTGCGCCGCCGTGCCGTTGGCGAAGGCCGCCCCACAGGCATCGTAGCGGCGGCTGGCGCCCAGCGCGGTACAAGGCCCATCCGGCGCCGCTTCATCGACCAGGGCGCGGGCGTGCCGCGCCGCCGCCGTGGCCGAGCCCGCCAGCGCCACGCC
The DNA here is from genome assembly GCF_001704295.1 of Bordetella sp. H567. Lineage (NCBI taxonomy): Bacteria > Pseudomonadati > Pseudomonadota > Betaproteobacteria > Burkholderiales > Alcaligenaceae > Bordetella > Bordetella sp. H567. Next base: position 4,614,334 of record NZ_CP012334.1, read on the forward strand.
CACCGTATCGATCAGGCAGCCGCGCGCGCGGGCGCGCACGGACGGTGGCATCGCATCGGCCCGCAGCGACGCCACCCAGCGCGCGATGCGCGCACTTGCATCGTCTTCACGTTGCATCACGTGTTCCCCTTGTGCATCCTGCAGGGCCGGCACGCCTTCTGGGAGGCGGGTCGCCGGCCGGCATCAATCCGGCAGATCGCCCGCGGGCGCGCCCAGCCACTTGCGCGACAGCTTGTCGATGGTGCCGTCCTGCCTGGCCTGGCGAATAATGGCATTCACCTTGTCCAGCAGCTGCGTTTCGCCTTTGCCGACCCCGACATAACAGGGAGCGTTGGCCAGCACGACCTTCAGCTCCAGGTCGGCGGACGGGTTCTTCTGCTGGATCGCGGACGCGACCGCGGTACCGCTGGCGAACAGCTGCGTCTGTCCCGACAGGAAAGCCGCGATGGTGCTGTTGTTGTCCTCGAAGCGCTTGACCTCGGCGCCCGGCGCCAGCCGCTGCAATTCCTCGTCCTGCATCGAGCCGCGCGTCACCGAGATGACCTTGCCCTTCAGGTCTTCATAGCTGCTGGCCTTCAGTCCCTTCGCGCCGAACACCGCGTCGAAGAAAGGCGAATAGGCGATGCTGAAATCGATCACCTTGGCGCGTTCCGCCGTCTTGCCCAGCGAGGAAATCGTCAGGTCGGTTTTCTTGGTTTGCAGGTAGGCGACGCGGTTGGGCGCCGTGACGGGCACCAGTTCCAGCTTCACGCCCAGTTTTTCGGCGATCAGGCGCGCCATATCGATATCCATGCCCTGCGGCTGCATATCGTTGCCCACGAAGCCGAAGGGAGGATAGTCGGTGGGCACGGCCACGCGTATCGACTTGCGCGCCATGATGGTGGACAGGGCATCCTGGGCGGACGCGGGCAGCGCCGACAGCGACGCGGCGAAGCCGATGACGGCCATGGCGAAGAGTTTGAGTTTCATACCGCTTCCTTACGAAGAAATCTGCCGGAGCAGGAGAAAAATCACTTCAACAAAAAGGTCTGTATGGACTCGCACGGGAATACCAGCAAAACACACCCGCGTCGCTCCGCCTGCTCCCAGCGGCATCGAACCCTTGTGGCCGCGGCCGCGGGGCCGAAGCCCGCGGCCCCGGAGGCTGCGTTGTTATGTTCTTCGCGGACAGCGTGCCGGCAAGCCGGCATCGCACTTATCGAATTACCAGGCCGGAAAGTCAATCGGGGATAACCGCGGTGGCGTCCACCTCCACCATGTACTCGGGGCGCGCGAAGGCGCTTACCACGATGCCCGTGGAGACGGGAAACACCCCTTTCAGCCAACGCCCCACCACGCGATAGACATCCTCGCGATAGCGCGGGTCCGAGATATAGATCGTCAGCTTGCAGATGTGGTCCAGCGCGCTGCCGGCCTCCTTGAGCAGCATGTCGATATTCTTCATCGCCTGCTCCGTCTGGCCCGCTACGTCCCCGATGCATACCGATTCGGAGGTATCCAGGTCCTGGCCGATCTGTCCGCGCAGGAAAACGAAGGTGCCGCGCGCGACCACCGCCTGGCAGAGATCGTTGTCCAGCTTCTGTTCCGGATACGTGGCGCGGGTATTGAATTTACGGATGCGTGTGTGTGCCATGGTGTCGCTTCTCACTTGCGGTCGAAATAGCCGGCGCGGATGGAGGCGCCGATCAGGTTGACGATCAGCCGACCGGCGGTCACGCAGGTCAGCATGGCGGCGTTGTCCTTGGACGGCTGGATTTCCACGATGTCCATGCCGACGACGCGGCCCTTCTTCACCAGGCCGTGTATCAGCTTGCGCGCCTGCACGAAGGTCACGCCGCCGGGCGCGGGCCCGTCGACAGCGGGCATGACGGCCGCGTCCATGCCGTCGGCATCGATGCTCAGGTAATAGTTGCCGCCGTCGGGAATGCGGTCCAGCACCGCCTGCATGCCGACGTCGTGCAATTCGTAGGCCGTGATCAGGTCCGCGCCATAGCGGCGCGCCGCCTCGTAGTCGGCGGGCCGGCCGCTGCCCTGGGCGCGCAGGCCGATCTGCACGATGTGCTTCACATAGGGCAGCTCCGACGCGCGGCGGATAGGGCTGGACAACCCGTCGCGCACGCCGTTGACCTCCTCGCGCCAGTCCAGGTGGGCATCGACGTGGACCAGGGTGATGGGACCATGCTGGTCGTAGCCGCGCAGCACCGGCGTGGTGATGCCATGATCGCCGCCCAGCACGATAGGCAGCCCGCCGCCCTGCAGGATGTGGCGCACCGCCAGCTCGCAGCGCCGGTAGTGGTCACCGGGCTTGGTCAGGTCGGGCAGCACGTCGCCGCAATCGACGAAGCGGATGTCCGTGCGGCCTTGCAGCAGCGGCCCGTCGATGTCGAAGTCGTAGTGCTCGGGCGCCCGCACCAGGCGGTCGGTCAAGTCGCGTATCGTCTGCGGCGCGCGAGTCTGGTCGTTGGTAAAGGAATGCGGGCCGTAGGCCGATCCGAAGGGCATGCCCAGTATGGCGATATCGGCGCGCAGGTTTTCCAGATCGGTGACCAGCTCGGAATACAGCAGGCTCTTGTGACCGGTACGCGGCGGGACAGTAAGGGTTTCCATGTAGTCGACACCTTCATGGCAGGAAAGGGAAGTGACAGCCTTGGGTCGTGGCGCGCCCAGGCGGCACCGGGAATGACGAGGAACACTTTACGAGTGCCGGGTATTGGTAAAAAATGATTTTTTTGTCGGGATAGTCTCGGAATGCGATACCTTTCGCATTCGGGAAAGGTTCCCGCTTTTCGGGGCATTGCCATGGCCAGACCGGATTTCGACGAGCGCGACCTGCGTTCGCTACGGGTGTTCTGCAGCGCCGCACAGGCCGGGGGCTTCGCCGCCGCCGAAAAGCAGCTGCACATGACCAAGGCATCCATCAGCCGCCATGTGCGCGAGGTCGAGGAACGCCTGGGCGTGACCCTCTGCGAACGCGGGCCCGGCGGCTTCAAGCTGACGCCGGAAGGCGTGGTGGCGCTGAACCTCGCCTCCAGCGCGCTGCGCGCCCTTTCGCGCATCCGGCCGGAAATCGATGCGGCGCATGGCGTGCTGTCCGGCCCCCTGACCATAGGCATCGGCGAACACACGCTGACGCATCCGCAGTGCAAACTACCGGAAGCGCTGGCCCGCCTGCGCCAGGACGCGCCGAACGTCCAGCCCGAGATCATCGTCATGGCGTTCACGGAATTGAACCAGGCGCTGCGCGAACAGCGCGTGGACATCGCCATCCGGGGCCGCTACCGCGACGATCCCGAGTTCAACTACCTGCCGCTCTACACCGAAACCCATCGTGTCTACGTGTCGGGCCGCATCGCCGACCGCAAGGCGGGACGCGGCCTGCCCTTGGTCTATCGCGCCCATCCCTACGTCGAACAGGCATTGCGCTCGGGCCGCTACACGCGCGGGCCGGATGCCGGCGGCCTGGATTCCGTGGGCGCGCTGGTCGCCACCGGGTATTACCAGGGCATCCTGCCCACCCATTACGGCCAGCTGCTGGAAAAGCGCTTCGCGTTGAAACTGCAGCGCGGCAGTCCGGTCTTCCAGCACGCCGGCTGCGCCATAACGGAAGCCGCGCGGCCGCTCAGCCACCGCGCCGAGTTGTTCCTGGGGATCCTGCGCGAACTGCACGACTTCCGGGCGCCGGCGTAGCCAGTCATATCGAGGGGGAACGCGCGCCTCGGCCACCGTTTACGAAGCGAAACAGTGCGCGCGTCGGATAAACGACGGCGTGTCGCGGTACACGCGCCGAGTCGGCGATAATCTGACATCCCCGCGCCTGCGCCCTCGCGGCGTCCGCGCCACCTCTATCGCCTTTCCTCCCATGCCCCGTTCCCGCTTCGACCTGCGAGGGCACGTCTTCAGGGACGCCCTAGCATTCACCTTTCGCCACTGGCGCCAGCAGCCCCGCCATGTCGCGCTGACCGCCCTGTTGATGCTGTCCTCGGCCGTGGCCGACGTCGTCACGCCCATGTATGCCGGCCGCCTCATCGACGCGGTGACCTCCGGCACGGCGGCCGAGCCGGCCACCTGGCATGCCGCCCTGGCGGCATTCGGCATCCTGATCGCGCTGGGCCTGGCCAGCCTGGTCCTGCGACAGTTCGCCTTCGCCGTCATTTCCGCGATGACGCTGACGATGATGAGCCGCATCTGCGCCGAGGCCTTCCACCGCGTGCAGCGCTTTTCCAGCGATTGGCATGCCAACACGTTCGCGGGTTCCACGGTGCGCAAGATCACGCGCGGCATCTGGGCGCTGGACCTGCTGAACGACACCCTGCTGCTGGCGCTGTTGCCGACGCTGATCATGCTGGCGGGAGCCGCGGCGCTGCTGGGCGCGCATTGGCCCGTGATGGGCGTCGTCGTGGGCGCCAGCGCGCTCATTTACCTGGTGGCGATCGTGATGCTGTCACTGGGCTTCGTGGCGCCCGCCGCGCGCCTGGGCAACGCCTGGGACACCCGGCTGGGCGGCGCGCTGGCCGATGCCATCAGCTGCAACGCCGTCGTCAAGGCCTTCGGTGCCGAAACACGCGAAGAGGCCCGCCTGCAGCGCGTGATCGGCAAATGGCGCGCGCGCACCTATCGCGGCTGGATCCGCGGCACGGTGAACGGCAGCGCGCAGGGCGTCATGCTGGTTTTGATGCGGCTGGCCATCGTCGGCGTCGCCCTGCTGCTGTGGGCCAGCCAGCGCGCAAGCGCCGGCGACATCGCCTTCGTGCTGACGATGTTCTTCATCCTGCAAGGCTATATGCGCGAACTGGGCACGCATGTGCGCAACCTTCAGCGCTCGGTCAACGACATGGAGGAACTGGTCGGCCTGGAACGCCAGCCCCTGGGAATCGCGGACCGCCCCGGCGCGATACCTATCGCCATTAGCGCCGGCGAGATCCGCTTCGATCACGTGACCTTCCTGTACGGCGGCCACACCACGCCGCTGTACAAGGACTTCTCCGTGCGCATCGCCCCGGGCGAACGCGTCGGCCTGGTCGGCCATTCCGGTTCGGGCAAGACCACCTTCGTCAAGCTGATCCAGCGCATGCACGACGTCAACAAGGGCGCCATCCTGATCGACGGCCAGGATATCGCCACCGTCCAGCAGGCATCCCTGCGCCAGCAGATCGCGATCGTGCAGCAGGAGCCCATCCTGTTCCACCGCACCCTGGCGGAAAACATCGCTTACGGCCGCCCCGGCGCGACGCAGGCGCAGATCGAAGCCGCCGCGGGGCTGGCCAACGCGCACGATTTCATCGCGACGCTGCCGCGCGGCTATGAGACCCTGGTCGGCGAACGCGGCATCAAGCTGTCCGGCGGCGAGCGCCAGCGGGTGGCGATCGCGCGCGCCTTCCTGGCGGACGCGCCCATCCTGATCCTGGACGAAGCGACGTCCAGCCTGGACAGCGAAAGCGAAATGCTCATACAGCAGGCGATGGAGCGGCTGATGGTGGGCCGCACCACGCTGGTGGTGGCGCACCGCCTGTCCACCGTGCGGTCGCTGGACCGCCTGATCGTCATGGAAAAAGGCCGCATCATCGAGGAAGGCAGCCACGACGCGCTGGTCTCGCGCCCCGATGGCGTCTATCGCCGCCTGTACCAACGGCAGGCATTGTCCCTGACCAGTCCCATGCCCGAGGAAGCCGCCATGGGGGCGTCCGGTACCGCCTAGGGCGCTGGCATGCCGCGTGCTAGGAGGCCGCCGCCACCCACCGTACGACGGACGGCGGCGGTTGGCGTATCCCGATAGGATGCGGTGAGGCCGAGCCGGCCGCCCATCGCCTACTGGAGCGAGCATGCCCGACCCCGACAGCGATTTACCGCACGGCGCGCTGGAGTTTCCCACCTTCACCATCGAAAGCTACAGCGTGGCGCTGCGGGACGAGAACGGCTTCGTCGGCGACAACGCCAGCCGGCCCGCCTTCCAGGCCATCCTGCAAGCCTGGCGCGTCCTGTTCGCAAGGCTGCACGGCGAGGATCCCCTGGGCAGCAAGCCCACCGAGGAAATCCCGAAGAAGAAGCTGGACGAACTCATGTCGCGCGAAGACGCCGCGGCCGCGGCGATACACGGCGCGCTGGAGGACTACGCGGAGCAACTTGCCCGGGTGATACGCCGCTTCCTGAACCAGAAGTCGTGGAAGGGTGTGCAGCGGGTCATCATCGGCGGCGGATTGAAACAGAGCGAGATCGGCGCCCGGGCGATCGAAGCCGTGGCGAAACGCCTGTTCCATGAAGATGTGCACGTGCAGCTGCGGCTGCTGCATCACCATGCCGATGAGGGCGGGTTGATCGGCTGGCTGCACCTGATGCCGGCCGAGCTGGCCCAGCGCTACCGCGCGATGCTGGCCGTCGATATCGGCGGCACCAACATCCGCTGCGGCATCGTACGGCTGCCCAAGGACCGCGACCCTCGCAAGGCCAAGGTGGTCATCTCGGAAAAATGGAGCCATGCGCGCGACGAGAACACGACGCGCAAGGAGCACGTGGTCCAGGGCATCGCCGATATGCTGATCGAGCAAATCGAATACGCCAGGAAGAAAGACATCAAGCTGGCGCCGTGGATAGGCGTGGCTTGCCCGGGCCGGATCCGCCAGGATGGATCGATCAGCCGCGGCACCCAGAACCTGCCCGGCGACTGGGCGCATCGCGGCTTCCATCTTCCGGCGGCGCTGTGCAAGCGGTTGCCGCCGATCGACGGCCAGGAAACGAAGGTGGTGCTGCACAACGACGCCGTGGTGCAGGGCTTGTCCGAACTTCCCTACCTTGACGAGGTGCGGCGCTGGGCCGTGCTGACGGTAGGAACCGGGGTGGGCAACGCCTGCTACACCATGCGGCGCAAGCCCGGCGAGGACGCCGGCGACAGCGGCAAGACGGCGAGCACGGAGACGGCACGCAAGCCGGACACGGCCAACGAGACGAAGGCCGCTCGCAAGGCAAGCGCGGCCGGCAAGGCAAGCGCGGCCCGCAAGGCAAGCGCAGCCCGCAAGCCTAGTGCGGCCCGCAAGACTAATGCAGCCGGCAAGACCAGTGCGGCCAAAAGGACAAGCGCAGTGCGCAAGACAGGCACAGCCGCCAAGACTGGCGGGACCGGAAAGGCCAGCGCTGCCGCCAGGACAAGCGCGACCGGCAAGACCAGCGCAGCCGGCAAGGCAACCTCCACCGCCAAGACACGCGCAGCCGGCAAGGCAACCTCCACCGCCAAGACACGCGCAGCCCGCAAATAGCAGCCCGCGCCGGCCGCCGTCAACAGCGCCGGCCTGCCATCAATGCGCGGGCCTGGCCGACGCCGCCAGGGTCAACTGGTCGGCCCGGCCTTCATAGCTGATATCGCCGCGGAACGCCCACGTGCTGCTTTCGAAGTGCAGCGGAATACTGGGCAGCTGGTCCAGCGCGCGCCGCACGGCCTCTTGCAGCAGTTTTTCGCGCTGCGCCGGGTCGACCGTCGTGATCGCCTGCCTGAACACCTTGTCGAACTCGGGGTCTGAAAAGCCGCCGTAGTTGCTGGTACCCAGCCCGCGGTCCTTGTCCAGCGAGGTCACCCAGTAGGTCAGGAAGGACGAAGCCTCGCCCGTATCCGAGCCCCATCCCCCCATCGCGAAACTGAATTCCCGCTTGGCGCGCTGCGGGAAGAACACCGACCGCGTCATGGCGTTGACGTTCGTCTTGATGCCGATCCGCGAGAGATACTGCGCCACTGCCTGTGCCACCGCCGCATCGTTGATGTAGCGGTCGTTGGTGGCCGCCAGGGTGATCGAGAAGCCGTCGGGATAACCGGCTTCCGCCAGCAGCTTCTTCGCCCCCGCCGGGTCGTACTTCAACTCGGGAGCATGCGGCAATGCCCCGAACATGCCGTCGGGCAGGAACTGGTTGGCCGGCGTGGCCGCGCCGTCCATGATGCGCTGCGTAATGGCCTTGCGGTCGATCGCCATGGAGATCGCGCGGCGCACGCGCAGATCCTGCAAGGGGTTCTTCCCGTCCGGCGACTGCACCTGCGGGCTGGGATTGCGCCCGACGTCCATTTGCAGGAACAGTACGCGCACCGACGGCGTGATGACGTACTTGAACTTCTTGTCGCCATCCAGCCGCTTCAGGTCGCGCGCAGCGGGGTTTTCGATCAGGTCGAAGTCGCCGGCCAGCAATCCCGTCATGCGCGGACCGGCGCTGGGCACCGGCGTCAACCTGACTTCCTTCCACGCGGGTTTCTTGCCCCAATAGCCTTCGTTGCGTTCCAGCGTAATCCCGGTGCCGCGCACGAAAGACTTCAAGGCATAGGGACCGGTGCCGATGGCGTTCTTGCCGGAATTGAAGTCTTCCATCTTGGGCCACGGCCCCGTCACGCCGCATTTGTGCTCCGGATCGAAGCGGATCTGGTCGTGCTGCGCGATGCCGCTCCACAGGATCCACATGCGGGTCAGCTCGTTGGCCAGCAAGGGATAGGGTGCCTTGGTGGTGATGACCAGGGTCGATCCGTCCTTGACGTCCATTTTGTCGATCTTGAGCGCGATGTTGGCATAGGAGCCGGCGATCGCCTGCGGGTTGTTCAGCACGCGGCAGAACGTGAAGATGACATCTTCGGGCGTAAAAGGCGCCCCGTTGGAAAACTTCACGCCCTGGCGCAGCGTGAATTCCCAGGTCGTATCGTTGACCGGCTTCCACGCGGTGGCAAGACCGGGGATGAGCTTCATGCCGGCGTCGGCCGCCACCAGTGTGTCGAACACGTGCGCCGACAAGGCGTCGTTGGGCGTGGCCTGGTGGTAGTGCGGGTCCATCGACGTGGGCTCGGACGCCAGGCCGACGCGCAGCGCCTGGCCGTGGGCCGCGCCGGCGGCCAGCGCGAACAAGGTGGCGAAAGCGGCGATTGCAATGCGTGCGGTCATCGGGTCCCCTCGGTACGTGCCCTTGCTTGGGCTGTTGTATCGCGGGGAGCGAAACGCCAGGCGCACCGCCGAAGCCCGCCGGACACGGGCACCGACGCCCGTGGCCGGCCATTCTATCAACGCCGCAGGGCCACGCCGATGGCGAAGTACCAGGGATTACCCGTGCGACGCGGCCCGATTGGTGTTGCCCGGCGTGGCGCTATCGAAGTCCTCCGCCGGGGCACCATCCCTGGCTATCGGCGGGCGCGCTGGTCGATGCTGTACCCGCCTGCACCGTTCAGGACAAGCTGCAACATGCCGCCGGCGATGGCCAGGTTCTTCAGGAAGTGCATCTGCTGGCCGGGGTCGCCCAGGGCGCTGTGGAAGATCAGCGCGGTCACCACCGTGAATATGCCCATGATGGCCGCGACGAGGCGGGTGCGGTAACCGACGATCAGCAAGACGCCGCCGCCGATTTCGATCAACAGCGCAACCGCGTAGCTGAGCGTCGGCACCGGCAAGCCGGCCGACGCGATATAGCCGATCGTGCCGGCCGGCGCGGCCAGCTTGCCGAGGCCAGCGATCACGAACAGGGCCGCCAGCAAGACGCGGCTGATCAGGGATGCGGCCCCGCTGCTCTGGGCGGCGGGGATCGCGGAATTACCGTACGTGGACTGGGCGGTCTGGGTGGTTTGAGTGGTCATGTAGGTCTCCCCTCTGGGAAAGTTAACGATGGGCGCAGATTAAGGGTTGCCCTATCCCACGGGAAGACTATATATTTCGATCTTATCCATCCAAAAAACAGATACTCATGCTTGAAGCCATCTCGCTGGACCAATTGCGCACCTTCGTCGCGGCGGCCGAAGCGGGCAGCTTTTCCGCGGCGGGCCGGCAGTTGCGGCGCGCCCAATCGGTGGTCAGCCATACCCTGGCCAACCTGGAGGCGCAAACCGGCGTCAAGCTGTTCGACCGCGGCGGCCGCTATCCGGTACTGACCGACGCGGGCCGCGCCCTGCTGCAGGAGGCACGCTCGGTATTGCAGGGGATGAACGCCTTCAAGGCCAAGGCCAAATCCATGGCCAACGGGCTGGAACCGGAACTGACCGCGGTCATCGACGTCATGTACCCCATGCAGGCGCTGACCAAGACGGTCGGCGGGTTCCGGGCCGCCTTCCCGCACACGCCGCTGCGGCTGTACGTGGAGGCCCTGGGCGGCGTGGCCAAGCCCGTGCTGGACGGCACCTGCGCGCTGGGCGTGATCGGTTCCCTGCCCACCATCCCGGACATCCTGCAAGGGGAAAAGCTGCTGGACGTACCCATGGTGAAGGTGGTGGCGCCTTCGCACCCGCTGGCATCGGTGGACGGCGAAATCACGGCCAGTGAACTGGCCAAGCATGTGCAGCTCGTGCTGACCGACAGGACCGACCTGACCGCCGGCAACAACTACGGCGTTTTCTCGCCACTGACCTGGCGGCTGGCGGACATGGGCGCCAAGCATGCCTTTCTATGTGCCGGTTTTGGCTGGGGGCACATGCCGCTGGCGATGGTGCAGGCGCAGATCAACAGCGGCGAACTGGTGGCCTTGACGCGCGAGAGCCCCGAATGCCGCGTGCCGCCGATCTCCGTGCATGCCGTGTACCGGCATGACAATCCCCCCGGGCCGGCGGGACGCTGGTTCCTGGACCAGCTCAAGGACGGCAGCCGTGCCTGCCCGACCACGCTGGCCGCCACCCGGGGCACCGACGCGGGCGGCCAATAAGCCGCGCCGCGCCGGCGCATCGCCCGGGTTACCGGGCGGGGCGTACCTGGCCGACGTCGCTCGGCGGCCTACTTCTTCGCGACCGGATCCAGTCCCGTTTCCTCCACGACCGGCTGCGCCTGCGCCGATGACAGGAACTTCAGCAGCTCCGCGGCTTCCTTGGAATGCTTGGAGCTGACCGGCACGCCGCCCGCGTAGCGGGTGATGGACTGCACCGACTCGGGCACCTTGCCGACGAAGGTGACGCCCGGTACGGGCAGCAGTTCGGCCACCTGCTGAAAGCCCACTTCGTACTTGCCATTGGCGACCTGGGACGCCACGGGAATCTTGGGCACCATCGTGGCCTTGCCTTTGACCTGTTCTTCGATGCCCAGCTTCTTGAACATTTCCTTCTCGATGTAGACACCGCTGGCGCTGTCCGAATAGGCAATGGACTTGGCATCCAGGAGCGCCTTGCGCAATCCCTCGACCGTGGAAATATCCGGCTTGGGATGCCCTTGCTGCACCACCATGCCGATGGGCGAGTCCGCCAGTTCCACGCGCGAGGACTTGCCGACCTGCCCCTGCTTGATCAGGTCATCCAATGCATACCCCACCATGATGACCACGTCCGCCGGCTCATGCCGGGCCAGCCGGTTGGGGATGGACTCGGCCGATTTGCCCATGGACGGGCCGTGCTCCGTGACCAGCGTATTGCCGGTCGCCGCGGTGAACTGCTGCCCCAGCTTCTCGTAGGCAGCGGAAAACCCGCCCGATATCAGGACGTGCAGTTCCGCCGCCTGTACCGGCGCGTAGGCCAGGGACGACGCCAGCAGCGAGCCGGCCAGGGCCAGGGTGCGAAGGGAATATTTCATGAGCTCCTCGATAGCTTGGTGTGAAAAAAACGAGCCGGCACCCGCCGTGCCGGCCATGATGCGTAAGCCGATGTGGGTATCAAGCCTGCGTGGCCATGCGGGGTATCAAGCCTGCGTGGCCAAGCGCGCCGCGGCGGCGCCGCGCGCGTACAGCGCCAGCGTCGCGCAGAATGCACAAATCGCCGCGAACGTCATCCAATAGCCCGGCGCCGCACGGTCGCCGGTGACGTGGATCAGGGCCGTCGAGATTTCCGGCGTAAAGCCGCCGAATATCGCCGTCGCCAGGCTGTACGCCACGGAGAACCCCGCCACGCGCACCGACGCCGGCATGACTTCGGTCAGCGCCACGACCATCGCCCCGTTATACACCGCGTACAGGAACGACAGCCACAACAGCACGATCAGCATCTTGGTGAATGTCGGCCCATTGGCCAGGAAGGTCAAGGTGGGATAGGCCGTCAGGATGGCCAGCGCGGTCATCGCCAGCAGCACGGGCTTGCGGCCGATGCGGTCCGAAATGGCGCCGCCGATAGGTAGCCAGATGAAGTTCGACACGCCGACGCACAGCGTCACCAACAGGCTGTCCGATGTGCTCGGGTGCAGCACCGTCTTGCCAAAGGTCGGCGCATACACCGTGATCAGGTAGAAGGCCGTGGTGGTCATTGCGACCATCAGCGCGCCGCCTATCATCAGCTTCCAGTTCGCCACCAGCGCGATCCAGGACTCCCGCAGGCCGGGGCGATGGGTACGGGCCTTGAAGGCCTGCGTTTCCTCCAGGCGACGGCGCAACACGAAGATGAAGGGGATGATCAGGCAGCCGACGAAGAAGGGAATGCGCCAGCCCCAGGCCGCGATGGTGGCCGAATCCATCCAGCGGTTCAGGCCGAAGCCCAGTGCCGCGGCCACCACGATGGAGATCTGCTGGCTGCCAGACTGCCAGCTGGTATAGAGGCCCTTGCGGCCCGGCGTGGCCATCTCGGCCAGGTACACCGATACGCCTCCAAGCTCCGCGCCCGCCGAAAAGCCCTGCAGCAGCCGCCCCAGCAGCACCAGCAAGGGGGCCGCGGCGCCGATGGCCGCGTGCCCGGGCACGAAGGCGATCAGGATGGTGCCGCTGGCCATCAGCGACAGCGTCACGATCAAGCCCTTGCGCCGCCCAACACGGTCGATATACGCGCCCAGGACGATGGCGCCCAGCGGCCGCATGAGAAAGCCCGCGCCGAAGACGGCGAAGGTCTGCATCAGGGATGCGAATTCGCTGCTGGCGGGAAAGAAAACGGCCGCGATCTGCGTCGCATAGAAGCCGAAGAGGAAGAAGTCGAACTGCTCGAGGAAATTACCGGCCGTCACGCGCACGACCGCGCGCGCAAGGGTGAAAGCGGAAGGCGCCGAAGCGGAAGGCCGTTCCGCCGACAGGGATTGCTGCATGCTCTTTGTCCTTTCAGGAATGCGAGGCGCCCGATGCATCCGGACAAGCAGAGCGGCGGAAGGACATCGATGGATAGCAATCGCGTCGCGCCGGCCGGGACGGGCGGAACGCGCGCGTGCGCATGACCTTTACTCCCTGCGAGGACAGTGCAATGGGGCACGCCACCGGGCGAGTGCCCGGACCATCACAGCGGGTACGTTAGCCGGCCGACCTGACCGGCGCATTAAATCCGCGGGCGGGATTGTTTGCCCGACGAGCCGGGCGATGCCCCGGCCGCGCGGCGCGGGTGCCCCGGGACACGAAGCCGGCACGCCGCGTTCGCGTCCGGCGGCTTCCCGTGCCGGCTTCGCGACGCGTTCGCATCGCCGGGACGTGGACGGGCGACGCGTAAGGGGATACGCGGATATTCAGTTTTTTGACAGCATCCGCGCGGATAGTGCGCGCGTATATCGCCCGGCGTGCAGGGCAACCGTCATCAGGGCAGGTATGAACGCGGCCGCCCGGCCGCCCGAAGGTCGCGCACCCGCCCATGGGAGCAGGTCGCGCAGCGACAGGAGGGTACACCCGTGAACGCGCATTCATCCCGGACGTCGGACAAGGCAGCATTGGGCATGTTTTGCGTGCTGCTGGTGTCCTATATCGTCAACGCCATGGACCGTCAGCTGTTCTCCGTGCTGGCCACCGATGTACGCAACGCGCTGAACCTGGGGCTGCCGCAGATCGGCCTGGCGGCGACGGTGTTCACGCTGGGCATGGGCCTGGCCGGCGTGCCCACGGGCTACCTGCTGGAAAAAATGTCGCGCCGCTCGGTGGCCATGCTGGGCCTGGTCATCTTTTCCGCGGCAACCTACCTGACCGCCTATGCCACCGGCATGTCGGACCTGCTGGTCTACCGCTTCATCTCAGGGCTGGGCGAAGCGATGCAGTTGACCGCCCTGCTGGCCATCGGCACCACCTATTTCCATTCCCATCGCGCCGTGGCCGCCAGCTCGCTGAACTTCACCTACGGCATCGGGGCGGTACTGGGCCCGAACATCGGTGCGGCCATCCTGGGCGCCACCCATTGGCAGGCGCCCTTCATCGTCTTCGGTTTGCTGGGCGCGGTGGCCCTGGTGCTCATCGTCCTGCTGGTCCGCCCATGGTTCACCGAAGTGCGGGTGTCGGACGACACCGCGGCGGACGCGCCCCTGGAAACCGGCGTCGCGGAAACCGTGTGGGCCTGGACGCCCATGACGCTGGCGCTGGCGACTGTATTCGCGGGCCTGTCGATCTATGGCTATCTGGGCCTGTATCCCACGTATCTGCGCGAAGCCCTGGGCTTCGCGCCGGGACAAGCCGCGCTGGCCGTCAGCTTCTACGGCTTCGGCGCGCTGCTGTCGCTGCTGGGCGGTTGGCTCGGCGACCGCTACGACTATCGCCGCCTGCTCTTCGTCGCGCTGCTGCTCTCCGCGATCGCCGGCGGCCTGCTGTTCGGCGGGCTGGAGAAGTCGCTGCCGCTGCACATCCTGTTTTCCTTTGTCTTCGGCGGCGCGATCAGCGGCATGGCCTACGCCAATCTGTCGGCCGGCATCATCAAGTCGGTCAAGCGATCGAAGGCATCGCAGGCGTCCGGCCTGTTCGTCGCGGCGCTGTATATCCCCGCCGCTTTCGCCGGCTATCTGCTGGGCGAATTGAAGGTCGCCTTCGGCTGGACGGTCGCCGGGCTGGTGCAAGTCGCCGGTTGCGCGGTGATCGCCGCCATCCTGGCCATCGCCGCGCGAGCCAGCGGCAAACGCGCCGGGCAAAGCGCGACGGCGCGGAGCTGATAGGGATACCGGAGCGGCGTCGCCCCAGGCCGCCGCTGATCGGACGAAGTCAGCGCAACAGCACATGTCGGTACATATCGGTACCGCGAAATAGGTCACGAAATATCGGACTGAATTAATGGCTTGTCGCCCGAAGTATCCGATTGAGCGCCTGTGAGTCCCGACAATGCCTCATTTTTCGCGCAACACATGTCGGATTCAGGCCTGTTTTTTACTTCCTTAAGTCCTACGCCGTAGCGGACTTCTAGACTCCGCAAAGTCACGGCTCGGACGCCTCCGATGGCGCCCGCCATTTCCCCCGCCTTTGACGTCCGGATGCGCACGCACACGCCGCGCCTTCGCGCGTTCGCGTTCCCGATTTTCGGAAGAAGCTACGCCATGATCAGAGTCCATCTTGCAGTACCGCTGCTGGCGGTCCCACTCGTGGCCGTCGACGCCGCCGCCGAGGAGACCAGCACCCGGCGAACGCGTACCCTGGGCTACACGTGGTCCAGCGCGGGCGGGAACTTCGATATCCCGGCCGCGAGCGACTTCGTCACCGTCCCGCTCGGCCTCTCCGGACCGGGCGGCCTACGCAAGCGGGGCAACGGCGAGTTGCGCCTGCACGGCGCGAACACCTACACCGGCGGCACGCATATCGCGCAAGGCATCCTGCAGGTGGGCAATGGCGAAGGTGCCGGCAGCATCGTCGGCAACGTCTACAACGACGGCCTGCTGGAGTTCGAACGCGGGGACGACGTCAGCTTCGGCGGCCGCATCAGCGGGCGAGGCTCGGTCCATTTCCTGGGGACCGGCACGATGACGCTGACCGGCGACCACGCGTACACCGGCATCACGGCCCTGGGATACGGCAGGCTGCGCCTGGGCGATGGCGGCACCTCGGGTTCGCTCGCGGGCGCCGTGTACAACCACGGCGCGGAACTGGTCTTCGATCGGAGCGACACGCTGCGCGTGTCACAGGGGCTGTACGGCTACGGCACCGTCGTGCAGGCCGGAACAGGCACGACGATCGTGAGCGGCACCAACAATTATCACGGCAGGACGCAGGTCCGCCGCGGCACCCTGGTGCTGGAGGGCGCCCAAGCGCGGATAACGGGGCAATTGACGGTTTGGCGCGGGGCGACGCTGGCGGGCAGCGGCACGGTGGGAAGCAGCGTGTTCGTCGAAGACGGCGCGACCTTGCTGGCGGACCGGCCAGACGGCACGCTCGCGATGAAGGAGCTGGTCCTGCGACCCGGCGCCACGCTGCGCGTGTCGCTGGACGGCGCGTCCGCGCTGCGCCAGCCGCGCTTCGAGGTGGCGCGGGACCTGGTCCTGGACGGCACCGTGCATATCGCGGGCAGCGCGGATCGCGGACTTCATCGGCTGATCGCCTACGGGGGAATACTGACCGATCGGACCCTGGAGATCGGCGACGTGCCCCCCGGCACGCGCCGCGCCGCCTGGCACGTGCGCACCTCGCGGCCCGGGCGTGTGGATCTGCTGCATGATGGTGGCCGGCCCGTTCGCTTCTACGGGAATGGGAATTATTGGCGCGCCGCCGGGGGCGTCGTCGGCGGCGGCACTGCGGCCGGTGGATCCAGTGCCGTCGGCGGCTCGGGAGCTGTCGGTAGATCCGGTGCGGTCCGCGGAAACGGTGCGGTCGGGGGGAACGGTGCGGTCGGCGGGTTGGGTACGATCGGCGGCCACGGTACGGTCGACGGTCCTGGCGGCGTCGGCGAGTGGTCGGAGGATGGCACGGTCGCCGACGGCGCGTGGACAGACAACGCCATGGCCATCTTCGGTGGAAATCCACGCACCGTGATCGTCGACGACAGCGCCGGAACCGTGCGTTTTTCCGGCACGCAGTTCCTGGTGGACGGCTATACGGTCGCCGGCGCCGGGACGTTGACAACGGACACGCCCGACACCGTGCTGCGCGTGGGTGACGGCGCCACGATCGGCAACAACAACGACGCGACTGGCAATGGCAATCGCAAGGACGGTGTCGGTGATGGTGGCGGTGGCGGCGGTCGCATTGGTGGTGGCAGTGACGGGAGTGGCGGTGGCGGTGGCAGTGGCAGCGGCACTGGCAGTGGCGGCGGCGACACCGGCGGCAACATGCGCGCCACCATCAGCGCCACCATCGCCGGACCAGGCGGCCTGGTGAAAACCGGTCCGGGCACGCTGGTCCTGCACGGCATCAACCACCATACCGGCGGCACGACCTTGAAGGAGGGCGTGCTGGAAATCCGCGAGGACCGCAACCTGGGTGCACCGCATGCCGAGCTGGCCTTCGACGGCGGCACGCTGCGCGCCACCGCGGACATCACGGGATCGCGTCCGGTCGGGGTGCGCGGCCCAGGCGGCACCGTGGATACCGGCCCTCACACCGTGCACTGGACCGGGCCGTACACCGGCACGGGCACGCTGACCAAGACGGGACCGGGGACACTGCATCTGGCGGGCCCCAATGCGGCCACGGGCGCCTTGGCCGTTGCCGCGGGCACGCTGCGCGCCACGGCCACAGGCGCCTTGGCCCCGTCGATGCGCATCGTCGTAGGCCGGGGCGCAACCCTGGATACGGCCGACACGCAGCAGACCATCGCCGGCCTGGACAATGCCGGCCTGGTCACCCTGGCAACGCCGCTGCCGCCCGGCGCATCCGCCGGTGCCCTACCCGGCAACGTACTCGTCGTGCGCGGCGACTACATCGGCCGCGACGGCGTGGTGCGCCTGCGCACGCACCTGGGCGGCAGCGATAGCCCGACAGACCGGCTGGTGATCGACGGCGGACGCGCCAGCGGGCGCACACGCCTCGCCATCGTCAACACAGGCGGCCTGGGCGCGCACACACGGGGAGACGGGATCGAAGTGATACGCGCGGTCAACGGCGCGACCACGACCGCGCAGACCACGCGCGACGCCTTCGCCCTGCAAGGCGGGCATGTCGACGCGGGCGCCTACCAGTACCGCCTTTATCCGGGCGACGCCTACGGTGCCGGTGAAAGCTGGTACCTGCGGTCCACGGCGCCCGCCGTGCCCGCCGCCGCGGCGCAGGGCGCGATACCTGGCTCCGGGCAGGGCGCGGCGCGCGCCATGGCCGCCGCGCCGGGCCGCACCAGCTATCGCCCAGAAACCGCCCTGTACGCCGCGCTGCCGGCCATGCTGACGCAGGTGGACCTGGCGATGCTGGGCACCCTGCACCGGCGCGAAGGCGACGGCGCCGTCTCGGCGGCGCTGGACTCCGGCGCATCGCGCCGCCGCGCCTGGGGCCGCGTCATCGACCAGGACACGCGTATCCGCCAGCACGGGACGGTCGCGCCGCGCAGCGCGGGATGGACGTCGGGCGTGCAAGCGGGTGCCGACCTGTATGCCGGCACGCACCATCGCGCCGGACTCTACGGCGGCACGCTGGGCTGGCGGCATCGGGTACACGGCGACGCCGGCGGCATCCCCGATCGCGCCGTCGGCCGCCTGCAGGGCCGCTCCAACCAGCTCGGCGCCTACTGGACGTACAAGGCCGATGCGGGCTGGTATGCCGACATGGTGCTGCAGCATGGACACGAACGCGGCAAGGGCAACGCCGCCGGCGGCAGCAGCGCGGATTTCCGCGCACGCGGCACGCTGGTTTCGCTGGAAACCGGCGCACCGCTGCCGCTGGGCAGGCGCTGGACGGGTGAGCCGCAGGCACAGCTCATCGCCGTCCACCGGCATATCGGCGATGTCGATCTGCCCGCCGCCACCGTGCGCCAGCATCCGGGCAACACCGTCATCGCGCGCCTGGGCCTGCGGCTGAAGGGCGATTACGCCGGCCGGCACGGGCAGGCCTTGCCCTACGCGCGCGTGAACCTGTGGCACGGGCTGCCGGGCAGCGATACGCAATCCATACAGGGACCGGGCGGCACGGCCCGCATCGGCGAGGCGCGTGGCTACACGTCGGGCGAACTGGCCGCCGGCGGCACCTGGATCGTCAACCGCCACATCGGGCTGTATGGAGAAATCGGGCGCCTGTATCCCCTTGGCGGTGCGCAGCGCGTCTCCGCCGGACACACGATATCCGCGGGCATGCGCATCGCGTGGTGAACGGCCGGCCGCGTCCCGGCATGCCCGCCAATATCCGTGCCGGCGCGGCACCGGGGGGCAAGGCCGTCGCCGCCGGCGCGAGTAGAATGGCCGCTCAGGCGCATTTCCCCCTTCGTATCGCCGCCATGCCCGTGCACTATCTCCGTGCGTTGACCAGCCCCGGCCGCACCACCGAAAGCAACCGCCGCCTGGGACGCTCCCTGGCCTTCGTCGCCGGGGCGGCGAACGCCGGCGGCTTCCTGGCGGTGGGCCAGTACACCTCCCACATGACGGGCATCGTCTCCGCGCTCGCGGACCACGCGGTCCTGGGCGAGATCGCGCTGGTCGTCGCGGGGCTGTGTTCCCTGCTGGCCTTCATGGTGGGCGCGGCCGTTTCCGCCATCCTCATCAACTGGGGCCGGCGGCGCGGCGCGCACAGCGAATACGCCATGCCACTGATGCTGGAAGCCTCGCTGCTGCTGGTGTTCGGCCTGCTGGGCGCGCAGTTGGAACAGCAACGCATGTTCTTCGTCCCGGCCACCGTGGGCCTGTTGTGTTTCATCATGGGCTTGCAGAACGCCATCATCACCAAGATATCGAAGGCGGAAATCCGCACGACGCACATGACGGGCGTGGTCACCGATATCGGCATCGAAATCGGCAAGCTGCTGTACTGGAATGCCCGCAACGACGGGCCCCGGGATGCCAGGGTGCTGGCCAACCGGCCGCGGCTGCGGCTGCTGGGGTCGCTGCTGGGCATGTTCCTGCTGGGCGGGTTGGCCGGCGCGCTGGGCTTCAAGCACATGGGATTTGTCGCCACGGTGCCCCTGGCCGGACTGCTGGTCTTGCTGGCCATCGTGCCGGTATTCGACGACCTGGCCGCGCTGGGCCGGCGGTTCTAAGATCCGGAGGCGACGCGGATGCGAAGAGCGGGCAGCGCGGATCTTCCCTTGCATGGCGGCCGCGTGCCGGCCTGGCTGGGCGCGCGCATGACGCGCCTGGGTGCGGTCATCACGCAGGCCATCGTGCACCACTACGGCCGCGATGAATTCCTGCGCCGCCTGGCCCATCCTTTCTGGTTCCAGTCCTTCGGCGCCGTCATGGGCATGGATTGGCATTCCTCGGGCATTACGACCAGCGTGATTGGCGCGCTCAAGCGCGGGCTCGCGCCCTTGTCGGGCGAACTGGGCATACACGTCTGCGGAGGACGCGGCAACCATTCGCGCAGGACGCCGCAGGAACTGGCGCTCGTCGCCGAACGCGTCGGCGTGGACGGCGATGCGCTGGCGCGCGCCAGCCGGCTGGTGGCCAAGGTGGACAGCGCGGCGGTGCAAGATGGATTCGATCTTTACCTGCACGGTTTCTTCGTCACCGATGACGGCAAATGGACGGTGGTGCAGCAGGGCATGAACGGCGACAACCGCCTGGCCCGGCGCTATCACTGGCTGTCCGAGGATTTACGCAGCTTCGTCGACGCCCCGCACAGCGCCATCGACGGCCCCAACCAGGGCCGGATCATGAACCTGACCGACCGGCGCGCGGCCGCCTCGCGGGATGGGCAACTGGTGCTGCTGCGCGAGCAGGGGCCGGACTTCATCGTCGCGGAAGCGGGCGCGCTTGCCGCATCCCGGCCGGACATCGACGCGGACGACACGGCGATGCCGCGCTCCGCGGCGGCCAAGGGCAAACAGGCCTCGCGCGGCGCGGCGACTACGCCCGCCTTGGGGGCCGGCGTGCCGGCGCAGGGCCAGCTTGCGCTGCCGCACCTGGTCATGCCCGCCCATCACGACGTACGTCCCAAGGATGTGAATATGCGCCGCCTGCATGGTGCGCTGGCGGCCGCCGCCGAATGCGGTCCCCGGGATTTCGCCGAGCTGCTGCTGGTGCCCGGCGTGGGCGCGCGCACCGTGCGATCGCTGGCCCTGGTCGCCGAGGTCGTGCATGGCGCGCCCTGCCGCTTCGCCGACCCGGCGCGGTTCTCCATGGCGCACGGCGGCAAGGACCGGCATCCCTACCCCGTGCCCCTGGATGTCTACGATCGCACCATCGACGTCATGAAGACCGCCGTCAGCCAGGCCCGGCTGGGCAACGAAGAAAAACTGGACGCGCTCAAGCGCCTGGACCGCCAGGCCCGCCGCCTGGAGGACACCGCGCGCGGCCCGGCCCTGCCTGACTTCATCGAGCAGGAACGCCACGATTCGCCGGACTACGGCGGGCGCAGCGTGTTCGGGTGGGAAGCGCGCGCGCAGGTCATGCCGGCCGATGACGGCGACGCGGACCGTTAGCCACCCATCGCCACCCGCCACGGCGGGAGGCACGCCACGCCGGCTAAAACGCGATGCTGCACGGCAAGGCGTCAGGCATCCCGTGACAATGCGACACCCTGGCTCGTATGCGCGACGGGGCGCATCACGCGTCGCGCAGCAGGTCGTGCGAGTTCAGGATGTCGTAGGCGATATCGGGCCGCGCATCCAGGCACCGCCGCACCGCCGACGGAATGCTTTTGCGGGTCAGCCGGCACAGGCCGGGACATTCTTCCAGATGGATATCGAAGCCGCGCACCGTGCGGACCTCGTTGGAGCCGGGGACGATGCGCAGGCGTATGCCCAATTGCGCATGGATGCGGTCGCCCAGGTGCAGCAGATCGGCCAGGTCGCGCGCGGCTTCGATGCGCTCGATCAGCCGCTTTTCTTCCTGCTTGGTCAGGCGCAGGACGCGGACATCGCCTTGCGGATCGCACAGCAGGCGTTCGCGATCGCACACGCAGGCGCCCGGCGGACATTCTTCACGGATGGGAAACGGCAGGTTCATGGCGGGATACGAAATGGCGCCCACATCATAGTTCCTTTGCACCGGCCGTAAAATGGCGCCCGGCCGGCCGCCGCGCCGTCACGACAAGACCACCAACCCCGCATCACCGATGAAACCCTCGATCGATACAAGACGTTCCGCCAACCCGGCCCTGGGCATTGCCGTTTTCCTGCTGATCGCCATCGCGGGACTGTTCTACGTGAAGTGGTCGCCCTACTACACCCGCGCCTGGGTCGCCGCCGATAGCCATTCCATCGGCACCTCCATCTTGATGGGCACGGCCGACAGCCCGCCGTCGCCGTCCCTGCGCGCGGCCGTGGACTATGCGCTCGCCTATGGCAAGGCCATCTGGCAGGCCATGGTACTGGGCCTGCTGCTGGGATCGGCGGTGCAGGCGCTGCTGCCGCGCCGCTGGATCGCACGCGCGCTGGGCGGCACCGGCCTGGGTAGCGTCGTGGCGGGCGGCCTGATGTCCCTGCCCGGCATGATGTGCACCTGCTGTGCCGCGCCTGTGGTGGCCGGCCTGCGCAAATGCCAGGCGGCGCCCGGCAGCGCCGTCGCGTTCTGGCTGGGCAATTCGGTGTTGAACCCGGCCACGCTGGTTTTCATGGGTTTCGTGCTGGGCTGGCAGTGGTCGGCGTTGCGCCTGTCGCTGGGCGTCGTCATGGTGTTCGGGCTGGGCTGGCTGCTTAACCGCATGAACGCCATATCGGGGCGCACGATCGATCCGGCGCCGGTGCAGGCCCTGCAGGCGCAGGCCCAGGCCGAGGCCAGCGAAGCCGGTGTCTTCAGGCGCTGGGTCGCGATCTTCGCGCGCATGACGCTGCGCCTGGTGCCGGAATACATCGTCCTGGTGCTGCTGCTGGGCGCCGCGCGCGCCTGGCTGTTCCCGCATATCAGCGCGGACGTCGACAACCACCTGTGGTGGATCGCCGGCCTGGCGGTGGCGGGCGCGCTGTTCGTCATCCCCACCGCGGGCGAAGTGCCCATCATCCAGGCGATGCTGTCACTGGGCATGGCGGCCGGTCCCGCCGCCGCCCTGCTGATGACGCTGCCGCCCATCAGCCTGCCTTCGCTGGCGATGCTGGCCGCTTCCTTCCGGCGCGTGGAGCTGGCCACGGTATTCGCCGGCGTCGTCGCCACCGGCCTGGTGGCGGGCGGCCTGGCGATCGCGCTGGGCTTCTAGCGTCCGGTCACGACGTCATCGTCGCGGCCCATACGCGCGCATAGTTGCCGCCCAGTATCAAGCCCGCTTCCTCTTGCGTGAAGCCTGCGTCGAGCAGGGCCCGCGCCAGCTGCGGTAGCTTGCGGTAGCTGTCCAGCGCCGACGGGCCCAGCAGCCCCAGCATGTCGGTACCCACGCCCACGTGGCGCACGCCCACGACGTCCACCATGGCGCGGATGCCGCCGGCCATCGCGGCCAGCGAGGGGTAGGTGGCGGCAAGCGGCCAGACGCCGATCACGCCGTCCGTATCCGCGATCAGGCGTGCATGCTCGGCAGAGATGGCGCGGCCATAGCGCGACGGCCGCTGGCTCAAGGCCGTATGGGACAGCACCAAGGGGCGCGTGGTCACCGCCGCGGCCCGCTTCACCAATGCCTGCGTCCCATGGGCGACGTCGACGACGATGCCAAGGCGGTTGCATAGGCGGATGACTTCCGCGCCAAAGTCCGTCAAGCCCCCATGCACGGGCGGCGCGGTCTGGATATCGCCCAATTCGTTGACGCGGTAATGCGTCAGCTGCAGATGGCGCAATGCATGCCTGCGCCACGCGTCCTCCAGCCGGCCCGCATCGCCTTCCAGGAAATCCGCCCCTTCGGCGGCCACGATCACACCGCCGCCCGTCGCGCGGGCGGCCGCCAGCGCGGGGCCGTCCAGCACCGGGCGCAGGCCCTGTTCCGACATCAGGGCATGCAGGCGCTGGAAGGACGCCTCGCCGCGCGCGGCCATCTCGCCGGGGGCGGGCTCGCGGTAGGCAACGATGCGGCGCCGCCCCGACGCTGTCTCGACGATATGGTCGACGCTGGAATCCGTGACGATGGCCAGGCAGACCACGTCCATGCCGCCCGCGCGCATGGGTGATGCGACAGGCGAGAAAGCGCGCGGCACCGGCGCCCGGCCCAGGGTCATATGGCCCGCATGGCTGTGTATGTCGACGGTGACCTGCGCGCGCATCCAGGCCAGCGTATCGGCATCGCTCGCCGGCGCGGCGGCGCGGGCGGCATGCGGTGCCGCGCCTTGCGGATCCGATGGCGCGGCGCAGGCGGCCAGGCCGGACAAGGCACCCAGCGCCAGGAAACGCCGGCGGTTCAATCCCGCGGCTTCCCAAGGGTCCATGATCGGTGTCACGCGCGCGCCGCGTATCCGGTATCGCCAGCCGGCGGGATCGTCGCGCAGCGGTTCCCAGTACCCTTCGACCCGCACGGGGCCGGTGCACACGGGCACGGCCGTGCCCGCGTGCACCTCCACCGCCCTATCCGCGTCCAGGCTGGCGTGGGCGCCGCAACAGGGCATGTCCTCGGTCAGGGCCAGTGTGTCGGAAGGCCGTCCGGGCAGCGGAAAGACGGGATACCCCGCCAGCACCACGCGCCTGCCCGAGGCGATGGCCTGGGCACCGGAATAAATCACACGCCATTGCAAGCGCATTGAAGCTCCTGGGGACGATCACGGGATCGC
Source organism: Bordetella sp. H567 (assembly GCF_001704295.1). NCBI lineage: Bacteria > Pseudomonadati > Pseudomonadota > Betaproteobacteria > Burkholderiales > Alcaligenaceae > Bordetella > Bordetella sp. H567. The sequence continues at coordinate 4,638,590 of NZ_CP012334.1, forward strand.
CGCCATGATGCGCTTCCGGGCTGTCGATGCGCTTGCCGCGCGGCCGGATCGCTCACTCCACGGAGATATTGCGTTCGCGCGCTACCTGCTTCCAGGTCGCCGCATCGCGCTTTACCAGGTCCGCGAACTGCGCCACGGAAAGATCCGAGGGCACCGCGCTTTCCGCGGCGAACATCTCGCGCATGCGCGGCTCCGCGACCACGGCGCGAATCTCCGCATTGAGCTTGCGGACCATCGGCTCGGGCAAGCCCGCCGGGCCCAATACGCCCCACCACAACTGCACCGCGTAGCCCGGCACGGTATCGCCGGCCGGCGGCAGGTCGGGATAGAAAGGCGAGCGTTCGGCCGAGGTCACGGCCAGCACCCGCACGCGACCGCTCTTGAGCATGGCCGATATCGAGGCAAAGCTGGCGACGATCATATCGACGCGTTCGGCCGCCAGGTCGTTCATGGCGGGCGACATGCCCTTGTAAGGCACATGCATGAACGAAACCTTGGCCATGCCGGCCAGGATCTCGCTGGCCATCTGGTTGATCGAGCCGATACCGGCGCTGCCGTAGCTGATCTTGCCGGGTTCCTTGCGCGCGTCGTCTAGCAGGCTGCGCAGGCTGTCGTACTTCGATCCCTTGCCGACGGTGATGGCCATGGGGCTGGACGCCAGCATCGCGACCGGGCTGAAGTCCTTCAGCACGTCGTATTGCAGCTTGGGCTGTACGGCGGCATTCGTCGTGAAGGTGGAGGAGCTGAGCATCAGCACCGAACCATCCTTCGGCGCGCGCGCCACGTAGTCGGCGCCGATGGAGCCGCCCGCGCCAGGGCGGTTCTCGACGATGACCGAATTGTGCAGGCGCGCCGAGAGCTTTTCCGCCAGCACGCGGGCAAACACATCGTTGCTGCCGCCGGGCGGGAAAGGTACGACCATGGTCATGACCTTGGGGAAAGCAGGCTCTGCCTGCGCGTGGGTCGCGACAGGGGTCGCGGCCAGCAGGCCGCACGCCAGCACACCGGCCAGCAGCACTTCACGTTTCATGGGGCGAGTCTCCGTGGGGATGCGGGCCGTCGTGGCGGCGCCGTCGGTTCATTTGCCATCGATACTAGAGCAATACGAGCACCGACGGCAACCGTACGGCTGCCGGGCTCCTTCTCGCGTCGACAGGCCCTAGCGCGCCAGACGGCGGATCGCTTCGACCAGACGGTCGATTTCAGCGTCGGTGGTCAGATAGCTGACCGAGGCGCGCGCGATATCCGCCAGCCCGCGCGCGCGCATGTCCAGCGGCGTATACGCGGGCCCGTTGCTGCTGATCGAAATCCCCTGCTCCGCCAGCATGCGCAGCACGGCGCTGCCCGCGTTCCCCGCGACCGCGAACGACACCAGCCCGGAGCGTTCGCGCCCCTGGTCCAGTACATCCACGCCCGGCACATCGGCCAGCAGCGCGCGCAAGGCCCGCGCGTTGCGGTCTATCCGCGCGCGCACGTTGTCGATGCCGATATCCAGCGCTTCGCGCAGCGCGTTGGCCAATCCGCACCGCAGCGCATATGACCGTTCGGAAGGCTCGAAGCGGGCGGCGTCGGTCCGCATCGCGGGCAAACCGTCGTCGTCCAGCGGCGCGGAATGGGTATCCACCCACGCCGGCGTCAGGCGCGGCAGGAAATCCTGGCGGATATACAGCAACCCGGTTTCGCGCGGACCGCGCAAGGCCTTGCGGCCCACTCCCGTCAACACGTCGCAGCCGACCTCGCGGACGTCGATGGGCAATTGCCCCACCGCCTGCGCGGCATCGACGAAATAGGGAATGCCATGCCGGCGTGCCACGGCGCCGATGGCGGCGGCCGGATTGATCAGGCCGCCATTCGCCGGCAGCCACGTCACGGAAATCAGCCGCACGCGCTCGTCGATCATGGCGTCGAGCGCGGCCGGGTCCGCCATGCCGCTGTCATCGCAGGGAATGGCTTCGATGCGCGCGCCGGCGCGTACGGCCGCGATGTGCATCGCCGCGATGTTGCCGCCCCATTCCTGGCGCGCCACCAGGATGCGGTCGCCGGCTTTCCAATTTCCCAATGCGGCGAACGTGCTGCCCCAGCCGCTCGAATTGCCCGTGGTCAGCGCGATTTCCGCCGGCTGTGCGTTCAGCAGCACGGCGGCCAGGATGCGGGCTTGTTCGGCCTGGTCGCGCGCCGCCACGCCCGCTTCGATCGGGCCCATCTCCGCCTCGCGCCACAATTGCCGGCGCATCGCTTCCAGCGTGTCCATCGATGACAGCGACGCCCCCGCGTGGTTGAAGTGGACCGTGGTACGCACGCCGGGTGTGCGGGCACGCAACGATTCGATGGCCGCGTCGGTCAATGGCGCGGGATGGGAAGAGGCATTCATGAAGGCTCCATACCGGGAACGCCGCGTACGCGGCAAGGGTTCTCATCCTAGTTGATCGGAAACTGTCCCTGCAGGTAGTCATCCTGCCATTTGACGTACTCCTCCACCGCCTCGATGCCGCCGATCGCCTCGAACGCCTGCCGGACAGCCTCGGTAGGCCGCCAGATCGGGGAGGCGTCGCGAGGCGACGTGACGTCGATGCCTTCCATGAAAGGCAGGGGCGATACCCAGCGATAGAACGGCAAGCCCAGTTCGGTAAGGATACGCTGGGACAGCGCATCCACGGCGCCTCGCTCGCCGGCGCCCAGCGCCGCGATGCGTTCCGGCCGGACCAGGCCGTCGGCGCCCAGCCATGCCGTGATGTCGAGCCGGTTCGCGTCGGTCAGGGCTGCCACCATCGCACGCACGGAATGGCACATCGGGGTCATCGGCATCAGAAAGCCCGCCTTGAACAGGTAGAACTCGTTGCCCACCGGCCGAGGGTCGCGCAGCGGAAGGCTGATCGAGCGGCTTTTCCGGTCCACGCCCAGGCTCGGATAGAACGCCATGCCATCGCGATCCATGTGCGGCGAGCGCAGCGAGACGACCCACCGCCCGGGCGCGCCCGACAAAGGCAGGTTGCCCCGGTCGGCGGCCTGCTGGACCAGCGTGCGGAACGTGGGCGAGCCGTCCAGGATGGACAGGAAGCGTGCCAGGGCTTCCTTGTCCGACTTCTGCAGGGCGAGCACCGCCTGCCCCTGGTTGGATGTCCCCGCCAGATCGAGCGTGTATCCATCGAAATACTGCAAGGAAGAGAAATCGCCGCCGCGCGGCAGGGCGCGCGCCTGGGCATCGGAGAGCACCAGGTTGGTATCCCACACCGTTTGCGTTTCCGATATGTTGCCGATCGGCGCGCGCGCCACGCCATTCAAGTCGACATACGGCGTCCGTCCCATGCGCAGCGGGTGCGGAACCACGCCGACATACGGGAAGACCCCCGGCTGCGCCGCGCACAGGACGCGAAAGGCGTCCACGACGCTGATGTTGGTGTCCGGCGCCGCCATCGCGGTTGACGCGGACGTCGACGCACCCGCCGCCCCTTGCACCACGGTGCCCTGCCCCGCGTCCAGCGCGCGCCTCTCCTCGGACGGTTTGACCCCCAGCAGTTGCGCCACCTGCGGCACGTTGCACCAGATGGGCGGAAGATCCACCCGTGCCGTGCCGGGCTTGAAGTAGAAGCCCGGACGCGCGGCCGCGAGCGACGGCGGCAGTGCCGGGAAGAGACCTGATGTACCGAGCGGGGTGGCAGAATTGGGTTTCATGAGGCGCCTCCAAGGTTCGCGGTGCAAGGCGCGGTGGACATGCGCCCTGTCGACTATCGAGGCGCTTACGTACGCGTTCGCGGGCAACGGTTCCTGCGGCCCGCCGGCATGTGGCCGCATCGCTGCTCATCCGGAAATTTCCGCGCCGGTTTTGCTTGCCTGTCGATTTCCCGCCGCGCCGATCGTCGTGTACACAGGGACACCCCGGTTGCGGCGACCGCGCCGGGTGGCTCTTACCCAACCAGGAGGGATCGCTCATGACTTACGTAGACGGATTCGTGGCCGCCGTACCCATCGAGAACCGCGAGGCCTATATCAGGCACGCGCGGATCGCCGCCGAGGTCTTCAAGCAAAACGGCGCGCTCAGCGTGGTGGAATGCTGGGAAGACCAGGTGCCCGACGGCAAGGTCACCTCGTTCCCGATGGCGGTAAAGCGCAAGGAGGGCGAAGCCATCATCTTTGCCTGGATTACCTGGCCATCCCGCGAAGCGGAACAACAAGGCATGAAGGCGGCCATGGAAGACCCCCGCCTGCACCCGGGCCAGAACCCCATGCCTTTCGACGGACAACGCATGATCTACGGCGGTTTCACCACCGTCCTGGATGTCTGACGGCGGACCTGCCTGTCCGGCGCCTGGGGCGGATGTCCGGCGGCGGTTTGCCGCCGGCCCCTGCCGCGGGCGATTGCCTTGCGGGCGGCGGTACCGCGTCCGGCATGCAGGTTTACGTCTATCGCGCGCCGCGCGCGGCTCTGGTATACAGGCACTTTCCCAGGACACCAGGGGACGCCCATGACCCGTGCCGCAGCGATCGCCCATGCCGATGCGTATTTCACCTCCGGCGGATTCCGCGACCGGCTGGCCCGCCGTATCGCCATGCCGACCGAAAGCCAGAACCCGGACCGGGCCGCCGACCTGGCGGCCTATCTGCGCGCCGAGCTGCAGCCCGCTTTCGAATCCATGGGCTTTGCCTGCCGCACGCTGACGCATCCCAAGGCGCGCGCGCCCTTCCTCTATGCGGAAAGAATCGAGGATCCCGCGCTGCCCACGGTGCTTGGCTATGGCCATGGCGACGTCATCCGCGGCCTGGACGCCGAATGGCGCGAAGGCCTGTCGCCCTGGGCGCTGACCGAATCGCAGGGCCGCTGGTACGGCCGCGGCATCGCCGATAACAAGGGCCAGCACACCGTCAATATGGAGGCCCTGCGCAGCGTGCTGGAGACACGGGGCAAGCTGGGCTTCAATGCCAAGTACCTGGTCGAGATGGGTGAGGAAACCGGTTCGCCGGGACTGCGCGAGGTGTGCGAGGCCAACCGCGAGCTCTTCGCCGCCGATCTGCTGATCGCCTCCGACGGCCCGCGGCTGCGCGCGGAGCGCCCCACCGTCTTCCTGGGTGCGCGCGGCGGCCTGAATTTCGACATGACCATCGAGGCGCGCGAAGGCGGGCATCATTCCGGAAACTGGGGCGGCCTGCTCTCCAACCCCGGCATCCAGCTGGCGCATGCGATCGCCAGCATCGTGTCGCCCACCGGCCAGATCCGCATCCCCGCATGGGTGCCCAAGGAACTGCCCGCGTCCGTGCGGCGGGTGTTGGCCGATTGCGAAGTGGACGGCGGCGCCGACGGTCCGCGCATCGATCCGGATTGGGGCGAACCGGGGCTGACGCCGGCCGAACAGGTCTACGGGTGGTGTTCTTTCGAAGTGCTGGCCTTCAAGACCGGCAACCCCGAGACGCCGGTCAACGCCATCCCGCCGCGCGCCTGGGCGCGCTGCCAGCTGCGCTTCGTGGTCGGGGTCGATACCGACGATCTACTGCCCGCGCTGCGGCGGCACCTGGACCGGCATGGCTTCCCCATGGTCCAGCTGACGCTGACGCGCGAAACCATGTTCAAGGCGACGCGCCTGGATCCCGACGATCCCTGGGTGCAATGGGCCGTGGCATCGCTGGAAACCACCAGCGGCAAAAAGCCCGCCATCCTGCCCAACCTGGGCGGCTCGCTGCCCAACGACATCTTCACGGAAGTCCTGGGCCTGCGGACTATCTGGGTGCCGCACTCCTACCCATCGTGCTCGCAGCACGCGCCCAACGAACATCTGCCGCCCGAGCTGTTGCGCGAAGGATTGACGCTGATGGCGGGCTTGTACTGGGATCTCGGATCCGGGCAGGTACTGGCCGTGCGGCGCGGGTAATACGCCAGGCCGCGGGACGCTACACAGGCTGCGCCGCCTTCAGCCGCGCGAGTTCCGCGTACACGGTGGCGCGGCTGATGCCCAGCACGCCGGCCACATAGGCCGCTGCCCGCTTGCCCTCGAACGCGCCGGTCCGATGCAGGTCTTCGATCAAACCGCGGCGCTGCTCGCGGTCCAGCCGCGTCAGGGTGGTGCCGCGCTCGGCCGCCCACGCGGCGACGTAGCGGTTGATGCGCTCGTGCCAATCGTTGCGAAACAGATCGTCCGGCCGGGGGCCGCGGTCGCCGGTCTGCAGGAATCCATCCAGCATGCGGCGCACCATATCGAATTCCGTCACGTCGGCATTCACGCACAGCAGCCCGATCGGCCTGTCCCCATCGTCGCGCAACACCGCGGTGACCGACTTGATGCGGCGTCCGTCCCAATTGATCTTTTCGTACGGACCGATCACCGACGCATCGGGCGCGAAATCCACGTCCTGCAAATCCGACGGATCGCCCACCTCGCGCGGTGAAAACGGATGCGCCACGTGGACGACGCGGTCGGTCCGGATATCGTGCACCACCGCTTCCACGAAAGGACTGAACAGCGCGGCCAGCGCGTCCGCCACGGCGTAGTACGGCCGCAGCCGCCGCGTGGATGTAGATCCCTTTCCCGACGCCGCCATGCGCGCTCCTGACAATAATTCCAGATTGGATTTTATCGTCTAATATAACGCGACCTCACCACCGCCGCCCGCCGCGCAGGAGTCCCCGTGAACGATATGTTCGCCGCCATCATGGCCGCCCATGCCGCCATCCGCCCGCACGTTCCCGTCTCGCCGCTGGAGCGCAGCGGACCGCTCTCGCAGGCGCTGGGCTGCGATGTCTGGCTGAAGTGCGATCACCTCTTGCCTATCGGCGCCTTCAAGGTGCGCGGCGCGGCCAACAAGATCCGCGTGCTGGGCGAAGCGGCCCGCAAGACCGGCGTGGTGACTGCCTCCACCGGCAACCACGGCATGGCGGTGGCCTGGGCCGGCGCCCGCGCCGGCGTGCCGGTGACGGTCTACGTGCCCGGCTCGGCGGTGCAGTCCAAGCTGGACGCCATCCGGCGCCTGGGCGCGAGCCTGGTCATCCTGGATGCGCCGCCCATCGAGGGCGAATTGCAGGCGCGGCGCTACGGCGCCGAACATGGCGTGCCCTATATCTCGCCGTACAACGATCCCGACATCGTCGCCGGCCAGGGGACCATAGGCGTCGAAATCGCCGAACAGGCTGGGGCGCTGGACGCGGTCTTCGTCTGCGTGGGCGGCGGCGGGCTGGTCAGCGGGCTGGGCAGCGCCATCAAGCGCCTGTCGCCCCACACCCGGGTCGTCGGCGTCTGGCCGCAAAATTCGCCCTGCATGCTGCGAGCGCTGGAAGCCGGACGCATCATCGACGTCGAAGAGCAGCCCACCCTGTCCGACGCCACCGCGGGCGCCGTGGAGCCGGGCTCCATCACCTTCCCCATCTGCCAACAGGTCATCGACGACCGGGTCACCGTCTCCGAAACCGAAATCGCCGCCGCCATGCGCGCCGTCGCGGCGGCCGAGCACTGGATGGTGGAAGGCGCGGCCGGGGTCGCCCTGGCCGGGCTGATGCAGCGCCAGGACGAATGGCGCGGCAAAAAGGTGGCCGTGGTGCTATGCGGCAGGAATATCGGCCTGGACCGGTTCATCAAGGCCGTGGGGTAGCCGGGGCATCGCGCCGGCGCGGCGCTCACGCTATTGCCTTGGCCGGCATTTCGTTTACGATCGTGCCCCATCGGCCCGTCAAGCGGCCGGCGCAAGCTCGGAGGGGGCATGGCGGCGAAAAGAAGAATGCGTCGTATCCGAACCGCGGGAACGCGGCGCACGCTGGCGGCGTTTGCACTGGCCCTGCTGCCGGCCTTGCTGGTGCCCAAGGCCGCGGCATTCCAGGTACTGCCGCGCATCAGCGACGTCGATCGCAAACTGGCCGGCGTGGGCGGCCACCGCATCGTCGACAGCATCGGCCAATGGGTGATCGTCAACGCCGTACCCTTGATCAAGAGCCCGGTGCACGAAGCCATCACCCTGGACGCGCTGGACTGCCATGCCCCGGCTGGCGCGGAAGCATCGTGCGTCACGGTGGACGAGGTACGCCTGCACCAGATCCTGCTGTATGGCGTGCGCTGGCCGGACGACCCGCCATTCGCGCTCAGCCGGACGGCCCCGCCCAGGATCGCCGGCTGCGATCCCGACGTGACGCTGCGTTCCACGGCCCAACCGAAGTGTTGGCAAGGCATGTTCGCCGACGCCGAGCGCACCGCCGCCCAGCGCGCCCGGCAACAACCGGGACAGGCGGCCTTCGGTCCCGGCGATTATCTGCTCTACCGCTCGCACTTCGGCGACCTCGCGTTCTTCCACGCGATGGGGAGTTATGACGGCGAGCCGGCGCGCGATACCGTGGCCCATATGCGCATGTGGGCGCAATTCCTGTGGGGCGTCGCCACGCAGCGGATACCGGTGGACCGCTACCTGCGGACGGTGGACGCAAATGGGCTGGGGGCTTATTTCCCCGGCGACATGACGGCCACCAACCTGTTCGCCACGGGTATCGTGGAGGTTCGCGCCAGGCTCGACGAGGTCGCGCTGGGTGTGCTGTTGCACATGGTGCAGGACAGTTTCTCCCACGCGCACACCGAACGCGCGCTCGAAACCGGCGCGGCATGCGCGGCCATTCCGCGCTTCGCCCAGCCGGGAAAGATCGCCCGGTTCTACAGTTACGCCCTGCAGGACGAGAGGCTGCACAATCGCGAAGATACCTTCGGCGCGCTGGCGGCGCAGACGCTGCAGACGCGCCCCAACGTCGTGGACGTCACCAGTGCCTTCCTTGCCCTGTACCGCGAAAAGGCCTCGTGGCCGGAGGCCGAGAAATATTTCGACTGCGTCTTCGCCCTGCAGGATCCGGGCGCGCCGGCCGGTCCCGGACCGTATGTCGACACCGGGGCGCCACGGCCCGGGGACGCCTTGCCGGACTACGAAGGCGGGTCGTAGCGCCCCCGTTCTCATCCTTTGCATGCCTGCGAATGGATGAGCCCTCCATTCATTGGCCCTACGACCTCTATGCAGTTGGCCGTGGCCTGTCCACAATGACCGTGTCCATCGGGACCACGGCGACGCTTCGCTTCGAAAGCGGCCGGCGATAAACAGTGCGCCGCGCGCGGCCTTCGCGAAGGCGCAACGGGAGACAGGACATGAACGGTTCATCGTTGCACAGTGCGGGAAGGCGGCGTCTGCTCGCCGGCGGCGCGGGCGCCCTCGCCACCCTGGGGCTGGCCAATACGACGCGGACGGCGCACGCGCAAAGCCCTGCCGCACCAGCGGCGGGCACCCCGGGGGCGCCCGCGGCCGCCGCCGCTCCCGCGGCCAGGCCGCTGCCGGCCTACGTGGCCTGGAAGGACGCCGATGCGCTGATCGTCCATAGCAGCAACACCATAGAAACCCGCCGTACCGCTTTCGGCGACGGGGTGATCACGCCCGCGAACCAGCTTTACATCCGCAACAACGTCGCGCCCCCCGACGCCTCCATCGTGAAGGATCGCGATGCATGGAAAGTCAGCGTCGAAGGCGTGAAAGCCCCGCGCGAGATCACGGTCGGTGAACTGAAAACCATGGGCCTGGCCACGCTCGCGATGGTCCTGCAGTGCAGTGGGAACGGCCGCAAGTTCTTTCCCCACAAGCCCAGCGGCACACCCTGGAACGTAGGCGCCGCCGGCTGCGTCGTGTGGACCGGGCTGCCTGTGAGCCAACTGGTGCAAGCGCTGGGCGGCCTGGCGGATGGCGCGCATTACATGACCGGGCGCGGAGGAGAAACCCTCCCCGCCGGCATCGACGCCAACATCGTCGTCGTGGAACGCTCGGTGCCGCTGGAAGCGATGCAGGATGCGCTGCTGGCGTGGGAGATGAACGGCGAGCCCATCTCGCTGGCGCATGGCGGCCCGCTGCGCCTCATCGTGCCGGGCTATTCGGGCGTGAACAATGTGAAATACATCAAGCGCCTGGCCTTCACCCCGGAGCAGACCCAGGCCGCGATACAGAACGTGCGCTATCGGCTGGCGCCCGTCGGCGCGAAGGAAACCCCCCAGCAGCCCGCGGTCTGGCAGATGGACGTCAAGTCGTGGATCAACGGATTCGAAAGCGAAGGCACCCTGCGGCCCGGACCGTATGTCATCCGCGGCGTCGCCTTTGGCGGAATGGATGCCGTGAAATCCGTGGACATCTCCATCGACGGCGGCAAGACCTGGAAGCAGGCGTCCTTCGTCGGCCCGGACCTGGGCAAGTATGCCTGGCGCCAGTTCGCCCTGCCCGTGGACCTGAAGCCCGGCGACTACCTATTCGTCAGCCGGGCGACGGATGTGCGAGGAAACGTCCAGCCGGAACACCGCAACGACAATGAAGCGGGCTACCTGAACAGCAGCTGGCGCGATCATGCCCTGACGATCAAGGTGATGGCGTGAACGCTCACGCGATGGCCGCACGCGCCGGCGCGGCGCTGCTGGTAGCCATTCCGATGGCAGCCGCGCATGCGGCCGACACGGATGCCGCCTTGAAGGAACGCGGGCGCATGCTCTTCACGGGCGGCGCCACGCCCGCCTGCGCGGTCTGCCACACGCTGCAGGACGCCGGCGCAACCGGCGCGGTGGGCCCTTCCCTGGACGAGCTCAAGCCGGACGCCGCGCGCGTCGAAGCGGTATTGCGCAAGGGAATGGGCGTGATGCCCGCCTACGGCACGCTGCCCGAAGAGGACATCAAGGCGCTTTCGGCTTATGTCTCGCAGGCTGCCGGCGGGCATTGAGGCTTACGGCGCCTTGCCGATCGCCCGCGCCGCGCGCATCACCAACGGGCCCAATTCCGCCCGGGCGCGCGCCAAGGACCATTGCGGCTTGGGCACGGAGATATTCACCGCCGCCACCGCGACGCCTGCGTCGTCCAGCACGCTGGCCGCGACGTTGACATCGCCCGGGTAGAACTCTTCATCCGCATACGCGTAGTGATCGCGCCGCGCCTCGTCGATGATCTTGCGCAGCGCCGCCACGTCCGTCGTGGTGCGCGGCGTGTGCTTGACGCGCGCGATGGACCGCAGTTTTTTGTCCAGGTCGGATGGCGGCAGATGCGCCCACAGGGCGCGGCCCGACGCCGATGCGATGCAGGGGATGCGGGTGCCCGCCGGCATATAGACGGGAATGTGCCTGGCCGGCGCCACGCGCATGACGAAGACCATGTTGTCCCGGTCGTCCGGCACGGACAGATTGACGATTTCCCCGCACTCCTGGTTCAGCTGGTGCATGACCGCATGCGCTTGCTGGAACAAGGGCTGGCGGTATAGATAGCTGTATCCCAGCCCCACCGCCTTCACCGTCGTGCTGTAGCGCTTGCTGCGCGGATCCCTGAACAGGTATCCCGTCTGCTCCAGCGTGTAGGCGACGCGCTGGGCCGACCCCATGGTGATGCCGTTCTCCCGGGCGATCTCCTGCAGGCTCATGGACGCATGGGACCGGAAGGATTCCAGCACCGCCAGCCCCTTTTCCAGGGACTGGATCAACAGGGCGGATGCTTCGGGCATGGTGTCTCCGTACGGCAGGGTAGGGAAACCCTTACGTTGTTGCGCGCCGGAGCGCGCGTTATAAGTATCGCTATACGGATTCAATTATCGCACAGCGATAACTCGCGCGACAGCGCCAAGAGGCAAGTGTTGGATTCCACCCAGATGCAATCCCGTCGCGCTTCCATGCCGGCCACCGCGGCCTGGACAGAAGCGCTCCCCCAAACCGCGCTTTCCGACACCACGCCGTCCCCACCGCTATCGGCCGCCGCATCCCCGCCCATGACGGCGCCATCCGCGGACGCCGCCGCGCCACTGCCTTCCTCCGTCGACGTCGCCATCATCGGCGGCGGCGTGATCGGTGTCAGCACCGCGTATGCACTGGCCCAGGCCGGCGTGCGCGTCGTCCTCTTCGAGAAAGCGTCGCTCGCCTGCGAACAATCGTCACGCAACTGGGGCTGGGTAAGAACACTGACCCGCGATCTGCCTGAAGTCCCGCTGGCCCTGCGCGCCAACCAGTTATGGGGCGACATCCAGGCGCGGGTGGACGTCGGTTTCCGCCGCACGGGCATGCTGTATCTGCAGGAAAACGACGCGGACGCCGCCGGCCACCAGGCGTGGATCGACAACGCCAGGGTCTACGGGATAGACGCGCGCCAACTCGATCGCCGCGCCGCGCTGGCCCTCGTGCCGGACTCCAACCGCCCCTGGACGGGCGCGATGTACAGTCCCACCGACGGCGTGGCCGAACCGCAGTTCGCCGTGCAGGGCATCGCGTCCCTGGCGCGCGAGGCAGGCGCCCTCATCCTGGAACGCTGTGCCGTGCGCGGCGTCGAGCGCGCCGCCGGCCGGGTATCGGCCGTGATCACCGAACGCGGCCGTGTGGCAACGCAGGCCGTTCTGGTCGCCGCCGGCGCCTGGTCGCGCCTGTTCTGCGGCAACCTGGGCGCGGATTTCCCCCAGCTGAAGGTGCGCGGATCGGTGATGCGCACCCTGCCCTTCGACGCCGGCCTGACGACGGCCATCAATGGCAAGGACTTCACCTGCCGCAAGCGCGCCGATGGCGGCTATACCGTCTCGCAGTTCGGCGCCTCCATGGCGGACCTGGTGCCGGACAGCTTCCGCCTGCTGCCCCATTTCATCCGCCCCTGGCTGGCCAACAACACCCTCGTGCGGCTGCGCTTCGGCAAGCGCTTCTTCCAGGAGCTCGCCATGCCCCGGCATTTCGCGGCGGACCGCGTCTCGCCTTTCGAGCGGCACCGCGTGCTGGACCCGCTGCCGTCGCGCCGCGGCGTCGAGCAGGCCTGGCAGCGCCTGTCGGATGCCTTCCCCGTGTTCCGGAACGCGAAGATCGCGCAGTCCTGGGCCGGCTATATCGATGTCACGCCCGATGCCATGCCCGTGATGGATGCCGTGCCGGGGCTGCCCGGCTTGTATCTGGCCTCGGGCTTTTCCGGGCACGGATTCGGCATCGGCCCCGCGGCCGGCGAGGCCATGGCGCGGCTGATCCAGGGCCATGCGTCCTCGGTCGACCTGAAGCCTTTCCGGTTCGGCCGGTACACGGAGTGAAAGGCGCATGCTTGCCCACCATCGGCGTTCAAGGGGTACCTCGATGACTGTTTCCGTATTCCGTTGCCTGCGTTCGAAGGAGCGGTCCCTGCGCGCGCTGCTGGCGGCCGGCGTGGTGGCGCTATCCGGCATGGCGCCCGCCCAGTCCGCCCAGGCCGCGGAGTGGCCTGACCGCCCCGTGCGCCTGCTTGTCGGCTACCCGCCCGGCGGCGGCACCGACACGGTTGCGCGCGTGCTGGCCCAGCAATTGACCAAGGTGCTGCACCAGTCCGTCGTCATCGAAAACCGCGCGGGCGCCAGCAGCACCATCGCGGCGCAGCAGGTCGCGCGGGCCGAGCCCGACGGATATACCGTCCTGTTCGCGACGGGATCGCCGTTGACCGGCGCGCCGCTGACGATAAAGGGGCTGGCCTACGACCCCCTGAAGGACCTGGTCCCTGTCACGCTGATCGGTGGCGGCCCCTTCATCCTGGTGGCCAATCCGGCCTTCCCGCCCAATACGCTGCCCGAGCTGGTGGACTATGCGCGCGCCCATCCCGGCCAGGTGAACTACGCATCGCCCGGCATCAGCACGGCGGACTATTTCTTCGCCGAACTGCTGAACCAGGATGCCAACATCAAGACCGTCCACGTGCCGTACAAGGGCAGTTCCGCGCTGATCAACGACCTGATCGCCGGCCAGGTGCAGTACACGCTGGACACCCCGGGCACCACGCTGCCGCTGATTCATGCGGGCAAGCTGAAGGCGATCGCGATCTTCAGCCAGAAGCGGCTGGACCGCGCGCCCGACATTCCCACCACCGTCGAAGCCGGCTACCCCGACCTGGTGGGGGGATCCTGGTACGGCCTGCTGTTGCCCAAGGGCACGCCGTCGGCCATCGTCGAGGCGCTGTACAAGGCCACGAAACAGGCACTGTCCGGCGAGGACGTGCGCCGCGCCATGGAAGCGCGCGATGTCATCATCCAGGGCAGTACGCCGGCGGAATTCAAGGATTTCATCCAGGCCGAATACACGAAATGGAAAACGGTCACCGACAAGCTCGGCATCCGGCCGCAGTGACCGGCACCCTTGCACGCCATACCGGTCGCCCCGCGGGCGTTGCGGCCGGTGTTCCCCCTACCGCGAGCGACCGCCCCCCGTACGTACGGCCTTACGACCACCCGATTCAACATCGCGACGCGGCCTGAGGCCGCGCCGCGCCTGCCCAAGGAAACCAGCATGGCCACCACTCCCTACGCCCCAGACCTGACCGCGGGCAGCGCGCCGTTGTCCATGCGCCCGACGCTGGCCGGCTTGAACCATATGATCTCCGCGGGACATTACCTGGCCACCCAGGCCGGCGTGGACGTGCTGCAGGCAGGCGGCAATGCCGTCGACGCCGGTGTCGCGGCCGGCATCGCGCTTGGCGTGGTGCAGAGCGACATCGTCAATTTCGGCGGCGTCGCGCCCATCCTGGTCTATCACGCCAAGACCGGCCGGGTCTGGAGCATCTCCGGGCTGGGCTACTGGCCCAAGGCCACGCGGCTGGACGACTTCCTGCACAAGCACAACGGCACCATCCCGGCCGGCGTGCTGCGCACCGTGATCCCCGCGGCGCCGGATGCTTGGATCTCGGCGCTGGAGCGCTTCGGCACGATGAGCTTCGGCGAGGTCGCGGCGGGCGCGATCCGCCTGGCGCGTGAGGGCTTCGTCATGTATTCGCTGATGGCGGAAGTGCTGGCCGACAACGCCGCCAACTACGCCCGCTGGCCCTCCAGCGCGGCGGTCTACCTGCCCGGCGGCAAGCCGCCGCCGGCCGGCGCGGTCTTCCGCCAGACGGACCTGGCGCGCAGCCTGCAGTATCTGGCGGACGAAGAGCGCGCGCACCTGGGCCAGGGCCGTCTCGCCGGCCTGGCCGCGGCGCGGCGCGCCTTCTACGAGGGCGACATCGCGGCCGCGATCGTCAAGTACCACAAGGAAGAAGGTGGCCTCGTCACGCGCGAGGACCTGCGCGATTTCTCGGTGGAAGTGGATCCCGCCCTGGCCACGGACTTCCATGGCACGCGCGTACACAGCTGCGGCTTCTGGTGCCAGGGGCCCTCGCTGCTGCAGATGCTGAACATCCTGGAATCACGCGACCTGAAGTCCCTGGGCCACAATTCCGCGCCCTACGTCCATCTATTGACCGAAACCATCAAGCTGGCCTTCTCCGACCGCGAAGCGCATTACGCCGATCCGCGCCACGCGAACGTGCCGCAGCAGGCGCTGCTGTCCAAGGAGTACGCCCGCCAGCGCCTGGCCATGATCGATCCCGACCGCGCCGGCCCGGACATGCCGCCCGCGGGACGGCTGCCGGCGGCGCGCGACATCGAACTGCGCGAAGCAGGTCCCGGCGATACCGCCCGCACGGATCCCCGCCTGGACACTTCCTACGTCGCGGTGGTCGACAAGCATGGCAACGCCTTCTCCGCGACGCCCAGCGACGGCTCGTACAACTCTCCGGTGATACCCGGCACGGGCCTGATCGCTTCCGGGCGGGGCAGCCAGTCCTGGGCCGAGGCCGGCCACCCCTGCGCGGTGGGCCCGGGCCGCCGCCCGCGCCTGACGCCGAATCCCTCGATGGCGATACGCCCGTGCGGCCATGTCATGCCCTTCGGCACGCCCGGCGGCGACGTGCAGTGCCAGGCCATGCTGCAAACCTTCCTGAACATCGAGGTCTTCGGCATGGAGCTGCAGCAGGCCATCGAAGCCCCGCGCTTCGCCAGCTTCAGCTTCCCCTCCTCCTTCGAGCCGCACACCGCCGTGCCGGGCCGGCTGATGATCGAAGACCTGATCCCCAGGGAAGTGGGCGACGCGCTGGCCGCCATGGGGCACTCCGTAAAGTGGTGGCACGATCGCAACTGGCGCGCCGGCGCGATGTGCGCGGTACGGCACGACCTGCAAACCGGCATCCGCTGGGGGGGCGCGGATCCGCGGCGCCCGGCCTACGCGGCCGGGTGGTAACTTCGGTGGATGGAAGAAGACCTCGTCTCGTACTGGAAACCGCGCCTTGCCGCCATCGCCGCGCCCGCGTCGGCGGATGACGGCGCGCACGACCTGAACCACCTGGAGCGCGTCTGGGCCGTCGCGCGGCGCATCCTGGACGATCATCCCGACGCCGATGCGCTGGTCGTGCTGGCCGCCTGCTTCCTGCACGATCTGGTCAACCTGCCCAAGAACCATCCGGACCGCGCCCGGGCGTCGACATGGGCCGCGGAAAAGGCAACACGCGTGCTGGCTGGGACGGGGTTTCCGGCGGACAAACTGGCGGACGTGGCCCATGCCATCGCGGCGCACAGTTTCTCCGCCGGCATCCCGCCGCGCACGATGGAAGCGCGCATCGTGCAGGATGCCGATCGCCTCGATGCCCTGGGCGCTGTCGGGCTGGCCCGCATGTTCCACGTCGGCGGCCAGCTCGGCCGCGCGCTCGCCCACGGGACCGATCCCCTGGCGCGCGGACGCACGCCGGACGACGCGCACTATGCGCTGGATCACATCGAAATCAAGCTGCTGCGGCTGCCCGCCACGCTGCACACCACCGCCGCGCGCCGCATCGCGCAGGCGCGCGCCGCCCGGCTGCGCCGCTTCCGGGACGAGTTCGTCGCCGAATGGCTGGGCATCGAAGACGCGTAATGGTAGGCAGTCCAGCGGACGCTATCAGCGGCCGAGGTCTTCGGTTTCCCGCCTCCATGCGCGCAGGCCATTGACGGCAAGGAACTGAACCAACGCAACAGACACATCCCCTGGATGTTTGCGCACCCTTCTATGGCGCGCTATTGATCTTCCATTTTTTTGTTATTACAATTAATTATGTTGACCGTGGTGGAGACCGCCGAATTCGTGGCATGGGCCGCGAAAGTCTGGACGCAGTCCGAACGTGAAGAATTCATCGATTGGATCGCCGCAAATCCAGAGGCGGGCGATGTAATCCCCGGCTCGGGTGGATGTCGAAAGGTGCGATGGTGTCGCGGCGGGATGGGGAAACGCGGCGGGGCCAGAGTCATCTATTACCTCAGGCTCTCCAGCGACGAAGTTATATTGCTTATCGTCTACGCGAAGGCGAAGTTTGACAACATCTCCACATCGGTCCTAGCGAAATTGAAGGAGAGCTTCGATGTCCAAAAAGACTGATCCTGAAATAGCCGAGTTTGAAGCAGCGCTGCTACGCAGCGCGCAACAAGGCGCCAACGGCCAGTACGCCCGCGTTCATACTCCCGAACAGATAGCGGCTCGCCGGCGTGGCAGGCCAGTCGGGAGCACTGCCGAAGTACGCAAAACCGCGACGACCATACGCTTCGATGAAGAGGTAATCAAAGCCTTCAAGGCTACTGGTCGTGGGTGGCAGACTCGTATGAACGATGCCCTGAAAGAATGGCTCAGGACGCATCAACCCGGCTGATTTCGCAACGCCCAGAGATTCGAACCCCGCACCTCGCTTCGGCCCCTTCCGGCCGTGTCGATTTCCGCCCCACTGGTTCGTCGTTGTAGGACGGCGCCGCGATCCCGCTCGCCGTTTGAGACATGGAGAGCCTGCTCATGGCACTGCAACTCTACTACCACCCTTTTTCCTCCTATTGCCAGAAAGCGCTGATCGCGCTGTACGACAACGGCATTGCGTTCGAACGCAATGTGCTGGAAGGCCCCGACAGCCCGGCCGGCAAACGGCTGGCCGAACTGTGGCCGATGAAGCGGTTTCCCGTGCTGGTCGACGGGGATCGCACCGTGATCGAAGCGACCTGCATCATCGAATACCTGGGCCTGTACCACCCGGGCCCCGTGCGCATGATCCCCGAGGATCCCAAGGCGGCATTGGAAACGCGTTTCATGGACCGGTTCTTCGACAACTATGTCGCGGCGCCGCAGATGCAGATCGTCTTCAATGCCATGCGCCCGGAAGGCGCCCGCGACGCCCATGGCGTCAAGCTGTCGCGCGACATGCTGGACACTTCCTACGCGTGGCTGGATAAAAAGATGGCGGACCGCGAATGGGCCGCGGGCCCGCATTTCAGCCTGGCCGATTGCGCCGCGGCGCCCTTCCTGTTCTACGCCGACTGGACACATCCCATCCCCGAGCGGTACGCCAACGTAAAGGCCTATCGCCGCCGCCTGCTGCAATACCCCTCCTTCGCGCGCGCCGTGGACGACGCCCGCCCGTTCCGCGGACTGTTTCCGCTGGGGGCCCCGGACCGGGATTGATCCGCAAGCGCGTCCCCCTCAATCGGTGCCGGGCACGGGACTGTTACCCTAACAAGGACCTGTACCCCAACCTGCAAGGAGGATGCGCATGTCCGATAACGTCATCGGCACTTTTTTCACCGATACACGTTTTCTGGGAATTCCCCTGTTGAACTGGCTGCTGGCGGTCGCCGCCGCCTGCGTCGCCTTCGCGGTAGCGCGGGTCGCCATCGGCTTTGTCCGGCGCAGGCTGCACGCGCGCGCCAAGGCGTCGGACGCCCATCTCAGCGCGACCGCCGCCGAGGTCGTGGCCGGAACCAGCAACGCCCTGGTCGCGCTCGCGGCTTTGCTGATCGGCGCCGGGCTGCTGGACTTGCCGACGCGCTGGGCGCATCGCATCGACGGCCTGTGGTTCGTGGTTGCCATCCTGCAGATCGCGCTATGGATGCATCGCGGCATGGTGCTGGGCATGCACCATTACTTCCGGCGCCATGCCGCGTCCGGAAACGGCCAGATCACGGCGCTGGCCGCGCTTTCCGTATGGGGCGCGAAAGTGCTGTTGTGGGCGGTGGTGCTGCTGGCCATGCTGTCCAACATGGGCGTCAATATCACCGCCTTCGTCGCCAGCCTGGGCGTGGGCGGCATCGCCGTCGCGCTGGCCGTGCAGAACATCCTGGGCGATCTTTTCGCATCGATGTCCATCGCGATCGACAAGCCATTCGAAGTGAACGACTTCATCGTGGTCGGCACGCTGGCCGGCACGGTGGAACACGTGGGCCTGAAGACCACGCGCATACGCAGCCTGGGCGGCGAACAGATCGTCATGTCCAACGCCAGCATGCTGACCGCCACGATCCAGAACTACAAACGGCTGCGCGAACGCCGCGTGGTGTTCCAGTTCGGGCTGGACTACGAATGCACGGTGGACCAGTTGCGCCAGGTACCCCGCATTGTCGAAGGCATCATCCGGGCGCAGGACAAGACGCGCTTCGACCGTTCGCATTTCAAGGGCTTCGGCGAAAGTTCGCTGGATTTCGAGACGGTCTACATCGTGCTGGACCCGGAATACAACCCCTACATGGATATCCAGCAGGCCATCAACCTTGAAATGATGGAAGCTTTCGCGGAAATCGGCGTGCGATTCGCGCATCCCGTACGCATGCTGCGCGTGGAGTCCCTGCCTCAGCCGCGCCGGCGCGAGGAACGGCCGCAACGGCTGCGTGCGGACGAACCGTCGATGCGCATGGGGCTGTCGACGCCGGGCGGCGGCGCGGCGGGGCAATAGCCGCCCCCATCCACCGGCCCGTGCCTGGGTCCCGGAAACGGCGGCCCCGTTTACCAGCCCGGCCGCGGGCCGTCCCGCGGCCGGGGTGATGCGCGAAGACACCGCGAGGCCGGCCGTCAGTCGCGTGGATACCCCGCCGGCGCGACCGCCGCGCCCTGCACGCCGTGACGCGCCAGGGCACCGGCCACGAAGCCTTCACGCTTCACGTCCTCGATATACGCATCCAGATAGGCGGCGGCCGCTTCGCCGCGACCTTTCGCCGTGGCCATGGATTGGTAAATGGCCATGAAGCGCCCATCCAGCATGCGCAGTCCGGGCCGGCGATCGACGTCGGCGCGCATCTGCTGGCGCACGCCGGCCGCGACGCCCAATCCATCGCGCAGGAACACTTCCACCGCCTGATCCGAGGCCGGTGCCTCCACCACCCGTGCATGCCTGAGTTCGCGCGCCAGATGCAGGGCGTACGCGCTGCCGGCTCCCACCGCCACGCGGTGTCCGGGCTGGTCCACCTGTTCATTGGCCTGAATAGGCGAATCGGCCCGTACGACGTAGACGCCTTCCATCAGGACATAGGGTGGCGTGAAGTGCAGCGCATCGCCACGCAGCGGGTCGATGGCGAAAAAACCGATGCCCGCGCCCCCTTCCTGGACGGCACGCACGCATTCCTTGGCCGAGGGCAAAACCACCAGTTCGAGGGCCAAGCCCAGACGGTGCGCCAGTTCCCTCGCCAGGTCGACGGCCACCCCACCGGGCGCGCCGGTCACCGCATCCGCCTTGAATAACACCGGGTTCGCCCGGTTGATCGCGGCGCGCAGGCTGCCTCCCGGCGCGAGGCAGTGCCGCGCTTGCGCGGCATCCACCCCCTCCGCCGCGCTCGCCGCCCCCTTGTCCGGCGCCCTGGCCGAGGCCTGGACATGCCCGCCGGGTGCCGTGCGCCCTGCATGGGAGGGCGCCGATTCCCCGTCCCGCTTCCCTGCCGTGCCCATCGCTTACTTCTCCGAGATGCCGGCCTTCTGGATGATGGCGGGCCACTGCTTGAACTCGCGGTCCATCAGCGCGGTCAGGTCCGTCGCAGATCCGCCGATCGGGCGCGTACCGCTTTCCTCCAGCTTGGCGGTCACGGTCTTGTCGTGGACGGCCGCCATGAAAGCCTGCTCCAGCTTCTTGCGCACATCGGGCGGCACGCCCGCGGGCGCCACGATCCCGATCCAGTACGTCGATTCGAAGCCGGGATAGCCGGATTCCGCGATCGTCGGCACGTCGGGCAGCTGCGGCATGCGCTGCAGGCTGCTTACCGCGTACAGCTTCAGCTTGCCGGCCTTGACGAAATTCGCGGCCGTTATGTAGGCGTCCATCTTCACTTCGTACACGCCGCCGACCAGGTCCGTCAGCGCGGGCGCCGCGCCCTTGTAGGGGATGTGGGTCATATCCAGGCCCGCGGCGGCCTTCAGCAGCTCCATGGACAGGTGCGGGAAGGTGCCCGAGCCGGCGCTGCCATAGGACAGCTTGTGCGTCTTGGCGTACTGGATGAACTCCTTGAAGTTGTTGGGCGGCAGCGAAGGATGGGCCACCAGCAGGCCCGGCATGTCGCCGACCAGCGCGATGGGCGCGAAGTCCTTCTGCGTGTCGTAGGGCAGCTTCTTGTAGATCGAGGGATTGGCGGTGTGCGAGGTGGTTGCCATCAGCAACGAATAGCCGTCGGCCGGTGACTTGACCACGTTGTCCGAACCGATGACGCCGCCCGCTCCCGCGCGGTTTTCGACGATGACGGGCTGGCCCAGTATCTGCGACACCTTGGTGGCGACCAGCCGGCCGACCAGATCGGTGCTGCCGCCCGGCGAGAACGGTACGACCAGCCGGATGGGATGATCGGGAAACGTGCCGGCATGGGCGGACGCGCACAGCGCGGCGGCGGCCAGCATCGGCGCGAAGGTGCTCCCTATCTTTTTCATGATGTCTCCTTGATTGCGCGCAGGGCGCTTATCGTTATCTGCCGCCGGCCCTTTTCGAACCGGCGGGGTCGTTCGAAGCGCCTGCCGCCATGTGTTTCCACGCGGCGGCGGCGCAGGCATTGCCGATCGGCGGGGATCCTGCCGTCAGCGGTGGGCCGGGGCGCCGTACAGCGCGTCGGCGTTCGTGACCAGGATGCGCTTGCGATCCGCGGCATCGGGCGCCCATTCCGATAGCAGGTCGAACAGATCGCCGTCGTTGGGCATCTCGCGTCCGACCATGTTGACGTGCGGCCAGTCCGATCCCCACACCATGCGCTCCGGGGCATGGCGGATGAGCGCGCGCGCGATGGGCGTGACGGCGGCATAGGGCATATCGCCCTTGGCGCAGCGCATCGGGCCGGACAGCTTGATCCATACACGCCCGGTGTCCAGCATCTTCAGCACCGTCTTGAATGCCGGCTGGTCCACGCCCTTGTCGGCGGGCACGCTGGCGAAATGATCCAGCACGATCTTGCGGTTGGGCAGCGCCAGCAGCTTGTCCGCATAGGAGACGATGTCTTCGCCATGCGGATAGAAGTGCACGGGCCAGCCCAGGTTTTCCACCTGCGCCGCCATGTCGGGCAGGATCTGCGGCAGGTTCGACGCCCGCTTGGCGCTGACGAAGCGCACCCCGCGCACGCCGGCCCGGTCCAGGCGCAAGAGCTCTTCATCCGACAATTCGTCGGGCGGCAGGATCACGCCGGCGAAGCGGTCGGGAAAACGCTTCAGCGCATCCAGCATATAGCTGTAGTCGCGGCCGTAGCCGCCGCCGCTGACCACCACGGCCTTGCGCAGGCCCAGCGTATCGAGCATGCGGATGGCGGTTTCAGGCAGGGCCTCGCCGGAGACATAAGGGCTTTCGGGATCGAAAGGCCATTTGTCGGCGGGGCCGAACAGGTGGATCTGGCAGTCCCAGCCGCCGGGCGGCACGTCCATGGCAGGCTTCTTGATATCGGGATTCGGCGGCGGGGTCAGATAGGGCATGCGTGTCTCCATGTCTTGTGCGGGCCCGCTGGATGCAGCGGCCCCCGCCCGTAGTATCCTGGCTCGCCGGCACGGCGGGTAATGCCTTCTGCGCGCGGCGCGATGCTCTTTTCTTATCGGAGTAACCATTTGCAGCCGCCCACCCTGGAACCCAACCTGCGCCGGCTGCGCGCGTTCGTGGGCGTGGTCCGGGAAGGCAGCGTGCATCGCGCCGCCGATCTCCTGCACCTGACCCAGCCCACGGTGACCCGCGCCATCCAGAAGCTGGAACGCGATATCGGACAACCCTTGTTCGAGCGCACGTCCACCGGCATGACCGCCACGGCCATCGGCCTGGCCGCCGCGCGCCGCGCGCAGCGCGCGCTGGGCTATCTTCAGGCCGCGGCCGACGAGCTGGCCCGCATGCCCGAGGCGACGGCCGGCTGCGCGCCGCGCATCGCGCATGCGCTGACGAGCCGCCACCTGCAAGCCCTGATCGCCCTATCCGACCACGGCACGCAAAGCGCGGCGGCGGCCGCGCTGTCCCTGTCGCAGCCGGCCATTACCCAGGCCTTGAGCGACCTCGAACGGCTGGTCGGAACGCCCTTGCTGCTGCGCACCAGCCGCGGCATGGCCGCCACCGCGGCCGGCGAAGTCCTGTTGCGGCGCGGCAAACTCGCCTTGGCAGAGATCGATGCCTGCGCCAGCGACATCGCCGCGCACCTGGGCACCATCACGGGCACGGTGGCCGTGGGCGTGCTGCCCATCTGCGGCACCCTGCTGGTGCCGCGCGCGGTCAACCGCTTGCTGCGCGACCATCCGCACCTGCGCATCGTCCTGGTCGACGGGCCCTACGACACGCTGCTGCACAAGCTGCGCGACGGACGGCTGGACGTCATCGTCGGCCCGCTGCGCCCGCCCAGTCCGGCCGGCGACACACGCCAGGAAGCCTTGTTCGAAGGTGCGCTGTCGGTGATCGCCCGCCAGGGCCATCCGCTCGCGGCCCGGCGTGGCCTGACGCTGGCGGAACTGAGCCGCTGCGAATGGGTTCTGCCTGCGCGCGAAACGCCGGCGCGCGCCATCATCGAGCGCGTGATGGCGCGGGCCGGCCTGCCTATGCCGGACAATCCGGTAGAGGCGAACGCCCTGGCAACCCTGCGCGCCCTCCTGATGGAAAGCGATCGCCTCGCGATGATTTCGCGCCACCAGATCTATTTCGAGGAACGCGGCGGCATGCTGGCCGTCCTGCCCATCGACCTGCCCGATACGGCGCGCGCCATCGGCATGACCGTGCGGGCCGACGCGCACCCGCCGGCGGGGGTGCAATCGCTGCTGGAGCACCTGCGCGTGGCAGCCCGCGAACCATTGCTGGCCGGCAGCGGCGCCGTCCAGCCGCCAGCCGGGATATCATCGCGGTGATCCGGCCGCGCATCACGCGGCCCCGTTACCTTGCAGCCATAATGACCCAGACCATCACCGCGGGCGCCGCCCCATCGACGCTCCACCCCATCCTGCAGCGCGTGCTGCGCGCCATCCAGCGCCGCCGCGAACACGGCTTCCATTTCGCCGGCAACTTCCTGGCGGTGTCCTTCGATCGCGTCACCGTGCAGGACAGCCTGGTCAGCATGAAGGCCGACTGCCACGCCCGGGACGGCGCCATCGACGGGACGGCGCTCGGGGTGCTGGCCGACCTGGCCCTGGCCGCCCCGGTGCGCGCCGCCCTGCCCGCCGATACACGCCTGGCCACGGTCAACATGCAGCTGCAACTGACCGGCGCCCCCTGCCATGCGCCCGTCACCGCGAGCAGCAGCTTCCACGGCTACATCGACGGCGCGGCCGGCAGGCAGGCGATCAGCCGCGTCACGCTGCACGGGGCCGGCCGGGAGATTGGCCTGGGCACCGCCACCTTCATGGTGCTGGACTTGCCGCCCGGCACGCCCATTCCTTTCCTGACCCCAGTGGATCCGGCCCTGGACGCGGCGCCGCTGCTCGACCCCGACACGGACCTCGATGCAGGCGAGCGCACGCTGTTCGAACACGTCCGGATGGCCCTGAACGACAGCAAGGCCGACAACGACTTCACGGATCGGCTCTGGGGCTACCGCAGCCGTCCGCGCAACGGCGGCGCCTCCGGTGCGCTGGCGAACGGCCCGCACATCGCCAACCGCGTGGGACACGTACAGGGCGGCGTGCTGCTCGGTTTCGCGCAGGCCACGGCGCAGGCCGCGCTGCCCGCCGACTGGGGCTTGAGCAGCATCACGGCGACCTATGTCAGCCCGGGGGAGGGCCGCGAATTGAAGGCGGAAGCCGACATCGTCCACCAGGGCCGCACCACCGCGGTCACCCGAGTCACCATTACCACCGACGAAGGCCGGCGCGTGCTGGAAGTACTGGCCACGCATTCGCTGCGCGCCAGGACGTCCTGAGGCCGGCGCGGCCGGCGGGCGCATCGCGAGGCCCGTGCCCGGTGGGGCGGTCAGCCACGCGGCGCCACCGGCCGCTATGATGGATGCCCGAAGCATACACACGGCCCCGATCCCATGAAAATCGCCACCTTCAACGTGAACGGCATCAACAGCCGCCTGCCCAACCTGCTGCGCTGGCTGGAACAGACCCAGCCGGACGTGGCCTGCCTGCAAGAGCTGAAGGCGCCGCAGGAAAAATTCCCGGAAGGCCCCATCCGCGACGCCGGCTACGGCGTCATCTGGCACGGACAGAAAAGCTGGAACGGCGTGGCCATCCTGACCCGGGGCTGCGAACCGGTGGAATCGCGCCGCGTGCTGCCCGGCGACGACGCGGACGAGCAAAGCCGCTATATCGAAGCCACGGTCCAGGGCATCGTCGTGGGCTGCCTGTACCTGCCCAATGGCAACCCCGCGCCCGGACCGAAGTTCGACTACAAGTTGAAGTGGATGGAGCGCCTGATGGCGCATGCCGCCGGCCTGGTCGACAGCGGCCAGCCCACGGTGCTGGCCGGCGACTACAACGTCATTCCCACCGACGCGGACGTCTACAAGCCGGAACGCTGGGTCGACGATGCGCTGTTCCGCCCCGAGTCGCGCGCGGCCTTCCACAGCATGATCGAACAAGGCTGGACGGATTCGCTGCGCGCCTGCCACCCGGACGCGCGGATATTCACCTACTGGGATTATTTCCGCAATGCGTATGCGCGCGATGCCGGCATCCGCATCGATCACCTGCTGCTGAACCGCGCGCTGGCACCGCGCCTGCTCGACGCCGGCGTGGACCGCGATGTGCGCGGGTGGGAAAAGGCCAGCGACCACGCACCCACCTGGATCACGCTCAAGCCTGCCTGACGCGCCGGTACTGTTCCGGAATTTCGGCCTGTCAATTCCATCCGGCGGCGTTTATCCGCACCCGCCGCAACGCTTATCGTGGTGGCCTTGAAGGAACGCGGGGCGGCCTACCGGCCCGCCCCCGCGGTCCACCCCTCATCCTTGGACAGGAAACCCATCATGAGCAAACTCGCAGGCAAGGTCGCGCTGGTAACCGGCGCATCCAAGGGCATCGGCGCGGCCATCGCCAAGGCGCTGGCCGCCGAAGGCGCCTCCGTCGTCGTCAATTACGCGTCCAGCCAGGCCGGCGCGCAAGCCGTCGTCCAGGAAATCGCCGCCGCCAAGGGCAAGGCGGTGGCCGTCGGTGGCGACGTCTCCAAGGCCGCGGACGCCAAGGCCATCGTCGCCGCCGCCCTGTCGGCGTTCGGCCGCCTGGATATCCTGGTCAACAATTCCGGGGTCTATGAATTCGCGCCCTTGGCGGAAATCACCGAGGAGCATTATCACAAGCAGTTCAACGTCAACGTACTGGGCCTGCTGCTGATGACCCAGGCGGCGTCCCCGCACCTGGGCGAAGGCGCCAGCGTCATCAACATCAGTTCCGTGGTAACGCGCATCACCCCGCCCGAGAGCGCCGTCTACAGCGGCACCAAGGGTGCGGTGGACGCCATTACCGGCGTCCTGGCGCGTGAACTGGGCCCCCGCAAGATCCGCGTCAACGCCATCAATCCCGGCATGGTGCATACGGAAGGCGTGGAGAGCGCGGGCATCGCAGGCTCCGACTTCGAAGCCATGGCCATCGCCCAAACCCCGCTGGGCCGTATCGGCCAGCCCCGGGATATCGCCACCATCGCCACTTTCCTGGCCTCGGACGATGCGGGATGGATGACCGGCGAAATCCTCGTCGCCAGCGGCGGAATGCGCTGACCGCGGGGCGGCCTAGACCACCTGGGGGTACAGGCCGTCCCCACGCCGGACGGCCAAGGCGACCCCACCCCCGATCCGCGCTTTAATAGCAGGCATGCAAATCGACTTCCTCGGCATGCAGGCGTTTCTGGCGATCGTGGAACAGGGCGGCTTCCAGCAGGCAGCGTCACATCTGTGCCTGTCGCAAACCGCCGTCAGCCACCGTATCCGCAAGTTGGAGGCCAGCCTGGGCGTGACCCTGCTGGCCCGTACCACCCGCGACGTGACCTTGACCGATGCGGGCCGCGCGCTGCTCCCGCGCGTGCGCAGCGCCATGCGGGAGTTCGAGCTTTCCTACGATGCGTTAAGACAGCATAGCCGCACGGCCCCGCAGTGGCTGGCCTTCGGCTGCTTGCCGACGCTGGCCGCGCACCGCATCGCGCCCGCGCTGACCCGTTTTCGCGACCTGCATCCCGCGATCGCCGTGCGGGTGTTCGACAACTCCATCCAGGAGATCGCCGAACTCACGCACGCCGAAACCACGGTATTCGGCATTTCGGTGGCCACGTCCAATCCCTACAACCTGGCGGTCGACGCCTTCGCGGATGAGTCCTTCGTCCTCGTGTGTCCGGCCGATCATCCCCTGGCGAAGCACCGCACCGTGCGCTGGGACGAGCTGGAAGGCGAGACGCTCATCCGCATCAGCCTGCCGGCCGGCAACAGCACCGCCATCGACGACGCCCTGGGCGAACGGCGGCTGGCGCTGCGTTGGGCGTATGAAACCCAGCATACGGCGGTCGCGCTGGACTTCGTGCGGGAAGGCCTGGGCCTGACCGTGGTGCCGGCGCTGTCGGTGGCACAGGGGGCAGGCCTGGCGACGCGCCCCTTGCTGCAGCCCAGCATCACGCGCCGGCTGGCCGTGCTGACGCGGCGCGGCGCCGTGCTGTCCGGGCCGGCCCAGACGCTGCGGGAGCTGCTCGTCGACGCGCTGCGCGCGGGCCTGCCGTCCGCCGGGGATGAACGGGGCGAATAAATCCCGCCAAACAATTCATTTGTGCCGGCCCGCAGGCCTGCCTAGACTCCTCGGTCAACAGGATGCCGCCGTACGGACGCTCGCCGTCCGGGCGTGGCATATAACGACCAAGGGAGACTTCCATGATCCGATCGATCGCGCGATCGTTCATCCGCGCCGGCCGGCGCGCGGCATCGGGCACGGCGCTGCTGGGCGGTGTACTGACCGCGGCATTAGCCGCCGCGCCGACAGCCCAGGCCCGGTATCCCGAGCAGCCCATACGCTTCATCATCCCCTTCGGCCCGGGCGGGCTGGCAGATATTTCCATGCGCCTGGTCGCGCAGAAAATGGGGGAACGCTACGGCGAAAAGATCATCGTCGAGAACCGCCCCGGCGCCGGCGGCATCGTGGCGGGCACCGCGACGCTGAATGCCGCGCATGACGGCTATACGTTCATCGCTTTTTCGAACGGCACGGCCATCAGCAAGTCCCTGTTCAAGTTGCCCTACGACCCGGTGAAGGACTTTACGCCCGTGTCGACGGTGGCCTACTTCGACCTCATCCTGCTGACCAAGGCCAAGGGCCCGCTGCATTCCATGGCGGACGTACTGGCACAGGCCAAGACACGCCCGATCGTGCTGGGCACCATCAATCCGGGCAGCACGCAGAACCTCTCGGCGGAATTGTTCAAGTCCACCTCCAAGCTGAATGCGTCCATCATTCCCTTCAAGACAACATCGGATGTCGTCGCCGCATTGATACGCGGCGATGTCGACGTGGCCTTTGAATCGTATGCGGCGGTGAAGGGCATCGTGGACGCCGGCCAGATCGCGCCCATCGCCACCACCGGTACGCAGCGGTCCGCCTGGCTGCCCAACGTTCCCACCGTGCGCGAAAGCGGCCTGGACTACGACGTGACGGGCTGGAACGCCATTTTCGCGGCGAAGGGTGTGCCCGACGAAGCCGTCAAGGTGATGAACGCCCAGCTGAACGAGGTGCTGCAGATGCCCGAGGTCAAGCAGCGCTTTCGCGACCTGGGCACCGAAGCCAAGGGCAGCACGCCGGAAGAGATCGGCGCAACGCTGCGCGCCGACATCGACAAGTGGGGCAAGGTGATCCAGCAGGCGGGCATCCAGCGCCAATGACCCGGCGCAGTCGCGGCCGCAAGGCCGCATCAGGCGCTGCCGGCCGCCCGGCAGACAACAGGAGTTTTACGTGAGCCATATGACGTATCCGGAAGAAGGCCTTCTGATCGACACCCATGTGCATGTCTTCAAGCAGGACATGCCCTTGATTCCGAATCCGCGCCACGCTCCCAGCTATAGTTTCACCGTGGAGCAGCTGACCGACGTGATGGACCGTTATGGCGTGCGCTACGCCGTCATCGCCGCGGCCAGCCCCTGGGGGGACTACAACGATTACGTGATCGACTCCGTGCGGGACAACCCGCGCCTGCGCGGCACCATCATCGCCGAGCCGTCCATCGAACGCGTGGTGCTGGACCAGATGGATCGCGACGGCATCGTCGGCGTGCGCCTGCCGTTCATCAGCATGCCGCAGCTGCCCGACCTGGACAGCTGGGATTACCGCAAGTTCCTGCGCCGCCTGGTCGACCTGGACTGGCACGTGCACGTGCACATCGACGGCCCGCGCCTGCCGCTGGTGTTGCCCTACCTGGAGCGCTCCGGCGTCAAGATCGTCATCGATCATATCGGCCGCCCCGATCCCGTCAAGGGGATAGCGAGCGACGGTTTTCGTGCCATGGTCGAATCGGTCGAAAAAGGCCGTACCTGGGTGAAGCTCTCCGGTGCCTATCGCCTGGGGGATTATGCGCTGGGCTGCGCGCAGGAACTGTGCCGCCGCGTCGGCTACGACAAAATGCTATGGGCCAGCGACTGCCCCTTCGTCGGCGGGGAAAAAGACACCGACTACCGCCGCGCCATCGACTGGCTCAAGCAGGCCATCCCGGACGAGGACGCGCGGCGCCGGGTCTACGGCCCGAATGCGCTGGAGCTGTATTTTTCCTGAGCGCTCACGCGCCGGCTTCCAGCCGTTCCAGCATGGCGATGATGGTGGCGTCGTCGCCGGCGCGCACGCTCAGCGCCACATAGGCGTCGGGCCGGATCAGGTAGACATGGCCAGCCTGGTAGGCCGGGCTGGTGGCCGCGGTCGCCGCCGCGGCGATGGATCGGGTGCCTTGCGGCAGGTCCACGGCAGGGGCATCCACCGACAGGACCGCGAAGCGGCCCGTGCCCAGCAGCGCATACAGATCGCGGACATCGGCATCCGCCCCTTGCAGGCCGATGTCCGGCGCGCGCTCGCCGGGCAAGGGGCGGTCGGCCGCGCCGCGCGGCGACTGCGTGAGCGAGCCGGCTTCGCGGTAATGGAGGTCCAGCTCGGTGAGTTGGTCCACCATGCGCTGGCGCAGCGCCGGAATGCGCGATAGCGTGCCGGCCGCCAGATTGCGCAGTTCGCGCAGGATGGGATTGCGCAGCAGCGCGATCTTCGTCATGTTGCCCGCGTTGCGCAGGACCTGTTCACCGATGGCGCTGCGCTCCGCGGAGTAGCTGTCCAGCAGCGTGTCGGCGGCATGGCCGTGCCACACCATGGCCAGTTTCCAGGCCAGGTTCAGGGCGTCCTGCATGCCCGTGTTCATGCCCTGGCCGCCGGCCGGGCTGTGCACGTGCGCCGCATCGCCGGACAGGAAGACCCGGCCACGGCGGTAATCCTTGACCTTGCGTTCGTTGATGCGGAAGCCGCTCAGCCAGAAGGGATCGTAGGCGCGCAGGCCTTGGGGGCCGCGTTCGTCCAGGAATTGCTGCATGCGTTCCAGCGTGGGCGGCGGAGCCGGCATGGAGGACGTGCCGATATCCGCGATGACGCGGAAACGCTTTTCGCCCATGGGGAATATCGCCAGCACGCCATCGTGCTTCCAGCATATCGTCAGTTCGTCCTGCGACAGCTCGCCTTCGATGTGCATGTCGCCCAGCATCCAATCGGACGGCATGGTGCTGCCTTCGAACTGCACGCCCAGGACATGCCTGACGGTGCTGTGCGCGCCGTCGCAGCCGCACAGATAGGAAGCGTCGACCCTCTCTTCGCGGCCGTCGTGATGCCGCAGGACCGCGCCAACGCTGTCGCCGTTGTCCTGGAAGGAAAGCAGTTCGACCCGGCGTTCCACGCGCGTGCCCAGATCCGCCAGTTGCTCCTCCAGGACCCGTTCGGTCTCGCTTTGCGGAATCATCAGGGCGTAATCGTAGGCGCTGCGCGCGATGTCCAGGCGCACATGCACCAGCAGCTTGCCTTCGGCGAAGATGCGCGCGCCCCGGCCACGGATGCCGGCGGCAATGAAGGGCTGCGCACAGCCCTGTATTTCCAGCAACTCCAGCGTGCGCGGCCAGATCACCAGCGCCTTGGACTTGTCGCCGCGGGCAAAGGACTTGTCGACGATGCGCACGTCCACCCCACGGCGCTTCAGCGCCATCGCCATGGTCAATCCGACGGGTCCTGCGCCCGCGACCAATACGGGGTGGTTCATGTGGGTAGCCTCCGAAGTCATTCCGCCCGAGTCTAACCGCGGCATATTGCCGGCCCGCGTGCGAACCGAGGTTGGTACGCCGGGGCATTATGCCCGCGGCGCGAGCCCGGGGGAAAGCCGCTTATTCGCCTTCCCAGTAATCCAGGCTGTTGCCGGCCTTTCCCATGTAGGCAAAGGCCCCGTCCGGGTCCAGGACGCCGAATTTGCCCGTGTCGGGATAGTGGCAAAGCTCCGGCGCGATCGCAGTGCTGACCGCGAGTATGCGCAGCGGTACGGCCCCCGTGTTGATGATCTGGTGCGCGCCCTCGGGCCCGCTCGCCGGACAGCCGATGATGTCGCCGGCGCGCAGCGGATGGCGCGACTCGCCCAGGCGCAGCTCGCCGGTGCCCTCGATGACGAAGAACATTTCCTCGTTGGCGCGGTGGCAATGAAACGGAAACGCGCGCTTGCCCGGCGCGATTTCCGTGACGTTGTAGCCCAGCTTGCTCGCGCCCAACTGGCGGCTGATGGGCGCCATGCGGCCGCCGTAGCGTTCGGCGGGCAGTTCCGAGCCGTGTTGGCGCGAGAGATCGGCAAGGTCGATGTACTTTGCGTCGTCGATGTTCAGAACGGTGTCAGGCATGGCGGTCTCCTCATGGCGGCGGAGCCATCGATTCATGACGGCGGAGCCATCAATGTACGCGATCGGGATCGCGCCGGACCGGGGCGCGTACACGCACCGCGCGCTGCCTATTCACCCGTGCGCCAGCAGGGTTGTCGGCCGTCCCCTCATCGGCCGGGCGCTACTATCCGCGGATACATGGCGATGGACCGGGCATGCTGCCCGCCGCGCCTGTTTCCCCAATGAACCGGAGCAAACCATCATGCCCTTGTCGATGTACCAGGCTTCCATCCCTGTTTTCGTACGCGCCCTGAACGTGCTGATCGCGCTGCTGGACAAGGCAGAGGCGCATGCAGCCCAGAACGGGCTGGAACTGTCCACGCTTGTGAACGCGCGCCTGGCGCCCGATATGTATCCCTTGTCCGGCCAGATCCAGCGCGCCAGCGATGCGTCCAAATTCGCCATCAAGCGCCTGACGGGACTGGACGCGCCCAGCTTCGAGGATGTGGAAACCACCTTCCCCGAACTGCGCAAGCGCATCGCCGATACCGTCGCCTGGCTGCAAAGCGTGCCGGCCGCCGCCCTGGAGGGCAGCGAAGGCAAGACCGTCCAGCTCAGCTTCGGCGATTTCAAGCCGTCCTTCCAGGGTGACGCGTACCTGCTGTCCTTCGCGCTGCCCAACTTCTATTTCCACGTCACGACCGCTTACGACATCCTGCGCCACAGCGGCGTACCGGTCGGCAAGCTGGATTTCCTGGGGCCCTACCCCGGCTGACCCCAAGCGGCCATGCGCCGCTGCAATGCCATAGCGGCGTTACCGCCCGGCGATTGCCGTGCCGTACCGGGCGGGCTTACCATGAAGCATCGCTACCGAAGCACCGCCGCCGGCGCCCGCGTGCGCCGCGGCGCCGACAGTCCGACGCAATTCGACGGAGCCCGACGGCATGCGCGACGAACCGCTATTCCTGTTCGATGTCGATAACACCCTGTTCGACAACGATCGCATGAACCGCGACCTGGACGCGCGCCTGCGCCGCGCCCTGGGCGAAGAGGCGGTCCGGCGGTACCGGCAGGCCTATGAACGGCGCCGCGATGCCTGCGGCTATGCCGACTACCTTGGCAGCCTGCAGGACCTGCGCGAGCCCGGCGTCAACGACGCCCAGCTGGTGGAAGTGTCCACCTTCCTGATGGAATACCCGTTCGCCGACGGCGTCTTCCCCGGCGCGATGGACGCATTGGCCCGTGCCCGCAACGCCATCATCCTTTCGGACGGCGACGTGGTGTTCCAGCCGCACAAGATCCGCGGCGCCGGGCTGTGGGACGCCGTCGATGGACGCGTACTGATCCACGTCCACAAGGAAAAAATGCTGCAACAGGTGGCAAGCGCCCATCCCGCCCCGCATTACGTGATGGTCGACGACAAGCTGGGCCTGTTGGCCGCGATCAAGCGCGCGTGGGGCGACCGCGTCACCACCGTGTTCGTGCGGCAGGGCCACTACGCCATGGACGACGCGGCGAACGCCAGCCATCCCCCCGCGAACATCACGCTGGACCACATCAGCCAATTCGCGGATGCCGATATTCTCGAACGGGCATCGCAGCGACGTGCCCGCGACGATTGATCTTGCCCAGGAGGCCGCCATGCAACCCGGTTACGACCAAGCCCTGTATTTGCTTCCGTTCGATCATCGCAATTCCTACGTGAAGAGCATGTTCAACTTCAAGCCTCCGCTGACCGCCGCGCAGCAGGCCCAGGTGGAAGACAGCAAACAGCTGATCTACGAGGGTTTCCTGAAGGCGGCGGAGGGCGGACTGCCCAAGGAGCACGCCGGCATCCTGGTCGACGAGGAGTTCGGCACCCCCATCCTGCGCGACGCGCGCAAGCGGGGCTACGTGACGGCATTGTCCGTGGAGCGTAGCGGGTCCGACGAATTCCACTTCGAGTACGGTGACGATTACGCGGACCACATCGAGGAGTTCGATCCCACCTTCGCGAAGGTACTCGTACGCTACAACCCCCAGGACGACGATGCCATGAACCAGCGCCAGGCGGGCCGGCTGCGCCGTCTGTCCGAATACTGTCGCGGCGCGAACCGGCGCCTGATGTTCGAATTGCTGGTGCCGGCCACCGAAGCGCAGATGTCCACCGTCAACGGCGACAAGGAAGCCTATGACCTGCGGCTGCGTCCGAACCTGATGATCGAGGCCATGCGCGCGTTGCAGGAAGCCGGCGTGGAGCCGGACGTCTGGAAAATCGAAGGACTGGACCGCCGCGAAGACTGCGAGCGCGTTGTGGAGCAGGCACGCCGCGGCGGCCGCCATCGCGTCAGCTGCATCGTGCTGGGCCGCGGCGCGGACGACAGCAAGGTGCGCGGCTGGCTGGAAACGGCCGCGACGGTGCCCGGTTTCATCGGCTTCGCGGTGGGGCGCACCAGCTTTTTCAGCGCCGTGGCGGATTACGAGGCCAAGAAGGCCAGCCGCGACGAGGCCGCACAGCGCATTGGGACGCAGTATGCTCAATGGGTCGATATTTTCGAGCGTGCGCGCGACGCACGAGACTGATCATGGACACCCAACAGCTCAACATCAGGAAAGCCGCGGCAGCCGTCGCGGCCGTATGCATGGCCGGTCTGCTGCTGGGCGGCTGCGCCGGCGACCAATTCAACCACCCTGGTCCACCGCATCCAGGCGCGGCAAATCCCTGGAGCATGGGCGGGTTCAGCGACCCGGGGCCGAATTACCCGCCGACGGGACATTGACGCAAGGGAGCCGCCGCCATGTCGGGGCGGGCGGCCTGGTCTTGATGCAACGCGCGCCTTATTGAATTTTCAATGGGCGCGCTTGTCTATGAATTCGTCCTGATCCCAGATTTTCCTGGCCTGATACGAAGGAGCACGACATGACCCCCAATCCGCGCTTGCGTATGGCTGGCTTCGCGGCCGGCGCCTTGTGTTTGTCGTGGGCGTTGTCCGCCCAGGCGGCGCCGCCTTTCGAACTGGTCGCCAAGGGTTTGCTGGACAATGCGTCGCTCAGCCGGGCCAATGCGGGCAACGGCAAGGACGCGAGCGGGGCAATGTGCGGGGGCGAGAACATTTCGCCGGAGCTGTATTTCAGCCACCCGCCGGCGGGCACGAAGAGTTTCGCGGTTACGCTCTACGATCCGGACGGTGGCACGGGGTTGGGGTTCGTGCACTGGGTGGTCTACGGGATTCCAGCGTCGATGAAATCCCTGCAGCGGGGCGTGGGCGCGAAGGGGCCTGAAGGCTCGACGCCAGGGACCGGCGGGACTAACGGACAGGGGTATTACGGTCCATGCCCGCCTTTGGGGGATAAGCCGCATCACTACATTTTCCAGGCGTATGCGCTGGACCTGGAGCCTGGGGCCTTGAAAGCGGGGTTGAAGCGGGATGAATTGATCGAGGAAATGCGTGGGCATGTGCTTGCGTCGTCCAGCGTGATGCTTCGCTATGCGCGGCCGGGGAAGCGGGGTGGCAAGTGATTGGTGGGGTTTGCTCTCGGTGGGTGGTTTGGCAATGCCGCCCGTGGAGTTGCTCTCGGTGGTTGGTTTGCTAATGCCGTCCGCCGGGGGTGAGGCCTGCCGGGCCCGGCCCGGAGGAGCCGGTCCGCCGCCTTCGCGGCGGACTCCCGCGTCGTCATCCTCGTCCGGCGGCCGAACGTCGTTTGCGTTCTTGCGGCTTTTTTGCCCGGCCGTCCTCCCTTCGGATTCCCTCGCGCGGCTCCTACGGGCCGGGCCCGGCAGGCCTCACCCCCGACGGACTCCGTTGTGCCTTAATCACGGGCGCTGGGGCGGGTGGGTTTCTTGCGCTTCGTTGGCGATGTGATCAGCCGATCGAAGATCTTGTGTTGCCCGTCGTTCCGGGGCCGCCCAGCGCGGCCCCGAAACGACCTACGCCATTGCGTCATGCCGCGGTTGTTGGCGTGCATGGGTCTGGGGTGACAAGTGGAATCCGATGCCTGCGCAAGTCCGATCATCGCTGACGCTGCCCGCCTTAGCCGATGGAAGATCTCGCCATGCCCGTCGTTTCGAGGCCGCCTAGCGCGGCCTCGAATCGCCTACGCGATTGCGTCATGCTGCGGTTGTCGGTGTGCGTGGATTGGGGTGGGCAAGTAGAATCCGATGCCTGCGCAAATCGGGTCATTGCTGGCGCTGCCCGCCGCAGCCGATGAAAGATCTCACCATGCCCGTCGCTTCGAGGCCGCCCAGCGCGGCCCCGAAACGCCTACGCCGTTACGTCATGCCGCGGTTGTTGGCATGCGTGGATGGAGGTGGGCAAGTGGAATCCCATGCCTGCGCAAATCGGATCGTCGCTAGCGCCGGGAGTGTCATAAATTTTGTGTTTGAGGCCTAACATAGCTGCTCCAGAGGAGCACATTATGGCTACCAAGCAAAAGGCACCTCCGAGGGAATTGCCATCGATTCCTGCGAATCTGATGGATGAGTTCGTCAAAGGTCCGATGACGCCGGAGTCGGTGCAGGACCTTTCGATGGCGTTCAAGAAGGCCCTGATCGAACGGGCGCTGGGCGCGGAAATGGGCCAGCACCTGGGCTATGGCGCCGGCACGGACCCGCCCGAAGGCAGCACTAACCATCGCAACGGCACCAGTGGCAAGACGGTGATAACCGACGATGGGCCGCTACGCGTGGACATTCCCCGGGACCGGCAAGGCAGTTTTGCGCCGATCCTGATTCCCAAGCACAAGCGTCGATTTACGGGATTTGATGACAAGATCATCGCCATGTACGCCCGGGGGATGACGGTGCGCGAGATCCAAGGTTTTCTGCTTGAGCAGTACGGCACGGAAGTCTCGCCCGAGTTCATCAGTTCGGTGACCGACGCGGTTATGGAAGAGGTGATCGCCTGGCAGAACCGCCCTTTGGAGACCATGTATCCGGTGGTGTTCTTCGACGCGTTGCGGGTGAAGATCCGCGAAGATGGCGTGGTACGCAACAAGGCGGTGTACCTGGCGCTGGCGATCCTGCCGGACGGCACTCGTGACATCCTGGGCCTGTGGATCGAGCAGACCGAGGGATCGAAGTTCTGGATGAAGGTGTTCAACGAACTCAAGACTCGGGGCACGCTGGATATCCTGATCGCGGTCACCGACGGCTTAAAGGGAATGGAGCAGGCGCTGAACGCGGTATTTCCAAGCACCACACTGCAAACGTGCATCGTGCATCTGATGCGCAGTAGCGTCGAATATGCGAGCTGGAAGGAGCGCCGGATAGTGGCTGCGGCTCTCAGGCCGATCTACACCGCACCGACCGTGGAGGCTGCGCAAGCGGCGCTGGCAGTGTTCGAGCAAGGCAGTTGGGGCCAAAGATATCCGACCATCGCCCAGACCTGGCATCGCGCCTGGGACCGCGTGATCCCGTTCTTTACGTTTCCCCCGGCGATCCGAAAGATCATCTACACCACCAATGCCATCGAGAGCTTGAATGCGCAATTGCGCCGATCGGTAAAGACCCGTGGACACTTCCCCAGTGACGACGCCGCAACCAAGTTATTGTGGTTAGTCCTGCGCAATATCACGGGCACCTGGGGCTGCGCCACGCACGACTGGAGGTTGGCCATGAACCAGTTTGCCATCATCTATGCAGAACGCTTCACCGACCCATATCACTGAAGTAGCATGAACCTGGAGAGTCAGAAACACGACGACGTTCAAATGCCTCAAACACAAAAATCCTGACAGTCCCCTAGCGCCGCCCTCCCCAGCCGATGAAAGATCTCGCCATGCCCGTCGCTTTGATGCCGGGAGCACGGCCCCAAACCGCCTAAGCCGTTGTGCCATGTCACGGATGCCAAAATGCGGTTCGCGCGATCGATAAGTGGGATTTCATGCATGCATGAAAGCGACATGCGCGCATACAAACGCCACGCCTGCATGTGTGAACTCCATGCTTGCCAAAGCAGCACCAAACACTCATGGACGTCCATGCACATCGATCGGCACATGCCGCAACCGCGTAGGCGCTTGGGGCCGCGCTGGGCGGCCCCGGAACGACGGGCAACACAAGATCTTCGATCGGCTGATCACATCGCCAACGAAGCGCAAGAAACCCACCCGCCCCAGCGCCCGTGATTAAGGCGCAACGGAGTCCGTCGGGGGTGAGGCCTGCCGGGCCCGGCCCGTAGGAGCCGCGCGAGGGAATCCGTAGGGAGGACGGCCGGGCAAAAAAGCCGCAAGAACGCAAACAACGTTCGGCCGCCGTACGAGGATGACGACGCGGAAGTCCGCCGCGAAGGCGGCGGACCGGCTCCTCCGGGCCAGGCCCGGCAGGCCTCACCCCCGGCGGACGGCATTAGCAAACCAACCACCGAGAGCAACTCCACGGGCGGCATTAGCAGCAAACCACCCAGCGCACAAAAAACCCGAACTAGCCTCGCAAGGTATTGGGAACAACCTCCCCCGCCAGCCAGGCATCCAGATTACCCTGCACCCCTCGCGCGAACTCCTGAAACACCGGCTCCGCAACAAACCCATAGTGCGGTGTCAGCAGCACGTTCTTCAGTGCCAGTAAGGGATGCCCAGCGGGAAGCGGTTCGACGTCGAACACGTCGAAGGCCCCGAAGGCTGGCCGGCCTGCTTGCAAGGCCTCCACCAGTGCCTCGGTGTCCACCAGGTCCGCCCGCGACGTATTGACCAGGATGCTGCCCTTACGCATCAACGCAAGACGTTCGCGATTCAGCAGCTGCCGCGTGGCCGGCGACGGCACCAGGTGCGGGCTGACCACCTGGGACGTCCCCAGCAGTTCTTCCAGGCTGACGGAGACCGCCCCATGTTCGGCCGCGCGTTCCGCCGTCATGTTGGGAGTCCACGTCACCACCTCCATGCCCAGCGCCCGCCCCACCGCGGCGACGCGCTGGCCGATCTGTCCCAGGCCTATCAGCCCCAGCCGCTGGCCATGCAGCACCGGCGGCAGAAACGCGACCCGGGCGGGATCGCGCCATGTGGTTCGCGAGGCGCTCAGCATCAGGTCGGCGATACCGCGCGCGGCAGCCAGGATCAGCGACCAGGTCATCTCGCACGTGCTGGCCTTCGACGGCCCCCACTCGGTATGGCTCACCAGGATATCCTGGTCTAATGCCGCCTTCAGGTCCAGCTTGGTATTTCGCGTACCGGTGTACAGGATGTGCCGCAGCGCGGGCAGCTGCCGCAGCAGCTCGCCCGGCATGGGCGTGCGGTCGCGGATCAGCACCACGCACTGCGCGCCGCGCAACGCGTCCAGCAGGGCCTCGCCGCGCAGCATCGTGTTGTGCAGCACCACGTCCGCACGTTGGCCGATTGCCTTCCAGTCCACGCGTTCGCGCAACGCATTTTCCCAGTCGTCCAGGACGACGATCTTCGGACGGGGCGCGATCATGCCTTCGCCCGCGCCAGTTCGGCCACCTTGCGCACGTCAGGCGCGTTGCCCAGGTCCCAGCACGCCTTCATCAGGGCCCGCGTCTGGTCCGCGCCCAGCACCTGGTCGGACATGCCGCTGAACTTGGCTTCCAGATCCGCGTCGCTCATCGGGCGTTGCAGGGAACCGATGGCGTGTTCCACGTAGATGTGGACCTTGCGTCCGTCCTTCAGCGTCGCGACCGCGTCCACGCTGGCTTCGTCGATCGTGTCGTCCACCGTCGCGACCACCTTGCGGCGCACGTCCACCACGTCTGGCCGATTGACGATATCGTCGGCGTACTCGTCCTCCGACGCCCGGCCGAAAATCAGGCCGGCCGCGCAACCGTGGTACACGCTGAATTTGCCCTGCAGGCCATCGGCCGGTTCCTTCTTGCCGGTCAGTTCCAGCACCAGGGAGTGGACACGCAGGTCGATGCGCTCAAGGTTCTCGGGCGTCACGCCCTGGGCGCGCAGCTGCACGCAGGCGTCGATGCTGGGGTGGATCACGATCCCGCAGGCAAAGGGCTTGTAGGTATTGAAGGAAATCTCGAAGCGCTTACCCAGCTCGTCGGTGATCTCGTTCCAGTCGAACTTGGTGGACGCCACCTGCGCGAAGCCGCGCGGCGCCTCGATGGCGCGCTTGCTGGACGTGAAGCCTTCGCGCGCCATCAGGGCGGACATCAGGCCGGCCCGGGCGGCGCCGCCCGGATGGAAAGGCTTGGTCATCGTGCCGAACTGCTCGCGCAGGCCGACGGGCTGCGAGGCCGCGATGCCCAGCGCCATCTGCGTCTGGTCCACACTCAGGCCCAGCAGGCGCGCGCAGGCGGCCGCCGCGCCGAAGCCGCCCGTGGTGCCGGTGATGTGCCAGCCGCGGTCGTAGTGCTGCGGATAGACCATGTTGCCGATGCGGCAAGCCACGTCGATACCGATGACCACGGCGTCGATGATCTGGCGGCCGCTGGCTCCGGTCAGTTCCGCCAGCGCCAGCACCGCCGAGCACACCGGGCCCGCGGGATGGATGATGGTCTTCAGGTGCGTGTCGTCGAAATCGAAGGTATGCGAGGTGATGCCGTTGATCAGCGCCGCGCTGGCGATGTCCACGCGCTCGCGCCGGCCCAGGATGGTCGCCTGTTCCGAAGGCTTGAGCACCTGCACCGCATGCAGGGCCGCGAGGGCCGCTTCATGGTGCGCCGCGCCGACCGCGCAGCCCAGCCAGTTCATGAAGGTGCGATGGGCCTCGTGGTCCACCTCGTCGCTCCAGCCGCGCGAAGGATGGTTGACGACAAATTCCGCCAGGGTGCGGGTCACGGGCGGCGCATTGTGATCGGCGTCGATCTTGGTGTTCAGGGCCATGCGTATCTCTAGGTTGGAGGTGTGAAAAATTCGTCGGCGGCAGAGCCGCCGTGTAAGGGTCATGCATCCAGGCTGATGTGCTGCGCCTTGGCCACCTTGGACCACCGGTCGAAATCCTTGCTGACGTAGGCCGCGAATTGCGCGGGCGACATCGGCATGGGGATGATGGCTTCGGTGTCGAGCTGCTTGGTCAGCGCCGGGTCCTTCAGGACTTTATTCAGCGCGGTATTCAGGGTTTGGACGATACCCGAATCCATGCCCGCCGGTCCCGACACGCCGTACCACTGCAGGACGTCGTCGAAGCCTTCCAGGCCCAGTTCCTTGAACGTCGGGATGTCCGGGAAAGCGGCATTGCGCTGGTCGCCCGTCAGCGCGATGCCGCGCACGGTGCCCGAACGCAGATGCGGGACGGCGGCGGCCAGGCCGGGGAACACCGCCTGCGTCTGCTGGCCGAGCAGGTCGGTGAACGCCGGCGCGATGCCCTTGTAGGCGATGTGCACCATCTTCGTGCCCAGTTGCTGCTGCAGCAACTCCATCAGCAGGTGCGTCAGCGAGCCGGCGCCGGCCGACGCATAGTTCATATTGCTGTGCGCCTTGGCGTACGCCACGAATTCCTTCAGGTTGTGGATCGGCAGCTGGGCATTGACGGCCAGCACGTTGGGCGTGCCGCCGATCATCCCGACCGCCGTGAAGTCCTTGATGGGGTCGTAGGGCACCTTGCGCGTGGCCGGGGCCGTGCCCAGGGTAGCGACATAGCCCTGCATCAGCGTGTAGCCGTCGGGCTTGGCGCGCATGGTCTTCTGGCAGGCGATGACCCCGCCGCCGCCGCTCTGGTTTTCCACCACGAAATTGCCATCCAATTCCTTGCCCCAGGCGCTGGTCGTCGCGCGCCCCACGTAGTCGCTGCCGCCGCCAGGTGCCACCGGAACGATATAGGTAATGGGGTGGTCGGGGTACTTGGACGCGGCGAAGGACATGTAGGGCAGGCTCAGGGCGGTGGTGCCGGCGCCAAGCAGGAATGAACGACGATTCAAGGTATGTCTCCTTTGTTGTAGGTAGAAGTGCCCAAAGGGCTGGACGAAACTCGGTATCGCGCCGCAGGTAACCGCTCGGCCGCTCACATGGCGGACAGCCTGTCGTGCGCGTTGATGACGTGGTGGGCGAGCAGCTGCGCGCAGTGGTCGGCGTGCGCGATCGTGGTCGAATCACGCAGGGCCTTCACGATTTGCTTGTGCTCGGCGTTGGATTGTTCGCGATGCGTCTCGGACGACAGGTTCTTCAGGCGAGCCAGGTGCAGTTTCTGGATGACTTCGCGATAGGTCTTGGCGATCTCGCGATTGCCGGCGCATTCGATGAACAGCCAATGGAAGCGCAGGTTCTCGCGGTAGTACGCCTGCGGATTGGCATCGCGTATCGCCGCATCCATCGCGTCGGTGCACGGTTCCAGCGCGTTCACCAGTGCCTCCCGGCGATCGGCGGGCAGCTGCGACGCCATGCGGCCGGCATGGCTGTCGAGCAAGGCGCGGAATTGATAGAGATCCCGCACTTCTTCATCGGACAACTCGCGCACATAGACGCCGGAGTGCTTGCGCGAGACGACCAGGCCCGAGCTTTCCAGCTCGCGCAGCGCTTCGCGTACCGGCACGCGGGACACCTTCAGCCGCTCCACCAGCTCGGACTCGCGCAGCGCCTGCCCCGGCTCGAATTCGCCGGCCAGGATCTGGTTGAGCAGTTGATCCCGCACCAGCTTGCCCAGTGAGGTGTTCTTGATTTCCGCGAAGGCTTCCTGCGCGACCGGGGAAGAAAGCCAATCCATATTCCTGCCTGACCATTGCCGTTTGTCTAATCGTATACGATTATACAAACGTTGTTTCAGGGACGCATCAAACCGACCCCGACACAGGGAAAATTCGATATTTTCTGCGACAAGTATTCACAAAGTGACTTAAAACCGCTTCAATCGCGGATTGTGCGTTTCGCCCTTTCCAGGACATGCCCATGCGAGACATCGCCTTCCTGCTCGAAGCTTCTTATCGCCGCGTCGACCGCGCCATGCTGCCCCTGCTGTGGGCGCTGCTCCTCATCGCGCTGTGCCTCGCCCCCCAGTACGGCCGCTGGACCTCGGCGCTGGCCGTGGGCCTGCCGGCGGCGATCCTGCCTTCCCTGCTGATCGTGTGGTGGCCGTCGCGGCTGATCACGCGCCTGACGGTGGCGACCGCGCTGATGGTGTTCGCCGGACTGCATATCCATTTGATGTCCGGCCTGATCGAGATGCACTTCGGCATCTTCGTGCTGCTGTCCCTGTTGCTGGCCTATCGCGACTGGCGGCCCATCGCCTGTGCGGCCGCGGTGATCGCCATTCACCATGTTTCCTTCAACTTCCTCCAGCAATGGGGTTACGCGGTTTCCTGTTTCACCAAGCCGGGCCTGGGCGTCGTCGCGCTGCACGCCGCCTACGTCGTGGTGCAGGCAGGCGCGCTGGGCTGGCTGGCCTGGCGCATGGAAAAGGACGCGGTAACCGCGGAGGAGCTGGCCCGCCTGAGCGCGCACCTGGGCCGCGAGGCCGGCGCCCTCGACCTGCGCTTCGGCCGGCTGGACATGAACAGTGAACTGGCCGGCGCCTTCAAGAGCACCATGGATGCGGTGCATCGCACGATGAGCCATGTGCGCGTCGGCGTCCTGGCCATGTCGGGCGCCTCGCGCGAACTGATGCAGGGCAACGGGCAGCTGGAGGAACGCACGCGCATCCAGGCCGAGTCGCTGGAGCGAACGGTGGCGTCCATGCGGATGCTGGCCGACAACGTCCACAACAATGCGTCGAGCGCGGATACCGCCGCCCGGCTGGCCGTGGCGGCGCGCGCCGTGGCCGGCTCCGGCAGCCAGGCGGTCACGGAAGTGGCCGGCGTCATGGGGGAAATCCGCCAGGAAGCGCAAAAGATTTCCGAGATCACCGGGCTGATCGACAGCATTGCCTTCCAGACCAACATCCTGGCGCTGAACGCGGCCGTGGAAGCGGCGCGGGCTGGAGAAAGCGGCCGCGGCTTCGCCGTGGTGGCGTCCGAAGTGCGGGCGCTGGCCCAGCGCAGCGCGACCGCCGCCAAGGATATCCGCGGCCTGATCACGGCGTCCCTGGACAAGACCGACAACGGCGCCCGCAAGGCCGACGACGCGGCGGCGGTGATGGGCGAGATCGTCGACAGCGTCGAACGCGTGGCCACCATCGTCGGCGAAATCGGCCAAGCCAGCCAGACACAGCGCAGCGGCATCGACGAAGTGAACGCCGCGGTGGCGGAAATCGACGAGCTGACGCGGCAGAACGCGGCGCTGGTCACCGCGGCGGCGTCCGCATCCAAGACCCTGGAAGGCCAGGCCGCCGAATTGATGGACGCGATCGGCGCGTTCCGGCTTTACGATAGCGCGGAAGCCGCGCGGATCCACGACGCGGCACACGGGCACAGGCCGGGCGATGACGATGAGTACGGGGACGAGCGTGGCATCGAAGCCGCGAACGCCCCATTGCTGACGGCCTGAGCTGAACGACGGCCCCCCGCATCGGGGCAGCCTGGTGCGGCGTATCCCAGGACCGCATCGACGCTGCCCGGATGGCCGGGCGGCGCCGCGTCACGCCGCGATGGGCTCGTATTCCTCGCTGCCCTGGCGCGCGGCATCCGATACGCCCAGGCGGAAGACACGCAACCGGTGTCCGTCCGGATCCAGGACCACGAAGGTGCGGCCGAAGTCCATGTCCGTGGGCGGCTGCACGACGGCCAGCCCGCGGGCTTTCCAATCGGCGTAGAGGGCATGCAAGGTGTCGTCATCGGCGACCGGGATGCCTAGTTCGCTGCCGCCGCCGCGCGTGATGACCATGGGTTCCGCATCGCGCCGGGACCAGAGCCCCAGCCGGATGCCGGACGACAGCGCGAACAGCGCGAAAGTCGGGCAAATCTCCACCGGCTTGCAGTCGAACAGCGATGAATAGAACGCCGCGCTGGCGACGGGGTTCTCGACGAAAAGCAAAACGTAGTTGGGATGTTGCATGGTGCTTTCCTCTTTTTCATCGGCCGGATGACCGCACACGGCGCCCGGGCTTCCGGGCACGGTGCGATAGGCTATCCAGCCATACTGTCAGAATTTGTCAGCAGCGTGGCCGGTGTCCCGACCAGGGCTACGATTCAACAGGCCGTCATTCCGGCCTCGCGGCTGACATCAGCTCGCGCCAGGTCTTCAGCAGCGACTGCCGCCGTTGCGGATAGCGGTCGCCGGGCGCGGCCAGGGCCACGATGCGGTCGGTGCGAAAGTGGCGGAAGCCCTGGCGCAGTTCGCACCATGCCGCCACGATGCGCACCCGGTCGAAAAAACCCAGGGCAAAGGGCCAGATGACGCGGGCCGTTTCGGCC
Source organism: Bordetella sp. H567 (assembly GCF_001704295.1). Taxonomy (NCBI): domain Bacteria; kingdom Pseudomonadati; phylum Pseudomonadota; class Betaproteobacteria; order Burkholderiales; family Alcaligenaceae; genus Bordetella; species Bordetella sp. H567. The sequence continues at coordinate 4,683,545 of NZ_CP012334.1, forward strand.
GCGTGCTCGTCGCGGTATTCGATGCGCAGCTTGCGCTCCCTGCGTATGGAGTCGCGGATCAGCGCAACGTCGGCGGTATCCGGCACCTGTTCGCCCGGCACCACGAACAGCGCGCCGTCGTCGAACTCGTGCCGCAATTCCGACGGCAGCACCGCCGCGATCTTCGCCAGCGCATTGCGCGCCGCCTGGCCCAATTGGCTGTCCGCGTGTTCCGCCACCCAGCGCGATCCCAGCACCAGCGCCTGGATTTCTTCTTCGGAGAACATCAGCGGCGGCAGCAGGAAGCCCGGCCGCAGCACATAACCGAGGCCGGCCTCTCCTTCGATATGCGCGCCCTGCGCCTGCAGCACGGCAATGTCCCGATACAGGGTACGCAGGCTGATACCCAATTGGCCGGCCAGCTGCGCGCCGCTCACCGGATAGCGGTGGCTGCGCAGGAGTTGCAGCAGGTCGAGCAGCCGTTGGGCGCGTGACATGGAGGCGTGGGCGGGATGGCGCCGTGATCATTGGACAGCATTATGCCGCCCGCCGGCCCGCCCGGACTGCCAATTTCCACGCAATTCCTGCCCAAAAGTCCGAAGGCGCGGTCTCGCGCCGGGCCTAGGTCGCCCGCGGCAAGGCGTACGCCCAGGGTCGCGCGTCCCTGTCCTGGTTGCGGAAGGCGTCGATGTCCTGGCGCATGGTCAGCGTCAGGTCAATCTCGTCCAGGCCGCCCAGCAGCATCGCGCGCAGGCGCGCGGGCGACGTGAACGTGAACACCTCCCCGCGCGAGGTCGTGACGGTGTTCCCCTCCAGGTCGACATCGATCGACGCGTCCGCCCCCCGCGCCATCGCGTCCTGCGCCATGGCCTGCACCGTGGCTTCCGGCAGGATCACCGGCACCATGCCGTTGCGGAAACAATTGCCGTAGAAGATATCGCCGAACGACGGCGCGATGATCACGCGAAAGCCCCATTGCCGCAGCGCCTTGGGCGCGCCTTCGCGCGAGGAGCCGCAGCCGAAGTTGCGGCCCGCCACCAGGATGGTGGCCTGGCCCCAGGGCTCGCGGTTCAGGATGAAATCCGGGTTCGACGTGCCGTCCGGCCGGGTCTTCCATTCGGCGAACAGGCCTTCCTTCAGGACGCCGGGCACGTGCGAGCGCGGCAGGAAGCGCGACGGGATCATCTGGTCGGTGTCGATATTGATCTGCATCAGCGGCGCGGCATAGCCGCGGATGCGCGAGAACTTCTCCATCCTAGCCTCCGCTCGACAGTTGACGCGCGTGCGTCATGCGGCCGGTCACCGCGGAGGCGGCCACCGTGGCCGGGCTGGCCAGGTGAGTGCGCGAGCCCAGCCCCTGGCGATTCTCGAAATTGCGGTTGGTCGTGCTCATGATGCGTTCGCCCTTGAAACGGTCCTTGCCCTGGGCGCACAGTCCACAGCCCGAATCGTGCCATTCGAAGCCGGCGTCCCGGAAAACACGGTCCAGGCCTTCGGCCTCGGCATCGCGCTTGACCTGGCTGCTGCCCGGCACGCAGATCGCCGTGACGCCCGGCGCCACCTTGCGTCCCTTCAGGACGGCCGCGGCCTCGCGCAGATCGGACAGGCGGGCGTTGGTGCAGGAACCGATATAGGCGGCGTCGATGTGCACGTCCTGCGCCCGCGTGCCAGGTTCCAGGCCCTGATAGCGCAACGCGCGCTCGACCCAGGCCCGTTCGCCGGGATCGGCGTAATCGGCGGGGGACGGGATGCGGCCGCTGATGGGGATCACGTGCTGCGGGCTGGTGCCCCAGCTGACCTGCGGCTCCAGCGTGGCGCAGTCGATGTCGACTTCCCGATCGAAGCGGGCGCCGTCGTCGCGGGCCAGCGCGCGCCAGTGCGCCTCTGCCTCGTCCCATTGCGCGCCCTGGGGCGCGAACTCGCGCCCATACAGATACTGGAAGGTGGCATCGTCCGGCGCCACGAAACCGTACTTGGCGGAAAACTCGATCGCCATATTGCACAGCGTCATGCGCGCCTCGATGGGCAGCGCCGCGATCGCCGGACCGGCGAACTGCACCGCGTGTCCGTTGCCGCCGTTGGCGCCCACGCGCGAAATCAGGTTCAGCACCATGTCCTTGGCGTACACGTGCGGCGGCAGTGTGCCGTGGAAATTCACGCGCATCGTCTTGGGCCGCGTCTGCATCAGCACCTGCGTGGCCAGCACGTGCTTGCACTCGGATGCGCCGATGCCCCAGGCCAGCACGCCCAGGCCGCCCAGCGTACAAGTATGGCTGTCCGGACAGACGACGGTCACGCCGGGCAGCGCGATGCCCAGCTCCGGCGCGACCACGTGCGCAATACCCTGCCGCGGGTCGTCGACGTCGATGAAGTGCAGCCCGAGCTTGCGCGACAACAGGCGCGATTCGTCGATCAGCTGGGTACCGATGTCGTTCCAGCCCTTGCGCCTGCCGGCGCCGGGCTTGGTCTGCACCGCATGGTCGATCAGGCTGAATACCTGGCTGGGACTGGCGACGGCGCGCCCTTCCTGCTGCAGTTCGCGCATGGCCACCGTGCCCATGGCTTCGTGCAGCATCAGGCGGTCGATCTGCAGCAGGTGTTCGCGCTCGTCGAATGCCTTGATGAAGTGCGCGTCCCAGATCTTGTCGAAATACGTGCGTGGCGGCGATGACGCCGGCTTGGAATGGACGGTTTCGGCCATGTTCCTTTCCTTGAGAGTATGCAAGCGGCGCACGGCCGCGAGGCGCGGTGCCGCTACCCCGGCCTTGCCGCCGGGGTGCGACCGCGCCAGCCCTGGCTCAGCCTTCCGCGGAGATATGGGCGGTTTCGATCACCTTCCGGTACTTGGCGATTTCGCTCTGGATGTACGCGGCGAACTGCTGCGGCGTACCGGGCATCGCTTCCGTACTGTTCTTGTCGAAGGCGGCGATCACGTCGGGCAAGGCCAGCGCCTTGTTGACCTCCCGGTTCATGCGCGCCACCACATCGTCCGGCGTTTTGGCGGGCGCGAGCAGGCCGGCCCAGGTTGCCGACACGATGTCGTAGCCCTGTTCGCGCATCGTCGGTACGTCGGGCGCGAAGCGCGAGCGCTTTTCCGTCGCCATGCCCAGCACGACCAGCTTGCCCGCGCTGACCAGGTCGCGAAGATCCAGCCAGGTGCCGAACATCATGGTGGTGTGGCCGCCCAGCAAGTCCGTCAGCGCCGGGCCCTGGCCCTTGTAGGGAATATGCGTGATGTCCAGGCCGCCCATCTGCTGCTTCAGCATCTCGCCGGCCAGATGCGGCGTCGTGCCCACGCCGAAGGACCCGTAGCTGAGCTTGCCAGGATTGGCCAGGGCGGCCTTCTTCAGGTCCGCCAGGGTTTTCAGGCCGCTGCCGGGATACACGGCCAGCGCCTGGTCGGACGCGCCCATCATCGCCACGGGCCGCAGATCGTGCAGGCTGTCGTAGGGCAGGTGCTTGACCAGCACGCTGTTCACACAGAAGCTGCCGGCCACGCAGACGTACGAATATCCGTCCGGCGCCGATTTGGCCACGAAATCCACGCCGATCACCGTGCCGGCGCCCGGCTTGTTCTCGACGATGGCGGTCTGGCCGATACTCTGCCCCACCTTGGTGCCGATCAGGCGCGTCACGAAGTCCGTCGTTCCGCCCGGCGGAAAGGGAACGATCATGCGCAAGGGCTTGTCCGGCCAGTCGGCGGCGCGGGCCGTGCCCGCCACGCCGCTCATTGCGGCCAGGGCAGCGCCGCCCAGCAGCATGCTGCGGCGGGTAAGGGAGGAATGGGCGATGGGCTGCATGGCTGGGTCTCCGCGTTATGTGTCGCGCCCACGCAATGTCGGCGCGGCGCGCGTTCGAGGCGGGGCGCGTGCATGCTTGCCGGCGCGCACCCGCGAAAAACGTGGAGTATCGGGACTGCCCACTTCGTGGGCAAATTGGTTGGACCAATGGTGCGGTGCCCATCATCCCCAGGCTTGTTCCCCTGTGTCGGGGATCAGCCGTTTGCCGTAGCTGATCACGTCGTCCTGGGTGAAGCCCAGCAGGCGATAGAAGTCCTGCACCGCGACATTGTCGCCGCGTATCAGCAGGTTGATCTTGGGGCAGCCGGCCTCGATGAACCGTTGTTCGACCGCGTCCACCAGTGCCTTGCCGTAGCCGCGCTTGCGGCAGGCCGGATCGACGGACAGGTAATTGATCCATCCGCGATGGCCATCGTAGCCGGCCATGACGGATGCGACGATGCGGCCCTGGGCCGCGCCGACCAGGAACCATTCCGGCTGCACGGTGAGCTTGCGCGCGATGTCCTTGCGCGGGTCGTTCCAGGGCCGCGTCAGGCCGCATGCCTGCCAAAGCTGGATGACGGCGGCTTCATCGGACGCCTGGTAAGGCCGGATAGCGAGATCGGGGTGATGCATGCTTGCGCTCCTTGATGGTAGGGAACGAAGGCCGGAAGACATCACGCGCGGGGAATGAAAACACAAAGGCCACGAGGGATGTCGTGGCCTTCAGGGTGGATCGCCGGATTACAGCGATCGAACGGCATGAAACCACTCAACGTCGGCGTCGAGTGATTCGTCGGAAAGCGAGGGCGGCGCAGGGGCCGGCGGCGTGTTTGTTCACTTGTGGTGCACGGGTTCGTTTGCCTGCGCAGCGCGGCGGCATCCGGCGCCCGCATGTCTAGGCATGGGGGCGAGCTTACAACAGCCGGTTCACGCGTGGCAAACACGGCGGGCTGTCCAGCCTGCATCCGGACGGGCGTGCAAAGCGTGACGTTGATCAGGACGGGGCGGACAAGGGCGTGCCGGCCAAGGACGACCGCAGCCACTCGATGAAGGCATCGGCGTGGGGAGGCAAGATACGGCCGGCGGCTGGCAAGGCGCATAAACCGCCGTCGAAGGCCACGGCGCCGAAAGGCGCGACCAGGCGGCCTTCGCGCATCTCGCGCGCGATCAGGCGCTGTTCCACCAGCGCCACGCCCAGTCCCGAGAGCGCGGCCTCGATGCACAGGTGGGTATGCGGAAAGGCCAGCGTGTCGCCGCGCGCGACGGACCGGCCGGTCTTGGCTTCCCATTGATCCCAGGCGCTGGAGGTGTATTCGTGCGCGATGCGCGTGCGCTTGCGCGGCAGCAGTTTCGCGTATTGCGGCGTGCAGACCGCCGCGAACGTGACCGGCGCCAGTGCAATGGCGCGCCGCCGGTCGGCGTCGGTATAGCCGGAAAGGTCCCAGGCCAGCAGCAGGTCGGCGCCTTCGCTGCGCATCTCGCGCGCGGACGTCATGGACAGCCGGATGCGGATGTCCGGGTGCGCTCGATAGAACATCGCCAATTGCGGCACCAGCCAGCGCATGGCGAACGTGGCGCTGCAGGCGACATGCAGGCCGGGGCCGCGCGCCTGCTGGGCCAGCCTGCCGTAGGCCTGTTCCAGCTGATCGAAGACGGAACGGACGGCGACGTAGAACTCGCTGCCGGCTTGCGTCAGGCGCAAACCGGTGCCGTCCTTTTCGAACAGCGCGACGCCGGCGTGTTCATGCAGCAGCCGCAGGTGGCGGCTGATGGCGCCATGCGTCCGGAACAGTTCCTCGGCGGCGCGCGTTACCGATCCGGTACGCGCAACGGCTTCGAAAGCCCGGACGGCGGCAAGCGGAGGCAGTTGGCGCATGACGGTACCGTGGTGTGCATGAAATCCCGACACATCGATGTTGGTGCGATCATTCATCAAATGGCACACCAAATCAAGGCCTGCACGGTGCCGGCCTTCCGGCCGATGCCAGATTCAACGTCATAGGGCGATCCGCGTCCGGCGCCGCATATCAACGCGATCGACGCACCACACGGATAGTCCCGCTATTGCCGCCGCCGCAATAGAACAATTCGCGGCCGTCGGATTCCAATCCCGACACGCCGACGCCGGCCGGCATGTCCAGTTGCGTGATGACTTCGCCCGTTTCGACATCCACCTGCCGAAGGTCGCTGGCGTCGTCTTCCCAGGTGCCATGCCATAGTTCGCCATCCAGCCAGGTCACGCCGGTGACGAAGCGCTTGGATTCGATCGTGCGCAGCACCTTCCCGGTACCGGGATCGAGCTGGTGGATCTTGCGTTCGCGATACTGGCCCACCCACAGGAAGCCTTCGGCCCAGGCCAGGCCCGAGCATCCCGGCGGGGCGGGGATGGCGCCCGATACGCGTCCGGTCTGGGGATCCACTTTCTGGATCCGCTCGCCCGCGATCTGGTAGATGTGCTTGCCGTCGAACGCCGTGCCCGCATTGGCTTCGATGTCGATGGTGCGCAGCGGGCTTCCCTTGTTCGGGTCCACGCAATTCAGTTTGTCCCCGGACGCAAACCAGACATGCTGGCCGTCGTAGGTCACGCCGTGCACGGCGTTGGCCCCCGGGAAGGGCCCGAGTTCGCGGATGATGTCGGCTGGCTTCTTCATGGAATCGATCCTCCTTTTCAGGGTGCCATGCTAGTCAAGGCCCAGGGGAACGGGGAGTAACAAGGTTGTCGTGTACCCCGGCGGGGCCGGCGCCATCCAGCGGCGCGCCCGGCCGTGTCCGGCGCATTGCACCTTGCCGCGCGAGGCCAGGCGCTCCAGCGCGCGCTGCACGGTGCGTTGGCTGGCGCCCAGCGCAAGAGCCAGCGCCGAACTGGACCATGCCTCGCCGTCGGACAAGAAGGCCAGCACCGCCGCATGCGGTTCCTCGACCGGATGCGCCAGCACCGCGACCTTGCGCCCGCCGCGCGGTGTCAACAGGAATCCCCGCGGCGTCGCGGTGATGCTGGCCAGTCCTTGCAGCGCCCGGCGCAGGCGGCCGATCTCCACGCGCAAGCGCACCCGGTGCGATTCGTCGCCATGACGCGTGCGGAACGCCTTTTCGATGAGCATGTCCCGCGGCACATCGTCGGGCCATGCCTGGGCCAGCAGCCGCGCCAGCGCGAACAGGACGGGGCGCGTGGCCAGCAGCACCGTGGTGTTGCCCTCGACGACGACATGGCGGCAGGCGTCGACGATGAAGGCAGGCGAATCCAGCGTCGCCTCTACTTCCTCCAGGCGCAGCAGGCGTTCGCCGCCATCGGCGATCAGCCGCGCCGCCGGTGCATCCAGGGCACGCGCCGCGCTGTCGACCTCCACCGCCAGGGCGGGAATACCGGCATTGCGCGCGGCGCGTTCGGCCCGCACCAGCGCATCGCGCGCCGCTTTCACGCGGATGCGGCGCATCGCGATGCCGGCGGCGGCGAGTTCATGCGCTGCCCGTGAGGCAGGGCTCAAGACCGTGGGGTCGATGGCGGCGATGGCACGCTCGGCCTCGTCCAGCCTGCCCAGCAGGAGCAGGCGGCGCACCTCCAGGTGGCGCGCATGTGCCGCATTCATCCTGTCGCCGTGTGCTTCCAGCGTCGTCCGTGCCGCGTCCAGCGTCCGGGCCGGCCATGCCAGGTCACGCGATACCAGCGCGATTTCGGCCTCCGCCAGGACGCAGCGGGCGCGCGCCATCGCGTCACCGGCGCCGTAGACGCGCGCGGCGCGGCGCAACAGCGCCCTGGCTCGAGGGAAGTCGCCCAGCTGGGCCATGGCGATGCCGCGCAAGGCCAGCGCCGGTGCGTCCTCGCGCAAGGCCACGCGGTTCAGCGCGCCCAGCGGATCGCCCGCCGCCAGTGCCCGCGCCGCTGCCGTGATGCGTTCATCCATCCCAATTCCGCCACGTTTGTCACTCCCTCTCGCGGGCAGTGCGTCCGTAATCTAACACCAGGCTTGCGCCATGAACACGGCCGCATGCACCTCGGCCTGGCTTGCGCCCGAACGCGTCTTTCGACATGAACATCATTCCCATGGACCACCGATCGCGATATCGCTTCTTCGGCGTCTGCGCGCTGCTTTTCCTGACCTGCGCGGCGCTGACGACGCTGTGGCACGGGCCGTTGTCCGCCATGGCCCGCTTGCCGATGTGCGATGGCGCAATGCGCGCGATGACAAGCGCGATATGGCTGCGCATGCCACGGCAGACATGGCCCGGCGCCGCCACGTCCTTCCTGTGCATGTGGATGGTGATGATGGCGGCAATGATGCTGCCCGCCGTGGCGCCTGCGCTGTGGCGTTACCGCCAGGCGGTCCGCGTGGGGGAACAGGCGCACGGCAATCGGGACAGCGAAGGGAACAGCGAAGGGGACGACGAAACAGACCCCCGAGACGTGGTGCGCGACACGTCGCCGGCCAGCTCGGTGCAGCACGGCAACGCGGCGCCGACCCGCCCAGGGCCGGACCCGCTCGCCGCGGTGGCGGCCACCGGATATTTCGCCGTATGGGCAGCCCTGGGCGCGATGACCTATCCCGTGGCCGCCGCGGTGGCAGCCCTTCAGCTGCGCCACCCGGTATTCGCGCAGGCATCTCCATTCATGACCGCGGCCGTCGTCGCGGCGGCCGGCGGCTTGCAATTCACGCGATGGAAAGCGCGCCATCTTGCCTGCTGCGCGGATGCGCCGACAGGCCATCCTCGGTTGGCCCAGGCGCGCGGCGCATGGCGCCATGGCCTGCAGCTGGGCTGGCACTGCATCCAGGCCTGCGCCGGATGGACCGCCGTGCTCGTCGTCACCGGGCTCATGCATCCGATGTCCATGATCGCGGTCGGCATTGCCATCGCGGCCGAACGCCTTGCCCCGGACGGCAAGGCCTTCTCGCGGGCGACCGGGGCCGTCCTGGTGGTGGCGGGACTTTTCATGATGGCGCGCGCCGCCTTGGCTTGACGCGGCCCGGTCCGCCCTACTTGCGCAACAGCCCCGGGGTCACGCGCGCCGGAAGATAGCGCAGCGCGATCGCCATGGCCGCGATCGCCGCGATGGCGGCGACCGCCATGCCCGTCCGGTAGCTGCCGACGTAGGCGTCGAGAACCAGGCCGCGCAGCAGCTGGGCCGTCTGGGCGGGCACCTGGTCCGGCGCCCGCAGTGCCGCCAGCCTGGACGCGTCGGCCAGCAAGGCCGCGCGCACACCCGCATCGATGCCGGCGTCCGCCAGGCGGTGCCCAAGGTAGTAAGGAAAGGACACCAGGGAAATCAAACCCGCCGCGGCGACCGCCGCGACGCCGGCGATGCGGCTGATCGCGTTGTTGATCCCGGATGCCACGCCCGATTCGCCGTCGGAAACGGAACTCAGCACCGCGGTGGTCAGCGGCGCCACGCTGATCGTCATGCCGATGGCGAGCAGCAGGAGCGCCGGCAGATAGCCGGTCCAGTAATCCACCGTCCCCAGGGTTTCCACCACGGCGAAAGCCGCACAGCCGGCGGTGACCAGGCCCGCGCCGCTACTCAAGGTCGCGCGCAGTCCCCAGCGCTCCCCCAGCTTGCTGGCCAGCGGCGACAGCAGGCCCATCACGAGCCCGAACGGAATCAAGGCCGTCCCTGCCTGCAGGCCGCTATAGCCGTGTACCTGGATCAGCGTGTACGGCAACAGGAAGAACACCACGCTCAAGGCGAAGTACAAGCCCACCGTGATCCCGTTGGTCGCGCTGAACACACGGGACCGGAAAATGGACAGCGGCACCAGCGGCACGCGCGACCTCGATTCGTGGAAAACGAAACCGGCCAACGTCAGCACGCCGGCCACCAGCAAGCCCGTCAGCAGGCCCCTGCCCGTGTGCGCCTCCGGCAACTCGCTGACGGAATAAATCACCAGCGCCAGCCCCGCCGTGACCAGGAATCCACCCAGCCAATCCGTGGCGCCGCGGACCGCGCCATGGCTTTCCGGGACGAAGCGCAAGGTCAGGCCCACCGCGATCACGGCCAGCGGCAGGTTGATCCAGAAAACCGCGCGCCAGGACAGCACATCGATGAATATGCCGCCCAGGATGGGGCCCGACACCGTCGTCAGCGCGGCGGCCGCGGCCCATATGCCCACGGCGCGACCGCGTACGTCCTTGGGATAGGCGGCCGCGATGATGGCCAGGCTTTGCGGCACCAGCAGCGCCCCGCCCAGCCCCTGCAGCACGCGCGCCGCGATCAAGGCACCGGCCGCGGGCGCCAGCGCGCATCCGATCGACGCCAGGGTGAACAGCACGATGCCGCTGATGAAAATCCGGCGGCGTCCATAACGGTCGCCCAGCACGCCGCCCATCAGGATCAGCGCGCCGAGTACCAGCGCGTAGCCGTTGACCACCCACTGCAGCACGCCGAAGCCCGTGTGAAACTGCGCCTGGATCGCCGGCAAGGCGACATTCACCACGATGCCGTCGATGAAGGCCATCGAGGACGCCAGGATGGTCGCCGCCAGCAGGTAAGGCCTGGCGGACGGCGCGCAGGGGGTGGCGGGATCCGGAGTCATCGCTCGAAAAAGTAGCACGTCCTGCTATCCTCGGGAACTTGCGACTGTCGGGGACGTTGCGCGGACGGAATCGATGCGATCGGTCCTTGCGCCGGGCCGGCCGCATCGTCCCCACATCGACGATCCCGCCTGGCGCGCCAAGGAGCAGCACAGAATGGATGTATGCGTTTTCGGCGCGGGCGCCATAGGCGGTTTCATGGCGGCGCGGCTGGCCGCCGACGGGCAGGCGAAGGTATCGGTGATCGCGCGGGGCGCCCATCTGGCGGCCATCCGCCACCATGGTTTGCGGCTGGTTTCCACCGGCGGAGATATCTCGGCCCGGCCCGCGCATGCCGTGGACCAGCCGCGGGACTTGCCGCCGCAGGACATCGTTTTCGTCACATTGAAAGCCTACGCGCTGCCGGCCGCCGCCCAGGCCATCGCCGGGCTGCTCAAGCCCGAAGGCCATGCGGTCTTCGTGACCAACGGCCTGACCTGGTGGTGGAAGCATGGCCTGCCCAATCCCGGCCCCCTGCCCTTGCTGGATCCGGACGGCGCCCTGTGGAACACGCTGACCCCGCAACGCGTGCTGGGCTGCGTGGTCTATGCGCCCAATGAAGTCATCGAGCCCGGCGTGGTGCGCCATACCGGCCCCAACCGCTGGCTGCTGGGCGAGCCCGACGGCTCGGACAGCGCGCGACTGCGCGACACCGTCCAGTTGATGCGGCACGCCGGGCTGGGCGCCGAAGCGTCGCCGGACCTGCGGGGCGAAGTCTGGGTGAAGCTGATGCGCAACGCCGCGCTGAATCCCTTGTGCGCGCTGACGCGGCTGCCGTCCAGCGAACTGGCGGCCGACCCCGAACTACTGGCCATCGGCGACGGCATCATCGGCGAACTCGTCGCGATCGCGGCCGCCCACGGCAGCCAGGTCGAAAGCCAGGCCGAGGAAGCGCGCGCCGCGCTGCGCCGCGGCGGCCCCGCGGGCAACAAGCCGGTGGGCGGCATGCGGCCGTCCATGCTGCAGGACGCCCTGGCCGGCCGCCCCACCGAAGTAGAAGCCATCCTGGGACAGCTGCAGGCCTTCGCCCGGGAAGCCGGCGTACCCTGCCCCTGCATCGATGGCGTGCTGCCGCTGATGCGCGGGCTGGACCGGTCGCTGCGTACGCATAAGGCCTGAGGCCGCCGCGACGCGGAGCGACCCGCAGCGACCCGCAGCGACCCGGAGCGGCCTCGGGCGGCCCGAGGTTGGCGGTGGCGCTGACCGGCCGCCGGCGCGCGCTAGCGCGAAGACAGCGAAAAGCCCACCGTAGCCTGGTCGAAGACACTATCGATATGCGCCAGCAACGCCCGCGCATCCGCTTCGCTCAAGCCGCCGTAGGCGCAGTTCGCCTCGAACTTGCGGGCCAGGTCCTCGTCGCTGAGCGGATGTTCGGCGCCGCCCTTGAAATATCCCTGCCGGAACTCATGCACCGACCCATCGGCCATCTTGACGCGCACATGGCCGGTGAACTGTCTTGGATAGGGGTTGGCGGGGTCGACCACATACGTCACCTTGGAGGCCACGCCCAGGATCGCGGGATCCTTCACGATCACGTCGTCGTACTCGCGCAATCCCGCGTCGCCACGCACGATCGCCACCGCGATCGCATACGGCACGCTGAACTTCGCGGCATAGCCGTTGGGCGGCCTCCGCTTCTGGTCCAGCGGTTCCCACAGGCGATGCAGCACGCCTTCCGCCGCTTCGCATTCGATGCTGGCGATGGACGCGGGGTCCAGGCCCAGCTTGCCGAATTCGCGCGCGCAGTCGATATAGGGATGGCACATCGTCCCGCAGGCGTAGGGCTTGAAGGCGATCGTCGGCCATATCCACGTCTCGCCGAAGCCGGCCATCATGGCGTCGAAGTTGCCGTCCAGCGTATTGGCAAAGCCATGGAACAGCCCATGCGTGCCTTCGAAGACGGTGCGCGGTCCCTTGAAACCTTCCAGCGCCAGGCGCACCGCCCGATACCCGGACTGCGCCGCCCAGCCGGGATGCATGCGCTTGGTCCACGACCCATCGGCCAGGTATTCGATGATCCCCGACGCCATGCTGCCCGCGATACCGAAGGCGTCGACCAGCTGCTGCTCGGTCAAGCGCAGCGCCGCGCCGACACCGGCCACCGCGCCCATGACGCCGAACACCGCCGTCGGATGAAAGCCCGCCTTATGCACCCGGGTCGGCGCCACGGCGCACAGGCGGCACATGACTTCCGAGCCGACGGCCAGCCCGCGCAGGAAGTCCTGCCCGGAAAACCCATGGCGTTCCGCCGCGGCGATGAGCGCCGGCACGATGACCACCCCCGCGTGCACCGGGCCGCCTTCGAAAGTGTCGTCGAAATCTTCCCCATGCGCCGCGATGCCGTTGACGAAGGCGGCGCCTTCCACCCCCAGTTTGCGCGTATGGCCCAGTACCGTGCACGGACCGTCCGCGTCGACGGAGGCCATCGCCGCGGCGACGTACGGCTGCGCGCGCGCGGCGATGCATATGCTGGCGATGTCCAGCACCATCCGCCGCCCGACGTCGCGCGCGCCGGCCGCCTTGTGCGGCTGCGCGGCCAGGATGCCGCGCGCCAGCCGCTGCGATATCGATACTTCGGGGTTCTTGCTTGCTTCAGACATGCGTGTTCCTGTCGAAATCCATTGACGACGCGCGGTGGCGTCAATCGATGCTGATGTTGCTATCGTGGGCCACCTGGGTCCAGGTCCGTACTTCCTTGGCGATGTAGTCGCCGAACTGCGGCGGGCTCATGGGCATGGCTTCGATGCCCAGCTGCTCCAGCTTCTGCTGGAAATCCGGCGACTTCAGGATGTCGTTGATCGTCGCGTTCAGTTTGTCGGTGACGGCCTGCGGCATCCTGGCCGGCCCGACCACGCCGTACCAGGTCAGGGCCTGCATCGACGGATAGCCCAGTTCCTGGAAGGTGGGCACGTCAGGCAGCACGGCCTGGCGCTTCTCGCCGGTGACGGCCAGCGGCGTCACCCTGCCGGACCGCACGGTGGGCAGGCCCGCGGCCACGCCGGGAAAGACGGTCTGTACGCGACCGCCGATCACGTCGGTCAGGGCCTCGCTCATGCTCTTGTACGGCACGGAAAGGTCGCTGAAACCGGCCGCGTGCTTGAACTCCTCCATCGCCAGGTGGTTGAGCGTCCCGTTGCCCGAGGTGCCATAGCTCAGCTTGTCCGGATTCTGCTTGGCATAGGCGACGAAGTCCTTCAGGGTTTTCACGCCCAGCCGCGGATCGACCAGCAGCATGTTGGCCGTGCCACCGATCATGGCGATGGGCGTGAAGCTTTTCACCGCGTCATACGGGGTCTTGCGCACGGCGGGATTGGTGCCGTGCGTGGCGACGTAGGCGATCATCAAGGTGTAGCCGTCCGGCGCGGCCCGGGCCGTGTCGGACGCACCGATGACGCCGCCGGCGCCGCCCTGGTTCTCGATATAGAAGGACTGGCCCAGCCGCCTGGAGAGCTGTTCCATCAGCAGGCGGCCCACCACATCGACGCCGCCGCCCGCCCCCTGCGGCGCGATGACGCGTACCTTGTGGCTGGGATAATCGGCCTGCGCGCTCGCCGGCCGGGCGCCCATGCACAGCGCCAGGGCCAAGCCCGCGTACGCCGCGATGCGCGCGGTTGTGCTTACCATCTTCATATCGTCTCCTGGAAAATTCGTCCGCGCCCGCGCGGCACCCTTGCCCTTGGGCGCGATCCCGCCCGTGCCGGGTGCACCTTGCGCGTCACGCCGGCATAGCGGGCCATCGTGCCCCCTCAGCCCAGGTATGCGCCGCCATTGGCGTGCATCGTCTGTCCCGTGAGGTAGCGCGCCTTGGGGCCGCACAGGAAGGCCACCAGATCGGCCACTTCCTGCGGCGTGCCGCGGCGCCCCAGCAGGGTCGTATGCCTGGCGTGATGCGCCGGCGTCCCCTGCGCGGAATGCCCCCGCGCCGTGTCGATCAGCCCCGGCACCACGCAGTTCACCGTGACGCCGTCGTCGCTCAGGTCATGCGCCAGCCCGCGCGTCAGCCCCACCAGGCCCATCTTCGCGGCGATGACATGGGCCCGGCCCGCCGAGCCGCCATGGGCCGACATGCCGCCGATATTGACGATCGCGCCGGCCGGCGAGCGCCGCAGCCACGGCGCGGCGGCGTGCGCGCACAGGTAGGCGCCGTCCAGGATCACGCCGGTGACTTCCCGCCACTGCCGCCAGTCCAGCTCGTCGAAACGCGCCTCGCGACGGACGGCGGCGTTGTTGACCAGGATGTCGATGCGGCCGAAAGCCGCCGCGGCGGCATCGATCAGGCTTTGCGCGCCGTCGGGGCTCGAAATATCCGCCAGGTGCACCCGCGCCCGCGCGCCGGCCTGCGTGACGAGCGCGGCGGTTTGCTCCGCTTCGTCGGCCGAGCGCTGGGCGTTGACCACCACGTCCGCCCCTTGCCGGCCCAGTTCGACCGCGATGGCGCGGCCGATATTGCGGGCGGCGCCGGTCACGATGGCTACCCGTCCCGCCAACGGCAGGTTCGTTGCTTCACTCATGCGCGGTACTCCTGAATTCCATGGCGGGTGCGCCGGCCGGCGGAGCCTTGGGCGGGGGCGTGCCGACCTGCAGCACCTTGTCGGGCCGCATCCAGAACGACATCACGATGCCCACCACCAGGATGGCGATGGACACCACGAAAGGCGACGTATAGCTGCCCGTGGCATCGACGATGTAGCCGAAGGTGATGGGCGAAACCACGGCGGCCAGTCCCGCCGCGGTACTGACGAAACCCGTGGCCACGCCGGCATAGGCGGGCGCCACGTCCATCGGCGTCGCGAATACCGGGCCGGCGCTCAGCTCCAGGAAGAACAGCGCCGCGGCCAGGCACAGCGCCACCACGGTCTCGTCCTGCACGAACAGCACGCCCGACATGAAGAGGATGGAGCCGGCGAAGCCCAGGATGACCACATCGCGGCGCGCCGCGTTCACCTTGCCCGTCCGGGTATAGAGCCAGTCCGTCAGCATGCCGCCCGCGGTATTGCCGACCACGGCGGCCAGGAACACCGCGCCGGTATAGAACGCGGAGTGCGCCAGGTTGATGTGGAAGTGCGATACGAAGAAGCTCGGCAGCCAGCTCAGGTACATCCACAAGGCCCAGGCGTGGGCGAAGAACACGATGGTGACGGGCAGGATGCGCCGCAGCAGCGCCAGCCAGGGCACCGGCTGGCGCTGCCCGTCCTGGCCGCGCGCGGCATCGGTATAGGGCGGCAGCGCGGCAAGCTCGTCCTGCGTGATGGCGCGGTGATCGCGCGGATCGTCGCGAAAGTAGCCGTACCACAGGACGACCCAGAGCAGGCTGATCAGGCCCATCACCATGAAGGAACCGCGCCAGCCCACGAAAGGAATCATGAAAACCACCAGCGGTGGCGTCAGCGCGGCGGCCGCCCGCGAGGCCGAATGCGTGAATCCCTGCGCGAAGCCGCGCCGTTCGCGCGGCACCCAATTGCTCATGGCGCGGGTCGCGACCGGAATGGTGCCGCCTTCGCCGGTGCCCACCAGCAATCGGGCCACGACCAGCCCGCCCAGCCCCGTGGCGAAACCGGTCACCAGCGTTCCCAGCGCCCACACCAGGCCCGACAGGGCCAGCATGCGGCGCGGGCCCAGGCGGTCGCCCAGGTAGCCGCAGATGATCTGGAAGATGGCGTAGCAATAGCCGAAGGCGGCCAGCGCGACGCCCAGCCGCGTATTGCTCAACCCGAATTCCTGCTTGATCAGCGGCGCGGCCACCGACAGGTTCACGCGGTCCACATATTCGATGAAATACATGACGCACAGCAGGACGAATACCTTGCCGGGCGTGCCACGGAACACCTTCGCCTTGATAGCGGCCATTTGTCTCGACTCCACGGGATGCGCAAGCACGCGCCGAGGGCGCTTTGCTCGTTCCAGGGCGCTGTATCGCGCCTTGCCTTCCTTGGTCGGATGCCCCCGCGGGCCCAAGACGGGCGGTGATGCTTGCCACCGCCTCGAAAGAGTTGCATTCTACAGATTGTCGACGATTCTACAATCTTCGAGATGCAGTACTTTTGATATTCTTACCCCGCGCTGAAGTGAACCGGCGCCGCCCCACGGATGTGGGATGAAATGTCTCCCTCGCACTCTCAGGCTCGTCCGTCATGTCCAGCACCGCCGCCTCGCCTTTCGATCTCTTGCGCTCCATGACCCTGTCCGGCCTGGTGCAGGAAGAAATCCTGCGCGGCATCAAGTCGGGGGAACTGACCGTCGGGTCGCGCTTGAACGAAAGCGAACTGTCGCAGCGCCTGGGCGTCAGCCGCAGTCCGCTGCGCGAAGCCTTCCGCGCGCTGGAAGAAGCCGGCTTGGTGCGGCTGGAGAAGAATCGCGGCGTGTTCATCCGCGACCTCTCGGACGAAGAAGCGGCAGAGCTGTACGACGTGCGCGCCGGCATGGACGAAATGGTGGGACGCCGGCTGACGCCGCGCATCACGGAAGAACAGCTGGCGGAACTGGGCGCCATGCTGACCGAACTGGAAACGACCTCGGCGCGCGACGGGGTCAACCGCTATTTCGAATTGAACCTGGCATTCCACGACCGCCTGGTGGAGATGACCGGCAATGCCACCTTGCTGGGGCTTTATCGGCAGGTGGTGAACCGCATACACCTGCTGCGCCGGCGCGGCTTTTCCCTGGCGGGCAGTTCATCGGCGTCGCACGCGGAACATCGCGCCATCCTGGATGCCCTGGCCACCCGCGATGCCGACGTGGCCGCGCGCGCCATGCGGCAGCACGTTGAAAGCGGATTCCAACGCGCGGTGGCCGCGCATCAGCTGGAAGAAAGCGCCACGCCGACGCGTATGCCGGCTTAGGCGGTGCGCCGGCACGTATCCGGCGTGGCGGCGGGATACGGGCCGCGCGTGCAGTCGTGCATGTTAGGCGAGCGCCGACCAGATCGTCCATCGATCCTGCTCGACGATACTTTCTCCTGGCGGAATGCGCTGGCCGATGAATGCCACCAGTTCTCCGATCTCCCCATCGTTCAATTCGTGCAGGATGGACCGCCCCGTGCGGGCGCGAAGATCCCGCGCAAGCGCACCGAACTCGCCGTAGGTCTTGCGCGTTTCCCATAGCGTGCGCGATTCGATTTGCGTGAAACCCGCCGCCTGCAACGCCTGCCGGACACGCGCGTCACTGGGACGCCGGCCCGATTCGAAGCCGGCCAGACGCGGAAAGCACTCGAAGAAATAGCCGCGGATATGCCGCTCGGACCCGGGCAGGCCTACGTCTTCCACCGTACGGTCTTGCACCACCAGCATGCCGCCCGGCGCCAATAGCCGCGCTGCCTCGCGGAAGCAGTCCGTGTAATCGGCAAGGTGGTGGATCAGCGCCCGCTGGAAGACCACGTCGGCGCTGCGCGTCGGCAAGCCCGTATGGTCGGCCGCGCCCACCCGGAACGAGAGCCCGGCGTGGCCGTTCGCCTGGCTGATCGCCGTGGCCACCATGACCTCGGAGAAGTCCACGCCCGTCACTGTCGCAGCGCCCAGGTCCGCCCATGCCAGCGAGTAAATGCCGCCGCCGCAGCCCACATCGACCACCCGCTTGCCCGCCGGCCGCGCGAGGGCCGCCATGGCCTGTGCCCAATCCGCATGCGCTTCGCGATGCGCGTATGTGTGCTTGACTGTTTCCGAGTGGAAATCGATGCTCATCGCCTGTCTCCGTATCCCGCGTCCCCCGCGGCATCGCGGAAGCTACAAACCACGGCGGATTCTGGACCCGCTCTGTCCATATGTAAAATATATTGTTCGTTAGACATCAATACTTTCTACATCTGGACAGCCGCCCGATGGAGCTACGCCACCTGCGCTATTTCGTCGCGGTCGCCGAAGAACAACACATGACGCGCGCCGCGCTGCGGCTGGGAATCCAGCAGCCGCCGCTAAGCCAACAGATACGCGACCTGGAAGGCGAACTGGGCGTACGGCTCTTCGATCGCGCACCGCGCAGCATCAAGCTGAATGCCGCGGGGCAGGTCTTCCTGAAGGACGCGCGCCGCCTGCTGGCCGATGCGCAAGATGCCATCGCACGCGTGCGGCAGGCGGCGCGCGGCGAATCCGGCCGCATTGCCGTCGGCTATACCAGTTCGGCGTCGCTGCATCCCCTGGTACCGCGCCTGCTGCGCGCCTTCCACGCCGAACACCCGGGCGTCGACCTCGAATTCCAGGAAAACGCCACGCGCGACTTGCTGGAAGCGGTGGCCCGCGACGTGTTGGATGCCGCGCTGGTCCGCTCGTCGTCCGACCGATATCCCGGGCTGCGGGCGATCGTGCTGGCCGATGAACCGATGGTCGTCGCGCTCCCCGTGGGCCATCCCCTCGCAAAGCGCCGCAAGACCGTCTCGATGGCCGACCTGGCGGACCAGCCATGGATTTTCTACCGCCGCGCCGACGGCCCCGGCATCCAGGACGAACTGATGCCCGCCTGCCGCAAGGCCGGCTTCACCCCGCACATCGTCGCCGACGTGCCGCGGCTGTTGTCCGCGGTCACCCTGGTATCGGCCGGACGCGGCATTACGGTCGTACCCCAGACGCTGGAGGCCATCCATCAGGAAAGTGTCGTCTACCGCAGGTTGGATGCGGCCTCCGCTTTCACGATTCCCCTGACCCTGGTGTTCCGCCATCCGGCGTCTGCCTTGATCCAGCGCTTCGTTGCCATGGCCCGCGCGCCCGGCTAAGCCCACGCTGCCCCGCTAGGCCTGCGCATACTGTTGACACTTCTCCAGTAAGCCACGGCATGCCTAGTGGTCCCAGGACCCATGCCTAACATGAGCGAAGAATGGCGGACCACCTATTTTTGGCGCATTATCAAAGAACTTCAGCACATCAAGCTGAGATATCGAACAAGGGGTCTTGAAATGAAACGGCGAATTTTAATCTCCTCAATGGCGCTAATGTCGTTGTGCTTCGCGTCATCATCGCGGGCTGAAGATTATCCGAGTCGACCGATCACTATCGAAGTGCCTTATAGCCCGGGTGCGTCTGTCGATATTATGGCTCGGATGATTGGCGATCGTTTACGGGTGCGATTCAATCAGCCGGTTATCGTGGAAAACCACGCAGGGGCCAGTGGCCAGATTGGGCTGAACCGCGTTGCAAGGGCGAAGCCGGACGGGTACACCATCGGGGTCGTACAGATCACGAATTTGGCTCTCGCGCCGTTTGTCACCGCGAAGCTTATGTACGACCCACAGAAGGACTTTGTCCCGGTCGTTGAGATCGCAGAAAACTACCTTGCGATCGTGTCGAACGTGAACGGGCCGCTGAAGAACATCAAGGACGTCATTGATTGGGCTAAGCAAGGAAAGCGGGAGGTGAAGCTGGGTAGCCCGAGCCAGGGAGGCCTGCCTCATCTGTCGGTCGCCCTTATTGCCCACGAAAATGGTTTCAATGTGCAGAACATCTCCTATAAGGATGTCGGCCCCATAGTCACGGATCTCGCCAGCGGACAACTGGACCTGGGTGTTTCTTCGTACACTAGCCTCGCTCCGTCCATACAATCCGGCAGAGTTCATTTGGTGGGGATCACGGCGAAGGATAAGTTTCTTCCCGAATTACCAGCGATAGGCGACAGCTTGCCGGGCTATTCCGTGCCTGGCTGGAACGGTATTGTTGCGCCGGCTGGGACAGATCCAAAAATCGTAGAAAAGCTGAACACGGCCATCAACCAGATACTTGCCGAGCCGGACATACAAGAGAAGTTGAAAGCCCTTGGGTTGATACCGACGATAAAGTCCCCACAGCAGTTCGCTGAATTGATCAAGAGCGATACGGACCGCTTCGCGAAACTGGTCAAGGATATCGGTTTCCAACCGCTCTGATGCCCGGGCGGTCTCCTACTCACGAGTAGGCACATGAGGCTAGTGGATGGTAATCAGCCATAAAGGACAGGAGAGCGGTAATGGCAAGAAACGATGATCACTTTTCAACTTCAAAATCGCTCGTCGAAGGCGAGCGGGTAGAAGGCGTTATGCCGGGTGGCGGCACGGTGCCATTCCGGTTGCCGGCCGGTGCATTGAATTATCTCGACCGTAATCAGTACATTTCCAACATGGAGGTCCTTGCCTATTATCCGTCGATCAAGCTGAGGATGTTTGGGGACGAACACTCATGCATGTGGGCGAAGGGAAAGCGCCGCCTCATTGCCTTCCAGGGCGGTTGGGTCGATGTCACGGACCCCCTGAAAGCGACGGTGATCGATGAAGGAGGTCTCCCCACATTCCAGAGCTGCGTCTACAACAAACAGCTGAAGAAGTGGATCCGCGTGGTCGCGCATCAGATGCCGCTGACGCCGGGAACACCGCAATATCCCCGCGGGAAATATCACACGGAATACGCCCGCAAGGCGATCGATAATCCCGGCTTTCGGGGCATCAAGATCTACGACGTCACAAATCCCGAAAAGACCCAGTTGCTGAGCGAATTTGAAACAGGCAGCACAGGTCACGGCGTCCATTTGCCTTTCTATGATGGAGGCCGATACGCTTATCTGGCCTGCGGCTGGGACGACCAATTGCGCATGGAAAGCACGGAGCGCGTGTACAGCAACGGGTTGATGATCGTAGACATGTCCGACCCCGCCAAGTTGAAGGAAGTATCGCGATGGTGGGTTCCAGGGCAGAGGCTCGATGAAGAGCAGTACTACCGCGAGACCTATCCGTTTGCCGGCGATCAATGCTCATGGACCGGCAACCGCACCCCCTGCATCGTCCCGGTCAGGGTCGAGGATGGGGGTACCGTCGGATATGGTGGATGGGGGCACTTCGGAATGTACGTCCACGACCTGTCCGACATTCGCAATCCCAAGGTTTATGGCCGGGTGGCGCATCCACTTGAAGCCATCGGCGCCATCCCTTATCACCATGTCGTGCCTGTGACGGCCGATCCGCAGCGCTATCCGCAGTTGCAGAATCTCGTTATCGCGATACCCGAAGCCCTTGAGTCCGACTGTCGTGAGCCGTTTCACACGAGCTACGTCATCGACGTGAAGGACCCGACCAAGCCGCGCATCATCGGTCTCTTCCCGCGTCCGATGCCGCATCCTGATGCTCCCTACAAGGACTTTGCGATGGCGCGAGGCCGCTTTAGCTCACGCGTCATGCAGAACTGGATTGCGCCAGGAAAAGCACGTCCAGATGTCGTTGCATTGTCATATCTCAATGCAGGCCTTCGCCTCTTCGACATTTCGGATCCGACAGAGCCGAAAGAGGTCGCGTACTTCGTCCCACCGCGTGACGGCGAAATCGACGACTACATGAGCTGGCGTCGGGGTACGACGGAAGCTGTTTTCATTGAATGGGACCGGAACCTGATTTGGCAATCGACGCACGCCGGCATCTACTGCCTGTCGGCCCCCTTCCTCGGCAAGCCGGCTCTTGAGCCGATGGCTGTCACGCAATGGTCCGTCCCGCATGTGAACGCTGGCTGGGAAGGATAGAAGAACAAATGAACGCCCCAAACGGCTGAGCCGCGGCAACTGAGCCCTTGAACGCAGAACCACCCCTTACTGGAACGCTAGGCTTCTGCTAAGTCATTGATCTATATACGACCGAAGTCTCAGCTTCGGTATCGTCGACAAAAGTGTTGACACTATAGCGAATCTCCCCGCTATCATGCGCCCCATGGAGACAATCAAAACGACCGAGCCGCCCGGGTCAACACCGCGCGGCGAAACGGTCTTCCGGCAGCTGCTGCAGGACATCTACATGGGGCGGTTCGAGCCGGGCGCCGTGGTCAACGAGCTGGAACTGGCCAAGCGCCTGAACATCAGCCGCGGTCCCGTGCGGGAAGCCGTGCAGCGCCTGCAGGGCATCGGCCTGATCACACGCAAGCCATTCATGAAGGCGCGCGTCATCAAGCTCGGCGTCGACACCATGATCGAGCTGTTCGAAGTCCGGGCGGCGCTGGAGGGCATGGCTTGCAAACTGGCCACCGAGCGCATGTCCGACCAGGAACTGGACAAACTGGAAAACGCCCTGCACGCCGAATCCTTCAAGGACCAGGACGCGCCATCGTCGCTGCCGCAATTCGATTTCCATGCCCGCGTCGCCCAGGGCAGCGGCAATCGCCGCCTGATCGAGGCGCTGAAGCAGGACAACTACAGCCTGCTGCGGCTTTACCGCACCAGCGCCGCTTCCATCCAGCAGCGCAAGGCCACCGCCTTCGAGGAACACGCCCAAATCGTCATGGCCATGAAAAGCCGCAATGCCGCCCTGGCCGAGTCGCTGATGCGGTCCCACATCCAACGTGCTTCGCAGCACATGCAGCAGCAGCTTGAAGAGGTTTGAAGAAATGCCCGAGCACTCCCCCAAATTGAAAGACTTGATCAACGCGCCGGAAATCCTGATCACCCCCGGCGTCTACGACGGCTTCAGCGCCCGCATCGTCGAAAAAATGGGTTTCAAGACGGCCACCATCTCGGGCGCCGGCATTTCGGAATCCCGCCTGGGCCTGCCGGACCGCGGCATCGTCGGCCTGGCGGACAACGTCGACACCTGTTCCAACCTAGTCAACTGCACCCGCCTGCTGCTGCAGGCCGACGCGGACACGGGCTACGGCAACGAGGTCAACACCTACTACACCACGCGCGCCTTTGAAAAAGCCGGCGTCGCGGCCATCATGATCGAGGACCAGGTCTTCCCCAAACGCTGCGGCCACATGGCGGGCAAGGAAGTCATACCGGCCGAGGACATGGTGAAGAAGGTACGCGCCGCCGTTGCCGCCCGCCAGAACCCGGATTTCGTCATCAAGGCGCGCACGGACGCGGCCGGCCCGCTGGGGCTGGAGGAAGCCATCCGGCGCCTGAACCTGTATGCCGAAGCCGGTGCGGACTGCCTGTTCGCCGATGCGCTGCGCAGCGAGAAGGACATCGAACGCGTGGTGCGCAACGTGCCCAAGCCCCTGTCCGTGAACATGGGGCTGGGCATCCGCGCACGGTCGACCACGCCGCTGATCTCGCCCGCGCGCCTGCAGGAGATCGGCGTGGCCCAGGTTTCCTATCCGCGCCTGCTCAGCGCCGCCTCCATCCGCGGCATGCTCAATGCCATGGCGGTGTTCAAGGAAGACCTGCTGGAAAAAGGCATCGTGGCCAACCGCGAGGACCTGCTCGTCAGCTTCGAGGAGATCTGCGAGCTGGTGGGCCTGGACGAAGTGGAACGCCTGGAAGCCAGCTTCCAGTAACGCCGTCAGCTATCCCGGAGACATCATGACCGCATCCCTGAACGTCGGCGGACGCCAGATCCGCTACACCGATATCGCGGCGATCGCCGCGAGGTCCGGCCGCGACATCCGCGACTTTCCCTACGTCATCCGCGTCCTGCTGGAAAACCTCGCGCGCCATCAAAGCTGGGGCGCCGACGTATCGGACGATGAACTGAACGCCTTGCTGGACTGGCGCAACCACCCGGACGCCGGCCTGCCCTTGCGAGTCGCCCGGGTCTTCCTGCCCGATTCCAGCGGCCTGCCCGTGCTGCAGGACCTGGCCGCGCTGCGCGACGCGGTGGCTCGGCACGGCGGCGACATCGACGCCGTCGACGCCCGCATTCCCGTGGACCTGATCGTCGACCATTCGCTGCAGGTCACCTACTGGGGCGATACGCAGGCCGTCGTGCGCAACATGCAGTACGAGTTCAAGCAGAACGCGGAACGCTACCGCTTCCTGAAGTGGGCGCAGCAGGCCTTCAACGGCCTGCGCGTCTTTCCGCCGGGCACCGGCATCATCCACCAGGTCAACCTGGAATTCGTATCGCCGGTCGTGCAGCGCGAAACGCGGCCGGACGGCGACTGGGCCTATCCGGACTTCGTCATCGGCGGCGACTCGCATACCCCCATGATCAACGGCATCGGCGTGCTGGGTTGGGGCGTCGGCGGCATCGACGCCGAAGCCGCCATGCTGGGCCATGCCTATACCTTCCCCATTCCGGAAGTCGTCGGCGTGCGGCTGGTCGGCCGCATTCCCCCGCCCGCGCAGACCACCGACGGCGCGCTGCTGATCACGCAGAGACTGCGCGAGTTCAAGGTGGCCGGAAGCATGGTCGAATTCTTCGGCCCCGGCGTGCGCGAACTGGCCGTGCCGGAACGCGCCACCATCGCCAACATGGCGCCCGAGTACGGCGCCACCTGCGGCTTCTTCCCCGTCGACCCGGCCACCATCGAATACCTGAAGATCTCGGGCCGCGATCCGGAGGTCATCGAACGCGCGGAACAATATTGCCGCGCCAACGCCTTCTGGCGCGACGATCCCGACGAAACGCCGCCGGGCTTCAGCCGCGTGATGGAAATCGACCTGTCCGAGACGGTACCCTCCATGGCGGGCCCGCGCCGTCCGCAGGACCGCCTGCCGCTGCCCGCCATTCCCGCCGACTTCCACGAGCGCCTGCACAAGCCCGCGATGGAGGGCGGCTTCGCGGTGCCGAAGGACGCCGACGTGCCAGCAGCCGCCACGCCGGCCCAAGGCGACGCGCCGCTGCGGCTGCCGCACGGCGCCGTGGTGCTGGCCGCCATCACTTCCTGCACCAACACGTCCAATCCGGCGGTGATGATGGCCGCGGGCCTGCTCGCGAAAAAAGCGGTGGAACGCGGCCTGCGGGTGCCCGAATGGGTCAAGACCTCGCTGGCGCCGGGGTCGCGCACGGTCACGCATTATCTGCAGGCGGCCGGCCTGATGGCGCCGCTGGACGCGCTGGGCTTTTCCGTCATCGGCTACGGCTGCACCACCTGCGGCGGCAAGTCGGGCGCGCTGCCCGATCCGGTCGTCCAGGCCATCGAGCGCGACCGCTTCGTCTCCGTGTCGGTGCTGTCGGGCAACCGCAACTTCGAGGGCCGCATCCATAAACTGATCCGCGCCAACTATATCGGCGCGCCGCCCATGGTGGTGCTGTACGCGCTGGCCGGCCGCATCGACATCGACCTGGACAAGGAGCCGGTCGGCAAGGACCGCAACGGCCAGCCCGTCTACATGCGCGACATCTGGCCCACGCCGCAGGAAATCCAGGCCGTGCTGCCGCTGGCCAACACGCGCGCCATCTTCGAGGCCGTCTACGATCCCGCCAACCTGGACATCCAGGCCTGGCGCGAAATGGAGGCACCGTCCGGCCCGCGCTTTCCCTGGGATCCCGAATCGCTCTATCTGGTCGACCCGCCCTTCTTCAAGGACGAGCCGGACGGCGACAGCCTGGGGCGCCTGGCGCGCGCGCTGCAAAACGCCAGCGTGCTGGCCGCGTTCGGGGATTCGCTGACCACCGACCATATATCCCCGGGCGGCGAAATTCCGCTGGAAACCCCCGCCGGGCAGTACCTGGCCCAGGCCGGCGTGCCGCAGCGCGAGTTCAACAGCTACGTCGCGCGCCGCTGCAACTACCATGTGATGACGCGGGCCACCTTCGGCAACATCCGGATCCGCAATGCGCTGCTGGACGGCGAGGAAGGCGGCGAGACGCTGCACTTCCCCGATCGCGCGCGCATGACCATCTTCGACGCTGCCCAGGCGTATCGCAGCGAGGGGCGCGCCACCATCGTCATCGCGGGCAAGGAATACGGTACCGGCAGCAGCCGCGACTGGGCCGCCAAGGGAACCGCGCTGCTGGGCGTGAAGGCCGTCATCGCGGAATCGTTCGAGCGCATCCATCGCGCCAACCTGATCGGCATGGGCGTCCTGCCGCTGGCGTTCAAGCCGGGCGAAGGTTGGCGCCAGCTAGGGCTGCGCGGCGATGAAACCTTCAGCTTCGAGAACGTGGAGGCCGGCATACGCGAGGGCGCGCCGGTACGCGTGATCGCGCGCCAGGACGACCGCGAAGTGCGCTTCGAAACCCTCCCGCAGGTGCTGACGGCCGCCGAGCGGCGTTTGATGGCCGAAGGCGGAATCCCGATGAGTGTCTTGCGCGGATTGTTGCCGGACACGGCCGCGGCGCGGAACTGAGCCTGGGCGATGCAGCGCCGGGCTGGGCCCCGCCGGCGTACGCGGCGGCTTGCGGCTGGGGACGATGGCTTTCCCATGCCGTGCCCCTGTGGCCGGTGCGGCCCGCGGTCTCGGACGCATGCCGGATATACCTATAACCAACCAGGAGGACGGAACGACACGCGCATCCGCCGGCGTTCCAGGAGCACGAGATGAACCACAAGCAAAATACCCACGACCACCCCTGCGCGCCGCGCATGCCGTCGCGCCGCAGCCTGATCCGCGGCCTGGCCGCCGCGCCGCTGGCCGCCCTGGCCGGCCGTGCCGCATGGGCCGAGGACTTCGCCGGCAAGCCGCTGCGCCTGGTGGTGCCGTTTCCCGCGGGCGGATCCTCCGACACGCTGGGTCGGGTCGTCGCCAATGCGCTGTCGCAACAGCTCAAGCAATCGGTGATCGTGGAGAACCGCGGCGGCGCGGGCGGCAACATCGCCGCCGATTATGTCGCCCGTGCGCCGGCCGATGGGCACACGCTGCTGATGGCGGGCCAGGCCATCATGGCGATCAACCAGACCTTGTATGGACACGTCAGCTACGACCCCGCCGCCTTTCCCTATATCGGGATGATGGGCGACAACGCCAACGTCCTGCTGGTGAACGAGCAAACCCTGCCGGTAAAAAGCGTGGCCGAGCTGATCGAACGCGCCAAGGCCAAGCCGGGGGAGATCCCCTTCGGCTCCAACGGCATCGGCTCGCTCAGCCACCTGACCACGGAACTGCTGGCCAGTTCGGCCGGCGTGAAGTTCCTGCACGTGCCCTACCAGGGTGCTGCCCCGCTGGCCACCGACTTGCGCGCGGGCCGCATCGCCTTCTGCTTCACCGGTTCGACGCTGGCCGTGGCGCTGGCCAAGAGCGGGAGCCTGCGCCCTCTGGCCGTGACGACTTCCGTGCGGTTACCGCAGCTTCCCGACGTGCCCACGCTGGTGGAGGCCGGCTACCCGGCGCTGGACGCACCATCATGGTGGGCTGCCGTCACCACGCCCGGCACACCGCCCGCCACGGTGACGATGCTGCAAAACGCCTTCGCGGCCGCCACCAGCACCGCCCAATACCAGGACGCCCTCAAGCAGCAAGCCACCCTGCCGCACCCGATGACGCCGGAGGCAGCCCAAGCCTTCCTGGCAACGGAACGCAAGAAGTGGGCGGCAGCGGTGAAGTCCAGCGGGGCGTCGGTGGCCTCGTAGGTGTCGCGCGCCATCGCGTTGCCGCCTTACAGGCGCAGTCTTCCATGAGTGAATCATCGGAGAACAGCGCGGCGAGCGACGCGGCCTGCACGCGCATGGCGTGGGAATCACCCTGGATGCGAACGGTGGCGCACAGTCCTGTGCGGCGCGGGGCGCGTCAGGTCTCGCTCCACTCCCGCAGCAGATTGTGATAGCAGCCCACCAGCTTGCTGCGCGCGCCGGCATCGGCCTGGGTCTGGTTCAGCCGCTGGATGGCATTGTCCAGGTCGTACAGCAGGCTGCGCCGGGCATCTTCCCGGACCAGGCTCTGGACCCAGAAGAAACAGCCCAGGCGCGTGCCGCGCGTGATGGGCGTGACCTGGTGCAGGCTGGTGGCGGGATACACGACCATATCGCCCGCGTCCAGCTTGACGCTGTGCATGCCGTACGTATCCTGCACCTGCAGTTCACCGCCCTCATATTCCGAGGCGTCGCTCAGGAACAGCGTGATCGACACGTCGGTGCGCACCTTGCGGCCGCTGTGCGGATGGATGCGCACGCCGCCATCCACGTGCGCGCCGAAGGTCATGCCCGGGCCATAGCGGTTGATCATGGGCGGGTACGCCACATTGGGCAGCACCGCGCTGATGAACGCGGGATTTCGTTCCAGGGCGCCGAGCACGATGCCCTGTACATGTTGGGCGACTTCGGAACGCTCGTCGATCTGCTGGTTGAACTTGACGGCCGCGCCCTGGTAGCCCGCCGAGACCTTGCCATCGACCCACGCGTCGCCAGCGTTGTCCAGCAGACCGCGTATGGCCTGCACCTGCTGGGCGTCAAGAACCTTCGGTATGGTGATCAGCATGGGCCATCCGGCGGCGTGCCGGCCTATTGGATGTGATACGTGAAGGTGAGCATGGCGGTGCGGCCGGACCCCGGCACCGCGCGGCCGCCGTCCGACGGGATCAGCGCATCGTAGTACCGCTTGTCGAAGATATTGAACAGGTTCAGGCGGACGTCGTACTTGGGCTGGTGCCAGGCCACGGTGCCGTCCCAGCGCGTGTAGCCGCCGACCTGCACCGCGTCGGTGTTGGCCGCATAGCGCGACGAGGTATACACCGCCCCGCCGCCGACTTCCCAGTCCTGCAGGAATTGATACGTCGTCCAGAAATTGAAGGTATTCCGCGGTGTGTTGGCGGGGGTGTTGCCCTTGGTGCCGTCCGCGGCCTCGGTGATCTCGGCATCCAGGTAGGTGTAGGCCGCGTAGACCTGCCACTGCCGGGTCACATGGCCGGACGCGCCCGCGCGCACGCCGTTCACGCGCACCGTGCCGTCCAGTTCGTAGACCCCCGGGCTGATCTGTGTGCGCGCGTTTTCCTTCTTGATCTGGAAGATGGCCGAATTCAGCGAAAGGTTGCCGTCCAGCAGGTCCCACTTGCCACCCAATTCATACGACTTGTTCGTCTCCGGCTCCAGGTTGTCCTGCCCGACCGTTCCCGTCATTTGTTCCAGCGAAGGGTTGAACGACGTGCCATAGGAGACGTAGTAGGACTGCCAATCGGTGGGCTGCCAGATGGCGCCGGCACGCACGCTGGTGTAATGGACCGTCTGGTCCGCGTTCGCGGGCGTGGTGCTGCGCGGCATGGAATTGGTGACGGTCGCTTCATAGCGGTCCCAGCGCAGGCCGCCGACCAGCTTGAACTGCTTGGTCAGCTCGATGGAGTCGTTCGCATAGATGCCGACCGTGTTGGCGGAGCCGGTCGCGAAATTCCCCGGCACCTGGGGCAGATCCGCCGACGTATGTTGCGGATCGACCATCTGCGTGCACCCGACGAAACCACTGTTCAGCGTGAAGCCGCCGCAGTTGCCGGTGCGCGCATAAGCCTGGTTGCTGTAGTGGTCATGCCCGATCTCGAGACCGGTCAACAGGTTGTGCTTTACCGAGCCCGTCGCGAACTTGGTGGTCAGTTCGGTCTGGTTGAAGATGGACTCGTCATGGATGATCCGGTCATGGCTTTGCTGCAGTATCCATAGATTGTCCAGCGGCAGGTTCGTGACGTTGCCCGTGGGCAGCGCCTGGAAGCCCGTGGGTCCCAGCGTGCCCACCGCCTGCGGCGCGGTTTCGCGGGCATCGGTGCGTACGTTGTTGTATTGCGTCTGGTTGCGCAGCACCACATCCGGCGTGAACTTGTGCTGGATCGATGCATTCAGCATCGCGATGTCCTGGATCGTTCGGTCGTCGTGGAAACCGTACGCCGTGTTGCGGCTCACGCCGGCGGGATGGCCATTGACCGACTGCACGCCGTAATCCGCCATGTCGTCGTTATGCTGCAGCAAGGCCGACAAGGTGACTTCGGTCGGCGTACCGATGCCGAACTTGAACGACGGCGCGGCGCCGAAGTCCTTCACATGGGACTGGTCGCGCGTCGTGGCGTCGCCGTTCTGGGCCATGCCGTTGAAGCGGAATGCCGACGTCTCCGACAGCTGCATATTGGTATCGACCGTCGAGCGCACCAGTCCATTGGTCGTGACCGATCCGCTGACGTCCGTGAAGTCGGCCCGCTTGGGCTTCTTGCTGACCTGATTGATGATGCCGCCCGTGGAGCCGCGTCCGAACAGCATGGAAGACGGACCCATCAGCACTTCCACTTCCTCCAGGTCGAAGGTATCGCGGTAGTACTGGCCGCGATCGCGGAAACCGTCCAGGTAGATATCGGTGCGCGCCGAAAAGCCGTTCAGGTTGATGTTGTTGCCGATCGTGCCGCCTTCGGCCGCGCCCAGCGTAATGCCGGCCACGTTGCGCAGCGCGTCCTGCAGCGAGTTCGCGCCCTGCGACTGCATCAGCGCCTTGTTCACCACCGTCACGGATTGCGGCACGTCATGAAGATCAATGCCCAGGCGAGGCAGCGATGACTGCGTCGCGTTGAAATCATCCGACGGCGCGTCGCCATTGACCTGCACGGTGTCCAGCGTGGTGGTCGGCGCGGCGCCGGGCGCGGCGGTCCCGGATGCCGCCACTGGCTGGGCCAGCACCGGAACGGGGGAGGCGAACACGGCCAGGACGGCGGCGGCAATCGGGGTCAGCTGCTTCATGGAAAGGAATAGTCTTGGGCGGCGGCCAGGAAACCGGGCATCGTGACCCCGGCGTTGAACTATTGTTGAGAAGGCCGCGAATGCTAACCATTCCTAATTTCATTAGCAAAAGCTTTTTCAAATCTGTCGAAAAGCTTTCTTTTTCCTGTCTCTAACCTGAATTAACGGGATTGCGCCGCGTTTGCCGTGTGGTCCGCCGCATTGCCCGGCCGCCGCGCCTCGCTATTGCTCGACCATATGCGACTCGTGCACGACCTTGGCCATGCGCTGATAGTCCTGCGCCATGTAGCGCGCCATTTCTTCGGGGCCCATGAACATGGGATCGATGCCTTGGTCGGCGAAGCGCTTTAGCGTGGCGGGGTCTTGCAACAGCGCCCGCAATTGGGTGGAGACCTTGTCCACCACCGCATCGGGCACGCCCTTGGGCGCCACCAGGCCTATCCACGATGCATAGTCATAGCCTGGCACGCCGGCCTCCGCCACGGTGGGCAGCTCCGGCAACAGCGGCGTGCGCTGTGCGCCGGCCACGGCAATCGCCCGCAGCTTGCCGGACTTGGTCAAGGGCAACACGGTACCCACCGCGCAGAACATGGCGTCGACCTCGCCCGCGGCCAGCCCGACGGCGGCCTGGCTGGCGCCCTTGTACGGGATGTGCCGCATCTGTAGCCCTGCCGCGGATTCGAACATCGCCATGGCGATATGCTGCGGGCTGCCGACCCCGCCGGTGGAATAGGTGACCTTGCCGGGATGCGCCTTCACGTAGGCGATCAGTTCCTTCACATCGTGCACCGGCAGGTTCGGATTGACCAGCAACAAGGTCGGCAGCACGGCCACCATTCCGATGGGCCGGAAGCTTGCGACCGGGTCATAGGGCACTTTGCGCACGTTCGGCAGGACGCCCAGGATGGTGTTGTTGCAGCCGCACAGCGTGTAGCCGTCGGGCGCGGCACGCGCGACACGGTCGGCGCCGATCGCGCCCGATGCCCCCGTCTGGTTGTCCACGATCATGGACTGGCCCAGCGACTCGGACAATCGGTCGGTCACCACGCGGATCGCGACGTCCGCGGCGCTGCCGGCCGCCAGGGGCGTCACCACGGTCACCGCATGGGTGGGCCAGCCCTGCGCATCGGCGGACCGGGCGCCCAGCGCCAGCGCCGCGGCCAGCATGGCCGCGGCGGCATTGCGTGCCGCCCTATGCCGTCCTCCCAAGCGCATCCTGGTTTCGCATGTCTGCATTGTTGGCTCCTCTTGGTGTTGTTATGCGGGCGCGCTGTCGGCCGCGTGCAAGCAACTCTAGTGAGCGGCCCAAGCCCTTGTCCAATACGATTTATTCGCCAACCCATGCCGGTTCGCTATGGCGGGCGCGCTGGATGATGAGCCCTCCTGTCGCTGCGCGACCGCCTCCCCGAGGGAGGGAGCGCGCCCTTCGGGCGGCCGCGCGGGCGCGCTCAGGCCTCGAATAATCCCCGCTCCTCGGCGAATCGACGGATCAGGTGATCCACCACCGCGCCGACCGCGAGGTTCTTGCGGTCCTGCCGGCGCGTCAGTATCCAGATCTCGCGTGGCGGCATGACCGGGCCCAGCCGGCACAGGCGCAGCGCCGGTTCGCGGCGGCCGATGTAGTGCGGCAGCATCGCCAGCCCCACGCCCGTGCGGGCCGCGATGGCTTGCGCCACCTGGTTGTTGGCGCGGAAGGCCACGCGCGCACCGGGGTACGCGCGTGCCAACCAGGCGGCATCGGGCAGATAGGCGTTGCTCTCGTCGAAGCCCACGAACACCGGCGCCGCGCCGTCCTCCACCTGCCGGCAGACTTCCGGCGTGCCGTAGTAGCCGTAGGCCATCGCCCCCAACTGCCTGGCGAGGAAATCGCCATCCTTGGGCCGGTCCAGGCGGATGGCGATATCCGCCTCATGCCGCTCCAGGCTGACGGCGCGCAGGTCGGTGCCCAGGTCTATGTCCAGGCCGGGATACAGGGTGGGCAGCGCCGCCAGTTGGGCAATCAGGAATCCCATCGACAAGGCCGGCGACGCATTGACACGGACCAGTCCCTTGGGCGCTTCGTCCGCGCCGCCCCGCCGCAGCGTCTGCACCGAGGATTCCATGTCGCCGGCGGCCGCCAGCGCGCGCGTCCCCGCACTGGTCAGGACGTAGCCCTCCGGCCTGCGCTCCACGAGCTTTTCGCCCAGCGTGGCCTCCAGCGACTGGATGCGCCGCGCGATGGTGGCATGGTTTACCGCCAGCGCGCGCGCCGCCGCCGACAGGCTGCCGTGACGTCCCAGCGCAAGAAAGACGCGGACATCCTCCCAATCGACCTCTGTGCGTTTTTTCCCAGCCATTGAGCGCGAATAGCGAATTCCGCGAAAACGGACCCAAGCTTAGGCTACGTCCCATGCGAAATCAATTCGCGCCACCATCATCCGAGGACATCATGGACACCCAGCAAAAAGTCGCCATCATCACCGGTGCGTCGCAAGGCATCGGCGCCGGCATCGTGCAAGCCTATCGCGAGCAGGGCTATGCCGTCGTGGCCAATTCGCGCACCATCAAGACGGGGACCGATGAGGGAATCGTCGCCATTCCCGGAAACATCGGCGACCGCGCGGTAGCGCGGCAGGTAGCGGCAGCCGCGATCGAACGTTACGGCCGCATCGACACGCTGATCAACAACGCCGGCATTTTCGTCAGCAAGCCCTTCACGGACTACACGGCCGAGGATTACGACAACGCGATCGGCGTGAACCTGGGCGGTTTTTTCCACATCACGCAGTTCGCCCTGGCGCAGATGCTGAAGCAGAGCCGCGGCCATATCGTGCAGATCACGACCACGCTGGTCGAACAGCCGCTGGCCAATGTGCCGGCCGGCCTGGCCAGCCTGACCAAGGGCGGACTGGCGGCCGTGACGCGCGGGCTGGCCATTGAATACGCCAGGCAAGGCATACGCGTGAACGCCGTCGCGCCCGGCATCATCAAGACGCCCATGCATGCGCCGGAAACGCACGCCTTCCTGGACGGTCTGCATCCCGTCGGCCGCATGGGCGATATCCAGGACATCGTCGATGCCGTTCTATATCTGGAGCGGGCCGGCTTCGTGACCGGCGAAACGATCAACGTGGACGGCGGCCAGCACGCCGGCCGCTGGTAAGCCAGCGCATCGATGCAGCCCCGGCACGGGCCGGGGCACACACCAGGAGCCAGCCATGCCCTACGTAAACATCAAGGTGACGCGCGAAGGCACCGCGCCGGGCGCGACAGCCACGACGGCGGAACAAAAGGCAGCCCTCATCAAGGGCGTCAGCGAGCTATTGCTGGACATCATGGGCAAGCCCTTGAACAGCACCTTCGTCGTGATCGAGGAAGTCGACATGGAGAACTGGGGGATCGGCGGCGTGCCGACGCCCGAGTACCGCAAGCGCATGCTGGGAATCACTCCCCCTTGATGCCCCCTTGCGGATCACTTCGCCCCATTTCTTCATTTCGGCGTCGATGAACCGGCTCCGCACCAGCCCGATGCGACCACATTGGCAGGCCCAGGTATTCGGCGAACAGCCGCGCCACGAACCGGCGAAGGCCCACACGAATGAAGGCGGAACGCTATCCGCGCACCAGGCCGGTCAAGGGCCGCGGTACGCCGGCATGGCCGAATAGCGTCCGCGCCGTCAGTAGCGGATCCAGCGCCAGGCTTTCGGCGGCCACGCCGGCAATCAGGGCGTCCAGCGCGATCGTCGGCTTGAGGTCGCGCCCTTCGTACAGGTCGCCGGGCGCTAGGCCCGGCCAGTCCGCCGCCACGCGGCCACCCGCCACCGCGCCGCCCGCCAGCATGGCGACGGCCCCTTGTCCGTGATCCGTGCCGCCTGTGCCGTTGGCCGCCGCGGTACGGCCGAATTCCGTCGCCACCAGCACCGTCGTATCGCGCCAATGCGGCCCGAGGCCATCCCGCAAGGCCGCCAGCAGGATGTCCAGGGCCTTCAACTGGGCCGCCAGGCGCGGATTCTGCGCGCCATGGGTGTCCCAACCCCCTGTCTCGATCATGGCGATGCGCGGCCCGTCGGGACGCGACAGGAAGCCGGCCGCGAGCTTGCCCAAATGAGCGGGATCCTGCCGCGCGCCGGCATCCGCGGCCACGCCGCGCGTTTTCATGGCCTCGGCCCATAGCGGCCCGAGCTGGGCATCGTGTTCGTACAGCGCGGAGACGCGCGCCAGCAGATCGTCCGGGGCTGGCGGCAATGTGGACGGCGCATACGACGCCGCCTGCACCGGACCGCGCAGCGCCGCCGGTATCGTCGGCGCAAAGGCGATCGCCTTTTCCTGCGTGGCCGGCAGCATGCCCACCAGGCGGTTCAGCCAGCCGTCCTTCACCTGATAAGGCGAGGTGCCACCGGTCTCCAGGACGTTCTGCCCATCGAAGTGCGAACGGTCGCGATAAGGCGATGCCACCGCGTGGACGAACAGCGCCTGACCCGCCGCATACATCCGCGCCGTCTGTTCCAGCGCAGGATGCAGGGCGAACATGCCGTCCAGGGGCGTCGCCGCCGCCGGGTCCACCGCCAGCGCGCCGCGCAAGCCCGCATAGGCGGGATCCGCGTACGGCACGACGATGTTCAGGCCATCGGCCGCGCCGCGCTGGATCACGAAGATGAAGCGGCGCTCCGTCGCCACGTGGGCGAAGACGATACGCGGAGAAGCAATCAGGGAGGAGGCGGCCAGGCCGAGAAATCCGCGGCGGGACAGCATGGTATTCATCTCCGTAGGAAATCCGGCGCAACGAGCAGCAGCGCGATCGCGGTCTGTACGCTTTCCGCGCGCGCCACGGCCGTGGCGGTGGCCGGGCCTAGTGATCCAGGCAGCAATGCCTGTCCCAGCGCCCGCGGGTCGATCCGGTCGCCGACACGCGCGGCCAGGCGTTGCGCGACATCGACGCGTCGCACCAGCGCATCCGGAGCCGCCCAGCTGGCCGCGATATCGTCGTAGCCGGCCGGCGAACCGGGCCGCCACACCGGCTGCCCGAGCTGGGCCAGCAAGGGCGCCGGACGCAGCGTGCCCGCGCCACGCCAGCCCAGGCCCCGCATGCACGAAATCATCCATTCCCAAGGGGTTTTGAACTTGACCGGGGCCGGTGACCACGCCTGCGGCGCGTCGACCAAGGCGCGATACACCGCGGGCAACTGGCCGCCGCTATCCAGGTAGGCCGAGGCCAGCCGATCCGTGACGTCGGCGGGAGGATCGTCGGCCACGAAGTGGCGAGCCAGCTTGAACGCGAGGTGGCGCGCCGTCGCGGGCGACGCGGCAAGATCGCGCAGCACGGCCAGCGCCTGCTGTTGTCCCGGCTGCGGATACCGGCGCCCCATGACGGCGCGTACGCCAGGCTCGTGCAAGCCGGGCCGGAACACGAATGCGCCGGGTACGGGACCTTCCGCGCGCGGTTCGCGCGGGCTGGCGATGCTCCAGCCGGTCAACGCGCGCGCGAACTCGGTCACGTCGGCCTGCGTATAGCCGGTGCGTACGCCCAGCGTATGCAATTCCATGATTTCGCGGGCCAGGTTCTCGTTCAAGCCGCGCCTGCGCGCGGGGTCGCGCCGCGCCGCCCGTTCCGCGGCCTTGCTGTCGGGGCCCACGGAGCGGGTCTGGTCCAGGAATATCTGCATGGCCGGATGCTGTTCCACCGCCATCAGCATGTCCTGGAAACGGCCCAGCACGTGCGGCCGTATGGCCTCCGCCTCGAAAGAGCCGGCCAGCGCCGCCACCGCGGGCTTTTCCGCCGACACCGCGAAATGATTGGCCCAGAAATGCACCAGCCGTTCGATGAAAGGCGTGGACGTCGCCAGGGCGCTGTCCACGCGCGCGGCCACCGCGTCCCGGTACGCGTCGCGGATGTCCGTGCGCAGGGATAGCCGCGCCGCCTGCTTGCCATCCGAGGGTGCCTGGGCCACCGCCATCCGCAGCCGGCCCAGGTCAGCGACCAGGGCCGTCGACGGCGGGCAAGACGCCCAGGCGGCGGGGCGTGGATCGTAGCGGTCAAGCTGGACCAGCAGCCAGGCCTTCGGGTCCGCCGGCGGCACATCGTCGCGACGCGCGCCCAGGCCGAAGCGGTTCAGGGCGATCGCACCCGCATCGGATCGCGAGACGCCCGCCATCATGGCCTTCCCTGCCGTTGGGGCGGCGCCGCGGGTTCACGCCACTGGCCGCGCTGCCGCAACGCGGCCGCGAACGTCATGCGCTCTTCGGGCGACAGCGTCGCCGCGAAATCGGCCACCGCCCGTTCCACACGGGTTCGCAGCGCCATATCGGCCTCGCGCGTCCGCGCCAACGCCGCATCCAGGGCCGCGCGATCGAGCTGCGGCGCGGCCAGCAGATCCAGGACGGCGCGGCGCGCTTCACGCGCTGCCCGGGCGTATTCGCGGCCGTCGCGCCGCGCTTCCCGTATGGCGGCCAGGAATTGCTGCTGGCGTTCCGGGGCCAGCCCTTCCGCCGCGAAGCGCAGCGCGACGTGCGGCGCGCGCGGGGACTCCTGCGCGCGCTGGGTCGAGAACCATTGGTAGGCGCCGCCGGCAATGCCGCCCAGCAGAAAGGCATTCAGGATCAAGGACCCGATCAGGAAGAATTTCCACCCGCGGCCGTTCATTCTTCGCTCCAGTCGGAAAGCGGTTCGCCGAACCCCGTGTCCAGCCATGGCGCATCGTGGTGCGCCGGCGGCACAGCCGCCGTCACCAGGAACAAGGACACCGCGAATGCCCCCACGAAACCGCCTGCCACGCCGACGCCGGCGAACACCGCGCTCGACCACCACAGGCGCCAGCGCCGCCAGAAGGAATGCCGCACCGGCGCGCTGGCGACGATGCGGTCGAATACCGCGCGCGCGGGTGGCGCGACGGCGCGGCTGTCCAGCCACGCATCCAGCGGCGCGGCCTCCGCCACGATGGCGTCGGCCTCGGTCGGGTGCGCCGACGCCCACGACAGCGCCGACGCGCGTTCCGCCTCGGGCCAACGGCGGGACTCAGCGCCATAGGCCTCCACGATGGTGCGAAATCTTTCGGGGGTCATGAGGTGTCTTCCCTAATGTCGTTGGCGGCCAGCCTGTCCCGCAACGCGCGCCGCGCTCGCGCCAGCAGGCTTTCCAGCGCGTCCACCGTAATGTCCATCACCGCGGCGGC
The DNA here is from genome assembly GCF_001704295.1 of Bordetella sp. H567. NCBI lineage: Bacteria > Pseudomonadati > Pseudomonadota > Betaproteobacteria > Burkholderiales > Alcaligenaceae > Bordetella > Bordetella sp. H567. The sequence continues at coordinate 4,721,246 of NZ_CP012334.1, forward strand.
CTCGATGTTCGATAGCTCCTGGTAGTACGTCAGGATCAAGGCCTCGCGCTGCCGCGGCGCCAGCGCCGCCAGCGCGGCCTGGATCCGCCTATCGCGCGTCCTGGCTTCCACCACCGCATCCGGTCCGGGCCCCGGATCGGGATGCTCCGGCCAGTCCTCCACCGGATCCTCGCGGCGGCCGCGCAGCCGGTCATAGCAGAGATTCATGGCGACGCGATGCAACCAGGTGTCGAATCGCGCGCTGCCTTCCTTCCAGTGCGGCGCCTGCTTCCATATGCGCACGAAGGCTTCCTGCGCCACGTCTTCGGCCTCCATGCGATCGCCCAGCATGCGGGTCGCAAGCGCCAGCAGGCGCGGCAGCTTGCGCGCGACGAGCACGCGCACGGCCGACGGGTCTTGCCTGCCGACCCGGGCCACCAGGTCGGCATCAGGGTCGCGTTCGCGTTCGCTCAAAGTGCGCGTTGTTCCGTCATGGAAGCCTGCGGCGCTGTACCGCGATGAATGCGTTCAATATACGTAGACCGGGCGGACGTGAACCGGGCGCGCGGGGACGACGACGCATCCGCTCAGCGTGGCCGCGGCCACGAGCAGAATAGCCAGGGTTTTGATCATGATGGAATCTCCAGGTTCTGCAAGCTAGGCCCAATGGCCGGGTATCCAATGCCAATTGGGCCCCCGTGCCACCCAATGGCCGGGTATCCATCGATGGCCCACGCGCACGGGCCGCCAGTGGCCGCCTATCCACACATAGCGTCCATGCTCCCAGCGCCAATGCCCGCCATCCCATACGTAGCCGGCACGCGGCGCGGGCACCACTTCCACCCGCGGCGGGGGCGGCGGCGCGGTGGGCTCCACGATGACGACCTGGGCGAATGCGGGGAATGCGGCCGCCACGGCCACGGCGGCCAGCAAGGTCTTCAAGGGGACAGCAAGCTTCATGTCAGGCTCCCATCGCTTCGGATAACGGCGAAATGGCGCCGTTTCTCCTTGAACGGCCCGGCGTGGAATTCCCGTCGCTCGTATTTGTAAAAACGAGTAAAGGCCTGGGCACCGCTGCACGACCCGAAAAGACCTAGCGCCCGATACGGCTGACCTGCCGTATACCGACCGCGGCGATCAAGCCCATGATCGCCGCAACGATCATGAGGGCTACGCGCAGGTTGGCGTGGTGCGTAATGCCGCCGATGATCGCCGGTCCCAGCAGCATCCCCGTGTAGGCCCATCGCGCAATCGCGGCCACGCCTTGGGCGGGTCTCAGGCCCGGCAGGCGCGCGCCGGCAAGGAAGAAGAAGGGCATCAGGTTGGCCACGCCCAGGCCCATCAGCAGCAAGCCCGCCAGCGTCCAGGCCGGTTCGGGCAGGCACACGGCCAGCGTGATGCCCGCGAATCCCATCCAGGCGCTGGCCGCCAGCGTGCGGCTATCGCCGATGCGGCGCCGCAGCGGGTCGGCGGCAAAGCGGCCGCACGCCATGCCGGTGGAAAACGCGGCATAGCCGTAGCTGGCCAGCTGCGGCGCGGCATGGGTGACGTCGCGCAGGTAGACGCTGGCCCAGTCGTACATCGCGCCTTCGCAGATCAAACCCAGGAAAGCGAAGAACCCCAGTACCCATAGCGCCGCGGATGCCTGGCGCCGCTTGCCGGACGCCGCGTCGTCCTGGGCGGGTGCGTTCTCTCGTGCCGTCGCGTCGCGTCTACCCGGCGCGTCGTCGATCAAGTGCGGGCGGCCGATCGCGATCGCCGCCAAGGCCATCAACGCGATCCCGGCGGGGTACACCCACGGCGGCAGGGCCGCCAGCGCGGCCAATCCACCGAGACCCGCGCCGGCCATGCCTCCCACGCTGAACATGCCGTGCAAGGTCGACATGATGGGCCGGCCGCCCTGTGCTTCCACCGCGGCCGCCTGCACGTTCATCGTTACGTCGAAACCCGCCATCGCCATGCCCAGCACCAGCAGCAGCCCCAGCAACACGGCATAGCCGGGCATCAAGGGCACCAGCCCGACCGCGACCGCATAGGCGACCCCGCTGATCGTGAGCGCGCGGGCACTGCCCACGCGGGTGGCCCACCGCCCTATCGTCCCCATGGCGACGATGGCGCCGCCCGCCACCACGAGCATGGCGAAGGACAGCACGAAGTCCGACAAGCCGAAGCGCGACTTGATGTCCGGTATCTGCACGCCCCACGCGGCAAAGGCCGCGCCGTTCACGAAGAACTGCGCCATCACCGCCCGCGTCGCCGCGCGCATGCGCGCGGCTTGCGTCGCGATCGTCCCGGCGGAAAGACCGGCATTCACGGAGTCGGACATCTCGTCTATGTAAGCCCCCGTCCCGCTAGGGAAGCAAAAACCGCGCGGCCCGTTCCCGCGCCTGGGCTTCCAGCGCGGGCGCCAATTGCCGCACCGTGCGCCTGAACTGCTGCGCCACCGCGCCCATCGGGATGGCGCGCCGCCGCAGCAATCCCAGCGTGCGGGTGACCTCCGGCCCGGTCAATGCGCGGATTGCCAGCCTGGTATCCGGCGTTTCCGGCAATGCGGACAACGGCACCACGGAAATCCCCAGCCCCGCTTCGACCAGCCCCAGCGCGCTGGTCAGGTGGTCGATTTCCACCAGGTGGTCGCGCTGCCATTGCCACCTGCGCAAAGCCTGTTCCAGCACGGCACGATTGCCGCTGCCCGGTTCGGACACGATCAGCCGGTACGGCTTCAGGTCGTTCCAGCTGACGTGGGTGCGCTCGGCCAGTGGATGGTCCGCGGGGCAGGCGAGCAGGAAGGGCTCCGTCAGCAAGGCATCGAAAGCCAGCCCCTCCACGGGCGTTTGCAGCGTGACGCCGAAATCCACCGAGCCGTCCAGCACGGCGGCCGTCACGCCGGCCACGTTGCCTTCGACGATGCGGATACGCGTTTGCGGCCGCTGTTCGTGAAACGCCCGCAGGATATGCGGCAGCAGCAGCTTGGTGGCCGTGGGTATGCAGCCCAGGCTGAGCTGGCCGCTGCGGCTCGCCAGCTGGTCGTCGATCGCCGACAGCGCTTCTTCCAGATCGCCCAGGATGCCGCGCGCGCGAGGCAGCAGCAGTTCGCCGATGGGGGTCAGTTGCACGCGGCGCGTGGTCCGTTCGAACAGCGGCGCGCCGATGGCGGCTTCCAGGCGCTGGATGCGCCGCGTGAGCGCCGGCGCCGAAATATTCAGCTCGCTGGTGGCGAGCTGGAAACTGGCATGCCGGGCGATCGCGACAAAGCCACGCAAGCCTTCAAGGTCGATAGCGTTCAGGGAAGCCATAAGGACATGGACGGACGCACGGGCAACGCACCAGGCACGAGCCCGCGCGGTGATTATTCCACTTCACGCAATAATAACGATGCAAAGCGCAATTCACAACGCGCCCGCGCCCGCCGGATACTTGGCACATTCCTCGTTCAGGCAACCCTATCCCGGAGACCAGCATGGGCCACGCCCCAGCCACCGACGAAATCCAGAACACCTACACGCGAGGCATCGCGGAGTTCATCGCCAACCTGAAGTACGAGGCGATCCCCGAACAGGTGCGCGACCGCATCAAGCTGCTGATTTTGGACTCCTTCGGCTGCGCCATCTTCGGCGCGGAACTGCCGTGGAGCAAGATCCTGCTCGAAACCCTGACGGCGGAGGACCAGACCACCACGACGCCGGTATGGGGCACCGACAAGCGCCTGTCTGCCCCGCACGCCGCGCTGGTCAACGGCACGCTGGTGCAAGGCTTCGAGATCGACGACGTGCACCGTGTCGGCGTGCTGCACGTGGGCGCCGTCACGCTGCCGGCGGTGCTGGCCGTGGCCGGCCGGCAGCCCGGCATGACGGGCCGGGATTTCCTGCGCGCCTGCGTGGCCGGCTACGAAATCGGTCCGCGCGTGGGCATGTGCATGGGTCCCGAACATATCGCCCAGGGCTGGCATTCCGGCGCCACCGTGGGCGTGTTCTCGGCCGTGGCGGGCGCCGCCGCCGCGCTGGGCCTGAGCGCCGACCAGGCGGTACACGCCCTGGGCATTGCCGGCACGCAGTCCTCCGGGTTGATGGCCGCGCAGTTCGGCGCCATGGTCAAGCGCATGCACGCCGGCCGCGCCTCGCAGAGCGGCCTGTACGGCGCCCTGCTGGCGGCACGCGGTTTCACGGGCATCGTCGACGTGTTCGAAAACCCCTACGGCGGCTTCTGCAGCACGATGTCCCGGTCCACGGACCGCTTCGACCTGACCAAGCTCACCGCGGGCCTGGGTACGCAGTTCGAAGTGATGCGCATCGCGCTGAAGTTCTACTCCTGCGTCGGCAGCAACCACACGACGCTGGACGCGCTGCGCACCATGCGCGCGCGCAAGCCCTTCGGCCCCGATGACGTCGAGGAAATCGTCGTCGAAGGGTCGCGTGTCACGGTGGACCACGTGGGCTGGAAATACGTCCCGCAGGGCCTGACCTCCGCGCAGCTGAACCTGCCGTACTGCGTGGCCACGCTGCTGCTCGAAGGCGACGTGTTCGTGGACCAGTTCACGGAAGCGGACGTCACCAATGCCGAGCGCATCCGCATTTCCCAGAAGGTGAAGGTGGTCGAGGACCCGGCCATCACCGCGCGCGGCGCGGTCTATCGCCACATGGTCAATGTGAAGCTCAAGCTGAAGGACGGTACGCGGATGGAAGAAACCGTCGAAGCGCCGCGCGGCAGCGAGCACTCCTTTGCCTCCGCCGACGACGTCATCGAGAAATTCGTCAAGCTGGCGTCGCGCCGGATCTCCCGCCAAGCGGTCGATCGCGTGGTCGACACCATGATGAATATCGAGAAGGTGGACGACATCGGCAAACTGGTCGACGCGCTGACCGTCAAGCGCTAGACCTGCCTCGCGACATGGGGCGCGGCACACGCATGCCGCGCCCCATTTTTTTATGGGTTCGTGACGAGCAGCGCTGTTGTCGCGCGTCACGGCAACGGCCGCCCTGCCGGCGCCGGCTGGCGGCTGAAGCGGCCCGGTCGCGTCAAGCAGTCTTCCAATAGCGCCCTAGCGGCGGCTCCTTGCCCGATACCGGGTCGCCCGCCGGAAAGGGCAGCGAAGCAATGCGGTCCAGCATGGCCTGCGTGGGCGCCTCGCGGCAGATGTCCCACTCCTGCCCGGGCGGATACCCGCCCACGACCAGGAAGTCGTCCGTCGCGGACAGGCGGCAATGGCCGGTACCGGCCGGCAGGAGGACCACGTCGCCTTGCAGGACGGCGACTTCCGTCCCGTGGGGGCCGCCCAGCATCAGGCGCGCCGAGCCGGCGGCAAACCCCAGCACTTCGTGCGCGGTGGAATGGTAATGGTGGTAGTCGTAGATGCCGTCGCGCCACCGGGGCACCCAGCCGTTGCGCGCGAACAGGCCTTCGAAGGCCGAGGCGATATCGCCCTCCACGATCACGCCGGTGTAATGCAGCACCGGCAGCCGGGGATTATTGGGCACCCAGTCGTTGCGCTGCAGCAGCAGCGTCGCGGGCGGCGCCGGCGCCGCGCCGGCGGACGAGGAAGGAAGTGCCAGGAAGGCCGTGCCCAGCACCGCGCTCCTGATGAAATCACGCCTGTGGAATGTCGTCATGGTCAGCTCCCTAGGCCGTCGCTCGATCCATGGATCCACGGATCGAGCCCCTAGTCTGACACTCCACGGCCGCCCTGTGAAACAGGCGGCGGCCGGGGTTTACGCGGTGACGTGCAGCTGGGTGCCGACCATGCCGTAGGTCGACAACTGCGGCGCCACCGAACTTAGCAAGCTGACGATGGTCTGCGCCTGGTTGTCCAGCACCTTGCGCAGCAGGACGTTCTGGGCCTCCTGCATGGCGTTGGCCTGCTGCAGGCCCACCGCGGCGCCCACGGTGGCTTCGATCGACATACCGTCCATGGTCTTATCCCAGGAAAGAAAGATTCCGAAGCATACAGTACGAATGTGTCATTTGGCATAATCTTCACATTCGCCACCGCCGCCCCCCGCCATGCCAACCCTGCACATGTTCCTGCTGTTCCTGGCTGCCGACCTGGCCCTGAAGCTGACCCCCGGCCCCGACATGGCCCTGACCCTGACCCGCGGCATGACGCAAGGATTCCGGGTGGCGTGGCTGAGCGTGCTGGGGACCTTCGCCGCCGGCTTCGTGCAAATTCCCGTGGTCGTCCTGGGCCTGGCCGCCATCTTCAAGGAATCGCCTGCCCTGTTCCTGGCCGTGAAGCTGATGGGCGCGCTATACCTGGTCTACCTGGGTGCGCGCGCCATCCGCCGCAGCCGCAATCCGCGCGCGCTGGCGGAGGTCTCGGCACGCGGAGAGGGCCGCGAGGTATTCATCCAGGGCTTCATGACGAACCTGCTCAATCCCAAGGTCTTCATCTTCCTCATCGCCTTCCTGCCCCAATTCACGGATCCGGCGCAAGGCCCGGTGTGGGTCCAGATGCTCTTCCTGGCGTGTATCTCGAAGGTCTTCGGGCTGTGCTCGGGGGCGACCTACGCCTATGGCGCCGCCCGGATCCGCAACTGGCTGGCGCGCAACCGCTGGTTTCTGCGCGCGCAGGAATGCACCCTGGGCGTCACCATGATCGCCGTCGCGGGGTATTTGATGTTCAGCCAGGATGGCCCGGCGGGCAAATAAGCCGATACGCCCGGCCGCGCATACCGCGATAGTGCCTACCGGCCTGCGGAAGAGACAGGGCAGCTATCCTGGATGTACGGTTTTCCCGACATTTTCTCGCTCGACGGGGAAAAAGTACGAAATAGCTGACAACGCCGGCGCCGCCGGCCATGCGCCACGAAGGCCGACGCGGTGGCCGGGGCCGCGAAATCAGCCTCCCAATACGCCCAGGTCCAGGACGTAGCTGCGCCCGATCCACATCGCCCTGTCACGATGATCGGCCAGGGCGTCGCCGGTATTGGGATGCAGGAACACGTCCAGCGCGCCGTGATTGAGCGCCAGCCAGGTCGTCACGCGCGCGAACTGAGCCGGCGCGAAGGCAAGCTGATAACTCCACTTCGGATGCGGTCCCACCGGCCGTTCATGAAAGCGACCCATGTCCACGGACTCGCCGAACGCCGCCACGATGCGTTCGCGCAGCGCATAGGCGGCATCGCGCGTGGCCGCGTCGAAGTACACATGCGCGTGCCAGCTGTCCACCACGGAGGGGTTGTCCTGGCTCATGACTGGCCCCCGTTGGAGGGATCCGCCGCCTGCAGCTTGTCCTGCGTACGGGTCTCGAAGTCCGACGCATCGTGGCGTTCGTGCAGCTGGCTGGCCGGGTCGCCGTTCACGCGGTTGACCATCCGGCCGCGGCGCACCGCGGGCCTGGCGCCGATGGCGTCGGCCCAGCGCTGCACGTGCTTGTAGTCCTGCACGGACAGGAATTCACCCGCGCCGTACAGCAGGCCCTTGGCCAAGCCGCCGTACCACGGCCAGATCGCGATGTCGGCAATCGTGTATGCGCTGCCCGCGATGTGCTCGTTGTCCGCCAGGCGCTTGTCCAGGACGTCCAGCTGCCGCTTCGTTTCCATGGCGAAACGGTCGATCGCGTATTCGATCTTGCTGGGCGCGTAGGCATAGAAATGGCCGAATCCGCCGCCCAGGTAGGGCGCGCTGCCCATCTGCCAGAACAGCCACGACAGGCATTCCGCCCGCGCGCCCGGCTCCTTGGGCAGGAGGGCGTCGAACTTCTCGGCCAGGTACAGCAGGATGGCGCCGGACTCGAAGACGCGGATAGGCGTCGGCCCGCTGCGATCCACCAGCGCGGGAATCTTGGAATTCGGATTCACCTGCACGAAACCGCTGCCGAACTGGTCGCCTTCGCCGATGCGGATCAGCCACGCGTCGTATTCGGCGCCGCGATGGCCCAGCGCCAGCAGCTCTTCCAGCAGAATCGTGACCTTCTGGCCGTTCGGCGTCGCCAGGGAATACAGCTGCAGCGGATGGCGGCCGACAGGCAGTTCCTTGTCGTGCGTCGGCCCTGAAACCGGCCGATTGATGCTGGCGAAATGGCCGCCGCTGGGCTTGTCCCAGGTCCAGACTGTCGGCGGCACGTATTCGGATGAATCGCTCATTGAAACAGCTCCATGTAAGGGCCGGTCATTGCCTCGACCGGTATTTGGATGGCCATGCCGGCACGCCGCGCCTGTGGCGGCGCAAGCGGTGCCCATGCATTCGGGCCCATGCGTTCGTATAGCATTGCCCGGCCGATCGCCCCGGCAAACCCACACGCCGCGTGCGGTCAAGCCGGCCTGCGTTATTCTCCCCGCAGTCAACGCATGTGGAGCAGACGTGGCGCACATCATTCCGGACGGCTGGGAACGCCAGCCACGCAGCGGCCCGGCACAACGCGAGCTGGACACCCTGGCGCGGCTGAAGGCCGGCCTGCCCGACGACTACACGGTCTATCACGCCGTGCACTGGACCAATGTCGAGGGACGCCACGCCATCTACGGCGAAATCGACTTCGTCATCATCAACCGGGCGGGCGAGCTGCTCGTCATCGAACAGAAAACCGGCGCGCTGGATGAAACGCCGGACGGCCTGGCCAAGCGCCATGACGGCAAGGCCCGGCTGGTCTCGGTACAGATGGCGCGCACCGCGGAAAGCCTGCGCGCGAAGCTGGCGCGCAGCCTGGACGGCGCCGAGATCCGCCTGGACTACCTGCTGCATTGTCCGGACCATCGGGTGCTCGCGCCCACCACCGCGGGCCTGGTGCCCGAACGCATCGTCGACGCCAGCCGGCGCGACCGCCTGTGCGCCATCGTCCAGGAGATTCTGCCGCCCGGCACGGCGTCGCCATTGGCCACCCGCGTGGATCGCTTCCTGCGCGACATCATCCGCCTGGAAGTCGACGTCAGCGCGCTGATCGGGCAGACCCGCACGCAGGTGACCCGGCTCGCGGGCGGCCTGGCGCACTGGGCGCGCCAGATCGACATCGATCCCTACCGCCTGCGCGTGACCGGCACCGCGGGGTCGGGCAAGACCCAGCTGGCGCTGGCTGAATACCGCGATGCGATCGAACAGGGCAGGCGCCCGTTATACGTGTGCTTCAACCGGCCGCTGGCCGACCACTTCAACCGCATCGCACCGGCGGGGGGCCTGGCCTGCTCCTTCCATATGCTGTGCGACCGGCTGCTGCGCGCCGCCGGCCGCAAGCCGGACTTCTCGCAACCGGACGCCTACACGCGGCTGGTGGACGAAGCCGAGGCCCAGCCGGTACCGGCGAATTTCCTGTTCGATACCGTCATCGTCGACGAAGGCCAGGATTTCGATGCGCGCTGGCGCGACATGGTGTTGCGCCTGGCCAAGCCACATGCCCGGGTACTGTGGCTGGAGGATCCGCTGCAGAACCTGTACGGCAACACGCCGCCGGAGCTTCCCGGCTGGGTGCGGCTGCGCGCGCAAAGCAACTTCCGCAGTCCGCGGCCCGTGGTCGGCTTCCTGCGAACCATCCTGCCGGACGACGCCCACATCGATGCGCAGGCTCCCGTGCTGGACGCCGACGTGGAAGTGCTGTCGTACCACGACGAGGAAAGCCTTGCCCGCGCGGTCAAGCAAGGCATACGCAAATGCTATTCGGACGGCTTTCGCCAGGAAGACGTGGCCGTCCTGAGCTACCACGGCCACAAATCGTCCCAGGTACTGCGCAAGGACAGGCTGGGGCCGCACATGCTGCGCCGCTTCACCGGCCAATACGACTTGTTCGGCCAGCCGGAATATTCCGCCGGCGAAGTGCTGGCGGAATCGGTTTACCGCTTCAAGGGCCAGTCGGTGCCGGCGGTCGTCTTCGCCGAGATCGATTTCGACACGCTGGACGAACAGGCTGTCCGCAAGCTGTTCGTGGGCGCCACGCGCGCCACGCTGAAGCTGATACTGATCGCTGCCGAGCCGGCCGCCGCGGTGCTAAGAAGCAAGCTGGGCTAGCAAGCCACGCAGCTCGTCACGATCGGGATGCGTGGCCACGCCCACCGCGACGGCCAGTTCGTCGCCCTCTTGCAAAGGCCGGTAGACCACGCCCGCGCGCTTCAAGGTGGCGAACGACCGCGGCAGCAGCGCGAACGCATCGCCGTTCGCCACGCCGGCCAGCAGGACGTGATGGTCCTCCGGCTCGCGCAGCGTTCGCGGTTCGAAGCCATGACGCCGGAAAACAGCGCGGCAATGATCGAAGAACGCCGGTTGCCGGGCCCGTTCGAAGGTATACAGCCGTTCGTCGGCAAGATCGCTCAGCGCAACCGACCTGCGCCGAGCCAGCCGGTGCGCGCTGGACATGGCCACCATCATGGGCTGGCGATCCAGCACCGTGACGGCCAGGGCATCGGTTTCGGTGGGCAGCGCAATCAGCGCCGCGTCCAATTGGCGCGCGCGCAATCGCCGGACAAGACGGGGCGAACTGTCCGATACCACGCTGACCGTATCGAAGCGGCCGGATGCTTCGATACGCCCCGCGATGCCGCGAAACCAGGGAGGCTCCACCGCGCTGGTCATGCCCAGGCGCAGGCGCACCGGCAAGGCGGACTGCACCACGCTCGATTCCGCCTGGGCAAGCAGCCGTGCGATCCGGCGTGCGTAAGGCAGCAGCCGTTCGCCCGCGGCCGTCAGCCGCACGGATTGCGCGTCGCGCAGGAATAGCGGCGTGCCCAGCCTGTCCTCCAGTTGCCGGATGGCGCGGCTGAGCGGCGGCTGCGATATATGCAGGCGTTCGGCGGCCTGGCGGAAGCTGAGCGTTTCGGCCACCGCCAGGAACAGCGCCAGCCCGCGGGAATCCAGTGCGGTAGTCATATCAAAAAAGTATCACGAAATCGGTCATTCACGCCGCCCGGCGTGACGCCTAGAGTGCGGGTTCCCGGCCAACGTTATGCATACGGCGGCCATCAACCCCACTCAGGATAGAACCATGACATCCCAGCGATACATCACAGGACTGGAGCGGCTGCACGCCGTGGACGGTGACGCAGGCGTCGACGTCGTTGAAACGCTGCGGCAGGCCTTCCCCGACTTCGCGACCTATGTGGTTGAGTTTCCTTTTGGCGACATCTACTCGCGCCCGGGTCTCGGCCTGCGCGAGCGCGAACTCGCGGTCGTCGCGGCCTTATGCGCCTTGGGAAACGCGGCGCCTCAATTGCGGGTGCATCTTCACGCGGCGTTGCACGTCGGATGCACGCCCACCGAAATCGTCGAAGTCGTGATGCAAATGGCCGTCTATGCCGGCTTTCCGGCGGCACTCAATGGCCTGGCCGAAGTGCGGCGTGTGTTCGACGAACGCGGCATCGCCTTGCCCCTGAACACCGCCTAGTCCAAACGCGCCATGCCTGTGCGCGCTGGCGCTGGCGCGCCTGCGTGGCCGCGTGCTCGACGCGCACGCGGTCCATGTGAGGCCCAGCCGCCGCGCCGCTCGCGGGCGGCATGTGCCCAGCGCCCCGCGTGGCTGTGCAGTGCGCGCGGGAATGGCGGTTGCGGCAGTGTTGCCTCACATCCGATACGGAGCAGCACCATGACGCGAGAAACTCCCAGTGCCGACTACACCGCGGCAACGCCACCCGAGCCGTCGAAAAAGAGCCAGGTCGACATCGCCAACGATGTCCAGGACGGCCTGCGTGAATCCAACGAGTCGTCCCGGCGCCGCGACACGACCGCCGGCAAGAAAGCGACGCAATTCGACGGCAACCCCAATCCGGAAAGCGACGACGAAGGAGGCGTGTTCAGCCCTCCGGACGATACCCCCGCCGTACTTCCCAAGAAGGAAGGCACCTGATCATTGCCCCTTCCGGGTACCGCGGCCCGCGGGCGCGCGCCGCCATGTGCGGGCGCCGCAGGCCTGCCCTGCCGCAATCATCCACATACCGGTCCGGCCGCCACGGCATGCCCCTTGCTGTCCACGCGCCCCGAACTGACCACACACTGCATGGGAGACCGCGATGCGAGCACTACGATGGCATGGCAAGCATGATATCCGCTGCGACACGGTCCCGGATCCGCAGATCGAACACCCCCGCGATGCAATCGTGAAGGTGTCCTGCTGCGCCATCTGCGGCTCCGACCTGCATCTGTTCGACGGCTTCATGCCCGGCATGAAGCACGGCGACATCATGGGCCACGAGTTCATGGGCGAAGTGATGGAGGTCGGCGCCGAGAACAAGGCCCTCAAGCCCGGCGACCGCGTGGTCGTTCCCTTCACCATCATTTGCGGTGAATGCGACCAGTGCAAGCGCGGCAATTTCTCCGTCTGCGAACGCAGCAACCGCAACCAGGCCGATGCGGACAAGCTCTTCGGCCACAGCACCGCGGGCCTGTTCGGCTATACCCACCTGACGGGCGGCTACCCCGGCGGCCAGGCCGAATACGTGCGCGTGCCCTATGCCGACAAAACGCACGTGAAGATTCCGGAAGGCCTGAGCGATGAGCAGGTTCTCTTCCTGGGCGACATCTTTCCCACGGGCTGGCAGGCAGCCGTGCAGTGCGACATCGAACCGACCGACACGGTCGCCATCTGGGGCGCGGGGCCGGTCGGGCAAATGGCCATCCGCAGCGCCGTGCTGCTGGGCGCGCGCCAGGTCGTGGCCATCGACCGCGTGCCTGAACGTCTGGCGATGGCGCAGGCGGGCGGTGCCGTCACCATCAACTTCGACGAGGAAAGCGTGCTGGACCGCCTGCGCGACCTGACGCAGGGCAAGGGCCCGGAAAAGTGCATAGACGCCGTCGGCATGGAGTCGCACGCCACGCGCTCCATCGATTCCATGTACGACCGCGCCAAGCAGGCCGTCATGCTGGAAAGCGACCGGCCCCACGTGCTGCGCGAGATGATCTACGTATGCCGGCCGGCGGGCACGCTATCCATCCCGGGGGTCTATGGCGGCCTTATCGACAAGATCCCGTTTGGCGCCGCGATGAACAAGGGCCTGACCTGGCGCATGGGCCAGACCCACGTCAATCGCTGGACCGACGACCTGCTCAAGCGCATCGGCGAAGGGCAGATCGATCCCTCCTTCGTGATCACGCACCGCGTCAGCCTGGAAGAAGGGCCGGAAATGTACAAGACCTTCCGCGACAAGAAGGATGGCTGCATCAAGGTCGTGCTGAAGCCCTGAGCATGCACGGACGCGCCATCATCGCTGCGATGATGGCCGGGTCGGCCGTCACGCGCACCGTCGCGCCGGCCGTCTGGGCGCGGCCGTTCGGAAGCGGGCGTTGGGTCAGCCCATTTTAAGGAGGGACGGTTCCCCGGCCCGTTTCGTCAGGCATGGCATGATAGGCGCCTCGCATTTTCGATTGCCCCTACCGTTTCCACCATGTCCAACCTGATCGTGCACGGCGGCCTCCCCCTACGCGGGGAAATCGTCCCTTCCGCCAACAAGAACGCCGTCCTGCCCATCCTGTGTGCCACGCTGTTGACCGACCAGCCCTTGCGTCTGATCGGCGTGCCCGAGATTACCGACGTCAAGAAAATCCTCGACATCTTCCGTATGCTGGGCAGCGACGTGTCGATGGACTTCGCGACCGGCGTCCTGGATCTGCACCACCGCGCCACGGCCTTCGACCCTTCGGTACACAAGCTGCCGGAGGAAATGCGTTCCTCCATCATGCTGGTGCCGCCCCTGCTGGCGCGCTTCGGCGTCGCGCGCCTGGAAAACGATGTCAAGGGATGCACGCTGGGCGTGCGGGAAATCGATCCGCACGTGGAAGTCTTCGAGCGCTTCGGCGCCGCCATCGAACGCACGCCGGATTCGCTGATCGTGCATGCCACCGATCGCATGACGGCCAATCACCATTGGCTGGACTATGCCTCGGTGACGACCACGGAAAACTTCGTGCTGTGCGCGGTATCGGCCAACGGCACATCGACCCTGGTCAACGCCGCCTCCGAGCCGCACGTGCAGGAGTTCTGCCGTTTTCTCGCCATGCTGGGCGCGGCCATCGACGGCATCGGGACATCGCGCCTGGCCGTGGCGGGCGGCGCCGCGCTGGGCGGCGGCGAATTCCGCTTCAGCGAGGATTTCCACGAAATCACAACGTTCCTGGCGCTGGGCGCCATCACGGGCGGCGATATCGCCGTCCGGAACACCGCGCCGGAGCAGTTTCCGCTGATCGACCGGACTTTCGCCAAATTCGGCGTGGAAGTCGTGCATCGCGACGGCTGGTCGCATGCCTTCCGGGAAGGTCCCTTGCGGGTGCGCCGGCCCTTCACCCAGAACATCCTGACCAAGGTGGAAGCGGCGCCCTGGCCTTATCTGCCCGTCGATCTGCTGCCCATCTTCATTGCCTTGGGCGTCAAGGCCGAGGGCAGTGCGATGTTCTGGAACAAGGTGTACGACGGCGCCATGGGCTGGTCCGTGGAGCTGTCGAAGTTCGGCGCGCACGTGTTCCTGTCGGACCCGCATCGTCTGATCACCTTCGGCGGGTTGCGCTTGAGCCCGGCTAAGGTCGAGAGTCCCTACATCATCCGCGTCGCCATCGCACTGCTGATGGTGGCCGCCAGCATCGAGGGACGCTCGGAGATCACCAACGCGCTGCCGATCCGCCGCGCCCATCCGAACTTCGTCGAGAACTTGCGATCGGTGGGCGCGAATGTGGAATGGACGCGCAGCGAATAAGCGGCCGGCTGTCGGCGTAGGAGTGATCGCGCCACCTCTACGGCGACGCGATCACCCAAGCCGCCCGCGCGGCACGTCAAGCCGGTGCAGCGCGCCGATACGGCGGCTCAGCCCTTAAAGGGCACGTTGTCGCTGTCGCCAAACTTCACTTCGGCCAGGCCGCTGGGATCGCGGCCCGCGTTCGCGGCAACGACCGGGCGGCCGGCATCGCTTTCGCGTTGCGCCGTGAAGGGCTTGTTGTCCATGTCTTCGTTGCCCATCTTGCCCGCCGCGCGAGCCGATTGCAGCTCCTGTATCACCTGTTCGCGGGTGACATTGCTGTATTGCTTGCCGTAGACGCCCTGGAACGGGACGTTCTGGGCCTGGGCGGTGCCCAGCGCGGCAGCGGAAAGAATCAGGGCGGAAACGATGGTCTTGGCTTTCATGGCAGTGTCCTCTTTCGGTTGGTTCGGCGGGCTTGGCATCGGGACGTCCCGCTGCGCTTGCTTGCCCTTCCGGCATGGGACGCATTCTGCGCGTGGGCGCCCCCCGGATAAACCCTGCGGAAAGAGAATCAATTTTTCAGATTCATAGGTAATCGGTGACCAGACGCAACGCTGGAAGACAGCATGAACCGGCTGCAAGCGGCGTCCGTATAATGCTGTATATCCATACAGTAATAGTGGAACGGCGATGGAACTGCTCACCAAGCTGGAAATCCTGGCGGACGCGGCCAAGTACGACGCCTCATGCGCCAGCAGCGGCGCGCCCAAGCGGGATTCGCGCGGCCGCGAAGGCCTGGGCGCCAGCACGGGGGCGGGTATCTGCCACAGCTTCACGCCGGACGGCCGCTGCGTCTCCTTGCTGAAGATCCTGCTGACCAATTTCTGCCAGTACGACTGCCAGTACTGCGTCAACCGCCGCTCCAGCAACGTGCCGCGCGCGCGGTTCTCGCCGCGCGAAGTCGTCGACCTGACGCTGGACTTCTACAGGCGCAACTACATCGACGGCTTGTTCCTCAGCTCCGGCATCATCCGCAGCGCGGACTACACCATGGAGCAACTGGTCCAGGTGGCCCGCTCGCTGCGCGAGGAACACCGGTTCCGCGGCTATATCCACCTGAAGACCATCCCGGACGCGGATACCCGCCTTATCTCGCAGGCCGGGCAGTATGCGGACCGGCTCAGCGTCAACATCGAACTGCCCACCGACGGCGCCCTGCAGCGGCTGGCGCCCGAAAAAAACGTTCATACCATCAAGCGCGCCATGGGCTCCATCCGCCTGGACCAGGAAGCGGCGCTCGAAGAAGCCGCGCATGGCAAACGGCCGCCGCGCCGTGCCCCGGCGGGCCAAAGCACGCAGATGATCGTCGGCGCCGACGATGCCGACGACCGCACCATACTGCGGACGGCGCAAACGCTGTACGGTTCCTACAAGCTGAAACGGGTGTATTACTCCGCCTTCAGCCCCATTCCCGACAGCCCCTCCGCACTGCCTACGCAGGCGCCGCCGCTGTTGCGCGAACACCGCCTGTACCAGGCGGATTTCCTGTTGCGCGGCTATGGCTTTCGCGCCGAAGAACTGTTCCAGCGCGATGGCGACCTGCCCCTGGACATCGACCCCAAGCTGTCCTGGGCCTTGGCGCACCGCGAATCGTTTCCGGTGGACCTGAACCGCGCGCCGCAGCCGCTGATCGCGCGCGTGCCCGGCATCGGCATGCGCAACGCGAAACGCCTGGCTGAACTGCGCCGCCTGCGCGCCATCCGCTATCAGGACCTGGTGCGCCTGCGCTGCGCGATGGACAAGGTCAAACCCTTCATCGTGGTGCAGGACTACCGGCCCGGGCTGGCGGACCCATCGTCGGAACAATTGCGCCGGACGCTGTCCGGCGCGCCTGTGCAATTGTCCCTGCTATGAACGACGCCGCCCCGCCCACCCAGGGTGCGGAAGCGCCTGCCCGGTCTACCGCTGCGTCGGCTGGGCCTGTTGCACCGCGTGCCGCCCTCGCGGCCGCTTTGCCCGCGCCCGCTACCGCGACGCTGATCGTCGAAAACGGCTATGCGGGCTGGCGCGAGCAGGCGCTGCGCGCGCTTGCCCGGGGCTGGCCGCCCGACGCCCTGACATGGGTGGAACATCTTCCAACGCCGGATGGCGGCACCGCGCAAATGGCGCTGGATTATTCCGCGTCCGCCGGCGATGCCGCAGGTCCGTCCGATGCTGCCCCCGCCTCGGAGGCACCGTGCACGGCGTACACCGGCGCGCCGGAGCCCGATGCACCATCGGCGTCCACGGGGCAGGCCGAGACGCCCGTGCGCATTTCCCCCGCCTTGGCCGGCCTGCTGCAGGACGCCGCGCGCTACCGTTCGCCGCGGCGCTGGGCTTTCCTTTACCGCGTATTGTGGCGATGGCGGCAAGGCGACCGCGCCGTGGCATCGGCAGCCGATGAAGACGGCCGGCACCTGCACGCCATGGCGAAATCCGTACGGCGCGCCCATCACGACATGATCGCCTATGTGCGCTTCCACAAGCGCGACAGGCCCGGCATCCCTGAATACCTGGCCTGGTACGAACCCGACCACGATGTGCTGGCGGCCGCGGCGGAACATTTCGCGCGCCGCATGGGCCGCTCATCCTGGCTGATCGGCACGCCCCATGGCGCCGCGCTATGGGACGGCAGCACGCTGCGCCTGTCCGGCGCGCCCGCCGACGCCGCCGCCATACGCGCCAGTGCCGCCAACGATCAGGCCGAACCGCTGTGGCTGGCCTATTACAGGAACGTCTTCAATCCCGCCCGGCTGAACGAAGCCGCGCTGCACCGGCAGATGCCCGTACGCTTCTGGAAAGGCTTGCCCGAAGGCCCACTGATACCTGGCATGATCGCGCAGGCCCGTAACGGCGCGCGCCGCGTGGCGCAGGCCGGCACCGTGGGCGCGATGTCGGGCAAGGCCGTCGCGGTCGACGCGCAACGCGCGCAGCCGCTACGCGCCGCGCCGTCCTCGCTGGACGAATGCAGGCGCTGCGAATTGTGGCGCCAGGCCACGCAAGCCGTGCCCGGCGAAGGGCCGGCGGCCGCGCGCATCATGCTGGTCGGCGAACAGCCCGGCGATCACGAGGACCTGGCCGGCCGGGCTTTCGTCGGGCCGGCCGGCCAAGTGCTGAACGACGCCCTGCACCGGGCGGGCGTGCCGCGGGGCGATGTGTTCCTGACCAATGCCGTCAAGCACTTCAAGTGGTTTCCACGCGGCAAGCGCCGCATGCACAAAACGCCCGCGCAGCGCGAAGTCGATGCCTGCGCGCATTGGCTGGACCAGGAACTTGCGCGCGTGCGCCCCGCCGTCATCATCACGCTGGGCGCCACGGCGCTCGGCGCCGTCCTGCGCCACAAGGCCAGCCTGCGGGATTATCTCGATGCCCCGGTGCGGCATGGCGACGCCTGGCTGGTCGCCACGTGGCATCCCTCTTATGCGCTGCGCGTGGACGATGCGTCGGCGCGCGAGGAAATCGTCGACGGCATCGCGCGCGCCATCGCGCGCGGGCGGCAGCTGCTCGCGGCCCCGCCTTCCTCCGCCGGCGCCGCCGGACACGGATGAGCGCAAGGCGCGCCGGGCGCCGTCCTTGGCACGCCTGTTGCGGCTCGCCATGACTCCTTGGTTTGCCTATCCGGGAAAGGGAAGCATGATGAGCGACAGCACGCCAATGCAGCGCAAAATGGTCGAACGCCAGCTCCGCGCGCGGGGTATCCAGGACGAACGCGTGCTCGCCGCGATGGAGCACGTGCCGCGCCACGCCTTCGTCCCGCCCTCCCTGTCCGAGTTCGCGTATGACGACGCGCCGCTGCCCCTTGCATCGGGCCAGACCATCTCGCAACCGTATATCGTCGCGCTGATGGCGCAGGCCGCCAGCCTGCAGCGCTCCGACCGCGTGCTGGAGATCGGCACCGGATCAGGCTATGCGGCGGCCGTGCTGGCCGAGCTGGCGGACCGGGTCGATACGGTGGAGCGTCTGTCGGAACTGGCCGACAAGGCGCGCGAGACCTTGCAATCGCAGGGCTACGGCCGCGTGCGGGTTCATACGGGCGACGGCACGCTGGGATTGCCGGACGCCGCGCCCTTCGACGCCATCGTCGCGGCGGCGGCCGGGCCCGACGTACCCGCCGCCTGGCGCGAGCAGCTGGCGATAGGCGGACGCATCGTCATGCCGGTCGGCGGTCGCCGCGGCGGCCAGCGGCTGGTCCGGATCACCCGCGTCGGCCGCGACGAATACGACGAAGAGGACCTGGGCGGCGTGGCCTTCGTTCCCCTTGTCGGCGCGCAGGGATGGGCGGCCAATCCGTATGCCGGCGACGGCGGGAAACCGGACGCCGACGGTGCGCGTTCGGCGCAATCCGCGGCGCCCCCGCGCGTATCGCCCAAACGGGCCGCGTTCGCGCCCCACGCGGACATGCCGTCCGACCCCGAGGCCGAAGCCATATGGGAGGCCGCCGAGGCGCTGCCGGACATCGACGACGCGCTGTTCGCGCCCTTGTTCGACCGTTTCGCGGACAAGCGCGTGGTGCTGCTGGGCGAAGCCAGCCATGGCACCAGCGAGTTCTATCGCGCGCGCGCCGCCATCACGCGCCGGCTGATCGAAGCGCACGGCTTCGACATCGTGGCGGTGGAAGCCGACTGGCCGGACGCCGCGGCCATCGACCGCTATGTCAGGCATCGCCCCGCGGCCAAGCGCGAGGTCTCTCCCTTTCGCCGTTTTCCCACCTGGATGTGGCGCAATACCGAGGTCGAAGCCTTCATCGAATGGCTGCACGCCTACAACGGCGTCCTGGAGCCTGGCGAACGCGCCGGTTTCTACGGCCTGGACCTGTACAGCATGTCGGCGTCGATCGCCGCGGTCCTGGCGTACCTGGACCGCACGGATCCCGAGGCGGCCGGTGTCGCGCGCGAACGATACGGCTGCCTGATGCCCTGGCAGAAGGACCCGCGCGTCTACGCGCGCGCCGTCGCCAGCCAGGGCTTCCGGCAATGCGAGGATGCCGTGTTGCGCCAACTGCGCGACCTTCTGGACAAACGGCTCGATTACGCGCGGGAGGACGGTGACAGCTTCCTGGACGCCACGCAGAATGCCCGACTGGTTGCCGCCGCCGAACGCTATTACCGCACGCTATACCAAGGGCCGGCGCAAAGCTGGAACCTGCGCGACACGCATATGTTCGAGACGCTGGCGCGGCTGCTGGAAGCCCGGGGACCGCAATCGCGCGCCGTGGTCTGGGCACACAACTCGCATATAGGCGATGCATCCGCCACGGAAATGGGGCGTGTGCGCGACGAAATCAATATCGGCCAGCTGTGCCGCGAGCGCTATGGCCACGAGGCCGCGCTCGTGGGCTTCGGCACCTATGCCGGCACGGTCGGCGCCGCCGACGACTGGGATGGCCCCATGCGCTTGATGCGCGTGCGGCCGGCGCGGCCGGACAGCTACGAACACATGATGCACCGGACGGGACAGACGAGGTTCTTGCTGGACCTGCGGCCCGGCGTGCATGACGATTTGCGCGTGCTGTTGAACGCGCCACGGCTGGAACGCTATATCGGCGTGATCTACCGCCCGGACACCGAACTCTACAGCCATTATGCGGAGGCGACGCTGGCCGAGCAGTACGATGCCTACGTGTGGTTCGATGTCACCGCGGCCGTCACGCCCCTGCCTGTGGAGGCTCGCGAAGGCATGCCGGAAACCTACCCATTCGCGGTGTGACCGACATGACCCTCGTCGTCGGTCGATTCCGTGTTGACGACGAGCACCCGCGATCGGGAGTCCAATCCCAGTGCCGCGCGGGCACGGCCCCCTTGCACCAATGCGCACAATCCCGCCAGGCCCGCCACGCCGCTTTCCCCACCCATGATGGTGGCATCGCCGTCGCGCGGATACGCGAGCAGATGCATGGCTTGCCGGCATTGTGCTTCGCTCACGGTGATGAAGGCGCGCGCCAGCGTATCCAGGACATCCCACGCCAGCGTGGACGGTTCGTAGCACTCCAGCATGGACATGATCGTGGGGTGGCCGGGCCGCACCCGCACGCGGCGGCCGGCGCGGGCGCTGGCCATGAAGCAGGCGGCCCGTTCCGGTTCGACGATCAGGATCGCCGGCGGCGCGTCCCCGTACATGGCCGTCAATGACGCCCCCAGCGCGGCCGCCATGCCGCCCACGCCGGCCTGCAAGAACACATGGGTGGGTGGCCGGTCCAGCTGTTCGACGATCTCCTGCGCAATCAGGCAATAGCCTTCCATGACCACGCGGGGCACATCGAGATAGTCGTGCCATGACGTATCCGACAGCAGCACCCATCCCTCGGCTTGCGCCAACCGGCCCGCCTGTTCCACCGCATCGTCGTAGCTCCCGGGCACGACGCGCACCTCCGCGCCAAAGCGCGCGATGGCCCTGCGCCGGCGCTCCGCAACGCCTTGGTGCACGAGGACCACGGCGTGCGCCCCCACCAGGCGTGCCCCGGCCGCCACCGCTTGCCCGTGGTTGCCGTCCGTCGCACACACAAAGGTCAATGCCGATGCGGCGCGGCGAAAGGCGAAACTGCCCGGCTGGTCGCGCTGTCCAGGCATAGGCGGCGCCAGCGATCCCGAACCGGCGCGCGGCAAGTCGTCCAAGCCCAGGGACGCGCCGCCGCGCTCGCGCGCGGTGTGCCAGACGGTCCGCAAGACCGCATAGGCGCCGCCCAGCGCCTTGAAGCTGCGCAAGCCCAGGCGGCCGCCTTCGTCCTTGACCGCCAGGGCCTCCACGCCCAGCGCGGCGGCCAGGCCCTTCAGGTCGTGCACGGCGGTTGGCCGATAGTCGAACACCCGTGAAATCAAGGCGCGTACGGAAGCATGGTCGGGCATGCCCTGGGGGGTTGCGCCTGGCGGGCGATAGTGGGGATTGAGCAGAACGGACAAGGGATGTTCACCTCTTGAGGGGCGTCAACGATGAAATACTATTTCGTCTTCCCGGGAATATTTACGCTAATATCCCCACGCATACGCAACGTCATTGCACTGCAGGCGCGTAGCCGCGTCGCGCAACGTGCTGGGTCACGGGCGAACATGGCCGTACTGGACGAATTCGATCTGAAGCTGCTGGCCTTGGTCCAGGCCAACAGCCGGATTTCGCAGGCGGAACTGGGCGACCGCGTCCACCTGTCGACGGCGGCCGTCAACCGCCGCCTGAAACGGCTGGTCAGCGAAGGCGTCATTCGAAAGTTCGGCGCGGTGCTGGCGGGGCGAGCGCTAGGCTATCCCCTGACGATCATCACCCAAGTGGCCACGGAAAGTGAACAGATCGATCTGCTCGATGGCATGAAGGCCGCGTTTCGTGCCTGTCCGCAGGTGCAGCAGTGCTATTACGTCACGGGCGAATGGGACTTCATCCTGCATTTCACCGTGCGCGACATGGCGCAATACACGGAGCTTGCGCGCCAGCTCTTCTTCCAGAACAACAACGTCCAGCGTTTCCGGACGCTGGTCGTGATGGATTGCATCAAGGCCAGCCAGGATGTGCCCTTCGACCAATAAACGCCCGCATGCGCCGTTCGCGCATGCAAGGGGTGTGGCCCCGCCATGCGCACGCGCGGCTTGCCAGCGCGTCAGGCCACGATGTCATGCGACGATGCTGGCCGGCTGGTCCAGGGCTTCCGCCAATGCCTGAGCGAATACCGCCAAGGGCCGCGCCAGTTGCCCCGCCGGCGGCCGATGCAGCAGCCAGGCGCGCACCTGCGGCGTGAAAGCCGGCGTATCGATGATCCGCACATCGTCGCGCCGTGGATTGGCCGCAAAGGCGGCCGGGGTCACGATGCCTATCCCCATGCCGCGCGCCACCAGCGAGAGCCGCAAATCCGCGCTCTGCACTTCCGCCGCGATGTCCAGATGCAGCCCCTGCGCCTCGAAATGGTTGCGGATATAGGTGCGGAAGCCGCAGCCGTTCTCGTTGGTGACCCAGGGGTATTTGGCCAGCATGGCCAGATCCGCGGGGTTTGGCACATTCAGCGACGCGGCCGCGACCAGCAGCACGCGCTGCACGCCCAGTTCCTGGCCGGCCAGGCCTTCCGGTTCCGGCGCGCCGTCCGGCAGGCACACCACCGCGGCGTCCAGTGCGCCTTGCGTGATCTGCGCCAGCAGTTGTGGAGACCAGCCGGACGCCATGCGCAGCGACAGCCTGGGATAGTCCGCGCGCAGCCGGTCCATCGGCCCCACCAGCGCGGTTTCCGATAGATAAGGCACGACGCCGATCCGCAATTCTCGCTGCAACGGGCCGTGGGGCGAGACCCCTTCCATCAGATCGCCCAACGCACGCAGCACCTGTCGGCCGTGCTCATATGCCTGCCGGCCGGCAGCCGTCGGCTTCAGCGGCTTGGATTGGCGGTCCAGCAAGGTCGCCCCCAGGCGCTCCTCCAGGCTCTGGATCCGGCGCGTGATTCCAGGCTGCGTCACGTGCAGGCGCGCCGACGCGGCGACGATGGAACCGGTTTCGACGACCGCCAGGAAGGCTTCCAGCTCCCGTATATTCATGCGTACTCCGCATAATGTGTATTTCTATAATTCAATTGTATTATGATGCCAACGGCGCATAAAGTCTCGACTCGTATTGCGAAATAACTATTTTCGAGGCCTTATGTCCCTACAAGACTCCTCGGTCGCCAGCGGGGCCGTCCCGGACGCGCCGCCGCACGCCATGACATCGCGGCTGGCGCTGCTGTTCGCGACCTCGGTCGCGGTTATCGTCACGAACCTGTTCGCGCCGCAAACATTGATCGGGCTGATCGGGCCGTCCCTCGGATTGGCGCCCGCGCAGAACGGCCTGGTCGCCATGGCCACGCTGCTGGGCTACGCGGCCGGTCTATTCCTGCTGGTCCCCCTGGCCGACCTGATCGAGAACCGCCGCCTCGTCGTCGCGCAACTGGGCGTGGCCATCGCGGCCGCGGCCGCCGCGATGTTCTGCACGGGGGCCGAGACGCTGCTTCCAGTCCTTTTCGTACTGGGCGCCGCGTGTTCGGCGATCCAGGTGCTGGTTCCGATCGCCGCGCATATGGCGTCGCCGGCACGGCGCGGGCAAGTGATCGGGGACGTGATGGGCGGCCTGATGGCCGGCATCCTGCTGTCGCGGCCGCTGGCCAGCGTGATCGCCGACGCATGGGGCTGGCGCGCCTTCTACGGCATAAGCGCTGTCGCCATGACGGTGCTGAGCCTGGTGCTGGCGACGCGATTGCCGCGCAGGCAGCCGGCCGTGCGCGCTTCCTACCGGGCCCTGATCGCCTCGCTCTGGCATCTGTGGCGCGAAGAAGAAGTACTGCGGCGCCGCGCACTGTCCGCCAGCCTGGTGATGGGTGCGTTCAGCCTGTTCTGGACGGCCGTGGCATTGCGGCTGGCACAGCCCCCCTTCGGACTGGGCCAACGCGGCATCGCGCTGTTCGCGCTGGCCGGCGCGGGCGGCGCCATCGTCACCCCGTTGTTTGGCCGGATCGGCGATCGCGGCTGGACGCGCGCCGCCACCTTGACGGCGCACACGGTGCTCCTGGGCGCGCTGGGGCTGGGCGCGCTCGCGGGCATGCCGCCACCGGCTGGACGTGCGGCATGGTGGCCGCTGCTGGCGATGGGTGTCGCCGCCGTACTGCTGGATGTGGGCGTGACCGGCGACCAGACCTTGGGACGGCGCGCGATCAATCTGCTGCGGCCGGAAGCGGGCGGACGCATCAACGGCATCTTCGTCGGCGTGTTCTTCCTGGGCGGCGCGGTGGGATCGGCGCTGGCCGGCGCGGCATGGGCCTTGGCGGGATGGAACGCCGTGTGCGCGGCCGGCGCGCTGTTCGCCGTCGCGGCGCTCATCACGGCGCTGCGCGGCGACGAAACCTAGTGCCCGCCCTTTTCAGCGGGGCAAAATGGCGTCATGCATTGCATAGCAATTCGGCCAGCGTCCAGAACAAGTCCCTGTCGCTGAAGCTAAGGCGGTGGGTGCCGACACGCTTCGTACCGCTGCCTTGCATGTACGAAAATTCGACGTAGAACTCGGGCCCACCGGGATTCCTGGACCCGCCGGACAGGCTCCTCGCGGCCTGGATCGCGCCATCGCTGGCCATGGTCGCGTCCACCACGCCCTTGACGACATTGGCCAGGGTTATCGCCCCATCGCTGGCCTGGCCAAGCGTGTGGTCCGGGACCACACCCGCGACCGCGCGATCGACGACCGGATCCGCCATGATGCCAACGCCGGTCTTGAACGTATCGATCAGTGCCCTGGTCGTGGCGTGGCCCGCGGCAAGCTCCTTGAATCGTTCCCCGGCGCGGTAACGGGCCGCCCTGACGTAGATCATCGGAAGTTCCATGATCTCGTTGACGATGCCGTAGTTGGCCTCCCTGCGGAAGAAATCGTCGATCTGCGCAAGGGTGCCAATGAGAACCAGCGGCCTGACGCCCATGGGGGTGTTCGAGAAGCTATAGCAATTGGCCGCCGACCCGCGCGAGGCCTGCACGCATGCGCCTCGATCCTCGACGAGGTTGGAACCCATGTTGAGCCTTCCGTTCAGGAAAGTGTGCTTGTACGCATGGACCTGTGCGCCGTACTTGCGCATCAACTTTATTTGCTGCATTGCTACCCCATAGCGGCTGAAACGTTCGCGTGTGACGGCACGATCATGGCACGCGGGTTTTGCGCCTTGAAGCGGATATTTCTGAGCAGGACAGCTGGCCAGGCGCGCGCAGGCGCGGGGCGCCGCTCGGATAACATGTCGGGCTCGTCGTCATTCAGGAACAACAACCATGCTCCCCATGATCCAGCCAGGCACCGTGTTCAAGGACAATCTGCGGCAGTTGCCGCCCATCGACGGAATCGCATCCATCGATCTCATCGACCCCCAGGGCAAGGTGGTGGCCAGCATCGAGAACCAGCCCGGCAAGCAGGGTTCCTTGGCGGTCTACAACTATCTGTCCCGCGCGTTCGGGACGCTGGACGCCAAGGCCGCGCAACATGGCCTGGCCGTGTTCGCCGAACATACGGACGACGCCCGCGGCCGCCCGGGCGCCCACCCCAATGTCGACCGTCTGCTCGCGATCATCGCCGGCGGCGATCCCTTGCGCATCGAGGTCAAGCCGGCCGGCCACTAAACCACGGGCGCATCCGCTACCCTGCGTCCGCCGCGGCCTGGACCCGGGCCCAATGATCCTGGAAAAGCGGCCGAAGGTAATCCGCGCGCGGTGCTTCGCCGCGCAGGAAGGCATCGATGGCCGCTACATCGAGCTTGATGGGGACCAGCCTGGCGAGTTCCGGCTTTTCCCCCGCACGGCGCAGCTCGGCCTGGTGCGTCGCGAATCGCGACAACGCCAGCTGCGCGGTGCTGTTAAGCCGCACAACGTAGAACAAACCGATGTTCGACCGCCTTCCACCGGTCTTGATACAAAGCGGCCGAAACGACCGCCGGTCTTGCCATACCGCGGCGCCGACTTCCTCGGTGAGTTCCCGCTCGCAACAGGCCACTGCCGACACGCCCCGTGCGGCGTTGAGCTCCAGCATGCCTCCCGGGCATAGAAGGTGGCCCGGCGACGCCGTATTGCCAGCCATCTCACCCAGCAACACGTAGCCATCGGTAGTCAGCAGCACGCTCGAACAGTACACCGCCCGGCAATCGGCTTCCCGGTTCCGGTCGGCGGCCGCGTAAAGATAATGGGCGTAGTCGGTGACCGCCAGCCTCACGACGGGCGGAGAAGCCGCCGGCTGCACGTCGACGGCGGCCAGGACCTGGCCATTGAAGAAGCGGCCATCGGCATTGACCGCCTCCCAATGCGCTTGAACCTTCGCCCGGTATGCCGGTGGCAAGGCCAGGGCTTGTGCAGGCAGCTCGAACCGGACCTCTTCGCTATTGAAATGGAGAACGACATCCGGAAACCCAAGCCCGTCGGGCCTACGCACCCTGGTCACCCTCGTCCTGCTGCCGCCGCAAGGCAAGAAGCTCGCGCGCTTCCTCGTCGGAGTCCACACCCAGGCGCAGCAGCATGTCGATTTCGTCGATGCCTTGCGATTGCGCGTAGTCGGCGATTTCCTGTTCGATCTCGGCCTCGTAGAGCGCTATCCGTCTTTCCTGCGCCAGCCCGGCCTTCTCCGTCGCGCGCGCGTCCGCGTTGCGGGCGAGCTCCGGCTCGGCCGCCAGCAGCCGCTCCCTGCCCCTGGCGATCGCCACGTCGATCCGTCTTTCCGCGTTGCCTGCCATGTTCAACTCCTTGGCCACGA
The DNA here is from genome assembly GCF_001704295.1 of Bordetella sp. H567. Classification (NCBI taxonomy): domain Bacteria; kingdom Pseudomonadati; phylum Pseudomonadota; class Betaproteobacteria; order Burkholderiales; family Alcaligenaceae; genus Bordetella; species Bordetella sp. H567. The sequence continues at coordinate 4,748,053 of NZ_CP012334.1, forward strand.
TGCCGACCCGGCTGATTCCAAAAGCCCCTGCGCCGGAGCCGGGTTCGCCCCGGCTCCGCCAGGATAACGCAGCATGGCCGGCGACGGTCACGGCGGCGTCTGGCCGCCCTCTTCGCTACCTACGCCGCCCGTGCTGCCCGCCGCGCTCGCCGCGCCCGCGCCGCTGGACGGCATGGAGGACGCCTGCTGGCCTTGCGACTGCAAGGCGGGCGCAGCCGCGCCCTGGTCTGCGCTGCGGATTTCGATCCGCCGGGTAGCCGAACTTTCCGGCATGCGTCCCAGGCGGATGGTCAGGACACCGTTTTCCAACGATGCCTGCGTGCGCTCCGGGTCCGGTGTGAAGGGCAGCGTCACCTGCCGCTGGAAGCGGCCGTAGCTGCGTTCCGAGACGTGCATATTGTTTTCCTGTTGTGCGTTGCTACTCTTCTTTTCTCCGCTGATGAGTAGTGTGTCGCCCGCCAGGCGCACGTCCACATCCTCCTGCCGCACGCCGGGCAGCTCGACCGATATGCATAGGTCCGAACCTTGTTCGCTCACTTCGATCTGCGGCATGGCGCCGAAGGACGAGGCGGTACCGGTGCCCCATCCTCCCAACATACCGCCGAAAAGCCGATCGAGTTCCTGGTGCAGTTCCATGATCGGCGACATGGGCCACTGGCGGCCCGTCATAGGGAGATTGCGCGATGCCATGGTTGCCTCCTGAGTACGCGCGTAGGGAAGGTGGAGCTGCAATCCACATTCCCGTCGAAACGGTGCGAAACACGGGTGACGCCGGGCGTGGGCGACACGCGATCAAGGTGCACGCACGAAAAAAAGCCCTCCGGCAAAGGAGGGCAAGCAAGTGCCGACAAGGAGATGCCGGCGGCGGCACGTAATCAGTCGGCTTGCACGGCAGGTTGCGGCACGGCCAGGGCCGCGGCCTTGCGCTGGCGGTTCTTGCGCACGAAGGATGTCACCTGCCACACCACGATGGCGCCGATCGCCGCAAACAGCGTACCGCTGATGGGGCGCGACACGAAGATGCCGAAGTCGCCGCGGCTGAGCAGCATGGCGCGGCGGAAGTTCTCCTCCAGCATCGGGCCCAGGATGAAGCCCAGCATCAGGGGCGCGGCCTCCATGCCCAGGCGCATGAACAGATAGCCGATGAAGCCGAAGACCGCGGTGATGTACACGTCGTCCAGGCTGTTGTTGATGCTGAATGTACCCACGCAGCAGAAGAACAGGATGGAGGGGAACAGCACCGTGTACGGAATCTTGAACACCGACAGCCAGTAGCGCACCAGCGGCACGTTCAGGATGAGCAGGAAGCAGTTGCCGATCCACATGCTGGCCACCAGGCCCCAGAACAGGTCCGGGTGGTTGGCGATCATGTTGGGTCCGGGCTGCACGCCCTTGACGATGAAGGCCGCCAGCATCAGCGCCATCACGGCGTTTTCCGGGATGCCGATGGCCATCAGCGGAATGAAGCTGGTCCGCGCGGCGGCTTCGTCAGCCGCCGCCTGGCCGGCCACGCCCTCGATGGCGCCCTTGCCGATTTCATCGCGGTACTTGCTGAAGCGCTTGTCGGCGGCGTAGGCCGCGAACTGCGCGATCGTCGGGCCGCCACCCGGCAGGATGCCCAGCACCGAGCCGATGATGCTGCCGCGCAGCGCGCTAGGGATGATGCGCTTGAACTCCGGCCAGGTCGGCAGCAGCTTGATCTTGCCGTTGAAGGGCGTGAGCGTATTGCGGGCGTCCAGGTTCTTGACGATCTCGGCGATGCCGAAGCAGCCCAGCGCGATGCTGATCAGGCCGACCCCATCCTGCAGGAAGATGAGATCCATGGTGTAGCGCGCCATGCCGCTGTTGACGTCCGTGCCGATCACGCCCAGCAGAATGCCGATCAGGGCCATGGCCAGGCCGTTGAGCAGGCTGCCGCTGCTGACGAAGCTGACGCAGAAGAAGCCCAGCATCATCAGCGCACAGTAGTCGGCCGGGCCGAACAGCATGCCCACCTCGCCCAGCGCCGGGGCCATCGTGGACAGCACCACGATGGCAACGGTGCCGCCGATGAAGCTCGACATCCCGGCCGTGAACAACGCCAGGCCGGTCTTGCCCTTCAGGTTCATCTGGTACCCGTCGATGCAGGCGACGATGCTGCTGGCGTGCGGAATCTTCATCGTGATCGCACTGACGCTGTCGCCGTACTGCGCGCCGTAGTAGATCCCGGCCAGCATGATCAGTGCGCCGCCGGCGGGGATGGAGTAGGTGATCGGCAGCAGCAGGCTGATGGTCGACAGGGGACCAAGGCCCGGCAACAGGCCGATCAGGGTACCGACCGTGCAACCCAATGCGCAATACATCAGGTTTTCCAGGGTCAGCGCTTGTTCGAAACCGAACGAGAGGTTGTGCAGGATGTCGATCATAGGAGCGGCAGGTTCAGACCCAGCAGGAATTTGAAGGCGAGCGCCACCGCGATGAGGCCGGCGGAGATCTTGACGTTGCGCGCCACGGAGTACGAGGTCCCGGCCAGCGTCGAGCAGAACACCAGGAACACGATGCCCAGAAGCATGTTCAGGAAGTTCGACACGAGCACGAAGCCCACCAGGCTGGCCATGACGATGGCGATGTTGCGGATGCTGTAGCCGAGCGGCACGGGCTCGACGAAGTAGGCACGCACGACCGTGATGATGCCGATCAGCAGCAGGCAGCCGCACACCAGCAGCGGGAACAGCCCCGCGCCGAAGCGGGCCAGGTTGCCCAGGGGGTAGGTCGCCGCCACCCCGCCGAAGACGAGGGCAAAAGCGATCAGGAACAAGCCCCTGACGAAATTGCGGTTGTTCATGTTCATGGCCGGTGCTCTCCCGGCCGGGCCCTGCGTCTGCGGGACGTCATTTCCCCTCTCCTTCATATTCGCTTTGTCAGGACACCACGCAGGCTTGCATGATGCTGAACGCGATTGTGGAGAGCGGCACTTTCAGCTTGCTGTCGGTTTCAGCGAATAAGCGTATACACCTAGGGTGCAAAAGCAACAACGAGCTGAATGAAAGCCAACCAAAAGCTGAACGTGTTATGACAAGCGACTGAACGCGGCCGGTACAGCCCTTGCTAAGGAAGTCCTTGGTTTGTCAGGAAAAACGGGAGGAATCATCATGAACAAACGACCCACATCCCATCCGGCCGACTTGCCCGCCGCCGGCGCCGGCGCGCATGAAAAGGCGCCCGACGAAAAGATCAAAAGCCGTAGCGCCGATCCCGGCCAAAGCAGCTATGGCGGCTTCAAGGGCGAAGATCCCCGCCGCCAATCCGAGGATCTGTCCGGCGGCGACCGGACGCGAGACAAGCCTGCCGGATAACATCGCCGGCCATGGGCCCCTAGGCAACTGCCCCGGCGCCGGCCACGTCGCCGCGCCCCCGGCGAACGTCATTCCAAGGGAATATCTTCCCAGCGCGTGATCGGCAGGAGCGCTTCCCCGACGACGGGTAGTGCCCCGCCGGCCGTATCGTGCGCGCGCAGCGGGGCCAGGTCCAGCCCCGTCTTGCTTTCGATGGCGGGAATGGACGCGCGCCACTGCACCACGTTCACCGGCGTGTCCTTCGGCGGCGGCGCCGACCCGCGCCGCGCCAGCGAAAACAGCGCGGTCTGGTCGGCCACCAGCGCCACCGCCTTCAGGCCCGCGGCGCCCTTCCATACCACCACCTTCCAGAAAGCCGACGGCACCTGCACGCCGTCCGCCCACATATCGTTGACGTCGTCGAACACGGGGCCCTGGAACACCGTCAAGGGCTTGTCGCGGCCGCTGTCGAACACGCCTTTTTCCAGCACGTAGCGCTCGATGCCCTGCCAGTACTGGATGGACTCGTTGAACTTCCAATGCTGCGGCGTGCAATTGGTGAAGTGAAAGGTGTCGGCGTTGGCGCGCGCGGCGAATTCGCCCAAGGTGGGGTCCTCGCGCCGCGTCAGGTGACCGCGGTCGAACAGATGGCTCCAGCCCGAATAAAAGGACTGGCCGACGCAGTACGAGGCGTTGATGCGCGAGTCGTTGTACCAGACGTCGCCTTCCGGCTGGTCCGCCGCGGGTTGGCCGGTCTTGCGGTCGATGGCCAGCCAGCGGGCGCCGTCGATGTTGGTGGCGGTCAGCAGCGCAAGGCGACGGGCCTTGTGCATGACCACGCTGAAGTTCTGGTAGCGCAGTTCACCGGGCGCGGCGCCCGTGGCGCTTTCCTGCAGCGGCGCGATCACGCGCTTGCGGGGCGCGGCGATCCTGGCCAGGTCCAGCTTCACGCCCGGCACGAACCGGGCGTTGTAGCCGTTGCGATCGCCGTAGTCCGTATCCAGTACGGCCTGCTCCGGCAGACGTTTCAGCATCCTCGGTTCCGGACTGGCGGCCGCGCCTGCTGGCGTCGCGGTTCCCCCCGCGTTCCCCGGCGGTGCGCGCCGTTCCAGCTGCCGCCCGGACGTCGGCGAGGAATCCACCCACAGTGCCAACGCGCGGCGCAGGAGTTCGGCCCCGGCTTGCAAGCGCGGCAAGCGCGACTGCAGGTCCTGATAGATGCTGCTGATGCGCACGCCCTCGTTCACGCTTGCGGAGGTTGCGGGCGGCAGCGCGGCGCTGGCCACCGTTTTGCGCGCCGCGCCGGATTTGCCGCGTGCGTGCTTCTTCGCGGGCGCGGCAACGGCGGCTTCATCCGCATCCGCGCCGGCCGCCGCCAAGCCCTGGCCCGACCCCGACGGCGCGCCATAGTGATGCAGCGCCACCACGTCCCACTGATCGTTGAAGACCGGGGCACCCGAGGAGCCGAAATCGGTATCGGTCTCGTAAAGCAGGCGGGTGTCCGTGCGGGCAGTCAGCAGATTGTTGCGGATGGCGATCGTCTTGGGCATGCCCTCCGGGTGCTGGATGATATTCACGTTCATGCCCTTGCGATGGCGATCGGGCGTGAAGCTGATCGGGCAATACCCCAATTCCTCCGGCGTCGCATCGCCCCGCACGCGTTCGCCCAGGGCGATCAAGGCATAGTCCAGGTCTTTCTCGTCCGAGAACACGGCGCAGCGGTCGGGCGCCAGTCGGAATATCGTGCGCGGCCGCGGCTGGCCGCGCTCGTCCAGCTCGTCGTCGAACACGATGGTGGCCTGCCCGGCCGCCGCGGCATCGGCGATGACGTGCTGGTTGGTGATGAAGAGCTCCGGGCTGATCAGGAATCCGGTGCCCGATATCGACAATTGCGGCGTCTGCAGCGCGACGCGCCCGACGGCGCGGCGTGCCATGGCGCCTTCGGGCAGGAAAGCCGCGGGCTGGAAATCGTTGGTGCCCTGCACGGCCTCGGCCAGCCCCGAATCGCGCTTGACGCGCGCATCGAAGGCCGCGCAGCGCGTCGCGTCGTCATCCGCGGCGCGCCAGGCGCCCGATGCCACGAGCGCGCGCGTGCGCATTCTGTCTTCGCCCGTGGCGGCGATGCGCCGCCGGATGTCTTTGATGGTATCCGCCCGCATGGGTCCTCCTGCCAGGATGGGCAAGGATGTTCAGCCGCCCGGGTGACAGTCCAGTGACATTCATGTTTGCTTGCAATCGGCACGCCATCGCAGCCGCCGCGCCCGGGCTTCAGAACTTCCGTGCCGTGGCCGCTTCGCGCAGGCTTTCCATCAAGGCACGGGATGCGGCCGTCGGCACCGCGCCGCGGCGGGTCGTCATGCCCACGCTTTCCTCGCCGCCCGGCACCGAGACGGGCACGATCGCCAGGGAATTGCTGGCGATATCGCTCGCCACGGCGCTGCGCGGCACCAGCCAGATGGCATCGTATTCAAGGGTCATCGCGCGCGACATCGACATCGAAAGCGTCTGGAGCAGCATGGCCGGCTTGCCGGGCCCCGCCTCATCCAGCAGCCGGTCGGCGGACTGGCGGATCAGCGTGCCCGTCGGGGGCAAGAGCACCGGAAATGGCCCGGCGGCCGCCATTGCGCCCAGGCCGCCACGCGCGACCGGATGGCCGGGCCGCGTCACGACCACCAGCGGATCGGCAAACAGGTATTCGAAACGCAGTCCTTCCGAGAGTTCGGGATCCGCCGCCCGGTTGACGGCAAAGGCGAGTTGACCGCTGCGCACGCCGGCCAGCAGCTCGGAGTTCGACGCCGTGACCACGTCCAGCTCGACGTCGCCCCAGGCCTGGCGCATGGCGGCGAATGCGCGCGGTACCAGGATCGCGGCGAGCGTGGGCAGCACCCCGAAGCGCACTTCCGCACGCTGCGGATTGTCCGGGACGGCCACGGCCTGCAGGCCTTCGCGCAGGATGGCCAGCATCTGGGTCGCATACGGCAGCAGGCGCTGCCCCTCGCGGGTGAGCCGGGCGCCCTGCCTGCCGCGGGTAAACAGCACCGTGCCCACGATTTCTTCCAGTTCCCCCAACCGTTTCGAGATCGCGGGTTGCGAAATCGCCAGTTTCTCGGCGGCGCGCAGCAGCGAGCCGCTTTGCGCGATGGCCACGAAGCAATGCAGATGGCGCAGGTTGACACGGCCGCTGGCGGCCAGGGGTTGTATATCCATAGGTTATGGAAACCATCCAAAAAATTCACTTTTCATAATCTTAGAGAAATTCCAGAATAGCCGTCATCCCATCCCCGCCCGGAAATAAGGAGACAGCGCCATGGCCGATAACAGGGTCGACGCCTTCGACTGGGACTCGCATCCCCGCTACGACTACGCCCCCTATCGCTCCACCGCCAAGCGCTCGCCGCGCGAGACGCTGCTGCCCATGCCCGAGCGCATGCGCAATATGCGGGCGCCCGTCTACGGCGCCCACCAGCTGGGCGCCCTGGACCATGACTTGACGCGCAACGCCCAGAAGAACGGCGCGCCCCTGGGGGAACGCATCATCGTGACCGGCCGGGTGCTGGACGAGCGGAATAAACCGGTCGCCAATACGCTGGTCGAAATCTGGCAGGCCAACGCGGCCGGCCGTTATGTGCACAAGGGCGACCAGCACGACGCCCCGCTGGATCCCAACTTCCTGGGCGCCGGCCGCTGCCTTACCGACGCCAATGGCGTGTACCGCTTCCTGACGATCAAGCCCGGCGCCTATCCATGGGGCAACCACCCCAATGCCTGGCGTCCCAACCACATCCACTTCTCGCTGTTCGGCGAGTGGTTCGCGTCGCGGCTCGTGACCCAGATGTATTTCCCGGGCGATCCGCTGCTGGCGCTCGATCCCATGGTGCAGGGCGTGCCCGAGCACGCGCGCGAACGCCTCATCTCCAGGTTCTCGACGGACGTGACCGAGGACGGTTATGCCCTGGGCTACGTGTTCGACATCGTCCTGCGAGGCGCCGCCGAAACCCCGATGGAGAATCGCCAATGAGCCGCCAGACCCCTTCGCAGACGGTGGGCCCCTACTTCGCCTATGGCCTGGTCCCCGAGCAATACGGCTTCGATCTGAAAAGCGCCTTTCCCATGCGCCTGATCGAGCCCGACGATCCCGCCCCCCGCGTGACGCTGACCGGCCAGGTCCTGGACGGCGACGGCGAACCCATACACGACGCCATGCTGGAGTTCTGGCTGGAACGCGATGGCGAGCCGCCAGCCATGTGCCGCATCGGCACGGGCACGGATCCGCGGTTCCGCTACATCGTCGACCTGCCCCGGCCCCAGGCCAAGGGGAATGGCGAGGCGCCGCACGCCGACATCATCGTCACGGCCCGCGGCATGCTGCTGCACGCCATCACGCGCGTATACTTCGGCGACGAAGAAAAAGCCAACGCCGCCGATGCGACGCTGGCCGCGGTTCCGCCGGCTCGGCGGCATACGCTCATCGCGCGGCCGGTATCGCCGCAGCACTATCACTTCGACATCCGCCTGCAGGGCAAGGACGAAACCGTCTTCTTCGAGCTGTAGCTCGCGCCCTTCCGGCTTGCTTCGCGGAATCCGCCGATGCTATCGATACGCGCCATGTTCTCCACGGACGCCATGCGCGCCTTGTGGACCGACGCGGCCCTGTATGCCGCGATGCTGCGCTTTGAGGCCGCGCTGGCGCAGGCCCAGGCGCGGTGCGGCCTGATCCCGCCCGCCGCCGCCGAGAGCATCGCGCAGGCATGCGCGCGGCCGGAAGTCTTCGACTGGACCGCGATTTCCGCGGATGCGCGCAAGGCCGGCACGGCCGCCATCCCCTTCGCCAAGGCGCTCAAGCAGGAAGTCGCCCGCCGCGCACCCGAGCACGCCGCTTTCGTGCACTACGGCTCGACCAGCCAGGACGTCTGCGAAACCGCGCTCATGCTCCAGGCCCAAGCCGCGCTGCGGCTTATCCACGGGCAGATGCGGGATCTCGGCGATGCGCTCGCCCATCTGGTGCAAACGCATCGCCGTACCGCCATGCTGGCGCGCACCCTGATGCAGCCGGCCGCGCCCATCTCCTTCGGCTGGAAGGCCGCCGGCTGGCTGGATGCCCTGGATCGCTGCGCCGGCGCGCTGCAGGATGCCGGCGAAGCCTGCCGCGTCATCCAGTTCGGCGGCGCGAACGGCACGCGGGCCGCGCTCGGCGTGCATGGCCAGGCCCTTGCCGATGCCGTGGCCGGCGCCCTGGGCCTGCGTGGCACACCCATCGCATGGCAAAGCGCGCGTGACCGGCTGGCCCGCCTGGGCAACGAGCTGGCGCTGTGCTGCGCCATGCTGGGCAAGCTCGGCCGCGATATTTCGCTGCTGATGCAAAGCGAAGTGGCCGAGGCCTTCGAGCCATCGGGCGCCGGCCGCGGCGGCTCTTCCGCCATGCCGCACAAGCGCAATCCCATGGCCTGCATGCACATGCTCGACGCCGCGCTGCGGGCGCCCCCACTGGCGCTGTCGCTCGTCTCGGACATGACCGCGGAACATGAGCGGGGATTGGGCAGCTGGCCCAATGCCCTGCCCTTGCTGGCCGACCTGTTCATGCTGCTGGACAACGCGCTGTCCATGGCGGTGGAAACCGCGCAGGGGCTGCGCGTCGATCCCGAGGCAATGCAGGCCAACCTGGTCCGGCAACATGGCGTCGTGCACTCGGAAACCGTCGGCATGCTGCTGGCCCGCGCACTGGGCCCGGCCGCGGCGCAGCGCATCGTCGACGCGCTGTGCAGGCAGGCGCTGGAGCAAGGCGCCGAGCTGCGCGACCTGCTGCTGCATCATCCCGAGGTCGACGGCAGGATTCCCGCCGCGGACATCGAGCAGGCGTGCGGCGTGGAACGCTGCCTGGACGCGGCCGAGGCCCCATGCGTGCCCGTGCTGGCCGCATGGGCGGCACGGCGGGCCGGCTTGCACGTCGCGGCCGGCATGGCCGATGATTCACCTTCCTGACTGATCCTTCCAAGGAACGACATGCCTTTCGCAATCAACGGCGTCACCCGCATCTACTGGCGCAGCGACGGCTCGCCCTCGCTGCCCGCGCTCGTACTGGGCAACTCGCTCGGCACGGATTTTTCGCTGTGGGATCCCGTGCTGCCGCGGCTGATGCGGCATTTCCGGGTGATCCGTTTCGACATGCGCGGACATGGCGCTTCCGACGCGCCCGAGGGCGCATACACGATGGACCAACTGGCGGGCGACCTGGCCGCCGTCGTGCAGGCCGCCAAGCTGGACAAATTTCACTACTGCGGCGTCTCCCTGGGCGGCATGGTCGGCATGGCCTACGCGCAGCGCCCCGACCAGCGCCTGGACAAGCTGGTGCTCTCGAATACGGCGGTGCGCTTCCCCGCGGACGTCTGGAACGCGCGCATCGACAACGTCCAGCGCGGCGGCATGGCGGCCATCGAGCAAGCCGTGCTGGGGCGTTTCTTCACGCCCGGCTTCCTGGCGCTTGAAGATCCACGCGCCGAGCGCGTGAAGGAGACCCTGCTCTCGCTCGAACCGCATGGCTACGCCGGCTGCTGCGCGGCCATCCGCGACATGCGCATCGCCGACGGCCTGGCCGCGATCCGCGTTCCCACCCGCGTGCTCACGGGCGCGCAGGACCAGTCCACACCGCCCGAGCGCGGCGCCGAAATCGCGGCCGCCATCCCGGGGGCCACGGTCACCGCCCTGCCGGGTGCCCACATTCCGATGATCGAGCTGCCGGTGCAATGGGGCGATGCCGTGCTGGATTTCCTGGCGCCGGTTGGCGATCTCGCGGAAAGCGAGCGCTACACGCTGGGCCTGGAACGGCGCCGGGATATCCTGGGCCGCGCCTATGTCGACGGACGACTGGCCGCGCGCACGGATTTCAACACCGCATTCCAGGAAATGATCACCCAGTTGGCCTGGGGCAGGATCTGGACGTCCAGCCGCATCGACGACGTGACCCGACGCATCGTCGTGATGGGGATGATGGCGGCATTGGGGCGCTGGGAAGAGTTCGAGCTGCATGTCGGCGCCGCCCTGCGCGCCGGCGTGGAAGCCCGCCTCATCGAAGAGGCGCTGTTCATGGTCAGCGTCTATGCCGGCGTGCCCGCCGCCAACACCGGCTTCGCCATCGCCGGGAAAATGCTGAAGAAGCTGGACGAAGAACGCGGCTGACCGCGGGCCTGTCGACGCCGGAAGGCGCCCTACAGGTCCAGCACCAGCAGCGGCGTCTTTGCCCGTGAACAGCAGGGGGTGAACTGCGCGTTCCCGGCCTGTTCGTCCGGCGACAGGAACAGGTCGCGGTGGTCCGGCACGCCCTCCAGCACCCGGGTCAGGCAGGTGCCGCATATGCCCTGTTCGCAGGCCACGGGCACGTCGACCCCCGCCTTGGCCAGGGCGTGGACCACCGAACAATCCGCCGGCACCTCGACCACCCGGCCGGAGCTGGCCAGCTTCACGCGAAAGGCGGCGTCGCCGTCCACCGGCGCGGCATCGGCGGCGAAGAACTCGTAGTGCAGGCTGTCCTCGGGCCAGCCACGCGCGCGCGCCGCCCCCAGCACCGCGTCCATGAAGCCCTTGGGACCGCATACGTACAGATGCGTGCCGGGTGTCGGCGTGCATACCGCGTCGAGCGCCAGCTTCTGCTCCGGCGCCCCATCGTCCACATGGAATTGCACGTGGCCGGCATAGGCGGCGTCGCTCAATTGCGCGCGGAACGCCGTGCGCGCCACGGAGCGGGTGCAATAGTGCAAGCCGAAATCCGCGCCCATGGCGGCCAGGTGCTGCACCATGCACAGCAGCGGCGTCACGCCGATGCCGCCGGCCAGCAGCACGTGCCGCTGCGCGCTTTGCGCCAAGGCAAAGAGATTGCGCGGCACACCGATGTCCAGCAGGTCGTTCTCGCGCACGGTATCGTGCATGGCCTGCGATCCGCCGCGCGACGCCGCCTCGCGCAGCACGGCGATGCGATAGCAATGGCGCTCCCAGGGCGCATTGCACAGCGAATACTGGCGCATGATGCCATTCGGCAGATGGACGTCGATGTGCGATCCCGCCGTAAAAGGCGGCAGTTCGCCGCCGGCCGGATCGACCAGCTCGAAACTGCTGATCTCGGCGGTCTCCGCCACCTTGCGCGCCACGCGCACCGTCAAGCGATTTGCACTCATCCCGCCATCCTCTTGCTACATCGCGGACAAGCCGCCATCCACCATCAAGGTCGTACCGGTGATGTACGAGGCCTCGTCGCTCGCCAGCCACAGGATGGGCCAGGCGATCTCGCGCGGCTCGGCCCAGCGGCCCAGCAGCGAGGTGTCCTGGCGCTGCGTCTTCAGCACCTGGACGCTCTTGCCGGCCGCCTGCGCGCGGCCGATATGGAAATCCGTCAGCGTCGACCCCGGGCACACCGCGTTGGCGCGTATGCCATGGGCGGTTTCCTCGAAGGCCAGCGTGCGCGTCATCGCCAGCATGCCCGCCTTGGTGGCGTCGTACAGCGCCATGCCCTTGCGCCCGGTTTCCGCATAGCAGGACGACACGTTGACGATGGCGCCCTTGCCCGAGCGCCGCAGCGCCGGCAGCGCGGCCTTGCAGTAGTTGGACGTGCCGATCAAATTCACCGACACCACCGCGTGCCACTCTTCGGGCGTCACATCCGCGAGCGCGGAGTAGTTGCGCATCGCCGCATTGTTCACCAGGATGTCCAGCCCGCCGTGGCTGCGCAGCGCAGCCTCCACGGCCGCCGCGGCGCGGGCGGCATCCGACACGTCCGCGCAGAAGGTGGCGACACGCGCGCCGGGCTGCTCGCGCGCGATGGCCTGGGCGGTGCGCGACAGCGCTTCTTCGCTGGCGTCGACCAGCATGACGGAGGCGCCCTCCGTGCAGAACAGCGCCGCGGCGGCCGCGCCTATGCCGCCGCCCCCGCCCGTGATCAGGGCGGACTTGCCCGATAGCCTGGCTTTTCCTTGCATGGATGATTCCCGTAATGCGCGCCACGGCCGCGATGCGCGACCATGCGTGCGCCTAGCGTGTTGAGGTCAGTTGCCCTTGATATCGGCGGTCTTGATCACCTTGGCCCAGCGTTCGGCGTCCACCTTGATCCAATCGGAAAACTCGCGCGGCGTGCTGGCCACCACCTCGAATTCCATGTCTTCCAGCTGCTTGCGCACCTTGGGCGATTTCAGGATCCGCACCATTTCGGTATTGAGACGGTCCATGATGGGTTGCGGCGTGCCCGCGGGCGCCAGGAAGCCGATCCATGACGTGGCGTCGAAGCCGGGATAGCCGCTCTCGGCGACGGTGGGCACGTCCGGGGTGGACGGAAAGCGTTTCAGGCCCGACGATGCGATCAGGCGCGCGCGCCCGTCCTTGGCGTAGTCCTGTATGTTGCCGGGGACCAGGAAGGCGGCGTCGACCTGGCCGCCGATCAGGTCCACCACGGCCGGGCCGGCGCCGCGGTACGGCACGTGGGTCAGGTCGATATGGGCGGCCTGCTTCAGCATTTCCATCGTCAGGTGCGAGGAACTCCCCACCGACACGGACGCATAGCTCATGCGATGGCTCTTGGCGTAGTCGACGAACTGCGCCAGCGTCTTGACGGGCACCTTGGGGTTGACCACCAGGTATTGCGACGCCTTCACCGCCAGGGTGATGGGCGCCAGGTCCTTGACGGGGTCGTAAGGCGTCTGCGGCAGCAGCGTGGGATTGATGGTGATGGGACCGTTGTAGCCCACCAGCAGCGTATACCCGTCCGGCGCGGACTTGACCACGTCCATCGTGCCGATCAGGCCGCCGCCCCCGCCTTTGTTTTCCACCACGACAGGCTGTCCCAGCGCGGCGCCCAGCTCCGGGGCGACCAACCGCGCCAGCACATCGTTGGTGCTGCCCACGATGGGGACGACGATGCGTATGGGCTTGACGGGCTTCCAGTCGTCCGCCTGGGCGGCCGAAAACGTACAGCATGCCGCCAGCGCGGCAGCCATCAATACCGCGCGCCGCTTGTTCCTGATCATGGGTTTCTCCTTTGGTGGTGGTGCTGTTCTGCGTTGTGTTAGATGGAATACACCTTCTGGTCCTTGGCATCGGCCAGGTGGACCACCGCCCATTCCTGGGGCTTCTGGTCGCGCGGCAGCAATACGCCGGCCGCGCGCACGCGCTGCTGGTCGGCGTCCAGCGCCGGCGGGTCGTTATCGGTGCGCAGGGAGGTCGCGGCTTCGAAAAGCATGCGCCGCGCCATCACGATGGCCCGATCGGTCGGCAGCAGCTTTTCGCTGGCATGGTCCTGGATGGGCCCCATGCTTTCCTGCAGCGAGGCGTCCTGCATGGCGAAGCCGAACACGCCCGAGTAGGCGCGCTTTTCCTTCTGCGCCTGGCGATCGATCAGGTAATCGTTGTCCTTGTTGGCCTTGGGACGGAACGCGCCTCCCGGGACATTGGTGCCCGGTTCGTATTCGCAGTGAACGCCCTTGCCCTCGTTCAGGTCGCGCAGTTCCTCTTCGTTCAGCGGCCGGTCGACGCGGAAATTGATGCTCCAGGCCCAGCAGTTGTGGTCGTCGATAGGCACCCAGACGTGGCCGCCCAGGGCGTGGTCACCGAACGGGGGAATCAGCGTGAACCACGGGAACAGCCATTGCGTCACGCGCCAGTAGTAGGAATCGGGCTCGCCGTTGCGGCGCCCGAACAGCGTCAACCCAAAAGGCGTTTTTTCGATTTCGAAGATGACGTTGCCGTCCGCCTTGATGTAGTCCAGGGCCTTGGTGCCCTGATGCAAGGGATCCTGGTCCACTTCGTAGCGGTGCACGTAGGAAACGTGGCTGGTATCGATCCCGCCTTCCATGGCCTGCAGGTAGTTGCATTCCTGCAGCCGCTTCGAGACGAACACATGGCTGGCCGGCAGCGTGCACCATTCGACGTCCGGCAGCGCCGGCTTCCTGTCCTTGGGACCCATGTAGGCCCACACCATGCCGGCCATCTCCACACAGGGGTAAGCGGTAATACCCATGTGCTTGCACGCCTGCGGCGCGGAAGGCACGTCGACGCAATTGCCGTCGCGGTCGAACTTCAGGCCGTGGTAGGAGCAGCGAATGCCGTTTTCCTCGTTGCGCCCGAAGTACAGCGACACGCCGCGATGCGAGCAGAACTCGCTGATCAGCGCGGCCTTGCCCTCGGTATCGCGGAAGGCCAGCAATTTCTCTCCCATGATCTGCACCCGCACCGGCGGGCAGTCGGGCTCGGCGATCTCGCTGGCCAGCAGCACCGGCACCCAATAGCGGCGAAGCAGATTGCCCATCGGCGTGCCGGGCCCGGTCCGCACCAGGGTTTCGGCCATGTTCTTGTCCATGCGTTTCCTCCATTCGCGCGCTTCGAGCGCGGCGTGATGCTTGTCCGTCTGATAATACCGTAGTCCATTATACGGACACGAATCCGACAGGGTCAACCGGCTTTTGAATACAATCCGCCCAACGAAACAGAGCGGATAGCGACCACGAATGGAAAACGACAAGCGCCAGGAAGGTGTCCGCGCGGTGGACCGAGCGCTGGACATACTGCTGGCCTTCCGGCCGGGAGACGACGGGCTGACGGCCGCCGAGCTGCTCAAGCGCGTGGACCTGAGCCGGCCCACGCTGTACCGGCTGTTGGCCACGCTGGAGCACAACGGCTTCCTGGTCTCGTCCGGCGATCCGCAGCAGTTCCGCCTGGGCAGCTCCGTGGCGCGCCTGGCGCACGTCTGGACATCCAGCCACAACATCGCCGATATCGCTTATCCGTCGCTGCAGCGGCTCTGGGAGGGCACCGGCGAAACCGTGGCCCTGTTCGTGCGCGAAGGGATCTATCGCGTATGCGTTTCCGAACTCGCCAGCGCGCAGCCCCTGAGCTTTCGCCGCGGCGTGGGGTATCGGGAAAAGCTGGTGTTGGGCGCGAGCGGACGCACCATCCTGGCCCGCATGAACCTGACGGAAAAAGAATTGAAGGCTTATGCGGCCGATACGAAGGTGGACACCGCGGCCTACATGGCTGAACTGGAACGCGTGCGCAAGCAAGGCTATGCCACCAGCCGGCACGAATTGATCGAGGGCGCCGTCGCGGTGGCCGCGCCCTACTTCAACGGCGCCGACCTGGTGGTGGGGTCGCTATGCATCTTCGGGCCCAGCGTGCGCATGACGGCCGAGCGCGTCAAGGCCTGCGGGGCGATGCTGCTGCAGGAAGCAACGGTGCTGTCGCGCGCCTTGGGACAACAGCAGGCCTGATCGGCGCGGGCCTGCACGGCCCACGCAAACCGGTTGCGGCGGTCAGGCCGCCTCGTTGATGCGGCGCGACAGCTCGCGCGTGGAAGGCACGCGCCGTTCGGCATTCTCGGCGGACGTTTCGTCGTCGGCCATATTGGCGATGATGGTCAGCAGCACCTTGCGCGCCACCTTGATTTCGGCGTCGGTCAGGCCGCGCGTGCCGATCGCGTTGACTTCCTCCGCCAACGGCACCAGCTTTTTCTTCAGGGCGCGGCCGTTGCGGGTCAGGAAGACATGGATGTTCTTGTTGTTGCCGGGCAGATGCCTGCGTTCGACATAGCCCAGCGATTCCATGGCCTTGATCGCTGAGAACGTGGTGGGCTCCATGACGCCAGCCAGTTCGCTGAGTTCGCGCTGGGTCTGGCCATCCTGCTCCCACAATATCCGCAGGAAAGCCCAATGCCCGAACGAAACGTTGTAGTCGACCAGCCGCATCTGCAACCCGCGCACCAGGGCGCGCGTCGCGTCCTTGATGAGGTGGGCCAGGCGGTCGTCCGGCACTGCCTCGCGCCAGTGATCCAGCAGCTTGCGTGTTTCTTTTGAAGTCATCGGCGAGTGAACGGCGTATCGCGAAGTCGCAGAAGATCATACCGCAACTGTGCTGGCCTTCCGGCCGCGCAGGGCAGCCGATACCGTCTTGCGGTACAGGCGCGCATCGCGGCTTGGCGAAGGCCCGGCATCGCGTCACACCTGGTGATGCAGCGGCACGTCCGTCCCATCGCGCGCGGACGCGAGCATCGCCAGGCAGATCTCCAGCGTCGCCTTCGCCCATCGTCCATCGTGCAGGGGCGGCCGGCCAAGATGGACGGCATCGAGAAGTTCGTCTATCACCTCATGGCGCGGCGCCGCGGACTCGGGCAGCGGCCGGGTCTCGCGCCGCGCGTCGCCGTACACACGGATGCCGCCGGACATGGGCCGCAAATCCGCCCGTTCGCAGGAAACGACGATCGAGCCGAAGTGCTGGTGCGATAGCGGTGCCGATGCGCTGCCCGGCGAAGGCGGCGCATACAGCGCGCCGCCGTAGGTGCCGGCCACCTTGAGCCGCGCTTCGTCCTGCGGCGATTCCAGCGTTGCCAGTTTACGGCGCGCCGCGCCATAGTCCTGCGGGTCTTTCGCGCCACCCATCTCGCCGACCCAGTCCATCCACTCGTCCGAATCGAAGTGGGCGTAGCCGTTGTAGTTCAGCGACGCATACGCGCCGGATTCGAACCACAGCAGTGCGCTGTACGCGCCCTCGGTGGGCCGTTGGGGATGCCAATTACCCAAGGCGCTGCGCAGCCGCACGGGACGCGCCCCGGCCAGCATGCGGACGATATCGACCTGATGCGCGGCCTGGCTGAACACCGCGCCCCCGCCTTCGGCGGTGGACAGCTCTTCCGGCCGGCGCGGCCGGAACAGGTAGTCGGTGTAGTTCAGCGCGTGGATCATCTTCACCGCGCCGAACTCGCCGCTGGCGATAAGCTCGCGCGTTTTCAGGTATGGGGTGTCGAAGCTGTGGCAGTGTCCGATCACCATGCTGACGCCCGCGGCACGGCAGGCCTGGATCATGGCGTCGCACTCGGCCAGGCTCAGCGCCATGGGTTTTTCCACCAGCACGTGCTTGCCATGCGCGGCGGCGATGCGCGTATGTTCCGCGTGGAATTGATGCGGGCTGGCGATATAGACAACCTGTACCTCCGGGTTGCGCGCCAGGGCCTCGATATCCGCATAGGCGGGCCCGCCGAAATCGCGCTGGAATTGCTCGCGCGCGGTGGCGCGGGTGTCGCATGCCGCCACCAGGCGCACGCGCGGATCGCCCAGGAACGTGGGCAGCATCACCGAAAATGCCCGGCCCAACCCGGCCACGCCGATGCGAAGTATGGAAGTGTCCATGGGCGGCCTATAGGTCCAGTACGAGTTTGTCGCCGACGGCACGCGATACGCACACCATGATCTGCGATTCCTGTTCATCCGGCATGAGCACCATATCGCGATGGTCCGCCCTGCCGGTCAGCATGCGGGTACGGCACGATCCGCAGGTGCCGCTCTCGCAGGAATAGGCCACCTTGATGCCGGCCCGGCGCAGCACGGAAAGAATCGATTGGCCAACGGGCACCTCGAACTCCTTCCCGCTGCGGGCCAGTGCGACCGTGAACGGCCGATCATCGGGCTTGCGCTCGCCGCCTTCCAGGAAACTCTCGAAATGGATGCGGGCCGGCGACCAATGGCCGGACATGTCCCGCACCGCTTCCATCAGGCCGCGCGGGCCGCAACAATAGACATGCCCGCGGTTGGGTTTTTCCAGCACGGGCCACAGGTCGAAAGCGTCCGCGGGATTGCCATGATCGTGGTGGATGGTTACCCGGGAACGCAGCTCGGGGGCACTCAGTATGTCCCGGTAGGCCGTGGTCTCGGGCGCCTGGCTCAGGTAATACAGCTTCCAGGCGGGCGCGTCCGCATCCTGCAAGGAACGGATCATGGACAAGATGGGTGTGATCCCGATGCCCCCCGCGATGAATAGCAGGCTTCCAGGCGCATCGACCAGCGGAAAGGCGTTGTCCGGCGCCGACACCGGCAGCGTGTCGCCGGGCCTGGCTTCATCCACCAGGCTAATCGATCCGCCACGCCCCTGGTCCTCGCGCTTGACGGTGATCACATAGCGCTTGCGTTCGGAAGGATCGTTGCACAAGGAGTACTTGCGCGTTTCGCCGTTGGGCACGCGCACCTTGATGTGCGAGCCCGGCGTGAAGACCGGCAGGTCCGCGCCTTCGGGATGCACGAGCTCGAAGGCGCGTATGCCGCGCGCCGCGTCCGTGACGCTGGCGATGCGCAGCGGCATCATGGTATCGGCGGCCGGTTCACTCATGGCCTGTCCTCCTTCCGGGTGGCGGCGCCGGCGCGCGTCGGCGTCCGGCTGTGCTACAGCTTGAACGTTTCATAGGTGCTGGGATGGAACAGTTCTTCCACCGCCATCCGGCGCGACGACAAGCCTTGTGCATGATGATGTCGCGTGAATGCCTCCAGGGTCCGCCGGCTGCTCTCGACGCCATAGGCCCAGTAGTCCTCGCCCATGGTCTCGCGCGCGGCCTTCAGCTGTTCCTCGACGAAGGGCAGCGTGACCTTGGTCGCCGATGTGTCGGACAGCTTGGCCAACGCCGCCGCCTTCGATTGTTCGAAGGCCTTCAGCAGGGTTCCGGGCAGCCAGGGATGCTTCTCGGCCAGCGTCTTGCGCAGGCCCAGCACGTGCATGATGGGAAAGATGCCGGTGCGCTTGTAGTAATCCTTGGCCGCGGTGGTGGGATCGTCGAACAGCCAGCCGATGTCGGGGTTGTGGCGGGCCGCGCCGAAGGGCGCCCGCGGTGCCATGAAACCTTCGATTTCGCCGCGGTCCAGCATGTCCGAAATGGTCGTGTCCGCCGGCGCGTCCACCATCCTGACGTCGGCCGGAAGCTGGATCTTGACCTTCTCCTGACGGCCCGGCTGGTCGATGCCGCCGCGCACCCACGTCACATCGGCGGGCCGCACGCCATAATCGTCTTCCAGTATCGCGCGCGCCCAGACATTGGCGGTCAGCTGGTATTCCGGGACACCGATGCGCTTGCCCTTCAAGTCCTGCGGCGTCTTGATCCTGTCCTTGCGCACGTAGATGGAGGTATGGCGGAAGGCGCGCGACAGGAAGACCGGCAGGGCGATGTAGGGACAGTCGCCGTTCGCATGCTTGACCAGATAGCTGGAGAAGGACAACTCGCTGACGTCGAAATCCTGGTACCGGAAGGATCGGAAGAACATTTCTTCCGGCGACAACAGGGTGAACAAGGGATCGACGCCGTCGATTTGCACCGTGCCGTCGAACAGCGGGCGATTGCGGTCATAGTCGCCGATGGAAAAGGAAAGCTGCAGCTTGGCCATGTCGGCTCCTAGGCAGTGGTTTGGTAGTTGGTGTCGAGCTGCTGCGCCTGCGCATCCGGGCGGCCCACCGGCTCGGCATGGAAGTCGCGCCAATCGACGTTCTTCGGGACGATGGCCTGGAAGGCGCAGACCTCACGCGGGATGCGCTTGTCGCCCGTGCCGATGGCCACGGCTCCGTCACGGAAGTCCAGGGCGGCTTGCAGCATCTGCTTGCGGAATTCGACGATGGCCAGGTCGCTGGCGCCCAGCCTGTCGTCGGACCGGTTTGCGATCGGCCCCATCGTGACCCACATCGCGATGTCCTGGTTGGGGAATCCCTTGATGCCCGTGAAATTGCCCGCCTTCATCGCCTGGCGGTCCTGCCAGAAGCGGTTCTCGTGGTTGCGCAGCGGCCGGTATCGTTCGTCCAGGTCCCGCCCGATGCTGGCCCCCAGGAACTTGCGCCAGGTCTCGGTATCCGGCGTGCTGGCCTTTTCGCCCCAGGCAATGAAGTAGAAAGCGGTGGCGGTGTCGCTCATGGGAACGTTCACGTTGGCCACGTTGTAGAGGTTATTGGGCGGTACCAGCACGGTGACGGGCGCGACGAACACCGTCGAGCGCACATAGTCGGTCTGCGCCGCGTTGGTGATGGGACGGCGGATGGCCGCATAGCGGAATCCGTAGTCGGTCCGGTGTACCTGCATGCGCGGCGCCTTGTCCGTGGAAGGACGCAGCCAGTTCTTTTCCGTCGCCTCGGCGCCGCCGACGCGCGCGGGAACGAAGTCGGAGGAATGCAGGCTGGAGCTGTGCGCGGAGTCGATCGCGCCTTCCAGGATCTGTGCCCAGTTGCAGGGCACCAGCACCTTGGCGATGCTTACCTTCGTGTCCGCGTACGGCGCCCAGGGCGGGGGCATGAATTCCGGGATATCGTCCTGCGGTCCCATGTAGGCCCACACCATGCCGCCCCATTCCCGCACGGGGTAGGCCTTGTGCTTGACCTTCTGCGCCATGACGCTGGCCGCGGGCTCGGAGACCATCTCGACGACGTTGCCCTGCACGTCCATCTTCCAGCCGTGATACAGGCAGCGCAGCCCGCATTCCTCATTGCGCCCATATACCAGCGAGACGCGGCGGTGCGGGCAGTATTCGTCCATCACGCCGACGCGTCCTTCCGTATCGCGGAACACGACCAGGTCCTCGCCCAGGACCTGGGCCTTGACGGGATCGCCGTCCGGTTCGCTCACCTCCTCGCTCAGGCAGACGGCAAGCCAATGCCGCCGCATCAGGCCGCCCATGGGCGCGTCGCCTTCGACGCGGCAAAGCAGATCGTTTTCTTCGGGTGTCAACATACGTGCTCCTGTTCGTGATCGCGTGTACGGGCCGCGCGGGGCCGCCCGTTCGCGCCCTCATTCCGTCTTGATGTTGGCCGCCTTGATCGCGCCCGCGTAGCGCTGCGCCTCGTCGTCGATCGCCGCGGCATATTCCTTGGGCGTGGCGCCAACGGCCTCGATTCCCAGCGTGTTGAACTGCTTGATCACCGCCGGATCCTTGACCGCCTTGGCGATTTCCCCACTGACGCGCTGCACCGCGTAGTCCGGCACGCCGGTGGCCGCCAGCGCCCCAACGGTGACGGCGAAGTTGAAGCCGGGCAGGATCTCCGCGATGGCGGGAACATCCGGCGCCAGCGCGGAACGCTTGCCGGCATTGGTGGCCAGGATCTTTACCTGGCCCTTGTCGGCGAAGCCCGACAGCGAAGGCAGCGCGGCGAACACCACGTCGACCTGATTGCCCACCAGTGCCGGCACGGATTGGCCGGAGCCGCGGAAGGGAACGTGCGTCAACTTCGTGTGCATCCCCAGGGCCAACGCCTCCATCGTCAGGTGATGCGAGCTGCCCACGCCGGAAGAGCCGTAGTTCATCTTGCCGGGCGCGGCCTGGACGCGCTTGACGAAGTCCTGCAGGGTCGTGATGCCGGTCTGCGTATTGGTCGCCAGGAACAGGGGCGATGTGGCGATCAGTGACACAGGCACGAAGTCCCGCTTGGGATCGTAGGAAAGGTCTTTGTACAGCGTCGGGTTGATGGACATCATCGAGCCGTCGGTGACCAGGTAGGTATAGCCGTCGCGCGGGCTGCTCATCAGCGCCTGCGCCGCGATGACGCCGTTGGCGCCCGGCTTGTTCTCGACCACGACGGACTGGCCGATGCTGGCGGTAACGCGCTGCGCGACGACCCGCGCGACGGTGTCCGGCAGCCCGCCCGCGGCGTACGGAACGATGAACCGTATGACGTGGGAAGGAAACTGCGAGGCGCTTTCCGCCGCGCGGGCGGTACAACAAATCAGGCTGATGGCTGCCGCCGCGGCCAGTGCGAGCGCGCGATGGCGCGCGCGGTGGCCTGGCCAGGCCGCCGTGCAACGGGTGGTCATGTCTGTCTCCTCGATGTGTTTCGCGTCTTTGGACGGCCGGCGTTTTATCGGATGGCCGGTGAGTGCGTGCAGGAATAATATTAGAGGTCTAAGTAAATTTCAAGCACCATGGACCAAAGAATCGTCGGCACGCGATCGCGTCCCGGGGCTTGCCTTGTGCCCTTGGATAGAATCAGGCTTTGCGAGGCTTCGATCATCCGGTGGGCGCGCAGGGTCGCGGCTCTACATCGAAAGAAGGTGCACATGGAAAACAGAAGATGGGCCTGTCTGGCCTCGATCGCCCTCACCCTGGCGATACTCTTGAGCGGTTGCGCCGACAATGCGACCCCGCGCGTGAACGGGGATGCCTGGCGGCATGGCTTCGGCTACCCCGGGCCGGGTTATCCGGACACGGGGCATTGACGGTGCATGCCCGCCGCCATGGGTAAGGGCGGCCACGATGGCTTTTTGCCGCGGCCCGTGGCAAGGTGGCTGGTATTCCTACATACGAATATCACACCACGAGGAGACACCATGCCCCGCCGCCTGTTCCTTCGCGCCACGTTCGCCCTGTTCGCCGGTGCCGCCGGCCATGCCGCCCTGGCCGCCGACGCCTATCCCAGCCATCCCATTACCATCATCATCCCGGCGTCGCCGGGTGGCGCCATCGACATCGTGGCGCGGCTGATCGGCCAGAAGATGACCGTGTCGATGGGACAATCCGTCGTCATCCAGAACAAACCCGGCGCCACCGGCACGATAGGCGAGGACTACGTCGCCAAAAGCGCCCCGGATGGCTATACCCTGGTGCTGGCCGCCAGCTCGCATGCCATCAACCCGACCATGTTCAAGCTGCCGTACGACACGGTCAAAAGCTTCGAGCCGGTCGCGCTCACGCATTCCGTGCCCCTGATGCTGGTGGTGACACCCAGCCTGCCGGTGCATTCGGTGAAGGAGCTGATCGCCTACGGCAAGGCGCATCCGCACGAGCTGACCTTCGCGTCCAGCGGACCGGGCGGCGCGCCGCATTTTTCGGGTGAGCTGTTCAAAAGCATGGCGGGCCTGGACATCGTGCACGTGCCGTACAAGGGCAGCACGGCAGCGCATCCGGACCTGACCAGCGGCCGCGTGTCGATGATGTTCGACACCCTCGCGGCCCTGCATGCGCCGGTGTCGGGCAAGCTGGTGCGGCCCCTGGCGGTGACGACGACGAAACGCGTCGCCAGCTATCCGGATATCCCCACCATGGCCGAGGCCGGCCTGCCGGGCTACGACACCAGCACATGGGGCGGGGTCCTGGCGCCCGCGGGTACGCCGGCGGCCATCGTGGACAAGCTCAACGCCGAAATCAACAAGGCCTTGTCCGCTCCGGATCTCAGGAAGACGCTGGAGCAGGCCGGCATAGAGCCGGTCACGCAATCGCCCCGGTATTTCGCCGACTTCATCGATTCCGAAATGGTGAAATGGGCGAAGGTCGCCAAGGCCGCGAACATCCATCCGGAGTAAGCGCGGCTCCCCGCGGCGCGGGCGCCGTCCCAGGGACGGCCGCCGCCCTCAAGACGCCGGCACGGGCGGCACGGGCGGCACGCCTTTCAATCGCGTGACGTATCCGGGCAGGAAACGCCGCAAGTCGCCATTGGGAAAGCGGATATCGACGCGTTCGCGCGTCACCGCCTCGACCACGCCCGCGCCATAGCGGCGCACCCGCACGCCATCGCCGACCCGCAGGGGCGCGGGCCTGCCTTGGCGATCCGGCGGTGCGTCGCCCGCCTTTTCGACGGCTTCGGCCTGCCGCGCCAGGTCGCAGCTGTCGCAATGCCCGCAGCGTTCCCACTGCGGCACGTCGCCAAAATGGGCCAGCAGCATGCGCCAGCGGCAGCGTCCGCTGCGCGCATATCCCACCATGGCGGCCAAGGTTTCACGGTCGTGCTCGGCGCGCCTTTCGTATTGTTCGGCGGCGGCCGATGCGCGCGCACGGGCATCGGCATCGCCCCGCGTGCGCAGTTTGCCGTGGCTGTCCTTCTCGATCAGGCCGGCGTCGGCAAGCAGCTTCAATCCGACGCGCAGCTTGCGCGCGCCCACCTTGCCCAAGGCCCGCAATAGTTCGTCCTCCGCCAGCGGTGCGGGCGCGTCTTCCAGGACGCCCAGCACGCGCAGCAGCAATTCCCTGGACGGATAGCGGTTGGCCAGAAAGAATTGCTGGATGCGCTTGTCTTTTTCCTCGTGAATCAGTATGCAGCGCGCGGGCTCGCCGTCGCGTCCCGCGCGGCCCGACTCCTGGTAGTAGGCATCCAGGCTGCCGGGCAGCTGGGCATGCACGACCAGCCGCACATCCGGCTTGTCGATGCCCATGCCAAAGGCGTCGGTAGCCACCATGACGCGCGTGGTGCCGGACATGAAGGCGTCCTGCGCCTGTCGCCGCGCCGTGGCATTCAAGCGGCCGTGATACAGCGCCGCGTCCATGCCGGCGTCGCGCAATACCTGATGCAGGATCTCCGCCTCCTTGACCGTGGCGCTATACACAATGGCGGGCCCCTGCGCTTCCCGCACGAGTTCCAGTACCGCATCCTGCTTGCGCTCCTCGTCGCTGACCTGGCGCACCGCGTAATCGAGGTTCGGGCGATACACACCCACCTTGATGACGCAGGCCGCGGGCAGGTCCAGCGTGGCCGCGATGTCGTGGATGACCTCGTCGGTTGCCGTCGCCGTCATCGCCAGTACCGGCGGCGAGCCCACGGCACGCACGGCGGCGGGGATCTCCAGGAAGGCCGGCCGGAAGTCATGGCCCCATTGCGAAATGCAATGCGCTTCGTCCACGACGAACAGGCGGACGGTCTGGCGCCTGAGCCATTGCATGAAGCCGGCATCGCCCAGCCGCTCCGGCGTGGCAAGGACGATGGGCTGATGCTTGCCGCCGCCCTTGCGCAGGTAGCGCTGCTGGTCCTCATCGGGGGTGGCGCTATTGAAGACGCCGGCATCCACGCCGTACTCGCGCAGCTTCTCGTCCTGGTCCTTCATCAGCGCGATGAGGGGGGACACCACCACCGTCAGGCCGCCATTGCACAGCGCGGGCACCTGGTAGCAAAGCGACTTGCCGCTGCCCGTGGGCATCACGGCTATCGTCGGGTTGCCCCGCAACACGCTGGCCAGGACTTCGGCCTGGCCGGGGCGCAGGCTGGCCACGCCGAAGCGTTCGCGCAGCACGCGCCGGGCTTGGGCAGGCAAGGCAATGGGAATGGGCGAGTCGGGCATGGCATCCGGCGAAAGCTCGCGTTTAGCAAGCGCTGTGCCGGGTGCTTCCGCCGCTTATCGTCGACGCATGCTTCGGTTGCGCAGCATCATCGGGGCGAGGGCCGCGGCACAGGCCCAACCCTCACTTGAACGACGCGCCCGGATCGTCCGCCCCGCCGCCGTACACGCTATCGCCGTAGCCGCCCTGCACGTCGATCTTCACCGACGCGGGGTCGACCTGGGACTGGTCGCCCTTGTAGTGCATCACCATCGCGGGCACCAGCATCACCGTGGCCACCATCAGCAGCTGGATGACGATGAAGGGAATGGATCCGCGATAGATCTGCCCCGTGGTCACCGGCGCGATGGTCCGCCCCGTGACCTTGTCCCGGTAGGCATCCTTGGGCGCCACCGAGCGCAGGTAGAACAGCGCGAAACCGAAGGGCGGATGCATGAAGGACGTCTGCATGTTCACCGCCAGGATCACCCCGAACCAGATCAGGTCGATGCCCATCTTTTCGGCCACCGGCCCGAGCAGCGGCACGATGATGAAGGCCAGCTCGAAGAAGTCCAGGAAGAAGGCCAGCACGAAGGTCAGCACGCTGACCACGATCAGGAAGCCCCACTGCCCGCCCGGCAGCCCGGTCAGCAGGTGTTCGACCCACAGATCGCCGTTCACGCCGCGAAAGGTCAGGCCAAACACCGTGGAACCCACCAGGATGAAGACCACGAAGCAAGACAGCTTGGTCGTGGTGTCCATCGCCTGGCGCATGAGGTCCAGCGTCAGCCGCTTGCGCGCCAGCGCCATGGCGATGGCCCCCACCGCGCCCATCGCCCCGCCCTCGGTGGGCGTGGCCACGCCGATGAAGATGGTGCCCAGCACCAGGAAGATCAGGAACAACGGCGGGATCATGACGAAGGTCACCCGCTCGGCCAGCGCCGACAGCAGCCGCAGGCGCAGTGCCTTGTTGACGATGGCGATCACGAAGGCGGACAGGCCCCACAACAGCAGGCTGAGCACGATGCGCTCGTCGGCCGGCGCGGTGTCGTTCTCCATCCACCGGCCCAGCGCCCAGGCCACCGCCACGGAGATCGCCATCAGCACCAGCAGCGAGCGGCCCCCGCGCGTGCCATTGGTCTCGCGAAACCGCCGCGCCTCCTCGGGCAAGGCTGGCGCCGAGGCGGGCCTGACCACGCACATGATGATCACGTACAGGATGTACAGCCCGGCCAGCACGAAGCCCGGCACCATCGCCGCCCGGTACATGTCGCCGATCGAGCGGCCCAGCTGGTCGGCCAGGATGATCAGTACCAGCGAGGGCGGGATGATCTGCGACAGCGTGCCGGAGGCGGCGATCACGCCGCTGGCCAGGCGCCGGTCGTAGCCGTAGCGCAGCATGATGGGCAGCGAGATCAGCCCCATGGAGATCACCGAGGCCGAGACCACGCCGGTGGTGGCCGCCAGCATGGCGCCGACGAACACCACCGCGAAGGCCAGGCCGCCCCGGACCGTGCCGAACAGCTGCCCGATGGTCTCCAGCAGGTCCTCGGCCATGCCCGAGCGCTCCAGCACCAGTCCCATCAGCGTGAAGAACGGCACCGCCAGCAGCGTGTCGTTGGAGATGATGCCGAACACCCGCTGCGGCAGCGCCTGGAACAGCGCCGGCGTGAGCAGGCCCAGCTCGATGCCGATCAGGCCGTACAGGATGCCGTTGGCCGCCAGCGCGAAGGCCACCGGAAAACCCAGCAGCAGGAACACCACCAGGGTGGCGAACATGATGGGCGCCAGGTTGGCGATGAAGAAGTCCATCTCAACGCCCCCCGTCGCGCGGCGCCGCCGCCGCGGCCAGCGCGGCCGCTTCGCGGGCCTGGGCTTCGCGGGCGATTTCCGCGGCCAGTTCTTCCTCGGCCGAGCGCACGCCCTCGCGCCGCAGCGGATCTGGGCCGCGGCCCAGCAGAAAGCCCACGCATTTGATCAGGTGCGAGACGCCCGCCAGCACCAGCAGCGCGAAGCCCGCCGGGATCAGCAGCTTCACCGGCCAGCGCACCAGCCCGCCCGAATTCGACGACTGCTCGTGGGTCAGCCACGACTCCGTGAAGACCGGCCAGGACAGCGCCAGGATCAGCATGCAGGCCGGCAGCAGGAAGAACAGCACGCCGAAGACCTCGATCCAGATCTGCTTGCGCCGCGACAGGCGCGAGGACAGGATATCCACCCGCACGTGCTCGTTCTTCAGCAGCGTATAGCCCGAGGCCAGCAGGAACATGGCCCCGAACATATACCACTGCAATTCCAGCCACGCATTCGAGCTGGTGTGCAAGACCTTGCGCACCAACGCGTTGCCGGCGCTGACCAGCACCACCAGCAAGGTCACCCATGTCACGGCGCGGCCCACGCGCAGGTTTATCGCGTCGATCAGACGCGACAAGGCAAATAGTGATTTCATTGCCGCCCGCTTACTTGCCGCTGCCGTTGCGTCCGATCGTGCCCATATAGCCGTCGAAGCTGCCGTCCGCCACGCGGAACCACGGGATTTCGTTGTCGCGGAATGCCACCATGCTGTCGTAGATCTTCTTGAACATGGGGCTCTTGGCGCTCATTTCCTCGTAGACCTTGATCGATTCGGCATAGCAGGCATCCATCACGGGCTTGGGGAAAGCCCGCAGCTGCGCACCGTTGGCGATCAGCCGGCGCAGCGCGGCCGGGTTTTCCGCGTCGTACTTGGCGATCATGTCGTTGGTCGCGGCAGCGGAGGCCTGCTCCAGCACGGCCTGGTAGTGCTTGGGCAGTTTGTTGTAGGCGTCCTGGTTCACGTACAGCGAGACCTGCAGCGTGCCTTCCCACCAGCCGGGGAAATAATAGTATTTGGCCACCTTGTTGAAGCCCAGCTTCTCGTCATCGTAAGGGCCGATCCACTCAGCGCCGTCGATGGTGCCTTTCTCCAGCGCGGGATAGATGTCGCCGCCGGCGATCTGCTGCGGCACCACGCCCAGGCGCGACAGGACCGCGCCGGCGAACGCGCTCATGCGGAACTTCAGGCCCTTCAGGTCATCGACGGACTTGATCTCGTTGCGGAACCAGCCGCCCATCTGCGTGCCGGTATAGCCGCAGGGGAAGTTCACGACGTTATAGGTCTTGAAGAGTTCGCGCAGCAGCTTCATGCCGTCGCCGTGGCGCATCCAGGCGTTCATCTGCCGGGTATTCAGGCCGAACGGCACCGCCGCGTCGAAGCTCAGCGCCGGGTCCTTGCCGAAGTAGTAATAGGACGCGCTATGGCCGCATTCCACCGTGCCGTTCTGCACGCCGTCCAGCACCTGCAAGGCAGGCACGATCTCGCCCGCGGGAAAGGCGCGGATGCTGAACTTGCCGCCCGTGGCCTCGCCCACATATTTCGCCAGGTTCTCTCCGCCGCTGTAGATGGCATCCGCGCTGCGCGGAAAGCTGGAGGCCAGGCGCCAATTGATGGTGGGGGATTCCTGGGCCAGCACGGGCGCGGCCAAGGTGGCGCCACCGGCGGCGGCGCCCAGGGTGGCCTTTTTCAGGAAGGAACGGCGTTGCATGGCGGATGTCTCCCGGGTGTAGGAATAATCGGGTACGCGGCGTGCCCGAGTGAGGCAAGCGCGAAACACAAAGACAGAAAGCTTTCAGTTTCCTGCCATTTTGGTCGCCATCTTAAGGGGGAGTGCGCCAGGCTGCGCTTGCGGATAACCCTTAATCCTGGTTACAGACGCACCATCGCGGTGCGCCTCCGGCTGTTGCTCCGCCGCGCCTTCCAGGCGGAACACCCGCACCGTTTCATAGGTGCCGCGGGTCGGTCCTTCCAACGAGACGGCGGCCGTGGCCACCTGCTCGACCAGTTCGGCGTTCTGGTGGGTGATGTCGCATAGCTCCGTTCGGAAAAGACCGAAACACCACATCTCGCCCGTAATAGCGCGATGCAAGCGCGGATACGTGGTCCACATCGCCGGTCGTCAGATAGACATTGGGGGCGGAGATGTTCGAGAGCCGGCCTTCGGGGGGCGGCCAGAAGAAAAACCTATGCCTCTATAGGAAAGCAGTATTTGAACCGCTCGCGCCTACCCTCTAGGATGATCCGGCGACCAGATCGCGTTTCATAACCAGGCCGCCGTGAGCAGGCCGATCCCAGGGGAAAACATGCCCGATTCCATCAAGGCGCGATTGCCGCGCCTGCTTCCCTCCGTTGTCTCTGGCGCCTTGTGCGCATTCGCCTCGTGCGCCTTCGCCTTTCCCGCATCGGCCCAGGCGGCCTATCCGGAACACCCCATACGCCTGGTCGTGCCGCAATCCGCCGGATCGGGCGGCGATGTCGTGGCCCGGCTTTTGAGCGACAAGGTGGGAAGCCTGCTGGGTGCGCCAGTCGTCGTCGAGAACAAGCCTGGGGCCAATGGCATCGTCGCGGCGTCCGCGGTGGCCAAGTCGCCGGCCGATGGATACACGCTGCTGCTGGCGGGCGTGTCGCTGATGAGCTTTAATCCCAAGCTATACAAGAATCTTTCCTACGACGCCGACAAGGACTTCACGTACGTGGCGCCGGTGGTCGATACGCCCTTCGTCCTGGTCGCGGGGAAAAGCAGCCCGTACAAGTCGCTCGCGCAACTGATCACCAAGGCCAAGGCCGCACCGGACTCGGTGACCTATGCCAGCGCGGGTGCGGGGAATTCCACCCACCTGGCCACGGAAATGATGGCCTCCGCGACGGGCATCAAGTTGAAGCACGTGCCGTACAAGGGATCCGGACCGGCATTGAATGCCGTCATCGGCGGGCAGGTCGACCTGATGACGAGCGTGCTGGGATCGGCCCTGCCGCAAATCCTGGGCAACAACATCACCCCGCTGGCCGTATTGGCCGAGCATCGCGCGCCCGACTTGCCAGACGTTCCCACTTTGAAGGAAGCGGGCGTCGACGCGCCGACCATGCCCGGGTGGTTCGCGGTGGTCGGCCCCGCCGGGCTGGATGCCGCCGTCGTGACGAAACTGAACAAGGCATTCCAGTCCGCGGTCGACGATCCCGCGATCAACAAGAAGCTGAAGGATCTCTACTTCGTTCCGCTGCGCGGCTCCGCCGAACAGATGCGCGCCCGCGCCAGCTCCGACGCGCAGGTATGGGGGTCATTCATCGAACGCTCCGGCGTCCAGGTGGATTAAACCGGCGCATTCCGCCACGTGACGCCGTTCCAGACCTTTCTTTGGACCAGGTCCCGCGCAACCTCGATCACGACGCGATGGACATGACTGCATACGACGCTTTTCTCGCTGGATAGCGACATGCAGAGCGACACCCGGCGCGTGAACCCCGGTGCCGAGATCGGTATGGCCGCAAGCCCCGATCGCCGAAGATCCAATCCGGCCAGCGCCGAGGCCGGCAATATGGTCCAGCCCTTGCCGGCGCCGACAAGGGAAAGCAGAACGGATACCGCGCTGGTCTCCGTCACCAGGTTGACGGGAAGCATCGCATCGGCGAACGCGCGCGCGGCCAGCACCCGTATCGAATTCGGAAAACTGGGGAGAATCATTGGCAATCGCGACATATCCTGCAGCGTCACGGTGCGTGATTTCAGCCGCTGGCCGACCAGGTACAGGTCCTCGACCAGCAGCGGTGTCGTCGTCATCCGCGCTGGCTGCGGCTGCACGTCCATCGCGACGGCGATGTCCATGCGATGAAGGGAAACCGATACCGCCAGATCCGCGCTGCTGCCCTCGACGATCTCCAGCAGGACGTCCGGATAGCGTTCCGCGACGGCCTCCACCACCGGCAACGCAAGTACGCGCGAGGTACTGGTGGGGAAGCCGATGGTGACGTGGCCCGCCGGCGTATCGCGGCCGTGCCGCAAGGCGGACTTGGCTTCATCGACCTGGCGCAGAACCATCTTGGCATGCCGGTACAACAACTTTCCGGATTCCGTGGCGCGTACACCCCCCGGGCCCCGCAGCAGCAGCGTGGTCTCCAGCTCCGTCTCCAGGTTTGCCACATGCTGGCTGAGCGACGGCTGGGCGATATGCAGGGTCTCCGCCGCCGCCGTGATGCTTTCCAGTTCAACGATACGAGTGAAGTACTTCAGCTGACGCAAATCCATAAGCGATTCCTATCCCCCTTCCGGGAATGCTATTCGACCGCATGTTCTCGCGGTTGAGGACTCGGACTATCCCTGCCAGACACGAGGAAGCACCATCTTGATCCACGAAAATCCGCAAGAAAGCGCCTGGCGCGTCAAGCCGGACGACTATGCCGCCCGCAGGCCCGTCGAATACACCATCCCGGAGCCGCAATCCCGCTATCTCCCGATGCGCGACGGGTGCCGGCTGGCCATCGACGTCTATGTTCCCCTGCGCGCATCGAACGAAGCCGGCAGCGCGGGCGCGGAACGTTTTCCGGCCATCGTGCTGTTCACCCCCTACTACCGCCGCTTCAAGATCCGACCCGGCGGCAGCGGAGAGAACGCGCCGAACATCGCCAAGTTCCGCGATTATTTCGTTCCGCGCGGCTATGCGGTCGTGGTGATCGACGTCCGGGGCACGGGCGCCAGCTTCGGAACCCGCGACAGCTTCCGTTCGCCGCGCGAACGGGATGACAGCCGGGAAGTCGTGGACTGGATCGTGGACCAGCCGTGGGCCAGCGGCGTGGTCGGCGCCACCGGCATTTCCTACCTGGGCGCGGCATCCGATTTCCTGGCCAGCACCGGCCATCCGGCGGTCAGGGCAATCGCACCCTTGTTCTCCGTATGGGACACATACACCGACAACTACTATCCGGGCGGCATACTCCTGAAGGCTTTGACGCAAAGCTATGACGACCTCATGGTGGCGCTGGACCATGACCGGCGAGACATGCTTCATCGCTTCGTCTACTACGCGAATCCCGATTTCGAAGGGCCGCGGCCCGTGGACGAAGACCCGGATGGCGAATTGCTTCGCCAGGCCATCCATGAACACCTGGGCAATTTCCGGCAGACGGAGTTCATGCCTGAGTTCCGCTTCCGCGAGGATCCGCTGCCGTATGACGCGTCGTTCAGTTCCGCGACGTTCAGCCCCTACAGCCTTGCCGCGCAAATACCGGCCGACGTCGCGGTGCTTTCCGTATCTGGATGGATGGACGGCGCCGGCTACATGAATGGAGCCATCTCCCGCTTCCTGACCCTGCGCGACAACCCCAGGCACCTGATGCTGGGCCCCTGGGACCATGGTGCCCGCATAGACGTCTCGCCCTGGCGAAAAACCACCATGGCCGAGCCGACCTGGCTGGCGGAGGTATTACGGTTCTTCGACCACTACCTGCTGGGATACGCCACCGGGCTGGAAAACGAAGCGCCCATCCACTACTACGCCATGCACGCGGAAGAATGGCGCGGCGCGGACCAATGGCCGCCTTACGACGCGCGGCAGGATACCGAACTGTTCTTGCGCGACGACGCCCGGCTGGCCGACGGCAGCCAGCGCGAACCGTCGCACAAGGCGTATCAAGTGGACTTCTCCATCGGCACGGGTTCGGGGACACGCTACGAGCGCATCGCGGCGATCAACAGCACCGACTACTACCCCGATTGGCAAGGCAGGACGGACGCCATGTGCAGTTTCACTTCGGCGTCCTTGCAGGCACCGCTCGATTTCGCCGGGCACGCGATCGCGGACCTGTGGGTCAGCAGCAGCGAACCGGATGGCGCGCTGTTCGTCTATCTCACCGAAATAGAAGCGGATGGCGCGCAGCGCTACGTCACCGAAGGATTGCTGCGCCTGCTTCATCGCCGCGTCACGCCCTGCCCCGACCACTACAGGACGACCTGGCCGTTCCGGACCTTCTCGAAGGAGCATGCCGCGCCGATGCCACCGGGCGTGTTCGAACCGGTGCGCCTTGCCTTGCTGCCTACCGCCTGGCGCTTCGCGGCCGGCAGCCGGATCCGCGTTTCCATCGCGGGCGCCGACAAGGACCACTGCGGACAAGTGCCCCATGGCCGTCCGCCCCTGCTGAAAATCGGCACCGGCGGGCAGATCGGCTCGCGCATCGCGCTGCCCCTGCATCAAATTGGGAATATTGGGTAAAATTCCCTAAACCCATTCCAGGATCGCCGCCATGAGCCTGCCTGCCCGACTTGCCGATGCCTTGGAGCGGTTGCCCGTCGCCGCGGCCTCCTCCGTCAAGAAGGACGGCTGGCGCGGCATGATGCGGGCCCTGGCCGCCGAGGGCAAGCTGTTGATTACCAATCACAACCAGCCCGAGGCGGTGATCCTTTCCACGGCGGAATACACCCGGCTGGTCCAGGCCGCGCAGGCGGCCAATCAAGCCACGCCGGATCCGCTGGCGGAGTTGCGCCGGCGCTTCGATGAACGTTTGGCCGTGCTGGACGATGACGGCGCCAGCGATCGCCTGCGCGCGGCGATGCGGTCGCCGGCGCGGCTTGGCGGCAAGGTGAAGGCCGGCTCGACGTATTGATGATGTCCCGGCCGGTCATCTATGTATTGGCCGGCGTCAACGGCGCCGGCAAGAGTTCGATCGGCGGCCATCTTCTTGCCCAGGCCGGGGCCACATGGTTCAACCCGGACAGCTTCGCCCGCGAACTGGTACGGCACTACGGCTACACGCAGGCCGACGCCAACATCGCGGCCTGGAACGAAGGCGTGCGGCGCCTGGACTGCGCCATCCTGGCCGGCAAATCCTTTGCTTTCGAAACCACCCTGGGCGGCCAGACCATCGTCAGGAAGCTGATTTCGGCGTCGACCACGCACGACATCCTGGTCTGGTTCTGTGGCCTGCGCGATGCAGAGCAGCATATCGCCCGCGTGCGCCTGCGTGTCGCTCAGGGCGGGCATGATATTCCCGAAGACCGCATCCGCCAGCGCTGCCGCACATCGCTGCTTAACCTGCTCGCCTTGATGCCTAGCCTGGCGCAACTGCGCGTCTACGACAACAGCCGCGATGCCGCCATCGGCGCGGCGATACCGGACCCCGTCCTCGTCCTCGCGCTGGACGACGGCGATGTGGCTTTTCCGGCCACCGTGCACGAGGCCCGCGCGACGCCGGACTGGGCCAAGCCGCTGGTCGAAGCGGCGTTCGAAGATCGCACCTGACACGGGCCCCATGCGGGGCCCCGCGCGGACGCGATACAGGCATCGCGTTTTTTAGGGTACGCTTGAAGCGACTCGGCAAAGCGAAAAGGAACGCTATGGGTAACACAGCCGATAGTGGCACACCGCAGGACAAGAACATAAGCCGGATTTCCACGGGCAGCGATGGGCTGGACGACATCCTGGCCGGCGGGCTGGACCGGTACCGCATGTACCTGTACGAAGGTAACCCCGGCACCGGCAAGACGACCATCGCCATGCAGTTCCTGCTGGAAGGTGCACGCCAGGGCGAACGCGTGCTCTACATTGCGCTGTCCGAAACCCGCCAGGAAGTCGCTCTCGTGGCGGAACGCCATGGCTGGTCGCTGGACGGCATCGATATCTTCGAACTGGTCCCACCGGAAGCCACGCTGGACCCTGAACGCGAGCTGACGGTACTGCACCCGGCGGAAGTGGAGCTGAACGAAACCACCAAGCTGATCCTGGACAAGGTGCAAGCCCTCAACCCTTCCCGCGTGGTGCTCGACAGCCTGTCGGAACTGCGGATGCTGGCGCAAACGCCCTTGCGCTACCGCAGGCAAGTGCTGGCGCTGAAGCACTTTTTCGCCAGCCGCCAATGCACCGTCGTCCTGCTCGATGACCTATCCTCGGATTCGGTGGACCTTCAGCTGCACTCGATCTCGCACGGCGTGGTGTCGCTCGAGCAGTTGGCCATCGACTATGGCGCGCAGCGCCGCCGCCTGCGCGTGGTCAAGATGCGAGGTATCGATTTCCGCGGCGGCTATCACGATTTCACCATCAAGAAAGGCGGCCTGGCCATCTATCCCCGGCTGGTCGCGGCGGAACATCACAAGACGTTCCCACGCGAACTGACGTCCAGCGGCAACCCCCAGCTGGACGAGCTGCTGGGCGGCGGACTGGAACGCGGCACCAATGCCTTGCTGATCGGTTCGGCCGGCGTCGGAAAATCATCGATCGCGCTGACGTATGCGATCGCCGCGACCACCCGCAACGAGCGCGCGGTCGTCTTCGCCTTCGATGAAGGACGCGGCACGTTGCAGGCCCGCGCCGACAGCCTGGGCATGCCGATCCGGCGCGCGCTCGACAGCGGGCTGCTGACCATCCAGCAGGTCGATCCGGCCGAGCTTTCGCCAGGGGAATTCGCCGCGATCGTGCGCGATAGCGTTGACGTGCACGGCGCGCGCATCGTGGTGATCGATAGCCTGAACGGCTATCTGAACGCAATGCCGGACGAGCGATTCCTGATCCTGCAGATGCACGAACTGCTGACGTATCTGGGCCAGCAGGGCGTGAACACGATCCTGGTCCTTGCCCAGCATGGGCTGGTGGGGCCGATAGACACGCCGCTGGATATCAGCTACCTGAGCGACGCCGTGCTGATGCTGCGCTATTTCGAGCATGCCGGCGCTGTGCGCCGCGCGCTGTCCGTCGTGAAAAAGCGCAGCGGCCGGCATGAACACGCCATACGCGAATTCCGCCTTTCCTCGCGGGGGGTCCAGGTCGGACTGCCCCTGACGGGATTCAGCGGGATCTTCTCCGGCACGCCGCAGTACATCGGCGACAGCCTTCCCCCCATGCCGGGCGACGACAATGGAGCCGGTTGACGGGCGCGAAGCCCGCGTCCTCATCTATGCCCCGATCGGCCGTGACGGGCCGGCCTCGGCCGCGCTACTGCGCCGGTCCGGCCTGGCCGTCGAAGTCTGCACCAGCATGGACGATGTCCTGGCCCGCGCCGACGAGGGCGTGGCCACGCTATGCGTGACCGAGGAGGCATTGTTCGGCAAGCACCTCATCGCCATGGCGGCTTGGGTTGCCAGGCAAGCGGCATGGTCGGATGTCCCCTTCGTGGTCCTGACCAGCCAGGTGCAGCAGCCCGTGGTGGCGGCGTGGCGGCAGAAAATGGTTGCGGCGCTGGGCAATGTGTCGCTGCTGGAGCGGCCTGTCCAAAGCATTACGCTGACCAGTACCGTGCATGCCGCGGTGCGCTCGCGCATGCGGCAATACGAGATGCGTGCCCTGCTGCGCGCGCGGGAACTGTCCGCCGCCGCCCTGGAAGACACCGTGCGCAGCCGGACCAGGGAATTGGAAGCGGCCAATGCGGAGCTGCGTACCCAGATGAAGGAACGTGCCCTCGTGGAGGAATCGCTTCGGCACGCGCAAAAAATGGAAGCGCTGGGCCAGCTGACCGGCGGCGTGGCGCACGACTTCAACAACCTGCTCATGGTGATTTCCGGCGGCCTGCAGATGCTGGACCGGCAAGTCGAACCAGACCGCCGTGCACGGCTGGTGCGCGGCATGCAGCAGGCCGTGGAGCGCGGCGCGGGGCTGACCCGCCAGCTACTGGCCTTCTCGCGGCGCCAACCGCTGCAGGCCGAACCGGTGGACCTGGTGCGCCAGATCAACGGCATGCGGGAAATGCTGGATCGCAGCCTGCGGGGCGACATCAAGGTGCGCCTGACCTTGCCCAAGAGCTTGTGGGTGGTCGAAGTGGATCCGGGTGAACTGGAATTGGTGCTGCTGAACCTGGCCGTCAATGCGCGCGACGCGATGCCGGCCGGCGGCACTATCGAGATCCGCGCCGAGAACGTTCCCAACGCGACCGAAGGGGGCCTGCAGGGTGATTTCGTCAGCCTTTCGGTCATCGACTCCGGAACAGGGATGAGCGACGAGGTGAAGGCGCGTGTCTTCGAGCCCTTCTTCACGACCAAGGACGTGGGCAAGGGCTCGGGCCTGGGCCTGGCACAGGCCTATGGTTTTGCCCGACAGTCGGGCGGAAGCGTGCACATCTTCAGCGAGCTGGGCAAGGGCACGACCGTGCGCCTGCTGCTGCCCCGCTGCCGGAAGCCCGTGCCGGTCGCAGCGCGAGCCGACGGCATCCCCGTCGCCGAGGCCGGCGCCTCCGCCCATGTGCTGCTGGTGGAGGACGACGACGAAGTGGCCGCGCTGGTGGGCGAGATGATCGCGCAACTGGGCTTCGAGGCCACCCGGGTGGCCAGCCCCGCGGCCGCGCTGGGCGCCCTGGCCGACGGCCGGCGCATCGACGTGGTGTTCTCCGACATCATGATGCCCGGCGGCATGAGCGGCGTCGAACTGGCGCATGCGATCCGCGCCCGGCGTCTGGGGCTGCCCATCGTGCTCACCACGGGCTATATGGGGCAGGAAGCGCAGGCCGCCGAAAACGACGGCATTCCGGTGCTGCCCAAGCCCTATCGCGTGGAAGACCTGGGCTCCATCCTGCGCACGGCATTGGGCGGGCAGGCTTCCGTATAGGCCGCGCGCCACGCGCCCGGTGGTGAACCGGGCAGCGCCGCGCCATCGATCCGCCGCGACCTTACCCCGCGTGTGCCTTCAGGAACTGCAGCATACGGGCCAGGGCCGCCTTGCCGTCCTCATTGTCCAGGTTGGACTGATACTCATGCGGCAGTTGCGGCTGGTGCTCGGGCTCGAAGAAGAGCGTGTCCACGGCTGCGCCCAGCGATTGCAGCTTTTGCGCGAGCACCTTGGACTGCACGTCCGTCAGCGGATCGACGTTGCCGCCGCTGATGAAGGCCGGCGGGAAGTCCTTCGTCACGTGATAGTACGGAGACATCTGCTTGATGACGGGATCGGCAAAATCCCGGGTCCCGGAATAGGCCCAAACCGTAATGTCGTCGCCCCACCCCACGATTTTCGGCAGGGTGGGATCGGGGTTCGCCAGCTTGTCCATCTGGTAGATGCCGCACCACAGGACGAACCCCTTCAACTGCACGGGCTTCAGGTTGGGCGTGATGCCGACTTCCGAGGCGTAGCTCGGACTGGTGATCAGCGTCGCCATCTGGCTGGAAATCTGCGAACCGGCGGAATCGCCGGCCAGGAAAATTTTGGACGTATCGGCGTGCAGGCGGTCGGCGTTCTGCTGGATATAGGCGTAGGCCTCGTTCAGCTGATGGAGTGGCGTGGCGTACTTCTTCCCCGGCGCCAGGGAATACCCCAGCGATATCACCGTATAGCCCTCCGCGGCGATCAGCTTGAAATACGGCGCGGCATCGTCCTTGTGCCCCGAGATCCACGCGCCGCCGTGCGTCCAGATGACCACCGGCAGCGGCCCCTGCGCCGATTGCGGGTAGTACGCATCCAACAGCGCATCGCCGTCCCCGCTCTTGTACCGTTCGTTCGCGGCCACGGCGATCGGAATCCCGGGTGTGTGAGCCTCCAGCGCCTTCTTCACTTTCGCGCTGTCCTTCTCGAATACGGCGCGGATGATCATGGCGCCCGGCCAGGGCGTGACGCGGAATAGCGCGCCGACCGCGACGACAACGATGGCCACAACCCCCACGACCTTCACCGCGCTAGACACCCATGTCGGGGACTTCGACGCGTGCGACGCTGCAACGTTCTGGCTCATTCCCGCCTCCCATTCGCTCCGATTTCAGCGCGGCCGCCGCGGCGCGGCGGCCTCGTCCTGTCCGGGTATTTCCCTATGCCAGGCACGCGGACGCGTCCCGGCCTTCCGCGATGGTGCACAAGTCTAGCCATCCGGCCGCCCCGGCGCCTTTCTTTCCCGGCAGATTCGTTTTGATAAATGGGATGTTCCTTCCGGGATGCGCGGCGAATTTCCGGTATCGCGGGCACGTCCGGTGCGCATGACAGTCATCGTCGCGCGGTGGGGCTGACGGATATCGGTGCGGCCCCGTCGCGCAGCAGCGCTATCGGCGCAACGACCAAGGGCGTCTTCGAGTGCGTGGTGTCGGGGGGGAACAGCATGGCTTCAACAGATGAACCGGACCGGCGCGACGCGGCGCCGCTGCCCGCGACCGGTGAAGTCAAGGTCGCAGCCATCCGCGAGGATCTGGAGGTTTCCTTGCGCGAGGCCGAGACGGGCGCCGTACGGGTGCGCAAGGTCGTGCATGAGGACGTACATCAGGTACCGCTGACGGCGCTTACCGGCAAGGCCAGCGTCGTACGCGTGCCGATGGATCTCCAGGTCGACAGCGAGTTTCCCGTCCGCCAGGAGGGCGAGACGACCGTTATCCCGGTCTTCGAATATCGCGTCGTTGCGGAACGGCGGCTGTTCCTCGTGGAGGAAATCCGGGTAACGAAGGAAGTGGTGCGGACGACGCGTACGGAAGAGGTGGTCACTCGGCGCGAGGAAGTCGTCGTCGAGCGACGGGAGGGATCGGGCCCATGGCGGCAGCAGCCGCCGGATGAGCCCGAATGACGCCGCGGGAATCTTCTCGCGGCGGGAGTTCATTTCTGTCATTTACTCAAGGGGAAGCAATATGGCACAAACCATTGTTGGAGTATTCGAGTCGTTCGAGCGGGCGAACGACGTCGCGGACCGTCTTGCCGATGCGGGCATTTCCCGATCACAGATCCACGTCCATGCCCAGGAAGGCGACGCCACCTATGCCGCCGACACCGGCGCCGATGAACCGCACCGGGGCTTCGTCGAAAGCATCCAGCACTTCTTCAGCAGCCTGTTTGGCGACGACGATCGCCGGGAGGAGATCGGCCACTACAGCGAAGCGGTACGCCGTGGCGGCGCGCTGCTTGCCGTCGATGTTCAGGACGAAGCGGAAGTGGCCACCGTGCAGTCGATGATGGAAGACGGCGGCGCGGAGGATATCGACGCCAAGGTCGCGGCATGGAAATCCTCCGGCTATACCGGCTTCGACGCCCAGGCGGAGGCCTATACGGCGGAGGAAATCGAGGCCGAACGCCAGGCGATTCCGGTGGTGCGGGAAGAGATGGTGGTTGGAAAGCGCGAGGTCGATACCGGACGCGTGCGGGTGTATTCGCGGCAAACGAACACGCCGGTCAGCGAGTCGGTGAATCTGCGCGAGGAGCGCGCGACCATAGAGCGCCGACCCGTCGATAGGGAAGCGACCGAGGCGGACCTGCGCGGCGGTACGGTAGAGGTGCGCGAGACCGCGGAAGAGGCCGTGGTCGGCAAGTCCTCGCGCGTGGTCGAGGAAGTGATCGTCGGCAAGGAAGCTTCCGAACGGACGGAAACGGTGCGCGAAAATCTGCGCGGTACCGAGGTGGAGGTCGAACGTGCCGAGGGAAGACCCGGTGCGGGCATGACCGCGCCCGCTTCGCCCACGGATCCGGCCTTCTCGACGGGCGCTCCCGGGATTGCAGGCAGCGCGGGGACTTCAGGTACAACGGGTACATCGGGCACATCGGGTACAACGGGTACATCGGGTACAACGGGTACATCCGGTACATCCGACACTCCGCGCACTCCCGGTACGTCAGCCACCTCGGGCACTACCGGCGCGTCGGGTACGTCGGGCACCGGGTCCAGCGGCACGAGTACGACCTTGCCCGACGGCACGTCGAGAGAACCGCGCGACCTCTGAAGCATATCTTTCCGGCGCGATAGCCGGCCGGCGCGTCGACCATTCGGGCTCACGCGCCGGCCTTTTTTTGCGCATACGATCTTGCGGCTCCGGCGCCTGCCGATGGGCCTGATGATCGGCGTGCCCGCATGCCGCGCCCTCCGCTGCGCGGAAGGTCAATCCTGCCCTTCCCATGTAAATTGCGCGGCGCCGAGCGGTTGCGCGCGGCGGCGTCACAACGCCGCGCATGCTCATCCATACTCCATCGCGTGCGACGTCGTGCGCGCCGCTGGCCCGCCTCGCACACGCGCTGCACGCGGCCCACGCATGGAAGCGCAGGCTCTCATGCATTCTTTCCTTGTCGTAATTCAGAATTGCGGCGAGGGCCGATGATCTCGCGCCCGCCCCTTCCTATACTGGCCTCCAGGTTGCAACACCGCGTGTTGCGCGGGCGCGGCGGTATCAGGCTAGACCGATACGAGATGACCTTGGCGCCGCCGACACGCCAGCAATCCCCACCGTATTCAGGCATAGGAAAAGGTCATGTCAGCCATCATCACCGAAGCGCCCGCCCAGGAGCGCAAGCAGCAGCTCCTGGCGCTTTGCCGCCCCTTCCTGGCAGAGGTAAAGTCCATGACGCCCGACACCGACGTCGAGCGCTGGCTCAATGAAAAATACGGCCCCGGCAGCGCGTTCTACGACGACGTGGCCGAGCTGGTAAAGCGCGGTGTCCTGCAGGAAGGCTGGGCAGCCGACGTGGAGATCGACGGACCGCGCTACCGGCGCGCCAGGCTCATCCCGCCGTGCGAAGAGACTTTCTGGTTCAGCATCACCAGTGTCTACATGGACAGCACCGGCAATCCGCAGAACCGCCCCGACGGCAGCTATCGCGGCGACTACCACGGGCACCCCTATGGCGAGTTCAACATGGTGATCCCGGTGGACGACAGCGCGGCGCTCGCGGGCCCCAACGGGTGGTGCCATGCGGGCTGGACGGCGCCCGCGCCGGGCAGCCGCCACTATCCCGAGGCCAAGGGAGGCGCTGTCATCGCCCTGTTCTTCCTGCCCGCCGGCCGCATTCATTATCCGGAGAAGGAATCGCAGTCCTTCTGAACAATCAGGGGGAAGCGATGATTCATCCGCGCCGGCGCGGCCTTATGATGGCGTATCCCGCGGCGCGGATCCGCCATACCGGCCGGCATCTTGATCGCGGGTAATCTCATCGCCGCACCCCCAATGCAACATATCGAATTCGAACTCGCTCCCGGCACGTCCTATATCGAAGTGAACCACCTGCTCAAGGCCGCCGGCGTCTGCGACAGCGGTGGCGCGGGCAAGGCCATGGTCGCCGATGGCATGGTCAGCGTGGATGGCGCGCTGGAAACACGCAAGACGGCCAAGATCCGCGCGGGACAAACGGTGACGTGCGCGCAGGTGCGCATCGTCGTGCGCCAGGCCGCTGCGGCATGAAGTTCAAACCGTCCAGGGATTCGATCTTCGGGGTATTGCTGCGCTCGCCCTGGTGGATGAGCGCCGGCATCGCGACTGTGCTGATCATCGGCGCGGTCGCCGCCTTGCCCCGCGAATATTGGGCGATTGGCGTCTTCGCCTCGATACCCTTCGTAGTCATTGCCGTGCTGGCCGGCATGCGTGGCTTGCGCACGCCCTCACCGGCTCGCGTGCAGGCCATCGCCGCGGCCGCCGCGGCCATGCCGTGGCCCGCGTTTTCGAATGCCGTTCAGGCGGGCTTCGAACGCGACGGCTGCCAGGTCGAGCGCTTGAATGGGGGCGGTGCGAATTTCGCCTTGACCAAGGACGGCCACATCGCCCTGGTCAGCGCCGATCGCTGGAAAGCCGCCCGCACGGGTATCGATGCGGTGCAGAGACTACAAGCGGCCCGCGAACGCCGCGCCGCGCATGAAGCCATCTACATCGCCTTGGGAGAAATTTCCGCGCCGGCGCGGGAGTATGCCGCGGCGCATGACATTTCCTTCATGACCGCGCCCGACTTGGCAAGGCTGCTGCGCGATTGGAAAACCTGACGCGTATCAGCCATGCGCATCTGCGATACACCTCCGCGACGCCTATCAGCCGTGTGAGCCGAAACCGCCCGCGGCCCACTCCGATGCGCGTTGTACGTTCAGCTTGTAGGTCGGCGCTACGCGGACTTGGGCCAGCTGGTCGCCAGATTCGTCGTACGCGCTTAGCACGGCATAGGGATCGTCCTCGTCGGGCACGATGTCCAGCTTGATGGTCAGGCGGCCAGCCGCGGCATCGATCTTCACGCTCTTGTGCAGCGTCGCATGCAATTGCTGCTCGTGCCTGCGCAGCACTTCGTTGGCGGTCTTGACCAAGGTGAAGAAGGCCGGCGCGTCCAGCGGCTTGGGGTTCTTCTTGTCACGGCCCATGGTCCAGGGTCCGACCAGCGCCGGTTCTGCTTCGCCGTCCTTGGTCATCTCGACCGCCCAGCCGTCGTCATCTTCGTTCTTGATGATCCGCGCGGTCCAGCCATCATCACGCCAAAGCCTGGGCTCCTGCGTCTTGTGGTCCTCGGGTATATCGGTATCCGGGGTGGGGGTGTCACTCACTGCTGTATTCCTATTCGACTGATGGGTCCGCGGACCGTCCCGCATCATACCGGAGCGACGCCCGCTTCCCGATGCGCCATGCGGTGAAACCACGGCGCCGGTGCGTTCAATACGTC
Source organism: Bordetella sp. H567 (assembly GCF_001704295.1). Taxonomy (NCBI): domain Bacteria; kingdom Pseudomonadati; phylum Pseudomonadota; class Betaproteobacteria; order Burkholderiales; family Alcaligenaceae; genus Bordetella; species Bordetella sp. H567. The sequence continues at coordinate 4,791,272 of NZ_CP012334.1, forward strand.
GCGCGACCGCCCGAGATATCGAATACCGCGCCGGTGCTGAATGAGCAGTCTGGCGAGGCCAACCAGCACACCATGGCCGCGATCTCGTCCACGCGCACGAAGCGTCCCATCGGAATCCTGGACAGCATGTAGTCGACGTGTTGCTGCGTCATGGACCCGACCATTTCGGTTTGCGCCACGGCGGGCGTCACCGCGTTCACCAGCACCCCCTTGCCGGCCAGTTCCTTGCCCAGTGACTTGGTCAACGCGATCAGCGCAGCCTTGGACGCGCTGTAGTGCGAAGCATTCGGATTGCCTTCCTTGCCCGCGATGGAAGCGATATTGACGATGCGCCCGTAGCCTTGCGCGACCATGTGCGGGATCACGCTGCGGCAGGTGTGGTAAGGGCCGAACAGGTTGATGTCCATGACTTCCCGCCAGGCACTCGGCTCCAATTCCCAGGCCAGGCCGTTTCCGCCCGTGATGCCGGCGTTGTTGACCAGGATGTCGACCTTGCCGTGGCGCTCCAGCGTCTGGCGCAATGCCGCTTCGACCTCGCCAAGGGCCGCCAGGTTCACGACGTGCGTGCTTACCCGGGCGCCCACGGACAATTCCTGCGCGGCCTGCTGCATGCGGGCTTCGTCCCTGTCCCAGATGGCGACCGTGCCCCCGGAGGCCAGGATGCGCTGCGCGATGGCGAAGCCGATACCGCGCGCCGCGCCGGTCACGACGGCCACGCGGCCGTCCAGGTCCAGTTGGTTCATGTCGATTTCCTCCTTCGGCGCGGCGCGCCATGGTTTTACCGGCTTGCGGGAAAAGGCACGGCGCAGGTGTCCGCCAGACGCTGCAAGGCCGGCACGATCACATCCTCCAGGGCCACGCCCTGCTCCAACTGCTGCGCGCGCAGCGCCAACGCACGGTCGCCGGGCAGGCGCACCGCCTCCACCCCGGGGCGCGGCCGATTGCCGCGGCACTGTTCGGCCAGCCAGTCCATTTGCCGCCTGAACGCCTGTTTGCCGCAGAAGCCCACGGTGTCATACAGGCTCAGATAGACCGTGGCGCCCCACCCGCTTGCGTCATCGGCACGGCCATAGCCCGCCAGGCCGCCTGTCAGCGCCTCGACGAGCAGCGCCAGCCCGTACCCTTTGTGCCCCGCCGACAGACCGCCGACCGGCAGGATCGTGCCTGGAGGCGACGCGAACAGCGTGGACGGGTCCCGTGTGGGATTTCCCTGGGCATCGATCAGCCATTCCTCGTCGAACTGCCTGCCCTGCTGCGCCATTCGGGCGGACATGCCGTTGGTGGTCACCGACGCGGAGATGTCGATCAATAGCGGCGAGGCGGCCGGTATCCCGGCCGCGATCGGGTTGGGCGTGAAGACGGCCTCCGTGCCGCCGAAAGGCGCGACGCTCCTGCCGGCGGGATCGGACGACGCCAATACGATAAGCATGTCCTGCTCCACGGCCTTGAGCAGGTAGCTGGCCAGGCAGGCGATGTGGTGGCTGCGCCGTATTACCAGCGTCGCGGAGCCGAACTGCCGCGCGCGCGGCAGCAATTCTTCGATGGCTCGCGTGACCAGCCATGGCCCGGGCAGCCGCCCGCCATCCCACAGCACGGCGGCCCCCTTGTCCGACAATACCCCAGGCTCGCCTGTGCACGACATCTGGCCTTTTTCGATTTCCGCGACGTACGGCCCCAGCAGCGCCAGCCCGTGCGTCGTGTGGCCCAGCAGATCGCCCTCCACGAGCACGTCAGCCACCGTGGCGGCCAGCTGCGCCTGCATGCCCGCCTTGTCCAGGACCCGTGTCGCGAAGTCCCTTAGCGCTTGCGCCGAATAGCGTTGCTGTCCCGTCATGCCCGTACCCTCCTCTGGCCCGTCGCCATCCGATAGGCGCCCCTGAACAGCGGCAACAGCCACACCAGCAATGCCAGGATGCCCAGGCCGCAGGCGATGGGCCTGCTGAAGAACATCATGAAGTCGCCGTCCGCCTTGATCATCGAAAAAACGAAGTTCTCTTCGAGCATGCCGCCCAGGACCACGCCCAGCACGGCCGGCGCGATGGGAAAATCGTTTTCTTCCATGATGTATGCCAGCACACCTACACCGAGCATCACCATGACGTCGAACACGCTGTTGTTGATGGCGAAGGTGCCGACGATGCAAAAGAGAAGGATGATCGGCATCAGGACATTGCGCGGCACATTCAGGACTTTCTTGGCCATTTTCACCGCCAGGTAGCCCAGCGGCAGCATGATGATATTGGCCAGCACGAACACCGCGAAGACGGCATACATTTCGACCGGGCTGTTGGTGAAGATCATGGGCCCAGGCGCCATGTTCTTCATGTACAGAACCCCGATGACGATGGCCGTGATGGAATCGCCGGGAATGCCGAACACCAGGGCGGGAATCCATGCCCCTGCCAGGGCGGAATTGTTGGCCGCCCCGGCCTCGACGATGCCTTCCACGTGGCCGGTGCCGAACTTCTCGGGTTCGCGCGAAAAGCGCTTGCTCATGCCGTATGACATCCAGGCCGCGATATCGGCGCCGGCGCCGGGCAAGGCGCCGACAACCAGGCCCAGCGCGCTGCCGCGCACGATGGACTTGGGATATTTGCGCATCAACGCACCCATGCCGGTGAAGATATGGCCCACCCTCTCCTTGATATCGATCCGCTTCTGCCCGGCATGGGTGGCATAGCGCAGGACCTCCGACAGCGCGAACATGCCCACCATCATGGGCAGCAGCGTGATGCCGTTGAGCAAGTCTTCATTGCCGAACGTAAAGCGCGGGAACGCCGCCGGATTGTCCATACCCACGCAGGCCAGGAACAGGCCGATCAACAGCGAGACGAAGCCGCGCAGCGTGCTCGAAGGCGAAATGAAGATGGCGCAGGACAGACCCAGCACGACCAGCCAGAAGAACTCGTACGACGAGAAGTTCAGCGCGAGTTCGGCCAGCAAGGGGGCGCAGGTGATCAGCACCACGGTGCCGAACAGCCCGCCTATGCTCGAGAACACGATGCTGGCGCCCAGTGCCTCGTTGGCCAACCCCTTGCGGGTCATGGCGTATGCCTCGTCCGTGTACGCCGCCGACGAGGGCGTGCCAGGGATACGCAGCAGGCAACCCGGGATGTCGCCCGAAGTGATCGCCATCGCGGTCGACGTCACCATCATGGCGATGGCCGGCACGGGATCCATGAAGAAGGTCACGGGCACCAGCAAGGCTACCGCCATCGTGGCGCTAAGCCCTGGCACCGCGCCCACGAACAGGCCGAAGATGGCGGCCACCAGGATAACGCCCAGCACGAAGGGTTGGGCGACCAGTGCCAAGGCGTCGTAAAGATGCGTCAGTTCCATGGACTCACCACGCGATCGGTTCCAGCAGGCCCCACGGCAGCGGCACGTGCAGGATGCTGTAGAACATGAAGTGGATGATCAGCGCGGTCGCCAGCGCGACGATCAGCGCGGTGCGCCAACGCACACCGAACAGGCGGAACAGCACGATAAGCAACAGGAAAGCGCAGGGCAGGAAACCCAGCCAATCGCCAACTTCGAAATAGAAGACCAGCGAGGCCGGGACCATCAGGAAACGCAGCACCGATATCGGCTCGCGCAGCCACGCCGGCCATGCGGCCTTGGGCGCGCCCGCCGCGCGCGCACGCAGACCTTGCATCACGAGCAGGACGGCACAGATGAACAGGCCCACGGAGATGAGCGTGGGAAACAGGCTGGCACCGAACTGCTGGCCGGGGATGACGGGGAAGGTGCGCGCGGCTGCGAACACGATCGCCGCGAAGACTCCCAGCACCACGCCGATGTGGATATCGTTGAATTTCATGGCGGCTCGCGGACGGAAGCATGGGCCGGGCCGGCTGGCCGGCCCGGGCACGGAGACGGAGACGGAGACGGATGCGCAGCAGATCAGTTGGGCGCGGGACGCGACATGCCGATGGCCGAGATGACCTCGCCGAAATCGTCCATGGATTTCTTCATGAAAGCGCCATATTCCGCGCCGCTTGCATAGCCGACGCCAAAGCCGCGCTGCTTCATGAAGTCGCGGAATTCCTGTCCGTGATTGACGCGGTCCAGGGCTTGTTCCATCCGCTTGACCACCTCGTCAGGCAAGCCCTTGGGGCCGGCGATGCCGCGCCAGACGCCGATCTTCCAGTCCAGATTGACCGCCTCCTTCAGCGTGGGAACGTCGGGGTACAAGGGTTCGCGGTGGTCCGCCATCACGGCCAGCGGCCGCGCCTTGCCGGCATCGATCATCGAGCGAGCCTCGGGCAGCGAGGTGGGCACGATGTCGATCCCACCGGCCGCCAGCTCCAGCATGGCGGGCGCAGCCCCGTTGGACGGCACGAAGGGCACGGCATTGGGGTCCAGCCCCGCGGTCTTGAGCAGACCCGCCATGGCGATGTGCCAGATGCCGCCCTGCCCCGTACCGGAAGCCTTGAGTTTGCCGGGATGCGCCTTGATCGCATCCATCAACTCGCCCATGGTCTTGTAGGGCGAGGTCGCGCTGACGGACACCGCTGCGGGGTCGACGTTCATCAGCGCGAGGGGCGTGTAGTCCGCCGGCGTGAGGTTGGTCAGGCCCTGGTGCTTCATCATCGCGATCTCGACCGTCAGCATGCCCAGCGTGTAGCCATCAGGCTTGGCCTTGGCGATCGCCGAGTGCCCGACCACGCCGTTGCCGCCCGTGCGGTTGACCACGTTGACCGGCTGGCCCAGTTCCTTCTCCAGCAGCGAGGCGATGATGCGGGCCGTGGCATCGGTGCCGCCGCCCGCCCCCCACGCGACGATGAGGGTAATGGGGCGTTCCGGCCAGGCGGCATGGGCGGTGCCCAGGACCATGCTGGTGCACAGCGCCAGCGCCGCGCCAAGCAAACGGTGTCTCTTCATTGTCTCCTCCCTTTCTTTTCTGTTTTTACTGGGGGATATCCTAAGCCAGTTGCGCAACACGGATCAATTGGAAGTTGCCGTGGCGTCTCAGGGATTTCCCGCCATCCGCGGCATCATGAAGGATGGACGCAATCGGCGTGGCGGCCATCGCGCGCAAAGGCCGCGGAGTCGGGCCGCGACCGCGCCAAGGGCGGGAGCAGGTAAGATCGGGAAACGGCGAAGCGGCATGCTCGCGCGCCTTCCTTTTCTTTTTCTATCTCCTGGGTGGCTTTTGAAATTCGAAGCGGTGTTATTCGACTGCGATGGCGTGCTGGTGGACAGCGAGCGCATTTCCGCGGGCGTCTTGCGCGACATGCTGCAGGAACTGGGGCTGCCCATGTCCCACGACGACGTGCTGCGCCGGTTCGTCGGAAAGACGATGAAGGACGAGTTGCCGTGGATCAGCCAGGCGTCGGGACGCGCCATCGGCATGGAGTGGCTGGCGGAATTCTGGCGCCGCCGCAACGATGCGCTGCGCAGCCAGGTACAGGCCATTCCAAACGTTATCGATACGGTGAAGCTCCTTCACCAGCGTTTGAATGGCCGCATCGCCTGCGCATCCGGCGCCGATCGCGAGAAGCTGGAATTACAGCTGAACAAGACGGGCCTGATGCCCTACTTCCGGGGTCGGGCCTTCAGCGGCTACGAGATGGCGCATTCGAAGCCGAGTCCCGACGTATACCTGGCGGCGGCCGCGGCGCTGGAGACGGATCCCGCCGCATGTATCGTTATCGAGGACAGCGTAACGGGCGTGACCGCGGGCGTGGCCGCCGGCGCAACCGTCCTGGGCTACAGCCCCGGCGGCCCGTCGCACAGTCCGCCCGACGCCTTGCTCGCCAGCGGCGCCATTGCGGTATTCGCGGATATGGCGCGGCTTCCCGCCTTGCTCGGCTTGGATTACTGATTCCGGCTGGGTGGCTGCCGACGTCGCGCTTCCAAGGTTTGCGCCTATCCCAGCTTTCGCGAACGAGTCGTTTTTTTTCCGGCCTTATCGATATCCACCCCCGGCATGTTTGCCCGCAGCAGCGCCATCTGCTGCGGTGAAAACAGCTGGGTGCGCAGATTGACCAAGGCCTTGCCGAATTTCCCTTCGATCTGCGAGCCGAACGCGGACATCATCTCGGCCATGTAGATGTCATGCCGGATCAGGGTTTCGGCCATGCGCACGATGGCGGAATGGGTGGTGTAGGCGCCCGTCAGGGTCTCGCCCAGGTTGGCGGTCAGGGCGACACGGTAGTCGATGGCCAAGGTGAACAGATTGTCGGAACCGCCCACCCGGAAGCCATTGCCTTCGTGCAGATAGATCTGCGTATTCGCGCCGAAGCGTAGAAACTCCACGTCGTCCCCGAACACCACGAATATCAGCTTCACGCCGCGCCTGGCGGCCTTCTTCATCCTGGGCGCGTACTGCCGCAGGATGTCCGTCGAAGCCTTGATCCAGATTTGCTCCGAGGCCCCGTCGATCAGCTCATGGATTTTTTCCTGGATACGTTCCTGGCCCTCGATACTCCAGACGACATTCGGGTCTTCCGCCGAGACCAGGTTGTCCAGGCTTTGCTTCAGGCGGCCACAGGTGTCGTTGATGTCTCCCGAAATTTCTCCCAGCAGCACGGTAGGATCCACGGGCACATAGCGGGCGGGATTCTGGCTGACCGGCTGCACGGCGCGCTTCTTTGCCAAGCCCTCCAGCGCGCCGTAGGTGTTGGCCCGCGGCAAACCGCAGCGCTTGCTGATTTCATATGCGGTGGCCGGACTGGCTTGCAGAAGGCTGATATACGCGCTGGCTTCGTATTCGGAAAAGCCGAGACGCTGCAGCTCCTGGACCGGCCCAGCGCCGTTCCTGGGTTTCGCGACAGACTTCGCCGCTACGCTCTTTGCCATGTGACCCGCCCTTTTTTCGTTGATTGCCCCCGGGTAAACCCGGGCCGAAAAGTGTAATGCCGAAGCATGGGCACTGCCAGGTCAGGGGGACGTTGTCTCTCCCTTGACTGTTAGTAGTAGCTGTAGCTACTATCATCGGCAAGCAGGCGAGGAGACAACACAACACCATGAGCCACGAAACCGACATCCAGGAACTGCGGCAGCGACGCGACAAGGCCTATGCCATGGGCGGCGCGGACCGCCTTGCCAAACGGCGCGCGCAGGGCGTGCTCAACGCCCGGGAACGCCTGGACGTCCTGCTTGATCCGGACAGCTTTTTCGAGTCGGGCCTGCTGGCCACCTCGTTTCGCCCCGACGCACGCGAGAAGACGCCAGCCGACGGCAAGATCGCCGGCTTCGGCGCCATCGGTGGTCGCCCCGTGGCCGTGGTGTCCAACGACTTCACCGTCATGGGCGCGTCCAGTAGCGTGGTCAACGGCAAGAAGATCAAGCACGTGCGGCAGGTAGCCGCCGACTCGGGCATGCCGCTGGTCATGCTGGGCGAATCCGCCGGCGCGCGCATGCCCGACCGTATGGGTGCGGCAGGCCGCGCCATCCTGGGCCAGGACCCCCGCGAATACCTGCGCGACCGCCGCACGCCCTGGGTGTCCGCCTTGCTGGGCAGTTGTTATGGATCGTCCACCTGGTATGCCTGCCTGTCCGACTTCGTGGTCATGCGCAAGGGCGCGACCATGGCGGTGGCCAGCAGCCGCGTCACCGAACTGGCCATCAAGCAGACGGTGGATGCGGAGGAGCTGGGCGGCTGGAAGCTGCACACCGGTACGACAGGCATCGTGGACGTGGCGGTGGACAGCGACGAAGAAGCCTTGGAGGTCGTGAAGCGCTTCCTAAGCTACCTGCCCAGCCATAGCGGGGAGACTCCGCCCGTGGCGCCTGTGCCCGCGGGCTCGGACGAGGCCATGGCGGATATCCTCGATATCGTGCCGCACTCGCGTACCAAGACGTACGACAGCCGCGACGTCATACGCCGCCTGCTGGACCGCGACAGCATGTTCGAACTGAAGCCGCGCTTCGGCAAGTCGATGGTTACGTGCCTGGGCCGCGTTGCCGGCCAGACCGTGGGCGTACTGGCGAACAATCCCAAGTTCAAGGGCGGCGCCATCGACGTCGACGCCTGCGCCAAGGCCACCAGTTTCCTGGTGCTGTGCGATTCGTTCAACATCCCCATCATCTTCCTGGTGGACCAGCCTGGCTTCCTGATCGGCATCGACGGCGAGAAGCGCGGCGCGCCGGGCCGCATCATGAATTGGATGAATGCGCTGTCCTTGACCACGGTGCCGCGTTTCGTGGTGACCATGCGCAAGAACTACGGCCAGGCCTACCTGAACATGGGCGGTGGCCGCAATAGCGACGAGGCGGTGGCCTGGCCATGCGCCGATTTCGGGTTCATGGATCCCGGCACGGCGGTCAATGTTCTATACGGGCTGCGCCACGAAGACGCGCCGGAGGAATTCAAGCGCCGCGTCGACGAGATCAACCAGGACAACGCGCCCTGGGCCCTGGCCGGCTTGTACGAAGCCAAGGACGTGATCGATCCGCGCGACACGCGCACCTATCTGATGCGGCTGCTGGACATCTACACGCGCAGGCCCTCCAAGGGCATAGGCGCGCATCGCCTGGCCTGCTGGCCGACCAGCTATTGACCGCGTTGACCGCCCATCGGCCCGGAGCCACGCCATGCCATCGCCATCCGAGGCCGCGAGCCTCATCGAACAGGCCCGCCGCGACGGGCTGCCGTCCCTGGATGAACCGGGGGCGAAGCGGGTACTGTCCGCGTACGGGTTGCGCGTACCGCGATCGGCCGTCCTGAAACACCGCGACGACGCCGGGCCCGCACTCGAACGGCTTCACCCGCCCTTGGCGCTGAAGCTGGTATCGCCCGACGTTCTGCACAAATCCGATATGGGTGGCGTCAAGCTGGGCCTGCGGGAACGCGGCGACATCCTGGCCGGCATGGACGACATCGCGATGCGATGCGCGAATGCCGGATACCGCCTGGAAGGATTCCTGCTGGAAGAAATGGCGCCCGCGGGGCACGAGCTGGTGATAGGCGGATTTCGCGATCCTTCGTTCGGACAGGTCATCATGCTGGGACTGGGCGGCGTATTCGTGGAAATCCTGCGCGACATCGTATTCCGCATCTGCCCGATCACCGCATGGGACGCCCAGGACATGCTCGATGAACTCCAGGGCGCCGCGCTGCTGCGTGGGGCACGCGGCGGCGCCCGCGTGCCGGATGCGGTGATTACCGATGTACTGCTGGCCATCGGCGGGGAAGCCGGCCTGTTGACGCGATGCGCCGATAGCATTGCCGAACTCGACATCAACCCCTTGATCGTATCGGCGCAAGGCGCGGTCGCCGTCGATGCGCGCCTGATCCTCCGCACGGAGGGGGAAGCATCGTGATCTCCGGACCTCATCCCTCCTTCCCGTCCCACGATCATGCCGGCCTGCCCGCGGATCGCCTGCAATATGGCGACCCGTCCGACGGGTTCGATGCGCTGTTCCGCCCCGCCACCATCGCGGTGGCCGGCGTGTCGGCCAGGAACGCCGGACAAGGCAACAAGTTCATCCAGCGCCTGCGCGCGGCCGGCTACGCGGGAAAGATCTATCCGATCCATCCCACGGAACGCGAGCTCGAGGGCCTGCCCGCCTATCCCTCGCTGGCCGACACGCCGGAACCGATCGACTATGCCTTCATTGCCATTCCGGCGGATGCCGTGCCGCCTTTGCTGGCATCCGCGGCGCACCGGGTGCGCTATGCCCAGGTCATGTCCAGCGGCTTCGGCGAGGGCGGCCGCGGTGGCGGTTTGCGCGACGCATTGCTGGCGGCGGTACGCCAGGGCGGCATGCGCCTGCTCGGCCCCAATTGCATGGGCATCTACTCGCCGGCCGGGCGCGTCACCTTCACCGATGGGCAGATGGGCGGCGTCGGCACGGTCGGCGTGCTATCGCAAAGCGGCGGCCTGTCGATCGACATCGTGCGCAACGGCGAGTACCGCGGCTTGCGCTTCAGCGGCGTCGTATCGCTGGGCAACTGCCTGGATGTGGACCCCGGCGACCTGCTCCAGCACTACCTGGATGATGCCGGCACGCGCGTGATCGGCGCCTATATCGAAGAGATCCGCGACGGCCGCCGTTTTTTCGACCTGCTGCGGCGCGCCCAGGCGCGCAAGCCCGTCGTGCTGCTGAAGGGCGGGCGCACGGAACAAGGGCAGCGGGCGGCCGCCTCGCATACAGGATCGCTGGCCAGCAACGATCAAGTGTGGCGCGCATTGGCCGCGCAAACGGGCTCGATCCTGGCCGACACGATGGAAGACTTCATCGATGCGCTGGTGGCGCTGGAACATGAAGGCGAGCGCCCCGCCCCCTTCGATGGGCGTGTGCTGCTATTCGGCAATGGCGGTGGCGCCAGTGTGCTGGCCGCCGACGCGTTGGGGCGCGCGGGCGTGCAGGTGCCGCACCTGGAAGCCGGCACGATCGCCGCGTTACAGCAGATCGGCGTGCCGCCCGGAGCAGGCCTGGAAAACCCGCTGGATGTTCCCGCGAACATTCTCGAGCGCGACCACGGCGCGCTGGCGCGCCGCATCCTGGACACGGTGATCGAGGCAGAGCGGCCGGGAGCCGTTGTCGTCCACCTGAACCTGCCCGTCATCCTGGGGTACCGGCAAGGTGAATTGATGAACGAGCTGGTACACGCCGTGATCGATCTCAAAACCGCCCTGCCCGCGGGCGTCAGGCTATTCCTGGTGCTGCGTTCGCCGGGCCAACCGGACCTGGAGGCGCGGCGCAAGGCCTATGCGCACCTGGCCATGCAGGCCGGCGTACCGGTTTTTCTGGGCTTGCCGGCGGTCGCGCGGGCGTTGGCGGCCTTGCAGACGTATTGCAGGTTTCGGCAGGCGCATCCGCCTGCGGCCTTCCTGAATAGCGAGCGGCCAGTGTAAACACCGCTGTATACGGCGCCCTTGGGCCGACGAGGAGACACTAAGATGAGAAAACACATTCTTGGATTATTGGTTTGCCTGGCCGTGTTCCCGTTGCAGCGTGCCAACGCGCAAGCCGCAATCAACAAAGAAGTGCAGTTCATCGTGCCGGCCAGCGCCGGCGCGGCGCTGGATTTGGTGGCGCGCAAGTTGCAGGAACTGCTGCTCGCCAAGAAGCTGGTCAACGACATGATCGTGCTGAACAAGCCCGGCGCGTCCAGCCAGGTGGCGCTGAACGTGCTGGACCAGCATCCCGGCGATCCGCATTACCTGATGACCCTGGCCACGTCCATCGTCAACAACAACTACCTGGGCAACATAAAGGCCTCGTACAAGGACTACACACCCATCGCGATGCTTCTGGACGGCTATGTGGGGGTCCTGGTCCGCGCGGACTCCCCGTTCAAGACGGCGCAGGAGCTGGTGGCCCACCTGAAGAAAAACCCGGGCGACCTGAACATCGCGATCGCCGCGACCCTGGGCAACGACGTGCACGTCGGCGTGGCCAAGCCCCTGATGCGCGCCGGCGTCGATATCTCGCGCCTGACCTTCGTACCGTTCAAGTCTTCGGGCGAGTCCATTACCAATCTGATCGGCGGCAACGTCGACGTCGTGGGCGCGACCACGCCCACCATCATCCCGGCACTGCAGACCGGCAAGGTGCGTTTATTGGTCATCGGCTCGCCCGAGCGCCTGCACGGTGTGCTGCGCGATACGCCCACCTGGAAAGAACTGGGCATCGATGTGGTCACGTCATCGCCGCAGGGGGTATTGGCGCCGAAGGGCCTTACGCCCGCCCAGATCAAGTTCTGGGAATCGGCCCTGAGGCAGGTGTCGGAGACCAAGGACTGGCGCGACTTCCTGGAAAGGAATCAATGGGCGCCGCACTTCCTGGATGCCCAGGAAACGGCGGCGATGCTGGGCGCCGAAACGCAAAGCGTCCAGGAAGTGCTGGGCAAGCTGAAGGTGCGTAAGCCACAGGCCGGCAACTAGCCGGCCACCGCCGCAAGACTATCCGCGCGATAGGCAGGGAAGTCGGTGTAACCCACCTCGCCGCGCCGGGTGTAGTAAGTCGATCGGTCTGCTTCGGCCAAGGGCCAGCCGTGCGCGAGGCGCTCGGCAAGGTCCGGGTTGGCGATATACGGCCGGCCAAAGGCGATCAGGTCCACCAACCCCGTGTCCAGGGCGGCCTGCGCGCCCTCACGGCTGGTGAAGCCGCCACACCAGATGATGGATCCAGGAAACGCCGCGCGAACCTTGGCAAGCACGGCATGGTCTATGTGGTGCTCCTTGAACTCCGCACTCTCCATATTGGCCGAGGGCATGAGCTGGTAGACGAGGTGCATGTACGCGACGCCGCGCCGGCCGAGTTGCTCGGCGAGGTAGAGCAGTGTCTGCTCCGCCTGGGGATCCGCCGGTAAGGAGTTGAATGTCCCGAAGGGGGACAGGCGTACGCCCACCCGCCCCGGACCCAGCTCGCGCACCGCGGCATCAACGACTTCCAGCAGGAAGCGCGTACGATCTTCCATCCGGGCGCCTCCGTAGCGATCGGTCCGCGTGTTGAGTACCGAGTTCATGAACTGTTCGAACAGATAGCCGTTGGCCGCGTGGATTTCCACGCCATCGAAGCCGGCCTGCCGGGCGTGGGCGAAAGCCAGCGAAAATGTGCCAACCAGGGCAGAGACCTCATCGGTTTCGAGGCGCCTGGGCTTGCCCGCGCGTATGTAGCCCAACTTGCCATCGGCATCATGCGCGAACACGTCGGAATGCTCCGCCCTTTGTTCGGTGACGCCCCACGGTGCCTCGCCGTTCGGCATGAGGGACGAATGCGCCATCCTGCCGACATGCCAAATCTGCAGGAATATCGTGCCCTTGTTGCGGTGGACTTCATCGGTCACCAAACGCCAGCCCTGCCGCTGGACGTCGGCATAAATCCCAGGCGTCAGCGCGTAGCCTTTGCTGGACGGGGAAACGTCGGTCGCCTCCGCCACGATCAGGCCGGCGCTCGCCCGCTGTCCATAGTAGGTGGCCATCAGCGCGTTGGGTATATCGCCTTCGGAATTCCGCGTGCGGGTCATGGGGGCCATGACGATGCGGTTTTTCAGCGGCACAGTGCCGTCCAGGATGTGGGGCTCGAAGAGGTTTAACATGTATCTTCCTTCGGTCTATGACGATCGAAAGATACTTTTCCGGAATCCTCCACATCTACACACCGTTTGGTCAGTGGTGCCAAATGAAGATCATCAACAGATTGCCGGGCTTGCCGGTCGAACGCGCGCTGGCGGTCCTTTCCGGGCGCTGGAAGGCCGTTATCCTTTATGTGCTGCTGGACGGCGCGCAGCGTACCTGCGAGCTGGAGAGTCGCATCGCCGGCGTCTCGCAGAAGGTGCTGATCGACCAGCTTCGCGCGCTGGAGGAACACGGCTTGGTGAGCCGGCAGCCGCATCCCGGCGAACGCCAAGGCGTGGAATATGTGCTCACCCCGCTGGGCGAAAGCCTGCGGCCGATCCTGCAGTCCTTGATCGAATGGGGCGCCCATCACGCGAACGAACTTGGCGAGCGCGATCGGCTTCTGCCTTGCGAGGCTGTCGTTCGGGATCGAATCACCTGACTTGCCGCGGCAAGTGCCCGGTATCGGACATGGCCGGTAAGCTTGCGCACCAAGTATGGCGGGCCTAATAACTGAACACGATGCGGGCCACGCGCTTCGCCTGATACGCCGGGAGTTGCACGGCCGCCTTGTAGAGCTCGATGCTGCCCAGGCATTTTTCCCGGGCGGTCAATCCTTCATTCCTGAGATACCTCGCCATCATGTCCAGCTTGGACATTGGCACGAGCTTCAGGACATCGTTATACGCAGCGGCGATCTCTTCGGGCGTGAAGTGCGGCACGGGCGTATTGCGCAATGTCGCCACCAGCGCAACTGAGTGGATCCGGCCCCAGGTCGCCATTCCTTCTATCCCGGCTACCTTGTAAATGACTGCGATCACGCGGCCGTCCAGGTCATCGGGATACCTGCGGCCCGAAACAATGGTCTCGCACAGGGGCGTGTCGGCCTGGAAGACACGCAGTAAGAGCTTTTCGCGTTCGAACCGGTCATCCTCGGAAATCCTGGGTATGCCTTGCCGGATAAGCGGCCCCATCGCGGACATCACATTGGCCTTGCCGACGGATTCAGACCAACGCTGGAATTCCGGCACCTTTTCCACCCAGGCCCATCCCCGGACGTAGGCATTGAAGCTTTCTTCGGAGGGCCATCCGGCCGCCAGCGCGCTGGCGGACGCCGGCGAGTGTGCCTCATCTGCGTTTACGCGCTGACTAACGCCAAGGGCGCCAGTCAGCGCGAACAGCGCTACGCCGTAGGCTTTTTTCCAGGTCGCGATATTCAGCATGTTTCCTTAGCCGGCCGCCACGGCGCCCTCTGCGATAGTCCCTTTTTTCCGTCCTTTCCCTTGGCCAATCCCGTATGCCGGCCATGTAACTAATTATAACGGAGAAGCGGCATACCGGCGGGTTCGAAATGCTATCCACGAGGTAGCCCATACGATCGAGAACGCCAGAAGCCGTTGGCCGGCTGATCGGACTTGTCGTCCCATCGCATTCGCCGCCCGGGCACGCGTAGATCGCCCTCCACTATGCGCACATCGACGCCCCGCATTTCGATGGATCGTGCTTCGCTGGAGAATTGGCTTCCCATCGCCTTTGGCGCTGGCTATAGTCCCACGCACTTATAAAACCAACGGAGGAGAAAAGCATGAAGACGATATTGCGTGTAGTGGCTGCCGCCTGGCTGATGACGGCTTGCTGGACAGCCGGCGCGGCTGAATATCCCGAACGGCCGATCCGCATGATCGCGCCCTTCGCGCCGGGAGGCGGTTCGGATGTGGTCGCGCGCCTGGTCGCGCAGAAACTTACGCCTATCCTCGGACAATCCGTCGTGGTCGAGAACCGGCCAGGTGCATCCGGCATCATCGGCGCCGACCATGTGGCCAAGGCAGCGCCCGACGGCTATACGATCCTCATGACCAATAGCGCCTTGACGAGCAATCCCTGGCTCTACAAGTCCCTGCCTTACGACACCGAGAAGGACTTCGTTCCGGTCATCGAGCTGGCGAGTGCACCGACTTTGCTGGCGGCGTATCCGGGCGTGCCTTTCAATACCGTGCCGCAACTGGTTGCCTACGCCAAGCAACATCCCAAGCATGTGACGGTGGGTACACCGGGCGCTGGACAGATGTCGCACCTTGCCGCCGAAATGCTGAGCCAGACCAGCAATACCGAGTTGACGATGGTCCACTACAAGGGCACCGCCAATTCGCTGGCCGACCTGATCAGCGGCAACATCATGATGTCGTTCGGCACGGTGCCGGGCTTCGTCAACCAGATCAAGGCAGGCAAGCTCAAGCCGATCGCGGTGGCCAGCACCAAGCGGATTTCCGCCTTGCCGCAGGTGCCGACCGTGGCCGAAACCTATCCGGGCTTTGAAATGACCGTGTGGTTCGGCGTGTTCGTTCCCGCAGGCACCCCTCAAGCCGTGGTCGACAAACTGAACGCCGGCATGTCGCAGGTGCTGGCCGATCCGGCGGTGCATGCGCGCTTCGACGATGAAGGCCTGGTGCCCGGCGGCGGCTCGCCCGCGCAGTTCGACGCCTTGTTCCACAAGGACCTGAAAGACTGGGGGGTATTCATCAAGGCACGCGACATACACGTCGGCAGCTGACCCTATTGCGCCCGGATGCCGGCGGCGCGGATCAATTCTCCCCACTTCTGCGTTTCGCTGACGGTAAACGCCTGCATCTGCGCGGGCGTGCCGCCATCCGGCTCGACGCCCAGATTGCGCAGGCGCTCCTGCACGGCAGGGTCCGCCAGGATTTTGTTGATCTCCTTGTTCAGCCTGTCGATGATGGGCGCCGGCGTGCCCTTGGGCGCGTAGACGGCGTTCCAGGGCGAGAGATCGAAGCCGGGCAGGCCCGCCTGGGCGAAGGTCGGCGTATCGGGCAGCGCGGGGTTGCGCGCCGCCGAACTGATTGCCACGGCCTGTACCTTGCCCGCCTTGATCTGCGGCAGCGCCGCGGCCAGGGTATCGATGGCCAGCTGCAGGCGGCCCCCAACCATATCCGTGATGGCCTGGCCGCTCGAGGTGTATTTGACCGGGTACAACCGGGCGCCCGAGATCCGCTTGAACTCCGCCAGGATCACTTCGGCCGAGGTACTGGGCAGACCGACGTTGATGGTGTCAGGATGCGTCTTGGCATCCTGGACCAATGCCGGTACGGCAATCGGCTTGAAGCCCGGCGCCGCCATCATGATCATCGGAAGCTTGCAAACCAGCGAGACGGCCGCGAAGTCCTGGACATGGTTGAAGGGCAGCTTCGAGTACAGCGCCGCGTTGGCGGCATTGGTAGCGTTCGTTCCCATCAGCAGCGTATAGCCATCCGGCGCCGCCTTGGCGACGACTTCGGCGCCGATATTGCCCCCCGCGCCCGGCCGGTTTTCCACCACCACCGCTTGCTTCAGAGCCGTGGTCAGCCTTTCGGCAAGAATGCGGGCCACGGTGTCCGTACCCTGGCCAGGTCCGTACGGCACGATGAGCCGCACCGGGTGGTCCGGGTAATTCTGGGCGTGCGCGCCGGTCCACGGCAGCAGTGCCGCCAGGGCCGCGCCAATCAGCCAGCGCCGCGTCACGGGCCCTGCGGTTCTCGCCAATGCATTCGTCATGTCTGTCTCCTCGCTTGCTATGGGCGTGTCGGCACGCTCTGTCAGGGTGGATGACGCATGCCCGCGCCTCAACGGCGTGTGCGGAGCCGCGCGGGCGCGATGCCCAGGTCGATGAGCGTCTGAATCTGTGTTTCTGTAAAGCCCGCTTGCGTGAGGACCGTGCGCGTGTCAGCGCCGAACGCAGGGGGCGGGCGGCGTACGCGGCCGGGCGTGCGGCCCAGCTTGACGGGAATCCCCACCCCTCGATAGCCGTCCATCTCGACACGCATCTCGCGGGCGTCCGCATGCGGATGCTGGAGTACGTCAGGAACCGCGTTCACGCGCGCCGCCGGCACACCGGCGCGCATGAGCGCCTCACATGCGACGCCCGTGTCCCAATCCTGCAGCGCGGGCTCGATGGCGGCACGCAAGGCGTCCCGGTTTTCCACGCGGCTGGCGTTGCCCATGAAGCGCGGGTCTTCCAGCAAGGCCGTGCAGCCGATAACCTTGCAGAAACGGGCGAACTGCGCGTCGTTGAGTATGCCGAGAAAAAGTTCGCCATCACGTCCCGCGAACTTGTCATACGGAGAGATATTGGGATGCGCGTTGCCGCTGAGCGCCGGCGTGCGCCCCGACACGAGCCAATTGGCTGCATGCGGATGCAGCAGGCTGAGCGCGACGTCGAATAGCGCGCATTCCACCGCCTGGCCCTTGCCCGAACGCTGGCGCTCCAGCAATGCCAGCAACACGCCGCTGACCGCGGACAAGCCGGTAGCCAGATCGACGATGGGAATACCGAGGCGCGTCGCGCCATGGTCGGCGTGGCCGTTCACGCTCATCAGGCCACAGAAGGCCTGCAGCACGGCATCGTAGCCCGGCAAGCCGGCCAGCGGGCCGGTCGAGCCGAAGCCGGTGATGCGGCAATAAACCAGCCGCGGGAAGCGGGCGGCCAAGACCGATTCATACCCCAGGCCCCACTTTTCCATGGTGCCAGGCAGGAAGTTCTCGATAACGACGTCAGCCCCCTCCATCAGGCGCAGCGCCACATCGCGGCCCTGCGGCGTGGACAGGTCCAGCGCGACGCCGAACTTATTGCGGTTCAAGCCCTGGTAATAGGCCGCCACGTCCCCGATGAAGGGGGGACCCAGGGTTCGTGTTTCATCGCCCTGGGGCGGTTCGACCTTCACCACTTCGGCGCCGTGGTCGGCCAGTATCTGTGTGCAGTACGGGCCGGCCAGCACGCGCGACAAATCCAGGATGCGCACGCCGGCCAGTGCGCCTGCCTGCGCGCCGCCGGCCACATCGTCGCCAGGGCCGAGATGGTCGTGAAACGTCTGCGTCGTCATGGATCCACCTGTATGGCTGGAGGTACGGCGGTACCGCGTGGCGGCCGTGGGCGCATGGCCCGCACTTCGCGGTACGCGCGCACGGGCCGCGGCAGCCGCCGGTCAGGCCCGCTTGGGCAACTCCACCACGCCACCGCCGAGCACTGACAGTTCGTCATCCTGGTTGCGCGCTTCCTGTTCGATCTCGACCAGGTTGCGGCCTTCCTCGGTGTATTTGCGTTTGACCTTTCCGTGGATGAACAGCATATCCCCAGCGGGATTATGCCGGCGTATTTTGCAGCTGGCGCGGCGCAAAAAGCCGGCGTCGCCCATCCAGTTGGTGAGCTGGTGAGTCAGCCAGGAGCAGCGCTCCGGCCCATAGTCATAGGCGCCGGGCGCTCCGACCTCCAGGGCGAACTCTTCCTCCCAGTGGACGCGCTCCGGGCAGTCGGGGATGCCGAACTTGTTCTTGATGCCCACGCCGGGGTGAACGTCGATCAGGCGCCACGCCAGCTTGTTGGCCCGGATATAGAGCCCGCCCCAGCCCTGGGCGTAAGCAATGAAGCCGGTCACCGTCATCGGGCCCTTGAACATCACGGGCAACGCTTCGCCCTCCTGCACGTCGTCCCAGTAGCGTGGGGTGCCGCCGCGCACTTCCTCCTGCGCGTACAGCTGGTAGGCCGCCTGGAGCTCTTCGTCGGTATAGCGGCGCGGCGCCCGATCCCGCAGCGCGGTGTACTTGGTGCCCTGTTCTCGCGCATGGTCGCGTTCGGTGCGGAAGCACCAGCTGTCCGCGTCCGCCACCAGGTCGCCCGACTGGTTATAGAACCTGACGTTATAGACCTGCTGGATGGCACGGCCCGCGAACCGGGTCTGGTGTTCGATCAGGTCCTTCAGTCGCGCTTCGCTGGAAATCTCGTCGTTGCGCCGCACGTGCTTGTGCCAGTTCCAGTCGGCGCCGGACCACATCGCGTGAACGCCCGGCAGGCCTCCCACATACCCGGAGATGATGCGGTTGGTGGCGAACAGAAACGAGGGTGGCGCGATGATGCCGCCCAGCGCGGAGCCCGCCGCATAGTCCGGATCGCACCAGAGCGGATTGTCGTCGCCGATGCCGTGCGCATAATGCCGGATATTGTCGCGCGTGGCCTCATGGCACCACGGCTCCACCGTCTGGCCCACGGTAACGCCGATGCGGCGCCGCAGATCCTCCAGGCCTTCGTCGGTGATCTTGGGAAAACGTTGCTGTGTCGTCGTATCCATGTCTAGAGCGTCTCCTCGTTCTGGATGGCCGCGATACATCAGTCGGGCCGCGGGACCTGGGCGGCGCGCTCGCGCAGCGCCTTTCTGCTTATCTTGCCGGCCGGGTTCTTGGGCAGCTCGGCAACGAACTCGATCTGGCGCGGATACTCGTGCTGGCTCAGGCGCGTGCGCACCAGGTCCTGGATCTCCCGCACAAAGCCTTCGTCGCCGCCGCGCGCGGAAACCACGAAGGCCTTGACGACTTGTCCGCGCAATGAATCCGGCACCCCGATCGCGGCGGCCTCCCGTACGTCGGGGTGCTGCAGGATGACGTCCTCGATTTCCACCGCGCTCATCGTCCAGCCGGCCGAGATGATCACGTCATCGGCGCGGCCGGCGTGATAGAAGTAGCCTCGCTCGTCGACGCGACCGAGATCCTTCGTGGGATACCAGGCACCGTGGCGCCACACCTTGATTTCGCCCGCGACGCCAGGCGGGCACGGCCGCCCCTGCGCATCCTGCACTTCGACGCGCAATCCGGGCACGGGCTTGCCCAGTGAGCCTGGCACCACCTGGAAGTCTTCGGCGCCCGGATAATTAACCAGGATCACCCCGATTTCAGTCGTGCCATACATGCTGCGGACCTCGTGTCCAAACGCGGTTTGCACGAAGGCCGCGGTGTCGCTGTCGATCGGTTCGCCGGTAAACGACACCTTGTCGAAGCAATAGCGATAGCGTTCGACCGCGCCGCTATTGCGCATCATGCGGTAATGCGTGGCGGCGGCCGATAGGTTGGTGAAACGATGGTCCTGGAAGGCGCGCAGCAGGCGCTCGGGGTCGAACTTGCCGGCGAAGCTGCCCACCGTCAGGCCCAGCGCCAGTGGCGCCAGCGTGCCATGCCACAGCCCATGCCCCCAGGCCGGCGAAGACGGACAGAAGAATCGATCGCCGGGCCGCAGTCCGGTGCCGTACAGCGCCGCGGCCATCAGCGTTACCAGGGCGCGATGGCGATGGCGCACGGCCTCGGGCAATTCGCGCGTGGTGCCGGAGGTGTACTGGAATATCGCCATATCGTCGGCGCTGGTGCGCGGCGTATAGCTGTCGGGATAGGCGCGCAGCCCTTCCATGAGGGCCTCGTCCGCCACCACGATGTCGACGCCCGCGGCGTCGCGCAGGGCCGCCGCCTTGACCGCGTCCGTCAACAGCAGCCGGGGCGTGCAATCCTGCACGCGCAGGCGCACCGCTTCGGGACCGAACAAGGTGAACATGGGCACCGCCACCACGCCTGCCTTCAGCGTGCCGAACAATGCAACGTAGAACGCGCGCGAAGGCTCCAGCATGATCGCGATGCGCTCGCCCGGCTGGATGCCACGGGCACCCAGATAATGCGCATAGCGGCTGGAGTCGCGTGCCAGTTCGTCGTAGCGGAGGATTTCTTCCGTTCCATCGGCGCGCACCACGATGACGGCGGTTTGTTCGCCACCGGCGTGGCGATCCACGCATTCATGGGCGATGTTGAAGTGTTCGCGGTCTCCGTCGAACAACTCCCATAGCTTCGGGGAAGAGAAGTGTGCGAGCGCATCCGCATAGCGGGTGTAATCCGTCAGCCGGGCCATGGCCAATGCGCTCCTCCTGTTGTCGTGACGCGTCGCCTGGCATGCAGGGCGCGTAGCAGCAACTTTCCGGCAAACTGGTAGCATTGTCAAATACGAATAGAAATTGTATATAGACAATTTATGCCGCTCCATTCCAAGACCGCCGACGCCCAGTCCCATCCTTCCAAGGCTGCGCGCGCGCCGCGCATCCGCGACGTACCGGCCGTGACGCGAGCCGTCGCGATTCTGCGGCTGCTGGGAGCGAGCCCCGCGCCACGAACATTGAAGTCGATCGCCGAGACACTGGCCATCGTGCCGAGCACGGCCTTGCACATCCTGCGCGCACTGGCCGCGGAGGGATTGGTAAAAATGGACGCCGCGACCAAACGCTACAGCCTGGGGCCCGGCATGCTGCCCCTGGCGCGCAATGCACTGAAAAACAGCGGCTTTCCCACCGTGGTCCAGCCGCACCTGGACCGTCTGGCCTCCGCGCATGGCGTGACGGCCATCGGGATCGAAGTCAGCGGCCTCGCACACATCGTGGTCAATGCGATATCGCGTTCGGACTTGCCGGTACGCCTGCATGTGGACATAGGCAGCCAGTTCCCTGCGCTCATCAGCGCCAGCGGGCGCTGCGTCGCCGCGTTCGGCGGTCACCCGTGGCGCGACATCGAACGCCATTTCGGCCAGCTGCGCTGGCAGCATGCGCCGGACATCGACACATGGCGCACCCAGGTGGATCAAGTGCGCCAAACCGGATACAGCGTGGACCGCGGCAACTACATCGCGGGCGTGACTATCGTCGCGGTACCTGTCCTCGATGCGCACCAACGCATGGCGTTCGGTATCGTCGCGGTGGGGCTGATGAACCAGTTGCAGCCATCGGCCATCACGCGCGTGGCCGCGCAGATCCGCGAGGCGGCGGAAGAGGTCCACGCGCAGCTGTACACGGACAACTCGCCGCGCTGATCGCCGTCGTTAAAAACCGTGCGCGCCCGCGTAGCCGCGGAGCGCCCGTCGCTCCGGCACGGACTCCCCCGGAGTGGCATCATGGGGATGCCGCGCGATCCGCCTCAGAACCTCACGTTAAGCTGCGCCATCACGCCGTGCTGCTGCGTGCCCTGGCCGATCTGCCCCTGGTAGGCCACGCCGACCGTGGTCGCGCGCCCTACGCGCAAGTCCAGGCCCGCTTCGATCAGCGCCGCGTCCCGCGCGATCGGCGTCCCGGCAACGGTGAAGTCAGGCCCGCCGTCAAACGCATGCGTGGCCGTGGGCGTGACATTGCCATAGGCATGGCGCCAGGCCAACGTGCCATGCACCGTGGCATCGGTGCGGTCCAGGTGGATCTGGCTTGCCATCCGGGCGCCCAGCGTCGAAAACACGATGTCCTCGTTATCGCTACCGCCATGCAGGCCGGCGACGGAACTCTCGTCATAGCCATGCATGTGCTGGTTCACATACGCCAGCCCCGCGTACGGCTCCACCGATACCGGACCGGCCTGCAATGCGTACCCGGCCTCGCCGAACACCTGAGAGGTACTGCCTGTATAGGCGGCCCTGGCCGTGTCGGGCACGAAGTCCGCGCCGCGACGCGTGTCCAAGTGATGCCACGTCTGCGCGGCGCCCAGACGCATGCCCAGCTTGCCGACCTGCGTGCCGGCGTACGCCCCAACGGTGTAGCTGTCCACTCTGGCGGAGGAATCCCGCGCATGGGCAGTGAATGAGGAATTGCCATAGCCCATCAACAGCCCCGCGCGCCAGTGGCCCGGCAATGGGGCATCGGCACCGATGAACAAGCCACCCGTGGATCGGTCCAGCTTGGCGGAGCCGTCGCTCGCTTTCCCATCCAAGGAACCCCAGGCGCCATAGGCCCGCGCCCAGCCGGCCACCGCGTCGGCATCGGGCGGCGCGGCCTGGGGCAAACCGGCCCGACCATAAGCGGCCACTAGCGTGCCGCTTGCGCCGGCCTGCCCGAAGGCCGCGCGCAGCCTATCGTTGACCGCCCCGCGCGCGAACTGGCTTTCGTCGATCAGCGCGGATTTCACCGAGGCGTGGATCTCGCCCGATAGGCTGTCGTACGCGCGCCGGATCGAGGCCGCGTCGCCGGTTTGCGTGACGATGGCATCGTAGACCGCTGTGCCCGCGCCCAGGCCTTCAGCGCCGTTTGCCGTGGCGCGCTGGTTGGCCGTGTGCGCGACGTCGGAGAAAGCCGCGCTATTGCGCTCCAATTCCAGGTAGACGTGATTCGGGTCGTAGCTCAGGCTGGGCGTGAGAAAGGCATAGGTCGAGCTGACTGCACCGAACGTCCCGTTGACCCCGCCGTCGGCCGACACGATGGTGTAGACCGAATGAGGCTTGTAGTCGCCGTTCAGGCCGATGTGCGACACCGAAGCGCCATTGAGAGCGACCTGTCCCGTGGCCTCCACCCGGTCGCTGGCGCTGCCATTCGGATCGACCTCGACTTCATAGCGCGAGGCTGGGTCGAAGGTGAAGTTGCCCGCTACGTGCAGGGTCCCGATCGAATTGCCAGGCGCGACGATGGCGCCCGGGCCTACCTGCACCGAACCCACCTGGCCCGCGCCGCCGAGCCTGCCGCCCTCCACGATCTGAACCGTGCCGCCCAGTTGCGTGTTGCCGCCGATCACGCCGACGCTTAGCGTGCCTTGCCGCACGGTGGTCACGCCCGTAAAGCGGGAGGCATCGCCGGTGAGCAGCAGCTTGCCCGTGCCGGTCTTGACCAGCGCGCCATCGCCCTCCAGCGTGCCCGCGAACATCGCCGTCGCCGCGCCGGTATCGGTCGTCAGCGTGTGCGTGTTCAGCTTGATCGCACCGTTGCCGCTGAGCGCGCCGATGGTTTCATTGGTGCCTAGCGCCAGGGTGGCGCCCTTGCTCACCTGTACGGCACCAGCATCGGCCAGGGCATTGCCGCCGCGATTGTTCAAGGCCAGGAGGCCTTCGGCAACAATGGTGCCACCGGTATAGGTGTTGGCGCCCGTCAGCGTGAGCGTACCCGCGCCGCTCTTGGTCAACGAGCCATCGCCGGAGATCGTGCCGCCCAGCATCAATGTCGTGCCGGGGTCTGTCCGCACCGTGCCTCTTCCTGCCAGCTTCATGGCGCGAGTGCTTGAAATGTCGGCGGTCGTCTCCAGCGTGCCACCGTGGAAGGTCAAAGCTGCGCTGGCGTCGCCCAGGCTGGCATCGTTCGATATCCGCAAAACGCCATTGGCCAGCGTCCAAGGCGTAACGGCCGTAGTGGTATTGGCCAGCGTCCAGGTCCCCGGGCCGATTTTCGCGTAGGTGTCGAAGCCGCGGTACTGATTGCCGATCGCCGTCACGTCGAAGGCTTGCGCGGCATCCTCGCGTCCGCCCAGCGCCAGTGTGTTGTTCGTGCCTCCGGGCGCCACGACCACCGTGCCGTCGATGTTCGAGCTCGGTTCGATCGCGAGCAGATTATGGCTGCCATACAAATCGATGGCATCGGCTCGCTGTGTGCCGCCGCCACTCAGGCCTCCACGAATGGTGCCGGCATTGACGATGATGGCGCCGCCGTCGAATGAGCCCCGGATGCCTGCTGCGCCCATGCCGGCATTGCCGGCCACTCCATCGTGGCCGTCCCTCTCGCCACCCATGCCGGCCAACCCGGCCATGCCGCCAGCCCCGCCCGTTCCGCCCGTGACGGAGGCCCCTTGCCTGACGATCACGGCCGACCCGGACTGCAGCTCGATCCCGGCGCCGCCATCGCCACCGTTGCCGCCATTACCGCCATCGCCGCCGAGGCCGCCAATGTGGGTTTGGGTGTCGTAGCCGGGGGCGGTACCTCCGTTTCCGCCGTTGCCGCCGGCGCCGCCATTGCCGCCCGTCGCGCCTGACTGTATCGAGAGCAGCGCCCCTTGCCGCACGACGATGCCCGCGCCGCCGTTGCCGCCGCTTCCGCCGTTCCCACCGTCGCCGGCCTGTCCATCGTAAAGCTGGTAGTGAGTGATGAAATCGGAGCCTCCATTGCCGCCGGCGCCGCCGGCGCCGCCCCGCACGTCACCGCCGCCAGTGAGTAGCGCACGATATTGCACGACGATCCCCGTGCCGCCGCTTCCACCCATCCCCCCGCTTCCAGCGCTGCCGATAAGGGCGGCTGTCGCCCCCGCCCCACCCGCTCCGCCTGCTCCACCCGTTCCGCCCCTGACAAAACCGCCTTGCCCGAAGATCACCCCTGACGCCGACTGCAGATCGACCCCCGCGCCGCCATCGCCGCCGTTGCCGCCATTCCCGCCGATGCCGGTGTAGCCGCCAATGGCGATGCCATCGTGTCCGCCGGTGCCGCCGGCGCCGCCTGCGCCCCCGGTTACGCCCGCCTGAATCGCTAGAAGAGGCACCTGCTGCGAGACTATCGCCGCGCCGCCGTTGCCACCGATTCCGCCGTTCCCACCGTTGCCGCCGTAGTCGGTCAAAGCGCCCTCAGTGCTCCTGTTGCCCCCATCGCCGCCCTTGCCGCCGGCGCCGCCGGCCACGTCAGCCTGAATCGCAAGAGAAGCCGCTTGCCCCGCGATGATCCCGGCCCCGCCGTTGCCGCCACTGTCGCCGTCGCCACTGTCGCCGGCGTCGCCGCCCCAGCCGCCCCCGCTGATGTTCGGGGTGCCTCCATCGCCGCCGGCGCCGCCATTGCCTCCGCTGCCGCCGGCACCTCCGGTCACGGCAGCCTGGATCGCGAGAGGACCCGCCTGCTGCACGACGATCCCCGCGCCGCCGCTGCCGCCCCTGGCGCCTGCGCCGCCGTCACCGCCGTCGCCACCATCGGTGATGGGATCGCCAACCCGGCCTGGGCCACCATCGGCGCCAACGCCGCCGTCCCCGCCGCTGCCACCGTTGCCGCCGCTGCCGCCGGTCACGCCAACCTGGATAGCGACGGGGGCAGTCTCCCGCACCACCATTCCCGTCCCGCCATCGCCGCCGCTTCCGCCATCAGTGCCGTCGCCGCCATTGATGCTGGCTCCGTCGCGAGAGCCGGGGGCACCGTTTTCGCCGGGAGTGCCCTCTTCCCCATCCGCGCCGCTGATGGATGCCGTTTGGGCCTGCGCGACGACCAAGGGCGTCAACCCGAGCGCCATGGCCAGGACGAACCGCTGCAAGGGCCGGATCGCGTTACCTGTAGTTTCGTAACGGTTTACTTTTTGGGGGGTAAAGCGCGACGTCGCCGTGGATGCCATGCCCGCAGCTCCTGGTGAGCTCGCGGGATCTTTCCCGCGATTGGGAGGGGAAGGACCGGGCGGCGCGCCTCGCGCAACCCGTTAGGGCAGAGTAGCGAGGCGCGTTACGTATTGCGTTAGAGGATCTACATCTAAACTACAGACTATTACTGTAAGGGGTAGGCTGGTATTCGGCCTCGCTCACGCACCGAGTTCCTTGCGAATGGCGCGCTTCGCTTCCGTAATGCGGGCCAGGAAGCGATCGCGCCAGCGGCGGCGCTCCGGCAGGGCTTGCGCCGGCACGGCCGAGCGCATTCTGGCGTCGATGGCGGAAACCAGCTTCGGCCCCCACTCGCGCGGATCGGCCTGCTCCTTGGCCAGTCCGTGGTACATCGGGCCCAGGTTCGCGCAATATTCCGCCAGGCCATGTGCCGCATTCAGGTCGATGGTCTCGAACGGCCCCATGAAGCACCAGCGCAAGCCAAGCCCCTCGGCCATCGCCATATCCACTTCGTCCGCCGTGCAGACGCCATCTTCCACGAGACGGAAGGCCTCGCCAAGAACCGCGCTTTGCAAGCGGTTCACGACAAAGCCATTGATTTCCCGCGTCAGCGTGATGGGGCTCTGGCCAAGCTCGCGCATCAGATCGCGGGCGAAGCGAACAGTCTCCGCGGCCGTGCTGGGAGATGGAACAAGCTCCACCAGCGGTATCAGGTGAGGCGGATTGATCGGATGGGCCACCAGGCATCGTTCGGCATACGCCAGGCCTTGCGTAAAACTTGACGCGGGAAGTCCCGACGTCGAACTGCCGACCACGGTGGTGGCGCCCAGAAGGGCCTCCATCTCCTTGTACAGCGCCTGCTTGATCGGCAGCCGCTCCGGCGCGCTTTCCTGAACATAGTCGGCTTCGGCCAGCGCATCGGCCAGATCGGCCGCTATCCGGCATCGCGCCGCGCATGAAGGATCGACCGAAGCAACGAAATCAACCGCCGCCTTGGCAGCCTCGGGCGAGCGATCATGAATCGCCACTTCATGCCCCGCGCGGGAAAACACGAGTGCCCACGACGAGCCGACGACACCACATCCTATGATCGCTAGTTTCATTTCTCTTGACCCGGGTTATTCGCAGCCCCACCCCGGGACACCTCTGACCCGGGGATGGCGGCATGCTTCTCGAACTGTGTGCCATGCGCTGGTGCGCTGGAGGCGCCGCGCGACGCGTTCAGTTCACCGTGATGTGGCTGTCCTTGATCACCTTGGCCCACTTGGCAATCTCGCTGTCCACGAACTTCGCCAGCTCCTCGGGCGTGCCACCACCCGGCTGCGCCCCCTGCTCCAGCAGAGCCTTCTTGACCTCGGCGCTCTGCAACACCACGTCGGCATCCTGCTGGATCTTCTTGACGATGGCGGCCGGCGTGCCGGCCGGGGCGAACAGTCCGCTCCAGGTGTAGGCGCTGAAGCCCGGCAGTCCGCTTTCGGACACGGTGGGCGTGTCCGGCCAGGACGGGTCCCGCTGCTCCGTGCCGATTGCCAGCAGCTTCATCTTGCCGTTCTTGACTTGCGGGCCGGACGACAGCGCGGCGTCGAACATCATGTTGCAGGTACCGGAGATGGTATCGATGATCGCGGGGCCGCTGCCCTTGTACGGTACGTGCGTGAGATGGCTCAGGTCCGACATGGACTTGAACAATTCGCCCGCCAGGTGCGAGGGCGAGCCGGGTCCGATCGAGCAGTAGTTGGCCGTTTGCTGATGCTCGTTAGCCCAGGCGATGAACGACTTGACGTCGTTGTAGGGCGCGTTGGCCGGCGCCACCATCAACAGCGGGATCGTCATGCCGCGCACGATGGGCGCGAAATCCCTGACGGGATCGTAGGGCAGCTTGTCGAACAGGCTGATGTTCACGGTGTGCGGGCCGCTGCCGTTCATCAACAGCGTATAGCCGTCGGGTTCGGAACGGGCTGCTGCCTCCGTGCCGATGATGCCCGACGCGCCTCCGCGGTTCTCCACCACCACGGCCTGACCCCAGCGCTTGGTCAGGCCGCTGCTCAGCAGCCGGGTCAGGATGTCCGTGGAGCCGCCCGCCGGATAAGGCACGATGATGCGCACGGGGCGGTTGGGGTAGTCGCCGGACCCGCCAGCCATGGCGGCTTGCGGGATTGCGGCCAGCATGCCGAGCACGCAGGCGGCAGTCATGGAGTTGACTTGCATGATGTCTCCTCTCCTGGTTTTTTTATGCGGGCCTTTCCGGCTCCGCCGCGCGCGGCCTTCAGGCTGGTGCGCCTTGCTCCCACAGCTCGGGCAGCACGTCACTCAGGCCGTACTCTTCGGTCGCCGAGATGGTCGTGCGCACGATGGAACGCAATTGGTTGGGACCCCACGGCCGGCCACGGTGCATGGTGGCGCGGTTGTCCCACATGACCACGTCGCCCGGCTTCCAGCTGTGCACATACGTATGGGCAGGCTCGGTGGCACGTGCGATCAAGTGGGCCAGCAGCTCGGCGGCGTCTTGGTCGTCCATGCCCTCGATGGCACCGGCATGCGAGGCGAGGTACAGCGAGCGGCGGCCATTGGCGGGATTGCGCCAGGTCATGCGGCGACGCACCGCCGGCAGGCTCGCGTGCTCCTCGGGCGTCATCATCGTTCGATCGATCTTGTTGCGCGAGGTGGCGTAGCTATGAATTACCACGGCGTCGCGCAGCGTGGCCTGCTCGGACGCGCTGAGCCTGTCCCAAGCGGCGCGGGTCGAGGTAAATTCGGTTTCACCGCCCTGTTCGGGGATGACACGCGCCGACAGCACCGAAGCCACCGCCGGCACCTTCTTGAACGAACTGTCCGTATGCCATAGCTGGTTGGCGCGCGCGATGACCAGCGCCTTGTCGCTCGGCGCGACGATCTTGCCGTCGGCGCCGATGTTGCTCATGCGGGAATAAAAGGTGCCGTGCCCCGCCGAACCCACCTTGACCAGTTCCAACGGCCCGAACCCGCGCGAGAAGACGGCCTGGACGTCGTCGGTCATGGGTTGGTCGCGCCAGACCAGTACGGAGTGTTCTTCGAAGGCGGCGCGGACGTGGGCGAAGACGTCGGCATCGGATGACGCGTCGGTCAGGCTGATGCCATGGATTTCGGCGCCGAAGTCTTGATGCAGACGCTCGATACGCATGATGACGCTCCTGCGCGGTGGGTGGCGAAGGCGGGTTGCGATACGCTGTGAAAGCCTGGCGAATACTCTAGCATCGGGCCCCGGAAAGGAAACCGGAAAGCCGCCCTGGCGCCGCATTTACACATATGTGAAATTTGGGCGCGCTGGTCAGAGCGCGTCGGCGATGCCGGCGCGCAAGGACGCCACCACCTCCGCTTCCTTCTCTTCCAGCCGTTCCACCGGGCCGGACACCGCAAGCGCGAAGAGTCTGCCGAAGCGGCGCTCGGGCAGTACCATGCAGATCCCGCCCGCGCCCGGCTCCAGCGTGTGCTTGTTGAACACGTACCCGTCACGCCGGCCCTTTTCGACCTGCAGCATCAGCTCGTCCAGCGATACCTTGCGGGCCGGATCCGGCTCATGGAAGTTGATGCGCCGCACCAGGTCCGCGATCTCGTCATCGGTGCGGGCGCCCAGCATGGCCCAGCCGCTGCCTGACCGCGCGATCGGGCGGATCGTGCCGATAGGAACCGCATACCAGATCGGCAGGCGCGACGGGATCAGGTAGACGTACTGCACATACAGATCGCTTTGCGCGGACAGCGTCACGGTTTCCCCGTAGGCGTCGGACAGCCGCTGCATCAGCCGCAGCACCTCTTCGTTCTGGCCGAACAGCGCGCGCTGCACCCAGGTGCCCAGCGATGCCATGCGCATGGTAGGCATATAGGTGCGCGAAAAGCGGTCGTAGTCCAAGTAGCCCAGCGTCACCAGGCTTTTCAGCAGCGCCGATGCGCTCGAGGCTGGATAGCCGAAGCAGCGCGTGAAATCCTTCAACGCCATGGGACGCTGTTCGGTTTCGAAGGCCTCGAGTATTTCGAATACCCGCTGGGAGGTCTTGATGGGCTTTCCGCGCATGGCGCAGAGCTTAGCACCGCGCGAATCCGGCGAGACGGGCGCTCGGCGACACCTTCAACGGTGCCCCATCGCGGCGGTCTTGGCTCAGCTGCCTGCCTGCAAGGCGGCTGGACCGATGGGCTGGCATCTTCCCGGCATGACGATGCCGCACAATGCTTCCGCGAAATAGTAGTCCCCGAACATCGTCGCGGCGTCGACGCCATCGTTATGCGGCTTTGAATAGCACGAATGCTTGAGCAATCCGCGATGTTCATCCTCGTATGCGAAATCCTCGGTGCAGAGCTCAGCCAGCATATCCAGGCCCCGTGCATACCAGATTTTTCCTGTCTCGGCGTCCGGGTGAATGCGGCCGAGTTCCAACAGAGCGGCCGAGACTATCGCCGCGGCCGCCGTATCCTTGATAGCGGCATCCTTGCCTGTCGCGTCGAAGTCCCAAGGAGGCACGAGCCGGCCATCGAGGCGGCGCAGATAGTACTCGGCCAGCCGCTCGGCCAGTTGGAGATACTCGACTTTCCCCGTTTCCCGCGCCGACGCCACATAGCCGTAGATGGCCCAGCCCTGGCCCCGGGACCAACAGGACTCGTCATAGGCGCCCTGGTACGTATACCCACGGACCCGCGTTCCTTCCACGGTGTCGTACTCCACCGCATGATAGGTCGAATTGTCATGCCGTATGAAAGCACGGGCGGTCATGGCGGCATGAGCATCGGCAATCAAGGCGTAGCTTCCATCGCCGCTATGCGTGGATGCCCAATAGAGCAAGGAAAGGTTTGCCATCGTATCGATGGCCGAACTGCATCTTGCGCGCGGATCGTCCAGAGGGCCCCACGACGCGAGATATGATCCCGACCGCGTATTCACCACCCTGCTTCGCAGCCGGTCGGCGGCCTGCATCGCCATGTCGGCATATTGCGGGTCGCCCGTGACGTGAAAACACGGAATGGCGCTGCTGTAGAAAATAAATCCGATGTCGTGCGTGTTCGGATCCTCTGCCCGCTGCGCGACCAGGCGCATACGCTCGCAAGCCCAGGTCAGGAAGTCCTGCCGCGCGGTGTGGAGGTGGCTTGCAAGCAAAACGCCGACCCAAAATCCGCAGAACCAGTTCCCGTGACTCCACGTATCCCCTGAGTACCCAGCCGACAGGGACGCCGGCATACGACGCCAGCTTCCATCGGCCTTGGTCAACTGCGGAAACTCGACGCCCAATGTCAGTTCGTCATCCGCCGTTTTTTCCGCGATCCGATGCAGTACGTTGCAGAACCGGTCCATATGCGGCGCCGCGAGTTCATTGAAATCGTTCATGCGCTTCCCCCTTCCTTGATTGGATGGCGCGCCAAACGCATATTCCAGCATCAGCGAGTTCGCCGTCGTGGCGCAACCCTGCACGCTTGCCGCGGTCGCCACTGGACCGGATGCGTTATGAGGCGAGCACATGACGCCCATTACATCCGCCAGCACGGCGGCCTTCTGCAGCGCCAGCAGCCCCCCTATCCATTTCACGTCTGGCATCAGGACATCAACGCACTGCGCATTCAGGAGCGGCGATAATGCCTTGTGTCAAGACTAGCGGCACCGAGGGCGAGGCGCGGACCGATGGCATCCCTGTTCATTGGGGCGCAATACGAGCCTGTTTGACCACGGCCGCCCACCTGTCCTTTTCAGCGGCAATGAAACTGGCGAATTCCCGCGGTGTCTTGGTGAGCGGCTCCGCCCCCTGCCGCACCAGCTTTTCGCGTATTTCCGGGGTCGATACGGCCTTGGTTATCGCCTTGTTCAGCAGGTTCACGACGTCTTCCGGCATATCCGCGGGCCCCAGAATGCCGAACCACGTACTGACGTCGAACCCCTTGATACCGGTCGCCTCCGCCATGGTTGGGACGTCAGGCAAGGCCGGCGACCGGCTGGGACTCGCCACAGCCAGCGGGCGCAGCGTACCTGCCTGAATTTGTCCGTAGACAAGCGGGATATTCGGAAACATGAACGCTGTGCGTCCGCCGACGAGGTCCGCTATCGCGGCCCCACCGCCCTTGTACGGGATGTGTACGACATCGATTCCGGCCTTCTGCTTCAGCATTTCTCCAGCAAGGTGCTGTGTGGTGCCGACACCGGCGGACGCA
This sequence comes from Bordetella sp. H567, assembly GCF_001704295.1. Classification (NCBI taxonomy): domain Bacteria; kingdom Pseudomonadati; phylum Pseudomonadota; class Betaproteobacteria; order Burkholderiales; family Alcaligenaceae; genus Bordetella; species Bordetella sp. H567. The sequence continues at coordinate 4,823,327 of NZ_CP012334.1, forward strand.
TAGCTCAATCTCCCCGGCTCTTTCTTTGCGAGCGCGATCAATTCTCGCGCGGTTTTCACCTTGGCCGTCGGCCCGACGACAAGCACGGTCGGCACAGTCGCGAAGAGAGCGACGGGCGTGAAGTCTCGCACCGGATCGTATGGCATGCTGCGATACAGGCTGCTATTTATCGCCTGCGGGCCGACGGATCCCAAGACCAACGTATAGCCGTCGTTCTTGGACCTGACCACATAGTCGGACCCGATATTTCCGCCCGCTCCGGCCTTGTTCTCGACAACAACCGTCTGATGCAATTCCTGGGTAAGCGCATCGCCGAGTATTCTGGCCAGAATGTCCGACGTGCCGCCCGCGACATACGGAACGATCAGGCGTATCGGCCGATCTGGATAGGCGGCGAACGACACGTCGCCGATGGCGACGGCCAGGACAGCCGCGGCGGCCAGTTTCATAAGCTGCAGGGGTGACATGCTGCGCCTCCATCTTCCATTTCGACTTTTTTCTTTCCGACGTTCAATGCACCGGTAGCGTCACTCCGGAAGCAGTCGCCGTATCGGCGGGTGTCCGGTATACAGCCACGATGGCCAAATCCAGCTCTATCCCGAGTCCCGGCGCGCTCGGCTTCGGGATATAGCCGTGACGTATGCATTCCGTATGACGGCTAAGACTGGAACGCCAATCCGGAACTCCCCAGGGATGTTCCAGTATCAGGAAGTTCGACATGGACAGGCCGGCATGCACGCTTGCCGCGGCCGCCACGGGGCCCGAGGCGCTGTGAGGAGACACCATGGCGCCATAGACTTCCGCCATACCGGCGATCTTCTTCACCTGATTGATTCCTCCGGTCCATTTGACGTCGGGCATGATCACGTCGAAAGCCCGGGCTTCGAGTAACGACCGCCAATCGTGGCGCGCAAGCAAAGGCGCGCCCCCGGCCAGCCGGGGTCCCATCGCCTGGCGCAGCCCTGACAATTGCACAGGGTCGTCGTGCATGAACGGATCTTCTACCCAATACAGGTGGTACGGATCCACACGCCGGACAATGTCGAGCACATCCCGGTAATCCTGGAACTGATGCATCAGGTCGATCAACACGTCGACCGAATCGCCCACAGCGCCCCGGACCGCGCGCACGATATCGATTCCTTGCGAAATCCAGGCGCGCTGATCGGTGGACGAGCAATTCACCGGCCGGATACCGAACGGATAGAACTTGATGGCATCGTAGCCCTCGGCGACGGCGGCCATCGCCACTCGCGCGAGCGACTCCGCGTCCCGCCCCGCGGCGGCATAGCCGATGTTCGCGTAGGTACGCAACTGATCTCGCACGCTGCCGCCCATCAGCTGGTACACAGGCATGCGCGCTTGTTTTCCGGCAAGATCCCACAGCGCCTGCTCCAAGGCGCTGACCGCCGCGAAAAAGGTGCGCCCCGAATACGGCCAATCGAGCAACCCCTGCCTGCTCTCAATCAGATCGCAAGGGTCGTGGCCCACGTACTGAGGGGCAAGGCGATTCAGCTCCTCCACGACACCCTTGTCATTGCGGCTCTGGCTGGCCTCGCCCAGGCCCACCATACCGGTGTCGGTCTCTACCTCGACAAATAGCCACGATCTGTCCTGGCTCGTCCAGACAATGTGGGGACGGATATCGGCAATTTTCACGGCAGTGGCTCCCGCAACATCGAACCGGCATTCGGCGGCCGGCTCGCGGCGTTCACGGAAAAATCTACCGACTGCCGATTAATACGTCCAATATAATTATCGACTTGATTAGGTCGTGATCCGTATATGTAGGCAGGATCAAGAATATGGAGTTGAGACACCTGCGCTACTTCGTGGCAGTCGCCGAGGAACTGCACTTCGGTCGAGCCGCGAGGCGCTTGAACATCTCCCAGCCTCCCCTAAGCCAGCAGATCCGTGCGCTGGAGCAAGATGCGGGAGTCGAACTGTTCCGGCGCGATACACGACGGGTCCAATTGACCCCTGCCGGCGCCGAGCTATTGAAATATGCTCGCTCGGCGTTGTCGCATGTAGACCAGGGCGTGCGTTCGGCCCGGCGCGTTCATCAAGGAGAGGTCGGCCGCTTGAATGTCGGCTTCATCACATCCCTTTCCTATACCTACCTGCCCTGGCTCGTCAGGGCGTTTCGCAAGCGCTATCCCGCGGTGGAACTCGTGCTGACCGAAAAGGAAACTTGGGATCAGAAAGAGGCCTTGCTCGATGGCCGTCTCGACGTCGGCCTGATGCGCGGGCCGTTCGAAGCGAGCGGGCTGCGCACCAGTTCATTGCTGCAAGAGCCGTTCGTCGCGGCGTTGCCCGATACGCACCCATTGGCCCGGCTCCCCCGCATCAACCTCGGTTCGCTTTCCAACGACCCGTTCATCCTCTTCCCTCGCGCGATCGGCGGCGCTTACAACGCCACGATGTCGGCGCTATTCGACGAGGCCGATTTCAGGCCGATAGTGGCACAGGAGGCCGTGCAGATGCATGTCGTCGTGGGACTGGTGGGAGCCGGACTTGGCGTCGCGGTGGTGCCGGCATCGATCCGGCTGCTACCCACCCCCGGCGTCGTATTCAAACCGTTGGTGCAATGCACGTACAACGCCGAGTTGGTCATCGCGTGCCGCGAAGATGCCACGTCGCCCGTCATTGCGCCGTTCTCCCAGCTAGCGAAAGAGATAATTGGCAAGGGGCTGACTCCGATCCTCAGGAGGCGTCAGTCGCGACGCGCCAAACGTTCGGAGGACAATCCCACCGCTTCCAGCGCCGTGTAGCGGTGGAATTGCCATCCCTCGGGAGTGGGATGCGGGTGCCAGCCGAACGGTCGCGAGCCGCTGACTGTTGATCATTGCCGTAGCACCCCGTCCGACCGCTGAAACGCCTCGACCGCGGCCGTCTCGTGCGCATGCTCCGATGCAGCGCCGTCCAACGCGCGGATCGCCTTGGCGTACCGTCCGATGCCGGGAAGCGCCGTAAGCCCGTGCGCAACGATGCTCAGCAGAACCGTCGCCATGACCGCCAGCTTGATCGTTTGCTCTCCTGGCAGATGGGTTTCGCCATCCAGGTAGACCAATCCGAGGACGATCGACGCCAATCCCCGGGGACCGAACCAGCCCATGAAAAGCACCGTGGGTACGCTCAGGCGCGTGCCTCGCAGCGCGAGCGCCACCGGAACCATGCGGATCACGGTCAGGCTGAGCACCGCATACGCCAGGATGGCAAGGTCGAATTGGGCCCAGACGCCGACGACAACCAGGCCGAAAATGAAGAAAACAAAGTAATTCAGGAACTGCCCCCAGTCCTCGGCGAATTCGACGCTGTGCAGTCCAACCTTGCTGAACCCCCACTGCGTCGCGAGGCCCGCCACGAACGCGGCAATGAACATGCTCGCGCCGCTGAACTCGGATGCCACCACGCAAGCCAGCGGCAAGGACATGACACCCAGCTGCGCGACGTTTTCCGCCATCCACGCATTGCGCTCGGCCGGCCCCAGCAACCAGCCGCCCACCAGCCCGATACCGAGTCCCACCAGGGTTCCGTAGCCAAGCTGCTCGAGCAGGAAGCGCGTCAGCACACCGGCCCCCTGGCCCGTCCCGGTGGCCTCGGCCAGCGCGATGAAAAACATCAGAAAAGGAACCGAAAGCCCGTCGTTCAGGCCCGCCTCGACGTTCAAGGCCTGTCGGACGCGTTTTGGCACCAGCGTGCTATTCACGATGACCTGGCCCAGGCCAGCGTCGGTCGGCGCCAGGATTGCTGCCAGGATGCCCGCTTCCCACCAGGTCAGCGTCCGCAACACCACCATCGCCACCAATACGCCCAACCCGATGGTAAGCAGCATGCCAGCACTCAGCAATCGCACTGGCAGGTTGGTCTCGCCCCTCAACATGTGCGGGCTGACCCGCGAAGCGTCGCTGAACAGCGTCATCACCAGGCCAAGCTCGGCAATCAGCAGCAAAGCCTTGCGATCCAGTGCGAGCTCCACCAAGGCCTCGTGCGAGAAAGACATGAGCGCCCCAACGGCCGTGAACACGATGGGGCCGGTCAGGATCGTTCGTTCCAGCTGCCGGGATATCAGGCTGTAGAAAAAGACCGTCGAGATGAAAACAGCGATGATCAGCATCTGCCGTCCCCGGGCAGCGAAGGCCGCCACCACGCTATCAAACCGCCAACCTATTCCTATGGGTTTGACCTAGGTCAACGCCGTATGATGAAGCGTCAATCAATGAGCCTGATGCTCTTCGATAGCATCTTGACCGTGGTCGGAAAGCTGGGCATCAAACCACTTATGCAGCGCAGCTACCAAGGTGGGCTCTTTCGTTTTGTAAACCAGCTGCGCTCCACCCTCGACGTCCTGGTAGGCAATTTCGAGTTGCCCGGGTTCGGCTTTCGTTAGCTCAAGCAGCCCTGGCATGTCCTGGCCATGAATGTGGCTCGGGGCCGAGAAATCTCCCTTCAAGAACTGCTGCCGGATTTCCTGCAAATGCTGCCGGATCAGCTTCACCACGCCGTCGTCTGACGCATCCTTGGCCACCACGCGCTGAACTCCCCCTTCAGCATTCTTGGTGAAGATATGGGTCGTGGCCGGCAAACTGAAGGGCATGACCTCTTTGCCCCGTCGGGAAACCTCCGCCTGATGTTGCGCATCAGCCGCCGCTTCCATGTGGGCTGCGTGGTCCATTCTGGAGGACTCCATCATCGACGGATCGGGGCTCTGGGCGTGCGCGACGCCGATCAAGGCAGAAAGGGTGAGAGGAACTGCAACCGACTTCCGCATACGGATTCTCCATTTACGTTGCTGCCTGAATGCTAGGTGTATTGTCAATTCGAGCGATATGATTCAAATCATATGAGCAAAGATAAGCGTCCTCCTGACTGGAGCGCCCTCGTTGGCATGCAGCCGTCGGTGGGCCTTATGCCCACAAGCCTGCGCGAAGCAGCAACTCGGATCCGCACGGATTCACACGCAACGCTCTTTCGGTCTGGCGACCCGGTTTGCCATGTTTATCTGGTCATTGACGGGGAGGCACGTCTCATCCGATTGGCGCGTCATGGTGGCGAAGTCATATTGCAGCGCTCGCGCGGGGGATTCATCGCCGAAGCCAGCCTTGACAGCAAGGCTTACCACTGCGACGCGGTCACGCCAGAACCTTCGACCTTGCTGCTGTTTCCGGTCGTGGCTTTCCGTACAGCACTGGAGGACGACCGCGCATTCTGCAAAGCGTGGCAGTCGCAACTGGCCAAAGAGGTCCGCAAGCTCAGGGCACAGTGTGAAAGGTTGAGCTTGCATAGCGCAGCCGACCGTATCACTCACTACATAGAGTCAGAGGGAGACGACGGAGTCGTGACACTCCGGCAGTCACGCAAATCATGGGCCGCGGAACTCGGGCTTACCCATGAGGCGCTCTACCGGGCACTCAGGCGCATGCAGGATGATGGGACGCTATCGATAGAAGGAACCCGGTTCACTCGTAAAGCTTGAACTCTCAAGGCGAAGTAGCTGCGGTCGTCAAGCCTGCACGTTTGCGCACCCACGCCCGGGATTCGAGCATAGGGCAATTGACCCCTCGTCTTCCCTTGCTTACATTCTCTATAGGTCGTTAGATGCCGCGCTGACTCTCGATAGGAGGAGTGCCGTGAAACACATCCACATCGTCACTACCGTTGTGCGATCGGGGCTTTTTGGCCTTGCTCTGCTATCGGGCGTCGCGCTGGCTCAAGCGTCACTGGATCAGCAACTGGCCGGCGCATGGACGTATGTGTCGGTCGACACTGTCCGCCCGGATGGCAGCCGCACGCCAATGTACGGGGCTAATCCCCGCGGTCTTGTGATCTTTGACGGTCACGGTCACTACGCGCTCGTGAATACGCGCGGCGACTTGCCCAAGTATGAATCCAACGATCGAATGAAGGGCAGTGTGGAGGAATATCGCGCCGTGGTGCAAGGGTCGATCGCGCACTTTGGCACCTACGTCGTGAACGAAGCAGATAAAACCCTCACCTTTCGCATAGATACGAGCACATTCCCGAACTGGAATGGGGTAGAGCAGCGCAGGCCGTTCGTCCTGACGGGAGATGAGCTCAGGTGGACCACTCCCGCTGCCTCTGGAGGCGGCTCAGGAGAGGTCGTGTTAAAGCGAGCCAAGTGATCTCGACCGGCGCCGCTATCGCACGCATTCGGTCTCCGTACGCTCGTGTGTCAGTGCCGAGGGCAAGCGTACGGGGGGTTGAACTGCGACGTAATCATGGGCCGAGCCTATACCGCCAAGCGGGTCGCGACGTTGGCGAGGGCAGCGCCGACGCTTTGCGCCGCGCCCGCTACCGACGGCTTCAGGCCGCCCTGCGCTTCATCGAATTGCAGATGTGCCTGTCCCAGTGCGAGGGACTGCGGGATCACGATCATGCCCACCTTCTCAAGCACGATACGCAAGGCAGTCTGAGAACGCACGCCACCGAGGATACCCGGCGATGCGGAGATCACAGCGGCTGCCTTCCCCGTCACTAGGTCCAGGCCGGAACGGCCGCCAGGCATGGGGCGGCTTAGCCAGTCCAAGGCGTTCTTCAGAAGCGCCGTATATCCACCGTTATGCTCGGGCGACGCAATAAGCAGCGCGTCGTGATGCGCAACGGCATCCTGGAAGGCCCGGGCGCCGGCAGGCAGGCCATCTCGCTCTTCCAGGTCGCCGTCGTAGATCGGGAGCTCGTAATCCGCCAGCCGGACTACCGTGACCGACGCGCCGGCTTCCCGCGCGCCTGCCACGGCATATTGCAGCAGCTTCCCGTTGAGGGAGGCCGACCTGGAACTGCCGGAAAACGCCAAGATTGTTGCTGACATAGCCTTTTGCTCCATAGCATCTAAACGTGCGCGGCACGTCATCGACGGCCTGCGCAACTGGGTACGTAATGGGTCTCGCAGGGGATTTGCTGTTGCGTCCGAAGCGTAGCATTTGTCTCATGAATGCGGGAGGCGAATTCCACCACGGCGACGCTCCTAACATCGCCGTACCCAAATCGATCTCACGATACCTGTTCGACACGCTTCACTGCGGGCGGCCCTCACATCGCTCGGCGCGTAAGGACGCCACCACCTCCGCTTCCTTCTCTTCCAGCCGTTCTACCGGGCCGGAAACCGCCCAGCGCGAACAGCCTGCCGAAGCGGCGCTCGGGCAGCACCGTGCAAATCCCGGCCGCGCCCGGCTCCAGCGTGTGCTTGGTGCAGCGCGCGTTGTTCAGTCGCCATGGAATGGCTCGTTGTCGATGTCTTCGTTGCCGGTCGAGCCGGCAGCGCGCGCGTGTAGAGGTTCGCCCCGGCCTTTCCCGCTAATGATCAAATGACCGCCCCGGCCATAGATGCCGTCGAACGGAACGTTGTCCATGTCGCCATTGCTCAAGAGGCCGGCAGCGCGGGCTTGTTGCAACTCTGCTTGCACCTGCGCACGGCTCGGCGACGATTCTATCCGGCCGTACACGCCCGGAAACGGCGCGGTGCTCGACATGTTCCACGTACCGGCGGCATGCGCGCCACCGATCGCGGTGAACGAGGAAACGATGCAAGCAATGGTCTTGATTTTCATGGCAGAACTCCCAGCCCTGTTGACTAACCGCTGCGGCGCACACACCGCACTAGAAGAGCGCGGCGTGGATTCGCCGACGCCCGCCGAATGCCCGGCCTGACCGCTCCATGATCTTCCGGCCCCGTCCTGCGGGCAGCATCGCGACCCCGCGATCCAGGCCCGAACGACCATAGCGCGGCATTCACCGACGGGATTTTCGCCAAGAGCCTCCGGCCGCTATTGGACAGACTTGCCGCCGAAAGGAAGTTCTTGTTGTCCGCGCGCACAGGGCCAGGCCGCCAGCCGACGCTGCTGTTGCGTGCTTGGCGGACGGGTGAGGTGGCGTGTCCGCGATGGCCGATACCCGACGATGTCGGCCCTTGCCGGTGTGTGGTGTGGTGCCCTACTATTCGCCTGCCCACGGATGTCGATCGATACATTCGCGACGACTGCGCCGCATCATGACGAGACCCGCTCCCGTTCATAAGCGTCTTGGCGAAGCAGTCTTCACATGCGCCGATCGCGATCGGTCCATATCGAGCGTGGAAGCCAACCGGCTCGGTGGGAACAAGTGGGATGCATACCCGCATGTGGCAACAACTTCCAAGTTGGCCCGGCCCGAGCATACTTGGAAGGGGATCATGAGCGACGATGTTCTACTTAACTCCGCGGGCCAGGGAGTTAGTCATGCAGACTATATCTACTCGGTCGTGGAGCGGGCCTGCCCATCCGACATTGACGAGGAGTTCTCCAGTTCCTGGCGGCGATCCATATGCCAATTCGGTCTGGATCCCGCGGCAGCCTCCATCCCGCGCGTTCTCAGCGCCCGGGAGCTCAAAGAGATAATCGATCCCATCGACGAATTCCTGCGCATCGCCCGCGTCGAACTCGACCTGCTTTACACCGCTGTCCGGGCGCCCGGCTATGTGGTGCTTCTCAGCGATGCCACAGGGGTGGCCGTCGAGCTCCGGGGCGAGGAAAGCCCCTCACGTCACCTGCGGAATCTCGGCAGCTGTGTGGGCGGCGTATGGTCGGAAGAAGTCCATGGCACGAACGGCATCGGCACGTGCATCATCGAGGAACGGCCCGTAACGGTCCATCGGGCGCAGCATTTTCGGTCGCGCCATACCCACCTGAGCTGTTCGGGCGCACCGGTATTCGGCATCGACGGCAAGCTTGTCGCAGCGCTGGATGTGTCCTCCGTCGATCCCACCCTATCGGAGCGCGCCCATGCCCTGACGGGCCATCTCACGACCGCGGCCGCACATGCTATCGAAGAGCGATTCTTCCGGACACGCTTTCGCGATTACTGGGTGATTGCCATCCCCACGCGGGCAGACACCTCCGGTGTCCTCCTGGCGGTGGATAGAGAGCACGTGATCGTCGGCGCCAACCGGACGGCGCGCGATCTGTTTTCCCTGGACGATTGCAAGCTACGCGGCGAGGCCAGCCTGTGGACGCTTTTCAAACACAGCACCGGAGCGCTGCGGAGCAAGCACAACGGCGATTTTTTCGCGCCCCTGGTCGTATCCAGGACGGGTGAAGAAAAATCCGCCCTCGTGACGCCACCGGCCACAGCGCGCGCAAGCCTCCCATTCCATACCCGTCCGCGCCTGGATCTCCTGAAAGTCGTCCCCGTGTCCGCGCCGAGCCGGCCCGCGCACGGCGGCCTCTCCCCCCATACGCTGGGACGCGTGTGCGCGTACATCGCCGAACACCTGACCGAGCGGCTGGAGCTATTGGAACTGTCCGCGCTGGCTGGCTTGTCGGCCTCCCATTTCGCGCGCGAGTTCAAGCGCAGCGTCGGTATCACGCCGCATTCGTATGTCACCCAGAAGCGGGTCGAAATGGCCGAGCGGATGCTCGTCCGCACCGACATGCCGCTATCCGAGGTGGCGCTGTTGTCCGGATTCTTCGACCAAAGCCATCTTGCCCGGCACTTCCGCGAAAGGGTCGGCGTGACCCCTGCCAAATACCGCTGGTCGCATCGCTGAGAAGTGAAGGGGAAGCTCTCCGAGCCGCACGAGCGGCCCTAACATCGCTATTGGATTTTTATGTCCGCGCGCTGTATCAAGTCTCCCCACTTCTTGATCTCGGTGAATACCTGTTTGGCGAACTGCTCAGGCGTGCCGCCCACGGGTTGCACGCCCTGCTTGGCGAAGCGCTCCCGGACCGCCGGATCCTGCAGCATGCGTCCGAGCTCCCGATTCAATTTCTCGACGATCGGCCTGGGGGTTGCCGCCGGGGCCTGTATGCCGAACCATACCGTGACTTCGTATCCCCGCACGCCCGATTCGTCGACCGTAGGAATGTCCGGCAACATCGGCGAGCGCTTCAGGCCGGTCGTCGCCAGGGCGCGTAGCTTGCCCGCCTGGATCTGCGGATAAACGTTCGGCACATTGTCGAACAACATGTCCGTATCACCGCCAAGCAACGCCGTCACCGCGGGCGCGCTTCCCTTGTAGGGGATATGCGTCATCTTGATGTCGGTCATCGAATCGAAGAGCGCCATCGACAAATGGTTGGACGAACCCGAGCCCGTGGAGGCGTAGTTGATCTTGCCCGGATTCTTCCTGGCGTCATCGATCACGTCCCGCACCGTCTTGTATTTTGAATCGGCGCGCACCACCAATGCATTCTGAGTGCTGCCCGCCCAGATCACGGGCGCGAAATCCTTGACGGCGTCATAGGGCATCTTGTCCTGGTAAAGACCCGGTAGCGCGGAAAACGGCAGCGGCGTCACGAGCAGGGTATAGCCGTCCGGTGCGGCGCGCGCGACGATGGTGTTGCCGATCAACGTATTGCCGCCCGGCCGGTTGTCCACGACCACCGTCGTTTTCCAATGCGTGCCGAGGTACTCCGCCGCCGTGCGGCCCAGCGTATCGTTGAAGCCCCCCGGAGGATACGGCACCACGATGCGTATCGGCTTGTCGGGATAGGACCCGGCGGGGTCGGCTGCATGCGCCGACAGCGACAATAGAAGGCAGACAGCGCCGGCAATACCGCGCAGCAATTTCATCTTTGTCTCCTCGGCCCTTGGCGGCCTGTATTTTGTTGTTCAGAACTTCACGACATATCCCGGGCCATCAATGATTGGGTAGCGCTTGAAAATATCCTCGTCCACTTCCACGCCAAGTCCGGGGCCCGAGGGCGGTTCGACGCACCCGTCGGAGCCAACCTCGAAGATGGTGCCGAACATGTCGCGGAAGGGATTGAACGCGGACACGCATGCTTCGAAGTAGCCTGCGTTCTCGGTCGCGGCCAGAAAATGCAGGCAGGCGGCGTGATTGAGACCGGTCGCCGAACAATGTACGTGGACCGGAATGCGGAAGGCCGACGCCATCGCGGCGATGCGCATACCTTCGGTCACGCCGCCCGTCTTGGACAGGTCGGGCTGCCAGACCTGGACCGCGCCGGCCTCCAGCATCTGGGCGAACTCGAAGCGCGTGTAGTGATTCTCGCCGGCGGCGATGGGCACCAGGGGCGTGATGGCGGCGGCCTGCCGGTACGAGGCGAAATCGTTGCAGGCGAACGGCTCTTCCAGCCAACCCGCCTGAATGTCGGCCAGCACCGGCAGGACACGCCGCACCTGCGCGATGGTATAGGCCGTGTTCGCATCCGTCAGGATATCGATCCCGTCGCCTAGCGTCTCGCGCACGCGGCGCACTCGGGCGATGTCGTTCTCCACGCTATCGCCAATGCGCAGCTTGACCGCGCGATAGCCGCGCGCCACATAGCCCTGCGCTTCCTCGGCCAGGGACTCCGGTGGCTGGTAGCCCAGCGCGATACCGCCGGCATAGGCCGGAATGCGTTTTCGCGCGCCGCCCATGAGCTCGTACAAGGGCATCCCGGCCGCCTTGCCGCGTATGTCCCAAAGCGCCATGTCGATACCCGAATGCGCCAGCGCCGCCCCCGCGCCCAGCCCATGGCTGGACAACTGCATGCGATGCACACGCTGCCACAAGCCCACGACATCCGTGGCATCCATGCCTACCAGCAAGGGAGCGAGCGTGTTATGGATTAGGCTGACAATCGCGCCGGGACTACGGCCCGGATGGGATTCGCCATAGCCGGTTATGCCTTCCGACGTTTCGACCCGCACCACGATAGCGTCGCGCTTGAGCGTGCTGCCTATGCCCATCATGACTGTCTTGCCCTCCGGCAATCGGTACGACAGTGGAACGGCAGTAATGCGCGTGATCTTCATGTCTCCTCCGGTGGTATGTATCGACGCGTGCCGGAACACGGACGCATCGTTTGGACGATCTGGCCATGCATGGTCGAGCATCCGAATTTGTCTGACGAATGTATCACGCAAGTTCAAAAAAACGATGGCGGCAACGGCTGGAAACGTCGTGACCGCTCGGCGACATGCCTATCCCTGGCGCGGGGCGACGCCGGAAAATGCCCTATGGTGACCTCCGATGCAAGCGGGTTGGCCATTCAGGGCGGCAGTCTGTTCGAGATGCTCAAGGCCAAGGCGGCCGCGCTCAATGGTGCCGCCGTCGCTTGCAAGGTCGCGGGACCTGTAGATTACGCGCTTATCGCACCGCGCTTCTTTTCAATAGCGTGGTGAGCTCCGCCTTCGCGCGGAGCAGCTCGCGCAGCAGCATTGCGCGCTTGCCTTCGAATCTTGACGACAGGCATGCGAAGTTCAGGGCCGCCAAGGGCTCCCCGTCGACGTCGTTGATGGCCACACAGATGGCGGTGCCGCCATCGTCATATTCGTCCTTCACCACGCAGTAGCCTTGCTGCGCGGCAAGCTTGATCTTCTTGCGTATCTCCGCGAGGCTGGTGACCGTGGAGCTGGTGAAAGAACCCAGCGGGTGCTTCGACAGCAGCATGGCTTGTCGCTCCGGCGAACATTGCGACAGCAGCATCCGGCCCATTCCGGTGCAATGCACGGGAATGGTGTGTCCCAGCGCCACTTGATAACGGAACGGCGTTGTCGGAAGGCTCTGCGCGACGAACCTGACGAAACCGTCGTTGGTCAAGACACCCACCAGGATCGTCTCCCCGGCGTTTTCGGCCAGCTGCGCCAGCAAGGGAGCGGCCTGGCTCAACAGGTGAGTCAGACGTCCGCTGGACCATCCGAAGCCTTGGCCCCGGAATGCCTCGCTAAGGGAATACAGGCCTCTATCGTCCTTCAACAGATAGCCGCGGCTGCACAAGGTGCGAAGCAGAGCGAGTACGCTGGTCTTGGGCATATCGAAGGCAGCGGTCACCGTCGCCAGCGAAACCGCCTCGTCGATGCGGGCGAAATACTCCAGAAGGTCCAGCGTTCGGGCGGCGGTGCGGACTTCTGTCATCGGAGATTCCCCTCTGGTTCGATTGCGCGAGGAACCGGATTTTCTCATGTCGGCGGCCACGCCCCTGCCGGGAAAACGCCATTGCGTTTTTTCGGTACATGATCTAATTTTGCACGACGTTCATATATAAGAACAGCGTTCGGATCCTACGATCGGCCCGGACGCGCCCAGCAAGAGGCCAGGTCGATACCTTCGCGCGGACTGAGTCCGCGCATCGACCGGTACAGCGTATGCGCGATGGGATTCATGGGAGCCCGGATGAGCCTAGGCCTGCAAGGGAAGGTGGTCGCACTTAGCGGTTGCGCCTCCGATATCGGGAAGCAGATCGCTTCCACATTCGCGATGGCCGGAGCGAGCGTATACGGGTGCGACCGGAACACAACCGGGATAGGCACCGCTGGATTCACGGACATCGAATCGGTGGATCTCACCGATCGGGCCGCCGCCACGCTATGGATCGACCGCATATTGGCCGAAAGAGGCAGCCTGGACATCCTGGTCCACAATGCCGGCGGCGTGGCGGGACAACTGGCCCAGCCTATCGAGCGGGTCACGGACCAGCAGTGGGACGATGTGATCGACGTGAATCTCAACACGGCCTTCGCGTTGTGCCGCGCCGTGGCGCCCCGCATGAAGCGGCAAAAGCACGGATCCATTGTCGTTCTCGGCTCGATGGCCTCGTATCGCGCGTCCTTGACGGGAATCCAGGCCTATTGCGCCGCGAAACATGCGGTGCTGGGACTGACACGCCAGCTCGCCCAGGAACTGGGACCGTTCGGCATTCGGGTGAACGCCATCGCGCCGGGTTTTGTCCTGACGAGCGCGACTCGGGCGCAGTGGGAAGCGATGGGTGCGGAGGGGCAGCGCCGTGTCGTGGAGGGGGCCGCCCTGCGGGATGTCGTGACCACGCAGGATATCGCCGATGCCGCCACATTTCTCGCGAGCGCGCAGGCGCGCATGATTACCGGCCAGATCATCTCCGTCGACGGCGGACGCTGACTTCAAAATACAAGGGAGTGGGAAATATGTCGCAAGCGAATACCTCTATTCCTCGGGACAAATCCCGGAAAGCCATCTACGCGGCTTGCATCGGGAACCTGATGGAGTGGTACGACTTCGGCGTCTATGCCTATCTTGCGGCGATCATTGCCAAGAAGTTCTTCCCGTCCACCGATCCCACTGTCGGACTTCTTGCCGCGTTCGCGGCCTACGGTGTGGGCTTTCTTGCACGCCCTCTCGGCGGGATCCTGATCGGCCGCATGGGCGACACCCATGGGCGAAAGGTCGCCTTGGTGCTGACCATCTTCATGATGTCCGTGGGCACGATAGGCATAGGTTTGCTGCCGACGTATGAATCCATCGGCGTCTGGGCCGCCGTGCTGCTCACCCTGCTGCGGATCATCCAGGGGATCGCGGCGGGAGGCGAATGGGGCACCTCCACCGCGTTTGTCATCGAATGGGCGTCGCCAGGCCGGCGCGGATTCGCGGGAAGCTTCCAGCAGGTCAGTACCGCCGGCGGGTCGCTTCTGGGGTCCGCGACGGCGGCGGTGTTGACATCGATACTGACTGCCGAGCAGATGCTCCAGTGGGGCTGGCGCGTTCCATTCATCCTGGGCGCCCTCCTGCTCGCGGTAGGCCTGTACATCCGGCGCAACGTAGAGGAATCTCCCTCGTACGAAGCGGCGAAGCATAAGGTGGCCGAGGACTCGGCGGTCGCGGGCTGGCGCCTTGGCGCCCGGGCATTCGGCTTTACGATTTTCTGGACTGTTGCCTACTACATGCTGCTCGCCTGGATGCCGACGTTCACTCAGCGGTTTGCCGGCCTCTCGCCCTCGCAGGCGCTATGGGCGAACACGGTCGGCCTGATATCCATCGTGGTCGCCATTCCTTTCTGGGGCGCTTTGTCCGATCGTGTCGGAAGACGGCCGGTGCTGTTGGTCGGTACGCTGCTGATCGCCGCTTCGATCTATCCGATGTTGAGCCTGATGATGGCCAAGGGCGGCATGAGCGTCGTTGTCCCGTGCCAGATCGCGCTGGGCGCAATGCTTGCCATGTATTCCGGCGCGGGACCCGCGGCAATCTCGGAAATCTTTCCGACCCACCAGCGCTCGACCTGGATGTCCGCGGGATACACGCTGGCGGCGGCGGTTTTCGGGGGCTTCGCGCCGTTCATGGCCACCTGGCTCATCAGTACGACCGGCTCGCCGCTGTCGCCGACTTACCTCTACCTTATCCCCGCCGCCGTCATCTCGGCCCTGGTCATTCTCCGTCTGAAGGAAACCGCGGGAGCCGAACTGCGGTGACATCCGCGCCTATCGAAGGAGTGAATCATGGAAAAGCAGATGGAACCTTGGGAATGGCCAGACGCGCATTGGCAAAAGCTCGTCGACCGGGTACGGGCCGGGCGATCCCTGAGGCCTACCCATTGGCCGGACGGCAAACGTTGCGCGGTCGCGCTGTCCTTCGACTCGGACCATGAATCGAACGAGCTACGTGACGGCGGTAAATCCATAGGACGGCTCTCCTGGGGCCAATATGGCAACCGCGTCGCGGTGCCGCGCATCCGCAAACTGCTGCACCGCCATGGCGTGCGCGCCAGCTTCTATGTGCCCGCCGTGATCGCGAAGATGTACCCCGATGAACAGCGGCAGCTCGTGGCCGATGGCCATGAGATCGGTATACATGGCTGGATTCATGAACTGAATTCGGTCTTGCCTGCCGCCAACGAACGCGACCTGATGATGCGGGCCGCCGACGTCCTGGAGCAGGTGACCGGCATCCGGCCAGTCGGCTTGCGCACGCCGTCGTGGGATTTCAGCGACGCGACGTTGGCGATCGAGAAGGAGATGGGGCTCCTGTATGACTCGTCCCTGATGGCCGACGAGGATTGCTACGAGCTGCTGCTCGAGGGTCGTCCATCGGGCGTGATCGAAGTGCCGGTCGAATGGATTCGTGACGACGCGGTCTATTTCATGATGAACCGGTTCCAGTCGCTGCGGCCCTATACCGCGCCGGCGGATGTCATGAATATCTTCGCCAGGGAGTTCGACGGCGCCTATGAGGACGGCGGGCTGTTCCAGCTGACGATGCATCCTCACATCATCGCCTATCGGTCGCGCATCTGGATTCTCGAGGAGATCATCCGGATGGCACAGGCCAAGGGAGATGTCTGGTTCGCCACGCACGCCGAAGTTGCCCAATGGGTGAAATCCCACGGCGCGGAAGCGTAATGACAGTGCGCGCGCGCCGGATCATCGTAACGGGAGCGGCCTCCGGGATCGGCAGGGCTATCGCGCTGCACCTGGCGCGGGACCATGCATCGGTGGCGCTCCTGGATCGCGATGCGGCGCGCATGGCGGAGGTCGCGCGTGAGGTCGGCCCCGATGTTCCCTATGCCGTGGCTGATGTCTCCGCCGAGGCGCGGACTACCGCCGCCGTGGAGCAGCTGGTGGCCTCGCTGGGCGGCCTGGATGGACTCGTCAATTGCGCGGGCGTGGACCTTGTCCGCGATTTCGACGATACCGATACGGCTCAATGGCAAAGACTGATAGGCGTGAACCTGATGGGAGCGGTCCATACCTGTCGCGCGGCGGTTCCTGCCCTGCGTAACGGTGTCGCGCCGAGCATCGTCAACGTCGCCTCTGCGGCCGCGTTGCGGCCACTGGCCCAGCGCACGGCCTACTGCAGCAGCAAGGCGGCACTCGTCATGTTCGGCAAAGCGCTGTCGATGGATCTGGCCAAGGACGGCATCCGCGTGAACTCGGTCTGTCCGGGCATCGTCGACACGCCGATGCTGCGCAATTCCTTCGATACCTTCGCGGACCCCTCCGAGGCCTTGTCCATCATTGCCGATCGGTATCTCATCAAGAGACCTGGAACCGTGGACGAGATCGCGCAGGTGGTGGCGTTTCTGTTGGGCGATGGCGCTGGGTACATTACAGGCAGCGCGCTGGCCGTGGACGGCGGGCGCAGCTTTCATTAGCGAATCCGTGTCGCGCGATGGCGCGCACCCATTGGTCTTGATCCATGATGAATATCGACGAGCAGATCCTGGCGCTTCCTTTTGACAACGAATCCATGCTCGCTCGCCTGCGAGAATGGGTCGAGTGCGAAAGCCCGAGTTACGACGGCGCGGCGGTGGAGCGCATGATGTCGCTGGCGGCGCGCGACATGGCCGCATTGGGCGCCCGGATCGAGCACATTCCGGGCCGGCAGGGCTTCGGCGGTTGCGTTCGCGCTCGAATGCCGCATGCCGGCGACGATGACACGCCGGGTATCCTCATCGCGGGCCACCTGGATACCGTTCATGCGGCCGGCGTCCTCGAGCGCCTGCCTTGGCGCCGCGAGGGCGGCAAGTGCTACGGGCCTGGCATCCTGGACATGAAGGGCGGGATGTTCATCGCGCTGGAGGCGTTGCGGCAGTTGCGCGATGCCGGCATCGCGCCGCGCTTGCCCGTCACCGTCCTGTTCACCAGTGACGAGGAAATCGGCAGTCCCAGCACGCGCACGCTGATCGAGCGGGAGGCGGCGCGCCACCGCTATGTGCTGATTCCCGAACCGGCGCGGGCCGACGGCGGACTGGTGGTGGGCCGGTATGCGATAGCGCGATTCAATTTGCGCGCCACCGGTACCCCGAGCCACGCGGGCAGCCAGCTGGGCCAGGGCCGCTCCGCCATCCGGGTGATGGCCGAGAAGATCATCGAGCTCGAGGGGCTGACCTGCGCGGACTTCACCTTCAGCGTCGGCGTGATCAACGGAGGAAAGTGGGTCAACTGCGTACCCATGGACTGCGTCGCGGAGGCCTTGACCATGGCCAAGACCCATGCGGATCTGGAGCGCGCGATTGCGGCGGCGCGGGCACTGAACTTCGAGGACGCGAATGCGAGCTTCAAAGTGGAACTCAGTGCCACCCGTCCGGTCTGGGAAACCCGGCAGGGCACACTGGACATGTACGAGCTTGCCAGTGAGCAGGCGCAACAGCTGGGATTCTCGCTGAGTCCCCATGTGTCCGGCGGGGGATCCGACGGCAACTTCATCGGGGCGCTGGGTATACCGGTCCTTGACGGCCTGGGACTGCGTGGCAGCGGCATGCACACCTTGCACGAGCATATCGAGGAAAGCAGTCTTGTCGAGCGCGGGCGCTTGATGGCGGGCCTTATTGCCCGACTGGGCTGACGGTTCCGGATGATTATGGGTTGCGGCATCTGAAGCGGGATAAGGACATGAGATTCCAAGGCAAGACAGCACTGGTGACCGGCGCCGCGCGCGGCATAGGCGCGGCGATCGCCAGGCGCCTGGCGGACGAAGGGGCTGACGTCTATGCGGTGGACCGGCTGTCTTTAGACGCGCCGCCTGCCGGGCCCGGGCGCGGGAAGATCACCGCGGTACATCTCGATCTTGCCGAATCGTCCGCTCCTGGCGCCTTGTCGCGGGAGCTCGCTGGCCGCACATTGGACATCCTGGTCAACAACGCTGGAATTGGCGGTTCCAAGCCGCTATGGGACACCACGGACGAGGACTGGGATCGCTACATGAACGTGAACCTGCGGTCTGTCTTTCGCCTGACTCGCGAACTGCTTCCCGCGATGGTGGCCGGCGCCTGCATCGTCAACATGAGTTCGATCTATGGCCTGGTCGGGCGCCCGGCCGCCTTGGCTTATTCCGTAACCAAGGCCGCGGTGGCCCAGATGACGGCGCAACTGGCGGCGGACCTGGGGCCGAAAGGGATACGCGTGAACGCGATCGCGCCCGGCGTCATCGAAACCGACCTGACGCGCCAGCGCATCCACGAGGACAAGTGGTACCAGCAGTTCATGTGCGAGGCGATCGCGCTGCGGCGCAATGGCACGCCGGAAGATATCTCGGGTGTCGCCGCCTTTCTCTGTTCGGACGATGCGCGTTATATGACCGGGCAGGTTCTGGTGGTCGATGGCGGCTGGCTTACCTCCCGATACCTGGCACCGATCGGGGATGAAGCCAGCTGAACATCCCGCGGTCGCCATCGAATGGCGCCCGCCGGCGGGCGCAGGCCGACGCAAGCAGTACCGGCAAGACACGCCGCACTGCGCGATGGTCTATGCCGTGTTCGCATCCGTCAGGATATCGATCCCGTCGCCCAGTGGCTCGCCATGGTCGAACATCTGAATTTGTACGACGACCGTATCACGCAGGCCCGGCTCCGATGCATTTGCCGGCCCAGAGCTCAAGCAGCCTTGGCGGGTCCTGGCGCGCTTTCCACCGCCGGCGTGGCAAGCAGCCTCCCCTGCATCAACCGCCAGACTGTACCGATCGCCGCCGCACCAACGACCGTATTGGCGAACAGGAACAGGATGGGCGCCAGCATGACCACCGCGCCGTCGTCTCCCAATCCCAACAGGCGGATCGACGCCGTTGCTATCGCGGTCGCACCGAAAGTGAAGGCCCAGTAGGAAGCGGTGAACGGTTCTTTCAGGATCCATGGCAGCAGGCGCAGCAGCACCAGGCACTGCAGGACGCCATAGCCGATCATCATGTGTATGAAAATGGCGGGCACGTTGGGCATCACGCTTATAAGCGTGACGGCACCGACGACCGGCGGTGCCAGGTGGATCCCCAGCGTCGGGCGGAGCTTGCTGGTCATGCTGGGCGAGTTGTACATGCGATTAAGCAGTATCGATTCCACCGCAAGCCAGGAAAAAAGGCCCATGCCAAATAGATACTGGCCCCAGTCCCGAAAGCCCAGGCCACCCGCGACGATACCTGCCACGAAGCTGCCGGCCACCGTCGGCAGATACAGTACTGGCGTCGTGGTGGCCAATTCGCGATCGCCACGCCACAGACCACCGGTGCGCCAAATTGCGAAGATCAGAGTGAACGCGCCGCCGCTGAAAAATAGCGTGAGTGCGAGGGACCGCGAATACGGCGTGGCGGCACCCGCGATCAACATTGTTGCCACGCCGACCAAGCCGATGAAACAGCACTGTACGGGGTGCTCGATTTCTTCCAGCACCGCTTCCGGCGCAAGGAACCCCTTCATCACGTAGAGCACCAGCAGCACGGCCCAGACAACGGCGGCCAGCATCATGAAGGCTTCGCCAATCTCGGCCGGCAACTGCCAGGCCTGATGCGCCGCACGCCAAGTGCTGCCCAGCCCGGCCAGGCCGAGCACCATGCCGAAAAACCCCGCAGGAACCATTGGCATACCCTTGCGCATTCCCATTTTCTATCCGTCCTCTTCGGTGTAGGCGCCCGCAACAGGAGAGTCTTCCATTGCGCGGGCATGTCACTGACTTGTCCGCCGATCAGCCGCGAATAAACGACAGGATGTCGGCATTCAACTCGTCAGCATGACGTTGTCAACACGCCGTGCATATCCTGCATAGACCTTAAGTTTTCCCCGTCCTGAACGCTTGGCGCTCGTGCGGCTAACACTTTCATACTTACTTAAAGCCGCGGCTGATTGCTTCGGCGATCATGATCGTCGTCAAATTTGTCGCCACCGAAGGAATCTCGGGCATGATCGACGCGTCGATGACATGCAGGCATTCGACGCCCCGTACCTTTCCGTTCGCATCGACGACGGCATCCGGGTCGCGGTCGCCCCCCATCGGCACCGTCGAAGTCGGATGCGCATAGCCGTCCACTGCGGCAATTACCGCCTTCTCACGTGCCGCATCGTCCTCGACATTCTTGCCGGGCGTCATCTCGAATTCGACCATCTCGCTGAACGGCGCGGTCCGGCCGATCCGCCGCGATAGACGAACCGCTTCCATCATCCGGCGCAGATCGCCTGGGTCCTGGAAAAAGTTGTAGCGAATCAGCGGCATGGCGCGTGGATCTCGGCTGGCCAGACGGACCGAGCCGGCCGAATTGGGCAGTGTCACCGCGCAGGCCAACACGATCGCTCCGCCGGTAGGGCTCTGCGCAGGATCGAAGATATGCGTGCCGGACACGTGCAGGTCGAGTTCGCCAGGACGCGCTTCGGTCGATCTGGTCCACAGGACGGCACCCGCAACCGGCGTCATGGCGTTGACTTCCCGCTTCAGCGCATAGATGTTGTAGTAGAACGGATGCTCCTTCAGCCGGTTGCCGACCGGCGCATCCAGCACGACAGGAATGCCGAGATCCCGCAGATGCTCGGCCGGCCCGATCCCCGATCGCATCAGGATCGCAGGGCTGCCGAACGTCCCGGCGGACAGAACTACCTGGCCGGCGGAGATCGTGTCGCGATTCAGCAAGCGAATGGCGGTGGCCCGCTTTCCGTCAAACATGACGGTATCAACTTCCGCGCCGCCGAGGATGCTCAGGTTCGCGCGCCTGCGTACTTCGTCGTTCAGGTAGGCCATGCCGGTGTTGATGCGCCGGCCGGCGACCACGTTCAACGGATAAGGTGAGACGCCATGCTGCTCCGCTCCGTTGAAATCGTCGACACGCGACAGTCCCACCGCCTCGGCAGCGCGGACGAAGGCCTGCATCGATGGCGTGTTTTCTTCCAGCGTCGTTTGGCGGATGGGAAAGGGGCCGGTCCGTCCGTGCCAGGCATTGTCTCCGGTCGGCGTATTTTCCAAAGCCTTGAAGACCGGTAGCACCTCTTCGAAAGACCAGCCTTCTATCCCGCGGGCGGTCCAGCGTGCAAAGTCGGCAGCGCGGGCGCGCATGGCAACCGCCGCGTTCACGCCGGAACTACCTCCAAGCACCTTGCCGCGGATAGCATTCACGTCATGGCCGAGACCGACATGATCCTGCGTGTGGTAACCCCAGTCATGGGTCGAATCTCCACCGACGCGGTTCGCGTTGGCGATCACGTCCGGATAATCGTTCGGCGCATACGCCGGTCCCGCTTCCACTAGAAGCACGCGCCTGGCCGGATCCTCGCTTAGCCGGTTTGCGAGCACCGCTCCGGCAGACCCGCCGCCGACGATGATGACGTCGTATGAGGTTGCTGCTGGTCTCTCTGATGGCATGACCCTCTCCTTTGTTTATCTTCGTCGGGCAGGCGAGTCAGGCAGCACGGCGACACCGCCGTGCCCCAAGGCAAAGGCCGCTGTCCGCGCGGTCTCAGTTGCTTCGCTGTGCGCGAGACCGACGAATAAAATTGCTAGCGGGGAATATCGCCAAACTTTCCGGCCTGATAGCTGAGAAGGGTGCGACGGACATCTTCCGCTGTGGACATCACCAAAGGCCCGTGCTTGACGAACGTTTCTTTAATTGGCTTGCCGGCCAGCAGCACGAAGTGCGAAGGCTCGCCGGACAGCAGCACGATATCCGTCTGCGGTCCGGCTTTGACGGTGGTGGCAGTGCCCGCATCCAGCACGCGTTCTTCATTCTGGACGCGGATCGTCAACCTGCCGGAGACCGCATAGATCCACGCCTGCCGATCGCGGGCCAGCGTATGCGCAAAGCGGCCGTTTTTCTCTAGAAATCCATCGAGCATCGTCACTTCCACAGGCGCGCCTTCCGCGCCCGTCGCGTCGCCGCTGCGCCCTAGCACGACCCGCACGCGATACCCATCTTCCTTCAGGATCGGCACGTCTTGCGCCGGTACGTGAAACGCGCGTGCCGGCTTGGCCTTGAGCAAGGCTGGCAGGTTGACGAAGATCTGCAGCGCATGTGTCCGCCCGCCCTTTTCCGGGAATTCTTCATGCGCCGCGCCGCTGGCCGCAGCCAGCCAGTACAGGTCTCCCGCCTTTATCGCGAGCTTGTGGCCCAGCGTATCCCGGTTCAGGAACGCACCTTCGGAGTCCTCGAACAGCGCCGTGACGGCCGAGATGCCGGCATGAAGATGCGGCTCGAACGTCGGCTCCGTCATCACGAAGTGATCCACCATCAGGAGCGGATCCATGCTGCCGCCGAACATCTCTTCCGAGAAATGGCGCGCGAGGAATCCCGTGCCGATTTTGTGGGGGACGCCGGTCACGATCATTCCGAGTCTGTCGGAAAGATGGCCGGCGTCGCTTATTTTTTCCAACGTCGCGGTATCGTCCATTTCGATTGCCCCAAAAAAGTTTTTGTTGGAGCAAATCTAAGGGATGGTTCAGCGAGCGTGAAGTCTCCCAAATTGGGACTTAGCGTCCAAGCGCTTGGACGACGACCGGCGATCTATAGCAGGACGGTTTTTGGAAACTCCGCCGCCAGGTGATCCAGGAATACGCGCACCGAGGGGAGTAGCCCCTTCCTGTAGGGAAGCAGCGCCGTGATGGTCGCATCGCCGGCAATCCAGTCCGGCAGTACGCGTTGCAGCACGCCGGAACGTACGGCTTGGTGGCAAATGTAGCTTGGCAATGCTACCAAGCCGAGGCCCTGGATTGCCGCCTGCTGCAAGCTGACCATATCGTCGCATAGCAGACGCGGCGACAGCGGAACGACGATCTCATCCCGCACCTGGCTCGCGTGGCGCAGCCGCCACGCCGCAGGCACGCCGGTCCGCATCATGAACAGCGACGGATGACCTTGCAGATCCTCCGGCGTCTTCGGTGCGCCGTGCGCCTCGATATAGCCGGATCCCGCGAACAGGAGCCACGGCGTTGGAGCGAGGGTTCTTTGGACGAGATTGGAGTCGGGCAAGGGATCGGAGTGCGCGCGGATGGCGATGTCGTAGTTCTCTCCCACGATATCGACGGCCCGGTCCGCTGAGTGCGCGACCACATTGACCTTCGGATACTGCGTCAGGAAATCCGCAATGATGTGGGACATTGCAAACTGCATTGTGGCCGCGCCGGCAGTGCAGCGCACCGTGCCGACAGGTTCCGCCAGCCGGTTCCGCACCGACGTCTCCGCCAGCTCGGCCGTGCGCAGCATGGACGCCGCATGACGGTAGAACTCCTCGCCGGCGTCCGTCATGCCGAAGCGACGCGATGTCCGATTCAACAGCCGCACGCCGAGCTCGGCTTCGAGCTGCTGCATGCGGTGACTGAGCGTCGATTTTGGAATCTGCAGCGTGCGGCTGGCTGCGGTGAACCCACCGCGCTCCACCACATGCACGAAAACAAAGAAATCATTGAGATCGAGCATCGTCGCCTTGCACTCAGCCACAGAAGGTGCCCATGCGTGTCGCTTAGGCAAGAGTCCCATTCTATCGTCCAATCGATTGGAAGCTTAGTCTCGGTTTTGACGGCTTCTGGGCCAAGGATCTAGTGGATAGGATTCTGTTCAACACGACAAATCACGTGTTCGGACGCGCGATCTGGTGCGTTTGTGATGATGGAAGGAACGCATGGAGGCGGTGAACGATGAGGTATGCCGCTCTTCCTTGACCAGCCCTAGGAGCAAGCAATGAATCATCTCACTTACGAACAGCTGAACGCAGACAACACCGCAGTTATCCTCGTCGACCACCAGGTCGGCCTGTTGACAGGCGTTCGAGACATTTCGACCGGTGAGCTCAAGCACAACGTCGTTGCCCTGGCCAAAGCGGCCAAGGCCTTGGGACTGCCGATCGTTGTGGCGTCCACGGCGGCAAAGAGCATGTGGGGCCCGACGTTTCCCGAGCTGCTCGAGGCGCTGCCGGGCGTCGAGGTCCTCGACCGCTCGTCGGTGAACGCCTACGACGACAAGCGCGTCGCCGCGGCCATCGAGGGTACGAAGCGCAAGAACTTGATCTTCGCTGGTGTGTCACTTGAAGTCTGCGCGGGATTCCCGGCGGTTACCGCCGTATCGCGCGGCTACAACGCCTATGTCGCGGTCGATGCGTCAGGCACCTTCAGCGATACCAAGCGTGAAGTAGCGTTGTATCGCTTGACACAGGCTGGGGTGGTCGTTTCGGATTATGCGACCTTGATGGTTGAAATCCTCGGCGACAACAGCAGCCCGAAGGCCGGCGCCGTCTACCAGGCGCTCGACATGCCGTGGGCCGTTCTGGTCGGCCAAGTCGCTGCCGCGTATGGCAAATAATGTTCGAGGAGAAACCATGAAAACGCTACATAAGTACACGATCTCGGCGTTAGGCATGCTACTGGCAGGGCTGACCACACTGCCGGCAGCGGCACAACAGGAAACGCCGTACGCCAAGATCAACGCCGCAGCGGAGAGAGATCCCATCACCGTCAAGCAACTAAGGGGTGGCGTGAGCGCCCTGTATGGTTCGGGCGGCAATATCGGAGCCTTGGTCGGGAAAGACGGCATCTTCATGGTGGATGCGGGGATAGCGGTTTCTGAGCAGAAGTTGCTGGGTGCCATCCATGGCCTGAAGTCCGGCAAAATCAATTACGTGGTCAATACACACTGGCACTGGGATCACACGGACGGGAACGAGTGGCTTCACAAGAACGGCGCCACAATCATCGCTAGCCCGGAAACTGCCAATCACCTTGGCCAGACCATACGCGTAGAGGAATGGGGACATACGTTCACACCCGTCCCCAAGGGCGCGAGGCCTACCATGCTCGTTTCCGCTGAAAAGAACATAAAGTTCGACGGGGATACGGCCCAGATCCGGCCCTACATGCATTCGCATACCGACGGCGATCTTTCGGTCTATTTCAAAAAGGCGGACGTGCTCTTTACCGGGGATACCTGGTGGAATGGCTTGTATCCCTTTATCGACTATGCCGAGGGCGGAGACATCGACGGGATGATCAATGCCGCGAATGAAAACATCGAAATGACAACGGAGAAAACGATCGTCGTTGCGGGGCACGGACCGGACGGTACACGCGCCGACCTTGTCGCCTATCGCGACATGCTCGTAGCGATTCGAGACCGAGTCGCATCGCTAAAAAAGCAGGGAATGACGGTGGACCAAGTGATCGCCGCGAAGCCTTCCGAGCAGTTCGATGCCAAGTGGGGCAACAACGTCATCAATCCGGCCTTGTTTGTACGGCTGGTGTATCGAGGCGTCTAGGGATTGGGAAAAAAGGCCCGCTCCTGGTTGAAGCGGGCCATTCATTCCGAGACGCCGCCAAGACGTGAATCCGAAGAATAGGATCATGACACGACGCGATTTCCGCGCATATCAACATAGGAACCTTCCCAAATGAATAATGCCTTCCTTGAAGCCCTGAAGCGCCGCCGCACGCAATACGCGTTGGGGAGAAATCTTCCGACGCCCCCCGAAACCGTTACGGCCCTTGTCCGGGAAGCGATCAAGCACGCGCCTTCGTCCTTCAACTCGCAGAGCTCGCGCGCCGTCATCCTGTTCGGCGAACAGAGCGTAAAGTTGTGGGACATCGCCAAGGATGCCTTGCGCAAGTTGGTCCCGGCCGACGTCTTCGTGAACACGGAAAAGAAACTCAACAGCTTCGCTGCGGGTGCCGGCACCGTGCTGTTCTTCGAAGACCAGGCCGTTGTCAAGGCGATGCAAGAGCGGTTCGCCCTGTACGCCGACAATTTCCCCGTGTGGTCGGAACAGTCCGGCGGAATGGCCCAGCTATCGGTCTGGTCGACCCTGGCCAACGCCGGCATCGGTGCCAGCCTGCAGCACTACAACCCGATCATCGATGAAGCTGTCGCCGCACAATGGGGCCTGCCCGCTAGTTGGAAGTTGCGCGCACAAATGCCTTTCGGGTCCAACGAAGGCGCCTTCCCCGATAAGGCCTTCATGGACGACGAGGAACGCGTCCGCGTCTTTCGCTGATAGCTCGCATGGCCCCCGGTGCCCAGCAACGTACGCCGGGCACGGTGAGGAAAGTCGACGCCCAATGGGCGACGACGTGTGGGAGAAGCGCACTCAGTTTGGAAATTCGCGAGACGTATGCGCCGCGTCAATGTGTTCCTTCACGGATGACCTTTGGATGGCTTGTGGTGGCTGACCAAACGAACGGATGAAGGACAGGCGCATCCGCTCGCGATCGCCGAACCCCGCTTCTCTCGCAACCACTTCAACTGGATGATTGGTGGTTTCCAGCATGACGCGAGCGGCCTCCACGCGAAGACGCTCGATCGCCTTCGCCGGCGATTGACCTGTCTCGTCGCGAAATACTCGGCTGAACTGACGCGCGCTCATATTCGCGACATTCGCCAATGCCTCAACGGTTAAATCGGCCCGCAAGTTCTCCCGCGCATAGGTCAGAGCCTTTTGGATGCGGTCGGACTTGGCATTCATTTCAACGAGAGCGGAAAACTGCGACTGCCCACCGCCTCGGCGGTGATAGAGCACCAGCTTCCTTGCGATCAGCTTTGTAATCTCCGGCCCGAGGTCTTTTTCGACAAGGGCTAGAGCAAGGTCGATCCCGGCGCTCATTCCGGCAGAGGTCCAGATATGGCCGTCGTTGGTGAAAATTCGATCTTCCTCAACCTCTGTCGTGGGGTAGGCCCGCTTCATTCTGTCGGCGTAATGCCAGTGGGTCGTCGCGGCCCTGCCATCCAGCAATCCCGCCTCTGCCAGGACGAAAGCGCCCGTACATGTGGATGCGATGCGCCTGACCCTGCCGGACGCCTCGCGTAGATAACTTAGCAAGGTCTGTGTCGGCGGCGCTATATCGTTGTCCCCGATAACGACAAGGGTGTCGAAGGGCCGCGTTCCGAGCGCGCAAGTGTCGACGATGAAACCCAACGACGATCGCACAAGGCCACCTGTTTCCGAGGTCAAGACAACCTCGTAAGTCGGGCCGTCGCCATGGAGGTTGGCGTACTCAAACACCGAACCTATCGCCAGGCCGAGCGCCTGAAAGCCGGGATAGACCACGAGCCCGATGGTCAGCATTTGCCCTCCCCGCGACGTGGAAAAACGCCATGATCCCCGTTCCGGGCATTTTCATCAATGGCGTAATTATTGGCATATCCGACATTGCAGCCATGCCATCGAGGTCGGTACGCGTTGCTCCTTACAGAAATTTCAATGGAAAGAATGTGGCGACGGAAATCAAAGCTGGTCTGGCTGTTGTAACGGGAGCGTCTTCGGGTATCGGCGCGCTCTATGCCGAGGGCCTTGCCGCGCGAGGACATGATTTGCTGCTGGTCGCGCGCCGCGTCGACCGTCTGGAGCAACAGGCCGAGCGCATCCGCAAGGCTTCCGGCCGCAATGTCGAGACCTTGGCGCTCGACCTTGCACAACCGGCCGACCTCATGGTGCTGGAAGATCGCATCAGCAGCGATGAGGGGGTCGCCGTCCTGGTGAACAACGCCGGTGTCGGCGGGCTTGGTTTGCTGGCGCAGTCAGCGCCGAAGGACATAGGAAGCCTGCTCGCGCTCAACATCGTCGCGCTGACCCGCCTGACCCGGGCTGTACTGCCGGGGATGCTCAGCCGGGCAAATGGGGCGATCGTGAACGTCGCTTCCATTCAGGCTTGGTTGCCCAGGCCCAACAACGCGGCCTATGGCGGCAGCAAGGTCTACGTCCTGCAATTCACGGAAAGCCTGCAACAGGAAGTCGAAGGCCGCGGCGTCTTCGTCCAAGCGCTCGTGCCAGGAGCGACGGCCACGGATTTCCGGTCGGCCACGGGGATCGACATCAAGACTCTACCGGTACACGTCGTCATGAGCGGCGAGGATTTCGTCAGGGCAGCGCTGACGGGCCTCGACAAGCGGGAACCCATCTGCATTCCGAGCCTGCCGGACGTAACCTCTTGGGAGACGTTCACGGCCGCCCGGCGCAACCTCGGGCAAGCCTGCCTGACGAACAGCCCCGCTGCCCGCTACTCGGCGTGATCTGAATCCCCATATTTATGCCGACCGCCTCTGCCGGGTCGAACGGCCGGCTAACGTGAAATTCCCCGTTAGGTGGACCGAACTCGAACTGACCCGAACCCTGAATTAGTCCATAAGAGCATGCGCTCTCTTTGCGCCAGTGCGCATATTGGGGCAGTAGCCCATCTTTCCGAATCGTCCCACCGCATGTATCGGCGGAAGGCCAACTTGATCGGCATGTGCGTCCTGTCGCTGGCGTTCATGCCGGGCCGGGGCTAGCGCCACTTCTTGTGCAGTGCTCGAACCGCGCCCGTGAGCTTAATAATCAGCAGGAACGGCCGGGAGCGGCCAAATGCTCCAGGGCCGCCTCAAGCGCGGCACCGGGACTATCAAGCGGACGAGGATGCGCCCCATCGGCAAGGTCGGCAGCCGGCGCCATCCATGGATGGGCAAACGCAACGACGTCTGCGCCTTGTCGATACGCGATCTTGGCGGCCCGAGCCGTTTCCTGCAAACAAGCAGGAACATTACCCTGCCTGAAAAACTCCCAGGCTGCCGGAAGATGATGCACCGCCACCGCAGCGCCGGACCGAGCGGCATAGGTCTCGTAAAGCCGCCGGTTGCCTTCTATCGCGGATTGCGCGGCGCATAAGACGGCGACCGAGCCTCCAGTGCGCGTGGCGACATCGGCAAGCGCCGTATCCGCCCGGACGACGGGTGCACGGAACGCATCGGCACCGTCGAGAGCGGCGCCCAGCGTGACGCACGTGACGACGACCGCGTCGGCATCGCTGGCCAGGCAGGCGCGCTGTATCGGCCGGGCTGCACGTGGATGCAATCGTGTTGTAGAGCGTGTTCGTCGCCGTAGCGTGCGGCACCGCCGCGGCGGGCGCGTCCAGCGCCGTGAGAATAGGAGGCACATAGATGCCGCCGGCAAAGCAGAGGGGGAGCATGGCGACGTGTGTGCCGCGGAAGATCGGCACGCGTCGTATGTCACGTCTGCTTCAGTTGCGCCAAGAGTCGGTCCGGATCGAGGTGAAAGTCCGAAAAGACTATTTGTCCTTCCGCATCAATAATGGTGAACCAGGGCGTACCGCCGGTTTGGTAGTCCGTCATGAAGCTCGGCAACCTTTGTCCTACCTCGGGAACATCGTGACCGAACAAGATGGGAAGGTCGTACTTTATTTGGTTGGAGCGCAGCTTATCGAACGTGTTCTCAAGCTCGCCCTCAAAGACCGTCTGGATAACCGCAAAACCCACCCCTCTGGGAGCCAGGGCGACGCGAAGACTTTGCAGCGTCGGAAAGCCGTGCTCATGGCATCCGCGACACCAGTCCTGAAACGCGAAGAGGACCTTCACGCCTGTACCCAGATCCGCCAGTTTCACTGGCGTCTGCAAGATTTCGCCGTCGGCACCGATCCATCGCTGTACCCGGAGCTCCGGCGCACGTTGTTCGGTTGCTGTCACATTAACCTCCTTGCCTTTGTTAGGCCTACCGATGTCAAGAGCGGACACCGTCAGGCATTGACCACGACTCCAAACGAGGCGGGGTCTTTTGGCACCACACAGCCTGCGCACGGAGAGTAACGGGCACAGCAGTTTTGCCGGGGCGATAAACAATTGTAATGATTAGAGGGGGGCTATTTCGAATGTGCATACCCCATGGTTTCGATAGCAGGGACGATATGCTGTTTCGATTCATTCTGAGCCGCAATCCGGGTCAAATTCGATCGCGAAACGCGGACGCGGTGTCAGAAAGTACAAAGCCTATGCCGCGGGGACATTGGGAAAAATATCAAGATTGATCCATACTACAGTTTGCCCATCATGACCGCCAGAGCACGACGTCGACCCCTCTGGTGATCAGTTCCCTCAATATCGCATTCTTCCGCAGGTCGTCATAGTCGTTCGTGGCGAGAACGTTACAACGCGGACCGAGCAGAGAGTTCAAACACGCAGTCGACAGCAGGCAAAGGAGCAGCCATGGTCACCAGGGGATTTACCGGCCGAAATTCGCCAGGACATCAATCCGATCGGGTCCCGCCGGGCCAACACGTCGTCGAACACTTCCCGGTCCTGACCGCTGGGGCAACTCCACGGGTCGAGACAAGCGATTGGAAGTTCACGCTTAAAATCGGCCCGAAGCCCGTCAAGGTCTGGAACTGGCGCGAGTTCAACGCGCTTCCGAAGACCAAGGTGACGCGAGACATTCACTGTGTCACGGCATGGTCAAAACTGGATACTCGATGGGAAGGTGTGATCATTGATGACATACTTGCCGACGCCGGTCTGGAGCGGCCCACCGGCTTCGTGCTCGCGCATTGTTACGACGACTATTCTACGAATGTTCCCTTGGCGGATCTTGCCGGCCGGAAGGCGATGGTCGCGTTGAGCTACGACGGGCAGCCGCTTGCGCGCGACCACGGTGGGCCGGCACGGCTACTCGTCCCGCACCTGTATTTCTGGAAGTCCGCCAAGTGGGTAAACACGCTCCAGTTCACCGATCGAGACGAGCCCGGCTTCTGGGAGTCGCACGGATATCACACATACGGCGACCCATGGCGAGAGCAGCGATACGCCAATGATTGATACCGGCGCACGATCCGCATCGTGGCAGACAGCGACAATAGACAAAATCGTTGAGCAAACGCCGAACGTCAAAAGCTATTTCATACGGCTGGCCAGACCATTCGTTCACATCGCGGGTCAACATGTCGATGTGCGACTGACAGCCCCAGACGGTTACGTCGCGATGCGCAGTTATTCGATAGCTTCATCACCTAGTGTTTCGGACGTTCTTGAACTGACCATCGAACGCCTTCCGGATGGGGAAGTTTCTCCGTTCTTCCATGACATCGCGGCGGTCGGCGACGAGATCGAACTGCGTGGCCCATTGGGTGGCCACTTCTTATGGCCCAACGTCGCAACTGCACCGGTGCTGTTGATTGGGGCGGGTTCCGGGGTCGTGCCGCTGATGGCGATGATTCGACAACGCCGCGCCCAAGCGCAGACCGTACCAACTGCGCTGCTCTTGTCAACTCGGACACTGCCCGACATGCTGTTCTCCGAGGAACTGTTCATGCAAGAAGAAGTGGACCCGGCGTTCCAGTTGGCTCTGGCGATAACGCGAGATGCCCCGGCGCGCACTTCCGACTTTTCGCGACGCATCGACAGCGCAATGGTCGCTGCCGTAGTTGCCCGGCTTCCCGACCGGCCCGCGCACGTATTTATCTGTGGCTCAAATGACTTCGTCAATACCGCGGCCGATGGCGCGCTGTCGGCAGGCTTGGACGCGGCGACAATCAAGACCGAACGATATGGCGGCTAGTTCCACTGTCTACGGCGACCGCCCAACGATGACCAGAGCCTCCGCCACACTCCTTATCATGCGCCTGTGACTTGTGTCATCAATAAGTCGGTCGTGATTGATGACGCGCATGACTGCTTCAGTGCAAAAAGAGACGAAGCGGCACACCATCGCCGAACGGCAGAGAAGGATCGGGAGCGGACGGAGCCGAACCAAGCTTAGACGGTCCCTACCGACGCGGTCGGGGTTCGAACGTTCCACGTTCCTGACCAAAGCTCCATCCATCGTGAACTTCGACAACGAGGGCATGAGGGTGCTTTCAGGCTAGCGCTTCATGCAATAGCGCGCCCTGACAGTGCGAGACCGATACACATAAACGCTCCATAGCGCGGCGAATAGGAACGAACGGAGAATTGCGTACGGCCCGCTGCTGCCCCAGACCTTGGCGAACGGCAAGTCCAGCGCGACGGAAGTCGCGGCCAGTACGGCCACCCCCATCACAGGACCGCCGATCCATAGCGCGGAATAGATGGTCTTGACTGTGGAG
Organism: Bordetella sp. H567; assembly: GCF_001704295.1. Lineage (NCBI taxonomy): Bacteria > Pseudomonadati > Pseudomonadota > Betaproteobacteria > Burkholderiales > Alcaligenaceae > Bordetella > Bordetella sp. H567. The sequence continues at coordinate 4,855,577 of NZ_CP012334.1, forward strand.
GGGCGCCGGCGCGCGAATAGCAAAACGCCCGCGATCAAGCTGAGCACGCAAGAGGCCGCGATGGCCACGGCGGTGAACCACTTGAACACAACCATGGACGGCCGCAGCTCCGCAATGGCATGAACAAGTCGTACGCCCTCACTGCCTTGAAATACGAGTTGCAGCAATAGCTTGTATGCCTAGCAACATCAGCCAGGCTTTCAAGGCGCCTAGGTCCGTTCGCTCCTCTGTCGCGCCTATCGTGGGCTCCGCCATCCCAACATCTCCTTTATCCAAGGTCACATAGGATGTTTACGCGCGTTATGCGGCCTTCTTAAGGCTCAATGGCATAGGTTGTACGACGAACACAAAGCCATATGACGTTGTCTACTGGCACATTACGGAATGGACCTTCAGGAGCGAAATAGGGCCCGAGCCCGCGCCAATGCTGGTATATCGGAAATTTCCGAATTCCAAACTGGATGACCGAAATTCCAGGTTAGGTGAACTTTGACAGCCGGAACCGGCCGCAGCGGGCGCGATAAGGAGCACCGGAGATAGTCAGGCACTTTCCAGCGGCCTCGATCGTTTCTTCCACATGAATAGCGATGCCGCGCAGATCGCCATGCTCAGCGCCAGCGACGCGGCGGACCACGGCCGCAAGGCAAAGCTGGAAAAATCCCCGCGCGACAACAGCAGCGATCGGCGAAAGTTTTCTTCCACGAGGGGGCCGTATACCAAACCGAAAAACCATGCGGCGCTTACGCAATTGAGCCTATTCCACAGATAACCGGCGGCACCGAATGCGGCTGTGGCACAAATGAAGAACGTATCGGAATTCAGCCGCCAGTAGATGCCGATCGCGGCAACCACCACGGCGCTCAAGAACACCGTGCGATAACGCGAGCGCGGCAGTTTGGCCCACAGGCCGATTCCCAGCGCGCCCAGCGCCACGCTGGCCGGAGGGATACCGTATTGCAAGGCTTCAATGCCGAAGGCGAAGCGCACCACACCGGAATTGACGTCGGTGCCCACCAGACCGAACAATAGGCCCAGAACGACCATCGCTATCGCCTTGAGCAACGAGCCGCAAGCCAACGCCGCTGCACACGTCAGGTAAAGCACCAGCCACGAAAGGAATTCCGGAGGTCCTAATTGGAAAGTAAAGGAAGAGACAAGGCTGCGATCGAACAGAGTTTGAAACGCCTTGCTTAGCGCCCACGGCGCAAGCGCCAAGATCAAGAGACTCCAGTTGAACGCTGGGATGCGTCTCTCATGAACATTCTCGAAGAACGACCTGACCAGGATGGCCGCCCCCAGCAGGACCAACATGATACCTAGCCAGAACGGAAGGTAACCGGGCCCCATCCGGCCGGCGGTTCCCAGCGAGTAGCTGAAAGCTTTCCAGGCGAATCCCGCGCCGAAAGCGGCGAACATCAACCCGGCCGCGCAATCCTGATTACGGTAAGGACGCATGGCTAGATCTCCTCGAATCCAACACTACTTTCTCCCTCATTGAATATGACCGGAAGTTGGGGGTAACCCCCCGGGGATTACCCTCAGGTTAGCCTTCCAACCTTTAGTTGGGGACAGTCAACGTTCTGCGAGGGCTAAGCCCCTAACGCGACTGCGCTTCATCCACTGTATTGCCTTACCTGGACCTCTCAGCCGCTAGAACACCGCAAGGAAAGGCGGCACCTCTTTAGCAATCCCCCGGGGCCGCGCACATCACGAAATGGACCCTCGGGAGCGAAATAGGGCCAGAGCCACCGCTAATGTCATATTTCGGAAATTCCCGAATGCCAAAACTGGATGACCCAAATTCCAAGTTAGGTGAACTTCGACATGAACTGTCGAAGTTCGCCCAGGTTGGGACTCGCCCTACTCATAAATCAATGACTTAGCGAAAATGCGTCATCCAATTCAGAATCGGCGCGTCATTCAAGTTGGAAGTTTGCGAGAAAAAGTTCATTGAACGCGGAATTTTGCGATCCGCATACACGTGGCGCGCAGTCGGAGCGGAGTGCCCTAGAATCCAAACCGCTCTCGTACCACCACTTCAACGTCCTTCCCTTCGGACAGGCTATCTCGGGCAATAGATATGCAATGCCCCCACGATCGTCTTTGTAAATTCGAGCAATGCCTCGCAGAGTTCTGCGGAAGCAATCCGCAAGCAAGGGCTATAGTCGCGAGATTATCCGGTGTCAGCATTTTTTTACACGCATAGAATCTCCCTATAAACATTGAAAATTCCAATTTACGCAGAAATCATGAGGGCTTCGGGTTGACCCTCTTACCGTAACTGCGAGACCATCGAATCAAGCTTACGCCAAACTCGAACGACGCCCCGACATAGCCATTCAAACTGCGTATTGCGCGGTAGATACCTGGCCCAATCATACCTTTTAGGAAACAGCACAGACGGGTGGAACTGGATCCTTTGACGGCCGTCGCTAGCCCGCACGACGGCCGCACTTGTTCGAGTATGACAAGTTATAGAGATCAACAGTCTTGAAAGTAGTCGCTTCGCAATTACGAAATGCCAGCGCGCCTGGTACTTGGCAGTGCATCGATGTGTGGCCGCCCGTCCGTTCGCTCACCGTCGATTATTCCATTATGGCGCGAGCAGAATTGCACCAGGTCATTACAACGCAATTTTCGGTATCGGGTGAGAAACGCACCGTTGCAGCAAGAGGCAGAGCTAGACCCGACGCTGCTACGTCTAGGCCGGATTATTCGCAACGGGAAGAAGGTAATGACGATCAGCAAACGCGGTGGAAATACTGATGATGATATCGTTCATAATCCGAAACGCTGAATCTCTGAATCGCTCGTACGTTCTCTCCCTAATCCCTTCTTTTGTCTCGCCGTGTGCGATCCTATTGCGGAGTATCAAGAGTTGCTCAATGGCGTCTTCGAGAGCCACAAATTGGTCGTGTGGCAGGCCAAGGCGATAAAGAATCTTCCTTAGAATTTGAGGATTGAGATTTGATTCCGCATCAACGACCTTCTCTGGAATTACCACCACTTTTTCCATAATTTCGGCCGCATTTTCGAAAAACTCGCGCTCGCGTCCATAACGGTGCAGCTCTTTGTCGTCCGGCATTCCCATTTTTTTAAAGTTTTGCAGCTTGCCGTTCGCATCTCGCAGGTAGTGGAACATCTCGCTCAATGCGGCAGCAGCTACCGCACGGCTGGCGAATTTGCACGTGACGCCCTCGGCATTTATCGCAGTGACGTATAGCGTAAAGGCAAATTTGCACAAGCCCTCAAAGTTTGAGTACAGCAATAAAATCAATGCTCGTCTAAACTTATTCTGACTTTCTTCATTATCGATGACCGAACACTGATTTTGAAAGAAACGAATTTCGTCCAAGCGCCACGCCAATTCCGCCTCGAGTTGTGCTCGGAAGTCGGCGGCGTCCATTAATACACCTTTGACAGAGATGAGGTAACGAAATCAATCCTCCTGCTTAGCTGCCCAGGACTGTTTTTCCCACCACCCGTTGTAAGTTCAATGAAGTCGCTATTGCTCTTAATTTCCATGATTGCATCGTGGATCTTCGCTTTCTCTTCATCAGTTTCGACGTCGATTTTCTCCAGAAGAGGTTGGATGCCTAGCGTGAACGCCTCAAAGTGGTAAATACCGAATCCTCTCACTAGGTTCCCACGGGCAGTTCGGCTAAAAGCGTTTTCTCCCAGCGCTGCATTGAGCACCTTGAAGGTTTGGTCGAATACTCGCTTCTCTTCGTTAAAGTCAAAGTGACGTGACTCCTCTGGGTCAGAGACTTGTTCCATATATTCTGTAAGGAAATCTGCGACGTCATGTTTGAAATTATCCCGGGCGTTTTTTAACGCAAAGAAGCGCAACACCAATTCTTGGTCATATGCCCCGAGCTTGGCCTCATCCGATATTGCTGATATACAGGTCTTATAGTCGTCATTGGTTTGAGCCAATTCAATAATAAAATTATTGAAATCCGGGTTTAACAACCGGATTGTGCAGTTTCGAAGTTGCTGATATGTAAGAGCCTCACCGCCAGTATTCAGGCGTTTAAACATGTGATACTTGAACTTCGGATTGCTGCCTTTGCGCACAACCTCGACACGGACGAATGAACGCTTCAGCTTAATCTGCAGCGCCCCACCCAAATCATTGAAGGTTTTCCCGTTCAGCGCCGCCACGATGTCACAATCCTGAAGTACAAGCATATCTCCCTTTTTTACTGCGGGCTTAAGGTGAGGCGCATCCAGCATCCCGCGAAAATGCAAATAAGAAGAGAGCCGCTGTAGACCGTCAATGAGAAGTTTCTTGCCCTCATCTTCTTCCACGACGTAAATCGGAGGAACGGGCATCTCAAGGAGCAAAGACTCAATAAAGCGAGAGCGGGCTCCTTCCGACCATTGAAAAAGGCGTTGATAGTCAGGGCTTATATCCAGTTCCCTTGTTTCCACCATATCCGCCAACTCGTTGAACGAGATGTCTAAACTCTGGGTGTGGACGTTCTTCAGTTGAATGTCCACCTCACGAATCAAATTCGGAACCGAGATCGACGGTGCAATTTCGTTTACCATAACATACTCCTTATATCGGCCGGAATGAGAGGACGCTTTCGGTCGCCGGTCGGTTGGCGCCGTACTTTCTCGACTCTCTATTAATTCTCGCCATATTTTTTAGTGAAACGAAGTTTTCACGTCTTTCTAAACGCAGGCCGCTCTGAGACGCCATTTCATCTACTATTTTCGGGACGTCATTTAGCACGTCCTTGTAATAGGAGTCTTGAACCACAAGCACGGCCCGGCCTGTCGGGCGCAAAACTCGACTAATTTCGTTGATGGATTTGTTCAAAGAATCAAAATATTGAATATGACTCTTCAAATAGTAGCTTTTGGAGGCCTTCGATTCATGGGCGGCCACCTTATCCAAAAAAGAATTACAAGTGCCTCCCCATGCGGCAATCGGATCTATAACTTTTTTCGGAACGGTAGATGTGCCCGTCAGTGTTCTTCGCAGAAGGTCGTACTGATCCCCCGAACACCCAAGGACAGCTAGCTCTATGGATGTAGCTACCGCGTAGTCAATGCGAGTGCAATACGGGGGTGAGGTAATGATCGCATCCACGCTTCCTGTGGCTAAGTCCATGGATTCGGCATTTCCAATCCGCAGATCGATATGCGGGTGTTCTGAAACTTCCCCATCGCGCCCTTGCAGAATAGAAACAAGTTGTGCGGCCTCTTCTAGGAATATCGACCGAATTTTTTCCGCGCTGGGCATTTTACGCCGATTTGGGGCTGCTGGCTTTTTTATCCAAGTGGGGTTGCTGGGAATGTATTCCAGTAGTAGCCTTCTTGCCGCTCGGAATAAACTGACATAGAAAAAGGCCGCCAACGGCGTGGCCTTCGTCGCAATCCCTTGATAGTCCGAATCAATTGGATCGCCGTCTTCTTTTACCAGCGTCCTGAAAATCTTGTTTGAAATGGCGCGAAAGCTTCGTGCGCTCGATGGTGCAAACCACTGTTCAAGAGGATCGCTCTGCCCACGCAGGTCGTCGTTAGCTTGATAAGCATCGAGCGCGATAGCTTTTCCTAGCGGTTTGAGGCTGTCGATATCGAGGTTGGATACTAAAGACGCCTTCGCAACGACAACCATGGCGGGATTTAGATCAAATCCGGTCGCCCGGATCCCTTGCGTCGCTGCAGCCATAGTGGACGTACCACTTCCGTTCCAGGGATCAAGGAGCAGGGAACCTGGACCCAGCCTCATCGATTGAAGAAGGGAATCTGCAAAGGTGAAAGAATAGCCCGCGTAGTATGGGAAGATTTTTTTATCCTCAGCACCTTTCATATCCAGATGTCGCTTCGGATTCAAAACGTTGAGGCTTTGCGATGCAACGTAGGTAGTGATGCCCATAAGTTTGCAGTCTGTGACGCTAAATAGCGGCAATTGTACACATCCGCAGATCGTCTCAACAAGAGCCTCCTGGTGGGTAAATGGCGGCGGATTAAAGAGGCGCCTATCACACTGCTCCGCGACTCTGGCGGTGGTTGGAGCTTAACGTAATTTGGTACTAAAACTGGCCTATTCAGCGTACGGGCGCGCGTGCGGCCATTACCGACGCGAAGAACTGCCAAGCGGATAATCGCATTGGCCGCAACAACCGTGATTACCCGCATTTCTTCGTGAGGACTGCTCCCGGCCGAAGCGGTAGTAAATTCATAACTTAGACGTTAAAAATGGCGATTGACATTGGATGAGGACGATAACGGGAATGGCGGTTACGCGATTATGCTAGACCACTCCAATGCGTCGCCACTCTCGGCAGTGAAGTCACCGCATTTTGCAGCCCCGCACACTTAGGTTGGGTTATTAGAAGTGATATGTTCGCAGACACTCTAATTAGGCGCCGTCCAAAGTGAAGTTTCGGCACCCTGCGTATAGAAGTGGCATGAGGGTTTACGGGATACAAAAGCTTTGGTGTTTGCGAAAGGCAGCGCAACTGAAGAGCTTTTGTGGTGGGCTTAACCTTCGAGCGTTCCTTATCGGCCGGTATGGCGCAAACGCGCACAAGTTCTGACATTCATGTCGCTAATAAACCCCTTTTGACTTAACACTTCACGATATATCCTGTCTTGCGGCTCTTGGAAAAAACTGTTGTAAATCATGAAGAGGCCGCCGCAGCGATGAATGATGTAACCGCTCTGGCTATTCATCTGCCTTGAACTGCTGCGTTTGCTTTGGCCCGTGTTTAGATGTACTTCTGGTCTCGGATCTGCCTGGGAAAGTCTTCCTAATGTTGGTGCGCCCGGGGGGAGGCGCTATCAAGTCTTCAAAGATCGGTGGCCTCGGCGATCGCTCATGGTCGGTTCAGGGTGCGTGGTTCCGCCACTGGGCAAGCTCAGTTTGAAGGGTTGAGATTCAATTGAAGTCACACCAGGGCACAAGAGCGCAATTCGAACGAAGCTCTGCTCGAGAAGGGTTTCGTACTGAATCTGCTGTTCTTGGAACCACCGGCAACTGACGTAACCGACGCGCCTGTGCGGTGAACGAGTCACCACCTGCCGGCCAGGTTTCTGCAGCATATGTTCGCCTCCGTAAGGCAATAGGGATCCGCAACTTGTCGAGACAAGCCGGGAATTTGCTTGACGGGATTGCACAGCGGAGAGAAACTTGGCGTACCGCTACGGTGGGTTTCGCCCGCTGTACAACGCCGGTCAGCTTTCGAATTGGTCGGCGTTTTCTTTTTTTACATGGTTCTCTCCGTCAGGTTCGGCCTCGCCGCGGACTCGCGCTTTGCGACTTGTCCGCACACATCGCTGCCGCCATCTCGTTCGCGCAATATGGCTTGAACAACTGAGTCAATTACTCGATAGTCCTGCTCCGTGAACCGCGAATCATTCAGAAGAAGGGATTTCGCCAGTGCTAAGGCAGCGGTGTGTCCATTGACTCGCTTGACTTGCCATAAGCCAAGCTGATTCAGAGCGGCTCGAGTGAGTTGCTCTTCTTCGTTAGGGGTGAGCAGAAGCGCGGCGATCAACCGCCTAAGAACAGCCTCCCGAGGAGGGGGCCGGCGCCCTCGTTCTAACAGGGTGATGTAGGAAGGGTCGACGCCAGCAAGCGATGCCAGGCGATTGGCATGCATCTCTCGACGCTTCCGTAAGCGTTCAAGGCAAATGCCGAAACCGTGAGACCTGGTCAAGTTCGCCTCCCAACCGTTGTCGGGCCCAGTCAATTGGGGGGCTAAGCCGCTGACGCGACTGCGCTTCCTTTGACTGTATTGCGTTGCCCCGAACCTCTCATCCGCTAAAACACCGCATAGATAGGCGGCACCGCTCCATCAATCCCACGGGGCCCCGCACATCACGGAATGGACCTTCGGGAGCGAAATAGGGCTGGAGCCCGCGCCAATGCTCGTATATCGGAAATTCCCGAATTCCAAACTGGATGACCGAAATTCCAAGTTGGATGAACTTCGACAGCTGCGCCGACAGAGTTGTAACAACGCCGCCCCTCCCCCTTGAACCCTCCAGAACCGCCCCTATAATTAGCACTCGCCGCCGTGGAGTGCTAACACAACCCGGGCCGGCCCCTTGAGACAACCCCCTATCGTACTGAACAACAGGAGTTCTTCATGGCCCTGCGTCCTCTGAATGATCGCGTGATCATCAAGCGTCTGGACAACGAGCGCAAAACCGCCTCGGGTATCGTCATTCCCGATAGCGCGGCCGAGAAACCCGATCAAGGCGAAGTCGTCGCCGTTGGTCCCGGCAAGCGCACGGAAGACGGCAAGGTCCTGCCGGTTGACCTGAAGGCTGGTGACAAGGTGCTCTTCGGCAAGTATTCCGGCCAGACCGTTAAGGTCGATGGCGAGGAACTGCTCGTCATCCGCGAGGAAGAAATCCTCGCCGTGATCCAGTAATTCCCCATCCCGATACCGAATTCCCGTAAGGAAATACTATGGCTGCCAAGCAAGTCCTGTTCGCCGATGACGCCCGTGTGCGCATCGTGCGTGGCGTGAACATCCTCGCCAACGCGGTTAAAACCACCCTGGGCCCCAAGGGCCGCAACGTTGTGCTGGAGCGCTCCTTCGGCGCCCCGACGGTGACCAAGGACGGCGTGTCCGTCGCCAAGGAAATCGAACTGAAGGACAAGTTCGAGAACATCGGCGCCCAGCTGGTCAAGGACGTTGCCTCCAAGACCTCCGACAACGCCGGTGACGGTACCACCACCGCGACCGTGCTGGCTCAGTCCATCGTCCAGGAAGGCCTGAAGTACGTGGCCGCCGGCTTCAACCCGATCGACCTGAAGCGCGGCATCGACAAGGCCGTCGCCGCCGCCGTCGAAGAGCTGAAGAAGCTGAGCAAGCCCGTCACGACCAGCAAGGAAATCGCCCAGGTCGGCTCGATCTCCGCCAACAGCGATTCCTCGATCGGCCAGATCATCGCCGACGCGATGGACAAGGTTGGCAAGGAAGGCGTCATCACCGTCGAAGACGGCAAGTCGCTGGAAAACGAACTGGACGTGGTCGAAGGTATGCAGTTCGACCGCGGCTACCTGTCGCCCTACTTCATCAACAACCCGGACAAGCAAGTCGCCGCGTTGGAAGACCCCTTTGTCCTGATCTACGACAAGAAGATCAGCAACATTCGTGACCTGCTGCCCATCCTGGAGCAAGTCGCCAAGTCGAGCCGTCCGCTGCTGATCATCGCGGAAGACGTCGAAGGCGAAGCGCTGGCCACCCTGGTCGTGAACAACATCCGTGGCATCCTGAAGACCACCGCCGTCAAGGCGCCTGGCTTCGGCGACCGCCGCAAGGCCATGCTGGAAGACATCGCCATCCTGACGGGCGGCGTGGTCATCTCCGAAGAAATCGGCACGTCGCTGGAAAAGGCCACGCTGCAGGATCTGGGCCAGGCCAAGCGCATCGAAGTGGGCAAGGAAAACACCACCATCATCGACGGCGCTGGCGACAGCAAGTCGATCGAAGCCCGCGTCAAGCAAATCCGCGTCCAGATCGAGGAAGCCACCTCGGACTACGACCGTGAAAAGCTGCAAGAGCGCGTGGCCAAGCTGGCCGGCGGTGTCGCGGTGATCCGCGTCGGTGCCGCGACCGAAGTCGAAATGAAGGAAAAGAAGGCCCGCGTCGAAGACGCCCTGCACGCCACGCGTGCCGCGGTGGAAGAAGGCGTGGTTGCCGGTGGTGGCGTGGCCCTGCTGCGCGCCAAGCAAGCCATTTCCCAACTGAAGGGCGATACGCCTGACCAGAACGCCGGTATCAAGCTGATCCTGCGTGCCGTCGAAGAGCCGCTGCGCATCATCGTGGCTAACGCCGGTGAAGAATCCAGCGTGGTCGTCAACGCCGTGCTGGCTGGCAAGGGCAACTTCGGCTACAACGCCGCGACCGGCGAGTACGCCGACCTGGTCGAGCAAGGCGTGCTGGATCCGACCAAGGTTACCCGCACCGCCCTGCAAAACGCCGCGTCCGTCGCCAGCCTGCTGCTGACGGCCGAGGCTGCCGTGGTCGAGCTGGTCGAAGACAAGCCCGCTGCCCCGGCTGGCATGCCCGGCGGCATGGGTGGCATGGGCGGTATGGACTTCTAAGAAGTCCGGTCCGCGAGCCCCGGAGCATCCGGGGCCTTGCTTCCGCGAAAAGGCCAGGTTCATTGCGAACCTGGCCTTTTTTCATGCCAAGGACGAGCGTGCCGCCGGCGGCCTTCGCAGGCCTGGGCGCGGACCGGCGGGCCACCCTACCGGTCACGAAGCCGCCTGCCGCGAGCGGGCGCATGCCGCTTTCGGCGTGCCCTTACTGCTTGGAAATCACCGTGTATGGGTTTTGGCCTGGGTAATGGCGAGGGGCACCGATCAGCGCGTCGTACGCGCGCGTATCTTCCATGGGATCGCGGGGCGTATTCCGCAGGCCCAGGCGAGTCTGCAGCGAGCGCACGATGCCGGTCAGGCTGTCCCGGATCCCGTGCCGTCGTCGCCAGCCCGGCGCGTCGCCACGTGACGAGGCTTGCGCGCCGCCCGTGGCAGGACGCGTCTCGTAGCCGGTGCGCGCGGCGTGCGGAGACACCGACTCGTTATCGGTGGAAACGGTAGAAGCGGTGGAAACGGTTGGGGCTGGGTCCGGCGGGTGGACGGCGCTGTCCGGACCGGCGGGATGACCCATGCGACCGAGGCCCTGCGGATCGTTGGCACCACCGGGCGCGCGTACACGGGCGACCCCATCGAGCTGCTGCTCGGAGGGCGCTTTGATGCACTGGTAGAACTGGTCGACAATCGTACGGCGGTCCTGCCAGACGCTGGGTATCCACCTGGAATCCGGGCGCAGTTTGCTTCCTAGCGCATCGCATGCCGCGATCAGGTCGACGAACGCCGAATAGACGGCCTGGTCCGGCGTGGCGATTCCTTGCTGTATGCAGCGCCGCGCAAGATCTTGCCTGTCGAACATCCACACCACGTCGCCATTCTTGGTGGTGGTCAGGCCGGACCTTCCATTTCCCTCGGCGACGATCAAGGCGGCGCCTCTTCTTGCGCACATGCCCAGCTCGGTGAACAGCGTCTGGCCCGGCGCGGTGCGGAAGATCTTGCCCAAGATGGCTCGGAGCTCGTCATTGTGGGGCGCCAATCCCTTGCTGACGTGGATGCGCAGGTTGCCGCACGGGTCCTGCAATCTGGTTTTCCCTTTCCAGATGGGAAGGTGATAGGGCCGTGCGGCGTTGAGGCCTGCCGGGCGTTCCGGTTTGGGCGCCACCGACTCAGCCGATATCGATGCCGATGCCGATACATCGGCCGGTGCTAGTGCCGCAGTGGCAGCCGGATCGGCGGGCACGCCATAGCCATCGGTGCTGCCGGAGGCGGTGTGCGCCGTATCCGCCCCGCCCGCGATCGCGCCGCCGCGCTCCAAGTGCCGGCGCAGTTCGAGCAGGCAGGACTCCACCTGCATATATTGACTGGCATAGTCGGGGCTGCGCGGATCCAGGGGCAGGCGCAAGGGATCCCAGATCACCCGCCCGTTGTCGATCTGGATGGCCGGATGAACATGGCGCGCCTGTGAGCCCTGGCTGGCCGGCAAACCTTCGCCTGCGTCTGCAGCCGGCGGGGAAACCGAATCCAGGATGGGATAGATGCGATTCTCTTCGCCGATCAGGCGCAGCCTTTCGATCAGGGCACGGCCCGTACCCTCGCTGTAGATAAGCCGCAGCCGTTCCATGTATTGCGCGCGATGCTGCGCATAGTCGGGACGGATGAAGGCGGTAAACAAGCCATCCAGGTTGTCCTCGATATACCCGGCTGTGCTCAAGGCGCTCGCCGCGGCGGCCGGCACCGCCGCGATGTCAGGGTGGAAGCCGCCTTGGAGAGGGATAGAGCCGACATGCATGATGATCTCCGATGAATCAGCGAATAAAAGAGAGCGCCAGCGATGCGCTAGGCGCCTGAATGGCGTCTTGCAACGTTCACATAAGGGTTGTGCTTGTCTTGCCGTCCGCCCAGATTCCGGGGGGTGGAAGGCGAGCTGTTGAAGGTGTTGGCCAGCGCGCGCTTGGACTCCTGTAGCCAGCGCGCGAGGACGTTGTCTTGCGTTGGAGACGTTCCCGGGTCGCCCGCGTCCTGGCCGGCATCCGGCAAGCCCTTGCTTCCGCCCGGCATGTGTCGCAGCCTCAAGGCAGGCATGGGTGTGGTCGGCAGGGCAGGACCGCCTTGCGAGTACACCCTATCCATCGCCGAGGTCGATGGTCGCGACCCGAGTGTGCTGGGCAACGCCGGGGCCGGCGCGGGCAGCGCAGCTTCCACTTTCCACAAGGGGACCGCGAAGCGCAAATGCCCCCTGGACAGGACGTCCGTGCCCGGGGCGTTCGCACGCCGCGCCCGGCATCCGATAAGCTGCTGTTCGAACTGGTGCTGCAAGCCGGCGGCGGCGCCGACCTTTCCCAGCATGCCCAGTTTCGAGGCCAGCATGCCGTGGATCACCAGCAGGCTCAGGAAGGCACCGCTGGCCTGGGCTTCGCCCTCGGTCAACGCCAGGGATTGCGCCCGCGCGGCCAGGGTAGACTTGTCGAAGCCCCAGATGGGCGTCGCATCGTTCAGCCGCATGACGCCTTCCTTGCCCGAGGTGCTGCGGTGGACCAGCATGACGGCGCGCGAACGGCCGTATACCCACAGATCGCTCAGCAGGCGTTGGCCGATGGCGGTTTGATTCACGGCCTGCAATACAGTCCGGATCTCGTCCCAACTGTCCTTGGCCTGGCCCGTGAACCAGGCCGGCATCAGGCCGCCCAGGGTGTCGAAATGGACAGGACCACGCGGCCATTCCGGCATGTAGGCGGCGTCGAACTCATGCAAGGGGGCGGGGAATGTCGGCACATACCGCGATTGGGCCGCTGCCGGTGCGGTGCGCAAGGCGAGTTCCGCCATGAAGGCCGATTCGACGTCCCCGGGCTGTAGCGGAGGCACGCCCGGCCAGCCCTTTTGCGCCGCGAGGTTGCGAGCCTGCGCAAGTTCCCCGATAAGCCATCGATACGCCTCTGGAGTGGACTCCATGGCAGCCGACTGCCGACGATAGAAGCAATCCCATAGAACCTGCCCGTCCGCCGTGGCGGCCACTCCCTGGGACGGCAGATGGCCGGGCTCGGCCTCAAGATCATCGCGCGGACCGATCGCGATGCGGACGCCCTGCTCGGACAAGGCCTTGAGCTCGGCCAACACGCGGCTACCGGTGCCGGTGGTCGATAGCACCTTGAGCATGTCGAACACCTGGGCCTGGCGATCGGCGTAGGCGTGGGCCAGCAGGAAGCCGCCCAGGACGTCGACATGGGCCACCCCGTAATGACGGGGGTTTCGGTTGTCGAGTCGCTGGCGGGTGCTGGGGACGCTGTTGTCGGTATGGATCCCGGCGCCATTACCGGGATGGACATTGACATGCATGGACACCTCTGGTCGATGTAATGTGTATCTCGCCTATGCGGCCCGATTGCGTACAGCGATCACGCGGGTCGTTCCCCATCCCGCCATCATTCGGATCAATCCCCTCGCACGCTGGGACAATCCCGGATATTTTTGGCGCCAATTTCGGATAAACTTTTCCGGCTACCTGCTCCCGCACGGAAGCGCCGGCCTGGCGCGGCCGCTGGCGGGCTTCCCCCTCCCGCCTTCCCGGATGCGCCATGCCCCCTACCCCAGAACAATTCCCTTTTATTTCCGTGGCCGGACACCCCTACGAACGCGGGGTGCAGTACGGCCGCGCGGCGGTGGACCGGGTCCGCAAGAGCGCGGCGATGTACGGCCAGACGCTGGTGACCCTGGGCTACGACGCCATGGCGCGCACGCGGCTGATCGCCGCCTTCGCCAAGGAGATCGAAGCCTACGGCCCGCACTACATCGAGGAAATGCGAGGGATCGCCGAGGGTGCCGGGGTGCCGCTCGAAGATATCGTGATGATCAACGCGCGCACCGAAGTCGTCGCCAAGGCGCGCGCCGAGAAGCAGAAAGCCGCCGAACTGGAGCCGGGCGACGGCTGCACGGGCGCGCTGGTGCTGCCTGAACGTTCGGCCACCGGCAACCTGCTGCATGGGCAGAACTGGGACTGGCGCGCGGAATGCGCGGAGACCTCCATCGTGCTGCGCGTGCGGCAGGAAGACGGCCCCGACATGCTGACCTTCGTGGAGGCGGGCGGCCTGGCGCGCAGCGGGCTGAACAGCAAAGGCGTTTCGATCACCGCCAATTACCTGGAATCGGACCGCGACTTTACGCAGCTGGGCGTGCCGCTGTCGCTGATCCGCCGCAAGGTGCTGGAACAAGAGCACTTCGCCCTGGCGATGAAGGCCGTGGCGACGACGCCCAAATCGTGCTCGAACAACATCATGCTGGGAATGGCCGAGGGCTTCGGTATCGATTTCGAATGCACGACGGACGAAGCCTTTCCCATTTATCCCGGCACGGACGACCTGATCGTGCATGCCAATCACTGGGTCAGCGAAGTGGCGCTATGCAAGCTGCAAGATACCGGCCGCGCCAGCACCCCGGAAAGCCAGTACCGCGATTGGCGGGTGCGCCGCCTGCTGAACAAGCGCGAAGCGTTGACGCGGGACGACTTGCGGGCGGCCTTTTTCGACGACTTCGGCACGCCGTATTCGGTATGCCGGCCGCCGCGTCAGAACAGCCATGACAATCTGTCCGCATCCGTGGCGATGGTGGTGATGGAACCGGCGGTCGGCGAGATGGACGTGGTTCCCATGCCGGCGCTCAATCGCGTGTATACCCGCTACAGCTTGACGGCGGAACCGGAAGTCTTCACCTACGGCCAGACGGCCGATGCCCGATAACGGCCAGGAGCCCGCGCATGAAGATCGATATCGTATCGTCCCACCGGAAGCTGGGTTTTGCGCTGGGCTCGATGGCATTGGCCTGCACGGCAGCTGTAGGCATCGCGTGCGCCGCCGACGCGACGCCGCTGCGCATCGCCATGACCGCCGATATCCGCTCGACGGAGCCCGGGGTGAACCGTGACGCCAACAGCGATATGGTCGTGATGCATATCGTGGAAGGCCTGGTCGCCTTCGGCGAACACGCGGAGATCAAGCCGCTGCTGGCCAAGTCGTATGAGGTCGGTGATGGCGGCAAGACGTATACGTTCACGCTGCGCGATGGCGTAACGTTCCAGAACGGCGCGCCACTGACGGCCCAGGATGTGGTGTGGAGCTGGAATTACTTCATGAACCCGAAGACGGCCTGGCGCTGCCATGGCGACTTCGACGGCAGCGCGGGTCCCAAGGTGACGTCGGTGGAGACTCCGGATGCCCGCACGGTGGTGTACCGGCTGGACAAGCCCTATGGCTTGTTCCTGGCGTCGCTGGCACGGCCGGATTGCGCCGGCGGTGGCGTGGTGCACCGGGATTCCTTGAACCCCGACGGAACATGGAACAAGCCGATCGGGACCGGCCCCTTCATGCTGCAGGAATGGAAGCGTGGCCAGTACATCAGCCTGGCGAAGAACCCGCGCTACGCAAACCAGGATGGCAAGCTGGACGGCTTTACGGGATCGAAGCGGCCGCTGGTGGACGAGGTGCGCTTCATGATCGTGCCGGACGATGCGACGGCGAAGGCCGCGTTGCAGCGCGGCGATATCGATATCATCCAGGACCTGTCGTACACGGACGTGAAGCCGATGCAGACGGTCAAGGGCGTCAAGGTGACATCGTCGCCGGTGATGAGCCTGACGGCGCTGCTGATGCAGACGCGTGATCCCGTGCTGTCCAACGTGAAGCTGCGGCAGGCGATCGTGCATGCCATCGACAATGCGCAATTGGTGGCGGCGGTGGGAGACGGGCTGATGCAGCCGAGTACGTCGATGGTGCCGCTGATTTCCCCCTATTACGACACGATGCAGCATGAGACCTGGAAGTACGATCCGGCGCTGGCGCAGAAGCTGGTGCGGGAGTCGGGGTACAAGGGCCAGGAGATCGTGATGCTGGCGACGAAGCGCTATCCGGAGACGTATACGTCCGGGGTGATCATCCAGGCGATGCTGCAGGCAGTGGGGATCAATACGCGGCTGGAGGTGATGGAATGGGCGACGCAGATGGACCACTACAGCAGCGGCAAGTACCAGATGATGACTTTTCCCTATTCCGCCAGGCTGGATCCCAGCTTGAACTACGAGATGATGGCAGGCAACAAGGACAAGCAGCCGCGGAAGGTGTGGGACGATCCGAAGGCGCTGGCGTTGATCGAGTCATCTTCGGCGCTTACCGATACGGCGCAGCGGCAGGCGCAGTTCGATGAACTGCACAAGCTGTTCCTGGCGGATGCGCCGATGATGCCCTTGTTCAATGGGCTCGATGTGGGCGCCTTCCGGGATACCGTGCGCGGGTATACGCCTTGGGCGCTGAAGCGGGCGCGCGCCTGGGAGGTTTCGCGGAATCCGTAGGCGGTGATTCGGCGACCCCGAGCGCGTCAAGCAGGAACTGGTGGCCGGCGGCTCGCTTAACGCATGCGGACTTGTCCGAACTTGAACCAGGCGTGCGAGATTTTTCCGGCGGTGACGCGGTAGATGGCCACGACGTCGATGTCGCCGACGCCGTCGGGGAAGGTGCGCGTTACGACTTCCTGGTCCACCACGAGGTCGTCAACGACGATGCGGTTCACCAGCCTGGCATGCAAAGCGTCGTCCTTGAAGCGTTCGGTGTATCGAGCCCTTATCTGTTCTGCGCCCTCGGCCAGTAGCTTGTCGGGGAATTCGAAGTTCTGGCAGTCGGGGGACCAATGCCGCATGTAGGCATCGATGTCGCGATTGTTGTAGTCGGTGAGTTGCTGTTCGATTAGCTGCTGTGCCTGGCTTTCGGTTGGGACGTTCACGGCATTCCTCGTGATTTCGGTTCGGGGCTGCGGGCGGATATGGTAGTGGATCTTTCGGTGGTGGGTGGTTGCTGTCGGTGGTTCATGTGCTGATGCCGTCCGTCGGGGGTGATGCCTGTCGGGGCCGGCCCGATCGGGCGGTCCGGCGCGCGGGCGCCGGACACCGCTGCGCTCACCTCGTTCGGCGGCCGTTGTCTGGTGGGGTTCTTCTTGATGGCGTCCGCGGCACGCCTGCCTTCGGTGTCCGCTCGCTCGCCCTCAACGGGCCGGCCCCGACAGGCATCACCCCCGACGGACTCCGTTGTGCCTTAATCACTGCCGCTGGGACGGGCTGTGTTCTTGCGCTTCGTGGCTGATGTGCCCGGCTGCTGGAAGATTTTGGCTTGCCCGTCGTTCATGGCCGCCCAGCGCGGCCATGAAGCGACCTACGCCATCGCGTCATGCCCCGGTCGCTGGCATGCGGTGAGCGCTGCGGGGCGCCGCATGGCACCACCGCGTAGGTGACGCGTGGCCGCGCTGGGCGGCCTCGCGGCACCGGGCACCGCACCATCTTCCATCGGTCGACCTCATCGGCCACGAAGCGCTAGAAACCCGGCCGTGCCAGCGACGCGTGATTAAGGCACATCGGAGTCCGTCGGGGGTGGTGCCTGTCGGGGCCGGCCCGTTGAGGGCGAGCAAGCGGATACCGAAGGCAGGCGTGCCGCTGACGCCATCAAGAAGAAGCCAGGGAGTGTCATAAATTTTGTGTTTGAGGCCTAACATAGCTGCTCCAGAGGAGCACATTATGGCTACCAAGCAAAAGGCACCTCCGAGGGAATTGCCATCGATTCCTGCAAATCTGATGGATGAGTTCGTCAAAGGTCCGATGACGCCGGAGTCGGTGCAGGACCTTTCGATGGCGTTCAAGAAGGCCCTGATCGAACGGGCGCTGGGCGCGGAAATGGGCCAGCACCTGGGCTATGGCGCCGGCACGGACCCGCCCGAAGGCAGCACTAACCATCGCAACGGCACCAGTGGCAAGACGGTGATAACCGACGATGGGCCGCTACGCGTGGACATTCCCCGGGACCGGCAAGGCAGTTTTGCGCCGATCCTGATTCCCAAGCACAAGCGTCGATTTACGGGATTTGATGACAAGATCATCGCCATGTACGCCCGGGGGATGACGGTGCGCGAGATCCAAGGTTTTCTGCTTGAGCAGTACGGCACGGAAGTCTCGCCCGAGTTCATCAGTTCGGTGACCGACGCGGTTATGGAAGAGGTGATCGCCTGGCAGAACCGCCCTTTGGAGACCATGTATCCGGTGGTGTTCTTCGACGCGTTGCGGGTGAAGATCCGCGAAGATGGCGTGGTACGCAACAAGGCGGTGTACCTGGCGCTGGCGATCCTGCCGGACGGCACTCGTGACATCCTGGGCCTGTGGATCGAGCAGACCGAGGGATCGAAGTTCTGGATGAAGGTGTTCAACGAACTCAAGACTCGGGGCACGCTGGATATCCTGATCGCGGTCACCGACGGCTTAAAGGGAATGGAGCAGGCGCTGAACGCGGTATTTCCAAGCACCACACTGCAAACGTGCATCGTGCATCTGATGCGCAGTAGCGTCGAATATGCGAGCTGGAAGGAGCGCCGGATAGTGGCTGCGGCTCTCAGGCCGATCTACACCGCACCGACCGTGGAGGCTGCGCAAGCGGCGCTGGCAGTGTTCGAGCAAGGCAGTTGGGGCCAAAGATATCCGACCATCGCCCAGACCTGGCATCGCGCCTGGGACCGCGTGATCCCGTTCTTTACGTTTCCCCCGGCGATCCGAAAGATCATCTACACCACCAATGCCATCGAGAGCTTGAATGCGCAATTGCGCCGATCGGTAAAGACCCGTGGACACTTCCCCAGTGACGACGCCGCAACCAAGTTATTGTGGTTAGTCCTGCGCAATATCACGGGCACCTGGGGCTGCGCCACGCACGACTGGAGGTTGGCCATGAACCAGTTTGCCATCATCTATGCAGAACGCTTCACCGACCCATATCACTGAAGTAGCATGAACCTGGAGAGTCAGAAACACGACGACGTTCAAATGCCTCAAACACAAAAATCCTGACAGTCCCAGAAGCCAAACAAGGAGCGGCCGCCGAACGAGGTGAGCGCAGCGGTGTCCGGCGCCCGCGCGCCGGACCGCTCGATCGGGCCGGCCCCGACAGGCACCACCCCCGATGGACGGGATTAGCAGATTACCCACCGACAGCACCGCGCAACCACCGACAGCACCACCCGACCACCGCCGACAACCCACCCACCGGTGACCCAAACCTCAAACCGCCGGCCGACGCTCCAGCGCGACACGATCGCGGCCTGCTTGTTTCGCCAGGTACAAGGCACGATCCGCCCGGCTCAAGGTAGTGGAAACGCTTTCACCGGTGCGATGCAAAGCCATCCCCACGCTGACCGTCAACAGCAGTTGTTCGCCTTGGACCTCGATCGCGTTGCCCCGCACTCCCGCCAGGATCCGGTCGATGACGGCTTCGCCCTCTTCCAGGCTGATGTTCGGCAACAGCACCAGGAATTCCTCGCCGCCCCAGCGGGCGACGTCGTCGCTTTCACGTACAGAGCAGCGCATGATGTCCGCCAGGCGGGTCAGCGCGCGGTCGCCGGCGTCATGCCCATAGCGATCGTTGATGCGCTTGAAATGGTCCACGTCCAGCATCGCGACGACGAAGGCCGGTTGATCGGCGTCCGCGGCCAGGGACAGTTCCTTCATGCGCTCCATCAGCGCACGGCGGTTCAACAGATTGGTCAAGGGATCGCGGATCGACGATTCCTTGAGCGCGGCATTCATGTCGCGCATCATTTCCTGGTAGCCGTCGGAGATGCGCACCAGCTTGGCCAGGCGCTTCAATTCGCGGTCATAGCGCGCCACCAGCCCCAGCTCACGCTGCCGCGCCATCATCTGGAAGGCGTCGGAGAGGTACGAGATCCGCTCGATGCGTTCCAGCTGTTCGTTCGTGTGCTGCCAGAGTTCCTCGAGCACGCCGCGCAGCGGATGACCCGCATAGCCGGGCTCATCCAGCATGGACTGGATACGCGTTTCGAGATTCTGGTAGCGCTTCTTCATTAGCGGCCGACGACGGTAAAGGGAAAGGTGCAGTCTTCCTTGAACTCCTCGGCCAGTTCGCCGACCCGTTCATTCCGACTGTCGTAATACCAGGTGACTGCCACGTCGTGGCCATCCCCGTGCGCTGCTTCCAGCAGATCGAAGATATCCATGACGGCCTTCACGCTGCTGGTGTTCAGATACTGGAGTTCGAGCGTGACGGCCAGCGCCTGCTTGGTGGAAGCCAGGTAGTCGTCCACCCACTGGATGACCGGCCCGAACAGCTCGAACGAGTTCTCGGGATAGGAGTCGCCGCTCAGGTGCAGGCTTCCCTTCGCGCTGTCGGTCACGATGGACGGCGTCGACTGGGAAGCGGGGATATTGAGTTCTTTCATATTGGTGGTTGCTCGAGGGCAATACGATCAGATGACGACGCTCAGGCTGAAAAAGCCACGGCCGTCGCCGTGCGGGCTGAACGAGGCCTCCAGGCCGGCGCTGGCGCGCCGCGCCAGGTCTATCAGGCCCAGCCCGGCGCCGGTGGTGGCGGCCGGGTCGCGGGGCTGGCGCAGCTGCGTCTTGTAGGCCGCCTTCAGTCCGGCCTTGTCCATGGCGGCCAGTTCGCGCACGCGTTCGACCAGGCGCTCGCCATCGGCCACTTCGACGCGGTTGCCCGCGCTTACGGTGTAGCGGCCTTCTTCATTGCGGGCGATCACCACGGTGGCGGCGGCGTCGCCATCCCCGTAGCCCTGCTGCATCGCGTACTGTCGGATGTTCTGCGTCATCTCGATATAGGCCGAGAACACGTCCATGGCCTCGGCGGGACGTGCTTCCTGCGTTTCCAGGTAATTCTTCAGGGCGTTGCCGATTTCCTCGATCAGGCTGCGGGAGATCGGCCCGTTAAAACAAAGCAGTGTGCGGTCCTGGTTGAATCGCTCTCGCAGCGCGTAAAGGTCCGATGCTTTCATGGGTGTCCGTCTGGGGAGTTATTCGAAGCGAAAGGAAAGTATGGTGATGTCGTCGCGCTGCGGCAAGTCGCCCCGGTATTCCTCCAGGACGCGCTCCAGCGCTTCGGCCTGCGCACCCAGCGGCAGGCGCGCCATCTCTATCAGCGTGCGGGTGAAGCGCGTGGTGCCGAAGCCGAAGCCGTGCTCGCCGCCGGCCTGGTCGAGAAAACCGTCGGTACTCAGGTAGAACGTCATACCCGCGCTCAAGGGCATGGCCGTGTTGGCGTACTCGCCGTGGCGCTTGTCGCCCAGCGCACGCCGCGCGCCGCGGTGTTCGCGGCACTGGGCGCCGTCGGTCTCGTACAGCGCAATCTTGGCGCCCGCGAACAGCAGCCTGCCGGCGGCGCGGTCGATGTAGACCAGGCCGGCGTCGGTATTGGTGGCCAGGGCGTGCGGTACCTGCATATCGGCCAGCATCGCCCGGATGGCGGCGTCGGTGCGCGTCAGGATGCCGGCCGGATCGGACGGCCCCGCCTCGGCGACGGCTACGTCGACGGCGGCGCGCACCAGCATGGTCATCAGGGCGCCCGGCACGCCGTGGCCGGCGCAGTCCATCACGCCCAGCAGGCAGTTGTCGCCGTCGGCGCGAAAGACGTAGAAATCGCCGCCCACGACGTCGCGCGGCTTCCACATGACAAAATGGCGCGCCCCCAGGGACTGCGCCATCTGGCGCCGCGGCAGGATGGCCTGCTGGATCAGGCTCGCGTAGTCGATGGAATCGCCGATCTTCTTGTTCGCGCTGGCCATGGCCAGGTTGGCGGCTTCCAGCGCGCGGGTACGCTCGCGCACCTTGGTTTCCAGTTCCTGGGTATGGGTGCGGACTTTCTCCGCCATCACGCCGAAGGCGCGGCTCAGGTCGCCTATCTCGTCCGCGCCGCCCTTGGGCAGCCGCACGTCGTAGCGGCCGTCGGCGATGGCGCGCGCCGATTGCTGCAGCTTGCGTATGGGCCGCAGGACCAGGCGGTTGACCGCGTAGCCGAAGGCCGCCAGCAGCCCGCCGATCAACAGCAGCAGCGCCGCGGCGGTGGGCCACAGGCCCGCGGTATCGACGATGCGCGCGGCGTGCAGGTCCACGGCGGCCAGCACGTACCAATGCAGCTCCGGCACGTACGAGACGGAAACCAGCTGGCGCTTGCCATCCAGGCGCGCCCAGATCGCCTGCGCGATATCGGGGGTTTTCGGCGCGTCGCGCAGCGCCTGTTGCAGCGCCGCGCGGCCTGCCTCGTCCTGGATCAGGCTGAAGATCCTGCCGGGCGCGCCGACCCCGGCGGCGCCGGAGTTGTAATCGATCAGCGCGGGATCGGGATGGGCCTGGATGCTGCCCTGTTCGTCGATGATGATGGGCGTGACGCCCGGTTCGCCGCTGCCGACGAATTCGTGCAGGAAGTCGCTCAGGTCCAGGCTGGCGCCGCCGATCGCCAAGGGCTTGCCCTGGTCCCGCACGATGACGTTGAACCAGACGCGCGTGACCTTGAGCTTGCCGTCCGGATTGACGTTGATGTTGTATTCCGTGGTGGACCGCAGGCTGTCGTAGAACCAGCGGTCTTCCGGGTCGCCGGCATGCAGCTGGTAGCGCGGCGCCTCGGAAAACGGCTTGTCGGCTTCGTTGAAGTAGTACTTGCCGCTGGCCGCGTTGATCAGGAAGTAGGCATGCGAGCGGAAGGCGGTGCGATAGCCTTCGGCTTCCTTGAAGAAGCGCTCGCGCTTGGCGGCGTTGTCTTCGTCGCGCATCCACTCCAGCGCCAGCTGCGACTCGACCAGCCGCTGCGACAGCGCCAGTTCGCGCGTAATCGGGGCCAGGATGCGTTGGCGGCTGAGCAAGGCGAAGTTGTCGGCATAGGCGCGGCCGAAGTGTTCCCGCACCTGTTCCATGGCATGCCAGCCGAGCAATGCGGTGGGGATAAGCGCCAGCAGGCATGCCAGCACGAGCGCGAGCAGCGATTTCGCCCGCAGACCTAACTTCGCCATGAATTCCTTTCCTCCACCAGGCCGCAAGTGCCCAAGCCATAAAGACGGCTCTGGTGTCCGACCGGCGCCGTGGCCGCCCGCTGGGCCACGTACGGTCGACTGTAAGTGTAGAGGCGCGAATCCCGGCGATTACCCCTGAAAACGGGGCAAAAATGGCTGCTTCAAGCGGCTTAGAACCCTCGTGCCCGGGAGTGCGGCGCAACAATGCGCGGCTGTGCGAATTTATTTCCTTGGTTTGCTCCACCTGCGTATCTGGCGTGCCTTAGGACGGCATGTGGCTCAGACGCCCAGGTAGCGCGTCCACAGGCCGCGATCCGCATCGAGCTCACGGGAATCGCCCGCCCACACGATGCGGCCGCGCTCCAGGATGACGTGGCGGTCGGCCAGCGCCAGCAGCCGCTCGACGTATTTGTCGATCACCAGGATGGTCTGGCCGGCCGCGCGCAGTCGCGCCAGGCAAGCCCAGATTTCCTCGCGCACCTTGGGCGCCAGGCCCTCGGTCGCCTCGTCCAGGATGAGCAGGCGCGGGTTGGTTACCAGCGCACGGCCGATCGCCAGCATCTGCTGTTCGCCGCCGGACAGCTGGTTGCCCATGTGGCTGGCGCGCTCGGCCAGGCGCGGGAACAGCGCGCAGACGCGCTCCGGCGTCCAGGGATGCGGGAGCTCCCGGCCTCGCACCGTGGCGAAAGCGGTCAGGTGCTCGCGCACCGTCAGATTGGGGAAACACTGGCGCCCTTCCGGCACGATGGCGATGCCGGCGCGGGCGATGCGATCGGTGGCCCAGCCGCCGATCTCCCGGCCGTCGAAGCGGATGCGCCCCGCCTTCAGCGGCAATTGCCCGTACAGCGTGCGCAGCAAGGTCGTCTTGCCCATGCCGTTGCGGCCCAGCAGCGTGAGCACCTCGCCGCTGCCGATGGACAGATCCACGCCGAACAGCACCTGGCTGGCGCCGTAGCCGCTTTGCACGCCTTGCAGCTCCAGCATCGCGTGGCTCGCCACGCCGCCTTGGGCGCCGGTGCCCGGGCCATCGGTAGCCGTGCCGTGCGCCCGGGCGCGCGCGTGGCCCATGCCGCCGTCGACGCCGCTGTTCATGTCGTCACGAGCGGGCGCGTGTCCATCTCGTCTCCCAGGTAGGCCTGGCGCACCGCCGCGTCGTTGCGGATCTGCTCGGGCGTGCCGGTGGCGATGATGCGGCCGTAGACCAGCACCGAAATGCGATCCGCCAGGCGGAATACGGCTTCCATATCGTGTTCGACCAGCAGCATCGCGGCGCGGCCGCGCATCGATTCGATCAGGTCGGCCAGGCGCGCGGTCTCGTCGGGCCCCATGCCGGCCATGGGTTCGTCCAGCAGCAGCACGCTGGGCCGCGCCGCCAGCGCCAGCGCGAATTCCAGCTTGCGCTGCTCGCCGTGCGGCAAGGTGTCCGCACGGCGGGCCAGTTGTTCGGCTTCCAGGCCGCACTCTTGCGCGAGGGCGTGCGCCGCGTCGTACAGGCCGCGTTGCGCGGCGCGCGGGCGCCAGTAGCCCAGGCCGCCGCCGTCATGCGCCTGTACGGCGAGCAGCAGGTTGTCCCGCACGGTGAAGCGCTTGAAGACGTTGGTGATCTGGTAGGACCGCGACAGGCCGGCCGCCACGCGCCGATGCGCGGCCAGCCGCGTGATGTCCGTGCCGTTGAGCCGCAGCTGGCCGGCGTCCGCGGGCAGCGTGCCGGCCAGTAAATGAATCAGGGTGGACTTGCCCGCGCCATTCGGGCCGATGACGGCGTGGATCTCGCCCGGCATCAAATCCAGCGACAGCTTGTCGGTCGCGACCAGCGCGCCGAAACGCTTCACCAGCGCCCGTGCTTGCAGCGCCGGCGCATCGCTTGACGGACGTCCCCCAGCGACGTGCCGCGGCTGCGCGGTACCTGTTCCGGGCAGGACGGTGCCGTGTTCGGGCGCCGGCGCGGACGCGGTGGCAAAGCCATCCCGCCGCAGCGCGCCTGCCTGCACGCCAAGGGCGGCCGGCCCTTCGGATGTACGCCCACCGGCATCCCCGGCAAGGGCAGTGTCCCCTGCGGCCGCCTGCCGTCCGGCGAACCAGGGCGCCGCCAGGCCGGCCAGCCCGCGCGGGGCGAAGAAGACCACGGCCAGCAGCACCAGCCCCAGCGGCAGATGCCAGTACTCCGTCCACATGCGCAGTACTTCTTCCAGCGTCAGCATGAGCGCCGCGCCGGCCAGCCCGCCGTAGCGCAGCCCCATGCCGCCCACCAGCACCATGATCAGGAGGTTGGCGGACTGCGTCCAGTGCATCAGGTTGGGCGACACGAACAGGTTGTGATTGGCCAGCAACGCCCCCGCCAGGCCGGCGACCGCGGCCCCGATGACGAAGGCCGTGAGCTTGATGCGATAGACGGGATAGCCCAGCGCCACCATCCGCGATTCGTTCTCGCGCACGCCCTGCAGCGCCGCTCCGAAGCGGGAGTCCGTCAAGCGGTTCAGCGCCGCCGACAACAGCACGAACAGCGCCAGGACCACGTAGTAGAACGGCACATCGGCGCCCAGGTCCACGCCCGGCAGCACCGCCGGCCCGGGCAGGTTCAGGCCATCATCGCCGCCATACTGGCGCAGCGAGATGAACACGTAATACAGCATCTGCGCAAAGGCCAGGGTGATCATGATGAAGTACACGCCACGCGTGCGCAGCGATATCGCGCCGGTCACCCACGCCAGCAGCGCGGCCAGGACGGCGGCGGCGGGCCAGACCACGAAGGCCGAGCGCACGCCCGCCACGCCCAGCATGGCCGCCACATAGGCGCCGGCACCAAGAAAGGCCGCATGCCCCAGGGCGACCATGCCGCCGTAGCCCAGGACCAGGTTCAAGCCGGCGGCCGCCAGCGCGAAGATCAACACGCGGCGCACGAAGGAGATATAGAAATCCAGGCCGACCAGTGGCGCGACCAGCGGGAACAGCGCCAGTAAGGCCACGCCCGCCAAGGTCCACATCGCGGTACGCCGCATGATCAGCCGCGCGCCGGAAACAGGCCGGCGGGACGGAACACCAGCACCGCCGCCATCAGGATGTAGATCGACAGCGCCGCCAGCGTCGGGCCCACGCTGCCGGCCACGGACGGCGCGAAGACCTGCCGCAGCAAGAGTGGCAGGAAGGCGCGTCCGGCGGTGTCCACCATGCCCACCAGCAGCGCGCCGACGAAGGCGCCGCGTATGGAGCCGATGCCGCCGATGACGATGCACACCAAGACCAGAATCAGGATGTCTTCGCCCATGCCCACCTGTACGGCGGTCAGCGGGCCCAGCAACGCGCCGGCGACCGCGGCCAGCATGGCACCCAGGCAGAAGACGCCCAGGAACAGCAGCGGCACGCGCACGCCCATCAACGTGGCCATCTGCCGGTTCGACGCGCCGGCGCGCACCAGCACGCCGGCGCGGGTGCGGGTCACGAAGGCATAGAGGCCCAGGGCCACCAGCAGGCCGACGGCAATGATCATGAGGCGATACGAGGAATACATCAGGTCGGGCAGCAGGCGCACCGGCCCGCTCAGCGCCGGCGGCGTGGCCAGCATGACGGGCGCAGGGCCCCAGATCATCTTGGCCAGGTCGCCGGCGATCAGGATGACGGCATAAGTGCCCAGCACCTGGGCCAGATGATCGCGCACCGCCAGCCGGCGGATCAGCACCCACTCCAGCACCGCGCCGACGACGCCGGTGGCCAGCGCCGCCACGCAGACCGCCGCCACGAAGGAGCCGGTGCGCTGCATGGTTTCCGCCGCCACATAGGCGCCGGCCATGTACAGCGAGCCGTGCGCCAGGTTCAGGATATCCATGATGCCGAAGACCAGCGTCAGGCCCGCGGCGATCAGGAACAGCATCAGGCCGAATTGCAGTCCGTTGAGCAGTTGCTCCAGGACAAGCGTGTATCCCATGGCGCCGTCAGAGCTTGCACTGGCCGGCGTAGACGTCCTGGTAGTGATCGACCGCCTTGCCCACCAGCTTGTTGGTGACGCGGCCGCTGCCGTCCTTGTCCACCACGCGCACGTAGTACGCCTGGACGGGATAGTGATTGCCGCCGTAGGTGAACTTGCCGCGCACCGACGGGAAGTCGGCCTTGGCAAGGGCGCCCACGATAGCCTGGCGGTCGCTGGCCTTGCCGCCGCTTTGCCTGACGGCCGCATCCATGGCCATGATCACGTCATAGGCCTGCGCCGCGTACAGCGACGGATAGCGTCCGTTGTATTCCTTGCGAAAGGCGGCAACGAAATCCTTGTTGGCCGGCACGTCCAGGTCGTGCGCCCACTGCGCGGTGTTGTACATGCCGACCATGTCGGCGCCCACCGCCTGGATCACGTCCTCGTCGGCGGAAAAGCCCGGCCCCACCAGCGCGATGCCGTTCTTCAGGCCGGCGCCCACGAACTGCTTGACGAAATTGATGCCCATGCCGCCGGGCAGGAAGATGTACACCGCATCCGGCTTGGCAGCGCGTATCTGCGCCAGTTCCGCGGCATAGTCCAGCTGGCCCAGCTTGGTGTAGAGCTCGTCCGGAACGGGAGACTTGTAGCCGCGCTTGAACCCGGTCAGCGCATCGCGACCGGCCGGATAATCCGGCGCGATGATCAACATTTTCTTGTAGCCGCGATCGGCCGCCATCTTGCCCGCCACTTCATGGAAGGCGTCGTTCTGGTAGGCGGTGCTGAACCAGTAGGCGTTGCATTGTTCGCCCGCGTACTGGCTGGGCCCGGGATTGTTGGACAGATACGGCACCTTGGCCGCGAACAGCGCGGGGCCCACGGCCAGGGCTACGTTCGAGCCGATCGGGCCGGTGAAGAAATCGATTTTGTCGCTCCGGATGTAGCGCGTGACGAGTTGCCGCGCCTGGTCCGGATTGCCGCCCATGTCCGTCTGCAGGAATTCGGCGGGCTGGCCGCCGAGCTTGCTGCCCAGCTGCTTGATGGCAAGGTTGAACCCATCGCGGGCTTCGGCGCCCAAGGCCGAGAACGGGCCGGAAATATCGTTGGCGATGCCGACCTTGATGGGGTCCGCCGCGGCGATGCCGGGCAGCAACGCGGCGGCCGCGATGAGAGACGGGATGAAACGCATGCGATGCTCCTGGCGCGAGCCGCGCCGGCCGGTTCTTGAAATGTGTGTGATGCGATTCCATGGACGGCCCGCGCTTTGATCCCCCTGCGCGCTGGCGTCCAACATAGTTTAGGTTTAAAGTAATGCGCGGAACAAGTCTAGGGTTTTTACCAATACTCCCATGCCCGCTCTCTATCGCGACTACGATCGCGCCGCGCTGGATATCCAATACAACGCACGCGCAACGGTACCCGATTTCAGCGCCGTCATGCGCGAGTATGCCGACCAAAGCCGGCACGCGCGCGAGACGCTGCCCTGCGTGCTGGACGTGGCCTATGGCGAACACGCCGACGAAACGCTGGATATTTTCCCGGCGGCTGGCGGCGGCCCCGCGCCGGTGTTCGTGTTCGTGCACGGCGGCTATTGGCGGCTACTGTCCAAGGACGATTCCAGCAGCATGGCGCCCGCCTTCACGCGCGCCGGCGCCATGGTGGTGGCCCTGAACTATTCGCTGGCACCAGCGGTCACGCTGGACCGCATCGTCGACCAGATACGCCGCGCCATGGTTTGGCTGCACCGGAACATCGCCGCGCATGGCGGCGATCCCGCGCGGCTGCACGTCGGCGGCAGTTCCGCCGGCGGCCACCTGGCAGGCATGCTGCTGACCGACGACTGGCAGGCACGCTATGGCGTACCGGCCGATATCGTGCGCGGCGCCGCGCCCCTGTCCGGCCTGTTCGACCTGACGCCGCTGGTGCACACGCACATCAACGAATGGATGCGCCTGACACCGGAATCCGCCGCGCGCAACAGCCCGATGCTGCACCTGCCGGCCACGCCACCGCCCGTCGTCGCCAGCCATGGCGAAAGCGAAACCGATGAATTCAAGCGGCAGACGCGCGACTACGTGGACGCGCTGCGCGCCCGCGGCGGCGATGCCCGCTATGTGGCCATGCCGGGCAGCAATCATTTCGATATCGTGCTGCGGCTGAACGATCCGGACGCGCCCATCACTCGCGCCATCTTCACGCAGATGGGCTTGCCGGTGGGCCGCGGCGCGAGCGACGGCCATGAAAGCCATGATGGCAGCGCCCCTGGCGGCGCTGCCCGGATGCTGGACGCGCGCGACGGCGCGGGCCAACCATGAACCCATCGCCGGACCTGGAATCGCGCGCCGCGCCGGACGACCATCACGCGCTGCGGCTGTGGCTGCGCCTGCTGACCTGCGCCAACCTGGTGGAAACCGAGATCCGCGGACGGCTGCGATCGGAGTTCGATACGACGCTGCCGCGCTTCGATTTGATGGCACAGCTGCAGCGGGCGCCCAAGGGCATGAAGATGGGCGAATTGTCCCGCCACATGATGGTGACCAACGGCAATATCACCGGGATCACCGATCAGCTGGAAAAAGAGGGCCTGGTCATGCGCACCAAGGTAGCCTCGGACCGGCGCAGCTCGCTCATCAAGCTGACGACGCAGGGGCGCAAGACCTTCGCCCGGATGGCCCGTGCGCACGAGGCCTGGGTGAAGGAATTATTGTCCGGTTTGCCGGAAAGCAGCCGCAATGCGCTGTTTCAAACCCTGGGAGAGCTTAAACTGCAGGTCGTGGCCAGCCGCGCCCAGGCGCGCTGATTTCCTCAACGATCCGTCAGAACCCCGATGATCCCGGTCGCGCTGCCCGGCGGCAACTTCTATCCCATGCTGGCCGTTTCGCTGGTTTGCCTCGCCACGCTGCTGACCTGGATTGCCGTGCTCTGCACCAACCGGCTGGCCAGGACCCGGTTGCGCGCGCGCCCCCGCAGCAATGCCGCCGCCATGCTGGCCCTGGCCGTGATCGGCGGCATCTATCCCGCCCGCCTGGCGCTGCGCTGGGTGGATAGCCGCCAGGCCGCCGCGGACCAAGCCGCCCATACCGTCGTCCTGGACGGCCCCCGCACGCTGACCGGCATTGATATGCCGGCCGGCACGCGGCTGATGGTACGGCTGCCCGGCCGCCCGGATACCTTCGAGGCGGCACGCTTTCCCCACCCCGTACCGGTCGGCGGCATCCCGGTCGCCAGCCTGGAACGTTATCTCGCGCAGTCCGGCTTGCGGGAATTCCGCGCCACCGGGGCGTCGGCCACCCTGCCGGAAGACGAAACGGCTGAAGGCTGGCGCTGCACGCGCGGCCACAAGGTGGAATTCAAGGCCGACGGCGACGGCGCGCTGCGTTTCAGCAGCTGCCATCTGGCGGCGGGCAACAAGATGAATGGCCAGCTCCTGCCCGCCGGCACCTGGGTGGCGCTGCGCCATGGCCCGCGGCCGGCCACCGATTTCCAGCACGTGGACGGCTGGCTGTTGCGTACCGACGGCAGCGAGCCGTCCATGGTCGCCGGCATGCCGCTACTGAAGGCGGACCTGCGGTTGGACCGCGGCCGCAAGCTGGTGTGGTTCGAGGGCAGCCTGGGCACGGAATATACGCTTGGGCCCATGACCTACCCGGCCGGCACGCGGGTGGCCACGGCCAGCGCCACGGTGGCCGGCGCCCGGCCGGGCGACCTGGTCTTCAGCCCTTCGCGCGGCCGCTCCGCCGGGCGCAATGACGGCGACGACGTGCCGTCCGGGCAATCGGTACTGCAGGCGCCCGACGGCGCCGTGCGCGGTGTCATGAGCAACCGCGCCGCCGGCGTGCTGGACGTCGCGTCCATCGGCACGACGCCGTAGGCGCCGTTCACGGGTTTCACGGTCCCTGGCATAAAACACTGGGATAATAGGCGTCTTTGCCGCCGCCCCTGCCGGGACGGCGATTTGCCCACGCCGGTCCGTCGCACCGGGCCGCCACAGAGACTCCGTCCATGGCCGTCAACCTGAAGATCCCTTCCGAATCCGAAATCTTTCCCGTAGCCGGCGTCGACATCGGCGTCGCCGAAGCCGGCATCCGCAAGGCTGGGCGCAAGGATCTGACCGTGTTCCGTCTGGCCGACGGCGCTACCGTAGCCGGCGTGTTCACACGCAACCGCTTCCGCGCCGCGCCCGTTCAGGTATGCGAAAGCCATCTGGCCGGCGGCGATGCCATCGCGGCGCTGGTGATCAACACCGGCAACGCCAATGCGGGCACGGGCGCGGACGGGCTGGCCAGGACCGAGGCCACCTGCACGGCGCTGGCCGGCCTGCTGAACGTCAAGCCCACGCAGATCCTGCCGTTTTCCACCGGCGTGATCCTGGAGCCGCTGCCGGTGGATCGCCTGGTGGCCGGCTTGCCGCGCGCGATCGCGTCCCTGGCGCCGGACAACTGGATGAATGCCGCGCACGGCATCATGACCACGGACACCTTGCCCAAGATTTCGTCGACGCGCACGAGCATCGGCGGCCACGCCGTCACCATCACCGGCATCAGCAAGGGCGCGGGGATGATCCGGCCCAATATGGCAACCATGCTGGGCTTCCTGGCCACGGACGCCGGCATCGCCCGGCCGCTGCTGGAGAAGCTGACGCGGCGGATCGCCGACCTGTCCTTCAACCGCATCACGGTTGACGGCGACACGTCCACCAATGATTCCTTCATCATCATCGCCACCGGCAAATCGGGCCTACGCGTGGAAAGCGAGAGCGACCCGCACTACGCCGAACTGGCGCGCGCGCTGGGCGACGCGGCGGCGGAACTGGCGCAGAAGATCGTGCGCGACGCCGAAGGCGCCACCAAGTTCATCACCATCCGGGTCGAAGAAGCCGGCAGCACCGACGAAGCGCTGAAGGTGGCCTACGCCGTCGCCCATTCCCCGCTGGTCAAGACCGCCTTCTTTGCATCGGACCCCAACCTGGGCCGCATCCTGGCCGCCGTCGGTTACGCCGGCATCGACGACCTGGACGTCGGGCGCCTGCGCCTGTGGCTGGACGACGTGCTGGTGGCGACGCAGGGCGGACGCAATCCCGACTACCGCGAAGAAGACGGCCAGCGCGTCATGAAGCAGGCAGAGATCCTGGTGCGCATCGCGCTGGGCCGCGGCCAGGTTGCCGACACCGTCTACACCTGCGACTTCTCGCACGAATACGTCAGCATCAACGCCGACTATCGTTCCTGAATAGGCAATCCTGGCATCGACGCGGGCGACCGCCCTGTACAGCCGGCGCCGATGCCGCCTACCGCTTCTGAACGCGTGGAACCCTTACAGTGACCGTTTCTTCCGAATTCACCACCCTCCTTGCCCGGGCCGAGCGCGTCCTGGCCCAGCTGGAAGCCTACCTGCCCCCCGCCCCGCCGGACATCGACTGGAGTGCCCATGCCTTTCGCTGGCGCAAGCGCGGCTCGCGCGGCTGGCTGGATGCCGTGCGCCACGTCGCGCGCATCGACCTGGACGACCTGCAGCACATCGAGCGCCAGAAGGGCATCATCGATCGCAATACGCTGCACTTCCTGGACAAGAAGCCCGCCAACAATGTGCTGATGACGGGTGCCCGCGGCACCGGCAAGAGCTCGCTGGTGAAGGCCATGTTGGCGGCCTACGCGCAGCGCGGCCTGCGCCTGATCGAGGTCGACAAATCGGACCTCGCCGACCTGGCCGATATCGTCGAACTGGTCGGCACGCGGCCCGAGCGCTTCATCGTGTTCTGCGACGACCTGTCCTTCGAGGAAGGCGAAGCCGGCTACAAGGCGCTGAAGTCCGTGCTGGACGGATCGGTGGCCGCATCGGGTGACAACGTGCTGATCTACGCGACGTCCAACCGGCGTCACCTGATGCCCGAATACATGAGCGAGAACCTGCAGGCCAAGCACCAGCCCGACGGGGAAATCCATCCCGGCGAAACCGTGGAAGAAAAAATCTCGCTGTCCGAACGCTTCGGCCTGTGGTTGTCGTTCTACCCCTTCCGGCAGGACGATTACCTGGACATCGTGCGCCACTGGCTGCGCGAGCTGGGCTGCCCGGAAGAACACATCGAGGCGTCGCGCACGGAAGCCTTGCAATGGACGATCGAGCGCGGTTCGCGCTCGGGCCGGGTGGCCTATCAGTTCGCCCGCGACTGGGCGGCCCGCCATGTCTGAGCAGATCGTGGACGTGGCGGCGGGCCTGATCCTGCGCCGCGACGGCAAGCTGCTGCTGGGCCAGCGGCCCGAGGGCAAGCCCTGGGCGGGCTGGTGGGAACTGCCGGGCGGCAAGCTGGAACCGGGCGAAACCGTCCTGCAGGCGCTGGCGCGCGAGCTGGACGAGGAAATTGGCATCCAGGTCACCGCGGCCACGCCCTGGGTCACCTATGTCCATGCCTATCCCCATACCACCGTGCGCCTGGCCTTCTGCCGTGTTACCGGCTGGCAGGGCGAGCCGCGCGGGCTGGAGAACCAGCGGCTGGAATGGGTGGACCCGGCCCATGCCGGCAGCGTGGGCGAACTGCTGCCCGCGACGCTGCCACCGCTGCGCTGGCTGCGCCTGCCGGACACCTACGGCATTACCAGCATCGGTTCGCCCGCCGGGCTGCCGGGCTTCATGGCGCGGTTGCGGCAGGCGCTGGAGCAAGGGCTGCGGCTGGTCCAGCTGCGCGAACCGGGCTGGCCCGACGGGCCCGCATCCGCCAGCCTGCACGAGGCCCTGCAGCAGGTGCTGAAGGCCTGCCGCGAGACCGGCGCGCGCGTGCTGGTGAACAGCGTGCATCCCGAGGCGTGGTGGCGCCTGGCGGACGGCGTGCACCTGCGCGCGGTCGATGCCGCCACGCGCCCGCAGCGCCCGCTGGCGCGCGACGACCATTGGGTGGGCGTGTCCGTGCACGATACCGAACAGATGGCGCAGGCGCGCAGGCTGGACGCCGATTTCGTGGTCGTCGGCCCGGTCGCCGAAACGGCCAGCCATCCCGGGCAGCCGGGGATGGGCTGGCAGGCCTTCATGGACATCAACCGCGACGCCGGGCTGCCCGCCTATGCCATCGGCGGACAGGGGCCGCGAACCCTGGCCACCGCGCGCGAACACGGCGCGCACGGCATCGCCGCGATCAGGGCCGTGTTCGGGGAATAGCCGGCGGCACCTGCGGCGCCGCCGCGGGGCCGGACGCCGGCGCGGATGCCGGTATTGAGGTGGATGCCGCTGCCGACGTGGATGCAGGTGTCGACATGGCTGCGGGAGCGGCAACATCGGCGGGCGTGGCCACGCCGCTGGCCTGCACGTCCGCGCGCGTAGCCACGGAGGGGTCCACATTGCCGTCCCAGCCGCCGCCCAGCGCGGCGATCAGCTGCACGCTGGCCACCAGGCGATTGCCCATCAAGGAAATCGCCTCGCGCTCGGAACTCAAGGCGGTGTTTTCCAGCACCGCGACGCTCAGGAAGTCCACCAATCCTTCCTTGTACTGATTGCGCGTCAGCTCCAGCGATTCGCGGGCCGCTTCCAGGGCGCGCCGCTGCACTTGCTGTTCGCGATCGTACACGCGCAGCTGGATCATGGTGTCCTCCACCTCGCGCAGCGCGCCCAGCACGACCTGCCGGTAGGCCGCGGCCTGGGAGTCGTAGGCCGCGCGCGCCGATTCGACCTGGGACGCGCGCAGGCCGCCGTCGAACACGGTCTGCGCCAGGGCCGGGCCTATGGACCAGAAGCGCGCCGGCGCGGTCAGCCATTGCGCGAACTGGCCGCTGCGAAAGCCGCCATCGGCGCTCAGCGTCAAGTCGGGAAACCAGGCGGCCTGCGCCACGCCGATCTGCGCGTTGGCCTGGGCGGTGCGGCGTTCCGCGCCCGCCACGTCGGGCCGGCGCTCCAGCAGCTGCGAGGGCAGGCCCACGGGAATGGCGGGCACCCGCTGCGTAAAGGGCGTGCGCGCCACGGAGACCTTCGAAGGCGGCTGGCCGATCAGCACGGCGATGGCGTGCTCGAACTGCCCGCGCTGCCATTCCAGGTCCACCCACTGCGCGCGCGTGTTCTCCAACTGGGTGCGCGCCACGGCCACATCGGCTTTCGCCGCCACGCCGGCGTTGTAGCGGTTCATGGTCAGCTGCAGCGAGCGTTCGTTGGTTTCGACGGTTTCGCGCAGCAGCCGTTCCTGTTCGTCCAGCACGCGCAATTGGAAGTAGTTCTGCGCCAGCGTGCTCTGGGCGCTCAGGCGCGCCGCCGCCAGGTCGGCCGCGCTGGCCTGCGCCCCGGCCCGGCTGGCTTCCACCGACCGCCGTACCGAACCCCAGAGATCCACCTCCCAGCTCACCGTGCCCGTCAGCGTATAGACATTGCCCACCGTACCGCCATTCGTCGAGGATCCCCCTCCGCCGCCGGCGCGCGTCACCCCGGCGCCCGCGCCGACGGTGGGGAAGAATGCCGACCGCGCGCCGCGCACCAGCGCCTGGGCCTGGCGGTAATTCGCCTCGGCCTGCGCAATGTCCAGGTTGGCGGCGTCCAGCCTGCGCATCAGGTCGTCCAGCACCGGATCCTGGTAGACCTGCCACCAGGCGCCGCGATCGGCCAGTTCGTTGGGCTGCGCCGGCTTCCAGCCCGGCGTATCGTCCTGGCCTTCCTTGAACTGCGTACCCACGTCCATCGCGGGACGGACATAATCGGGGCCGACCGCGCACGCGCCCAGGGCGCCGCACAGGGTCATCGTCGAAAACAGCCGCGCCAGCGCGGCCCGCGGGCTAGGATGGAACGAGCGGGTCATGAATAGTCCGTGGAAGGCGCGACGGCGCGCGCGGCGCGGCGGCGCCGCACCCAATGTCGCAGGCGGTCCAGATAGAGATAAACGACGGGCGTGGTGTACAGCGTCAGCACCTGGCTGACGAACAGGCCGCCCACGATGGTAATGCCCAGCGGCTGGCGGATTTCCGCGCCCGTGCCGGTGGCCAGCACCAAGGGGACCGCGCCCATGATGGCCGCCAGCGTCGTCATCATGATGGGGCGAAACCGCGTGACGCAGGCCTGGAAGATGGCCTCGCGCGGCGTCAGCCCCTCCCCGCGCTCGGCCGCCAGGGCGAAGTCCACCATCATGATCGCGTTCTTCTTCACGATGCCGATCAGCAGGAACACACCGATCAGCGCGATCACGGTGAACTGGCTGCGCATCAGCATCAGGGCCAGCAGCGCGCCGATACCGGCCGACGGCAGTGTGGACAGGATGGTGAAGGGATGCACGAAGCTTTCGTACAGTATGCCCAGCACGATGTACATGGTGACCAGCGCCGCCAGGATCAGCCAGGGCTGCTGCTGCTGCGTCTGCTGCGCGGCCGCGGCCGTGCCCTGGAAGCTGGCCTGGATCTGGTCCGTCGGCAGGCCGATGCGCGCGACGGCGGCATCGATGGCTTCGCTGGCCTGTCCCAGGGACACGCCGGGCGCCAAGCTGAATGAAATCGTATCGGCCACGAACAGGCCCTGATGCTGCACGCTCAGCGGCGCGCTGCCCACCTCGAAGGAGGCGAACGAGGCCAGCGGCACCCGCGCGCCGGTGCTCGTCACGACATCCACCTTGCGCAGCGACTGCGCGTCGCGCGCGAAGCTTTGCGGCACGCCCAGTATCACGTGGTACTGGTTCAGCGGCCCGTACATGACCGACACCTGGCGCTGGCTGAACGAGTTGTTCAGCACCGCCGAAATGTCCGACATGCGCACGCCCAGCCGCGTCGCGGCTTCGC
Source organism: Bordetella sp. H567 (assembly GCF_001704295.1). NCBI lineage: Bacteria > Pseudomonadati > Pseudomonadota > Betaproteobacteria > Burkholderiales > Alcaligenaceae > Bordetella > Bordetella sp. H567. The sequence continues at coordinate 4,892,109 of NZ_CP012334.1, forward strand.
GGTCGATCACCAGGTTCACCTGCTGGCCCTTGTCCTCGACGTCGGTATCGACGTCCACCAGCTCCGGCAGCTTGGCCATTGCCTGCTGCACGCGCGGCATCCACGTGCGGAGCATGGAGAGGTCGCTGGCCATCAGCGCGTAGTCGTACGACCCGGTGCTGCTGGCCCGGCCGCCGACGCGGATATCCTGCTGCGCCACCAGGAACATGCGCGCGCCGGGAATGCTTTGCAGCCGGCCGCGCAGGCGTTCGATGACGACGTCGGCGGACACGCCGCGCTCTTCCAGCGGCTTGAGCTGGATCTGCATGAAGCTGCTGTTGCTGCCGCCGCGCCCGCCGGCGTAGCCGGTCATGCTCTGCACCGCCGGATCCGACAGCACGACCTTGCGCATGTATTCGAGCTTGGGCACCGTGGCCTGGAAGGATGTGCCCTGGTCGACGCGGAAAAAGCCCAGCAGTTGCCCCGTGTCCTGGTTGGGGAAAAAGCCCTTGGGCACGATGATGTACAGGTAGACGTTCAGGCACACGGTCAGCAGCAGCACCAGCAGGACCAGCGGGCCGTGGTTCAGCGTCCAGGCCAGCGTGCGGGAATAGCCGTCGCTCAGCCGCTGGAAGCCGCGTTCTGACCACCGGCCCAGCCGGGCCAGCAAGGCCCAGCGCTTTTCCGGCGCGGGCTCGTCGCGCTCGGCGCGCAGCATCCTGCCGCACATCATGGGCGTCAAGGTCAGCGAGGTCACCAGCGATACCAGGATGGCGGCCGAGAGCGTCACGGCGAATTCACGGAAGAAGCGCCCCACCACGCCGCCCATCAGCAGGATGGGAATGAACACGGCCACCAGCGACAGGCTCATGGACAGCACCGTGAAGCCGACTTCGCGCGCACCGCGCATGGCCGCCCGCATGGGCGACATGCCTTTTTCGATGTAGCGCATGATGTTCTCGAGCACCACGATGGCGTCGTCGACGACGAAGCCGGTGGCGACGATCAGCGCCATCAGCGAAATCGTGTTCAGCGTATAGCCGCACAGGTACATGATGCTGAAGGTGCCGACCAGCGATACCGGCACGGCCACGCTGGGAATCAGCGCCGCGCGCAGGCGCCGCAGGAAGACCAGCACCACGACCATGACCAGGCACACCGCGATGGCCAGCGTCATCTCGGCTTCGTATAGCGACGTGCGTATGCTGGGCGTACGGTCCTGCGCCACCGCCAGCTGCGTGCCGCCGGGCATCTGGGCCTGCAGCTGGGGCAGTTCCTCGCGCAGCGCGTCCACCACCTGGATGATGTTGGCGGCGGCCTGGCGCCGCACGATCAGCAGGATGGCCTTGCGCTCGTTGTAGAAGCCGGTCTGGAACAGGTCCTCGACCGAGTCCTCCACGGTGGCCACGTCCGAGAGCCGCACCGGCGCGCCGTCGCGCCAGGCGACGATCAGCGGCCGGTATTGCGCCGCCTTGCTCAGCTGGTCGCTGGCCATCAGGGTCCATTGATACTGGCCGCTGTCGATGAAGCCCTTGGGCCGGTTGGCGTTGGCGTTGGAGAGTGCCGTGCGCACGTCATCCAGCGACACCCCGCGGCTGGTCAGCGCGCCGGGCAGGACCTCCACCCGCACGGCCGGCAGCGAACTGCCGCCCACGGTCACATCGCCCACGCCGTTCACTTGCGACAGCTTCTGCGCCACGATGGTGGACGCCAGGTCGTACAGCTCGCCCTGCGTGTGCGTGTCCGAGGTGAGCGCCAGCGTCATGATTGGCGCCGCCGACGGATTGGCCTTGCGATAGGTGGGATTGCTCTTCAAGCCGCTGGGCAGCAGCGTGCGCGACGCATTGATGGCGGCCTGCACGTCGCGCGCGGCGCCGTCGATGTCGCGGCTCAGGTCGAACTGCAGCGTAATGCGCGTCGAGCCCTGCGTGCTGCTGGACGTCATCTCGGTCACGCCGGCGATCGCGCCCAGTGCGCGTTCCAGCGGCGTCGCCACGCTGGACGCCATGGTTTCCGGGCTGGCGCCGGGCAGGCTGGCCGTGACGGAGATCGTGGGAATATCCACTTCCGGCAGGGGCGCCACCGGCAACAGCCGGAATGCCAGCGATCCCGCCAGCACCACCGCCAGCGACAGCAGCGTCGTGGCCACCGGCCGCACGATGAAGGGCGCCGACAGGATCATCGCGGCGCCTCGACGCGTCCCGCGTGGCGGCGCGCGGCCCAGCGGCGCGACAGGCGGTCGAACATCAGGTAGATGACGGGGGTGGTGAACAGCGTCAGCACCTGGCTGACCAGCAGGCCGCCCACCATGACCAGGCCCAGCGGCTGGCGCAGTTCCGAACCGGTGCCGGTGGACAGCATCAGCGGCACCGCGCCGAACAGCGCCGCCAGCGTGGTCATCAGGATGGGCCGGAAGCGCAGCAGCGCCGCCTCATGGATGGCCTCGCGCGGCGGCAGGCCGCGCTTGCGCTCGGCCTCCAGGGCGAAGTCGATCATCATGATGGCGTTCTTCTTGACGATGCCGATCAGCAGGATGATGCCGATGATGCCTATCATGTCCAGTTCGGTGCGCGTGATCAGCAGCGCCAGCAGCGCGCCCACGCCGGCCGACGGCAGCGTCGACAGGATGGTCACCGGGTGGATGAAGCTTTCGTACAGCACGCCCAGCACGATGTACATGGTGACGATGGCGGCCAGGATCAGCCACAGCGTGCTGGTCAGCGAATTCTGGAAGGCCTGCGCCGCGCCCTGGAAGCGCGTCTCGATGCCGGCGGGCACGCCCATGTCCTGTTCAGCGGCATGGATGGCGTCCACGGCATCCGACAGCGAAGCGCCCGGCGCCAGGTTGAACGACACGGTCACCATGGGAAATTGGTCCAGGCGGTTGATCGCCAGCACCGTGCTGGATTCGCTGATGCGCGCGACGCTGGACAGCGGCACCTGCGCGCCGGTGGAGGTGGGCACGTAGATCTGCGACAACGCGTCGGGGCCGCGGCTGAACTGCGGCTGCACCTCCAGCACCACGCGGTACTGCGCGGACTGCGTGAAGATCGTGGAAATCAGCCGCTGACCGAAGGCGTTGTACAGGGCCTCGTCGATGACCGCGGCCGTGATGCCCAGGCGGGACGCAGCATCGCGGTCGATGTCGATATAGGTCTCCAGGCCTTCATCCTGCAGGTCGTCCGTGACGTCGGCCAGCTGCGGCAGCTGGCGCAGCTGTTGCACCACGCGCGGCGTCCAGGCGCTGAGCAGTTTCAGGTCCGGGTTGGACAGCGTCAGCTGGTATTGCGTGCGGCTGACGCGGTCCTCGATGGTCAGGTCCTGTACCGGCTGCATGTAGACCGTCATGCCCTTCATGTCGGCCAGCGAGCGGCGCAGGCGCGCCAGCACGTCCGTCATCGTCGCGCCGCGCTGGTCGTGCGGCTTGAGCGCGATCTGGATGCGGCCGGCGCTGAGGGTGGCGTTGCTGCCGTCCACGCCGATGAAGGACGACACGGTCTGCACGTCCGGATCGGCCAGGATGATGCGCGCGGCCTCCTGCTGCCGCTCGGCCATGGCGGGGAAGGATGCCGTCTGCGGGCCCTGGGTGATCGCCTGGACCAGGCCGGTGTCCTGTAGCGGGAAAAATCCCTTGGGCACGACGGCATACAGCAGCACAGTCAGCGCGAAGGTGGCCAGGGCCACCAGCAGGGTCAGCGGCTGGTGGTCCAGCACGATCCGCAACATGCGGTCGTAGCCCGCGATGGTCCGATCGATCGCGGCGCCCGTCCATTGATGGAAGCGGCCATGATGCGCGACGGGCCTTGCATCGTCCGGACCGGCGGCATCGTCGCCGGCAGGCAGGGGCCGGCCGGCCGCGTCGCGGCGCGCGGGCTTGCCCTCCGGGCGCAGCAGCCGCGCGCACATCATGGGCGTGAGCGTCAGCGATACCAGCAGCGAAATCAGGATGGAGACCGCCAGCGTGATGGCGAATTCGCGGAACAGGCGGCCGACGACCTCCGTCATGAACAGCAGCGGGATCAGCACCGCGATCAATGAAAACGTCAGCGAGATCAGCGTGAAGCCGATCTGTCCGGCCCCCTTCAGCGCCGCCTGCAGGGGCGTTTCGCCTTCCTCCAGATGGCGCGCGATGTTCTCGATCATGACGATGGCGTCGTCCACCACGAAACCCGTGGCGATGGTCAGGGCCATCAAGGTCAGGTTGTTGATGCTGAACCCGGCCAGGTACATGATCCCGAAGGTGCCGATCAGCGACAGCGGCACCACCACGCTGGGAATCAGCGTGGCCGTCACGCTGCGCAGGAACAGGAAGGTCACCATCACCACCAGCGCGACCGACAGCAGCAGTTCGAAGCGCACGTCGGCGATCGAATCGCGGATGGTCTGCGTGCGGTCGGCCACCACGGTGACGTCCAGCGTGGCCGGCAGCGACGCGCGCAGCTGCGGCAACAGCGCGTTGATGCGGTTCACCACGTCGATGACATTGGCGCCGGGTTGGCGCTGCACGTTCAGCAGCACCGCCGGCTTGTCGCCGGCCCACGCGGCCTGGCGCACGTCCTCCGCGCCCTGCACCGCCTTGGCGACATCCGACAGCCGCAGCGGCGCGTTGTTGCGGTAGGCGATGATCAGGTCGTTGTAGTCGGTGGGCGCCTTCAGCTGGTCGTTGGCGTTGATGGTCGTCGAACGCCGCGGCCCGTCCAGGTTGCCCTTGGGCTGGTTGACGTTGGCCGCGACGACGGCGGTGCGCAGATCCGACATCGCCAGCCCGTTGGCCGCCAGCGCCTGCGGATTGACCTGTATGCGCACCGCCGGACGCTGGCCGCCGGCAATGCTGACCAGGCCTACGCCGGGAATCTGCGACAGCTTCTGCGCCATGCGCGTATCGATCAGGTCGCGCACCTGCGGCAGCGGCATGGTGGGCGAGGTAATGCCCAGCGTCAGCACCGGCGCATCCGCGGGGTTGACCTTGTTATAGGTGGGCGGCAGCGGCAGGTCCGTCGGCAGCAGGTTGGACGCGGCATTGATGGCCGCCTGCACTTCCTGTTCGGCCACATCCAGCGAAATATCCAGCGTGAACTGCAGCGTGATGACCGATGCGCCGCCGGAACTGGTCGACGACATCTGGTTCAGGCCCGGCATCTGGCCGAACTGCCGTTCCAGGGGCGAGGTCACCAGCGAGGTCATCACGTCCGGGCTGGCGCCCGGGTACAGCGTCACCACCTGGATGGTCGGGTAGTCCACTTCCGGCAGCGCCGAGACCGGCAGCAGCCGATAGGCGATCAGGCCGGCGATCAGGATCGCCACCATCGAAAGCGTGGTGGCGACCGGCCGCAGGATAAAGATGCGCGACGGGCTCACGGTTCGGTCCGCGCGGACGTACCGGGCGTTGCGGTGGCGGGCCCCGCGCCCAGCGAAGCGCCGGTCGTGGGGGGCGTGACGTCGGCCGCATCGGTGACCACTTCGACCTTGCCGCCGGCCCGCAGGCGGTCCGTGCCTTCGGTGACGACGCGGTCACCGGGCTTGAGCCCGTCGGACACGACCACCAGGTCGCCGCTGACCGGCCCCAGCTTGAGCTGCCGCACGGCCACGGTGTTGTCCGGCTGTGCCACGAAGACGAACGGCCCCTGCGATCCGCGCTGCACGGCCCCGTTGGGGATGACCGTCATGCCCTTGCGCGTTTCGACCAGCAGCTGGATGTTCACGAACTGGTTGGGAAAAAGCGCGTCGTCGGTGTTGTCGAAGCGGGCCTTGGCCTTGACCGTGCCGGTACTCACGTCGATCTGGTTGTCCAGCGTTTCCAGCACGCCGGTCGCCAGGCGCTTGGTATTGGCGCGGTCCCAGGCATCGACGCGCAGCGTCCGGCCGTGGGCCAGCTGCTCGCGCACGTCGGGCAGCTGCGTTTCGGGCAGCGTGAAAATCACGGCGATGGGCTGGGTCTGCGTGATCACCACCAGGCCCGTCGTATCGCCGGAGGACACCAGATTGCCGGGATCGACCTGGCGCAGGCCCAGGCGCCCGTCGATGGGCGCGGTGATGCGGGCGAAGGTCAGCTGCAGTCGCGCGTTATCGACATTGGCCTGGTCAGTTTTCAGCGTGCCTTCGTATTGCCGCACCAGCGCCGCCTGGGTGTCGACCTGCTGCCTGGCGATGGAGTCCTGCTTGAACAGGGCCTGGTAGCGCGCCAGGTCGCGGCGGGCGTTTTCCAGCTGGGCCAGGTTCTGCTGCTGCGTTCCCAGGGCCTGCTGCAGCTGCACGTTGAAGGGACGCGGGTCCACCTGGGCCAGCACATCGCCGGCCTTCACGCGCTGACCTTCCTTGAAATTGACCTGCACCAGCTCGCCGTCCACGCGGCTGCGCACCGTGACCGTGTTGTAGGCGGTCACCGTGCCCAGCGCCGGCAGCGAAATATCCACGTCCTTGGTTGCGGCAACGTATACGCGCACCGGCACGGGCGGCTCGGCCACGGGGCCCGCCCCCGGGCCCGCGCCTGGCCGATGCCTGCCGCCGGCCGCCGCCCCGCTGCGCTGCCCGGCCGCCCCGGCCCGCGCCTGGCCACCCGGCTCCGCGGCGGGCTTGGGACGGAATACCAGCCAGGCGATGCCGGCCACGACCAGGATCGCGACGATCCACGCGACGGTGCGCCGGCGGGACCGGGAAGACGGAGAAAGGGAAGTACGGTCGGACATGTGGGCCAAAGGGGGACGCTACCGGGACCCGCTATTGTCCATCAGACAAGTCTCGTTTTATAGCAAGCGCGCGCCATTTGAAATCGGCCGCAACAGGTATCCCGGCCGCGCGCGGGCCCGTGGGACTTGCCGGGATATGGGGAGCAGTACGGCGCCGCCGGGCGCCTCAGGCACACAGGGACATTTCGAAACGTATGTCCCGGCCCACCTGCTGGGGCTTCAGTTCGCCGTCCTGGGTAGAAAACCGTATCCAGATCATGTACTTATTGGCGCTGATTTCCGGGAAGATGCCGCTTTCGCCATCGACCCAGACGCGCAACAGCTGGTGCGCCTTGCCCGCCAGCATCTGCTGATACGTGCCCTGCTCGGCCACGGCTTGGACGCGGCGGCCGGATTCGCGCAGCAGCCGCAAGCCGATCTGCAGCCCTTCGTGCAAGGGCAGCAAAGGCTCGATCCAGGATTTCAGGTCGGCGCAGCGCACGGCTTCCGGCTTTTGCTGCCAGGCGTAGTACGACGGCATTTCGATCTGGGTGCCGCCGCCGGGCACGGCCAGGCGGCCACGCAGGCTGACCAGCCATTCGTTTTCGCGCAGCGGCTGGCCGGTCTTGCCCTGGCTGACCAGGGACGCGCTGGTCTTCTCCATATCGCGCAGCATGCCTTCCAGGGCGTCCTGCGCCACGCTGGGATGGTCGCGCAGCGCCACCAGTTGCAGCCGCTGCCGTTCGATGTCCTGCAGCACCGAGCTTTTGACATCCGTGCGCTCGATCGCGTCGAGAATATCAAAAATAGTGCCGACGGCGATCTGGTGGTTCTTGGGATCACCCGGGCGTGCGAAGAAGAACAGCCGGTCGAAGAGGTATTCCAGGCGCAGATACGCCCGGATGCGCTCATTGAAGGGATATTCGTAAAGGATCACGCTCGATACAGGCCCGTCGTAGGATCGGCCGCAACCGGAGTCGCGCCGAAGTTGTCATGGATGCCGCCCGCCGTCACGCGGCGCGGCCCGATGCCGACGCCAGAGCGCACCACCTGTCGTGCAGTGCCCTGGTGCGCGCGCACAGCGTTTCCGCGGACGTGGCGCCGTCATTCAAAATAACGTCGTGCGCAGCGGCCAGACGGGTATCCCGCGTGGCCTGTGCCGCCATAATACGCTCTATGGTGTCGGTCGTCAGCCCGCTGCGCGACTGCACGCGGCGTATCTGTGTTTCAGGATCGCAGTCAACCACGCATACCCTGTCCACACGATCCGCCCAGCGTCCCGATTCGATGAGCAGCGGCACCACGAACACCACGTAACATCCTGTGGCGCGAGCGCCGGCATCGACCGCCGCGCGCGAGATCAGGGGATGCAGAATCGCTTCGAGCGCCGCGCGGGCATGCGGTTCGGCGAATACCTTCGCGCGCATCCAGGCGCGGTCCATGGCGCCGTCCGCGCCCGCGGCCGGCGGGCCGAACGCGCGCACGATGTCCGGCATCGCCGCGCCCCCTGCCGCGGTCAGCGACCGCGATATCTCATCGGTATCGATGACCGTGGCGCCCCACGACGCCAGCAGATCGGCGACGCGGCTCTTGCCGGACCCGATGCCGCCCGTCAGGCCGATCTTCAAGCGCGGCACTACGCTGTGCATGGTCTTCCCCTTCGCCCTACCCAATCGGCGGGCGGGCCATCAGAAGGCCAACGATACCAGCCAGCGCGAGATAAGGCCCGAAGGGCTGCGGCTGGTGACGGCCGACGCGCCGCGCAAGGATCAGCGCCAGGCCCACCACCACGCCGGCCAGCGAGGCGGCGAGCAGCACCATGGGCAGCGCAGCCAGGCCCAGCCATGCGCCCAACGCGGCCAGCAGCTTGAAATCGCCGTACCCCATGCCTTCGCGTCCCGTCACCCACAGAAACGCGTGATGCAGTCCGCGCAGGAACAGGTAGCCGACGGCCGCGCCCAGGACGGCCTGGACGGGCGATGTAAATACCGAAAGCGTGTTGACGAGCAGGCCCGCCCAGACGAGCGGCAGAGTGATAACGTCGGGCAACAGCCCGGTTTCCGCGTCGATCCAGGCCAGCGCGACCAGGGCCGCGGCCAGGATCATCGCGCAGGCCGCCGCCAGGCCAGGACCGTAGTGCCATGCGCACAGCGCGAACAGCGCCGCCGTCGACAGTTCGATCAGGGGATAACGCCACGCGATGCGGGCGCCGCAATCGCCGCAGCGGCCGCGCAAGCCCAGCCACCCGAGCAAGGGGATGCGCCGCCACCCGCGTATCGCGGCCCCGCAGGCCGGGCACTGGGCCAATGGCCGCCATAGGCTGGGACGCGGCGACGCCGGCCCCGCGCCGCCGTCGGGCGACGATGCTTCCCAGTCGTATTCCAGGATGCGCGGCAGGCGATGCACCACCGTGGTCAAGCAGCTGCCGACCGCCAACCCCAGCAGGGCGGCGAGCAGGATAACGGCATGCGGAGCGATAGACACGAATGGATCCATGAAGGAAGGCCGCGAGCGATATTGGCCGCGTACAACGACCCGTGTACTACCGTCCCGGAAGACGGCGTACGTGGGCATGGCGGGGAGCGGGTTCCGGGCATGCGGTATGCAACCGCCGCCCGGCGCCCGCTCGCGGACACCGGGCGCCGGCATTATCCGACATGCGTGGATTTGTTCAATGCCGGCCCCTGGCCATCCGAGGCAAGGGGCGACGCGCCGCGGTAGAGCATTCATGCGAGAATTGTGCGCATGTGTTTTAACCAGGATACGCTGTCATGCCCGCCCTCTCCGACGCTTGTGAACCCCCGGCCCCGTTCGTACCGTCCCTACGGCTGCGCCCTGTCGCGGTACTTGCCTTGGCCCTGGCCGGGGCAGCCGGCGTCGCCGGCTGCGCGGAACAGAAACAGGCCGGCTATTACGACTTGCCGCGCGGCAATACCATCCACGACGCGCAGGTCATGGGCACCGGGGCGGACTACCGGCCCGTGGTGCGCGCGCCTTCGCAATTGCAGATCGACCTGAAGGCGCCGACGCCCACCCAGCAGCAGCAGATGGACGCGCAGCGTGCCCGTGCCGTCCAGGAGGGCCGCACCAGCGAAGACGGCCAGCCCGTGCCGCCGCCGGCAGTGGCCTCGGCCGACACCGACGCGGCGCCCGCGCCCGCGCCGTCGCCCAACGCCGCGGAACGCAGCCTGGTGCCGCAGCCCCAGACCTACATGGGCACCTTGCCCTGCTTCGCGGCCGGCATGGAATGCGACGCGCAGCGCATCACGCTGACGCTGGCGCCCAACGGCCGCTGGCGCGGCCGTTCCTCCTATCTGGATGGCGCTGCCGGCCAGGGCAAGCCGATCGCGGAACAGGGCTGCTGGCAGGTCACCGACGAAAAACCCCCGCGCGTCTTCCTGATCGGGCCGGACAACAACACCCGGGCGGAATTCGTCCTGGCCGCCAACAACGTATTGCGCCTGCGGGCCATCGCGGGCGTCACGCCCACCCTGAACTACACCCTGACACGCCAGCCGGATCTGGATCCGATCAACGAACTGGCCAGGCAGACGCCGCCCAAGTGCCCCTGAGCACCTGGAGAGCAGCCGCCGCGCGGCGCCGGTCATGCCGGCCCGCCAGGCGGCACACGGAAACCGCCCATGCATGGGCGCTGATCCGCCCGCCCCCAGCGGCCCTTCCCGCGGCCTAGTCGTTGCAGCGCCTATGCGGGCACATGCGGCAGGCCAGCTCCACGGCGTTGCGCACGCCCATCTTGCGAAAGATGCGCGCCCTATGGGCCTCGGCCGTCCGCGACGAGATATTCAGCTCGATGGCGATGTATTTATTGGATTTGCCGGTGACGAGATAGGTCGCGATGTGCCGTTCGCGCGGCGTCAATGCCACCGTGGGTTTTCTTGCGCACCCGTGCGCGTGAATCATGCTGGCCTCCCTGGTGATGGGTAGGCCGGTAGTCTTGCACGGATGCCGGGGCGCCGAAAGCTGTCAGTTCTGACAGGGTGACGATTTCGCCACGGGACCAGTACAGATGGCGACGTTTCCAGAGGGAAGACATGCCGAAAAAAAGCCCCGGCGCGCGGATGCGGCCAGGGCCTTTCGTGTCGGATGCGTCCGATGTTGCCCGCCTTACCCTTTCTACAATTCCAGGTTGTCGATCAAGCGGGTGGCACCGAGCTTGGCCGCGGCCAGGACGACCAGCGGCTCGCCGGCCGCCATGTCCGCGGCATCCGGGGCTTTCAGGTCGCGGCGGCGGCGCACGGCGATGTAGTCCACCTGCCAGCCCCGTCCCGCCAGGGCGGCCGTGGCGGCCGCTTCCAGCGCCGCGGCGTCGTGCTGGCCGCCGGCCAATTCCTGCTGCACCTGTTGCAGCTGGGCATAAAGCGCGGGGGCCTCTGCCCGTTCGGCCGGGCTCAGGTAACGGTTGCGCGACGACAGGGCCAGGCCGTCCTGCGCGCGCACGGTTTCATGCGCCAGCACGTCCACCGGCAGCTGGAACTGGCGGCACATCGCCCGCACGATCATCAGTTGCTGGTAATCCTTCTTGCCGAAGACGGCCACCCGCGGCTGCACGCAGGAAAACAGCTTCAGCACCACCGTGCACACGCCGGTGAAGAATCCCGGGCGGAATTCGCCTTCCAGGATATCGCCCAGGTCGTCGGGCGGCCGCACGCGGTAATTCTGCGGTTCGGGGTACATCTCGCGTTCGTCGGGGGCGAACAGGACGTAGACATCGCGCTCACGCTCCAGCTTTTCGATGTCGTCGGCCAGGGTGCGCGGGTAGCGGTCGAAGTCTTCCGACGGGCCGAACTGCAGGCGGTTGACGAAAATACTGGCCACCACCGGGTCGCCATGCTGGCGCGCCAGCTTCATCAGCGCCAGGTGGCCTTCGTGCAGGTTGCCCATGGTGGGTACGAAGGAAACCCGGTTCTGCCCGCGCAGCTGGTCGCGCAGTTCCTGGATGGTGTGTACAACTTTCAAGAAGGTCTCCGGGAATGGGCGCACCGCGCGGCGGGCGCCGGAAATCAGGCTGCCTCGGCCGCGACGCTGGTATAAGCCAGCCGCACGTAGATGGGCGCGTAGGGCTCGGCCTGCGTAATTTCCAGCAGGGATTCGCGCGCCAGTTCCAGCATGGCGATGAAATGCACCACGACCACGGCGACGGGCGCGCCTTCGTCGATGCGCTCCATGAACAATTCGCTGAATTCCATGAACCGCACATCGCCCAGGCGCCGCAGGATGTGGGTCATGTGGTCGCGCACGGACAGCTGTTCGCGCGTGATGTGATGGTGGGCGTTCAGCTTGGCGCGCTTCATGATGTCGGCCCACGCCTGGCGCAGGTCTTCGGGCGACACATCCGGCATGGCGCGTTCGACGCTGAGGTCCGCCACGGCCTGCGTCCGCTGGAAATCGCGGCCCAGCTGGGGCAGCGCATCGAGCTTCTGCGCCGCCAGCTTCATCTGTTCGTACTCCAGCAGACGGCGGACCAGTTCGGCGCGCGGGTCTTCGACTTCTTCGCCGGTATCGCTCTTGCGGACCGGCAGCAGCATGCGCGATTTGATCTCGATCAGCATCGCGGCCATCAGCAGGTACTCGGCCGCCAGCTCCAGGTTATGCACCCGGATCTGCTCTACATAGGAAAGGTATTGCCGCGTGACATCCGCCATGGGGATGTCCAGCACATTGAAGTTCTGCTTGCGGATCAGGTAGAGCAGCAGATCCAGGGGGCCTTCGAAGGCCTCCAGGAATATTTCCAGTGCATCGGGGGGGATGTACAGGTCCTGCGGCAGCTGGAACAGCGGTTCGCCATACAGGCGCGCGAAAGCCACGCTATCGACGGTGTCGGGCGTGCTATCCACCGGCGGCTCCACGAGCGCTGCCAGGTCCTTCCCCGGCACGGAAGCGTTCTGCGACATAAGCGAGGCGCGCCCGCTCAGTCGTTCTGATAGACGTATGGCCTTTGCGGGACACGCGCGGCACGGAAGCCTTCCAGCAGCTCGGGATCCTGAGGCTTGTCCCAGAGCAGGCCGCGGCCTTCGCGCTGCCGCTTTTCCACATCGGGATGCGTCTTCTTGTAATCCTTGAGGAAAAGGGTGATTTCCGATTCGTAGTTGGTGGCCATGGGACCGTGCTTCGGGCAGTTGCGATACCGGCCAGTTTACTTCAGGGCGGCGGAAAGCGCGGCGCTACAATGGCCCGGCTCTCCGCCGCCCCTCCCCGACATGTCCACCAAAACGCTGGCCTCCGTCCCTCCGCTCGCCGATCCCGCCGCCTTGCGGGCGGCCAGAATGATCCCGTTCATCGTAGGCTGCGCCCTGTTCATGCAGATGCTGGACGCGACCGTCGTCGCGACCGCCCTGCCGGCCATGGCGGCGTCGCTGAATTCCACGCCGGTGCGGCTGAACGTTGCGATCACCTCCTATCTGCTGGCGGCCGCCGTATTCGTCCCGGTCAGCGGCTGGGCGGCCGACCGTTTCGGCGCCCGCCGCGTCTTCATCGCCGCCATCGCCCTGTTCACCCTCAGCTCGGTGGCCTGCGCGCTGTCGCAGACAGTGGCGCAACTGGTCCTGTCGCGCATCGCGCAAGGGGTCGCCGGCGCCATGATGGTGCCCGTGGGGCGGATCATCCTGCTGCGCACCGTGCCCAAGGAAGACCTGCTCAAGGCCATGTCCTTCCTTTCCATTCCGGCACTGCTGGGGCCGGTGATCGGCCCGCCGCTGGGCGGCTTCCTGGTGACCTATGCCTCCTGGCACTGGATCTTCCTGATCAATGTGCCCATGGGGGTGCTGGGCATCGCACTGATCCTGCGCCATATCCAGGAGATCCGCGAAAAAAACGTGCCGGGGCTGGACTGGCTGGGCTTCGTGCTCAGCGGCATCAGCATGGCCACCCTGGTCGGCGGCTTCGAAGCCGTGGGGCAGGACGCCGCCGCCAACATCCACGCCCTGGGCGTGATCGCCATTGGCCTGGTCAGCGGCTTCTGGTACGTGCACCGCTCGCGCAAGGTCGCGCACCCCATCATCGACCTGTCCCTGATGCGCATCCCGACCTTCAAGATCTCGACGCTGGCGGGCAACCTCTGCCGTTTCTCGGTGGGCGCCACGCCCTTCCTGCTGGCCATGCTGCTGCAGGTGGGCTTCGGGCTGACGCCCTTCGCGGCGGGCATGATCACCTTCGCCAGCGCGGCGGGCGCGCTGCTGATGAAGTTCGTGGCCACGCCCATCGTGCGCCGCTACGGTTTTCGCCGGGTGCTTACCGTGAACGCCGTGCTGACGGGGGCGTTCATTTGCGTGTGCGCCCTGTTCCAGCCGAATACGCCATCCTGGCTGATCATCGTGGTGCTGCTGATCGGCGGCTTCTTCCGTTCCCTGCAGTTCACCGGGGTCAACGCGCTAACCTACGCCGATATCGGGCCAGACAAAATGAGCCGCGCCAGCAGCTTCGCGGCCATGGCGCAGCAGCTCGGCGTCAGCCTGGGCGTGGGCGTGGCGGCCGTCACGCTGAATGTCAGCATGGCCCTGCGGGGGTCGGAACGCGCCAGCATTGCGGACATCGTCGCCGGCTTCCTGGTGGTGGGCCTGCTGTGCGCGGCCTCGTTTTTCTCGTTCCGCCGGCTCGACCCGGCGGCCGGCAGCCAACTGAACGGACAAAAGGCGCAGACGAGCGATGAAGAATGACTACATTCTGGCCCTGGACCAGGGCACGACCAGTTCCCGCGCCATCGTATTCGACCGGGAGGGCCGCGCCCGCGGCGTCGGCCAGCGCGAATTCCGCCAGTACTATCCCCATCCCGGCTGGGTCGAGCACGATGCCAATGAAATCTGGCGCAGCCAGCTGGAGGTCGCCCGCGAAGCCCTGCACAACGCCGGCGCGACCGCGGCCGACATCGCCGCCATCGGCATCACCAATCAGCGCGAAACCACGCTGATCTGGGACCGCGCCAGCGGGCGGCCGCTGGCCCACGCCATCGTCTGGCAGGACCGCCGCACCGCCGAGGCCTGCGACCGCCTGCGCGGTGAAGGCGGGGCCGAGTTCCTGCAGGAACGGACGGGGCTGGTGCTGGATGCCTATTTCGCAGGGACCAAGCTTGCCTGGCTGCTGGACAACGTGCCCGGTGCACGCGCCGCGGCCGAACGGGGCGAGGTCGCCTTCGGCACCATCGACACCTGGCTGATCTGGCAACTGACGGGCGGCAAGGTCCACAGCACCGATTGCACCAATGCATCGCGCACGCTGCTGTTCGACATCCACAAGCAGGACTGGAGCGATGAACTACTGGAATGCCTGAACATTCCGCGCGCCGTGCTGCCCGCCGTCGCGCCCAGCAGCGCGGTGGTGGCCGAAACGCTGCCGCAATGGTTCGGCGGCGCCATCCCCATCGCCGGCGTGGCGGGGGACCAGCAGGCCGCCACCTTCGGCCAGGCCTGCTTCAAGCCCGGCATGGCCAAGAACACCTACGGCACCGGCTGCTTCATGCTGATGAACGTGGGCGACAAGCCCGTGGTGTCGCGCAACCGGCTGCTGTCCACGGTAGGCTGGGGCCTGCCGCGCCCGCCGGAAGACGGCGCCGATGCGCAAGTGTTCGCCAACGGGCGGCCCGCCTGGACGCCGACCTTCATGCTGGAAGGCGGCGTGTTCGTGGCCGGCGCCGCGGTCCAATGGCTGCGCGACGGCCTGGGCATCATCCAGCGTTCGGAAGACGTGCAGGCGCTGGCCGGTAGCGTGCCGGATACGGAAGACGTCTTCCTGGTGCCCGCCTTCGCCGGCCTGGGGGCACCGCACTGGGACCCCTATGCGCGCGGCACCCTGGTCGGCCTGACGCGCGGCACCACTCGCGCCCACGTCGCCAGGGCCACGCTGGAATCCATCGCCCTGCAAAGCGCCGAGCTGCTGATCGCCATGAAGGCCGACTGCGGCATAGAACTGTCCGAGCTGCGCGTGGACGGCGGCGCGGCCCGCAACGATCTGCTGATGCAGATGCAGGCCGACCTGCTGGGCGTTCCCGTGGTGCGGCCGCGCGTGTCCGAATCCACCGCGCGCGGCGCGGCGGGGCTGGCCGGCCTGGCGGTCGGTTTCTGGGACGACATGGACGCCTTCGCCGCGCAGTGGCAGGCGGAACGGCGTTTCGAGCCCGCGTGGTCCGCCGACCAGCGCGAGGCGCGCCTGCGCCGCTGGGGCCAGGCGGTGGAGTTGTCCAAGGGCTGGGCCGCGGGCGCGAGCCGCTGAGGTGAAACCCATTCCCGAAGCGCTGCGCGCTTCCCGCTTGTATCTTTACGGTTCGGACGGTTCAAGATGCCGCGGCCGCGGACCGGCAAGGCAGGCGCCTGCCGCGTCCCGGATCCGATCTGTTCATGCGATGTGGCGGCGCAAGCCGCGGTGGAGCACCTGAAATGAACCTCGCCCGCATCGACCTTGTCACGCTTGCGCTGTTCGTCTCCGTCGCCCGGCTGGGCAGCATTTCGGCCGGCGCGCGGCAGGCGCGGCTGGCCGTGGGCGCGGCCAGCAAACGGATTTCCGACCTGGAGGCGGCCCTGGGATCGCCGCTGCTGTTCCGCAAGGCGGCCGGCGTGGAACTGACGGACGCCGGACAAGCCTGCCTGACGCACGCCACCCGCATCCTGCAGGAAGTCGACCAGATGGCGGGCACGCTTTCCGATTACGCGCAGGGCGTGCGCGGCCAGGTGCGCATCGCCGCCAACACATCGTCCATCACGCAATTCCTGCCCGATGACCTGTCGCGCTTCATGACGGAACACCCCGCGGTGCGCATCGACCTGGAAGAACAGAACAGCAGCGATATCGTCGCCGCCGTGGTAGAGAATCGCGCCGATATCGGCATCTTCGGCGAACGCACCCCGGAAGCCGGGCTGCAGACCTTTCCCTACCGGCGCGACGAATTGGTGCTGGTGGTGCCCGACAGCCATCCGCTGGCCGCGCGGGCCAGCGTGGCCTTCGCCGAAACGCTCGAATATGACTACGTGGGCCTGCCGCCCACCACATCGCTGGCCAGCCTGCTGGCGCAAGCGTGCACGGGCCTGGATATCCCCATGAAGCTGCGCATCCAGGTACGAAGCTTCGATGCCATCTGCCGCATGGTGGTTGCCACGCGCGGCGTCGGCGTGCTGCCGCGCATCGCCGCCGAACCACACGCGCGGTCCATGCAATTGCGCCTGATCGCGCTGACCGACGACTGGACGCGGCGCTGGCTGCTATTGGCGGTGCGCGACGCGGAAACGCTGCCCCTGGCGTCGCGCATGCTGCTGGCGCAGCTGCGGGCGGCGGGCTGACCGGCGCTGCGGGGCAGGCGCGCGAAGCGCGCAGACCGATGCTTGGGCCCTTGCGTGCGAAGCGCTCGGATTAAGCGTCCAGGTACGGCAGATACCAGGCAGCCCCGCCCTGCTTCACAGCAAACCCAGCGCGGATGCCTTCAGCGTCGCCGCGGCCCGCGTGGAACATTCCAGCTTGCGGAAGGCGTTCTCGACGTGGGTGCGCACGGTGCTTGGGCTCAGCGCCAACAGGCGCGCGACTTCCTTGTTGGTGCTGCCCCGGCTGATGGCGCGCAGTACGTCGCGTTCGCGCGGCGTCAGCAAGGCGTTGTCCGCGCGTGGCACGCCGTCGGTGCCTGAAGCGGGCGTGCCCGCCGCCGGCGCGTCCTCGATGCCTTGTGCGGGACTGCGCGCTGTCAGCGCGTCGACGATGCGGCGGTCGAAGCGGCCGCGATCGGCCTCATCGCGCAGGCACGCGGCCGCCGCGTCGTCGGGCAGGGCCGCCCGCCACGGCCGGGGCGAACGCAGCGCCACCCAGGCGACCGAGGCAGCCAGGATCTGGGCGGATTGCCCGACGGCCGGTGCGCCGATGGCGCGGAAATAGCCGGACCCGTCGGCGCGTTCATAGGCATACGAACCGAGCTCGGCGGCATCCGCCAGGGACCCCGTCTGCTTGCCCGCGCGCGCCGTCCAGTATGGCACCAGCCGCACCTTCTCCCAGGCCGGCGCGGACAGCCGGCCAGGCGTATCCCAGATGGCGTTCGGCACCGCGGCGCGGCCGATGCCGTGCACCAGCCCCGCGCGATAGACGGCACGCAGCGTGTCTTCGTCCGTGGCCAAGCGCAGCGCGCAAGCGGCCGCGGCGTCCGCGACGGCGCGCGAATACCCCGTCATCCACGGCAGCTTCAGGTCGATGATGTCGGCGATCAGCTCCAGCGGGGCCGGCTGCGAAGTGGACGGCGTGGGCGTCAAAACCCCTTGCGTGGATTCCAGGGCCGATCGCGTGGATGCCGGAGCCGACCGCGCCGCCTGCGGGGCGGATGGCGGGGGCGGCAAGCCCTCCGGCGCGGATGTGTCATCGTCCAGTTCGCGCATCCACTGCTCGGCGTGCGTCATGGCGATATCCGCCAGGTCGGCGGGATAGGCCGCATCGGCCTTGCCGCGTATCAGTTCACGCGCCCGGCTCACGCCATAAACGCGGGCGTATATCTCCAGGTCGCCCGCCAGGGCAACGACGAATACACCGAGGGGCACCGCGGCGCCGCGCAGGCCGCCAGGCTGACCGCTGCCGTCCCAGGCCTCGAACACATTGCGCAGGATGTGCTGGGCGTTCCCGGACAAGCGCAACATCGCCGCGACCTGGCCGGATACCTCGCAATGGACTTCGGCCAGCGGCCGGATCGCCGCCGCCGCGCCGCCGTGTCGCGCCAGCGGCGCGGACCATCCCGGCCGCATGGCCAGCATGGCCTCGCGGCCCAGGACATCGTCGCCCAGCACGTCCGCGAAACCGGACGCATTGGCCGTGCAGCCGGACCAGCGCAGCAAGCCGGCCTCCTGCACGGCGTGGACCACGTCGTCGCCCAATCCCGCCGCGCGCGCGATATGGCACGCCAGCCGCGCCACGCGCGGAGAGTGATCCGTCGGCTGGCCCATGCTGAGGTCGCCGATAAAAGCCAATGCCCGTATGCCGTCGAACACCGGCACGGGGTTGCCACGCACATGCATCCGCGCACGCTCCGTATCGCCCATCGCCGCCTGCCGCGCGGGCGGCTTCGGCCGGGGAGGCGCCGGGATCGGATGTTCATCCGATGCCCTTATTCCGCCCCAAGCCCCAAGCTGGCGTCTCCTGAAACCGCACCGAGGATAGCACCATGAAAACCCCCTTCAAGAAATACCTGTCCGCCCTGTTCCTGGGCAGCGCCCTGGCCGCCACCGCCGTCCATGCCGCGCCGCCGCCGCAAGACCTGAAAGGCAAGAACATCGTGCTGGTGCATGGGGCCTTCGCCGATGGCTCCAGCTGGAACAAGGTCATTCCGCTGCTGCAGGCGCGCGGCGCGAACGTCGTGGCCGTGCAGAACCCGCTGACCTCGCTGCGCGACGACGTCGCGGCCACGCGCCGCGCCATCGACGCGCAGCCGGGGCCGGTCATCCTGGTCGGACATTCCTGGGGCGGACCGGTCATCACGGAAGCGGGCAACGACGACAAGGTCAAGGCCCTGGTCTATGTTGCCGCCTTCGCGCCGGACAACGGCCAGTCGATCGCCGACCTGACGCAAGGCGCGCCCGCGCCGGCATGGGCCGCCGAACTGCGCAAGGACGCGGGCGGCTTCCTGACCTTGTCCACGGACGGCATCCTGCACCAGTTCGCGCAGGACCTGCCGCCGGCATCCGCGCGGCTGGTCGCCGCCACCCAGGGCGCCTGGGCGGAAACGGCCATCGCGGACAAGGTCTCGACCGCGGCCTGGCACAACAAGCCGTCCGCCTTCGTCGTCACCGACCAGGATCACATGATCGACCCCCGCCTGCAGGCCAGAATGGCGGCGGCCATCGGCGCGACCGTCACCCACGTGCCCGCCAGCCATGTCGTCATGCTGAGCCAGCCGGCCGCCGTGGCCGCCGCCATTGCCGCCGAGGCGAAAAAGGCCGATTGAGCGTCCTTTCTCGTTTGCGGAAACCCCCTTTGGCGAATGCGTCATTCCCCCCGCGTCTCCCCCTGCGGCACACTGTCGCTCCCTGAGTGGCTGTGCGCGGGGAGGAGATATGGCACGACAAATACTCGCGGGCATCCGCGTGCTGGAACTGGGGCAGCTGATCGCCGGCCCCTTCGCGGCGAAGACGCTGGCCGACTTCGGCGCCCAGGTCATCAAGATCGAACCCCCGATCGTGGGCGACCCGCTGCGCAAATGGCGGATGCTGCACGAAGGCACGTCCGTCTGGTGGGAAGCGCAGTCACGCAACAAGCAGTCGGTCTGCGTGGACCTGCGCCAGCCGGAAGGCCAGGACATCGTGCGCCTGCTGGCCGCCGAGGCCGACGTGCTGATCGAGAATTTCCGGCCGGGCACCATGGAGAAATGGGGCCTGTCCTGGGAAACGCTGCACGCCCTGAATCCGCGCCTGATCATGCTGCGCATCTCCGGCTATGGCCAGACCGGCCCGAAGTCCGGTGAACCGGGCTTTGCCGCGATCGGCGAAGCCATGGCCGGCCTGCGCTACCTGAACGGCGAGCCGGGCCGCGCGCCGGTGCGCGCCGGGCTGTCGCTGGGCGACACCATCGCCGGCCTGCATGGCGCGCTGGGCGTGCTGCTGGCCCTGTACGAGCGCGACGCCCGCGGCGGCACCGGGCAGGTGATCGACGCGGCGCTGTACGAAAGCATTTTCAACCTGACCGAAAGCCTGTTGCCCGAATATTCCGTATTCGGCGCCGTGCGCGAGCCCGCCGGCGCGGCGCTGCCGGGCATCGCGCCGTCCAACGCCTACCCCTGCCAGGACGGCTACGTCCTGATCGCCGGCAACGGCGACGGCATTTATACGCGGCTGATGTCGCGCATCGGCCGCGAAGACCTGGCGCGCGATCCCGCGCTGGCGCGCAACGACGGCCGCGTCGCCCGCGTGGCGGAAATCGATGCGGCGATCGGCGGGTGGACGCAAACGCGCACCATCGACCAGGTACTGGACGGCATGCGCGAAGCCGGCGTGCCCGCAGGGCGCATCTACAGCATCGCCGACATCGCGCAAGACCCGCATTACCGTGCCCGCAAGGCCATCGTGACGGTGGAGGCCGCCAGCGGCATCGCCGTGGAAATGCCGGCCGTCTTCCCGCTGCTGTCGGACAATCCGGGCGCGGTGCGCGAGCGCGCGCCCACGCTGGGCGAGGACACCGAAACGGTATTGCGCGAAGCCGGCGTGGACGAAGAACGCCTGGCCGTGCTGCGAGTCGCGGGCGTTATCGCATAGCACGGCGATATCGCAAGCGGGATACCGAACCGCGCATCACGTTTCATCGAACCGGCAACGCAGTACGTGACAACGCACCACCGCTCACCGAACCGGCAACGCAGCACCTGACCACGCATCAACGCATTACCGAACCGGCAACGCAGCACTGCCATCATTTCGCACAACAAAGAACGGAGACATTGACATGCATGCCCGCTATCTGACCCATCCCCTGCGCCGCCTGATGGCGGCCGCCGGCCTTTGCGCGCTGGCCGCCGCGCCGCTGGCCGCCGGCGCCGCCTATCCCGACCACCCCATCACGCTGATCGTTTCGGCCGCGCCGGGCGGCACCACCGACATCGCGGCGCGCCTGATCGCCCAGCCGCTGGCGAAGGCACTGGGGCAAGCGGTCGTCGTGGAAAACAAGCCGGGCGCCTCCGGCAGCATCGCGGCGCAGGCCGTCAGCCGCGCCGCCCCGGACGGCTACACCCTGCTGCTGCAGTACTCGGGCTACCAGGTCATCACGCCGCTGATCACCCCGGGCCTCACCTGGGATCCCATCAAGTCCTTTACGCCCATCGCCAACGTGCTGTCCGCGCCGCAGGTCGTCGTGGTGCGCCCCAGCCTGCCCATCAAATCGCTGAAGGAGCTGGTGGACTACGCCAAGGCCCATCCCGGTGAACTGAACTACGCATCGTCGGGCAACGGCTCGCTGCAGCAGGTCGCCACGGAGCTGCTGAACCAGATGGCGGGCATCAAGACCACGCACATCCCGTACAAGGGCACGGGCCCGGCCATGGCCGACCTGCTGAGCGGCTCGGTCGACATGACCATCACCACGCCGCCGCCGCTGCTGGGCCAGATCGCGGCGGGCAAGCTGCGCCCCCTGGCCGTTACCGGCAAGGCGCGCCTGGAATCGCTGCCCAATGTGCCGACCGCCGCCGAAGCCGGCTATCCCGACCTGATCGTCTCATCCTGGTTCGCGATGTATGCGCCGGCCAATACGCCCAAGGGCGTGGTCGACAAGCTGGCTGGCGAGATCGACAAGATCATGAAAACGGAGGAATTCCGCAAGAAGGCCGCCGAACAGGGCGCCGAGGCGGAATTCATGGGCCCCGAGCAGCTTGGCAAGTACACGCAGGACGAACTGGTGCGCTACAAGGACGTCGTCGAAAAGGCCAACATCAAGGCCAACTGATCGCGGCTGGAAGGCCAACGTCAGCCTATGTGACGACGGGGCGGCACGCCCCGATGCCAGCCCGGGAGGCAACGCCGCCCGGGCTTTTTTTCGTTCCGTGCCGTGGCTCCAGCGCGCGGGAACGAGCCGCGCCAGCCCTATCCCTGATGTTCTCCCACGACACTGCGCAGACTATCCAGCGCCATTTCGACGGCCGCGGGCTGGAAGGTTTCCTGCCGCCAATACATCGCCACCGCGCCGAAGCCGGACAGCCGGATCGGCAGGATGCGCATCACCCTCATGTGCGTGAAGCGCAGCGCCGCGCGGTGCGAAGCCACGCCGATCAGGTCGCTATTGCTGATCAGGGTCAGGTTGACGGTGACTGAATTCGATTCCACGTGGTCGGCCGGCATGGCCTTGCCCGCGGCCGCCAAGGCGGTATCCAGCGCATTGCGGATCGGCGTTCCCTTGGGCCAGACGATCCAGCGATAAGCCATCAAGTCTTCCCAGGTGATGCGGGACAGGCCGAACACCGGATGGCGCGGACGCGCCACCATGTGCACCGGCTCGAGGTATAGCGATTCGGACAGGATGGCGGGGTCATGATGCTCCGGCGCGGACCGGCCGACGACGATATCCAGTTCGCCCTGCGCCAGCTGGGCCAGCAGATGGTCCATGGTGGATTCGACCAGCTTCACGCGCGCCTGCGGCATGCGTTCCAGCAGCCGCATGACCGCCAGCGGCACCGTGTCGGAGGCCGAGGCGCCGGACGCGCCGATCACCACGCGCCCGCCGCCGCCCTGGCGCAACGCCGCCATATCGCCGCTGGCGCGCTCCAGCTGGGCATCGATGCGCTGGGCGTGGGCGATCAGGGCCTCGCCATACGGCGTGGGGCGCAAGCCGCGCGCGTGCCGCTCGAACAGCGGCAGGCCGATATCGTCCTCCAGGTCTTTCAGCCATTTCGACAGGCCGGGCTGCGTGGTGTTCAGCATGGCCGCGGAGTGGCTGATGTTGCGCGTCTGCGCCAGGCTGAGCAGCATCTTCAGGTTGCGCAGGCGCAGCCGGTAGGTCCAGTCCATGGATGTCTCGATGCCGGCGGAACCTGGCCCGGCCGCCGCCGCGCGGGCGATCCGTCAGCCTCGCGGCGGGCCGTCGCCCGTCAGCCATATGGTTTTAAGTATGGTTAATAAGATAATTTCATTTCTGAAGACATATCGCCGCTCACATAATACGCAAAAACGTCAAGGAGACAAGGCCATGGCAGAAGGAACATCAACCCGCGCCGACCGCGCCGCCTACTACGAGCGCATCGCCCGCAAGAACATGGCGCCGCTGTGGGAATCCCTGCACAACCTGGTTCCCCGCACGCCGCAGCCGCGCTGCGTCCCGGCCATCTGGCGCTACAACGACGTGCGCGCCGACGTGATGGAAGCCGGCTCGCTGATCACCGCCGAAGAAGCCGTGCGCCGCGTCCTGATTCTGGAAAACCCCGGCCTGCCGGGCCAGGCCAGCATCACCCAGACGCTGTACGCCGGCCTGCAGCTTATCCTGCCCGGCGAAATCGCCCCCAGCCATCGCCACACGCAATCGGCGCTGCGCTTCATCGTGGAAGGCGCCGGCGCGTATACCGCGGTCAACGGCGAACGCACCACCATGCACCCGGGCGACTTCATCATCACCCCCTCGTGGACCTTCCACGACCACGGCAATATCGAAGCGGCCGAAGGCGGCGAACCGGTGGTCTGGCTGGACGGCCTGGATATTCCGCTGCTGCGCATGCTGGACGCCGGCTTCGCCGAGAACTATCCCGCATCCACGCAGCCGGTGACGCGGCACGAAGGTGACAGCTTCGCCCGCTTCGGCAACAACATGGCGCCCGTGCGGCACGTGCCCGCGAACGGTAATTCGCCCATCTTCAACTATCCCTATGAACGCAGCCGCGAGGCCCTGGACCAGCTGTATCGCTTCGGCGAACTGGACGCCTGGGACGGCGTGAAGCTGCGCTATGTAAATCCCGCGACCGGCGGCTATCCCATGCCGACCATGGCGACCTTCATGCAGTTCCTGCCCGCCGGCTTCCAGGGCAAGACCTATCGCAGCACGGATTCGACCGTCTATTCGGTGGTGGAAGGCCGCGGCACGGCGCGCGTCGGCGACCAGGAATTCCATTTCGGCCCGCGCGATGTGTTCGTCGCGCCGTCGTGGCAGCCGGTGCAGCTGGCCGCCATGGACGA
Source organism: Bordetella sp. H567 (assembly GCF_001704295.1). Lineage (NCBI taxonomy): Bacteria > Pseudomonadati > Pseudomonadota > Betaproteobacteria > Burkholderiales > Alcaligenaceae > Bordetella > Bordetella sp. H567. Next base: position 4,916,362 of record NZ_CP012334.1, read on the forward strand.
CGCGATCCTGTTCAGCTATTCCGACCGTCCGGTGCAAGCGGCCCTGGGCCTGCTGCGGGAAGAACGGGAAGAGTAGGAAAAGGCCCACCCCCGAAGCGCTTCGCGCTTCCCCCTCAAGGGGGCGACGCCAGAGGACCGGCGGAGCCGGATCCTCGGCGTCCCCGGTCGGGCCAGACCGGTGGATGTTCGCCGCAGTCGCGCTTGAAGGGTCGACGCGAGCGAGCGGGAGAGCCGGGTCGGCGGCGTTCCGGGTGGGTCCGAGTTTGTTTCATGCGACGGTGAATCGTCGTCCGTTTTCTGTTCTTTGCCAACAAAGGCTTTTTGCAAATGCCCTACGTCTTTGCCCCGCCGGCGACTGTCGCCGTGCCCGTCGCCGGAACCGGCGACAGCTTTCCCGTGCGCCGCGTGTACTGCGTGGGCCGCAACTACGCCGCCCATGCGCGCGAAATGGGCTTCGATCCCGACCGCGAACCGCCGTTCTTCTTCTGCAAGCCGGCCGACGCGGTGATGCCGGTGGCGGAAGGTGAAACGCTGGACCTGCCCTACCCCACGGAAACGTCCAACTACCATTACGAGATCGAGTTGGTCGCGGCCATCGGCAAGCCCGGTGCGAACATCGCGGTGGGCGATGCGCTGGGCCATGTGCACAGCTACGCCGTCGGCCTGGACATGACGCGCCGCGACCTGCAGATGAAGATGCGCGAAGCCGGTCGCCCCTGGGAACTGGGCAAGGCCTTCGACGACAGTGCGCCCATCGGCCCGCTGCATCCGGTCAGCGCCAAGGGGCATTTCGAGCAAGCCGGCATCTGGTTGAAGGTGAACGGCCAGGACAAGCAGCGCAGCGACACCTCCAAGCTGATCTGGTCGGTGGCCGCGACCATCAGCTATCTGTCGCGCTACTTCCGCCTGGAAGCGGGCGATCTCATCTACACCGGCACGCCGGAAGGCGTGGGGCCGGTGATCAAGGGCGACCTCATGGAAGGCGGGGTCGAGGGACTGGGCACCTTGCGCGCACGGGTGGTGTAAGCCATGAAAGATACCGACGTCATTATCGTGGGCGCGGGCGTGGGCGGGCTGGTGCTGGCCCTGAGCCTGCACCAGGCCGGCATCGCCTGCCGGGTGTACGAAGCCGTTCCGGAAATCAAGCCGCTGGGCGTGGGCATCAACCTGCTGCCGCACGCGGCGCGCGAGCTGGACGAACTGGGCTTGCTGCCGACGCTGGACAAGCTGGGCGTGCACACCAAGGAATCGATCTTCTTCACGCGCCACGGCCAGTTCATCTACAGCGAACCCGCGGGCAAGGCGGCCGGCTATGCCTGGCCGCAATACTCCATCCACCGCGGCGACCTGCAGATGGCGCTGCTGGATGCCGTGCGCCAGCGCCTGGGCGCCGAGAGCATCCTGGCCGACCACCGCGCCGTGCGTGTCGAGCAGGACGCCGACGGCGTCACCGTGCACATGACCGATAGCGCCGGCACGCCGCGTCCGGCCGTGCGCGGCGCCATCGTCGTCGGCTGCGACGGCATCCACTCGGCACTGCGCAAGCAGCTGTATCCCAACGAAGGCGCGCCGCGCTATTCCGGCGTGAACATGTGGCGCGGCGTCACGCGCTGCAAGCCCTTCCTGAGCGGCGGCAGCATGGTCCGCGCCGGTTGGCTGTCGATCGGCAAGATGGTGATCTATCCCATCCAAAACAACATCGACGCGGAAGGCAACCAGCTCGTGAACTGGGTCGCCGAGATCGAATCGGCCGAACCCGCGGTGCGCGACTGGACCCGCCAGGGCCGCCTGGAGGACTTCTTCCCGGCCTTCGCCGACTGGCATTTCGACTGGCTGGATGTGGCCGCGCTGATCCAGAACGCCGACTCGGTGCTGGAATACCCCATGGTCGACCAGGACCCGCTGCCTACCTGGACGCAAGGCCGCATGACCCTGCTGGGCGATGCCGCGCACCCCATGGTGCCGCGCGGCTCCAACGGCGCCGGTCAAGCCATCATCGACGCACGCTTCCTGGCCGGCCAGCTGAAGAAGCAGGGCCTGGTTCCCGCGGCGCTGCAGGAGTACGACCGAGCCCGCGTCGCCGCCACCACCAAGGTCGTGCTGACCAACCGCAGCAATCCGCCGGACGCCATCCTGCGCGAAGCCTACGAGCGTTCGCACGACCAGCGCTTCGAACGCATCGAGGACGTCATCAGCCGCGAAGAACTGCAGGCCATTTCCGATCGCTACAAGCAAGTGGCCGGCTTCGATCCCGCAACGCTGACATCGCGGCCGTCCTTCCTCTGATCCGGCAGTACCACCCATCGGGCGCGGCGCGAACGCCGCGTCCGCAAGGAGACAACATGAAGACCCTGTTACGCGCCCTGGCCGCGCTGGCGCTTGTGATGACGGCATCCGTCAGCCAGGCCGCCTGGCCGGACCGCCCGATCACGCTGATCGTGCCGTTTACGCCCGCCACCGGCATCGACCTGGTGGCGCGCCAGCTGGCCGCCACCCTGCCCAAGACGCTGGGCCAGTCCGTCATCGTGGAAAACCTGGCCGGCGCCAGCGGCAACATCGGCACGGAGAAAGTCGCCCGCGCCGCGCCGGACGGCTACACCTTCCTGGTGACCGTGAACACCTTCGTCATGAACCAGCCCCTGTACAAGGAAAAGCTGCACTACGACCCCGTGAAGGATTTCGCCCCGGTCAGCCTGACCTCCTGGGGCACGCTGCTGCTGGTCACGCACCCGTCCAATCCCGTGAGCACGGTGCAGCAGCTCGAAGACGCCGCGCGCAAACAGCCCGGCAAGCTCACCTACGGCACACCCGGCGTCGGCACGCCGCACCACCTGGCCATGGCGCTGCTGCTGGACCAGACCAAGACGGAAATGCTCCACGTGCCCTACAAGGGAACGGCGGGCGCCGTCACCGATATGCTGGCCGGCCGTCTGGACTATATGTTCCTGCCAGTGCACGTGGCGCTGCCGCAGATCAAGGCCGGCAAGCTGAAGGTCATCGCCACCGGCAGCCCCAAGCGCATTGCGCAGCTGCCCGATGTGCCCACGCTGACCGAATCCGGCCTGCAGGGCGCGGACGTCGACATGTGGTACGGCGTGCTGGCGCCCAAGGGCACGCCGGCGGCCATCATCGACAGCCTGAACAAGCAGATCGCCGAGGCGCTGAAGGCGCCGTCCACCGCTACCGCGTTCGAAGCCCAGGGCATGGTGCCCGCCACGTCCACGCCGGCGGAATTCGGTGACCTGATCGCCCGGGACGCCAAGCGCTGGAGCGATATCGTCACCCGCGCCGGCATCAAGGCGGACTGAGTCCGGGAACAGCATCCATGCAACTCTATAGTTTCTTCAACAGCTCAACCTCTTACCGCGTACGCATTGCCCTGGCCCTGAAGGGCCTGGAGCACGACTACCAGGCCATCAACATCCGCACGCTGGAACATCGCGCGCAGGCCTACATGGACAGGAACCCCTCGGGCAGCGTGCCGCTGTTGAGCGATGGCGATATGAACCTGGGGCAGTCGCTGGCGATCATCGACTATCTGGATGGCATCCATCCGGAACCGCGCCTGATCCCGCGCGACATCCCGCTGCGCGCGCGCGTGCTGGAATTGAGCAGCGTCATCGCCTGCGACATCCATCCGGTCAACAACCTGCGCATCCTGCGCTACCTGACCGATGTCCTGGGCGTGTCCGCGGAACAGAAGGATGCCTGGTACCGGCATTGGGTGCAGGATGGCATGCGGGCGGTGGAGGCCCTGCTGGTCCGCCATGGCCACGGCCCCTACTGCTTCGGCGACGCGCCCACGCTGGCCGATGTCTGCCTGGTGCCGCAGATCGCCAATGCCCAGCGCATGGGCTGCGACATGTCGGCGTACCCGCGCGCCATGGCGGTCTACGCGCATTGCAGCGCGCAGCCGGCCTTCCAGCGCGCGGAGCCGGCCAGGCAGCCGGACTTCATCAAATAGGGCGGCGCGGGGCGCCGCCCCGTGCTTCAGTTCGTGCTGGCGCCCGACACCTGCACGATTTCCTTGTACTTGCTCTTTTCGTTGCGCACGAAGTCGGCGAACTGCGTGGGCGACATGGGCTTGACTTCCGAGCCCATGGTCAGCAGGCGCTGGCGCACGTCGGGCTGCATCAGCGCCGCGCTGTAGGCCTTGTTCAGCTTGTCGACCACGGCCTGCGGCGTGCCGCCCGTGGTGAATACGCCGAACCACGTGCCCAGGTCGAAATCCTTGACGCCGGATTGCTCGACCGTCGGCACGTCGGGCAGCAAGGACGACCGTTCCTTCGTGGTCACGGCCAGGGCCTTGACCTTGCCATCCTTGATCAGCGGCGCGGACGCGGCCAGATTGTCGAACATGAAGTCCGATTGGCCCGACAGCAGCGCCAGCTGCGCCGGAGACGCGCCCTGGTAGGGAATGTGCTCGATGTTGACGCCAGCGCGCGCCTTCAGCAGCTCGCCCGACAGATGCCCGGCGCTGCCGTTGCCGCCCGAACCGTAGTTCAGCTTGCCGGGGTTGGCCTTGGCATAGGCGATCAGGTCGCTCAGGCTGTTGATGTTGTTCTTCTTGGCGAAGTCGACGTTCATGACCAGCACGTTCGGCACCGACGCCACGATGGTCACCGGCGCGAAGTCCTTGATGGGATCGTAGGGCAGGTTCTTGAACAGCCAGGGATTGATGGCATGCGTCGCCACGGCGCCCATCACCAGGGTATAGCCGTCCGGCTGCGCCTTGGCCGCCAGGTCGGCGCCGATATTGCCGCCCGCGCCGGCGCGGTTTTCCACGATCACCGGCTGGCCGAGTTCGGCGCGCACCTTCTCGGCCAGCATGCGGGCGGTGGTGTCCAGCGGTCCGCCGGGCGGATAAGGAACGATGAAGCGCAGCGGCTTGCTTGGATAGCTGGCCGCGGCGTGCGCGACCACGGGCGCCACGGCGGCCAGCGCGATGGCGCCGCACGCCAGCACGCGGCCCAGGCGGGCAAACAGATTAGGGGACATGATCTCCTCCCACGTTTTGAAATAACCCGTAGCATAACTGAGAAGATAGGCAAGCCTTTTCCGGAATAAACGGCCGTCCCCGGCCATGGATGACAGCTCGAAAGCGAGCGGCGCTGGGGTATCGACACCCCACCATCGCCGGACAGCGACGACTCAATCGCGCACGACCACCATCTTGCCGGCCGCTTCATTGGCTTCCATGATGCGATGCGCTTCATGGATGTCCTCGAAGCGGAAGACGCGCGAGGGTTTTGCTTGCAGCCGTCCCGCCGCGACATCCCGTGCGATGGCCTGCAATGGCACATCCGATAACGGAAACCCCGGCGTGCCGAACACGAAGCTGCCGAAGAAAGTCAGGTACACGCCGCTCGCCATTTGCAGCAGGGGATTGAAATCCGCGATCGGCGCCAGGCCGCCCAGCCAGCCCGCCAGGCAGGCCTTGCCGCCACGCTGCAGCATCGCCAGCGAATCCAGGATGGTGCTGTTGCCCACCAGGTCCAGAACCGCATCCAGTTGCCGGGCTTCGGCGATGCGCTTGGACAGGTCCGGCCCTTCCAGCTCCACGCGCACGGCGCCCAAGGCCAGCAGCATGTCGAAGCGCTTGGGGTTGCGGGTCGTCGCGATCACCCTGGCGCCGGCATTCACCGCCAGCTTCACCGCCGCCTGGCCGAAGGCCGAGGTCGCGCCCCGTATCACCAGGGTTTGTCCGGCCTGCAGGTCCAGGTTGCGGAACAGGCAGGTCCACGCCGTGGCGTAGGTTTCGGGGATGGCGGCCAGGTCCGCCCAAGGCAGATCGGCATCGATCAAGGCGACGTTCGAGACGGGCGCTCGTGTGAACTCCGCATAGCTGCCATTGATGGTGCGGCCCAGGCCGCCCATCAATGCCGCCACCTTGGCGCCTACCGGAAACTCGCCGCCGGGGCAGGACTTCACCACGCCCACGCACTCGATGCCGCTGACGGGCGCGGCTTCGGCCCATTCGCCGCGCCGCATGTGCATTTCGGCGTGGTTGATGCCGAAGGCCTTGATCTCGATCACCACATGGCCGGCCTTCGGCTCGGGCTCCGGGATGTCCTTGTAGACCAGGCTATCCAGGCCGCCGAATTTTTCCAGCACGATTGCTCGCATTTTTTTCATCTCCAGTGATAACTGATCCCGCGACCTGTCCGGCCGCTTGGATGGCAATGAGTATTCGTGAAGGCCGCGTGATGCGGCCCGCGGCCTTCACGCCAGGGATCGCAGGAAGGCGCGGATTTCAGCGCCGATCTCGTCGGCATGCGTTTCCAGGGCAAAGTGCCCGGTATCGAAGAACCGCACCGTGGCCGACGGAATATCGCGCTTGAACGCTTCCGCGCCAGGCGGCAGGAAGAAGGGATCGTTCCTGCCCCACACCGCCAGCAGCGGCGGCTGATGCTGGCGGAAATACGCTTGAAAGTCCGGGTACAGGGCGACGTTGCTCTTGTAGTCGCCGAAGACGTCCAGCTGGATTTCGTCCGCGCCGGGCCGGGACAGGTAATAGTTATCCAGCCCATACCCATCCGGCGACACGGCCGCAGGATCCGCGACGCCGTGCGTGTACTGCCACCGGGTAGTTTCCGGCGTCAGCAGCGCGCGCAAGGCCTGGCGGTTTTCGGACGAGGGGTCACGCCAGTACGCCTGGATCGGGTTCCAACCTTCGCTCAGGCCTTCTTCGTACGCATTGCCGTTCTGCGTGATGATGGCGCGGATGCGCTCGGGGTGCCGCAGCGCCAGGCGAAAACCGGTGGGCGCACCGTAGTCGAACACGTACATCGCGTAGCGATCGAACCCCACGGCTTCGGTGAAGGCTTCGATGACGTTGGCGAAATTGTCGAAGGTGTAGTCGAACCGCTCGCGCGGCGGCATCTCCGTCTGGCCGAAGCCCGGCAGATCGGGCGCGACGATGTGGAAGTCCGCGGCCAGCAGGGGGATCAGTTCGCGGAACATATGGCTGGAACTGGGAAATCCGTGCAGCAGCAAGAGCTTCGGCGCGCCCGGCGCGCCTGCCTCGCGATAGAACACATTCAGGCCACCGGCCTGGACTTGGCGATAGGCAATCTTCGTCATGGCGTTTTCCTTGGAAGGTGAAAGGCTGGATTCGCCAGGCCCGGTACCTAATGCCCCAGGTCGGCGCTTATAACTTATCTGGTTATTACAATTAGGTTATATGTCACCACACATTCCCTGCGGAACGCGGGCGCACGAGTACGCTGAGTCCCGTACTAGATCAGCGGCGTATCCCCACAGTCGACCCGAGCGTCGAGTAACCTTACTGATATCGGTTGCAAGGTTAGCTATGGCGATGCTAACCTGTCAACAACTTTTTGAAGGGTTACACCATCAGCCGCGATCCGACGCGGCAAGGGACGCCACGTGCACGATCACCACCACCCGCCCGCCCTATTCATCGCCGATTCCATGGCACTCGATTTCCTGAACTCGATCGCCACCCCCACGGATACGCCGGTCGACTGGATAGCCAATGGAGAGGGCCTGCTCGCCTGGCTGGAACAGGCCGGACTGGTGCCGGCGCCGGAGTTGGCAGCGCTACACGCGCGCGCGATGCCGGGGGAACTGGACGGCGTGGCCGCCCAGGCTCGCGCGCTGCGGGAATGGTTCAGGGACTTTGTACGCCGGCACATGGGGCGCCCGCTCGGTCCGGACGCCGTGCAGGCCTTGCAGCCCTTGAATCGCCTGCTGGAACGCGACGAAGGCTACACGCAGGTCGTCACCGCCGGGGAAACCGGGGGCGCGCTTGAACTGCGCGCCATGCGTCGCTGGCGCTCGCCCGAATCGTTGCTCCTGCCCATCGGCGAAGCGTTGGCGCGATTCGTCGCCACCGAAGACCTCGCGCACGTCAAAGCCTGCGAAGGCGCGCGCTGCACGCTGATGTTCGCGGACCACACCCGGGGCCACCGCCGCCGATGGTGCAGCACCGCCGTCTGCGGCAACCGCGCCAAGGTGGCAGCACACCGCCAACGCGCGAAGCAAGCCGGCGCCGCGTAACTGGATCAGGGCCTCATGCCTTCGCGGCACCAGGCCCTGACGACGGGCCCTAATGCAGGATCTGGCTCAGGAAGAGTTTCGTCCGCTCGTTCTTCGGATGGTCGAAGAACGCGTCCGGTGTGTTTTCCTCGATGATTTCGCCGCGATCCATGAAGATCACGCGATCGGCGACCTTGCGCGCGAAACCCATTTCGTGCGTCACGCACAGCATGGTCACGCCGCTTTCCTCGGCCAGCGTGACCATCACGTCCAGCACTTCCTTGACCATTTCCGGGTCCAGCGCCGACGTGGGTTCGTCGAACAGCATGATCTTCGGATTCATGCACAGCGAGCGCGCGATCGCCACCCGCTGCTGCTGCCCGCCCGACAACTGTCCGGGAAACTTGTTCGCCTGTTCGGGGATGCGCACGCGTTCCAGGTACTTCAACGCGGCGGCCTCGGCCTCGGCACGGGGTTTCTTCAGCACCCACATCGGCCCCAGCGTCAGGTTCTCCAGCACGGTCAGGTGGGGGAACAGGTTGAAATGCTGGAACACCATGCCGACTTCGCGGCGTATGGTCTCGATGTGCTTCAGGTCATTGGTCAGCTCGGTGCCGCTGACGACGATGTGACCTTGCTGGTGTTCTTCCAGCCGGTTGATGCAGCGAATCAAGGTCGACTTGCCGGACCCCGATGGGCCGCAGATCACGATGCGCTCGCCCGTCGCAACGTCCAGGTTGATATTGCGCAGGACGTGGAACTGGCCGTACCACTTGTTCACGTCCTGCATACTGATGATAGCGTCGGCCATGCGGGCGCTCCCTTGCGCTGGCGCCGCCCGGGGCCAGGCCCGGGCGCAGCGCCGTCTTATCGTTGATAACCCTTGGCCAGCCGGCGTTCCAGCGCCTGGCTGTACTTGGACATCGAAAAGCAGAAGATAAAGTAGATGAATGCGATGAACAGATAGGCCTCGACGCCGAATCCGCGCCATGCGGCGTCGGACAGCGCGGCCTTGGCCGCCAGCGTCAGGTCGAAGATGCCGATGATGACCACCAGCGATGTGTCCTTGAACAGCGAAATGAAAATGCTGACCAGCGGCGGGATGACGATACGCAAGGCCTGCGGCAGGATGATCTTGCGCATCTGCTGCCAGTAGGTCAGCCCCAGCGAAGCGGCGCCCTCGTACTGTCCCTTGGGTATGGCCTGCAGGCCGCCGCGCACGGTTTCCGCGATGTACGCAGCCGCGAACATGATGATGGCGATCTGCGCGCGCAGCAGCTTGTCGATGGAAAAGCCTTCGGGCAGGAACAGCGGCAGCATCACCGACGACATGAACAGCAGGCTGATCAGCGGGACGCCGCGTATCAGCTCGATGTACACCACGCACAGCGCCTTGATCGCCGGCAGCCGCGATCGCCGTCCCAGCGCCAGCAGCACGCCGATGGGAAACGCGAAGGCAATGCCGAAGGTGGCCAGGATCAGCGTCAGCGGCAGGCCACCCCAGCGTTCGTTTTCCACGTAGGTCAGGCCGAAGACGCCGCCCCACATCAGCCCCGCGACCACGACCAGGCCGACGGCCCACAGCACCGCCAGGGCCGGGGTCCAGAATCGCCGGATGCCGCTGCAGATGATGACCGCGATCAGGACGACGGACGCGAGCAGCGGGCGCCACTGTTCATCGTAGGGATAGGTGCCGAACAGGATCAAGCGGTGCTTTTCGCGGATGAAGGCCCAGCAGGCACCGCCGGAAGCGCGGCATTCCTGCGCCGTCGTCGCCGAGAAATTCGCCTTGACCAGCAGCCATTCCAGCAGCGCGGGAATGGCGAGCAGCAGGAACCACGCGATCAGGACGGTCAGCAGGATGTTCAACGGCGACGAGAACAGCCGCGACCGCAGCCATCCCAGCAGGCCGACCTGGCTGGCCGGCGGCGGCAGGGCGTCCACGGCCGGAGAGGCCGCACCGGCCGGGCCGCCGGGCGCCGGCGGCGGCATGCCCTCGATCGAGGGCACGGACACACCCAGGGGATTGAGGTCCTCTTGCCGAGGCGGCAGGCCGGACGCGTTCATCTAGCGCTCCACCAGCGCGATGCGCCTGTTGTACCAGTTCATCAACACGGAGATGGACAGGCTGACGGTCAGGTACGCCCCCATGATGATCAGGATGCCTTCGATCGCCTGCCCGGTCTGGTTCAAGGTGGTATTCACCACCGACACGATGTCGGGATAGCCGATGGCAACCGCCAGCGAACTGTTCTTGGTCAGGTTCAGGTACTGGCTGGTCATCGGCGGGATGATCACGCGCAGCGCCTGCGGCAACACCACCAGCCGCAGCACCAGCCCGCGGCGCAGTCCCAGCGAACCGGCTGCTTCCCACTGGCCGATATTGACCGCCTGGACGCCCGCACGCACGACTTCGGCGACGAAGGCCGCCGTATAGCTGACCAGGCCGGCCAGCAGCGCGGCGAATTCCGGAGACAGGGTCATGCCGCCGGAAAAATTGAAGCCGCGCAGCACCGGCACATCCAGGGCAAGCGATGCGCCGCTGATCAGCCATCCCAGCAGCGGCAGCGCAATGAGCAGGCCCAGCGCCCAGCGCGCCAGCGGGAAAATGCGGCCCGTGGCTTCGCGCCGCTTATTGCCCCAGTGCGCCAGCAACAGGGTGGCGGCGATCGCCAGGCCCACCCCGCCCAGCATCCAGTCCAGCGCGTCGCCCTGCAGCGTCGGCAGCTTCAGCCCGCGATTCGAAATGAACACCCCCGGCAAGGGCTGGTGTGCCTGCCGCGGCCCCGGCATGTTCTCGGTGATCAGCGCGTACCAGAAGAACAACTGCAGCAATAACGGAATATTGCGCATGACCTCGACGTAGATCGATGCCAGTTTGGCGATCAGCCAGTTGCGCGACAGGCGCCCGATGCCGATCAGGGTACCCAGCACGGTGGCCAGCACGATGCCGATCACCGCCGCCCGCAGGGTGTTGAGCAGGCCGACGACGATGGCGCGTCCGTAGGTATTGGCAGGCGTGTAGGGGATGGGGGTCTCGCCGATGGCGAAACCCGCCTCGCGGCCCAGGAAGGCGAAGCCGGTGGAAATATGGCGCGATGACAGATTGTGCAGGGTGTTCGAGACCAGGAACCACACCACCCAGGCAACGGCCGCGACGGCGATGACCTGGTACACGATGGCCCGCACCCCCGGATCGTTCCAGGACAGCTTGCGCACGGGCGCCGTCATCGGAGGGGGTTTGGGGGTGGAGCTCATTTCGGCACCATACACCATGCAACACGGCGAGTTGCGGCCGGGCGCCGACCGGCGCCCGCGCCCGGCTCACGGATGATCAACGGATGGGCCAGCCGTACATCAGGCCGCCCTGCTTCCATTGCGCGTTCAGGCCGCGCGGCAGCTTCATCGGGCTGTCCTGGCCAAGATTGCGTTCGAAACTCTCACCGTAATTGCCCACCTGCTTGACGATGGTGTACGCCCATTTGTCGTCCACGCCCAGGTTTTTGCCCATGCCCGGGGTGACGCCCAGGATGCGCTGCACATTGGGATTGGTGCTTTTCAGCATGGCGTCCAGGTTGTCCGACTTGATGCCGTATTCCTCGGCTTCCAGCATGGCGTTCAAGGCCCAGCGCACGACGTTGAACCATTGCACGTCATCCTGGCGCACCATGGGGCCGAGCGGCTCCTTGGAGAAATCCTCCGGCAGGATGATGTACTTGTCCGGATTCTCCAGCGTCGTGCGCGTGGATGCCAGCTGCGACTTGTCGGTGGTGAAGGCGTCGCAGCGACCGGCCGAGAAGGCGCGCACGATCTCGTCGTACTTATCGATGACAACGGGCTTGAATTCGATCTTGTTGGAGCGGAACCAGTCCGCCAGGTTCAGTTCGGTGGTGGTGCCGGGCTGCACGCAGACCGTGGCCCCGTTCAGTTCCTTGGCGCTCTTGAGGCCCAGGTCCTTGGAGACCATCACGCCCTGGCTGTCGTAATAGTTGACCCCGGTACCGACCAGGCCCAGCGTCGTATCGCGTGTCAGGGTTTCGGTCGTGTTGCGGGTCAGGACATCGATCTCGCCAGACTGCAGCGCCGTGAAGCGCTGCTGGGTGTTCAACGGCGTGACCTTGAATTTGCTGGCGTCGTTGAACATGGTCGCCGCGATGGCGCGACACATATCGATGTCCAGTCCCTTCCATTCGCCCTTGCTGTCCGCGGCGGAAAATCCCGGGACGCCGGTGGAGACCCCGCACTGGACGAAGCCCTTCTTCTTTACGTTGTCGTAGGTCGCGCCGGCGTGTGCGGAGCCGAACAAGGCCAGCAAGGCGGCGCCGAGCGCGGCCGTTTTCCAGGTCTTCATGATGGTCTCCATTACGAAATGGACGAAAGTTCGGGCAACGGCAAGCCAGGAATGCGACCCCGGCCGAAGGCGCGCGCCCGCCGTGCGCGCATCCCCATACTGCGGCGCATGGTAGCCCCCGGCAAAAACAAGGGACATGGGGGAAATCCCTGCGCACTTCGGCCCCGATTTAAGGGACGTATCATGCCATAAAATGCTGCCAGCCCGCCCTCGCAGCATGCGCCTGGCGGCGCTCCGTACACGGTACTATTGCGGCTTCATCCGCCCTATCCGCCATGATCGAATTCCAGCACGTTTTCAAATCGTATGGACGCGGCCGCAACATCCTGGCCGATATCAACTTCCGCATTACCGCGGGCGAATTCGTCTTTGTCTCGGGGCCTTCGGGGGCCGGCAAATCCACCCTGCTGAAATTGATCGGCGGCCTGGAACCGCCCAGCCGCGGCTCGATCCAGGTGAACGGGCAGCGGCTGGACAAACTCCCGCAGCGCGCCCGCCCCTATTTGCGGCGCGCGGTCGGCGTCATCCTGCAGGACACCCACCTGCTCTATGACCGCAATGCCTTCCAGAACGTCATGCTGCCGCTGGCCGTCACCGGACAACACTGGGACTCGGCCGCCGCGCGGGCTCGCGCGGCATTGGACAAAGTCGGCCTGTCCGGCAAGGAAACCCTGAATCCGATCGAATTGTCCGGCGGCGAACAACAGCGCCTGGCCATCGCGCGCGCCATCGTCAACCGGCCCGCCATCCTGATCGCCGATGAACCGACCGCCAACCTGGACCACGAGAGCGCCCTGCGCATCATGAACGTGTTCCGCGACTTCAACCGGGTCGGCGTCACGACGCTGATCGCCTCCCACGACCAGGAATTGATGGCCCATTACGCCCCACGGGTCCTGCGCATCGAACCGGGCCGCTTCGCCGATCTTTCGGAGGCCACGGCATGACAGCATGGCTGCGGCAACATCGCTACGCCCTGGGCATCACCCTGCGGCGCATGCTGGCCCAACCGTTTTCCTCGCTGGCCAACCTGCTGGTCATGGCGTTGGCATTGGCCCTGCCGGTGCTGGGCGCGGCCATCCTGGTATCGGTGCAGCCGGTGGCGCGCCAGCTTTCCGTGACGCCCGAACTGACCGTGTTCATGAAGCTGGACGCACCCGCCGGCGCCGCGCAGGCGCTGGCCGATCGCATCCGCAAGGACTACAGCGAGCAGGTACGGGAAGTCCGCACGGTAGGCCGTGACGCGGCGCTGGCCGCCCTGCGACGCAATCCCACCTGGGCCGCGGCGCTGGCGGTCCTGCCCGGCAATCCCCTGCCCGATGCCGTGGTGGCGACGCTGCGCGACGGCGACGACCTCGCCGGCCGCGCGGCCCAGCTGGCCCAGGCCTGGAAGGCCCTGGACCAGGTCGAGCAGGTGCAGCTGGACAGCGATTGGGTCCAACGCATGGAAGCGCTGCTGCGGTTCGGCCGCATCGGGCTGGTATTCCTGGCGGCCTGCGTGGCCGTGGTGGTCCTGGCGACGGTCTTCAATACGGTGCGGATGCAGGCGCTGACGCAGCGCGAAGAGATCGCCGTGGCACGCCTGGTCGGCGCGACCGAATCCTTCGTCCGCCGCCCATTCCTGTACCTGGGGGCGCTGTCCGGGGCGCTGGCCGCGCTGCTGGGCATACTGATCGCGGTATTGGCGCTTTCGCCGCTGAACGAGGCCTTAACGGCCTTGGCCCACAGCTACGGGGCCGATTTCGCCCTGCACCTGCCCGAGGCCCCCTGGCTGGCCGTGGCGGTAGTGGGCGCCGCCATCCTGGCCGCCTTGTCCGCCCGGTGGTCAGTCACCCGCAGTACCCGCTTTTAAGCCATCTGATCGGGCAAATAGACGCGCCGCATCCGTGGAATAGTGCAGTGAAAGCACGGCAGCCGCCGGTTGCTCGTCGTCCCTTCTTGCAGCGGTATCCGCGCTGCCAGCCAGGGGCGACGTCCGGACGATCGCCCTCGCAAGCGAGCTCCTGTATCCCCCCGTTTGTACGCCGGCCCCCGGCCGCCCGGGGGGCCGGGTACGGTAGAGCAGAAATAAAGTAGAAGTTTCAGACAAATTTAGTAATATCAATTTTCGACCTCGTTTCAAGAACCTCGACCCACCATGTTGTCTGCCCGTGACGCCCGCGCGACGCGCCACTATTTTGATAGTGCCTTCAACTATCAGGCAGTCAAAGTGCTGCCCAACGAGTACTACGTCACGGGCGATGACCTGATGATCACCACCGTGCTGGGCTCCTGTGTGGCGGCGTGCATCCGCGATCCGCAGACCGGCGTGGGTGGCATGAATCACTTCATGCTGCCGGAAGGCGACAGCCAGTCGCCGGCTTCGGCCACCATGCGCTATGGCGCCTTCGCGATGGAAGTTCTGATCAACGAGGTCCTGAAGGCGGGCGGCGCGCGCGAGCGGCTGCAGGCCAAGGTATTCGGCGGCGGCGCGGTGCTGGAAGCGATGCAACAGATGAACATCGGCGAGCGCAACGGCCACTTCGTGCTGAACTACCTGGCGATGGAGAACATCCCCGTGCTGGCCAAGGACCTGGGCGACGTGTATGCCCGCCGCATCAGCTTTTTCCCGCGCGACGGCCGTGTGATGGTGCGCAAGATGACCACCAAGGCCCGGGCGACGGAAATCATCGCGAAGCGGGAAGTCGCGGTCGTGCAGACGCTGAAGGAAACGACCGCGACCAAGCCCCGCCTGGAGCGCTTCAACATCCCGCCCACCGTGGGCCGCCGCGCGACCGCCTCTTGAAGGGACGGCCCGCGTCATTCCGCCGCGCAGGGTCAGCTTGATGCGCCCGGCTGCGCCACCGTGCTCCAGTACACCGTAATCGTGGCATCGTTGAGACCCTGTTCCGGCTGGTAGGTCCCGCCTCCGGAGGGATAGTCCTTCTGGCCGCCGATGTTCACGTACTTGCCGTTGCCCAGCGTCTGGGTAGGAATCCACCCAAGCTGCATCTGGCCGTTCTGGCTGTCGTACATCTGTACCTGCACACTGCGGGTGTCTCCGCTCTTGGCGCCCTTCACCACGGGATACACGCTGCCCTGGATGCCACCGGGGGGTACTTCGATCTGCTGCGTTTCCTTCCTGTCCAGGACGACCTTGACGGTCCGCTTCCATTTTTCCTCGTTATGGACGGAGACATACAAAGGCCTGTTCGCCGGCACGGTGAAATCGCATTCCTTGCCTACGTTACTGTTGCTCATTTCCTTACCTCTCGGGTGGATGGGATGGCGGTGCGCCTCGTGATCCGGATG
Organism: Bordetella sp. H567; assembly: GCF_001704295.1. Lineage (NCBI taxonomy): Bacteria > Pseudomonadati > Pseudomonadota > Betaproteobacteria > Burkholderiales > Alcaligenaceae > Bordetella > Bordetella sp. H567. The sequence goes on from NZ_CP012334.1 coordinate 4,932,005, forward strand.
GATACACGCGCATGTCCCGGGACTGCGCCGATGCAATATCGGCGCTGCATCGACGGGATGCCAGACTAACGCCGACCCGCCAGCCACGGCTGCGCGCCACAGTAATTTCGGCGCACAAAACGTCACCGGGCCGGCGTTGCCTATCCAGGCATGGGGGATGGCCGCCGAGTCTGGCCCAGGCGGCCGATTCAGGCATGGTCCGTGTGGCACAGGGATGCGCACCAGGCATCGTCGTCCAGCATCGCATCGCCCGCAGGCGGCAGGTGGCCGTCCAGCGTAGCTTCGTGCGCCATGCGCCGCGCGAAGCACAGGCCCGCGTACCTTTCGTACTGGGCCAGGCTGCGCGCGGTGCCAAGACCGTAGGGTGCGAAATCGACGCGGTCCGACGGGACGCCGTCCATGCCCAACAGCTGCCGCACGCGCAGCCGCGCGCTGTCGTTCCGCTCGGCCCAGACCAGCGCGACGTCGCCCTTGGCCTTGGCTTCTTCCGTATGGTCCTGCCAGATGGTCGAACGGCCATCGCACCCATACTGATGCCAGGCAACCAGTCGATGAGGGCAATGGAAATCGTAGCCGTGCGTATAGGCACGCACGGCGATGGAGATTTCCTCGCCATAGAAGAACAGGCCGGGATCATGCCGCACCTCGCGCGCGAACGCGCCGTCGGCGAAGGCGAAGTGCGCGCTGTAGAAGGCGACAGGGATGGGGCGCGTATGCTCCGATTCCGCAACATACCTGCCGGAAAGCAGGATGATGCCGTCGTAGTCGAACTTGAAGAACGTCAATACCGCGGGCAGCATGACCCGGCTGCCGGGGTCGTCGCGTGAATCGAAAGCCGGCAGGTAAGTGGTCAATACGGGCTTGGGGCTTTCCGTACGCAGGGATTCCAGCATCTCGATCAATACGGCGTCCCAATGCGGAACGAAGCGATGATGCGAATCCAGCTGCAATGTATAGGCTTCTTCCTGGTAGCGTTGCTGGATCAGGTTGCGCGCCCAGCAGGCTCCCCGCGATTGCCACTGGGGCACATCGATAAGTTCGATGGCGGCCCCCGCGCGCGCCAGCCGGTGGACGGGATATTGGCCGCGCACGTCGCCGCGCGCGCCGGCAAATCCACTGGCGAAGAACGTATCCAGCGTTTCCTCCTGGGCGTGCTGCCAGCACACGACAACGCGCAAGGCGTCCGGTTGCGCCGCTTGCTCGATCAGGTCCACCAGCGTCGGAATCAGTTGCGGATCGCGATAGCTCGCGATCTGTACGAATATCCGCTTGGCACTCATGTGAACGTGCCTTGCCTCAGCCATTTGGTGGCCAGCCATTTCTCGCCCGCGATGACCGGCTGGCCGGCATGCAGGGTCTTGCTGTCCCGACGGGGATCTTCGTAGCTGAAGAACAATGCCTGCCCCCGATGCGCGCCCACGGTGACGCCGATCTCCGGAAAGACGGTGCCACCGCCGCAGGCCGGCTCGTTCAGGTACATCAAGACACTGGCCAGACGTTGCCCGCCGCGCTCGAGTATTGCGGGCGTCCCTCGGGCATCCGGCGGGAAGAAATCGAAATGCGGCCGGTATTCCGCCCCTACGCGGTAATGCAGCACCTGCATTCCTTCCCCGCGCTCCACTGGCCAGTTCACCAGGTTGGCGATGCGCGTCTCGATCCGGCGTACGAGTTCGTTCTCCCCAGGCTGGAAGAACATCCCGTCGCTGGTCCGCACGTTGTCGAGCACGCTGTCGCCACCGGTCTCGTTATCGACCACGGTGGAATGCCGCAGCTGGGGCCGCGCCGCGGCGATCAGCGCATCGCACTCTTCGCCGGAAAGGAAATCCGCGAACAGGACGATGCGGGGATCGCGCATGGCGAGCAGCACGCGCACTTCGCGGTCTCCCGCGTGGATACGCTGGGGGGAATGCGCCAGCGCCGGCTCGGGACAAGCCGGCCACGACAGCGCCCCCGCGTCGACGGCGTAGCCGGCCTCCACGCGGGCGGCCGCGTCGACACCGGGCGCCAGGGCGGTATCCGCGTCGATCCCCATAGCGTGGTTCTCTCCCTGCATTTCCGTCTCCTTCATCCGCGCCTCCCTATCTCCCTGTCACCCGGCCGCAATGCCGATGAGGAACCGCCTCTCCGCCGGCCCCGGCACGGACTCGTGCCGGCGCGTCACGCGCCCCCCGGTTGAAGCGTCAGCCCGCCGAACCCTTGGGTTGCGCCACCGCCCAGGACACCGAGACAGTCACATCGTTGAAGCCCGCTTCCGGCGGATACTGGGTGCCTCCCGTGGCGTAGTCCTTTTCCGCACCGATATTGACGAATTCGCTTTCACCCACCACCGCCGGCGGGTGCCAGCCCAGCAGCATCTGCCCGGACTTGCTGTCCTGAACCGAGATGCATATCGTGCTTCGCCCTCCCACTGCTGCGGAGCCTGGGCCCGAAACAAATTCCGTGGCCACTGCGCTGTGGCCCGGCTGGGCTTCGATAGCGTGAGCGGCCTTATCGATGGAGACGGTGACCGTCCTGGCCCACTTTTCCTGGTTCGTGACCGAAACGGAAAAGTGCGTATTGGCCGGAAGGTTGAAGCAGCATTCCCTTCCGGTCCTTAACGAAGGAGAAGGGGCCGGCGACGGCGACGGTGATGGTGATGGCGACGGCGACGGCGACGGCGATGGCGACGGCGACGGCGATGGCGACGGCGACGGTGACGACGACGGTGACGGTGACGGTGACGGCGATGGCGATGGCGATGGCGACGGCGATGGCGACGGCGATGGTGACGGCGACGGCGATGGCGACGGCGGAGGAGGCGGTGGCGGCGGCACGGGATCCGGTTTGGACATCACTCCGCCGGAAACCGCGTCACCGCTCAATAACGTCGCCGCTTGAATGTTCTGCTGGAAGCTCGCCGCCAATTGCAGGAAGGCACTGTTGATCGGGACGGGCCCGCCCACGGCATGGAGCGCCTGGGTGATGTCGTAGGTGATGACACTTGCGCCATTGAAAAAGTAGGCAATCTCCTGCCCATACCGTTTCATTGCGGCGTCCATATCCGTGACGAACTGCATCGGCACGCCAGGGAAACTTAGTTGGGTCGTCGGAACCCAGGCGCTTTGGTTATCGTAGGGCGCCATCAGCACATGTTGGGCACCGGCGAAGAACACGAATGTCCGTTCGCTTCCCGCCAAAACAAACGGCGTGATGGCGTTCAACCTTCCAGCCTGCATCCCGCTGGGGTTTACCCAGTCGCCCATGGGACTCGGCCCCTTGGAGACGCGATCCTGGGTCAGGTCATAGGTGATGTATTGGGTACCTCTGAAAAAATACACATAAGGGCCTGTGCTTTCCGGCGCCCACGCGGCATCGTAATCGCTGGCAAAGCCCACATCCGCTGTCCCGTGCCAATCATCCGCTATCGAGCGCGGGTAGCCGGGATCCATCGTATTGGTTTGGGCGTCTATCCGTACGTACGACGCGCCCTGGAAAAAATAGTATTTGGGACCGGACATGGAAATTTCCTATATAGACAGACAAGACCATCCATGACCGGTACCTAACGGAAGCCAGGCTTGGATGACGTAATGGTGCGTCGTTTACCCGCTCAAACCGCCGACCCCTGCGGCTTGCTTGCCGCCCAGGACACGGTGACTTCAACGTCGTTGAAGCGGGTCTCCGGCTGGTAATTGCTGCCCGAGGGATAGTCTTTCTCTGCACCGATGTGGACGTACTCGCTGTCACCCACGAGTGTCGTCGGACGCCAGCCCAACAACATCTGGCCGTGCTGGCTGTCTTGCACCTCGATGCAGATCAAGCTCTTTCCCTTCTGGGCAATCTTGAACTCCTTTACCGCGGGGCAATTTCCAAAACCGGAATCGCCGTCGAGTTGATTGAGATCGACCCGAGAAAGACGCCTTTCTCGGGTTCCACTGCTTACGTGGGACGGGACTGGCGAAGCGGCTTCAATCCAGTCGCCATCATTCTGCACACGCCGCTGTGCGCGAACCGCGGGGCCACCATAATCTTTTGTTTCGGCGCGTTTACACGCCGAGCCTCGAGCGGGGCACCCGCGGGAACGAACGACATGCGCGAACTGCCGGGAATCAGGTCGCACGGGCGGCCGCCAGCCCAACAACATCTCGCCCGACTGGCTGTCCTCGATCTCGATGCATACCTGGCTCTTGCCGCCCTGGGCGGCGGTTCCTGGGCCGGAGACGAAGTTCTTGGAGCCTGTGCTATGGCCGACCGGCACCGGAATGCTGGTGGGCTTCTGGTCGATATACACCATCACCGTCCTGGTCCACTTTTCCTCGTTGGTGTATGCAACGGTGAAGTTCGTGTGGGCGGGGATATCGAAGCAGCACTTCTTCCCGGTGGTCAGCGCGGGGGAAGGAGACGGCGAATGCGACGGCGATGGGGAGGGAGAATGGGATGGCGAGGGGGAATGCGAAGGCGACGGCGAAGGGGAAGCCGACGCCGGCTTGATGTTGGTGACCCTCCACCAGGGGTCGCCACCTGCACCGATATTCAACGCCTGCCGCGTGAACACCATGTACATCTCCTTGGCGCCGTCGAGCGGCGCGGAAATTTGCCCATGGATGCACAAGAACTCCCCTGTCGCATTGCCGTTGTTAAGGTAAGGCGGCGCCGCGAGGCAACTGGAAAGGCAAATATAAGAGTCTCCGGGATGGGAGCCACGCCGTACGGATTCGGATTCCCAGGGTTGGCCGGGTCCTCCACGCCAAAGATGTGCCATGTCCAGCTGTCTACATCGTCCGACGGCTTGCCTCCGTAGGCCTTGGCGTTGGACTCCCTCACGGCTTGAAGGGGTTGCCCCGCCGTGGACTTGGGCGTGACGTTCACGAGTTTGACGACGTCCCCCACCATCACACTGCCCTTTTTCTTGCCATCCTGAGACTCGAATTTCCAAGTCGCCACCGGACTATCCGTCGTCACCGCGTATTTCGACGTATCGAGGGCGAGGTAGCCGCCGACGGCCGGGAGCTCGATACTTCCCTCATAGCCCAGGCCCTGCAGTTCGAATGTATCGCCGTATTGAAGATCGCTTATCTTTGACTCCCGATTCAGCCATGCAAAATTCCGAAACTCGGACTTGCCCGGACAAGTGGATTTGATTTCGGGTATCCGGCGGAAATGGATTTCCCGGATTCCAGTGCTTCCATGCACACGAGAGGAAGCCGCTGCTTCCCTCCTGTCGTGGCCATTGTGCGCACGGCGCCATGCCGGGAGCGAGAGCGCGACCATAATCTTTTGTGTCGGCTGATTTACGACATCGGCGGGATGCCCGGGGCGCGCCATTCCGGGCCGCGCAAAAAAAAACGACGCGCATGGCGCGTCGCTCGAACAAGGAATTACAGGTAGCGCTATGCGGCGCGGGCGGTGCCTCCCGCACTTCCATGCGTGCCGCCATCCAGGCGCTGCAACAGCTCGGACCGGCGCGCCCGCGCCCTGTCGATCGCGGCGTCCTTGATGTGGCCGTAGCCGCGGATCTCTTCGGGCAAAGTTGCCAGCGCCACGGCAATATCCAGATTGCCGCGTCCCAAGCGAGGCAATAGCGCCGCGATGGTGTCGCGGTACTCCGCCACCAGCGCCCTTTCCGTGCGCCGCTCCTTGGTGTACCCGAAAGGATCGAGCGGCGTGCCACGCAGGAAGCGCGCCTTGCTGAGGACGCCGAAGGCTTTCATCATCCATGGCCCATAAGAACGCTTGACCAGATGGCCCTGGGCATCGTGCCGCGAAAAAGCCGGCGGCGCCAGATGGAAATTGAGCTTCCAGTCGCCTTCGAATTGTTCGGCGATGCGGCGCAGGAAAACGCCATCGCTGTACAGCCGGGCCACCTCGTATTCGTCCTTGTAGGCCATCAGCTTGAAGTAGTTGCGCGCGACCGCCTGGGCCAGGCGCGTGGTGCCCGTCGCGGCGAATTCGGCGGTGGCGACCTGCTCCACGAAATCGGCATAGCGCCGCGCGTAGGCCTTGTTCTGGTAGTCGGCCAGGAAGCGCTCGCGCCGGCCCACCAGCGCGGCCAGATCCGCGGGCCAGCGCCGCGCCGGGCCGGCATCTCCGGCCGCCAGCACCGCGCCGCGGCGGATTTCGATGATTTCCGCGCCGGTGTTCACGGCATCGCCCGCATCGGACGCGGCCGGCGCGATCAGTTGCTGGACAGACGCCAGATCCTGCGCGGCGCGGCGGCCCCAGGCGAAGGCGGCCTTGTTGTTCTCGACCTGCTGGCCGTTCAGTTCGATGGCACGCAACAGCGACTCGCGCCCCAGGGGAATCCAGCCTTTCTGATAGGCGTAGCCCATCATCAAGGGGTTGGCGTAGATGGCGTCTCCCAGCAAGCCCACGGCCAGTTCGGCGGCATCGACCGTATCCACCTGCCCCGGCATGCAGGCCCCATCGATGTCGCGCTGCAGGCTGTCCGATGGCAGGCGCCAGTCCGGATTGGAAATAAAGGCAGCGGTAGGCGCCACATCGCTATTGAGCAGCAGGCGCGTGCGTTCGGGCCGCATGCGCGCCAGCGCATCGCGGCTGCTGGCCACCACCAGGTCGCCCGCCAGGACCAGGTCGGCCTCGCCCATGGCCACGCGGGTGTTCAGCAAATGGCCCGGCGAGCGTGCCAGGATGACGTGCGAATGCACGGCTCCGCCCTTCTGCGCCAGGCCCGCCATATCCAGCACCGAGCAGCCCTTGCCTTCCAAGTGCGCGGCCATGCCCAGCAGCTGGCCGATCGTGACCACGCCGGTGCCGCCCACGCCCGCGATGAACACGCCGTACGGCCTATCCAATGCGGGCCGTTCGGGATCGGACAATGCCGCGTCGATCTCGCCCTGGGCGGCGATGCCCTTGGGCTTGCGCAGCTTGCCGCCTTCCACCGTCACGAAGCTGGGACAGAAGCCGTTCAGGCAGGAGAAGTCCTTGTTGCAGCTGGACTGGTTGATCGTGCGCTTGCGGCCGAACTCGGTTTCCAGCGGCTCGACCGACAGGCAGTTGGATTTATCGGAGCAATCGCCGCAGCCTTCGCACACGCGGTCGTTGATGACGACGCGCCGGGCGGGATCCGGATACGCGTTGTGCTTGCGCCGCCGGCGTTTTTCCGTGGCGCAGGTCTGGTCATAGATCAGGATGGACACGCCCGGATACTCGCGCAGTTCGCGCTGCACGCGATCCAGTTCGTCGCGATGCAGGACCGGCACGCCGGGCGCCATGCCGTTCATGGTTTTGTATTTCTCGGGCTCGTCCGTGACCACGACGATTTTCTCGATGCCCTCGGCCGCCAGCTGGCACGTGATCATGGGCACGCTGATGGGCCCGTCCACCGGCTGGCCGCCGGTCATCGCGACGGCATCGTTGAACAGGATCTTGTAGGTGATGGGCGTCTTGGCGGCAACCGCGGCGCGGATGGCAAGCAGCCCGGAATGATAGTAGGTGCCGTCGCCCAGGTTGGCGAAGACATGTTTTTCGTCCGTGAACGGTGCATGGCCGACCCAGGGCACGCCCTCGCCGCCCATGTGGGTGTACAGATCCGTGCTGCGGTCCATCCACCGGACCATGTAGTGGCAACCGATCCCGGCCATGCCGCGCGAGCCCTCCGGCACGCGCGTGGAGGTATTGTGCGGACAGCCCGAGCAGAACCAGGGCTTGCGTTCCGCCACCACGCGCGGACGCGACAGCGCGCGCTCGCGCGCGTCGATGAAGGCCAGGCGCGCCTCGATGCCGGCGCGGACGTCGGCCGGCAGGTCGAACTTCAGCAGCCGCGCGCCGATGGCCTTGGCGACGATGGCGGGCGAAAACTCGTAGTGGGCGGGCAGCAGCCAATTGCCCTGCGGCACGGCCCATTCGCCGCCGTCCTTGTCGTCGAACTTGCCCACCACGCGCGGGATTTTCTTGCCGCTGCCTATCCAGCTGAACAGCTCTTCCTTCAGCTGGTATTCCAGCACCTGGCGCTTTTCCTCGACCACCAGGATTTCGTCCAGGCCTTCGGCGAAGCGCTGCATGCCCGTGGCCTCCAGCGGCCACACCATGCCCACCTTGAACAGCCGCACGCCGATACGACGGCAGGTGTCGTCGTCCAGGCCCAGGTCGGACAGCGCCTGGCGCGTATCCAGGTATGCCTTGCCGGACGTCATGATGCCGAAGCGCGCGGCTTCCTGCGGCACATGCCAGAGCTCGCGGTTCAGCCCATTGGCCCGCGCATAGGCCAGCGCCGCGTACAGCTTGAAGTCCAGCAGGCGTGCTTCCTGTTCAAGCGGCGTATCGGGCAGCCGGATGTTCAAGCCGTCCGGCGGCATCTGGAAATCGTGCGGCATCACGATGCCGACGCGGTCCGGGTCCACTTCCACCGAGGCCGATACCTCCACGATATCCGTGATGCATTTCATGCCGACCCAGACGCCGGCATAGCGGCTCATGGCCCAGCCGTGCAGCCCGTAGTCCAGGACCTCCTGGACGTTGGAGGGAAACAGCACCGGGATCAGGCAGGCCTTGAGCAGATGGTCGCTTTGATGCGGCAGGGTCGATGACTTCGCGGGGTGGTCGTCGCCCGCCACCACCAGCACGCCGCCGTGGCGGGAAGTGCCCGCCGCATTGGCATGCTTGAACACGTCCCCGCAGCGGTCCACGCCGGGCCCCTTGCCGTACCACATGCCGAATACGCCGTCGTAGCGCGCGCCGGGAAACAGATTGACCTGCTGGGAGCCCCATACGGCGGTGGCCGCAAGGTCCTCGTTCACGCCCGGCTGGAACACCACGTGATGCGCCTTCAGGTACTTGGCCGCCTTCCACATGTTCAGGTCCACGCCGCCCAGGGGCGAACCCCGATAGCCCGAGATGAAGCCCGCCGTATTCAGGCCAGCCCGCACATCGCGCGTGCGCTGCATCATGGGCAGGCGCACCAGCGCATGGATGCCGCTCATCCAGGCAAGGCCGGTTTCCAGGGAATATTTGTCGTCCAGTTGGACCGAGTCGAGCGCGGCGCGCTGCGCCGGCGTAAGGGGGGCGTTCATGCAGTCTCCGTTTGTCTTGGATCGCTCGTGCCGGGCGGGCCATCGCCTCTTGTGAAGGCTTGCCGGCCGGCATGAACAGTCAACCAGGCTTTTCCATCGTGCCTGTACCGGTCTTTTACTCCTGGCTCGGCCCCTGCGCAATTGGTGTTCCCGAGGGCTTCCCATGCCATGGATGCCATAATCGCGCCATGGACTTCGCAACCCGAATCGCCGCGTGGCAGCAGCGCCACGGCCGCCACGATCTGCCGTGGCAGAACACCCGCGATCCCTACCGCATCTGGCTGTCGGAAATCATGCTGCAACAGACCCAGGTCGGTACAGTCATTCCCTACTACGAGCGCTTTCTGGGCCGCTTTCCGGACCTGCACGCGCTGGCCGCGGCGGACCAGGAAGCCGTCATGCCCTATTGGGCGGGACTGGGCTACTACGCCCGCGCGCGCAACCTGCATCGATGCGCACAGGTAATCGTAAGCGACTGGGGCGGCCGCTTCCCCCCCGACGCATCGGCCATCGCGACGCTGCCGGGCATAGGACGATCCACCGCGGCCGCCATCGCCGCCTTCGCCTACGGCGAGCGATCGCCCATCATGGACGGCAATGTGAAGCGCGTGTTCGCGCGCCATTTCGGCATTGCCGGCGATCCGGCGCGGCGCGAAACCGAGATCCGGCTATGGGCACTGGCCGACGCCCAGCTGGCCGACGGGGCCGGGCAGGCGGTCGACATGGCCGCCTATACACAGGGATTGATGGACCTGGGCGCCACGGTATGCGTGCGCGGCAAGCCGCGCTGCGAGCGTTGCCCGGTCAACGAGACGTGTATCGCCCGGCGCGACGGCCGGCAGGCCGAACTGCCCACGCCCAAGGCGCGCAAGGCATCGCCGGAGCGGCGCACGGGCATGCTGCTCCTGCAGCACGACGGCAAGCTCCTGCTGGAACGGCGTCCCTCGCCGGGCATCTGGGGCGGCCTGTGGAGCCTGCCGGAATTCGATGCCGGCCTGGACGCCGCGGCGGCCTGCAAGGCGCTGGGTGCCGCGCCGGGCGCGGTATTCGAACTGGCTGCGTTCTCGCACACCTTCACGCACTTTCGGCTGCATGTGCGGCCCTGGTATGTCGTCGTTTCGCAGGCGCCTGCCGCGCTGGAGCGGCCGTGGCGGTGGGTGGATGCCGCCGGCGCCGCGGACGTTGCCCTGCCCGCGCCGGTGCGCAAGCTGATCGACGGCCTGTTCGCGGCCGGCTTGCCGCAGGACGTGATGGCGCCGGCGGCCTAGAGCCTGTCAACGCTGGAAGGCGCCTCGCACCCGCCGCGGCGATGCCGCCGCTAGGCCTTGAGGGAACGATGCCTGTTCACGCTCATCAGCATCCCGCAGGCGACGCCCACGGTGAGCAGCGCGGTTCCGCCATAACTCATGAACGGCAGCGGCACGCCCACCACGGGCAGGATGCCGGTCACCATGCCGATGTTCACGAATACATAGATGAAGAACATCATGGTCAGTGAGCCGCTCAACAATCGGCCGAATTGCGAGGTCGCCCGCGTGGCGATGGTCAGCCCGCGGGCGATCAGCAACCCATACAGCACCAGGATCAACACCCCCCCGTACAGGCCGAATTCCTCCGCGTAGACCGCGAAAATGAAGTCGGTCGTGCGTTCCGGGATGAAGTCCAGATGCGTCTGGGTTCCCTTCATGTAGCCCTTGCCGTACAGGCCGCCCGATCCCACCGCGATCATGGACTGGATCGTGTGGAAGCCCTTGCCCAATGGGTCCGAGCTGGGGTCCAGCAAGGTACACACGCGGTGCTTCTGGTAGTCGTGCAGCACCACCCAGTTCACGTCGGGCTGGCACAGCTGCCCTTCGTAGCTGACCAGCGTGCCCACGCCGATGATGCCGGCCACCACCACCGGAATCAGCAGCTTGAAGGACAGGCCGGCGAAATAGATCACGCAGAATCCGGCGCCAAATACCAACAGCGCCGTTCCGAGGTCGGGCTGGCGCACGATCAGCAGGAAAGGCACGCCCAGCAGCAATCCGGCGAACAGGAAGTCGCGTATGCGGACCTGGCCTTCATGCCGCTGGAAGTACCAGGCGAGCATCAACGGCAGCGCGATCTTCATCATTTCGGACGGCTGGATGCGGGTGACGCCCAGGTTCAGCCAGCGCGTGGCGCCCTTGCTGGTTTCGCCGAACAGCTCCACCGCCACGAGCAGCGCCACGCCCAGCACATAGGCCGGGGGCGCGCACTTCATGAGCGCCTTGGGCGGGATCAGCGCCACCACCCACATCGCGAAGAAGGCGATGATGAAATTGCGCGACTGGTCGGCAAAGCGCCAATCGGTGCTGCCCACCGCGGAATGCATGACGGTCAGGCCCAGGGCGGTCAGCAGCACCAGGATGCACAGCAAGGGCCAATCGAAAGCCGTGACCACGCGCAACAAGATCAATGCCAGGCGCTTCATCGGTCGGCCCCCGCCACGGCGGCATCGGTCTTGACGGCGACGGGCCGTGGCCGCGGCGGCATGTCCGACTGGTTGACCGCGACATCGCGCCGCCGTGGCGGCGCATCGGGCGCCTTGCCCGCGATGTTGGGCTGCTTGGGCGGCGCGTCAGGGGCGTTACCCGCGACGTTGGGCTGCCTGGGCGGCGCATCGGGATGGTCTTCGGTAAGCCAGGCGTCGAATACCTTGCGGGCGATGGGGGCGGCGGAGCTGGCGCCCCAGCCGGCGTTTTCGACGATCAGCGCGACGGCGATGCGCGGATGGTCCACCGGCGCGAAGCCCATGAACAGCGCATGGTCGCGCAGGCGCTCGTCGATGGCGCTGGCGTGGTAGCGCGCGCCGCGCAGGCTGTAGACCTGCGCCGTACCGGTCTTGCCGGCGGCCTGGTAGGCCGTGCCCCGGAAGGCCTGCCGCGCCGTTCCCACGCGCACCACATCGGCCATCGCCCCCTTCACCACGTCCAGGTTGGCCTGGTGCAGCGGGATCTGGTAGTTGGGCGTGGTGGGCGTATCGGTGAACACGCCGGTGCGCGGGTCTTCCACGGCATGGACCAGGTGCGGCCTGCGATACAGCCCGTTGTCGGCCAGCGTGGAGGTCGCCTGCGCCAGCTGCAGGATGGTGAAGGCGTTGTAGCCCTGCCCCACCGCCACCGACACCGACTCGCCGGCATACCAGCGCTGCTTGTCCTTGTCCTTGTAGGCGCTGCGCTTCCAGGCCGTGGACGGCAGCACGCCGCGCTTTTCGCCGTCCAGGTCGATGCCGGTGATCTGCCCGAAGCCGAATTGCTTGGTGAAGTCGTGCAGCGCGTCCACGCCGATTTCCGGGCCGAGCGAAAAGAAGTAGGTGTCCGAGGACACCACCAGGGCCTTGTGCATGTCGGTGGGGCCGAACACCGCGCCCGCCGCATTGCGGAATTTCTGTCCGCCAAATTCAAAATAGCCCGGGTCGGGAATGCGGTCGGTCGCGCGCCGCTTGCCCAGTTCCAGGGCCGCCATGGCCACGAAGGGCTTGTACGTCGAGCCGATCGGATAGGTGCCGTAGATGGGCCGGTTGATCAGGGGATGATCCGGCGATTCGTTCAGCATGCGCCAGTTATCCACGTCGATGCCGTCGACGAACATATTCGGGTCGAACGAAGGCTGCGACACGAAGGCCAGCACTTCACCCGTGTCCGGCTCCAGGGCGACCAGGGCGCCGCGCTGGTCCCCAAAGGCCTCCTCGGCGACTTTCTGCAGGCGCATATCGATGGACAGCTTGATGTCGGAGCCCGGAATGGGATCGATGCGCCGCAGGGTGCGCACGGGCCGGCCGCCCGCCGTCACTTCCACTTCTTCCATGCCGGTACGGCCGTGCAGCTGGGCTTCCCAGCTCTTTTCGATGCCCTTCTTGCCGATGACGTCGGTGCCGCGGTAGTTGCCGAGCTGGCCGCTGGCTTCGAGCTCCTCGATATCGCCGTCGGAGATCCGGCCGATATAGCCGACCACGTGCCCCGCGGACTTGCCCTCCGGATACTCGCGCACCCAGCGCGCGCGCAGCTCCACGCCAGGGAACTGGAAGGCATGCGCGGCGAACCAGGCGGCTTCGGTCTCGTTCAGGTTGTCGCGCAGGGTGAGCGTCGCGTAGCGGCTGTTCTCCGCGATGCGGCGCTTGAGCCGGCGCTGGTCCGCCGGGCTGATGTACACCACCGGTGTCAGGGCCTTGAACAGCGCATCGATACCACCCACCTGCGCCGGCACGATCTCCAGGGTATAGGTGCGGTAGTTGCGCGCCAGCACGACCCCGTTGCGGTCCAGTATTTCGCCGCGTCGCGGCGGGATGGGGACGACGGCGATGCGATTGCGGTCCGCGCGCTCGGACAAGCCCTCATAGCGCTCCACCTGCAGCATCCAGAAGCGGCCCACGAGCAGGCCGAAGCACAGCAGCGCCGCCACGCCGCCCACCCAGGCGCGCAACCTGAAGCGCTGTTTCTGCTGTGCGCCGGTTTTTTTGAATTCGAACATATCTGGAAAAGCGGTCAGACCGAGGCCGCATCGGCATCGTCGGCGCCGCGCGTGGGCAGATGCAGCAACCATCCCGCGACGGGCCAGAGGGCGGCGGTCAGCGCCGTGCCGACTGCCCAATCCCAGCCCGGCCATTTGCCGGCAATCCAGGCCTTGATCAATACGGTCACCAGCCGCGCCACGAAGAAGATGGGCAGCATGTGCATGGCCTGGCTCCACAGATCGAAGCGCTGCAGGCGGCGATGCAGAACGACGGCGCCATAGGCCACCAGGGCATAGGACAGCGCGTTGCCGCCCAGCACCCCGGCGTCATGCACGTCCATCAACAGCCCAAAGACGAAGGCCGTCACCATGCCGATGCGCCGCGGTTCGTGCACGCACCAGAACGCGATGACCAGGATCAGGATATCCGGGGCTTCCTCCCACAGCCGCCACGGCAGCAGCGAGATCAGCCAGACCAGGAGCACCGATCCCCACACCATGGCGGCATGCGCCGGACGCGCGACCCGTTCGGGCTCGACCGTCCGCCGCGGGCGCAGCACCGCGCGATGGGATTCACTCCGGTTTATCGGACTCACTGGAGTCGGCCTCCTGGCGGTTGACTTCGGCGCGCTTGACGTCGACTTGCAGAACGAGGAAATGCCGGTACCGTTCCGGATGGGCCAGCGGCTCGCACAGGGCTCGGGCGAAGCCGGACGCGGTATCGCGTTCCACCTTCGTCACCTTGGCCACCGGCAACCCGGCCGGGAACAGGCCGCCGACACCGCTGGTGATAATAGTATCGCCCTCTTTGATGTCGGCATTGGCGGCAAGATAGCGCACTTCGATTTTTCCCGGCTGGTTGCTGCCGAAGGCGATCAGGCGCAGTCCATTGCGCAGGATCTGCACCGGGATGGAGACCTGCTCATCGGTCACCAGCGCGGCCTCGGACGTCATGGGCGTGACCCGCACGATCTGCCCCACCACGCCGCCCTCGTCGATGACGGGCATGCCCGGCGCCAGGCCCTGGCGGCTGCCTTTGTTGAAAACCAGCCGCTGGTTGAAGGCGTTGGGCGGTTCGTAGAGCACTTCAACGACCACCGCCTGCTGCGACAGCGTATCCGTCACGCCCAGCAGGCGGCGCAGCTGGGCGTTTTCCGCGGCCATCTGCGCGGCGTGCGTGGCCACTTGCGCCAGCTCGATGCGCTGGCGCTGCAGGGCTTCGTTTTCGGAACGGACGAGGTTGGCCGCGTTGTACCACTCGCTGACCTGCTGGACCATGTCGCGCGGCAGCAGGACGGCGCGTTGAAAGGGGTAAAGCGCGACGGACACGGCCCGGCGCACGGGCTCCAGGACGCGCCACTGCGAATCGCCCACCAATAGCGCCAGCGCCAGAACGACCAGGATGGCCAGTTTCGCCTCGGCGGGCAGGCCGTGTCGGAACAGCCGCGGTGTGGTGGCGTTAAGTTGGGGCATGGATACTCACGGGCTTATGGCCCGGTGCCGGCCGCCCACCGTCGCCGCTTCGGCAAAGCGGCCGCGGCCAGGCGCATGGATCAATCGTTGATGAAAATGGCGCCGAGCTTTTCCAGGTGTTCCAGGGCCTCGCCGCAGCCCCGCACCACGCACGTCAGCGGATCGTCCGCCACCACCACCGGCAGGCCGGTTTCTTCCTGCAGCAGGCGGTCCAGATCGCGCAGCAGCGCGCCGCCCCCGGTCAGTGCAATGCCCTTGTCGGTGATATCCGCGCCCAGTTCGGGCGGCGTCTGCTCCAGGGCGATCTTCACCGCCGACACGATCTGGTTCAGCGGATCGGTCAGCGATTCCAGGATTTCGTTGGACGATACCGTGAAGCTGCGCGGCACGCCCTCGGCCAGGTTGCGGCCCTTGACTTCGATTTCGCGGACTTCCGAACCGGGGAAGGCGGAACCGATCTGCTTCTTGATCAGTTCGGCGGTCGGCTCACCGATCAGCATGCCGTAATTGCGGCGGATATAGTTGACGATGGCCTCGTCGAACTTGTCGCCACCGACACGCACCGAGCCTTTGTACACCATGCCGCCCAGGGAAATCACCGCGACTTCGGTGGTACCGCCGCCGATGTCCACCACCATCGAACCGCTGGCGTCGGACACCGCCAGGCCGGCGCCGATGGCCGCGGCCATGGGCTCTTCGATCAGGTAGACGTGCGACGCGCCCGCGCCCAGGGCCGATTCGCGGATGGCGCGCCGTTCGACCTGGGTGGAACCGCAGGGCACGCACACGATGATGCGAGGGCTGGGGGCCAGCATGTTGCGGGGGTGCACCATGCGGATGAACTGCTTGAGCATTTGCTCGGTGACGGTGAAGTCGGCGATGACGCCGTCCTTCATGGGGCGGATGGCTTCGATGTTGCCGGGCACCCGGCCGAGCATCTGCTTGGCTTCGTGGCCGACGGCCTGGATGATTTTCTTGCCGCTCGCGCCACCTTCATGGCGAATTGCGACGACGGATGGCTCATCCAGCACGATGCCTTTGCCGCGAACGTAGATCAGCGTATTGGCCGTGCCGAGGTCGATCGCCATATCGCTGGAAAAATAACTACGCAGGAATCCGAACATGGATATAGGCTCAGCGAGATCAGGAATTTGGGACGTGACTGCGACCGGGCACAAGCCAGAAAGGCGCGCCTCCGGGTGCAGCGATTAAACCGTGAATGATAACTTATAATTTCAAGGGAAATAGGCGGCAAATCCCGCCTATTCCAGGCTTTGTAACTACTGCTGGCCTGTCATGTAACGCCCGCCCCCGCGGCTCCCACATTTTTTACACCTCCCCATGGCGCTAAACGACGAAGACGTGGCCCGCATTGCCCGGCTGGCCAGAATCGAGCTCACCGCGGAACGGCGCGCGCACGCGCTGCAGGAGCTCAACGGCATGCTGCACATCATCGAGCGCCTGCAGCAGGAAGACACCGAGGGCGTCGAGCCCATGGCGCACCCGCTGTCGGCGATCGAGGACGTGGCGCTGCGCCTGCGCGAAGACCGCGTAACGGAATCCGGCTCCGAAGCCGAACGGGCGGCGCTCA
Source organism: Bordetella sp. H567 (assembly GCF_001704295.1). Classification (NCBI taxonomy): domain Bacteria; kingdom Pseudomonadati; phylum Pseudomonadota; class Betaproteobacteria; order Burkholderiales; family Alcaligenaceae; genus Bordetella; species Bordetella sp. H567. The sequence continues at coordinate 4,948,553 of NZ_CP012334.1, forward strand.
TGCGCAATGCGCCGCAAGCGCAGGACGGCCTGTTCCTGGTCCCCAAGGTGCTGGAGTAGTCATGAGCAAACCCGCCCTGCATACCCAATTCGCCGATATCGCCGCCCTGCGGCAGGCGCTGGAACAGCGCCAGGTCAGCGCGGTCGAACTGGCGTCCAGCGCGCTGGACGCCGCCCAGTCGGCCACCGCCCTGAATGCCTTCCTGCAGATCGATGCCGACCTGACGCTGCAAGAGGCACGCGCCGCGGACGCTGCCCTGGCCGCCGGCACGGCCGGTCCGCTGACCGGTATTCCCATTGCCCACAAGGACGCCTTCGTCACGCGCGGCTGGCGCACCACGGCCGGCAGTCGCATGCTGGACGGCTATGTCAGCCCCTTCGACGCCACGGTGGTCGAACGCCTGCGGCAGGCAGGCGCCGTGTCCATCGGCAAGCTCAATTGCGATGAGTTCGCCATGGGCTCCGGCAACGAGAATTCCGCGTTCGGCCCCGTGCGCAACCCCTGGGATACCGCCGCGGTGCCCGGCGGGTCATCGGGCGGCTCGGCCGCCGCGGTGGCGGCCCGCCTGGTGGCCGCGGCTACCGGCACCGACACTGGCGGCTCGGTGCGCCAGCCCGCCGCCCTGTGCGGCGTGACCGGCATCAAGCCTACCTATGGCACCGTCTCGCGCTTCGGCATCGTCGCCTTCGGCTCCAGCCTGGACCAGGCAGGCCCGCTGGCGGCCAGCAGCCGCGACGCCCTGGCCCTGCTGGACGCCATGGCCGGCTTCGACCCGCGCGACGCCACCAGCGTCGAACGCTGCGGCAAGGACGCCAACGAACCGGGCCGCGTGCGGCGCGACTTCGACGCCGCCCAGGGCGCCTACGACGCCGCCGGCGGCAAGCCGCTGGCCGGCCTGCGCATCGGCGTCCCGGCGGAATACGTCGGCGCGGGCCTGTCCGACGAAGTCCGCGCGGCCGTGGAGGCCGCCCTGGCGCAGTTCGAAGCCCTGGGCGCGCGGCGCGTCGACATCTCGCTGCCGCGCACCGAACTCGCGATCCCCGCCTACTACGTCATCGCGCCCGCCGAAGCGTCCAGCAACCTGGCGCGCTACGACGGCGTGCGCTACGGCCATCGCACGGCCGAGTACGGCGACCTGACGGAAATGATCAGCCGCTCCCGCGCGGAAGGCTTCGGCGACGAAGTGCGGCGGCGCATCCTGATCGGCACCTACGTGCTGTCGCACGGCTATTACGACGCCTACTACCTGCAGGCACAGCGCCTGCGCCGCCTGATCGCGCAGGACTTCCAGCGCGCCTTGGCGCAGTGCGACGTGATCATGGGGCCGGTGGCGCCGACGGTGGCCAAGAACATCGGCGAAAACCGCGACGATCCCACCGCCGATTGGCTAGCCGACGTCTACACGCTGGGCGTCAGCCTGGCCGGCCTGCCCGCCATGTCGGTGCCGTGCGGCTTCGGCACCGGCGCGCATGCCCGCCGGCCCGTCGGCCTGCAGATCATCGGCAACTATTTCGACGAAGGCCGCCTGCTGGCAATCGCCGACCGCTACCAACACGTGACCGACTGGCATCAGCGCATGCCGGAATAGTCCACCCCGGGAATAACCCACCCCCGAAGCGCTTCGCGCTTCCCCCTCAAGGGGGCGACGCTGGCGGACCGGCAAAGCCGGATCCGCGGCGTCCCGGATCGGGCAGAGCTGTTTAATGCGATATGAAAACCACCCCCGAAGCGCTTCGCGCTTCCCCCTCAAGGGGGGCGACGCCGGCGGACCGGCAAAGCCGGATCCGCGGCGTCCCGGATGGGGAAAGAGCTGTTTAATGCGATATAGAACACAACACCGAAGCGCTGGCGCTTTCCCCTCAAAGGGAGCGACGCTGGCGGGCCGGCAAAGCCGGATCTTCGGCGTCCCGGAACGGGATTACCCGTTTCATGCGTCGCAGATGGCGCAAAGAGCAATGGACTACTGACATGAACTGGGAAATCGTCATCGGGCTGGAAACGCACACCCAGCTTTCCACCGACTCGAAGATCTTTTCGGGCAGCAGCACGCGCTTCGGCGCCGCGCCCAACACGCAGGCCAACGTGGTCGACCTGGCCCTGCCCGGCAGCCTGCCGGTGATGAACCGCGCCGCCGCCGAACGCGCCATCCGCTTCGGCCTGGCGGTGGGCGGGCAGGTTTCGCCGCGCTCCATCTTCGCGCGCAAGAACTACTTCTACCCCGACCTGCCCAAGGGCTACCAGATCAGCCAGTACGAAATCCCCGTCGTCGTCGGCGGGTCCCTTTCGTTCTTCGTCGGCGAAACGGCCAAGACCGTGCAGCTGACCCGGGCCCATCTGGAAGAAGACGCCGGCAAGTCGCTGCACGATGAATTCCACCTGGCCAACGGGGCGCCGGCCAGCGGCATCGACCTGAACCGGGCCGGCACGCCCCTGCTGGAAATCGTCAGCGAACCGGAAATGCGCTCCGCCGCCGAAGCGGTCGCCTACGCCCGCGCCCTGCACAGCCTGGTCGTCTGGCTGGGCATCTGCGACGGCAACATGCAGGAAGGCTCGTTCCGCTGCGACGCCAACGTGTCGGTGCGCCCCATGGGGCAGAAGGAATTCGGCACGCGCACCGAAATCAAGAACGTCAATTCCTTCCGTTTCCTGGAACGTGCCATCGTGTACGAGGCACGGCGCCAGATCGAGCTGATCGAGGACGGCGGCACCGTGGTGCAGGAAACCCGCCTGTACGACGCGGACCGCGACGAAACGCGCAGCATGCGCAGCAAGGAAGACGCGCACGATTACCGCTACTTCCCCGATCCGGATCTGCCCCCGCTGGTGATCTCGCAAGCATGGGTGGACGAAGTGCGCGCCACCATGCCGGAGCTGCCTGCCGACATTCGGGCGCGCTTCGAGGACCAGTACGGCCTGTCCGCCTACGATGCCGCCCAGCTGACCACCAGCCGCGACATGGCGGACTACTTCGAAGCCGTTGCCCGCGCCCTGCCGGCGGGCCAGGCCAAGCAGGCCGCCAACTGGATCATGGGCGAGCTGGCCGCCGCCCTGAACCGTTCCGAAATCGAGGTTGCCGCCTCGCCGGTGCCGGCGCCCGCCCTGGCCGCGCTGATCGCGCGCATCCTGGACGGCACGATCTCCAACAAGATCGCCCGCGACGTGTTCGCCGGCATGTGGGCCGGGGAGCAGGGCGGCCAGCCCGACGCCATCATCGAAGCACGCGGGCTCAAGCAGATCAGCGATACAGGCGCCATCGGCGCCATGATCGACGAGGTGCTGGCGGCCAATCCCGCCGTGGTGGAGGAATACCGGGCAGGCAAGCAGAAGGCCTTCAATTCCCTGGTCGGCCAGATCATGAAGGCTGCCAAGGGCAAGGCCAACCCGCAGCAGGTCAACGAGCTGCTGAAGCAGAAGCTGGGCTAGGGCCTGCCAACGCCGGAAGGCGCCTCGCACCGGCCGGCGCGAGGCCACGACAAGCCCCGTTCCCGGGGCTTTCGTTCTTCAGCCGGCCACGCCGTATTTCTGGCGATACGCCAGCACGGCCTGCCGATGCTCGGCGAATTCCGTCGCGTTCTCCATCAGCTTCAGGATATCGGTCAGCGAAGCGATGCTGACCACCGGAATGCCGTAGGTGCGTGCGACGTCCTGCACCGCGGAATGCGCGGACAGCGCATCGTCCGGCCCGGCGCGTTCCATGCGGTCCAGCGCGATCAGCACGGCGGCGGGTTCGGCGCCCGCGGCACGGATGATGTCCACGGATTCGCGCACCGACGTCCCCGCGGTGATCACGTCGTCGATGATGACGACCTTGCCCTTGAGCGGCGCGCCGACCAGCGTGCCGCCTTCGCCGTGGTCCTTGGCTTCCTTGCGGTTGTAGGCGAAGGGAATCGCCCGGCCGCCACCGCGCGGATCGGCGGCCAGCGCCATGGCCGCGGCGGTCGCCAGTGGAATGCCCTTGTAGGCCGGGCCGAAGAGCATGTCGAAGGGCAGCCCGGAATCCAGCAAGGCCCGGGCATAGAAGGCCCCCAGGCGATTCATGGAAGCACCGTCGCTGAACAGCCCGGCATTGAAGAAATACGGGCTGATGCGCCCCGATTTGACCTTGAAACTTCCGAAACGCAGCACGCCCTGGTCTAGGGCGAAACGCACGAACTGGACGGAGGGAGCGGCGGAAGCGGTCATACGGTCACCGGAAACGGGAAATTCGAGAGAAACCGGAATTATGCCTGCTCCGTCCGCCGAGCCAGGCCGAGCCCTGCCGGTGCCGGCCGCCGCCAGTCCCAGCACGCGGGTACCCATTTCAGTTATCCATGCCGCCGCCCGCCACCCGCGTCGCATGAAACAGGTGCGGCCCGACGGGGGACGCAGCGGATCCGGCTCCGCCGGTCCGCCAGCGTCGCCCCCTCGAGGGGGAAGCGCGCAGCGCTTCGGGGGTGGGCTCGATTTCAGGTACGCTAGCGGCCGTCCTCCTATCCCTGGCCAACATGCTGCGCATCATCTCCGCAAACCTGAACGGCATCCGCTCCGCCGCGAACAAAGGCTTCTTTCCCTGGGTGGCCAAGCAGAACGCCGACTTCATCTGCCTGCAGGAACTGAAGGCCCAGGCGGCCGACATGACGCTGGAAATGCTCAACCCGCCGGGGCTGTACGGCTATTTCCACTACGCCGAAAAGAAGGGCTACAGCGGGGTCGGGGTCTACGCCCGCACCCAGCCGCTGCAGGTCATCGAAGGCCTGGGCGTGCCGGAAATCGACAGCGAAGGCCGCTACCTGGAACTGGTCTACGACCAGCATTCGATCATTTCGGTCTACCTGCCGTCGGGATCCAGCGGCGAACACCGGCAGACCGCCAAATTCGCCTTCATGGAGCACTTCTACACCCACCTGGCCACGTTGGTGAAATGCGGGCGGCAGGTCGTGCTGTGCGGCGACTGGAACATCGCGCACAACGAGATCGACCTGAAGAACTGGAAGGGCAACATGAAGAACAGCGGCTTCCTGCCGGAGGAACGCGCCTGGTTGACCAAGGTTTTCGCCGACCTGGGCTGGACCGACGTCTATCGACGCCTGCATCCGGAGGCCACCGGCGAAGCCTATACGTGGTGGAGCAACCGCGGGCAGGCCTGGGCCAAGAACGTCGGCTGGCGGATCGACTACCAGATCGCCACCCCGGAAATCGCCGCCACGGCCAAGGCCGCCGCCATCTACAAGGACGAGCGCTTCAGCGATCATGCGCCGCTGATAATCGATTACGACACGGTGTTGTAGGTGGTTAGCCCTTTTGGGCGCTGATGGGATTTGGTTTACTGATGCCGTCCGCCGGGGGCGGGGCCTGTCGGGGCCGGCCCGATCGGGCGGTCGGGCGCGCGGGCGCCCGACACCACATCGCTGACCTCGTCCGCCGGGCGTTCGGTGCCGGTGTTTTTCTTGATGGCGTCCGCGCCTCGGCTCCCTTCGGTACCCGCTCGTTCGCCCTCAACGGGCCAGCCCCGACAGGCCCCGCCCCCGACGGACTCCGTTGTGCCTTAATCACCGGCCGTTGGGACGGGTTGTGTGCTTGGCACTTCGTGGGTGTGTGCGTTTCGGCAAAGGAACATCTTGCACTGCCCGTCGTTCATGGCCGCCCAGCGCGGCCATGAACGACTTACGTGATTGCGTCATGCGGCTGTTGCTGGCGTGCGTGGATCGGGGCGAACAAGTGGATTCCAAGATGGGCCAAGATCGTGGATTGCTATCGGTATCTGTCTCAGCCGATGGAAGGTCTTGCACTGCCCGCCGTTCATGGCCGCCCAGCGCGGCCATGAACGACTTACGCGCTTAGGTCATGCGGTGGTTGTCGCGTGCGCCGATGGCGGCAATAAGCGGAATCCCGGCATGCCACAACCGCCCACAATATCGACGACACGTCGCGCCACAACGCCCGCTGCATACCGCAGCCGCGTAGGCGCTTCGGGGCCGCGCTGGGCGGCCTCGAAGCGACGGGCAGTCCAAGATCTTCCATCGCCGAAACGCACAAACCCACGAAGTGCCAAGCACACAGCTCGTCCCAGCGACACGTGATTAAGGCACAACGGAGTCCGTCGGGGGTGAGGCCTGTCGGGGCTGGCCCGTTGAGGGCGAACGAGCGGGTACCGAAGGGAGCCGAGGCGCGGACGCCATCAACAAAAACACCGCACCGAACGCCCGGCGGACGAGGTCAGCGATGTGGTGTCGGGCGCCCGCGCGCCCGACCGCCCGATCGGGCCGGCCCCGACAGGCCTCGCCCCCGACGGACGGCATTAGCAAACCGACCTCCACACACCACGGAACTCCGCACACTGAGAAAGCCCAATTCGACAAGCCACCTAAGCGACCCGCAACCCGCGCGGCGCCATCGCCGCTTCGATGAACCCCTCCGCCGACATTGGCCGCCCCAGCAGGAAACCCTGCAGAGAATCGCAGCCCAGCCGGGTCAAGAACTCCTGCTGTTCGCGGGTTTCCACGCCTTCGGCCACGATCCGCAGGTTCAGCGTCTGCCCCAGTGCGACGATCGCCGATACGATGGCGGCGTCCTCGGAGTCGCGTTCCAGCTCGCGCACGAAACCGCGATCGATCTTCAGTTCGGTGGCCGGCAGGCGCTTCAGGTACATGAGGCTGGAATAGCCCGTGCCGAAGTCGTCGATCGAAATCTTCACCCCCATGCCATGCAGCTGGCCCAGAGTGGCCAACGTCGCCTCGACGTCGCGCATCGCCGTGGTTTCGGTAATTTCCAGCGTCAGGCTGCCCGCCTGCAGCCCGTGCCGCGCCAGGGTGTTGCGCACGACCTGCACCAGGCCCGCGTGATTGAACTGCTGCAGGGAAAGGTTCACGGCCATGGACCAATCGGTATGGCCAGCCTCGTGCCAACACTTCATCTGGCGACAGGCTTCGTCCAGCACCCATTCGCCGATCTGGATGATCAGCCCGGTTTTTTCCGCCAGGGGGATGAACGCCGCCGGTTGCACCATGCCGCGCCGCGGATGGTTCCAGCGCACCAGCGCTTCGGCGCCGACCACCTCGCCGGAGGCCGCGTGGAACTTCGGCTGATACTCCAGGATGAGCTCGTCGCGGATCAGCGCGTGCCGCAGGTCGCGCAGCAGCTCCACCTGGCCCTGGACGTCCTGGTTCATCGATGCTTCGAAATAGCAGTAGGTATTGCGCCCCGACGATTTGGCGAAATACATCGCGGCATCGGCGTTGGCCAGCAGCTCGTGCTGGTCCGTCCCGTTACCCGGATAGACCGCGATGCCTACGCTCGCCGAGACGTGCAGCGGCTGTCCCTCGACCTCGAATTCGTCCTCGATGATGCGGACCAGCTTGGACGCGATCGTGGCGGCATCGGCCGGTTCCTCGACCTGCGTCACCAGCACGAACTCGTCCCCACCCAGGCGCGCCACCGTATCCTGCCCGCGCACATTGACGCGGATGCGGGCCGCCACCTCCATCAGCAGGCGGTCCCCGATGTGGTGGCCATAGGCGTCGTTCACCGCCTTGAAGCCGTCGAGGTCCATGAACATCACGGCAAAGCAGGTGCGCTCGCGGGTGGAAGTATGGATGGCCTGCTGCAAGCGGTCTTCCAGCAGCAGGCGGTTGGGCAGCTTGGTCAGGTTGTCGTGCAGCGCCAGATAAGCCAGTTCCTGGTTGGCGTGCGCCAACGAGGATGCAAGGACGGAGGTGCGGGCCTCCATGCGCAGGTCCAGCACGGAAGTGACCAGGGCAATGGCGATGACCGCCAGGGTGACGATGATGATGACGATCGCCAGCCAGTTGCTGTCCACGCCGCTGCCCGCGGCGCCGCAAACGCTGCCCAGCGGAAACTGCGCCGCGGCCATGCCCGTGTAGTGCATGCCGACGATCGCACCGCCCATCACCAACGCGGCGGCGGCGCGCAGCGTACGCGCATGGCGCACGGCGTGCCGCAGCTTGAACGCGATCCACAACGCGCAGCCCGAAGCACCGATGGCGATCAGCACCGAAAGCGCGAACAGCGCCGGCTGGTACTGGATGCCGGGCGCCATCCGCAGAGCCGCCATGCCGGTGTAGTGCATGCCCGCCACGCCGACGCCCATCAGCAGGGCACCGGCACTCAGCCTGCGCCAGGGCAGACGCTCCTGGCAGACCAGCCACAGGGCGAAGACGGCCGAAGCGACGCCGATGAACAGGGACAGAGACGTCAGGCCGACGTCATAGCCCAGGGGGATGGGAAGGCTGAAGGCCAGCATGCCCACAAAATGCATGGACCAGATGCCTAGCCCGATGGCACACGCGCCGCCGGCCAGCCACCAGCGCGCCGCCGGTCCTCGCGCCGACCCGATGCGGCCGGCCATATCCAACGCCGCATAGGCGGCAAGCACCGCGACGGCCAGTGAACACAGCACCAGCGCCACGTTATAGCTGCCGACGTACATATCCGATTCCTTGGAGGTGCGGCTCGTGCCGCCGATCGCGCCCCGCCCGATGGAGCGGCAACCACCCTTTACGGGATATCGGCAAAATTCAAAAATACTTAAGGGCAGCTTACATATCGGTGCAGGTCACGTCCCTATCCGCGCGCCGGCTGGCGGACCACAAGGACGTCGCATGGCGCTTTTTCGATCAAGGCGTCGGCTACGCTGCCGATGGCGGTACGGGTCAAGCCGGTGGCCCCATGCGTCCCCGTGACCAGCAGCTCGCAATCCACCTGGTCGGCGTAGGCCACGAGTACCCGCTCTGCCACGCCCGCCGCGACCTGTATCCGGGGTTTCTCGCCGCCTTGCAGCTCCGGCGTGTTTTCCAGGAACTGCGCTGCCGCTTCCTCGGCGGTGCGCTGGAATCCCTTCGCGGTCACCTCGTCCTTGCGGTTGCCGGGCAGGTCGAAGGCATGGAACAGCGTCAGCCTTTCCGCCGGCAGCAGGGCCAGGGCGGCGCGCAGGGCGATGCGCGCGCCCTCGGAAAAGTCGCAGGCCACCAGCGCGTTGCCGTATGGCCGCCAGGCGCGGCGCTTGACCACCAGGACCGGCCTGGACGATTCGCGCACCAGCTTTTCGACCGTCGTGCCCAGCAGGATGCGGCCCAGCGTCTCGTCGCGCGCCACGCCCGCGACGATCAGGCCGCAGCCGTTTTCGTCGGCGGCCTGCCCCAACAGCCGGACGGGATCGCCGCAATGGACCATGACCTCCACCTCGACGTCGACGCCCTCCAGGTCGCGCAGCAGCGCACGGCGCGCACGGGCTTCCCTTTCCGCGGGCGGCCGCTGCGGCGTCAGCAGCGCACGGATCTGCGATTCGATGACATGCAGGGCGATCACGGACGTACCGAGCTGGCGCGCCAGCAACAGCGCGCGATCCAGGGCGCGATCGCCACGCGCGCTCAGGTCCGTGGCAAGCAGGATAGGCCCCGAAAAGCTGTGCATGATAGTCTCCCGGAATGATTCCCCGCCCCGTGGTCCATTCTCGTTGGGGCATTGGACCGCCTGGTCCGGCGGCGGCCGCGCTACGGCACGGCCTGTCCGCGCACCAGCATCACATCGCTGGGAAGCGACTCCAGAAGGCGCTCCGCGACACTGCCCACCATCGCGCCCATGATGCCCTTCATGCGCTGAGCGCCCGCCACCACCAGGTCGCACCGGGTGCGGAAAACGTATTCGGACAGCAGCGTTTCGGGCTCGCCGTACTGGACCGTCGTATCGGCCGGCACGCCCGGCGGCAGTCCGGCGATATCGGCCAGGAAACCGCGCATTTCATGGTCCAGGTCGTGCTGTAGCGACTCCGGCGCGTGCGCGGCGTCGCCCGGCATGCCCAGCACGGTGTCGCAGGCATGGAAAACGGTCAAGGGCGTACGCGGCAGGAGCCGCGCCGCCAGGCCCAGCGCATGGCCGGACTCCGGCGAGAAATCGGTTGCCACTACGCCCTTCGGATAGGTACCGTGCGGCCGCGTTTTCACGACCAGCACCGGCACCGCCACGTGCCGCACCACCTTCCTGACCGTGGAGCCCAGCAGCAATCTGCCCAGGGATTCGTTGCGGCCCACGCCGGTGACGACCAGCCCGCATCCGCACGCCTGTGCCAGATGCAGAATGTGCTCCGCGGGATCGCCGCTTTCCACGTGGATATCGGTGTCGATGCCGGCGCCATCCAGGTCCAGGCCCAGGCGATAGCTCGCCCATTCGCGGTGGTCTTCGGTCAAGCGGTGCCAGGACGGCGCGCCACCCGCGGCGGCGGAAGTCCCTGGCTCCAGCACATGCAGCGCGATCAGGCGCGCGCCCAGCTCCCGCGCGAGCACCACGGCGCGATCCAGGGCGCGGTCGCCCTGCGCGCTGAGATCGGTGGCAACAAGGACGGGAGCAGCGGCATGCGTGTGCGCGGTCGTCGGCATGATGGTCTCCGGATTGCCGTAAGGCCATTATCACCCGGCACGGCCGATTTACACCTTATCCAGCGCCTCGATTTCGCGGCGCCGCAGGTACAGCAGGATAAGGCCAGGCAGCGCGATCACTACCGTCACCACGAAGAACCAGGCCCAACCCATCCTTTCGACCAGGACGGGCGTCAAGGGCCCCGCCAGATAGGTACGCCCCACCGCCGCGACGGCCGACAGCAGCGCGTACTGCGTCGCGGAAAATTCCTGGCGGCACAAGGCCATGACCAGCGCCACGAAGGCCGCCGTACCCAGGCCGCCGCACAGGTTCTCCATGCCGACGGCGCCCACCATCAAGGGCAGGCTGCCGGGCTTGAGCGCCACCAGCCAGTAGCCCAGGTTGGACACCGCCTGCAGCACGCCGAACAGCATCAGCGAGCGATAGAGCCCGATGCGGGCCATGATGGAGCCGCCGGCCAGCGCGCCGACGATGGTGGCCGCCAGGCCCAGTACTTTATTGACCGTGCCGACTTCCGTCGGGGTGAAGCCGCCGCCGCGCAACAGGAAGGTGGTGGACAAGGCGCCCGCGAAGGCATCGCCGAGTTTGTACAGCACGATCAAGGTCAGCAGGCTGATGGCGCCGCGCCGCGAAAAAAATTCCCGCAGCGGGTCCGATACGGCATGCGCCAGGCTGCGCGGCGCCACCGCCGGGCGATCGGGTTCCGGTGCCCACAGCGTGGCCAGGACGCCCACGGCCATGAGCGCGCCCATCAGCACATAGGTATTGCCCCAGCCCAGCCAGCCGTCGGCCAGGATCAGCGCCAGCCCGCCGGACACCAGCATGGCGATGCGGTAGCCCAGCACCTTCACCGCCGCGCCCGCGCCGCGCTCTTCCTTTTGCAGGACATCGGTGCTGTAGGCGTCGAAGGCGATATCCTGCGTCGCGGAAAAAAACGCCACGATCACCGCCAGCAGCGCCAGGGGCAGCAGCGCGCTGTCCGGCGACAGCAGCCCCATGCCCGCGATGCCGGCCGCCAGCGCCAACTGGGTGGCCAGCATCCAGCCGCGCCGCCGCCCCAGCACGGGAACGGCATAACGGTCGATCAGCGGCGCCCACAGGAACTTGAGCGTATAGGCCGTGCCCACCAGGGTCAGGAAACCGATGTCCTGCAGCGATACGCCCGCCACGGTGGCCCATGCCTGCAATGTCCCGCTGGTCAGCGCCAGCGGCAGGCCGCTGGAAAAACCCAGGGCCAGCATGGGCGCGACGCGGCGGCTGGCATAAAGTTGGGCAGCGTATGAAATACGTGGTCTCCGTGACGGGATGGCCGCGGCCGCCAGGCCTTAGCCGGCGGCGAAGCGGTAGACCGCCAGGGTGCTGCGCCATCCCGGCAGCAGCCGCACCTCCCGGTCGTCGTTGAACGTTGCCCGCTGCAGGATGCGCAGGCCCAGCTTGGCGGCCAGGTCCTCGAAATCCCGCAGCGTGCACAGATGAATGTTGGGCGTGTTGTACCACTCGTACGGCATTTGTCCCGTCACCGGCATGCGTCCGCGCAGGATGGACCAGCCATGCGGCCAGTAGCCGAAGTTGGGAAAGGACACCACGCCGTAGCGCGCCACGCGGGCCATTTCACGCAGGATGTGTTCGCTGCGATGCATGGACTGCAGCGTCTGCGACAGCACCACCGTATCGAACTGGCCTTCGTCGAACAGCGCCAGGCCATCTTCCAGGTTCTGCTGGATGACGTCCACTCCCCGGCGCACGCAGGCGATCACGTAGTTGTCGTCGATTTCAACGCCCGCCCCACGGACCTGGCGTTCGTCGCGCAGCCAGGCCAGCAGTTCGCCGTCGCCGCAGCCCAGGTCCAGTACCCGCGATCCGGGCGTGATCCAGCTGGCGATGCGGGCCAGATCGGCCCGCAATTCCGTCGTCGCCGCGGGCGCGTTCATTCGGCCCCCCTGTGCTCAATGGCGCGGGGCGGCAGCCCCAATTCATGCGCGATGCGATCGTAATAGGCCCGGACGACCGCGTGGTAGCGCGTGTCGTCCAGCAGGAAGGCATCGTGGCCATGCGGGGCGTCGATTTCCGCATAGGTGACGGGCCGGCCGTTCTTCAGCAGGGCGCGCACGATCTCGCGCGAGCGTTCCGGCGGGAAGCGCCAGTCCGTGCTGAAGGACACCAGCAGGAAGCCCGCCCGCGCGGCCGCCAGCGCGCGGGCCAGGTCGCCGCCGTGCGTGCGGGACGGATCGAAGTAATCCAGCGCGCGCGTGATCAGCAGATAGGTATTCGCGTCGAAATAGCGGGAGAACTTTTCGCCCTGGTAGCGCAGGTACGACTCCACTTCGAACTCGACGTCGTAGCCGTAGCGGTATTCGCCGTTGATGCCCGGCGAGCGCTGCGTGCGGCCGAATTTTTCCGCCATGTCGTCCTGCGACAGATAGGTGATGTGGCCGAGCATGCGCGCCACCGCCAGTCCCCGATGCGGCACGGTGCCGTGCGCGTAGTAGTCGCCGCCGTGAAAGTCCGGGTCGGTGATGATGGCCCGCCGCGCCACCTCGTTGAAGCCGATGTTCTGCGCCGACAGCCGCGGCGTGCTGGCGATCACGACGCAGTGCGCCACGCGTTCCGGGCAGGCCGTAGCCCAGCCCAGGGCCTGCATCCCGCCCAGCGATCCGCCCATGACAGCGGCGAAACGTTCGATACCGAAGTGATCCGCCACCCTGGCCTGGGCGTGCACCCAGTCTTCGACGGTCAGGACCGGGAACGCGGCGCCCCAGGGCTTGCCGGTATCCGGATTGATGCTGGCCGGTCCCGTGGACCCGAAGCACGACCCCAGGTTGTTGATGCCGATCACGAAGAAGCGGTCGGTATCCACCGGCTTGCCCGGGCCGACCATGTTGTCCCACCAGCCGATGTCGCCGGGATCGTCGGCCGCGACGCCCGCGACGTGGTGCGAGGCATTCAGCGCGTGGCACACCAGCACCGCATTGGTGCGCTGGGCGTTGAGCGTACCGTAGGTTTCCACCGCCAGCTCGTAGGACGGCAGGGATAGGCCGCTGGCCAGCGGGAGGGGCTGATCGAACTTCAGGAACACCGGGGCCACCACCCCGACGCTACGGGCGGCGGCCGCATGCCGGTTTGCATCGGCAACGGTGCCGGGCGCCGGCGCGCAGGCCGCGCCGGGACTGGCCGCGAGAGTACCAGGCCCTATGTCCGGGGCCGCGCCCGGATGGCCCGCTTGGGATGGCGATGGAAAGGATTGCGTGCCGGGGGATTGCGTGCCGGCGGATTGAGAGCCGGCGGATTGCGCGGAAGCCGCCGCGCCGGCGGATTGCTCGATGGTTGCAGTCATGCAGACCTCTTTAGCTGGATTTATCAGGCGCCCGCAAGCGGATCAGGCAAATCGGCGCCAACCGAATGAATGGCAGATTCTAGCATCGGCGCGGGACCCTGCCGGCTACGCACAAGGCCATGCCCGCGTCGCGGGCTTCTCGGCCCGGAATCGCCGCCGCAATTCCCGTCCGTGTCATCGCTGGGCGCCGTCCACCGCTTATTGCAAGATGCGCCGGCATTCCGCCATCCCCCGCCATATCCCTCGCCGCAACGGCAGCGATCCCCCGATGCCAGAGAAGAAGTTGTCCGAACGCGAGGCCGCCTGCCTGCAGTGGGCCGCCGCCGGCAAGACCAGCCGGGAAACCGCCATGATCCTGGGCGTCAGCGAGCGAACCGTGAACTTCCATTTGCAAAATGCCTGCCGGAAACTGAGCGCCCGCAACCGGCGCGCGGCGGTCGCCACCGCCCTGACCTGCGGCTTGCTGGCCGCATTCCGCATCGGCGGCAGCCGCTGACTCGCGTCAACGAGCGTCGAAACGCACGGAACCGACGAATTCGCGTGCCGGGGCCAAGGGCAGGCCTTGCTCCGATCCGGTGGCCACCGCCTCCACCAGCAGGCCGCCCTGGACCCAGACCCGGCCCAGGGCCCAGACGGGCTGGCCGCCGGCCTGCCCGCGCACTTCGATATCGGTTCCGTACGGCGGCGGCGCCGGCGGCGGCTGGACACGCAGGTTCTGGTACAGCGCGCGCACGAGCGCGGCCGCCAGGTCGCGCTGCCCGGCGGGATCGCCAGCCAGGGCCTGCGGCAAGGGCGCGTATCCCACCGCGAATACCGCATCGCCCACCCGCGCGGACGTCAGGGAAAAGCGCAGCGTCTGGCCTCCCAGGCCGATATCGCGCGTATCGGTCGTGGTGCGGGCAGGAAACGCGGCGCGCGCGGCGCCATCGGCGATGAGGACTTCCCGCCAGTTATAGGTGGGCGTGCATGCGCTCACAAGCAGGGCGCAAAGCGCCAGGCAAGCCATGCGGCGGGCAGGCCGGACCGGCGCGCCAGGGCTGGCGCCGCCAGGCATGCCAGTTTCACGTATCGCGTATTGTTCTTGCGTCGCTTTTTCCATGTCGCCGGCCCGCTGGCGTATAACGGTCATGCGCCATTGTCGCCCATGCCGGGTATGGCATCGGATGCCGCGGCGATTATCCCTGGGCCGCGCGGGTTACTTCGCGCGGCCGGGGACGCAACCCGTAAAATCGGTTTCCATCAACCTGGACTACAAGAAGCCCCGCCGTGACCGATATCTCCGCCCGCCGCCTTGCCCGCCTGGACGCCAACCGGGATCTGCTTACCCGCACCCTGCGCGGCATAGAAAAAGAGGGCCTGCGGATCGATGCCGGCGGCCAGTTGGCGCGTACCCCGCATCCGGCCGCGCTGGGTTCGGCGCTGACCAACGAGCACGTCACCACCGACTATTCCGAGGCCTTGCTGGAGTTGATCACCGGCACGCAGGACAACGTCGCCGGGCTGATCGGCGAACTGGAAGACATCCATCGCTTCGTCTATGCCAACCTGGACGGCGAACTCATCTGGAACCAGTCCATGCCCGCCGCGCTGCCGGACGAGGCCCACATTCCCATTGCCTGGTACGGTACGTCCAATACCGGCATGCTCAAGCACGTCTACCGGCGCGGCCTGGCCCACCGCTACGGCAAGACCATGCAGTGCATCGCCGGCGTGCACTACAACTTTTCGCTGGACGATCGCATCTGGAGCCTGCTGGAACAGCCTGGCGCCACCGACCAGGAGCGCCGCTCCGCCGGCTACATCAGCCTGATCCGCAATTTCACGCGCTATTCCTGGCTGCTGATGTACCTGTTCGGCGCCGCGCCGGCCCTGTCCAAGGACTTCCTGCGCGGCCGCGAACATCCCCTGCAATCGCTGGACGGCGACACGCTGTACCTGCCGCACGCCACCAGCCTGCGCATGGGAGACCTGGGCTACCACAACCCGGCGCAGTCGCAGCTCAAGCCCTGCTACAACGATCTATCCACCTTCCTGCAGCGGCTATACGCCGCCGTCACCATGCCATGGCCAGCGTACGAGGCCATCGGCACGCATCGCGACGGCGAATGGATCCAGCTGAACACCAACATCCTGCAGATCGAAAACGAGTACTACTCGAGCATCCGCCCGAAACGCGCCACCGGACGCTGCGAACGGCCGATCACCGCGCTGGCCGAACGCGGCGTGCAATACGTCGAAGTGCGCTGCCTGGACATCGATCCCTTCGAACCGGTGGGCATCGCGGCCCAGACCGCGCGTTTCGTTGATGCCTTCCTGCTGTTCTGCGCAACCACCGACAGCCCCTACTTCGACGATGCCGGGTTCTGTAGCAACAGCGCCAGCAACTTCAACCGCGTGGTCAACGAAGGCCGCAAGCCGGGCCTGGAGCTGCTGCGCGAGGGCGCGCCCATCGCGCTGCCGCTGTGGGGCAAGGAACTGCTGGACCGCATCGTCCCCTATGCCGAGCTGCTGGACGCGGCCTACGGCGGACAGGCATACCGGCAGGCCGTTGCCGCGCAAGCGGGCAAGCTGGACGAACCGCAATCCACGCCCTCGGCGCGGCTGCTGGACGAACTGAAGCGCAACGGCGCCAGCTTCCTGGAATACACGCTGGCACAAAGCCGCGGCCACGCGCAGTCCCTGCTGGACACGCCCTTGGGCGCGGACAAGGCGGCCTCGTACGCGGACAAGGCCCGTGCATCGCTGGCGGAACAGGCGGCCATCGAGGCTGGCGATACGATCGATTTCGAGACCTATGTGTCACGCTACCACCAGGCGCTGAAGCCGCCCTCCTGTGCCGTTCCGCGCGCATGAGCACCAGCCGGCGTACGGCGCGGCAGCGGCGATGCAAGGCGCCACGACGTTGCAACACGACGCCGGTATGATGTAGCGGACGGTGCCGGACAGCCCCTACCGGCGTGCCGGCATCCTACCCGCGAGGACTTCCATGCATCTTCGGGCCTGCATCGCGTACGTGTGCGTGGCCGGCCTGGGCGCCGCGATACCGGTGCGGGCCGCCCAGCCCGCCGACCCCTTGCCGGTTTCCTCCGTGGACCTGCGCAGCTATCTGGGCAAATGGTACGAAATCGCCCGGCTGCCCCGCTTCTACCAGCGTTATTGCGTCGGCGACAGCATCGCCCTGTATTCCATCCGGGACGAGCATACGATCAACGTCGAAAACAGCTGCCGCACCAAGGACGGCGATATTCGCACGGCGCATGGCACGGCGCGGCCCGTACCCGGCAGCAATAACGCCAAGCTGGAAGTCACCTTCCTGCCGCCCTTCACCGGGGATTACTGGATCCTGGGGCTGGCACCGGATTACAGCTGGTCCGTGGTCGGCTCGCCCGGTCGCAAGTCGCTCTGGATACTCTCGCGCACGCCGCGGCTGTCGCCCGCCGATCTGGACCAGGCCAGATCGATCGCGCGGACCCAAGGCTATCCGGTCGACAAGCTCATCTATACGCCGCAGAGCGACGCCAAATCAGGCGCTCAATAGGCGCGGTCTAGGCCGTCGGGTGGATCGGCTCCGGGTTAGTCCGGGCCTTCAGGCAATTGTCAACAGACGAGCATGCGCGTGTAATTCCAGATAGGGATGCCCGCGCACGACAAAACACAACAACACCACAAGAAAACAGCAGGGGGTCTCGGAACGCTGCAGTCCACGCGCGTGGTGCGGCGTTGGCGCCGCCCGAGCACCGCGAAACAGCGGACGGCAGAGCACGGTTGGGAAGTCGGGTTCCATACAAAACGATGGTCCTCAAGCAGCCAACAGGAGACATGCCATGCAACGCCAGACTCGTTCACGCCGCAAATTTCTATCGGGGGCCACGGCGGCGGCGGGCGTCGCCGCCCTGGGATTTCCCGCGATCGCCCCCGCGCAAGCGCCGATCACCTTCCGCTTCCAGAGTACCTGGCCGTCCAAGGACATCTTTCACGAATTCGCCCAGGACTACGCCCGCAAGGTCAACGAAATGGCGGGCGGCCAGTTGCGCATCGAAGTCCTGCCGGCCGGGGCGGTCGTCAAGGCCTTCGACCTGCTGGACGCGGTATCCGCCGGGACGCTGGATGGTGGCCATGGTGTGGTCGCCTATTGGTACGGAAAGAACACCGCCGTCGCGCTGTGGGGATCGGGCCCGGCCTTCGGCATGGACGCCAACATGCTGCTCGCCTGGCATGAATACGGCGGCGGCAAGGACCTGCTGGAGGAAATCCAGAAGGCCATGGGCGTGAACGTGGTGTCGCTGATGTACGGGCCGATGCCGACGCAGCCCTTCGGCTGGTTCAAGAAGCCAATAACCCGGGTGGAGGAAATGAAAGGGATCAAGTTCCGCACTGTCGGGCTGGCCATCGACATGTACACGGCCATGGGCGCGGCGGTGAACGCCCTGCCCGGCGGCGAAATCGTCCCGGCGCTCGATCGCGGGCTGCTGGACGGCGCCGAGTTCAACAACGCATCGTCCGACCTGGCGTTGGGCTTTGCCGACGTTTCCAAGGTGTGCATGCTGCAAAGCTTCCACCAGAGCGCCGAGCAGTTCGAGATCCTGTTCAACAAGGACAAGTACAACACCCTGCCCGATCACCTGAAGCATCTGCTGCGCTACGCGGCGCAGGCGTCCAGCGCCGACATGTCGTGGAAAGCCGCGAACCGCTATTCCCAGGACTATCTGGTTCTGCAGAACGAGCGCAAGGTCAAGTTCTACAAAACACCGGACGCGATCCTGCAGCAGCAGCTGAAGATCTGGGATGAGATGATCGAGCGGCGCTCCGCGGAAAACCCCTTGTTCAAGAAGGTGCTGGATTCGCAAAGGGCCTTTGCCCAGCGCGCCGGCAAATGGCAGGGCGATACGCAGGTGAATTTCCGCATGGCCTACAACCACTACTTCGCAGCGCCCTCCAAGGCGTGACCGGATGCGCCACGGGTTCATTGCGCCATGACATGACCGCAGGAGGCTTGCCTTTCCCATGATGGCCTTCATCCGTTTCGTCGACCGGCTGTCGACCGCCGTGGGAAAGGCGTTTGCCTGGCTCATCGTGGCGCTGACCGTGCACGTCTGCTGGGAAGTAATGGCGCGCTACCTGTTCCATCGTCCCAGCGCGTGGGCCTTCGATATGCAGGTGATGTACTACGGCGTCATGTTCATGATGTCGGGCGCCTACACGCTGGCGAAGAACGGCCATGTGCGCGGGGACATCCTCTACGGCTTTCTGCGCCCGCGCGTTCAGGCGGGACTGGACCTGGCACTGTACATCGTGTTCTTCGTGCCGGGCGTCACCGCGCTGGTGTGGGCTGGCTGGTACTACGCAGGCGAATCCATCGCTATCCGCGAGCATTCGTCGCTGATGGCCAATGGCCCGCCGATCTACCCCTTCAAGGTCTTCATCCCCATCGCCGGCGCCTTCCTGCTGCTGCAAGGCATCGCGGAGATCTGCCGCTGCGTGCTGTGCCTGCGCCACGGCGCCTGGCCGCGCCGCGCCGACGATGTCGAGGAAGTCGACGTCGACAAGCTGAAGGAAATGGTGCAGGTCAAGGACGAAGACATCGCCGAACTGGACCGCTACGCCACCGGGCAGGGAAACCGCTCATGAAGACCAACAGGGCGCTCTGGTTCGGCTATTCCTGCATCGGCATCATCGTGGCGATGATCGCCTTCCTGACGCCATGGGGCAGCCTGACGTCGGCGCATATCGGCCTGCTGATGCTGGCCCTGATCGTCGTCGCGATCATGCTGGGGTTTCCCACGGCGTTCACGCTGATGGGCATGGGCGTGCTGTTCACGTTCTTTTCCTACTCCATGCAAGGCGACGGCTTCACGCTGCGCGCGGTAAAGCAGACGCTGGATCTGATGGTGCAGCGGGCCTATGCCACCATGACCAACGAGTCGCTGATTTCCATTCCGCTGTTCGTGTTCATGGGTTACCTGGTCGAGCGGGCCAACCTGATCGAAAAGCTGTTCCGCTCCATGCACCTGGCGCTGGCCCGCCTGCCCGGTGCGCTGGCGGTGGCCACGCTGGTCACCTGCGCGATCTTCGCCACGGCGACCGGGATCGTCGGCGCGGTGGTGACCCTGATGGGGCTGCTGGCGATGCCGGCCATGCTGAAGGCCGGATACAGCGTCAGGCTGACGGCCGGTTCCATCACCGCCGGCGGCTGCCTGGGCATCCTGATCCCACCCTCCGTGATGTTGATCGTCTACGGCGCGACCACGGGCGTGTCGGTGGTGCAGCTGTACGCGGGCGCCCTCTTTCCCGGCATCATGCT
Source organism: Bordetella sp. H567 (assembly GCF_001704295.1). NCBI lineage: Bacteria > Pseudomonadati > Pseudomonadota > Betaproteobacteria > Burkholderiales > Alcaligenaceae > Bordetella > Bordetella sp. H567. The sequence continues at coordinate 4,968,559 of NZ_CP012334.1, forward strand.
AGCGGGGCTTTATATCGTGTACGTGATCCTGGTGTCCGCGCTTAAGCCCGCCCTGGCGCCCCCGCTGCCCGTCGACGAACGTCGCATTCCCCTGCCGGAGGACGCCGCGCGGGTAGCGCGGGCGCAGCCCGGCAATGCGATGGCCGGCTTGCTGACCGCGCTGTTCCAGCCGCGCGCGGGATCGGCCGCCGCCTCGCGGCTTTTCCTGTGGACCCATCTGGCGGTGGCCTTGGCCCCGCTGGCGCTGTTCGCGATCGTCATGGGCACCGTGCACCAGATGGTAACGACACCCGCGGCCATCTATGACATCCCGGAGGAACTGCGGCTGGGATCGGCCGAAGGGACGACCGATGCAGGCAGCCTGGCCGAGCCCGGCGGGTTGGCGGAACCGCCCGGCGCGGGTGGCTTGGCAGAACCTCCCGTGGCATTGGCCGACCCTTCCGCAACATTGGCCGAGCCGCCAGTCGCATCAGCACAGTCACCAACGGCGGATGGACTTGCTGAACCGCCGGCGGTGGGCAAACCGGACCAGGGTGCGGGTGCCGCCCATGCCGCACCGCCTGGCCGCGCCCCGGCGCAGACGGCCGGCGCGCCATCCGGCGATGCCGAGCGCCTGGCGGCACCTGGGGGCTATTGGATCGGATTCGCCATATGCGCCGCGATCGTCGCCGGCTTTTATCTGACGTTGAACTGGCAGCGCCTGCTGCTCTTCCGCCTGCTGATGGAATCGTTCTTCCCCCTGGCCATCATGATCGCCGCGGTGCTGGGCTCGATCACCTTCGGCCTGGCCACGCCCAGCGAAGCCGCCGCGATGGGCGCGCTGGGCGGCGCCCTGCTTGCCCTGGCCTATCGTCGGCTGAACATGCCGATGCTGAAGGAATCGGTCTACCTGACCGCCAAAACCACCGCCATGGTGTGCTGGCTGTTCGTCGGCTCGTCGATATTCTCGGCCGCCTTCGCCCTGCTGGGCGGCCAGGCCATCGTCGAGTCCTGGGTGCTGTCGCTGGGCCTGGGCAAGCTGCAATTCCTGCTCCTGGCGCAGGTCATTATTTTCCTGCTGGGCTGGCCGCTGGAATGGACGGAGATCATCGTGATCTTCATGCCCATCTTCGTTCCGCTGCTGACGGCGTTCGACATCGACCCCCTGTTCTTCGGCCTGCTGGTCGCGCTGAACCTGCAGACCGCCTTCCTGTCGCCGCCGGTCGCGATGTCGGCCTTCTACCTGAAGGGCGTGGCGCCACGGCACGTCACCCTGAACCAGATATTCCTTGGCATGATGCCGTTCATGGGCATACAGATCCTTGCCATCCTGTTGCTGTACGCCTTCCCGGGCATCGGCCTGTGGCTGCCCAAACTGCTGTACGACTGAAGCGGAGATGCACATGAAGCCGTATCCCACGAAGCTGTATCGCGCCATCGGCACCGTCATCGCGGCGCTTGCATTGCCGGTGCTGTTCTCGGCAACGGCCAACGCCCATCACGGCTGGTCCTGGGCCGACACGGACCAGATCAAGCTGACCGGCGTGGTAAAGAAAGTCGTGATCGCGCCGCCTCATCCCTACCTGGACGTGCAAACAGCCAACGACGGATTGTGGCGCGTCGAGCTGGGCAATCCCACGCAAACACGGGAGTCCGGTTTCGACGAGCGGTCCGCCAAGGTCGACCAAACCATCATCGCGGTCGGCAACCGGGCCAAGGATCACGCCGAAAAGCGCATGAAGGCCGTGCAGGTCTCCGTCGGCGGCAAGACCTATGACATCTATCCCGAACGGATCCAGCGATGAATCTGGACGCCTTCGTGCAGTGGGTGGCCGGGTTGCCGCCCGCTGTATTCCTGCGCAACTCGTCCATTGGCTATCTGCTGGTCAATGCCGCGCATATCGCGGCGCTGGGCATACTGGTGGGTTCGATCACGGCGCTGGACCTGCGTCTGCTATGGTCGCGCGGCACGGTGCCGCTGCGTGAGTTCGGCCCTTATCTTTCGAACCTGGCAGCAGTCGCCTTGGGCTTCGCGGTCATCACCGGCCTGCTGCTCTTCTCGGTGAAGGCCGATGAGTACGTCCGCAACTGGGCCTTCCTGGTCAAGGTGGTGGTGGTCGGACTGGGGATCGTGAACGCCGTGTGGCTGCATGCGGGGCCGCACTGGCGGCGCGCGCTGCGGGAACCGCAGATCCCGCGCGCGCTGCGCATGCATGCGGCAGCGTCCCTGCTGTTCTGGCTGAGCGCCATCGTCGCGGGACGCTGGATCGGCTTTCTGTAGGGCCAGTCAACGGCTTTTCTTGACGGCCATCGCCACCGCGTCGCCCATCTCTTCCGTACCGACGCGCTGGCAGCCCGGCTGCATGATGTCCGGCGTGCGGTAGCCCTCCGCCAGCACCGCGCGCACGGCGGCTTCCACGCGGTCGGCATTGGCGGTCTGGTTGAAGGTGTAGCGCAGCATCATCGCCATGGACAGGATGGAGGCGATCGGATTGGCCAGGTTCTTGCCGGCGATGTCTGGCGCCGTGCCGTGCACCGGCTCGTACAGGCCCTTCTGCCCGTAACTGAGCGACGCGGAGGGCAGCATGCCGATGGAGCCGGTCAACATGGCGGCGGCGTCCGACAGGATGTCGCCGAAGATATTGCCCGTGACCATCACATCGAACTGCTTGGGGTTGCGCATCAGCATCATCGCCGCGGCGTCGACGAACAAGTGCGTCAGCTCCACGTCGGGATATTCCTTGCCCACGTTCGTCACGACCTCGCGCCAAAGCTGCCCGACTTCCAGCACATTGGCCTTTTCCACGGAGCAGACCTTGCGGCGGCGGCCGCGCGCCGCCTTGAACGCCACATGCGCGATGCGCTCGACTTCGGATTCGCTGTAGCGCATGGTGTTGTAGCCTTCGCGCTCGCCTTTTTCGTTCACGCGGATGCCGCGCGGTTCGCCGAAATAGGCATCGCCGTTCAGCTCGCGCATGATCAGCAGGTCCAGGCCCTCGATGACTTCCGGCTTCAGCGTGGACGCGTCGATCAATTCGGGAAACAGGAACACGGGACGGAAGTTGGCGAAGATCTCCAGTTCCTTGCGCAAGCGCAGCAGGCTGGCCCCCGGCCGCATCGCGTAAGGGATGGCCTCGTCGCCGGGGATGCCGGCCGCGCCGAACAGGATGGCGTCGGCCTTGCGCGCGATCTCGGAGGTCGCGGCCGGCAGCGGATCGCCGGCGGCCTCGACACCCGCGCCGCCGATGGCGGCTTCGACCAGTTCCAGGTTCGCGCTGGAACCCAGCACGGCATGCAACACCTTGACCGCCTGGGCGGTGACTTCCTTGCCGATGCCGTCGCCCGGCATGACTGCGATTTTCATGGGTTTTCCTTCCGTTCCGTATTCAGGGATAAAGCGGGGCTAGGCGGCGGACGCATCGTGCTGCTGCTCAAAAGCGGCAATGCGGTCGCCCAGCGTCAGGGTGTAGTCCAGCTCGTCCATGCCTTCCAGCAGGCACTGCTTGGAAAAGGCATCGACCTGGAATGCGTGCGTACCGCCGTCCGGCACGGTCACGGTCTGCGACGCCAGGTCCACCGCGATGCGCACGCCCGGCTTGGCTTGCACCGCCTGCAGCAGCGACGCGACGGTGTCATCGGGCAGCACGATGGGCAGCAGGCCGTTCTTCAGCGAATTCGAGAAAAAGATATCGCCGAAGCTGGGCGCGATGACGGCGCGCACGCCATAGTCGTACAAGGCCCACACCGCGTGCTCGCGCGACGAGCCGCAACCGAAATTGCGCTGCGCCACCACGATGCGCGCCGGCCGGTACGGCGGCTGGTTCAGGATGAAATCGGGGATCTCCGAACCGTCCTTGGCGAAGCGCAAGTCACGAAACAGGTAGGCGCCGAAGTCGTCGGTGCGGGGTTTTTGCAGATAGCGCGCCGGCACGATCTGGTCGGTATCGACATTGGACCGCGGGATGGGCAGCGCCACGGCATCGAGTCGTTGGAAGGCTTCCATCATCAGCTCCTGTCCAGCAGCGGACGCGGGTCGGCCAAGTGGCCGGTCACGGCCGCCGCGGCCGCCATGGCGGGACTCATCAGGTGGGTACGCGAACCCGGCCCTTGCCGCCCCACGAAATTGCGGTTGGATGTCGAGGCACAGCGTTGGCCCGGCGCGACCGTATCGCCGTTGGTCGCCAGGCACATCGAACAGCCCGCGTAGCGCCATTCGAAACCGGCGTCGCGGAACACGCGGTCCAGCCCTTCCTGTTCCGCCTGCAGCTTGACCTGCTGCGAGCCGGGCACGACCCAGGCCTGCACCCCAGGCGCCACGCGCTTGCCGCGAGCCACCGCGGCAGCCTGGCGCAGGTCCTCGATGCGGCCGTTGGTGCACGAGCCGATGAACACGCGGTCCACGGTCACGTCGGTCAACGGCATGCCGGGCTTCAATCCCATGTAGTCCAGCGTGCGGGCCATCGCGGCCCGCCGGCCCGCGTCCTTGGCGGCATCCGGATCCGGCACGCGGCCGGAGATGGGCAAGGCATCTTCCGGGCTGTTGCCCCAGGTCACCATGGGCTGCAAGGCCGAGCCGTCCAGCACCACTTCGCGATCGAAGCGCGCGCCCGGGTCGGTGGGCAGCGTGCGCCACTGCGCCATCGCCTGGTCCCATGCCGCGCCGGCCGGCGCGTAGGGCCGCCCGTGCAGCCACGCGAAGGTCGTATCGTCCGGCGCCACCATGCCGGCGCGCGCGCCCGCCTCGATGGACATATTGCAGACCGTCATGCGGCCTTCCATGGATAGCGCGGTAATCGCCGGGCCGGCATATTCGATGACGTGGCCGGTGGCGCCCGCCGCACCGATCTGGGCGATGATGCCCAGGATGATGTCCTTGGCGGCCACGCCCGGTTGCAGGCGCCCTTGCACCACCACGCGCATCGTGGGCGGCTTGCGCTGCCAGATCGACTGCGTGGCCAGCACGTGGGCCACTTCCGAGGCGCCGATGCCGAAGGCGAATGCGCCCATGGCGCCGTGCGTGGCGGTGTGGCTGTCGCCGCAGACGATCAGCATGCCCGGCAGGCTCAGTCCCTGTTCCGGCCCGACCACGTGGATGATGCCTTGGCGCGGATCGTCCAGCCCGAAGAACTGCATGCCGGCGTCCTTCGCGTCCTGCCGCAGGGCGTCGGCCATGGCGCGTTTTTCGGGGTCGGCGATGGTTGAAAGCTCGCGCGTATCGGTGGGTACGTAGTGGTCCGGCGTGGCGAAGCTGCGCTGCGGGCTGCGCACCTTCAGGCCGCGTTGCCGCAGCATCGCGAAAGCGGGCGCCGAGCCGTCCTGGACCAGATGGCGATCGACGTAGAGCAGGCTGGTGCCGTCGTCACGCTGCAGGATCTGGTGCCGGGACCAGATCCTGTCGAACAGCGTGCGAGGCGCGGAGGCAGAGGACATAAATGGCAGCTGATAAAGGTTGATGGAACCGGCGCGATCAATCGAGCTTGGCGCCGGACAGTTCCACGATGGGCTTGTAGCGCTGGATTTCCTCGTTGATGAAGGTCGTGAAATCGCCTGGCGTGCCGCCGCCGATCTCGGCGCCGTAGTCCAGCATGCGCTGGCGGATTTCCGGATTCTTCAGCACGGCGTTGGTCGCCTTGGTGAGCTTGTCGACGATGTCCTGCGGCATGCCCTTCGGCCCCATCAGGCCGTACCACGACGACGCGTAGACGTTCTTCACGCCCAGCTCATCCAGAGTCGGGACATCGGGCAATTGCGCATTCCGCTGGCGCGAGGCCACGGCCAGCGCGCGCAACTTGCCGGACTTGACCAGCGGCAGGCAGGTGGTCGTGTCCAGCATCAGCGACACATGGCCCGCCATCAAGTCCGCTTCCGCCGGCGACGTGCCCTTGTACGGCACGTGGACGATATTGATCTTGGTCGCGTCCATGAACTGCACCGCGGCCAGGTGCTGCGACGATCCCACGCCGGCCGATCCGTAGTTCAGCTTGCCGGGATTGGCACGGGCGTAATTGACCAGGTCCTGCATGGTCTTGAACGGCGACGAAGCCGGCACCACCAGGATATTGGGCACCGCCGACACATAGGTGATGGGCGTGAAGTCCTTCACCGGATCGAACCCCAGGTGGGAATACAGGTAGACGTTGATGGCATTGGGGCTGATGGAGCCCATCAGCAGGTTGTAGCCGTCCGCGGGCTGCCGCATGGCCAGCTCGGTGCCAATGTTGCCGCCCGCGCCCGAACGGTTGTCGACGATGACCGGCTGCCCCAGCTCCTGGGACAAGCCCTGCGCGACCAGGCGGCCCATCGTGTCCACGCCGCCGCCGGGGGGCCAGGGCACGATCATCTTGATCGGATGGTCGGGGTATTCCGCGTGGGCGACGCTACAGGCGGCCAGCATCATGGCGGCTAGCCAGGCATGCAGTTTCTTCATGGTTGTCTCCGTATTCTTGTGGCAGTACGGCGCTATTCTTGGCTGGCTTCTCCCGGCGAGCAAGGCAAATTAAGACATGTCAGCTATGATTAATACTCATAGCTTTTTGGACCAGGCCATGACCCGCCGCCTCCCGCCGCTGAACGCGCTGCGCGCCTTCGAGGCCTCCGCGCGCAACGCCAGCTTTACCCGCGCCGCCCAAGAACTCTGCGTCACCCAGGGCGCCGTCAGCCGCCATGTCGCCTCCCTGGAAGACTGGACCAAGGCGCAGCTGTTCGTCCGCGGCCGCCACGGCATTGAACTGACCGGGCCGGGCCAGGCCTATTTCCGCACCATCAAGGCGGCGCTGGACCAGATCGAACAGGCGACGCGCCAGCTGCAGCAGCAGCCCGACGAACGCTGCCTGCGCATCAAGCTGCCGCCCACCTTCGCCATCAAGTGGCTGGTGCCGCGCCTGGCGCGCTTTCATGCCGCGCGGCGCGACATCGACGTGCAGATCACCACGTCCCACCTGCGCGCGGATTTCGACCGCGAGGACGTGGACGTCAGCATCCATTCCGAAACCCGGCCGCCGTCCGGCCCCGGCTACCGCCGATTGTTCGGCGAAATCCTGCTGCCGGTCTGCGCGCCGGGGCTGCTGAACAAAGAGCCGCGGCTGGAAAGGCCCGAAGACCTGGCGAACCATGTCTTGCTGTGTTCCCTGAACCGCCCGAATGATTGGCCCACGTGGCTGTCGGCGGCGGGCGTCGCGCACATCGACGGCAACAGCGGCCTCAAGTTCGAGAACGCCGCACTGGCCTACCAGGCCGCCATCGACCAACTGGGCGTCATGGTCGCGCAGCTGGCCTTCGTCAGCGACGACCTGCTGGCCGGCAGGCTGGTCGCGCCCCTGCCCCAGCGCACCGATACCGGTGGCGCCTACGTACTGGCCTATCGCAGCGACAGGCCCAAGCCGGAGCGTGTACAGGCTTTTGAAGAATGGATCGTGCAGGAAGCGGAAGAGATGGAAGCGCGTTTGCTCGGCTGAGGGCTAGACAGGTGGATTGCAGCGCACGGCGGCCGCAGCGTCGTGGCGGCGACTGCTGTTGTAATCAGCACAAAAACGTTTTTGGGGGCTGTGACGATTTGCGTGCGTTTTGTTACTCTTGACGCAACTTGCAATACACGGCCGGAAAGCCTATCCCTGGGCTCCCCTCCATACACTCCCCCCGATTCCCTTCGATGACAGCCCGCGATCTGCGGCGCCAGCGGCGCTGCGCCTTCCCTCAACACCTGAGTTTCTACAAGGCGACGTTCGCCGCCGGCCTGTCCCTGGCCGCCGCCGGGGGAGCATTCGCCCAATGTGTTTCCACAGGGCCCGTCATGGCACCTTCCGGCTGCGTCGACTGGGGCTCCGGCGATTTCACCATCACAAGCACCGGCATCGTCAACGGGACGGGGAACATTTTCGGCTACGCACTGCGCGCCGCGGGCACCGTCGGCACGCTGTTCAACCAGGGCACGATCAGCAGCGGCAGCTCGGATGGGATAGTGGTTGCCTCCGGAACCTCCGTGACGGCCATCATCAACGAGGGCATGATCACCAGCCCGACCGCGCTCAGGAACGTAGGCACGATAAGCAATATCACGAACGCAACCAACGCCTACTTCAGCGGCACGAGCGTCTACGGAATAGAAAACGACGGACGGTTCGTCGCGGCCCACATCGGGACACTGAACAATAACGGCATCATCACGGCATCCAGCCCCACGGCGGCGGCAAGCGCTGCGCTTGCCAACGTCGGCCCGTTGGCAAGCCTGGATACGCTGAACAACACCGGTTCGATATGGGGAAGCTCCACCCTGGGCGCAGGCCTGAGCAACGCTGCCGGAAGCACCATCGGGACAGTGAACAATGCACCGGCCGCGGACATCATCGGCGTTACGACCGGCCTCCTGAACAGCGGCACGATAGGCACCATTGCGAACCGAGGCCTTATCGCCGGCACCAGCCTTGCGGGCGACGAAGCCTACGGCATCCGCGCCAACGGCGGCTCCATTAGTCTCATCCAGAACGAGAATGGCGGCGCGATCCGAGGCGCTTTCGCCGGCGTGCTGGTCGAAGGCGCCAACGTGCAAGCCATCGATAACGCAGGCACCCTCGCTTCCGCGTCGAGCTTTTTGAGCGGCAGCACCACATCCCCCTACGTCGGCCTGCTGGCCCGGAACAGCGCAAGCATCGGTTCGGTAAGCAATAGCGGCACCATCACCGGCCTTTACAACGCCATACAGGTCGACTCCACGAGCACGATAGGCCCGATCGCCAACACCGGGGTGATCGCCGGCGACATCACCTCCGCCAGCACGACTGACCTGGTCATGGCAGGCGGCAGCGGCAATGCGATAGGCACGCTGACCGGCGCGAGCGGCGGCGTGGGCGCGGCCGATAAAGGGTTCATCAAGTTGACTGGGGCCAACCTGGTCTTCACCAGCGGCAATCTGCTGTTGAACGATGACATCGGCGTCGATGCGTCCCATGCGGTGATCAACAGCGGCGCGACGCTGCAGATCAGCAATCCCATCACGGTCCACGGCAATTACACGCAAACCGGCGGCGGCCTGTCGATCGACGCCGCCAACGCGACAAGCTACGGCTACCTGGACGTCAGCGGCAATGCGTCCGTCAGCAACACGGCCATCAGCCTGAACGGCGGCGGCTTGGCCGCAGGACAATCCTATTCCGTCGTGCGGGCCGGCGGCAGCGCGGCGTACAGCGGCAACACCGCCTTCGTCTCCACCAACAACGGCTTGCTCGCCCAGACCAGCACGTCCGGCGGCGCCCTGGTGGTGACGCTGTTTCCCGACGCGCAGCACCATTACTGGGACGGGACCAACACCGGCGCGGACGGCGCGATCGCCCGGGGGGGTCGGGCACGTGGACGGCCACCGGCACGAACTGGACCAGCACCGACGGCGCCAGCAACGGCAAGCTGGACACCACGGACGTGCGCCCGGTGTTCGGCGGCGCCGCGGGAACCGTCACTGTCGACGCCAGCCAGGGCGCCATCAATGTCAGCGGCATGCAGTTCTCCACCGACGGCTATCGCGTCACCGGCGCGCCGATCGGCCTGACGGCCTCGGCCTCGGCCTCGGCCATCGAGGTGGACAACAACGTCAATGCGACCATCGATTCGGTGCTGCAAGGCAGCGGCGGCCTGACCAAGACGGGCAACGGCATGCTGATCCTGAACGGCGTGAATACCTATACGGGCGGCACGACGGTCGATGCCGGCACGCTGGAGATCGGCGATGCGGACCACGCCGGCGCCAGCATCCTGGGCGACGTCGCCGTGGGCACGGCAGGCACTCTGCGCGGGCACGGCACGATTGCAGGCAGCGTTACCAACGACGGCGTCGTGCGCCCGGGCGGCTCCATCGGCACGCTCACCATCGCGGGCGACTACACGCAGTCGTCCTCCGGCACGCTGTTCGTCGACGTCAGCCCCACGGCGGCCTCACAGCTGAAGGTGGGCGGCACGGCGACGCTGGGGGGCGCCTTGAACGTGCTGTACGGCCCCGGCACGTATAGCGCAGCGTCGTTCCGCATCATCGATGCGTCCAGCGTCAGCGGCAGATTCGCCAGTGTCACCAGCAATGCCCCTGCCAACCTGGCACAGAGCGTACAGAACCTGGCCGACGGTAGCACCCTGACCCTGGCCGCCACCCCGGGCGGCAGCGGCACGGATAATGGCGGCGCGGGCAATACCGGCACAGGGAATAGCGGCACGGGTAGCAGCGGAAATGGCGGCGGCGTGGGCACGGTCGTCATCGCACCGACCAATGCCACGATTTTCGGCGCCACCGCTTCGGCGGCCATACGTGAAGGGCAGCGCGTGAACGACACGCTGCTGTCGCGCCTGGGACTATCCTGCGCCGACGCGGCGTCCGCCGCCGATTGCGCGCGTCCCGGCCGCCAGGCATGGGCGCAGATCGTGTCCAACACCGCGCACGTGCACGGCAACGATGACACGCCCAGCTACAAGGACAGCCACTATGGATTCCTGGCCGGGCTGGACAAGCAGGTCGGGGCCTGGACCGTTGGAGTAGCCGGCGGCTATAGCCACGTCGACGTTTCGGAGGACGAGGCCAGCGGCAAGATCGACACCGTGCGCATCGCCGGCTACGGCAGCCGCCGCCTGGGCCCGGTGGACGTGGCCGCCACCCTGGGTGCGGCGTACGACTTCCTGCAATCGCAGCGCTCGTTCGCCGGCCTGGGCAGCGCCAAGGGCGACACCGACGGCCAGGAGATCACGGCCGGGCTGCAGGCCAGCCTGCCGCTGGCAACCGGACCGGTAACGGTCACGCCGCGCGTGGGTGTGCGCTATCAGTACTTTCACGCCAACCGCTTCGGCGAGACGGGGCCGACCAGCCAGAACCTGGACGTCGGTTCGCAGGACTTCAACAGCCTGCAACCGTATGCGCAGGTAGCGGTGGGCCTGCCGTTCAGCACCGGCGCGGCGCGGCCCGCGCTGGTCGAGGCGCGCGTGGGCTATGCCTACGAGACGCTGGATGCCGGCCGCAATGTGGCGGCCGCGGCCGGCGACGGCACGCGCTTCACGCTGCCCGGCGTATCGCCCTCGCGCGGCATGCTGACCGCGGGCCTGGGCTTGACGCTGCCCATCGGCAAGGCGGTCGATATCACCGCGAGTTACGACCGCCTATTCGACACCGGCAACGTCTCCGCGCAGGCCTTCCTGCTGCAGGGAAGCTACAGATTCTGAGCGACTTACGGAAGAGAGCGTGGAGAGTTATCAATGTAGCCGGATGTCCGCGGCCCTGATGATGGCTCCCCACCGCATATCTTCTTCCTGGATGAATCGCGCGTAATCCGCTGGCGTGGATCCGAGCGCTTTCGCGCTCCTTGCCATCAACTGCGATTGCATGTCGTCCGACACCAAGGCCAGCCGAATTGCATTGTTCAATCGCTCGACGATAGCCGCGGGCGTGCTCTTGGGCGCAAGCACGCCCTGCCAAGCCGTAACCTCGAAACCAGGCACACCCAAGCCACCGTCGGCACGTCGTCCAAGGCCGCGATCCGCTCCTTCGCGGTCACGGCCAGCAACGAACTCCACGATGGCCCCGTTTATATACAATCAGGCAATCTTCCCAACCTGGATGGATTGACCAGATGAGCCTGTCTCGCATCGCAGTTGTCGCTTGCGCCGCCCTGCTGGCCTGCTCATCTCCCGCCCACGCCGAGGATGAAGTGAAGGGTTTCTTCGGTGAGCTGTTCAACCGCGGCAAGCCCATGGAGCTCAAGCTGACGCAGCGCAAGGATGGCATGGCACTGCAAATCAATTCGATACAGGCCAAGCCCTCCGAGACAGTCGTCGGCTTTCTGGCGAGCAATCGCGGCAATCACGAGATTCATTTGAACGAGGCCGCGGTCAACGGCCAGAAGACCTATCTTGTCGTCGAAGGCGAACGCTACTATCTGGTCCCGCCGAAGGACAACAACACGCTCGTCCTCAAGGCCGGCGAGACGATAAAGGGCACGCTGGTATTCCGGGGCGAAGTTCCCGATGTAAAGACCGTGCAGCTGCTTTTCAATGAAGGTAAAGGAGGCGTACCGCCGGAATACTTTCCGGGGTTTACCTTCGACATTCCCATGACTGCCGCCGCTTATGGCGACGATGGCTCAAAAAAAAAGTAACTGAGATCACTCGCCTTGGGCTGCAGACGGAACCGTCGCGAATCGAGCAGGTTGGCAGCCAGAAAGGCCAGTCGCAGCCGGAGGTCGTCGGTAACACTGGGAGCTCCAGCACCGCCAGCCGGATCGGCACGTTGCAAAGCGAACTCAGCGCGGTACAGGTCGACCGTGGAACGCTAGTCTCCCTGCCTGGCGACGTGTTGTTCGATTTTGACAAGGCAACGATACGTGCCAGCGCACAAGCCACGCTGGACAAGCTGGCCGAGCTGATCAAATTGCGCCAGCCGGCCTCGGTCATCATCGAGGGGCACACCGACAGCAAGGGCGACGACGCGTATAACCAACGCCTGTCCGAGGCACGTGCCGCCAGCGTGCGGGCCTACTTGAGCCAGCATGGCGCCGGCAACACGCCCATGTCCGTCGCGGGCTTCGGCGAGCGCAAGCCCGTTGTCCCCAACGAAAAACCCGACGGCAGCGACGACCCGGATGGGCGCCAGCGCAATCGGCGTGTCGAGGTGGTGCTGCGCCAGTCTTGAGTCGCTATCGCAGCGATTCCGCATAACCGATTGGCGCAAAAGCTGGCGACGAATTCGCGGCCCGCGACGACGCAAGCACAACCCCCAAATGGCACAGCTATTTCGAGATGGCATTCTTTTCCGGCCTGCGGCCGTCTTACCCGATCCTGGCCTAACGTGGATTTCCAGCGCCAGCAACCTCGGATCGATGCCGCGCGGGTGCGGTTCATCGACAAGGATACGAAAGACGCGCCAGGCGCGCGATATCGATCTCCAGACGTGCGCCATGCAGGCGCGCGCCCGGCAGAAACAACACACCTTTGTGGCCGGTGGCGACGTGTTCATCAACCCAGACACCGGGGCGCGTTCGTCGACACCGCAGCGGGGGTACAAGTGATATGGCGTCCAACGGTGAAGGCGCCGGGCATCCGCGATCGCGACGCACGGCAGACACGGCACACCTTCGCAACGCCATGCTTGTGGCCGGCATGAATCCCGCACCTGTGTCCCGGCAGATGGGACACAAGAACGCAAAGATGTTCTTTGAGGTCTATTCGCAGTGGATCGACGGCGCGGCGAACGATCTGGAGAAAGAAGATGGACCGGCTATTCCAGCGCCACGGTGCGCTCCATCGCGCAGCGTTCTAACATCATGGCGCCGTGGGCTGCGTACTTTTGATTACTGTACTTAATTTGCAGGACTCGAAAACTTTCGAGTTTCCATCGCGCCCGCAATCATAGGCGTACATAGTCCGTAGCAGCCAAATCTTTTGCCAGAGTGGATCATCGTGCTGGCGCGTGTCAACTACTAGGCCGAGTTGCGTCGCTTCCACCGAGTCCAGGACTGAGCCATGGCTGTGAAAATGGTCCCGTGATGCGAGCTTGTTGACGACGGCCTCGATTTCCGCTGGTGGCCTGCCTTGCATCATCCCGGTGGTGAGTAGCTGTTTGGCGAGCTTTCTAGTCTGATCCAACGCGGTACGAGCGACCTGTATTTGGATCGGATTCATCGTCTGAGGCGGCGCCTTTAAGATGAAGTCCGCAGGTATGCCGCCCACGGCCGGGTCAATAGGACCCAACTCGGAAGTCGGTCCCATCATCACAGTTTGGCCGCACATAGCGATCACAGTGCCGTTGCTCTTGGCCTTGCGGGGAATGATGACGCGAAGATCCGGGGCCATCGCGCGCAGAATCGAACAGACCTTTTCGGTGGCGTCGGTAAAGCCGCCGTTGGTTTCGAGCAGCAGATCGAGGCCAGCATTTCTCCGGTCCGACAGCAACTCGACCAGACAAGCATCGTCTGCCGGGTCAATCTGAGCTGCCGACCTGTCGCAATCAGTGAAATAAACGACTAAATCGCGCTTAGTTTCGTCCTCGATATCCCGGATTAGTTGTTGCCGCAAATAGCGGTCTTTATGAGTAACCCAGAACAGAGGTGATTGCGTTGGAAGGTCTTTAGTACGCGGGAAAGTATCCGACATTGCCCGATTTCGCCGATTGTTCGTTGTTCTTAGGGGCGGCGGGCTCGGCCAACACTTTATGACTCGCGTCCAAGATTCGCTGCACAGGGTCGACCGCCCGTTTCACCGCGACCTCGTCTTTCACCACTACTTGCCGGCTCTGCGAACCCATGAGGTCGCTAGGGGTCCGTTCCAGACCGCCGACAGACAGCCAGGAGTATTGCAGGGTGGTAGACATGGCATCCTCGAAGCACAGGCGCGGGGACCTGAGTCTATGCCTCGCAACGTGTGGCGAGGTCAGTAAACAAATAATACAGCTCGGGCCAACCAACTCAAACCGTTTTGTGCCGTCAGCCTCAATTCAGGCAGGGCGACGCGTTAACGGAATTTGTCCGAAACTTGTCTTAGACACGGTTGGAACCCGCACAAAACTGGCGCGCCCGACAGGAATCGAACCTGTATCAAGAGCTTCGGAAACTCTCATTCTATCCATTGAACTACGGGCGCGAAGAGGCAGTATTGTACCCAAAACAGGATTACGCGCTTGGCGCCTATGACGACCAGGCCCACGGACGGCGATGGCCATGCCCGAACGCGATTCCCGTCCTGCTTCAGCGGGCGCGTCAGGAAGGCCCGTCGCGCGCGCATCCGGGGCACATCCGTGCGGCACATCCGGGCACGTCCGGCAGCGCACCGGGTGGCGCATCGGGTAACGCACCTGAGCGTAAAAGCAGCGTAGCGGCGGTGCGAGCCGCATACCGCTTGACGGCCAGGCAGTGCGCTACCCTGCGGCCGACCGGCTGGCCGGGTGGGCAGGAAAAGCCCTTCATCCCGAGCGCGCGCCGATTGCTGCGGCGCGACGAAATGGGCCGCTCAGCCGCCGCCAGCCATCCTGAATGGCCCAGCGACCCCCGCGTTATATAATCCAGCGTTTGCACGCGTGCAGGCGGGGAGCTGAGGAGGTCTCCGCAGGTCCGTAGTACTTTATCCGCCCCAGGCGCCCCGGTACCCGACAGCAGGATTAGGTTATGAGCAAAGAGCAGGAACACGTAGAAGAACACGCCTCACTCATCAAGACCCCGAAGCAGTTGATCGTCACGGTCGTTCTGGCCTTCCTAGTGCCGATCATCATCATCCTGATGCTGGTCAATATGGTGGCCTCCTACGGCCGCAGCGGTGCGGGGTCCAGCGCCCTGACGCCGGAAGCCATCGACAAACGCATCGCCCCCGTAGCGGGTTTCGATCTGGTCGACGCCAACGCGCCCAAGGTCTTCAAGACCGGCGAACAGGTTTTTAGTTCCGTCTGTACGTCCTGCCATACGGCGGGCGTGGCCGGCGCTCCGAAAGTCGGCGACAACGCCGCCTGGGCGCCGCGCATGAAGGAAGGCCTGCAAGCGATGTTCAACATCGCCCTGCACGGCAAGGGCGCGATGCCGGCCAAGGGTGGCAACCCGTCGCTGAGCGACTACGAAGTCGAGCGGGCCGTGGTGTTCATGGCCAACAAGTCCGGCGGAAGCTTCAAGGAGCCCGAAGCCCCGGCGCAACCGGCCGCGAACCAGGGCCAGGCGCAGGCTGCCGCCGCGCCCGCCGCGACCGCGCAGGCGGCTCCCGCGGCACCGGCCGCCACACACGCACCCGCCGCCCAGGCGCAGGCTCCGGCACCCGCCGCGCCGGCCCAACAGGCCGCCGCGGTGAACCCGGCCGGTGAAAAGCTCTACAAGACCACCTGCTTTGCCTGCCATGGCACCGGCGTCGCGGGCGCTCCCAAGTTCGGCAGCAAGGCCGACTGGGACAAGTACATCCAGACGGGCACCGATACGATGGTCAAGACGGCCATCACCGGCAAGGGCGCGATGCCGCCCAAGGGCGGCGCCGCCAATGCGTCGGAAGCCGACATCCGGGCCGCTGTGGAATACATGGTCCAGGCCGCCAAGTAACTGCGATCGCAGGACCTCGCAAATCCCTACCCGGCGCTACCGCCCGGTAGGGATTTGTGTTTTTGGGGCTGGGCCAAGCAGCACGATGCCGCGGGGCGCGGCGCTCCGGCATAGGCGCCGCAGACGGACGCGGTGTTGCTGACGCGATATGCGCTACGGACCATCGCACCCGCGACCACGGCAGCATGAGCGGCCGACTACCGCAAATGAATGGCGGCGAAGTGGCACGGGATGAACGACCAGCACTCAACGATGAACGCGCAAGGGAACCCGCGAGACAGTGATCGGTCTAGACCGCACGAATGCACGAATGCACGAATGCACGAATGCACGAATGCACGAATGCCCGAATGCCCGAATGAACCGAATGAACCGAAACGATCGGGACCCAGCAGGATGCGGAAAAGACGGCACGCAGTCACGCGGCAAGCAGTCGCGGGGCGCCCATGCGGGCCCGGGAGTCAGGGCGTGGGACGAACTTGTGCGTGAGCTGCGCCGATGTCCAGTCGCGAGGCATCGAGGCACGTGAGAGGAGGGACGATGGACGCACGGCCAGGGGTTCCGCAAACAGATAGCCGCAGCCTCGCACGGCGAGCAGGGGCAATTCGATGTCGGCGAGCCGGGCCTTGCGCCGAAGGCGAGACACGACCACGTCCATGCTGCGCGGATCCAGGGGCTGGTCCGCACCGCCCCTGCCCTGTTCTATCGCGTCGCCGGAGGCGGGCCGCCGGCGACGCAGCAACTGGCCTTCGCTGGCCGCGACGCGCATGAGGAAATCGTTTTCCGCCACCGTCATGAACAGCGTGCGATCCCGAGGGCATATGAGCACGCGGCAGCTGGCGTCAAGACTCCACCCGCTGCCAAGGCGGCCGGACGGATATGCAGGAGGGGCGGAATGCTGAAGATCCTGGGCGTCCCTGTGATCGCAACGGTGCCGCAACTGTCCGGGCCCGGGCGAGGAAACCCGCGGTTGCGGAATATCGCCGCTGCAAGAAGATGGGACATGAGACCTGGCATGAGGCCCGACATGAGACAAGGCCCGCGACAACGCCGCGCGAGCGGGCCCGGCCCGCGGTGCGGACTCCGCATGATCCACCGGACGGTAAGGCCGGCGTCCCACAGCGAGGTCGGACGATTTCATGCGGCATACACGCGCGGCCTGACGCCCCCAGGACAACAGGATCGCCGTCAATTCCGCGATATCGATGGACGCGGCATGGCAGGCGTCCGCCCCCGCCGCCATGACATGCGTGCGCCACGCCGCATCGGTCGCCGTCCCCAGCGCGATGATGACGGCAGCCGGCGCGGCCATGCGCGCGCTTTGCGCATCGCAGGCCAGGTCGTCGGATTCGCCGGTAAGCACGATGAGCGGCGACGGCTGCGCGGCATACAGATGCCGCAAGCCCGCCAGGCTGCCGCACGAGCGCACCGCGAAATCCCGCCTGGCCAGTTCCTGGGCGAGGTTATCTCTTACCGCCCGGGCGTCCTGCAGCACGATGACGTTCCGATAATCCATCATGTTTTTTCTCCTGCACACGACAAAACCACGAATGTGATTTATATAAACACCAACGTGGCAACGGTGCAAGCTTCAATCGGTCCGTGAAGAAATTTTCAGACCGTTTGAGGCACATTCGTTCGCTGCGCGGCTACACGCAGGCAGAACTGGCGCGCCTGGCGGGCCTGTCGCAAAGCGCGGTTGCCAGCTACGAAAGCGGCGAGCGCAAATCCAGCAGAGGCCTGTTCAAGCTGGCCGCCGCGCTGGGGGTGGAGGCGCAATGGCTGGACACGGGCAAGGGCCCGATGGAACGTCCCGCCGACGTCTACGCCGCGCCCGCCGGCGGCCATCGCTACGCACTGGAGGACGGCGCGCAAGCCGCGTTCGGCGAAGCGCGCAAGGAAGCGGAGTGGCCCTTCCCGAACATCCCGCGCGGCCGCTACGAAAGCCTGACCGCGCGCGACAAGCGCCATCTGGAAAACATGGTGGCCGCGTTCATCGACGCCTGCCATAGCAACTACGCGCCGCTCAAATCCAGAAACAAACCGCGGCGCGGCGACTGATCCCAAAAAGGCGCCCGCGCGGACGCAGCGGACTGCCCGAGCCGATCGCGCGACGGCGCGTGCTCTCCATAACCGCCCCCCGACGCCGGCCCCCCGAAAAGAAATCGCGCCGCGGCGATTGACGCCGGGCGCGATGGCCAAGCCAAGCGCGGCACGCGGCCGCGCCGGAGGGCAATCTTTACCGCGCGGGGTTGGCGGTTCCCGAGGCGGGGGCGGATCGGTTCGACGCCGGCGGCACGGCTTGCGTGCCGGTACCCGAAGCAGCCGGTGCATCGCCGCGTACGCGCGCGGCGATCTCGGTCGCCGTCTGCGCCGTGTCCACGCCGAAGGCAAGCACGCCGCGGTTCAGGGGTTCCGCGATGCGCGGCGCCGCCACCAACTGCCCGTTGATGACCAGCACCAGCAACTTGCCGACGTTCTGCGAGCTGACCTGGGCGAGCTTGCGCGCGCCTTCCGGGCTGAAACGCAGGCCGACGAAGTTCTGGCCCTGGCGGTCCACCAGCGCCGCGGCTTCCGTGAGGTCCGCGCGGGTCAGTACCGGCTGGCGTTGCACATACACCGTGGCGTCGCTCAGCTTGACCTCCATCAGGTCCGGCGCGGCATCCGTCTGGGCGATGTAGAAGCCGACCGAGGATGCCACGGGCACGGTCGACGGCGCGGACGTGCCTGGGGCGCCGGCCGGCGGCGTCGCGGCCGCGGAGGGGGTGGCGCCGCTGGAGGACGTCGATGCGGTACCGGCCTTGTTGCCAGGCGTCTGGCAACCCGCCAGAAGGACCGTAGCCATCAATACCAGGGGGGCGATCGTACGGAATCTGATGTGCATAACAGGTTTTCCTATTGGTGGAGGTTGCAAAAAAAGTGTACAGGGGCGGCAAGACCCGGCGTCACGCAGACTGCATCCAGATGTAATGACCCCATCATGTTGTCTATACTGTCACATGCACGCAGGGGTACTTCACGGTCCGGCTGCGGTCCCGCCGATTTCCCAGCGAAGCGGCGGCGCCCGGAACCAGAGGTTGAGAGAGTCCCTTCGTACCAGTACGGATAATGCCGATGCTGGGAGCGTTCCGGTGGAAACCGCCGGAATCCGACCCTATTCGGCTCCAAACCCTCGCTTGGAGCTTCCATGAACGCCAACCCCAAATTCCTGGCCGCCACGGCCGAAGTCGACGCCGCCGCGGTCGCCCCGCTGCCGAAATCCCGCAAAGTCTATCAGCAGGGATCGCGCCCGGACATCCGCGTGCCGTTCCGCGAAATCGAGCAGCAGGATACGCCCACCATGTTCGGCGGCGAGAAGAATCCACCGCTGACGGTCTACGACACCAGCGGCCCGTATACCGATCCCAGCGTGAAGATCGATATCCGCCGCGGATTGCCGGAACTGCGGCGCGGCTGGATAGAAGAACGCGGCGATACCGAGCTGCTGTCCGGGCCGTCCAGCGCCTACGGCCGCGAACGGCTGAACGACCCCAAGCTGACGGCCATGCGCTTCGACCTGCAGCGCCCGCCACGCCGGGCCACGGCCGGCGCGAACGTCTCACAGATGCATTACGCGCGCCGCGGCTTGATCACGCCGGAAATGGAATTCGTGGCCATCCGCGAAAACCTGCGCCGCGAGCAGTATCTGGAATCGCTGCGCGCCAGTGGCCCGGAGGGCGAAAAGCTGGTCAAGCGCATGCTGCGCCAGCATCCGGGCCAGTCGTTCGGCGCGGCGATCCCATCGTCCATCACGCCGGAATTCGTGCGCGACGAAGTGGCGCGCGGCCGCGCGATCATCCCGGCCAATATCAACCACCCCGAGCTGGAGCCGATGGCCATCGGCCGCAACTTCCTGGTCAAGATCAACGCCAATATCGGCAACTCCGCGGTCAGCTCCGGCATCGGCGAAGAAGTCGAGAAAATGACCTGGGCCATCCGCTGGGGCGGCGACACGGTCATGGACCTGTCCACCGGCAAGCACATCCACGAAACCCGCGAATGGATCGTGCGCAATTCCCCCGTGCCGATCGGCACCGTGCCCATCTACCAGGCGCTGGAAAAGGTGGACGGCAAGGCCGAGGAACTGACCTGGGAAATCTTCCGCGACACGCTGATCGAGCAGGCGGAACAAGGCGTGGATTACTTCACCATCCATGCCGGCGTGCGCCTGCCCTTCATCCCCATGACCGCCGACCGCATGACGGGCATCGTCTCGCGCGGCGGCTCGATCATGGCGAAGTGGTGCCTGGCGCACCACCGCGAAAGCTTCCTGTACGAGCGCTTCGAGGAAATCTGCGAAATCATGAAGGCCTACGACGTCAGCTTCTCGCTGGGCGACGGCCTGCGTCCGGGCTCGGCCTACGACGCCAACGACGAAGCGCAGTTCGCCGAACTGAAGACGCTGGGCGAACTGACGCAGGTGGCGTGGAAGCACGACGTGCAGGTCATGATCGAAGGCCCTGGCCACGTGCCTATGCAGATGATCAAGGAAAACATGGATCTGCAGCTCAAGCACTGTGACGAAGCGCCCTTCTACACGCTGGGCCCGCTGACCACGGACATCGCCCCGGGCTACGACCACATCACGTCGGGCATCGGCGCGGCGCTGATCGGCTGGTACGGCACCGCGATGCTGTGCTATGTGACGCCCAAGGAACATCTGGGCCTGCCGAACAAGAAGGACGTCAAGGACGGCATCATTACGTACAAGATCGCCGCCCATGCCGCGGATCTGGCCAAGGGCCATCCCGGGGCCGCCATCCGCGATAACGCCCTGTCGAAGGCGCGCTTCGAGTTCCGCTGGGACGACCAGTTCAACCTGGGGCTGGATCCCGACACCGCCAAGGACTTCCATGACGAGACCCTGCCCAAGGACTCGATGAAGGTGGCGCACTTCTGCTCGATGTGCGGCCCGCACTTCTGCAGCATGAAGATCACGCAGGACGTGCGCGACTATGCCGCCAGCCAGGGCGTGGCGGAACAGGAAGCGCTGAAGAAAGGCATGCAGGAAAAGGCCGTGGAATTCGTGCGCAAGGGCGCCGAAATCTATCACCAGACCTGATGCCGAAACCGTGTAAGCACGGCGGCCGGCCCGGCCGCCGATGGACAATGCAATGAGCCTATTGAAACGCCTGTTGACCACGCGGACTTCGCGCACGCTCGATGCCCGCCAATTCGCGCAAGCCTACGCCGACGCCGCGCGCGCACGGTTTCCCAAGGACGGTGTCGGTGTCGAAGCGGACACGGCGGGCGAAGGCGTGCAGGTGCGCTGGTCGCTGCCGGACGGCAGCCAGGTGACGCAGTCGCTGGGCAACGCCTACACCGCCTACACCAAGGCGCCGGCCGACCTGGACGCGATCCTGGCCGCGCACCTGGATGCCGCGCCGGCGGCCGTCAAGCCGGACGCGGCCACTCGCCGTGCCGCCCTCCTGCCGGTGGTGAAGACCAAGATGTGGCTGGCCGCCAGCACCCGCCAGCTGCAGTCGGCCGGCGCGGGCGACGGTGATCGCTTCGTCGCCGAACCGCTGACCGACGAGCTGATGACGGTGTATGTGGAAGACCGCCCCGACGCCATGAGCTACGTGGCGCCGGATCACCTGGCTGGCCTGGAATTGCCGCGCGATGCACTGATGCCGCTGGCCCGGGAAAACCTGCGCCGCCTGCTGCCGCAGTTGACCATCGAAGGCGAGGACGGCTGCTACGGCGTGCGCCTGGACGGCAATTACGACGCCAGCCTGGTGTTCCTGACCGAGGATTGGCGCGACCGCGTGGAAATCGAAGGCGACCCGGTGCTGGCGATCCCGGCGCGCGAGGAACTGCTGGTATGCGGCACGAAAGACCGACACGGCCAGAATCGCATACGGAATATCGCCGCGCACATCATGGCGCGATCGCCCTATGGCCTGTCGGCGTTGCTGTACGTGTGGCGCGACGGGATGCTGACGCGGTATGAGGACTGACGCGCGCTAAGCCGCGCCGGGGCCGCCGGCGTACGCCGCCGTGGGGCACGGCAGCAGCAGCGGCAACGGCAGCGGCAGCGGCAAGGATGGAAAAGTATCGGGCGGACAGCGGAATCCTCCCGTGGCAAGTGACACGTATCACGTCGATGCAGCGTCACGCTAACCACGGAGATTTTCCATGCCAAGCATTTCGGTCCCCCCTTCCACCGTCCCCTCCGGTTACGATCAATCGCCGCCGCCTGACGGCGCGACAGGCACACCCAAGGTCATCAGGCCGGAGAGCCCGCGACCCAACACGCCGCCCGGGACCGAGCGGCGCGAAATTCCCTCGATCATCGTCTACCGATCCAGGCGGGACGCGGAAGCTGCCATGGAGCACTATGGCAGCGCTGCCGGCGTCATGAAAGGCATGGCCAGCGAAGCCGCCTTGGGCGGGATCCGGTATCAGCTACGCCAGATGTGCGCGCCCACGCAGGCGCTCGAATGGAAACCCGTGCCCGGGATCACCGAAACGCTGTCCGCCTTGGCCCAATGCGTGAAACGGGCAAGCCTGACAGAAGCGGAGGCGATCGCGGCAACGCTGAACAGCGACCTGCCCAAGCCGAGCAGCGATCCAGCCAAGCTGGACAGCGACCAAGCCCATCTGAGCAGCGATCAGCCCGACCTGAACAGCGCGCAGGCCAAGGCGCAGGCGCAGCGGCAAAAAGATATCGACCTGTTGAAAACCGCCCTCAACCGCATTCTGCGGGGCGAAGACCCGATGGAAGTCCTCGGCGGCATCGCCGAAAAAAATCTGGTGCTGCCCGAGCTCACCATCCGGGAGGAGGGCCAGGAAGAACCTTCGCAAAGGGTGTTCGACAGCACGCTGCTGTCCTTCGCATCGGGCAGCTACGACCATGGCCCGCTGGGACGCACCTTGCTACTGGAAGGCGGCCGCGCCCGTTTTGCCGGGCCGAGCGAGGCACAGCGCGCCGACAAGCTGCGGGAGGTCATCTTTGCCTTGCCCAATCCGCCGGAATCCGGCGAACCGCTGGAAGACATGTCCGACATATACCAGGCCTTGGTGGAGTTGGGAATCGATATCTGATCGCGGCCGGTACCAGGCGCCGCCTAGACCGGCGGCGCTACCGCTTCAACGGCCGATTCCGCCAGCAGCATGATCAGCTTCAAGTCCGGGTGGGTGGCCAGGCGGAAGGTCACCTGCTGGAACCGCAGCAGGCCTTGCCGCGGATGCTGGAATTCGCGCAGGCCGCCTTCGCGCTCGACCACGGCATGACGGGTCCACCAGTGTTCGAAGGCCGGGCTGTCCCGCAGCAGCGGATCCAGCAGCTCGCGTACGTCCTGTTCGTCCAGGTGCGGCCCGGCATCGTGGCGGAACTCGGCGACGGCGCGGCGGGCCCGCTGCTCCCAGTCCACCACCAGCCCGCGGGCCGCCGGATCCAGGAAGATATAGCGCAATAGATTGGGCGCGGGATCGACCGCGGGCCAGTTGTCGAACAGGTCGCGCATGGCTTCGTTATAGGCCATGACGTTCCATGTGCGATCCAGCACATAGGCAGGGGCGTTGATCACGTCGACGCAGGCGTTCAGCACGCCGGAGACGCCGGAGGGTTCCTCGCGGGGATGCTGCGGATCGGCGCATTCCGCCAGCTCGAACAGATAGGCCCGTTCCGCGCGGGCCAGTTGCAGCACGCTGGCGATGCGCGCCCAGACGGCCGGCGACACCGATACTTCGCGCCCCTGCTCGACCCAGGTGTACCAGGTGACGCTGATGCCGCAAAGCTGGGCGACTTCCTCGCGCCGCAGGCCGGGCGTGCGGCGGCGCAAGCCCGCCGGCAGGCCCGCCATCTGCGGCGTGATGCGCGCGCGCGCGTTGCGGACGAAGTCGCCCAAGGTCCGGCGCCGCAAAGTGGCGCCTTCGGCAAGCAGGGCGGGGTTGGCAACCGTGGAGGGTGTCATACCAGGATAAGCAGGAATCTTGTACCTGTATGGGACCCTATATTACACGGCTTAGTACGGCTCCAACGGGGCATGCGCCGCCGGGAGGCGGGGATATTCGAGGGCCATGGGGTTGCGTTCGATCAGGTCCGCAAGCGCATCGGCGGCGCGGCTCAATTCGCCTTGGCGGCGCGCCAGCACGAAGTCCAGCGAGGGCAACTGGGGCAAGCCGTATTCCGCCGCGTCCAGCGCGCACAGCATATGCGGCACGAAGCCGCGTCCGCACGCCGAGATACCCAGGCCCGCCGCCACGCCGGCCTGGATACCGGCGAAGCTCCAGCTGGTATGCGAAACCCGATACGGAATGCCGGCCTGCTTGAGCTGGTCCAGTACCAGCCGGCGCGTGACGCTGGGATCGGAATGCAGGGCCAGCGGCAGCGGCCGCATGCGGGCAATGCCCTGCGCGCCGGCCACGCCCACCCACACCAGGGGCTCGGTATAGATGGATCGCACCTCGGGGTGGTGCCGCGGATTCAGCCGCTTGCACAGCACCAGGTCGAATTCGCGCTTGTCCAGCCGTTCGAGCAGGTTCAGGCTCATATCGATCTGGACGTGCAGGACGACGTTGGCATGCGCACGCCGGTAGCTTTGCAAAATACGGGGCAGCCGGGACACCGCGATGTCCTCGGCGATACCCAGGCGAACTTCGCCCGACAAGGAGGAATCGCGCACGCGCAATTCCGCTTCCGCCAAGGTGGCGAGCAGGGATCGGGCATATTCCAAAAGCGTGGCGCCCGCCGCGGTCAATTCCACGCGGTGCGTGTCACGCAGGAACAGCGTCTTGCCCAGGCTGTCCTCCAGGCGCCGCACGCGTTGGCTGATCGATGACTGGCTCAATCCCGTGCGCGCGGCCGCCTGCGTGAAGCTGCCGGTTTCCGCGACGGCGACGAAGGCGGGAAGCAATTGGGCATCTATCATGGGACGGGAAGGCGCACCGCCCGATGGACGGCACCGAGGGACTCCAGGGTGGTGCGAGGGATTATCGCGCGGAACGTTCACGCGTGTCCCGCAGCCACCGCCGCACGCCTTCCAGATGACGGAAATCGTCCAGCGCGCGCGCATCGTGCAGCCCGTCGCGGCCTTGCGCCATGCGGGACAAGGCCGTGCCTGGACCGAGCTCCAGTGCGGCGACCGCGCCGCTTTCGACACAGCGCCGCAGGCAGCCGGACCAATCCACGGTGTCGCGGATCTGCCTTGCCAACATCTGCCTGGCGGCATCGATGCTGCGCAGCGGCTCGGCCTCGACGCCGCCAAGCACCTGCACATCGGACGCCGGCAGCCGGACGTCATGCGTGGCCAGGGCCTCGGCGAACCGCGCGGCGGCCGCGCCCACAAGTGGCGTGTGGGAAGGAACGGCGACCGGCAGCCGCACCACCCGCCGCGCACCGGCTTGCGCGGCGCGAGGCGCAATGGCGCGCAGCGCCGCGTCCTGGCCGCCGATAATGAAGTGATCGTCGTCGTTCACGATGGCGATCCAGGCAGCGCCGTCCGCCATCATCGGACGCAACGCCTCCTGGCGCAGGCCGGTGACGGCCAACAGGCCACCCGGCGTCGCGCAGGCGGCATCCATGAAGCGCGCGCGCTGGTCGGCCAGGGCCAGCACGTCTCGCGGCGGCAGCATGCCGGCGCAGCCCCATGCCGCCAATTCGCCCACGCTGTATCCCGCGATCACCACGCGGCCAGGCAGCGCTTCCCGCAGTGCCGCCCATGCGGCCAGGGCCTGCGTGCAACACAGCAGTTGTCCCACCCGATTGCCGTAGAGTGCATCGGGCGGAGCGTCGCGAACGAAATCCCTGGGATCGATGCCGCCGAAGTACGGGGCAGCCATCTCGAAGATGGGCTGCGCTTCCGCCGCTTGCGCGGTCAGGCCGAACATGTCGCCATGCTGTCCCCCCTGCCCCGAACACAGGATGGCGAACAGGGGCTCCCTCATGCATGGGCCTCCAGATCGCGCAGGAAAAGCGCCATGGCCAGCAAGTCGGCGCAGCCGCCGGGCGACAGTCCGCGTGCCACGAAACGGCGATGGACGGCGGCGGCATCGTGCCGCCACGCCGCGCGCCGCACGCCGCCGCGCGCCAGGAAGCCGCGCGCGCTGTCGCGCGCCCAGTTCATGCCTTCGGGGCCTCCCCGGTGCAGGAGATTGGTGTCCTGTACCCGGGCGATCAGCGCGAACAGCGCCTGCACGGCCGGCGCCTGCGCATCGCCTGGCCGCCAGATGCGAGCGCGGCGCATCGCCGGCAAGGCGATCCGATAGACGCTGGGAAAACCCGTCGCCGCCTCGGCACGCGCGCCGCCCGCGCCATAGCGCCGCTGCACGGACATCCCGTTGCTGTCGGCAGGACGCGGCCCACCCGCGATATCGCGGCCCCAGCGTCGCGCCACCAGTTGCCCCAAGGTTCCCGGCTCTCCCGTCGCCGCCCGGTATCCCGCCGCCGCGCACAGCAATCCCATGCCGAAGATCGCGCCGCGATGGGTGTTCACGCCTCCCGTGGCCGCCATCATGGCCCGTTCGGCCGCCATGCCCAGCAAGCGCAGCTCGCGCATGTCCTTGTCGCGCGCGCCGGCCATGGCGATGTCGAAAAAATAGCCGTGCAGGCTCGCCGCGCTGGCCTCGAACGTCGCGCAATCCATATCGTGATGGCTGCCGCTATCGACGGGCGACACCAGCCCTGGCTTGGGCCAGGTATGCAGCTCGGCAAGCAGGGCGCCGTGCGCCTGTCCCGCGAGCGCTTCGGCCACCCGCCGCAGCGGCGCATCCGCGTCGCGAGAGGGCTGGCCCGTACGCGTGGCCGGCATGAAGTGACACAGCTGCGGATTCATGCCCGGGCCTCCCCTGCAAGCCAGCGGCGCCTGGGATAGAGCCGCGCGTCGCCCGCGGTTTTCACCATCAGCAAATCGTCGCGGCCCGCCGCGGCGAGTTCACGCCACTGCACCGCCGCGCCGTTGGCGACGATTTCCCCGTCGATGCGTGGGCCTTGCTGCGCGTCGATGCGCAGCAAGGCCTGCAACAACGCGTCGCATCCGCCGGCAGAGCCGGCCGGCAGCAACCACAGCAGGTCGACATCGGAAGCCTCGGTCACATAGGGCAATCCGGACAGGTACTGCCACATCAGGCTGCCGAACACGCGCGTGCGCAATCCCAGGCGCGCGGCGGCGCCATCGACGGCGGCCAGCGTCGCGCGCCATGCGGACGGAAAGCAGCCGACCGCCAGCACGCAGTCCAGCGCGACGGCTGCGCGCACACCGGCGACCGCGCCGTGCGGCGCCATGAACGCGATGCGCCGCTTGCCCGCCGACGGCGGCGTGGGCAAGCCCAGCGGCACGCCGCCTTTACCCGTCTCCCCGGCATCGGACGGCGCGCAATGACAGGACGACCGGCCAAGGCCCACTCGCGCACGAAGACATCCGCGGCCAAGGCCGGATAGCGGTCGAAGACCTCCTTCCAGCCATGCCGGGATAGCGTCACGATGGCATGCCGGGGCAAGGCGTCACGCATGGCGCATCGCCTCTGCGCAAACTCGCCCGGCAACGGCGGCGGCCTTTGCGCGCCCGCCACGTCGGGCCCCAAGGCAATCGCGCTCGTCCCTGTCCGGGGCGCTTTCCAGCAAAGACGCCAGGCGGCCGGCGTAATCTGCCGGATCGCCCCAGCGTTCCAGGATGCCGCCCATCTGGAAGAGCGGGTCCACGCCCGGCGCGAATACCGGCGTCCGGGACGCCATCGATTCCAGCTGCGCCAGGTCCAGCTTGGTCACACGGGCCATGGCCGCCAGATTCATGACGCTGGGCGCCGCGCCGGGAACGGCCACCAGCTCGTCCACGGCCAAGGCGCTGGCGACCATGGCGCCCCCGGACGCGGCACCGTACAAGACACCCAAGGTGCGGCTGCCGGTGGCGGCGGCCAGATACAGGGATTTCGCGAGGTGGGCCAAGTACTCGTTCAAGCCCAGCAATTCATCGCGCCGGGCCATCCGCTGGCTTCCCGCGTCCACAAGAAGGACGAGCGGACGGCCAGCATGCTCGGCCACGTGGCGCAGCACGCATGCCGATACGGCCATGGCGACGTCGGCACCCACCGCCCGCCCGCCGGTCAGGCCGATCACGGTCACCTTCGCGCCGCTTGCAAGGCGCTGTTCGCCTTCGATGACACCCGCGTTATCAGGCACCATCGGCGCCGCGTCGGGGAACAGGGCCTGAATCAATTCATCGTGCGACATGTTTCTCTCCAAGGGATCGCCGGACCAGATCGAGGAACGCGGCATCGCCGTGGTCCGGCACGGTGTCGGGCGTATCAAGGCCTTGCTTGCGCCAGATCTCCGGCGCGTCCCGGCAATCGCCGAAGCGTGCCAGGCGGCTCTGCAGACGTTGCTGTTCGGCCTGCAGCAGCGGCAGGTCGAACGGCGCCGGCGCGTGCAGGCAGGCACTCGCCCGCCTGCGAAAATCGTCGATGTCGTCCCGCGCATAGCGGTCGGCGCCTCCCATCAGCACGCGTGTACGGCCTCCGGTGATGCGCCACACCAGCGCGCGGTCCTTGGCGTCGAATTCCTCCAGGCCCTCGTTCGCTTCGATGACCTCCGGACCCGAAACACCGATGCGGCCGGGCTCGGAGATGACGATGTCGCTGCAGCAGGCCGCGACCAGGCCCGCACCGCCGAAGGCGCCCGCCTTGCCGCCGATCAGCGCCACGACGCGCACCCCAGCGCGACGCGCCTGCAAGAGCGCGCGTATCACCTCGGACACCGCCAGCTCGCCTGCGTTGGCTTCCTGCAAGCGCACGCCGCCGCTGTCCAGCAGCAATAGCACGCAACGCGGCTGCTCACGCGCCGCCAGTGCGCGCGCGGCGCGCAACAGGCCGACCAGCTTGGCGCCGCCGACCTCGCCGAACGTGCCGCCCATGAAGCGGCCTTCCTGCGCCGCGATCCACACGGGCTTTCCATCCAGCGTGGCGTGGCCGACGATCATGCCGTCATCGAAGGCATGGGCCAGGCCGAAGAGCGCCAGATGCGGACTGACTTCGCGCTGCTCCGGTCCCAGGTATTCCACAAAGCTGCCGCGATCCGTCAGACCCGCGACGCGCTCGCGTGCCGTCGCTTCCAGCCAGGCAAGAGTGGGAACGCTCTCGTTCATGTCGTTTCCTTCAAGGCCTCGCAGGCCTGTGCCAGGCGCAGCATCACCGTATCGGGACGCGCGCCACCGTCGTTGATGGAGAAGACCACGCCACCGGTCGCATACCGTTCGACGAAATCGGCAAGGACCGCCTCCCATACATCGCCGAAGCCCTTGACGGCCGTCGACACGTGGATGTGGCAGGTATCGTCGTTGCCCGGGATACGTTCGGCCAGGACTTCCAGATTGCCGGACGCCACCACGCCGACCAGGACCCGGTCACGCCCCCCGGGAAATCGCTGCTGCGCCGCGTAGCGGCGGGTAAAAGTTTCCATGGCTGCCCCCTACCAGTTGCGGAACCGGGCCGGCGGCGCGTACAGGCCGCCCGACCACGTCACGATGTCCTTGATCGAACGCGCGGCCAGCATATGGCGCGTCGCATCCAGTGGATTGATGCCCAGGTCGGCGGGCCGGCGGATGACGCCGCGTTCGCGCAGGGCCTGTACCGCCTTGCGGTCGCGGCGCCGGCCGATCTCGGTATAGCCGGCCACGCCGCGGATGGCCTGTTCGCGTTCATCCAGGTCGCGGCACATCAACAGATTGGCGATGCCTTCCTCGGTCACGATGTGCGTCACGTCATCGCCATAGACCATGATGGGCGGCAGGTCCAGCTTGAGCTTGCGCGCCAGCGCCACGCTGTCCAGTTCCTCCACGAAGCTGGGCGCGTGCTTCTCGCCGAAGGTTTCGACGACCTGCACGACCAGCTTGCGGCCGCGCGGCATGCGCCCGTGCGCGCCGGCGTCTTCCTGTCCCGCCTTGAGCCAGCTGGCCGACGGATGGCGCCGGCCGCGCGCGTCCGATCCCAGGTTAGGCGCGCCACCGAAACCGGCGATGCGGTCGGCCCGAACGGTGGACGAATTGCCTTCCAGATCGATCTGCAGCGTGGAGCCGATGAACATATCGCAGGCATACAGGCCGGCATTGTGGGCCAGCATGCGATTGGACCGCATGGCGCCTTCCTGCCCGACGAAGAACACGTCGGAACGCGCACTGACGTAATCGTCCATGCCTACTTCCGCGCCCGGCGAGAATATCTGGCTGACCCAGCCGCTTTCGATGGCGGGAATCAAGGTGGGATGCGGGTTGAGCATCCAGTGCGTGGCGATCTTTCCTTTCAGCCCCAGGCGCTGGCCATAGGTCGGCAGCAGCAATTCGATCGTGGCGGTGGGGAAGCCGGCGCCGTGGTTCAGCGTGCGCACTTGATAGGGCGCGTAGATGCCCTGGATGGCCATCATCCCCATCAGGATCTGCGTGTCGGTGATGCTGGCCGGATCCCTCGTGAACAAGGGTTCTATGTAGAACGGTTCCGGCGATGGGATGATGAAATCGACCAGGTCTGCGGCGATGTCCACGCGCGGCAGATGGTCCACCACTTCGTTGACCTGGGCCACGATGATGCCATCCTTGAAGGCGGTCGCCTCGACGATGGTGGGCGTGTCCTCGGTATTCGGGCCCATGTACAGATTGCCCTGGCGATCCGCCTGCCGCGCGACGATCAAGGCCACATTGGGCGTCAGGTCGACGAAGTAGCGGGCGAACAGTTCCGGATAGGTGTGGATGGCGCCGACCTCGATACGCCCTTTTTCCAGGGCGCGGGCGATGGCGCCGCCTTGCGGTCCGGAATAACAAAAGTCCAGCTTGCGGGCGATGCCTCTTTCGAACAGTTCCAGGTGTTCCGGCAGGACAACGCCGGACTGCACGACGTGCAGGTCATGAACGACCGCGGGATCCACCTGGACCAGGGCACGCGCCAGGAAATCCGCCTGCTTCTGGTTGTCTCCCTCCAGGCATAGCCTGTCGCCGGGCCGCAGCAGGGCTTGCAGCAATGCGGTGGCCCGGTCCGCATCGACATATTTGCCATGCGCGCAGCCCCGCGCGCCCTCCAGCCGGACGGCACGCTCGCGCGCATGGGAATTCCAGGGATTCATACCGCTCTCCGCAAGGTGATCTGACAGGGATCACTCTAAGGAGATCAATCGGTAATCTCAATAACGCCGGGCCTTGTTATCCAGATTCGCAATAACCGCATCATTGAACCGGATGCCCGCGCGCCCACAGCGCGACACCGGCCCGTGGGACGGGATCCGGCTCCTTGCGGGAGGGGTGGCCGCCACGCAGGGCCGCCACGGGCACCTGCGGGCGACGGTGTGCTCAGCCCAGCACCGGGCCCAGCGTGCGCCGGACGTCTTCTTCGCTGCGGCCGCTGCGGGCGATGTAGTCCTTCAGCTGGTCCTCGCCGATGGTGCCCACGTTGAAGTACTGGGCGTCGGGATGGCTGAGGTAGAAGCCGCAGACGCTGGAGGCCGGGAACATGGCATAGCTGTCGGTCAGGTCGATGGCGACCTCCGCCGCGTCCAGCACCTGGAACATATCGCGCTTGACGACGTGCTCCGGGCACGCGGGATAGCCGGGCGCGGGACGGATGCCGACGTACTTTTCGGCGATCAGCTCGGCGTTGTCCAGGGACTCGTCCGCCGCATAGCCCCACAGGTCGCGTCGCACGCGGGCATGCAGGCACTCGGCATAGGCTTCGGCCAGGCGGTCCGCCAGGGACTTGAGCATGATGCTGGAATAGTCGTCGTGCGCCGCGGCGAATTCGGCTTCCTTCTTTTCGATGCCCAGCCCGGCCGTGACCGCGAAGACACCGATGTAGTCCGCGACCCCGCTTTCCTTGGGCGCGATGTAGTCCGCCAGGCATTTGTTGCTGACGCCTTCGCGCTTGGCGCCCTGCTGGCGCAGATTGCGCCAGGTGAACAGGACACGCGAGCGGCTATCGTCGGCGTAGACCTCGATGTCCTCGTCGTTGACGCGATTGGCGGGATAGAAACCCACCACGCCGTTGGCGGTCAGCCAGCGCCCTTCGATGACGCGCTTGAGCATGGCCTGGGCGTCGGCGTAGACCTTGCGCGCCTGCTCCCCGACGACCTTGTCGTCCAGGATGGCCGGGAACTGGCCGAACAGGCTCCAGGTCTGGAAGAACGGCGTCCAGTCGATGTAGGTGGCGATTTCGGCCAGGTCGTAGTGCTTGAAGGTGCGGCGGCCGATGTACTTGGGCCGCGGCGGCACATAGGCGGACCAGTCGATGGCGGGACGGGCGGCGCGCGCCTCCGTCAACGGAATCAGCGGGGTGGCCTTGCGGTTTGCGTGGCGGCGCCGCACTTCCTCGTATTCCTGCTTGAGCTCGGCGATGAAGGCATCGGCCTGGTCGGACACCAGGTTGGTGGCCACGCCGACCGCGCGGCTGGCGTCCGGCGTATAGACCACCGGGCCGTCATAGTGCGGCGCGATCTTCACGGCGGTATGCACGCGGCTCGTGGTGGCGCCGCCGATCATCAGCGGGATCTTGCGTTCGCGGAAGTAATCGTCGCGCTGCATTTCGCTGGCGACGTAGGCCATCTCTTCCAGGCTGGGCGTGATCAGGCCGGACAAGCCGACAATGTCGGCGTTCTCCTGCTTGGCCTTTTCCAGGATCTGCGCGCAGGGCACCATCACGCCCATGTTCACGACCTCGAAGTTATTGCACTGCAGGACCACCGATACGATGTTCTTGCCGATGTCGTGCACGTCGCCCTTGACCGTGGCGATGACCATCTTGCCCTTGGCCCGCACGTCGCCGCCCGCGGCGGCGATCTGGCGTTTTTCCTCTTCGATGAACGGCACCAGGTGCGCCACCGCCTGCTTCATCACGCGGGCGGACTTGACCACCTGCGGCAGGAACATCTTGCCTTCGCCGAACAGGTCGCCAACGATATTCATGCCGTCCATCAGGGGGCCTTCGATCACCTCGATGGGGCGGCCGCCGCGCGCCTCGACCTGCTGGCGCACTTCTTCGGTGTCCTCGACGATGAACGTCGTGATGCCGTGCACCAGGGCATGCGCCAGGCGCTGTTGCACGGGCTGCGCGCGCCAGGCCAGGTCTTCTTCCTTGCGCGCGCCGCTGCCCTTGACCGTCTCGGCGAACTGCACCAGGCGTTCCGTGGGCGTGCGATCGTCGTCCACCTCCGGCTTGCCCACCGGTTCCGGGCGGTCCAGGATGACGTCCTCGACCAGGTCGCGCAGCTTGGGGTCGAGATCGGCGTACACGCCCAGCTGGCCGGCATTGACGATGCCCATCGTCAGGCCTTCGCGGATGGCGTAGTACAGGAATACCGTATGGATGGCCTCGCGCATCGGCTCGTTGCCGCGGAACGAGAAGCTGACATTCGAAATGCCGCCCGACAGCCGCGCATGCGGCAGGTTCTGGCGGATCCAGGTCACGCCTTCGATGAAATCCAGCGCGTAGCGGTTGTGTTCCTCTATGCCCGTCGCAACGGCGAACACATTGGGATCGAAGATGATGTCTTCGGGACGGAATCCTTCCTGCCGGACCAGCAGGTCATAGGCGCGGCCGCAGATTTCCTTGCGGCGCTCCAGCGTGTCGGCCTGTCCCTGTTCGTCGAAAGCCATGACGACCATGGCCGCGCCGTAGCGGCGGCACAGGCGCGCATGGTGCAGGAAGGGCTCGATGCCTTCCTTCATGGAAATCGAATTGACCACCGGCTTGCCCTGCACGCACTTCAGGCCCGCCTCGATGACTTCCCACTTGGAGCTGTCTATCATCACCGGCACGCGTGCAATATCGGGCTCGGAGGCGATCAGGTTCAGGAAGCGTGTCATGCAGGCCACCGAATCCAGCATGGCCTCGTCCATGTTGATGTCGATGATCTGCGCGCCGTTCTCTACCTGCTGGCGCGCCACCGTCAGCGCCTCGTCGTATTTTTCCTCGCGGATCAGGCGCGCGAACATCTTGCTGCCCGTGACGTTGGTACGCTCGCCGACGTTGACGAACAGCGATTCCTCGTCGATGTTCAGCGGTTCCAGGCCGGCCAGGCGCGTCTTGACCGGGACCTCGGGCACCACGCGCGGCGTCAGGTCGACCACCCTGCGCGCGATGGCTTGGATGTGGTCGGGCGTCGTGCCGCAGCAGCCGCCCGCCATGTTGACCAGCCCGGCGCGCGCGAATTCTTCCAGCAGGCCCGAGGTGTCGTCCGGGGATTCGTCGAAGCCGGTATCGCTCATCGGGTTGGGCAGGCCGGCGTTCGGGTAGACGCAGACGTAGGTGTCGCAGATCTTGGACAGCTCGGCCACGTAAGGGCGCATCAAGGCGGCCCCCAGTGCGCAGTTCAGGCCTATCGTGACCGGCCGCGCGTGGCGCACCGAGTTCCAGAAGGCTTCGACCGTCTGGCCCGACAGGATGCGGCCCGAGGCGTCGGTCACCGTGCCGGAGATCATCACCGGCAGGCGCACGCCGCGCTGCTCGAAGACTTCCTCCACGGCGAAGATCGCCGCCTTGGCGTTCAGCGTGTCGAAGATGGTTTCGATCAGGACGATGTCGATGCCGCCGTCCAGCAGCCCGTTCAGCTGCTCGACGTAGGCGGCGCGCAGTTCGTCGAAGGTGATGTTGCGCGCGCCGGGATCGTTCACGTCCGGGGATATGGAAGCAGTCTTGGGCTGCGGCCCCAGGGCGCCGGCGACGAAGCGCGGCCGCTCGGGCGTGCTGTAGGCATCGCAGGCCTCGCGCGCCAGCCTGGCCGAAGCCAGGTTCAGCTCATAGGCCAGCTCCGGCAGGTCATAGTCGCCCTGCGCAATGGAGGTCGCGCCGAAGGTATTGGTTTCGATGACATCGGCACCGGCTTCCAGATACTGGCGGTGGATTTCGGCGATGACCTGCGGACGCGTCAGCGACAGCAGTTCGTTGTCGCCCTTCACGTCCTTGCCATGGCCGGCAAAGCGCTCGCCGCGGAAATCCGCTTCCGACAGCTTGTAGCGCTGGATCATGGTCCCCATCGCGCCGTCCAGGATCAGGATGCGCGTCGCCAGGGCGCGCACGAACCCGGCGCCATGGGTATAGGAATCGATTGGATAAGGCAGGGCGGGATAGGACGGCACGGGCGTTCCTGGAGGAAGGCAGGATGGATTGCAAAGAAGCAACCTGGAATGGTAACAAAGCGCGCGGAAATGCGGGACCGTGATAAATTCCGCCCCCTCGAACCGGTGCTTTCAACGCATACACGCCCCTGGGCGCCGCGTGGTGAAAGATAAACGGGAAACAGGAAGGATCGCGGCCGGCCGCCCATGAGGCGGCCCTGCCGGATACCAAGCCTGTGCTGCCCCCGCAACGGTCCTCCCGCCCCGCCTGCTCCGTCCCCGGATCGCAGGCACGGCGGGACAGCCCGATACCGGCCGGTTCGTCCGTGGAGGACGGACGGCACGAGGCGCCCGCGGGCGCCGCGCGCCGCCGTCTTCCGGTCCCTAGAACGACGTGCGGGGTCGCGCGTCATCACCAGGTCTCGTTATGAAGCCCCTCTTTACCCGGCGCTGCGCCGGGCTCCTCGCCTGTCTGGCCCCCGTCTGGGCCGGCGCCCAACAGAACCCGGCCGCCGCCCAACCCCCCATCACCCAGCTCGATACCGTGGTCGTCACCGCGACCCGATCGCCGGAACCCTTGAAGGACGTGCTGGGCGACGTCAGCGTCATCGATCGCGACACCCTGGAAAGCGCCGGCCAGAGCAGCCTGGCCGAAGTGCTGTCGCGCACGCATGGCATCGAATACGCCAACAACGGCGGCCCGCAGACCGTGACCAGCCTGTTCATGCGCGGCGCCAACAGCAACCAGACGCTGGTGCTGGTGGACGGGCAGCGCATCAACAATGCCACCAATGGCCTGGCGGCGCTGAACGCCATACCGACCAACAGCATCGACCACGTGGAAATCGTGCGCGGAGCGGCCAGCAGCCTGTATGGCGCGGACGCGCTGGGCGGCGTCATCAACGTGATCACCAAGCGCGACGCGGACCGCCCGCTGTCGGCCTATGCCTCCGTCGGCGGCGGCACCTATGGCACCAGCAGCTATAGCGCCGGGCTGTCGGGCGCCGCGCAGGGCTGGACCTACAGCCTGGCCAGCAGCTACCAGCAAAGCCGCGGCTTCGACGCGACCAACGGCAAGAACTTCCTGCACAACCCGGACCGGGACAGCTACTACGAAAACAACGTGGCCGGTTCGCTGGGCTACGAATGGATGCGCGGCCAGACATTGACCGCCCAGTTCTACCAGACGCACCTGAACGGCGGCTACGACAATGGCATGCCCTACTTCAACGACCGCTCCATCCAGGACCTGCAGGGCTATTCGCTGACCAGCACGAACCGGCTGACGGACATCTGGACCAGCACGCTGCGCGTGGGCAGCACGCTGGACCGCAATCGCAACGAAAACGCGCCCGCCGACGAGAACCCCTTCGACACGCCGAACGGCAAGAGCACGTTCCGGACGCGGCAGAACCAGTACCTGTGGCAGAACGACCTGCAGTTCACCAAGGACCAGAAGGTAACGCTGGCCTACGAACACGTGGACCAGCGCGTCGCCGGGGACATCGGCGATTTCAACAACTTTCCCGTCACCTTCGGCGACTACGCGCGCACGAGCCGCCATGTGAACTCGTTCACCGGCGTCTACCTGGGCGACTTCGGCGCGCATCACGTACAGGCCAGCCTGCGCAACGACGACAACTCGCAGTTCGGCAACCGCACCACCGGCGGCTTGACCTACGGCTACGACATCACCAGCCGGATCCGCGCGACGGTGGGCGCCAATACCGGCTTCCGCGCGCCGAATTTCAACGAGCTGTACTGGCCGAATGACGGCGGCTTCGTGGGCAACCCGGACCTGAAGCCGGAGACCTCGCGCAATGTCGAGGCCAGCCTGCGCTACCAGGACGACGACAGCGAACTGGGCGTGACCTACTATCACAACAGGGTCAAGAACCTGATCCTGAACGAGCCGACGGCGGACAATCCCTTTCTGTTCCAGGCGGTCAATGTGTCCAACGCGCTGCTGGAAGGCGTGACGCTGACCGGGATGAAGAAATTCGGCGCTACGCGGCTGCGCGCCAGCCTGGACTTGAGCGACCCGCGCAATACGGATGAAGACACCCGCCTGCCGCAACGCGCGCGCAAAGTGTTGCGGCTGTCCGCCGACCATCGCTTCGGCGATTTCCTGGTGGGCGCGGAGATGTACGCCAGCGGCGACCGGCTCGACGGCAGCGGCGATCGACTGGGCGGCTACACGCTGTACAACCTGGTGGCCTCCTATGACCTGACCCGCAGCCTTCAGGTGCAGGTGCGCTGGAACAACGTGTTCGACAAGGAGTACACCTTGGCCAATGGCTACAACACGCCCGGTTCGAACGCCTTCGTCAACCTGACCTGGCGCATGTAGGAGCGCACGGGCGGATGAGCAGGCACCCGAACCGGCCGGCATCGTCGCCGCGCCGCCACGGCGCGGCGGTGTTTGCCCGCGTGGCCATCCTCGCCATGGCAATAGGCGGCGCTTGCCTGGCCCAGCCCTCCGTGACGGCGTCCGCCGGCGTCTCCGTCCAGGATGACGACGGCCGCGCCGTCACGCTGCGCCATCCGGCGGTCCGGGCCATTTCGCTGGCCCCGCACGCGACGGAGCTGGTGTATGCGGCGGGCGCCGGCGACAGGCTGGTCGGCGTGGCGCGCGGCAGCGACTATCCGCCCCAGGCCCGCGCGCTGCCGTCGGTGGGCGACGGCCTGGTGCCCGATTCCGAGCGCGTGGCCGCGCTGCGGCCGGACCTGGTCATCGGCTGGCTGCCGGCGGGTGCCGCGCCGCTGCTGCCCGTCCTGCGCGCGCTGGACGTTCCGGTGTACTACAGCGACCCGCGCACGCTGCGCGACATCCCCGACGCGGTGGATCGCATGGGCGTGCTGTTCGGCACGCAAGCCGTCGCGGCTCCTGCCGCCGCCGCGCTGCGCGCGCGCATCGACGCCCTGGCGGCCCGCTATGCCGGCCGCAAGCCGGTGCGGGTGTTCATCCAGGCGGGCGGCGATCCCCTTTACACCCTGAATGGCAGCAGCATCGTCAGCGATGCCCTGCGCCTGTGCGGTGGCATCAACGTCTTCGCCGACGCGCCCGTCACGGCACCGCAGGTCACGCAGGAAGCCGTCCTGGCGGCGCAGCCCGACGTCATCGTGGCCAGCGCGGCCAGCCTGCAGGCGATCACGGCGGCATGGCGGGCGCTGCGGCTGCCGGCGGCGCTGCGCGGACGGGTCGTCGGCATGGACGCCGACGCGCTGTATCGACCCGGCCCCAGGCTGATCGACGCCGCCGAAACACTGTGCGCGGCCCTGGACCGGGCGCGCGACACCACCGATACGCCAGGGCCGCGCTGATCGCCCCCTGACCGGCCATGCCACCGGCCGCCTTGGGCCGCGCGCCTCACGGGGGCATCCGGAAAACAGGAGCGATGGCGGCGCGGCGCCCTGCTTTATCATGACGGAATGCGCCGCGCGCCATCCGGGCGAACGGCAACTCTTCCGCTCTCGCCATGTCCTCCCAAGATACCTTCACCATCGCCGGCCGCACCTTCCGGTCCCGCCTGCTCGTCGGTACCGGCAAGTACAAGGATTTCGAACAGACCCGCCAGGCGCTGGACGCCAGCGGCTGCGAAATCGTCACCGTGGCCATCCGCCGCGTGAACCTGGGCCAGAACGCCAACGAACCCAGCCTGCTGGATTTCGTGCCGCCCTCGCATTTCACCTACCTGCCCAACACCGCCGGCTGCTACACGGCCGACGAAGCCGTGCGCACCCTGCGCCTGGCACGCGAACTCCTGGACGGCCACGACCTGGTCAAGCTGGAGGTGCTGGGCGACCCGCACACGCTGTTTCCCAACATGCCCGAAACCCTGAAGGCGACGGAGACCCTGGTCAAGGAAGGCTTCAAGGTCATGGTCTACTGCACCGACGATCCGATCCAGGCGCGCATGCTGGAAGACCTGGGCGCGGTAGCGGTCATGCCGCTGGCCTCGCTGATCGGCTCGGGCATGGGAATCCTGAACCCCTGGAACCTGCGCCTGATCCTGGACCAGGCGCGCGTGCCGGTGCTGGTGGACGCGGGCGTCGGGACGGCCTCGGACGCCGCCATCGCCATGGAGCTCGGCTGCCAGGGCGTGCTGATGAATACCGCCATCGCCGGCGCGAAAGACCCCATCCTGATGGCCAGCGCCATGAAGAAGGCCGTGGAGGCGGGCCGCGAGGCCTACCTGGCCGGCCGCATGCCCCGCAAGCTTTACAGCGCCTCGCCGTCCTCGCCCACGGAGGGCGTGGTGCGATGATACCCAACGCGCTTTCCATCGCGGGCGTCGACCCTTCCGGCGGCGCGGGCGTGCTGGCCGATGTGAAGGCCATGAGCGCGCTGGGCGCCTACGGCTGCGCCGTGATCGCCGCGCTGACGGCACAGAACACCGAAGGCGTCAGCCAGGTCGCGCCCGTGCCGCCCCTGTTCGTCGGCCAGCAGATCGACACGCTGTTCGCCGACGTCCGCATCGATGCCGTGAAGATCGGCATGCTGGGCCAGCAGGGCGTGATCCAGGTCGTCGCGGAAAAGCTCGCGCGCTGGCGGCCGCCGCACATCGTGCTGGATCCGGTCATGGTGGCCAAGAGCGGCGACCTGCTGCTGGAACGCGCGGCCGTCGGCGCGTTGCGCGAAGCGCTGCTGCCGCAGGCGACCCTGCTGACGCCCAACCTTCCGGAGGCCGGCGTCCTGCTGGAGGAACGCCCGGTGGAAACCGTCAAGGAAATGCGCCGCGTCGCCGAACGCCTGCGCAACAAGATGGCCCATGACGGCCAGCGCTGGGTCATGGTCAAGGGTGGCCACCTGCCGGGCGATGACACCATCGACCTGCTGCATGACGGCGACCGCATGATTGAATTGCCCGGGCGCCGCATCGCCACCCGGAACACCCACGGCACGGGCTGCACCCTGTCCGCGGCCTTGGCGGCGCTGATTCCGCAGACGGGCGACGTGCCGGAAGCGGCCCGGCGCGCCAAGGCCTACCTGGCCGAAGCCATCCGCCACGCCGAGAGGCTGGACGTCGGCAAGGGCCATGGCCCCGTACATCATTTCCATGCGTGGTGGTAGGGCCGGGACGCAAATCGGTACAATTGCCCAGCCTCCGAACTCTTTTTGCCGTGTCATGAACGCCTCAACCCTGCCCGACGTCGAACAAGCCCGCTTCAATATGGTGGAGCAGCAGATCCGCCCGTGGGACGTGCTGGACGAAAAAGTGCTGGCTGCCCTGTCCAAGGTGCGCCGCGAGCTCTTCGTGCCGCCCGCGCTGCGATCGCTGGCGTTCTCCGACCTGGAAATCCCCTTGCAGATCAATGCGGTGGACACGCGCGAGACCATGCTCGCGCCCAAGGTCGAAGCCCGGTTCGCCCAGGAACTGCTTCTGGCGCCGACCGACGCGGTGCTGGAAATCGGTACCGGTTCGGGCTACCAGGCCGCGCTGCTGGCCACCTTGGCGCAACAGGTCACGACGGTGGAGATCGACAGCCGCCTGGTCGCCTTCGCCCAGCAGAACCTGCAGATGAACAACGTCGCGAACGTCAAGATCGAAACCGGCGACGGGCGCAACGGATGGGGCACAACCGAGTATGACGCCATCCTGCTGACGGGCTCGGTGCCCGTGGTGCCGGACGGCCTGAAGTACCAGTTGCGCATCGGCGGCCGCATGGTGGTGGTGGTCGGCACGGCGCCCGTCATGACGGCCTGCCGCATCACGCGCACGACGGCCGCCAGCTTCGAAACGGTCAACCTGTTCGAAACCGTTATCAAGCCGCTGCGCGGCGCGACGGTATCGCAGTTCAAGTTCTAACCCGCGACGGCGGGCGGATCAGCCGCCCTGTATCTTGCGGACCAGGGCCGTCGTGGAACGCTGGAATTCGAAGGGCACCGCGACTGCCCGCCCCCCCCAGCTGCGGACCAGCGCGGTTTCCGGCAGCTTTTCCATGTCGTAGTCCCCGCCCTTGACGATGATGTCGGGGCGCAGCAACGCGATCAGGGCTTCGGGCGTATCCTCGTCGAAGGCCGTGACGGCGTCCACGCACGCCAGCGCGGCCAGCATCGCCGCGCGGTCTTCCTGGTTGTTCAGCGGCCGCTCCGGGCCCTTGCCGAGCCGGCGTACCGACGCATCCGTATTCACCGCCACCACCAGCGCAGCCCCCAGCTGGGCGCTTTCGTCCAGATAGGTGACATGGCCGCGATGCAGGATGTCGAAGACGCCGTTGGTGAACACCAGCGGGCGCGGCAGGCGGCCCTCGGCAAGCGCGTCCACGCATTGCCGGGGGGTAAGGATCTTGGATTCGAATCGGGCGGTCATGCGGACATTTTAACGACGCGCGGCCAGGGCGGCCCTACTCCCGCGCCGCCCTGTCCCGCCTGACCGGCCTTGAACCCGCGGGCCGTGCCTCAGCCCAGGACCAGCGAAGACAGGCCGCGCGCTTCGGCCGCGGCACGCTCCATGACCGCATCGCTGCCGCGCTCCATCAGCGACATGATTTCCTTGCGATAGCGGTTCAGATCCTTCACCGATTCGAAGCTGCGGTCCAACAGCTTGGACAGGATGTGCAGGATGCGGTCGCCCACCTTCTTCTCCCACACGCCGTCGAAACGGATCTGCGTGTCCAGCCACTGTTCCAGCCAACCCGGTTCGGGCAGCCGGGATTGCACCGTGTCGTTGGGGAACAAGGCCTTGTTCACATGCAGGTTGGTCGGATGCATGGCCTGCGGCGTGCGGCTGGCCGATGCCATCAGCATGCCGATCTTGGAAAACGCCAGGCGGGCCTGCGCCTGCGTGTTTTCACCACGGTCGAACAGCGCGCGGCGCATGTATTGCAGATAGGCGCCGGCATGGCGGGCCTCGTCCTGCGAAATGGTCTTGTAGATGGCCTGGATCACCGGTTCGGTATGCCAGCTGGCGGCGCAGCGGTACCAGTGGTTCAGGCGGATCTCGCCGCAGAAATGCAGCATCAGGGTTTCCAGCGGCGGCGCGGGGTCGAATTCGAAGCGCACCTTGTGCAGCTCTTCTTCCGTGGGCATCAGGTCCGGCCGGAAGCGGCGCAGGTACTCGATCAGCACCAGCGAATGCTTCTGTTCCTCG
Organism: Bordetella sp. H567; assembly: GCF_001704295.1. Lineage (NCBI taxonomy): Bacteria > Pseudomonadati > Pseudomonadota > Betaproteobacteria > Burkholderiales > Alcaligenaceae > Bordetella > Bordetella sp. H567. Next base: position 5,010,727 of record NZ_CP012334.1, read on the forward strand.
AAGAACCACACAGACATGAAAGCCGAGAAATCGCTGTCGCCGTGATTGTCGCGCAGGAACATCTCCGTGGCGGGCAGCGCCGCCCACTCGGTGATGGCATTCATCTTGATGGTCCGCGCCTGTTCATCGGACAGCTTGGCGCCATCGAAGTCATCCCATGGAATGTCGGTCGACATATTCCAGCGCACGGCTTCCATGGATTTGAAAAGTTGCGGATAAAGCATGGTTTGGGTCCGAAAATGTATTAAGTGTCCCCCGCACTCGTATGGCCCCATATCATGGCCGCGCGGGCGCGCATCGCTTATAGGTTTGTCATGCGTACGCGTGTTGAAGCTGGGCAAAAAGCGCATGGGTGATAAGCCCATTCGCCGTCTTCCTTTATCGCCGTTGCATGCGAAGACTTGATGACAAATACATGGCAGAACTATGACGAAGGGCCTGCCGCCCGGAAAAACCGCGCGAATAAAAACAACAGGCCGGGTTGGGACACCCGCTGACGAAGCAACAGGGATTAAAAAAAGTTGGGACGCGGACGGACCGCATTCGGGTGCGGCAGTCCTCAGCGGGTGGAAAACCAGATGATCAGCGCGAGACCGGCCGCCAGTACCGCCGCGACGACGGATAACAGGCGATTCGTATGCTCCTGCGCCTTGCGCAGCCGGCCCAGTTCCAACAGCACGGCGGGCTCCACATTCGGCCGGTTCAGGCGATCGTGTACCAGCCGCGGCAGCGCGGGCAGGATCTGCGACCACTGCGCGGCTTCCTTTTCCAGCTGTTTTTTCAAGCCGGCCATGCCGATGCGCTCGCGCATCCAGCGCTCAAGATAGGGCTTGGCGGTTTTCCAGAGGTCCAGGTCCGGGTCCAGTTCGCGCCCCAGCCCTTCCACGTTCAGCAGCGTCTTCTGGAGCAGGACCAGCTGCGGCTGGATTTCCACGTTGAAGCGCCGCGATGTCTGGAACAGGCGCAGCAGCACCTGGCCCAGCGAGATCTCCGACAGCGGCCGATCGAAATAGGGTTCGCAGACGGCGCGCACGGCGCCTTCCAGCTCCTCTTCGCGCGTGTCCGCCGGCACCCAGCCCGATTCGATATGCAGCTGGGCCACCCGCCGGTAATCGCGACGGAAGAAGGCCAGGAAGTTCTGCGCCAGGTAGTTCTTGTCGAATTCCGACAGCGAACCCACGATGCCGAAATCCAGCGCGATGTAGTGGCCCAGTGTTTCGGCGCGGTCGGACACATAGATGTTGCCCGGGTGCATATCGGCATGGAAGAAGCCGTCGCTGAACACCTGCGTGAAGAAGATCTCCACGCCGGTGCGCGCCAGCTTCTGGATATCGATGCCCGCCGCGCGCAGCCGTTCGGTCTGGCCCACCGGGATGCCGTACATCCGCTCCATGGTGAAGACCGTATTGGCAGTGAACTCCCAGATCACCTCCGGCACGATGAGCATCCGGCCGCGGCCACTGTCCGGCCCGAAGTTGCGCCGCAGCTGGCTGCAGTTGGAGGCTTCGCGTACCAGGTCGAGCTCGTCGTGCAGATACTTGTCGAACTCCGCCACGACCTCGCGCGGCTTCAGGCGGCGGCCGTCAGGGCCCAGGCGCTCGATGACCGACGCCAGCGTGCGCAGCAGGGTCAGGTCTTTTTCGATTATGTCGAGCATGCCGGGCCGCAGCACCTTGACAGCCACTTCGCGGCCATCGTGCAGCACGGCGAAGTGCACCTGGGCGATCGACGCCGACGCCACCGGATCGACTTCGAAGTGCTTGAACAGCGTGGCGGGCGGGGCCCCCAGCGCGGTCTCGATGCATTGCGCCGCCTGTTCCGACGGGAAGGGAGGCACGCGATCCTGCAGTAGCGCCAGTTCGGCCGCGATGTCGATGGGGATGAGATCGCGCCGGGTCGACAACACCTGGCCAAACTTAACGAAGATCGGGCCCAGCGATTCCAGGGCGCGGCGCAGGCGCACGCCGCGCGCGACGCGCGGCCGCGTGCCGAAGCGCATGACGCGCAACAGCAGCGTGGCCAGGGGATGATTCAGGCTGGACAGCACCAGCTCGTCCAGGCCGTAGCGCAGGGCCACGACCACGATGCGCACGAAACGAAGAAAGGTCAGCATCGTTCAGGCGCCACCATGGCCCGCGTTCGCGGCGCCCCGCTGATCCTGCATGCGCTGCAAGCGCGCCTGCAGGGCGAGGAAACGCGCCTGGGCGACGTCCAGCGTGGCGTTGGCGCGCGCGATATCGGCGGCCCAGCTTTCCATCAGAGGACGCGGCGTCAGGATGGGCCGTTCCTGCGCAAGGTATTCAACCAGGTTGTTCCCCAATCGCGCCGCGGCGCCGCGCAGGCCCGAGGACAGGGCGCGCGCCCCGCCCACCAGCCGGGCGGCGGCGATATCGCCGAACCAGCGCGCCAGGTCGTCTTCGACATCCCAGCGCAATTGCGCGGCCAGCTCCGCCACCACCTGGGCCAGGCCCGCATCCCCGGAAATATGCGTCATGTCGGCGATCGCGTCGGCGCGCGCGCGCGCGGCCGCGGCGGGGTCGGCGTTTTCGCTACCGCCCTGGAAAAGGCGCGCGACGCGGAACCGGGCGGGATCGCCCGTCAACGTCACGTCGGGCACCACCGCGGGATCCGCCACATCCGCATAGCCTTCGCTATCGATGGTGAGCGAAAGCTTGAACGCGCCCACGGCCAGGCGCACGGTCTTGCCGGCATGGCGGGCAAGGCGTGCGCGGGCCCAGTCCTCCCGCCGCAGCAAGGCATTGAGCGCGCGGACAGCGGGACGGCCAGGATCGGGCAAGACGGGAATCGGCAGCATGAATTTACGACGGGACGCAAGGCGCCCTGGGATGATCAGACCGCAAGTTTAACGGGTCGCCCGCCCCGGCCGGCGCCGCGCCGGAATAAGGGCCTGGAAGGAAGCCCCAGGGAACGCCGGCGTGCCGGGCCGCGCCAGCCTGGCGGGCAAGGCACGCCGCGCCGCGGACTGGGCCAGGATAAAAAAAACCGGCCCCTGCGGAGCCGGCGTGAGGGCGGTTGCCCGAGCAAGGCGAACCGCGGAAGGAAGAAAAACAGCGGGGCGATCAGCTCGCGTGGACGGGAATCTGCTGGATACCCGCCAGCAGCCATCCGCCCTGCGTGGGCTTGAAGAGGTTCCAGACTTCCTCGAAGCGGAACGCTTCGGCGCCCGGCTCTTCGCGCAGCATGCCGGAAAAGCGCACGCTGGCCAGATGACCGTCGGACACGGCTTCGATGCCCAGCATTTCGGCATTGAGCAGCACGACTTCGGTGCGGTTGGGGGCGCCCTGCCGTTCCGTCAATTGGGGCTTGAGTTCGACGATGAGGTCGTCGGTCAGGTATTCGCGCAGGCGTTCGGTATCACCGCTGTCCCATACGCCCTGGATGCGGACGAACTGTTCCTTGGCCTGCTTCAGGAAGGCCGGGGTGTCGAAATCGCCCGGGATGAACCAGTTGCTTTCCGCATCCGCGCGCGGTGCAGCGCCGGATTGCGTCCCGAAGCCCGACGTCGCCGCGGGCGCGGCTGCACCCGCGGCCGCACCAGCCGCACCAGCCGCCGGCAGGGCATCGCGCCACGCGGCGGGCTGCTGCTGGGCGGGCGTGTCAGCCTGGCGGGCCATGCCGTAGGCGCCCTGCATGGCCGGCCGCGGGCCAGCACCGCGCAGACGGCGGACGATGAACATGACGGCAAAGACGACCAGGGCGATCAGCAGCAGGCTTGAGAGCATCTCGGCGAAGGCGCCGGACAGGCCCAGGTGCGACAGCAGCGCCGCCAGGCCGAGGCCGGCTGCGATACCGGCGATGGGGCCCAGCCAGCGCGATGCGCCGCTGCGCGCGGTGGCGCCGGCCGCACCCGCGGCGGCGGCGCCGGCGGCGGGCGCGGCGGCCGAAGCCGCTGCCGGCCCGGTGCCGGTGGACGGCGGCGTCGTCGCCTGCCGCTGCATGGTCACGTTGGGGGATTGGCGGCCTATGCTGCCGCCCCCGCCCACGCGCCGCGCTTCGGCGTCGAACGAGGTGGCAATCATGGCCATACCGGTTACGGCGACGAGCGCAGCAGCCAGGAAACGGCGGAAGTAAGGGGCTGACATGGTGTGCTCCTGTAGTCGTTCGCAAGGCGTCGCAGCCGGATGGCGCGAATCGCACCGCATGCGGACGGGAGCTGTCGCCCCGCGAACGTCATTTGGGTTTTGCCTGGGTTTCCGCTTGGGCGCCTACCGGACGGGCCGGCCGACCGGCCTTGCCGGTAGACCGTACCGGTTAGACCGGCCGGTTTGACCAACCGGGTTGACCAACGGGGGTTGACCAACAGGGTTGACAACCGAAGCATACTTACAGAAACCTGAACACCTACAGGATATCCGACTTTTGCCTAGGTAACAAGCGCGGTGGCGCTAGGGCCTGTCAACGCTAGGCCAGGCGTACGCCTTCGTGCAGGGCGACGACACCGCTAGGCCAGGCGTACGCCTTCGTGCAGGGCGACGACACCGGCGCTCAGGTTGAAGTACTGCACGCGCTCCAGCCCCGCATCGCGCAGCATGCCTGCCAGCGTTTCCTGGTCGGGATGCATGCGGATCGATTCCGCCAGGTAGCGATAGCTGGCTTCGTCCTTGGCCACCTTGCGGCCCAGCCAGGGCAGCACATTGAACGAATACCAGTCATAGACGGGCGCCAGCGGCTTGGCGACCCGCGAAAACTCCAGCACCAGCAGCTTGCCGCCGGGTTTGAGCACGCGTGCCATCTCGGCCAGCGCGCGGTCCTTGTGGGTCATATTGCGCAGGCCAAAGGCCACGCTGACGCGATCGAAATAGCCGGACGGGAAAGGCAGGCGCTCGGCATCGCAGACGGCGACGGGCAACAGCAGCCCTTTGTCCGCAAGGCGGTCGCGCCCCACCCGCAGCATGGAATCGTTGATGTCGGTGAGCCACACCTGGCCTTCCGGGCCGGCGCGCCGCGCGAAGGCACGCGCCAGGTCACCCGTTCCGCCGGCGATGTCCAGCACCTTCATGCCGGGCCGCACGGCGGCGCGGCCGATGGTGAACGCCTTCCATACGCGATGCAGGCCGGCCGACATCAGGTCGTTCATGACGTCATAGCGCGACGCCACGGAATGGAAAACTTCGGCGACCTTGCTGGCCTTTTCGGTTTCGTTCACGGTCTTGAAGCCGAAATGGGTGGTGCCGGGGGATGAAGCTTCCCCGCTGCTCGCGGAATTGGGGTTTTGCATAATGGGTTCCCGAATCAACCGGGTATGGTAGCCGATGGGAGTCGCCTTAAGGCGCCCATCATGAACGCCGCAATGCGGCGCGTCACATACCTGAAATATTACGGCCATACTATCGCAACGTTCGCGCCCATCACCCTCCCGCAGGCTCGCCACCGTTACGCAGCAATCACCATGTCCAGCACCATACTCGTAGTCGAAGATGAACCCGCCATCCAGGAACTGATCGCTGTCAACCTGTCCTTTGCCGGCCACAAGGTGCTGCGCGCGTTCGACGCCGACCAGGCGCAGACGCTGATCCGGGCGGAATTGCCGGACCTGATCCTGCTGGATTGGATGCTGCCCGGCGCGTCGGGCCTTTCCCTGGCCCGCAAGCTGCGGGCGGAAGAACGCACACGAACCGTCCCCGTTATCATGCTGACGGCCAAGGGCTCGGAGCAGGACAAAGTGGACGGCCTGGAAGCCGGCGCCGACGACTACATCACCAAGCCGTTCTCCCCCAAGGAACTGATGGCGCGCATCAAGGCGGTGCTGCGCCGCCGGGCGCCGCAGTTGACGGACGACGTCATCGACGTGGCCGGCCTCAAGCTGGACCCCGTGACGCACCGCCTGAACGGCGGCGGCCACCCCTTGCAGATCGGGCCCACGGAATTCCGCCTGCTGCATTTCTTCATGACGCACCCGGAGCGCGTGTTTTCGCGTTCACAGCTGCTGGACCAGGTCTGGGGCGACCACGTCTTCGTCGAGGAACGCACCGTCGACGTCCACATCCGCCGCCTGCGTAAGGCGCTGGAGCCCACCGGCCACGATATGCATGTCGAGACCGTGCGCGGCAGCGGCTACCGGTTTACAGCCCAGGTTCCGGCGGGTAAAACCAGCGCACAATGATTTTGTTGCGCACGATACTTCTGATCGCCCTGTGGGCGATCCTGGCTGCGTTGGCCCAATGGCTGCTGGGCAACCCCATGGGCTGGGCGCTGATGTGCGCCGGCCTGACGGTGACCCTGCTGGCGCGCAGTGCGCGCCAGCAACGCGTGGCGCGATGGGCGCGCAACCCCGAGACGGCGCCGCCCGCCGCCGCGGGCCCCTGGGACGACATCCTCGCGCCGCTGTACCGCTATCTGCGGGGCCAGGCGCGCCAGCTGACGGAAAGCCGCGATGCCATGCAGGGCATGCTGGCGGCCGCGCAGGCGCTGCCCGATGGCGCGGTCACCTTGAACCAGGACCTGCAGATCGACTGGTGCAACCGGGTGGCGCGCCAGCACCTGGGCCTGCGCCTGCCGGCCGACCGCGGCAGCAATCTGCTGAATCTGGTGCGCGCGCCGGAGTTCATCGAATACAGCCGCCAGGAGGATTGGCCCGAGCCTATCCTGGTCCGGATGGCCGTGGGCAGCCAGGAACGCCTGTTGATGATGCAGCTGACGGCCTACGCGCGCGACCAGCGCCTGCTGATCACCCGCGACGTCACGCAGATCGAAAAGCTGGAGACCACGCGGCGCGACTTCGTGGCCAACGTGTCGCACGAATTGCGCACGCCGCTGACGGTGCTGACGGGATTCCTGGAAACCCTGCGCGAAATGCCGGACGAGGCCCTGACCCGGGACCAGCGCGGGCAATACCTGACGATGATGCACGAGCAGGCGCAGCGGATGCAGGCCATCGTCGCCGACCTGCTCACGCTGTCGACCTTGGAGTCCTCGCCCAACGCCGAACCGCACCGCGTGCGCATGGCCGCGCTGCTGCAGACCGCGCGGCAGCAGACCGAGGCGCTGTCCGCCGGGCGCCATGCGCTGACCTGGCAGCTCGATGAAGGCGTGGACCTGCTGGGCGCGGAAAGCGAACTGTCGTCGGCCATTTCCAATCTGCTCACCAACGCGGTGCGCTACACGCCCGAAGGCGGGACGATCACCGTGCGCTGGGAACGGCTGCCGGAAGGCGGCGCGCGCTACAGCGTGCAGGACACCGGCATCGGCATCGCGGCCCGCCACATCCCGCGCCTGACCGAGCGCTTCTATCGCGTGGACCGCGGCCGCTCGCGCGCGGTGGGGGGCACGGGGCTGGGACTGGCCATCACCAAGCACATCGCGATGCGCCACGACGCCGAACTGAGCATCGCCAGCGAAGTCGGCAAGGGCAGCACGTTTTCGCTGCTGTTCCCCCCGGACCGCGTGGTGGAGAGCGACGCGGGTTGACCGCGCAGGCGCAGGCTCCAGCGGCGGCGCGCCCCCCGCCGCCCTGCCCCTGCCAGGTGTGGGGCCAAGCCCGGCCGCACGGCTCTTTCCTGGCATGATGATTGCGCGTCCATATCGCGCAAAATCGTAGGGAGCATGCAGCATGACGCGTATTGTCCTGTTCGAAAACATCCACCCCAGCGGCGTGGCGGTGTTCCGCGACGCGGGCTACACGGACATCCAGACCTATTCGTCCTCGCTGCCGCCGGACGAACTGCGCGCCGCGCTGAAGGGCGCGCACGCCGTAGGCATCCGGTCCCGCACGCACCTGGAGGCCGCCCACTTCGAGCAGTTCCGCGACGTCCGCGTGGTGGGTTGCTTCTGCATCGGCACGAACCAGGTAAATCTCGACAGCGCCATGCATCATGGCGTGCCGGTCTTCAACGCGCCCTTCTCCAACACCCGGTCGGTGGCCGAACTGGTGCTGGCCGAAGCGATCCTGCTATTGCGCCGCATCCCGGAAAAAAGCACGCGCGTCCATCAGGGCCATTGGGACAAGAGCGCGTCGGGCGCCTACGAGGCACGCGGCAAGACGCTGGGCGTGATCGGCTACGGCAACATCGGCTCCCAGGTGGGAACGCTGGCCGAAAGCGTCGGCATGCGCGTCGTGTATTACGACGTGGAGGCAAAGCTGCCGCTGGGCAACGCCCATGCGGTGAACACGCTGGCCGAACTGCTGGCGCACAGCGACGTCGTGACGCTGCACGTGCCGGGCGGGCGCAGCACGGAAAACATCATCAATGCCGAAACCCTGGGGCAGATGAAGCGCGGAGCCATTCTGATCAATGCATCGCGCGGCACGGTGGTGGACATCCCCGCGCTGCATGACGCCCTGGCCTCGCAGCACCTGGCCGGCGCCGCGCTGGACGTGTTCCCGGCGGAACCGAAAAGCGTGGACGAACCGCTTGCCAGCCCGCTGATCGGCATGCCCAACGTGATCCTGACCCCGCACATCGGCGGCAGCACGCAGGAATCGCAGGAAAACATCGGTCGCGAAGTCGCGGAAAAGCTGGTGCGCTATCTGCAGGCCGGCACGACCAAGGGCGCGGTCAATTTCCCCGAACTGCCGTTCACCGAACGCGCGGGCAGCGCGCGTATCCTGCACATCCACCGCAACGTGCCGGGCGCGCTCGGCACCCTGGACAACCTGCTGGCGCAGCATGGGCTGAACATCCTTAGCCAGAACCTGCAAACGCGAGGCGATATCGGCTATGTCGTGACCGACGTCGACGGCATGGTGAACGACGACATCATGCAATCGCTGTGCGGCCACCCGGTGACGATCCGCTGCCAGCGGATCTAGGGCCTGTCAACGCGGCAAGCGGCCTCGCAGCGGCCCCGTCCGGGGGCGGCACGCTAGGCGGGTCCGGCGGCCGCGCCCGAAAGCTGCCCGCGATCCCCGGCAGCCGCGCGCAGGCATGCCGCCATGCGCGCGGCGACGCCCGCCGCGTCGGTGGCGCGGCGGATCACGATCCCGATCTCCCGTTCGAAGCCCGCCGCGCCCAGATCCAGCAGACGCATTCCACGCGTGTCCAGATGGGCGGTGCGCGGCATCAGCGCCACGCCCAGCCCGGCACGCACCAGGTTGGCGATGGCGTCGATTTCGTCCAGCTCCACGGCTTCGTGCACCGTCAGGCGGTGCCGGCGCAGGAAGACATCCACCAGGCGGCCGCCGAACGATGCCCGGTCATAGCGGATGAAGGGCTGGCCCGCCAGCGCCTCGCGCCAGCCCATGTCCGGCAGCGACGCGGGCACGGCCAGCACCATGGGTTCGGTCAGCAGGGGCTGCCAGGCCAATTCGGGCGGCAGATTGAAAGGCGGACGGATGAGTACCGCCAGGTCCACTTCCGCCGCGTCCACGTGGGCCAGCAGCGAGAGCGACACGCCCGGCACGATGCGCACGTTGACGTCCGGAAAATCCGCGCGGAACAGGCGCAGCGCGGTCACCAGCAGGTCCTGCTGGACGGAGGCGATGGCCGCCACCCGCAGCGACCCGGTAACGTGGCCGGTACCGGCCTGCGCCACCATGCGATTCACCAGGCCCAGGACCTCTTCCGTCTGCGCCAGGATGTCGCGGCCCGCATCGTTCAACGTGGCCGACCGCGCGGTGCGGTCGAACAGCGCTACGCCCAGGAATTCCTCCAGGCGACGGATCTGCGCGCTGACGGCGGATTGGGTCAGGCCGAGCTGGCGCCCGGCGCCGGTGAAGGTGCCGTCGCGGGCGACGGCGACGAAGGTGCGGAATTCGGCGAGCATCTATAGAATTTGTGCTAAGTACCAAAAAATATCGTTTTTCAATCAAAAAAACAATCCATACACTAGCGGTCGCGTTTTCCTTCCCCTCGGAGTTTCGTATGAGTGCCCACGCCGCCATGCCGCCTTTCCACCTGGCCTTCCCCGTTCGCGATATTGCCGAAGCACGCCGTTTCTACGGCGACCTGCTGGGCTGTCCGGAAGGGCGCAGCGCGCCGGAATGGGTGGACTTCAATTTCTACGGCCACCAGATCGTTGCCCATCTGGCGCCCGAGGAATGCGGCCACAAGCAGACCAGCGCCGTCGACGCCCACGACGTGCCCGTGCGCCACTTCGGCGCCGTGCTGTCCATGGAGCAATGGGAAACCATGGCCGATAAGCTGACCCAGGCCGGCACCCGCTTCGTGATCGAACCGTATATCCGCTTCAAGGGCGAAGTGGGCGAGCAGGCCACCATGTTCTTCCTGGATCCGTCGGGCAACGCCCTGGAATTCAAGGCCTTCAAGAACATGGATTCCCTGTTCGCGAAATAAGCGCGGCGGCACGTGAACGCAGGGCCTGAATCCGCGGCGCCGGACTGGCGCATCCACCCGCAGGGGGATCGCTGCCTGCTGGTGGTTTTCGGCGACGCCATCGACGCGGACGTCGGCCGGCGCTGCCTGGCCGTGGCGCGGCTGCTGCGCGATGCGGGGCTGCCCGGCGTGACCGACGTCGTGCCTTCCTTCGTCGCGGTCGCCGTCCACTACGCCCCGGGCCCGGACGGCGGCGGCCCAACCTTCGCCTTCCTGGCCGACAGGATCGAAGCCCTGCTGGCCGGCGGCATCCCCAGCGCCGACAGCACCGCCCGCGACGTGGACGTCCCCGTCTGCTACGGCGGCGAGCACGGCCCCGACCTGGAAGACGTCGCCCGCGCCGCCGGCATCACGCCGGACGAAGTGATCGCGCTGCATACGCGCCCGGGCAGCATGGTCTTCATGCTGGGCTTCGCGCCCGGGCATCCCTATATCGGCGTCCACGATGAACGCCTGAACCTGCCCAGGCGCGCGTCGCCGCGCACCGCCGTTCCGGTCGGGTCCGTTGCCGTGGCCAACCGCCAGACGGTGATCTACCCCAGCCGGCTGCCCGGCGGATGGAACATCATCGGCGCGACGCCATTGAGGCTGTTCGATCCGGCGCGCGAGCCAGCATCCCTGCTGCAGCCCGGCGACCGCGTCCGCTTCGTTCCCATCGACGCTCCCACGTTCGCGCGCATGCGGGCGGAGCAAGCATGACCGTCTCCGTATTGAAACCGGGCCTGCTGTCCTCCTTCCAGGACCTGGGGCGGCTGGGCTATCAGCACCAGGGCATACCGGCGGCGGGGGCCATGGATGCGCGTGCCCACCGCCTGGCCAGCCTGCTGGCGGGCAACGATCCGGCCCGTACCGCCACGCTGGAAATCACCCTGCAGGGGCCGACGCTGCGCTTCGAAGGCGCGGCCTGCTTCGCCTTGAGCGGTGCCTCGCTGGGCGCGGCGCTGAACGGACGGGCCTTGCCGGTCAACCGGCCGCTGCTGGCACGCGCGGGCGACGTGCTGTCCTTCGGTGCGCCCGCCGCGCCGGCGCCGGGCGGCGCGCCCGGCCTGCGCGCCTACCTGGCCGTACACGGCGGCTTCGCGCTGACGCGCGTCATGGACAGCGAAAGCACGTATCTGCGCAGCGGCTTCGGCGGCCACGAAGGCCGGGCGCTGGCCAAGGGCGACACCATCGGGCTGCGCACGCGGCTGGACACCGATGCCCTGGACGCGCTGGAAGAGGCGCTCTGGCAGACCCGGCTCTACCTTCCCGCTACGCTGGCCGCGCAGGCCCGCGCCGCGGTCCGCGCGATGCCGGGACGGCAATGGCAGGACTTCACCCATGCGTCGCGAGAGGCTTTTGCCCACGAGGCGTTCATCGTGACACCGCAATCGGAGCGCATGGGATACCGGTTGCGCGGCCCGGCGCTGGCCATGGCCGCGCCGCGCCAGATGCTGTCGGAAGCCACCTGCTTCGGTACCGTGCAGGTGCCCGCCGACGGCGCGCCCATCGTCCTGATGGCCGACCGCCAGACCACCGGCGGCTACCCCAAGATCGCCCAGGTCGCCAGCGTCGATCTCCCGCTCTTGGCACAAACGGCGCCGGGTAGCACCATACGCTTTGAAATGATCTCGCTGGAAGACGCGCAGCGGCTGGACGGCGAGCGGGAAACCGCCTTCGCGCGACTGGCCGCGGCACTGGCGCCGCTGCGCGCGCGATATGCGTGCCATACATCCGTATCGAACTGAAGGAGCACAGCCATGGGCTTATCCATAGACTTGAACTGCGACATGGGCGAAAGCTACGGCGCGTGGAAGATGGGCAACGATGAAGGCGTACTGCAATACGTCTCATCCGCCAATATTGCCTGTGGCTTCCATGGCGGGGATCCGGGCACCATGCGGCGCACGGTCGCGGCCGCGCTGGCGCGCGGCGTGGCGCTGGGCGCGCATCCCAGCCTGCCGGATCTGGCGGGCTTCGGCCGACGCGTGATGCAGATCAGCGCCGCCGAAGCCTATGACTTCATGGTCTACCAGATCGGCGCGCTGGCCGGCGTGGCGGCTTCCCAGGGCGCCCGCTTGCATCATGTGAAGGTGCACGGCGCGCTATACAACATGGCGGCCAAGGATCGCCCGCTGTCAGACGCGATCTGCCGCGCGATGCGCGACGTGGACGCCGATCTGGTGCTGTACGGCCTGGCGGGCACCGAGCACATCCGCGCCGCCGAAGCGCTGGGCGTGCCGGTGGCGCAGGAAGTCTTCGGCGACCGCTCTTACCAGGACGACGGCTCGCTCACGCCGCGCAGCCATCCGGGCGCGATGATCACCGAGGTCGACAAGGCCGTCGAACAGGTGTTGCGCATGGTGCAGGAGGGCAAGGTCCGCTCGGTCCACGGCAAGGACGTACCGGTGCGCGCCGACACCCTGTGCATTCATGGCGACCAGCCCAACGCGCTGGTATTCGCCAGCGGCATCCGCGCCGCGCTGGAAAAAGCGGGTATCGCGGTGAAGACCATCGCGTCGCCGCGCAAGCCGGCCTGACGGCCCGGGTCAGCCCGCGCCTATCGCGCGGGCGCCCACCTCTTCCGCGTAGGCACGCAGCACCATGGGGAGTATCCAATGGGCGCATTCGCGCCGTATCGCCGCGGCGAGGTCGAAGTCTCGTTGGGTAATCGCATCCGCGACCCGGCCGACGAAACAGGCCGATGCCCCCACGTCGGAAAACCCGCGGCGAAACAGGTTATAGCGCAAGGGCTCGCAGCGTTCGTTCAAGCGGTGCACGGCCTCGCGTAAAGGCTGGTTGCCGACGAAATCGACCACTTCCAGGAAGGCGCCGCGCACGGTGGAGAGATAACTCAGCACGGCGCGACCCGGCTCGCAGCGCACCAGCCGTTCATGGGCGTCGCGCAGGCGGCCCAGCAGCGGCTGCAAGTCCTTGTGGCCGGCCAGGCCCTGGATGGCATAGGCCTCCAGCTCCGCGCGCAGAAGATAAAGCTGGCGGATTTCCCGCTCGCTGTACAACACGACCCGAAACCCGCGCCGCTGCGCATGGGTGGCCAGGCCACTGAGCTCCAGCAGGCGCAGGGCCTCCCGGATGGGACTGCGGCTGGTGCCGAAGCGCCGTTCGAGCTCTTGCTCGCGCAACGGTTGGCCGGGTGCCAAGGTGCCGTCGATGATCATTTGGCGTACCTGCTCGTAGAGCATGTACGGGATGGTGGCGGGCACCTTGGTTTCCATACCTCGTTCCTGAAAGCCGGTCGTTGATGCACACTTTTGGGGCATCACACAATGATACAACCAGACAGGAAACGAAACTGAGGGTTGGTCAAATATCAAAAATCGCGGCGAGCGCCGCGATTTTTGATCCGATCACGCCGGTTTCTGTTAACCGTAGCGAGCCCTAGACGAGAACCCGCTCTATGCCGCCGGCGTTGGCCTGCTTGACGTAGTCCTGCATCCAGTCCGGGCCCAAGATATGGCGCGCCATCTCCACCACGATGTAATCCGCATCCATCGCCGTGTCGCCCTTGTAGCGCGACAAGCCTTGCAGGCATGACGGGCAGGACGTCAGCACCTTCACGTCGCCGTCGAAGCCGTCCGCGCGCACCGCTTCGTTGCCCTTGCGCAATTCCTCTTCCTTGCGGAAGCGCACCTGCGTGGAGATATCGGGCCGCGTGACGGCCAGCGTGCCGGATTCGCCGCAGCACCGGTCGCTCTTGATGGTGCCGTCGCCGACCAGCGCCTTCACGGTTTTCATCGGGTCCTGCAGCTTCATCGGGGTGTGGCAAGGGTCGTGATACATGTAGCGCACGCCCTGCACGCCGTCCAGCTTGATGCCTTTCTCGAGCAGGTATTCGTGGATGTCCACCAGGCGGCAGCCGGGGAAGATCTTGTCGAACTCATAGCCGGCCAACTGGTCGTAGCATGTGCCGCAGCTGACCACCACCGTCTTGATGTCCAGGTAGTTCAGCGTGTTGGCGACGCGATGGAACAGGACCCGGTTGTCCGTGATGATCTGTTCGGCCTTGTCGGTCATGCCGTTGCCGCGCTGGGGATAGCCGCAGCACAGATAGCCGGGGGGCAGCACGGTCTGCACGCCGGCATGCCACAGCATGGCCTGCGTGGCCAGGCCGACCTGCGAGAACAGGCGTTCCGAGCCGCAGCCGGGGAAGTAGAAGACGGCTTCCGTATCGGCCGACGTGGCGCGCGGGTCGCGGATGATGGGAACGTAGTTCGCGTCCTCGATATCCAGCAGCTTGCGCGCCGTCTGCTTGGGCAGGCCGCCGGGCATCTTCTTGTTGATGAAGTGCACCACCTGCTCGCGCAGCGGCGCCTTGCCCACGGTGGCCGGCGGATGGCGCGTCTGCTTGCGCGCCAGGCCCGACAGCAGGTCGTGGGCCGCGCGCTGTACCTTGTAGCCGACGCCCACCATCGCCTTGCGCGTGGCGTTGATGGTGGCGGGATCCTTGGCGTTCAGGAAGAACATCGCCGCCGCCGTGCCGGGATTGAAGGACTTGCGGCCCATGCGGCGCAACAGCGCACGCATGTTCATCGACACATCGCCGAAGTCGATGTCCACCGGACAGGGGTTGTAGCACTTGTGGCAGACGGTGCAGTGGTCCGCCACGTCCTCGAATTCTTCCCAGTGCTTCAGGCTGACACCGCGCCGGGTCTGCTCTTCGTACAGGAAGGCTTCCACCAGCAGCGAGGTCGCCAGGATCTTGTTGCGTGGCGAATAGAGCAGATTCGCGCGCGGCACATGGGTGGCGCACACCGGCTTGCACTTGCCGCAACGCAGGCAGTCCTTGATGGACGACGAGATGGCGCCGATATCGCTTTGCTGCATGATCAGCGATTCGTGCCCCATCAGGTTGAAGCTGGGCGTCCAGGCATGCGTCAGGTCGGCGCCCGGCATCAGCTTGCCCGCATTGAAGCGGTCATGCGGGTCCACGCGGCGCTTGTAGTCCTGGAAAGGCTGCAATTCTTCCTGCGTCAGGAATTCGTATTTGGTCAGGCCGATGCCGTGCTCGCCGGAGATGACGCCGTCCAGGTCGCGGGCAATCTGCATAATGCGCGCGACGGCTTCATTGGCCTCGCGCAGCATGCCGTAGTCGTCGGAGTTGACGGGAATATTCGTATGCACGTTGCCGTCGCCGGCGTGCATGTGCAGGGCGACGAAGACGCGGCTCTTGAGCACGCGCGCGTGGATGGCGCGCATTTCTTCCAGGACCTTCTGGCAGGCCGAACCGGAAAAAATGCCTTGCAGCTGGGCCAGGACTTCCGTCTTCCACGATACGCGCACGGTGCGGTCCTGCACGACGTCGAAGACGCGCGCGTCCGGCTGCGCCGCGATGCGGTCGGCCAGCGTGGATTGCATATGGCCCATGCCCAGGCCGGCCAGGTCCGGCAGCGCCTGGGTCAGGGGTTTGTCCAGCTGGTTCAGCAGATACTGCCAGCGGGCCCGCGTCATGGCGATCAGTTCGTGCGCCTGGCGCGTGCGCTCGGCCAGGACTTCCGCGCGGATTTCCGCGTCCTCGGCGTCTTCCGCCTTGCCCAGCGGCAGGGGCTGTTCCAAGAAGGCTTCCAGTTCATCGAGCAGGCGCAGCTTGTTGCGCGTGGACAGCTCGATGTTGATGCGTTCGATATGGTCTGTGTATTCGCCCATGCGGCCCAGCGGAATCACCACGTCTTCGTTGATCTTGAAGGCGTTGGTGTGGCGCGCGATGGCGGCGGTGCGCGAGCGGTCGGCCCAGAACTTCTTGCGGGCTTCCGCGCTGACGGCCACGAAGCCTTCGCCGTGGCGCGTATTGGCCAGGCGGACGACTTCGCTGGCGGCCGCGGCCACGGCGGATTCGTTGTCACCGACGATGTCGCCGATCAGGACCATCTTGGGCAATTGGCCGCGCTTGCTCTTGGTGGCGTAGCCGACCGCGCGCAGATAGCGTTCGTCCAGGTGCTCCAGTCCGGCCAGGATGGCACCGCGCTCCTTGCCGTCGGTATCCAGGTAGTGCTTGACGTCGATGATCGACGGGATCGCATCGCGTGCCTGGCCGAAGAACTCCATGCACACCGTGCGCGTGTGCGCCGGCATGCGGTGCAGGACCCAGCGCGCGGACGTGATCAGGCCGTCGCAGCCTTCCTTCTGCACGCCCGGCAGGCCGGCGAGGAATTTGTCCGTGACGTCCTTGCCCAGGCCTTCCTTGCGGAAGCGGCGGCCTTCGATTTCCAGGATTTCGCTGCGCAGCGGCGTTTCGCCGGGCTTGCCGCGGCCGTCGGACCATTTGAGTTCGAAGCGCGCGACGTCCACGTCATGGATCTTGCCGCGGTTGTGCTCCAGACGGGTGACTTCCAGCCAGTTGCCTTCCGGATCCACCATGCGCCACCAGGCCAGGTTATCCAGCGCGGTGCCCCACAGGACGGCCTTCTTGCCGCCCGCGTTCATGGCGATGTTGCCACCGACACAGGACGCTTCGGCGGAGGTCGGGTCCACGGCGAACACATAGCCGGCCTCCGCAGCCGCATCGGCGACGCGCTTGGTGACGACGCCGGCGCCGGTGAAGACCGTGGCCACCGGATCCGCGACGCCGGGCAGTTCGGTCAGTTCGACCTTGCCCAGCGTTTCGAATTTCTCGGTGTTGATAACGGCCGATTTCCAGGTCAGCGGGATCGCGCCGCCGGTGTAGCCGGTGCCGCCCCCGCGCGGGATGATGGTCAGACCGAGTTCGAAGCAGCCGCGCACCAGCGCGGCGATCTCTTCCTCGCTGTCCGGCGTCAGGACGACGAAGGGGTACTCGACGCGCCAGTCGGTGGCGTCCGTGACATGCGACACGCGCGACAGGCCGTCGAACTTGATGTTGTCGCGCACGGTGACGCGCCCCAGCACCTTTTGCGTCTGCCGGCGCAACTGCGCGGTCTGGTCGAACTGGGCCTCGAAGCTGGCCACCGCGGCGCGCGCGCGGTCGATCAGCTGCAGCACCTTTTCGTCGCGGTACAGATCCCGGCCTTCCTGGAAATCGATGCGGCCGGGTTCGCGGCGCTTGTCGATTTCCCCCAGGCGGTGGTGCAAGGCCTCGACCAGCAGGCGGCGGCGCTTGGGGTTGTCCAGCAGGTCGTCCTGCAGATACGGGTTGCGGCGCACCACCCAGATGTCGCCCAGGACCTCGTACAACATGCGGGCGGAGCGGCCCGTGCGGCGTTCGGCGCGCAGATCGGCCAGCAACTGCCAGGCGTCCTCGCCCAACAGACGGCCGACCACTTCGCGATCGGAAAACGAGGTGTAGTTGTAGGGGATCTCACGCAGGCGGGTGCCCGGTGCCGGCGGAACTGCCGCGTTCAATAGCTGGCTGGCGATGGGGGCGTTCATGGAAGCTGAAGGGTGGCCCTTAAAAAATCATTTTAAGCCAAGGGAAGGGGCCGCCCCGGAAAAACCCCAGGGCGGCATGGCGTCCATGCCGGCTGACGCGCAGCTGAAGCTTGCCGCGCGACGGCGACGCGCATGCGCTCAGGCGTGCGGGAACATCCACACCAGGCCGCCGGTCATGGCCAGGTAGCGCAGGAATTTACCGATCGCCATATAGATAACGCAAGGCCAGAATGCCAGGCGCAGCCATCCGGCGACGGCGCACAGCGGGTCGCCCACGGCCGGCACCCAGGACAACAGCAGCGCCGGCGGGCCCACACGGTGCAGCCAGTCGTGCGCCTTGCGGTGCCAGCGGCCCTGGTCGTGCGTGCGGGCCTCGTGGGCGCGATGCGGGTGTTTTTCCTTCCAGCGCTCGGCGGCGCGCCAGGCGCCCCACCCCATGGCGTAGCTGATGGCCCCGCCCACCGTATTGCCCGCCGTGGCGACCAGCACGGCCGGCCAGAACATATCGGGCATCAGCTTGACGTAGCCGAACACGGCGGGCTCCGAACCCAGGGGCAGCAGGGTCGCGGAAACCAGGCAGATGATGAAAATGGCGCTCAGGCCGACCTTGGGCAGCGCCAACGCGGCCAGCAGCCAATTCACAGCGGACGACAGGGCGGCTTCCATGCCACGCAGTGTAGCCGGAACGCTGTGGTAATCTGCCCGACGCTCTCCAACCCGCGCCTTGCAGTCCATGTCCACCGACTACCTGAAACGCATCCTCACTTCGAAAGTCTACGACGTTGCCGTCGAGTCGCCGCTGGAACCCGCCACCCTGCTGTCCCAGCGAATTTCGAACACGGTGCTGCTCAAGCGGGAGGACACCCAGCCGGTCTTCAGCTTCAAGCTGCGCGGCGCGTACAACAAAATGGCCAACATGGCGCCCGCGGCGCTGTCGCGCGGCGTGATCGCCGCATCGGCCGGCAACCACGCCCAGGGCGTCGCGCTGTCGGCCCGCAGGTTGGGCTGCCGCGCCGTCATCGTGATGCCCACCACCACCCCGGCGGTCAAGGTCGACGCCGTGCGGCGGCTGGGCGGCGAAGTCGTGCTGGCGGGCGAAAGCTTCTCCGACGCCTATACGCACGCCAAGGAACTGGAGCACAAGCAGAAGCTCACCTTCGTCCACCCCTTCGACGATCCGGACGTGATCGCCGGCCAGGGCACGGTGGGCATGGAAATCCTGCGCCAGCATCCCGGCACGCTCGATGCGGTTTTCGTCGCCATCGGCGGCGGCGGGCTGATCTCCGGCGTGGCCGCCTATATCAAGCAGCTGCGCCCGGAAGTGAAGATCATCGGCGTGCAGACGGAGGACTCCGACGCCATGCTGCGCAGCGTGCGCGCCGGCCGCCGCGTGGTGCTGAACGACGTCGGGCTTTTTTCCGACGGCACGGCGGTCAAGCAGGTGGGCGCGGAGACCTTCAAGCTGGTGCGCAAATATGTGGACGACTTCGTGGTCGTCGATACGGACGCCATCTGCGCGGCGATCAAGGACGTATTCCAGGATACGCGCAGCGTGCTGGAGCCGGCCGGCGCCATGGCGGTGGCCGGCGCCAAGCAATATCTGGCGCAGCAGAAATGGAAGAACAAGACCGTCGTGGCGATTGCCTGCGGCGCCAACATGAACTTCGACCGCCTGCGCTTCGTCGCCGAACGCGCCGAGGTCGGCGAAATGCGCGAGGCGGTGTTCGTGGTCTCCATGCCCGAACAGCGCGGCAGCTTTCGCAAGTTCTGCGAACTGGTGGGCAACCGCAGCGTCACGGAGTTCAACTACCGCATCTCGGACGCCGTGCGCGCCCACGTCTTCGTCGGCGTACAGGTGTCGTCTCCGTCCGAACCGGAAAAGCTGGCCAACAGCTTCCGCCGCCACGGTTTCGATACGCTGGACCTGACGCACGACGAAATGGCCAAGACCCACCTGCGGCACATGGTGGGGGGCCGTTCGGCCCTGGCGCACGACGAGCTGCTGTACCGTTTCGAGTTCCCCGAGCGTCCCGGCGCGCTGATGCGCTTCCTGAGCGCCATGAATCCGAGCTGGAACATCAGCCTGTTCCATTACCGCAACCAGGGCGCGGACTACGGCCGCATCCTGGTCGGCATCCAGGTACCGCCATCGGACAAGAAGCAATTCAAGGACTTCATCGCCGAACTGGGGTATCCGTGCTGGAACGAGACCGAAAACCCGGCCTATAAACTCATACTCTGATCGACCGCCAATCGCGGGCATACCAGCGGGACGCGCCGGATGGACATCCAGCTCAATGACATCGCATTGTTTGTCGAAGTCGCCAAGCGCAAGAACTTCAGCCATGCGGCCGAAGCGCTGGGCATGCCGTCGGCCACCCTATCCAAGCGGGTCTCCGAACTGGAGCGCCGCGTCGGCCTGCAGCTGCTGACCCGCACGACGCGCCGCATCGACCTGACCGAGGCGGGCGCGCTGTATTTCGAGCGCTGCCGCCACATCATCGAGGAAGCCCGCGTCGCCCACGAGCAGCTGCAGGATATGGCGGCGCTGCCGCGCGGCCGGCTGCGCGTTTCCATGTTCGCCAGCCTGGCCCACCTGGTGCTGCCCGTCGTCATGCGCGAGTTCACGGAGCAATACCCGGACATCGAATGCGAGTTCGACCTGAGCGGGCGACCGCCGGATCCCATCAGCAATCCCTTCGACCTGGTGCTGCGCGCCGGCCAGCAACCGGATTCCAGCCTGGTCTCGCGGCAGTTGATGCTGATGGACCACCAGCTGTTCGCGTCCCATGAATACCTGGCCCAGCACGGCCAGCCGCTGACGCCGGCCGACCTCAGCCACCATGACTGCCTGCGCTTTCCTTCCGCGGACGGCACGTCGTCCTACTGGATGCTGCATTCCGGGGAACGCGTGGAGCGGGTGGCCGTGTTTGGCCGCCTGGTGGCCAATAACATCGGCATGCTGGCGCGGCTGGCGGCGCGCGGCATGGGTATCGTGCCCTTGCCGATGTTCCATGCCATGGAGAACCCCATTGCCGGCCTGGGCCTGGTGCGGGTGCTGCCAGACTGGAGCCTCACCCCCCTGCCCCTGTTCGCCTTGCTGCCCTCGCGGACCATACCCGCCAAGACGCGCGCCTTCCTGGATTTCATCCATCCGCGGCTGCAGGAACGTCGCTGATATCCGCACACGCCTGCCCTGGGGGAGCGTCCCGCACGCCTCCCCAGCCGCAATTCGTCCTTGACTCTACTTTTCATGGTTGTGAAAATACATTCACAGTGCAGAAATCGGAGACAAGGATGCCTCTCTCTACCCCCGCCTGGCTGGTGCGCGAGGCCGGCGTACCCGGCTATCACCCCGCGAACCACCTGGGCACCACCAACCGCCGGCTGATCGGGCGGGAAAACGTGGGCGCGCGCAACGTCGAGGTGATCCTGGGCGTCATCGAAAAAGGCAAGGGCGCCCTGCCGCACGCCCATCCCGGCATCGAGCAGGTGTGCTACCTGCTGTCCGGCACCGCCCGCGCCGAGGTCGACGGCGTCGCCGCCGACATGCAGGCCGGCGACTGCTGCTATTTCCCGCCCGACATCCCGCACGTCTTCACCGTCACCAGCGACGAGCCTGCCCGCCTGCTGGTGATCTACACCCCGCCCTACGAAGAAAACCCGGATCGCGTCGTCCGCTGAAGTCCGACGGGGCATCCCTGCCACCGTGCCGGCCGCGATGCAGGCCCTGCGCAAGCGGCGCCCACCCAAAAAACCAACATACGGAGACAACCCCATGATTCGCTTTCGCTTTATCGGCCGCCTGGCTGCCACGGCGGCCGCCGCCTTCGGCCTGGCGGCGCTGCTGGCGGCGCCCCAGGCGGCACGCGCCGCGTACCCGGACCGGCCCATCACACTGGTCGTGCCCTTCCCGGCCGGCTCCGGCACCGATGCGGTGGGCCGCATCTTTGCCGCGGAGCTGGGCCGCCTGCTGAACGGCCAGGTCGTGGTGGAGAACAAGCCGGGCGGCAACGCCACCATCGCGGCTTCCTACGTGGCGCGCGCCAAGCCCGACGGATATACGCTTTTCGTCACCACCAATACGTCCCATTCGGCCGCGCCCTTCCTGATGAAGAACATCCCCTACGACCCGGTGAAGGACTTCACGCCGATCGCGCGGGGCGGCAACCTGCCGTTCATCCTGGTGGTCAATCCCAAGCTGCCCGTCAAGACGGTGCAGGAGCTGGTCGCCTACGCCAAGGCCCACCCCGGCAAGCTCACCTATGCCAGCGGCAACAGCACGGGCATCGTGGCCGGCGCCACCCTGGCGCGCCGCGCCGGTATCGATATCGTGCATATTCCCTACAAAGGCACGCCCCAGGCCATCACGGACGTGGTCGGCGGGCAGGTAGACATGATGTTCACCGACGTCGCCTCGGGCCTGCCCTTCGTGCAGTCCGGAAAAATGCGGGCGCTGGCCGTATCCACCGCCGCCCGCAGCGCCGTGGTGCCGGATATCCCGTCGATGGAGGACGCCGGCATCAGCGACTTCGATATCAATTCCTGGAACGGCTACTTTGGACCGGCCGGCATGCCGCCCGACGTGGTGCATACGCTGAACACCGCCATCAACAAGATCGTCGCGGAGCCGCAGGTGCGCAAGCAGCTGGCCGGCCTGGGCTTCGATGCCTTCAGCGGCACGCCGGACGACTTCGCCGCCTTCGTCGCGCAGCAGTTGCAGCTGTGGGGCAAGCTGATCAAGGACGCGGGGATAGACCAGCAATGACACAAGACGATGCAGCGGGCGCGGGGGCCGGGGGCGGGCCGCTGGCGGGGGTGCGCATCCTGGACCTGACCGCCGTGGTGATGGGCCCCTATGCCACCCAGGTGCTGGCCGACCTGGGCGCGGACGTCGTCAAGGTGGAATCGCCAGCGGGCGACAACATGCGCGCGGTCGGGCCGATGCGCAACCCCGGCATGGGGCATCTGTACCTGCACCTGAATCGCAACAAGCGCTCCATCGTGCTGGACCTGAAGCAACCGGCGGCCCGCGATGCCTGCCTGGCGCTGGCGCGCGATTGCGATGCCGTGCTGTACAACATCCGGCCGCAAGCCATGGCGCGGCTGGGATTGGACTACGCCGCGTTCGCGGCTCAGCGACCGGGCATCGTGTACGCCGGCGCCTACGGGTATGCGGAAGGCGGCCCCTATGCGGGCCGTCCCGCGTACGACGACCTGATCCAGGGGCAGACCGGCATCGCCGACCTGTTCCGCCGGCAAAGCCAGGACGAACCGCGCTATGCGCCACTGACACTGGCCGACCGCGCCGTCGGCCTGCACGTGGCCATCGCGCTGCTGGCGGCGGTGCTGCACGCGCGCGCCACCGGCCAGGGACAAAGCCTGGAGGTCCCCATGTTCGAAGGCATGGCCCACATGGTGCTGGGCGATCACCTGGGCGGCTGGACCTTCGATCCCCCGCTGGGGGAAACCGGCTACGCACGGCTGCTGGCGCCGCACCGCAAGCCCTACGCCACGCGCGACGGCCACGTCTGCCTGTTGATCTACAACGACAAGCACTGGCGCAATTTCTTTCAGGCGATCGGCCAGCCCGGCATGGCGGCGGACCCGCGCTTCGCCACGCATACCGCGCGCGCGGAACACATCGGCGAGGTCTACGCCTACGTCGCCCAGGTCATGCTGACGCGCGATACGGAAGACTGGCTGCGCCTGCTGGCCGCCGCCGATATCCCCGCCTCGCGCCTGTACGGAATCGAAGACCTGGTCGCCGATCCGCATCTGCGGGCTACCGGTTTCGTCCGTACCGTGGAGCACCCGACGGAAGGCCGCCTGCGCACGCCGGCGCCCCTGGGCCGCTTCGACGGCACGCCCACCGCGCTGCGCCGCCCCGCGCCGCGGTTGGGCGAACACAGTATCGAAGTCCTGCGCGAAGCAGGCTACGCCGAACCGGCCATCCAGGCGCTGCTGGACGCCCAGGCCACTTACGATGGGAAACGTTGATGGATTTCGCCTTCACCCCTGAACAAATCGCCATCCGCGACGCGGTGGATCAGATCTGCGCCCGCTACCCGGACGACTATTGGCTGGAACGCGACCGCGAAGGCGGTTTTCCGCACGACCTGCATGCCGACCTGGCGCGCGACGGCTGGCTGGGAATCGCCATGCCGCCGGAATACGGCGGCGCCGGCCTGGGCATGACCGAAGCCGCGCTGATGATGCAGACCATCGCGGCGTCCGGCGCGGGTTTCGCCGGCGCCTCCGCCGTTCATATGAATATCTTCGGCTTGAACCCGGTGGTGGTGTTCGGCGACGCGGCGCAGCGCGCGCGCTGGCTGCCCGACCTGATCGCCGGCAAGCACAAGGCCTGTTTCGCCGTGACGGAACCCGATGCCGGCCTGGATACCACCCGGCTGACGACACGCGCCGTGCGCGAAGGCGACCACTATGTGGTTCATGGCCGCAAGATCTGGATTTCGACGGCGCAGGTGGCCGACAAGATGCTGCTGCTGGCGCGCACCACGCCGCTGGCCGAGGTGGACAAGCCCACGCACGGACTCTCCCTGTTCTACACGGACCTGGATCGCGAACGCGTGGAAGTGCGCGAGATCGACAAGATGGGCCGCAAGGCGGTCGATTCGAACATGCTGTTCATCGACGGACTGCGCATTCCGGTGACCGACCGCATCGGCGAAGAAGGCCGCGGCTTCGAATACATCCTGCACGGCCTGAACCCGGAACGCATCCTGATCGCCGCCGAAGCCGTGGGCATCGGCCGCGCCGCGCTCGCGCGCGCCGTCCGCTACGCCGGCGAACGCACGGTCTTCGGCCGCCCCATCGGGCAGAACCAGGGCGTGCAGCACCCCTTGGCCCAGGCCTGGATGCAGCTGGAAGCCGCCGACCTGATGGTGTTCAAGGCAGCGTCCCTGTACGACGCCGGACAGCCCTGCGCGCCTTACGCCAACTCGGCGAAATACCTGGCGGCCGAGGCCGGGCACAACGCCTGCCAGACCGCCGTGATGACGCTGGGCGGCATGGGCTATGCCAAGGAATACCACGTGGAGCGCCTGCTGCGCGAAAGCTATATCCCGCGCATCGCCCCCGTCAGCCCGCAGTTGATCCTGTGCTTCATCGCCGAAAAGGTCCTGGGGCTGCCGAAATCCTATTGAGGGGGCCCACCCCCGAAGCGCTACGCGCTTCCCCCCCAGGGGGGCGACGCTGGCGGACCGGAGGGAAGGCCCACCCCCAAGCGCTGCGCGCTTCCCCCTCAAAGGGGGCGACGCCGGCGGACCGGCAAAGCCGGATCCGCGGCGTCCTCGATACGGGGCATCTGTTTCATGCCGCCGGCTTGCGTGGCAACGGCGCGTTGAGGTCCTACTGCGCGTTCTGTTCCAGGGCGGCGCAGGCGGCGCGCAGGATGCGGGCGTAGGCGTCCTGGTTGGGTTCGATGCGATACACGGGAGCGCCCACCGAGATCGCATAGTGTTCGCCGCCCAGCGCCAGCGGCCAGGCGATGGCGCCGACCTCGGCCAGCGACTCTCCCAGGTTGCGAAACCAGCCGCGCTGGCGCGATGCGGCAATGTCGGCCTCCACGGCTTCGGGCGCCACCATCGTCCGGTCGTTGTAGCGGGTCAGGGCACCGCGCCGCAGCAACTCGCCGCGCTTTTCCGCGGGTAGCGTGGACAGCAGCGCCTTGCCCAGCGAATTGGCATGCAGTTCGCGGAATTCGCCGGCCACGGGCGCGTAGCGGATGGTGTGCGGGGAGTCCAGCACTTCCAGGTATACGACCCGGTAATCCGGCGTCAGCTTGGCGAACACCACGGTTTCCTGCGTGGCCTCGCGCAGCTCCAGCAGGCTGGGATACACGCGGTCGCGCACGGGATCGTTGCGGGCGATCTGCTGCGCCATGGCCAGCAACCGGCTGGTGGGGTAGTAGCCGTTGCGGCGGCCCACCTCGTACAGATAGCCCAGTTCGGCCAGGGTGCGGATCAGCGCCAGGCAGCTGGAGACCGGGACCTGCAGCAGGCGTGCCAGTTCGGACAGCGCCAGCGGCCGCTTTTCCCGCGCGTAGACCTCGATGATCTCGATGACCCGCAGGGCCGTCTTGACGCTCATCGTGCTCCTGTCCGGGGACCGCGGCCGCGCTGCGTGATCAACATCGTCTTGACGATAATCCTAGGCCGCTTCGCTTTCGAAACGGCAAACGGAATACAGCGGCGTGCCGGTTTCCGCCACGGCCGCCGATCCTTTCAGGAAAGGCAGGTCGATGATGGTGGCCGCCTCGACGACATTGGCCCCCAGGCGCTGCAGCAGCTTGATCGCGGCGATCATGGTGCCGCCGGTGGCGATCAGGTCGTCCACCAGCAGCACGCGCTGGCCGGGACGTACCGCGTCGGCATGCATTTCCACGGTCGCGTTGGCGTATTCCATGGCATAGGATTCGGCCACGGTGCGGTAAGGCAGCTTGCCCTGCTTGCGCACCGGCACGAAGCCCAGGTTCAGTTCATAGGCCAGGACGCTGCCGATGATGAAGCCGCGCGCGTCCACGCCCGCGACCAGGTCCAGCCGCTGCCGCATATAGCGGTAGACGAAGAGATCGATCAAGACGCGGAAGGTGCGCGGATCCTGCAGCACCGGGGTGATGTCCCGGAAAATCACTCCTTCCCTGGGCCAGTCGGGCACGCTGCGTATGGTGCGCCGGACGAGCTCGGCGTAGTCGGTTTGCATGATGGCGTCCGCCGTATGGAGTGTGGCCGGAAACTATAACCCGCCGAGAGGCGTTCAAGCCAATGCGGGCGTCTCGCCCTTGGCGCGCGCCGGGCGGGCGCGCGGCTTTAGCTTGGCCCCCTTGCGCGGCTGCCGGCCTGGGGCCGGGCCGCAGTGGGCCATGCTTTGCAGCGATGCGGCGATATGGCCAAGGAATTCTTCGACCATCCCGGGCAGCAGGCGGCCTTCCATGGTGTGCACCTGCAGCCGCCGGAACGCCATTTCCGGATGGTTCACGGGACGCGCGACCAGCCCGCCGCGCTTGAGCGCGGACTCCGCCGGCAGGTACGGCCCCAGCATGACGCGATCCGAATTGCGCACGAAGGACATCAGCGCGGCCGACAGGTTGCTGACGAAGATCGGTTCGAAGCGCAGCCCTTCCAGCCGCCAGCAGCGCTCCAGCAGCTTGCGCGTGGAAGACGCGGGATCCCCCGTCGCCAGCGGGTACGGCGCCAGCTCGCGCGGCAGAACGCGTGCCAGGCGGGCCAGCGGATGCGCCGGGCACATCACCGCGTAGACGGGCGCGGACATCGAATGGCGCGCCACCGTGCCCTGGCTCTGTTCCGAATTGAAGGAAACGGCAAGATCCGCCTGGCCTTGCGCCACCCGGCGCAAGGCCTCGGCCTGGGGGCAGACGTGCAGGCTGAAGCGCGCATGCGGATGCCGGAGGCGGAAGGCCGACATCAATTCGGGCAGGAAATGGTGGGCCGGGCCGTCGGTGGCGACCACGCGGATGGTGCCGCTGGGCGCGCCTTTCAGGCTGGTGATGTCCTGCAGCACGGCCTCGGATTCCAGCAGGGTGCGCCGGGCGTGGGCCAGCAGCAGTTCGCCGGCCTCGCTCAGCACCATGCCGCGCGACATGCGCGTGAACAGCGGCGTGCCGACCTCCGCTTCGAGCTTGGCGATCTGGCGGCTGATCGCCGACACGGCGACGAACAGGCGCTCGGACGCCGCGCTGAGGCTGCCCGCGGCGGCGACTTCGGCGAAATACTTCAGGGCGACACCATGCATGGGCGACCTCTCCGGCGGCAATACTGGGGGGTTTGCCTTTTCGGCAATACAAGGACGAAATATTCTAATAGCCCCGCGCTGCACCCGCCCCTTAGAATCCTTACAAAAAGCCGGCAAGCGGGGGAACCCACAGCTAGCCGGCGGGCCGCGGCGCCCGCGCAACGCCAGGACAGCCCGCAGGGGCGGCGTGTTACATCGGTCCGGTTCCCTATCCTCACTCCTACAGGCCCATCGCACTGCCCGCTATCGCATTTGGATCATGGCATCACAGAATCCTCCTTCCGACCTGCCGCCCAAATCCGGCGGGCGACGCCCGGCGCTTGTCTTTCCCATGCTGCCAAACCTGAACCGTATCGCAGGAATCCCGATGCCCGCTGAAACTGGCCTTCCCCTCCACCCCTTTGACCTTCCCTGCCCCGATTTGAACGTGGAGCGCGCGGGCAACACGGGAACGGAAGGCATCTGGCACTTCGACTCCGGCCTGCCGGGCCGCAGCGTCATGCTGACCGCACTGATCCACGGCAATGAAATCTGCGGCGCCTGGGCGCTGAAGGCGGTGCTGGCCCATGGCGTGCGGCCCCGTACCGGCGCCTTGACGCTGGCCTTCTGCAACCTGGCGGCCTTCGACCGCTTCGACGCGAAAAACCCTGCTGCGTCGCGGTATATCGACGAAGACCTGAACCGGGTCTGGAGCGACGACAAGCTCGCCGACGAGAGCACGCAGGAGCGGCGCCGCGCGGCCATGATCCTGCCGTGGCTCAAGAAAGCCGACTGGCTGCTGGACATCCATTCCATGAGCAACTCGGTCGTGCCGCTGCAGCTTTCCGGCCTGCAGCAGCGCAACATCGACCTGGCCCTGACACTGGGCAACCCCGCCAAGGTCATCGCCGATGCCGGCCACGCGGCGGGCGTGCGCATGCGCGATTACGGCCGGTTTGGCGAAGAAGGCGAGAACGGCACGCGTTCGCTGCTGATCGAATGCGGTTTTCACGGCGCGATGGCCGCGCGCGAGGTCGCGATGGACCAGACGGCGCGTTTCCTGGTGGCCTCGGGCGTGGCCGAATCCACCGACCTGCCGGGCAGCTGGTTCGCGCCCACGGCCCCCAGCCAGGAAGCCTTGCTGGTCACCCACGCCATCGCCGCCAAGAGCGCGGATTTCCGTTTCGCCGAGCCCTGGAAGGGCCTGGAAAAGCTGCCCAAGGCGGGTACCGTGATCGGCTGGTCCGAAGGCGAGCCCGTCGTCACGCCCTACGACGACTGCGTGCTGATCATGCCTTCGCTAACCAATGTGCGCGCCGGCGTCACCGTCGTGCGCCTGGCCCGGCCTATCGCCTCCCACGGCTGACCCGCGCGGGCGCCGCCGCGCCATCCCGAGCTATCCCGCCGGCGCGGGTCGCAGTAAAGTAGCGGCCAAAGCGCTTGCGCCACATTTAAAAACATCATCCGGGGAATCGCCGCGTGGCATTGTTCATCCTGCGCCGGCTCATACAGAGCCTGTTCGTGCTTCTTGCCGTATCCGTCGTCGTTTTTTTCGCGGTCTATGCCGTCGGCGACCCCATCGAACTCCTGGTCAGTCCCGAAGCCAGTCTGGCCGACCGCCAGCAGATGATCGCCCGGCTGGGGCTGGACCTGCCCGTGTGGCAGCAATACGCCAGCTTCGTCTGGCGGGCGCTGCATGGCGACCTGGGCACTTCCTTCGTGCAGGGCGTGCCGGCGATTTCGCTGATCCTGCAGCGCCTGCCCGCCACCTTCGAACTGGTGGTGGCTGCCATCCTGCTGACCTGCCTGCTGGGCATTCCGCTGGGCCTGCTGGCCGGCCTGCGCCGCGACACGCCGCTGGGCCGCGGCATCCTGGCCACGTCCGTGCTGGGTTTTTCGCTGCCCGCCTTCTGGCTAGGCATGATGCTGATCTTGATGTTCGCCGTCTGGCTGGGATGGCTGCCCGCGTCCGGCCGCGGCGAAACCGTCAGCGTATTCGGCATTCCGTTTTCCTTCCTGACGCGCGACGGCTTGTCCCATATGGTGATGCCGGCGCTGAACCTGGCGCTGGCCAACGTGGCGCTGGTACTGCGCATGACGGCATCGGGCGTGGCCGAAGCCGAAAGCCAGGAATACGTGAAGTTCGCCCGCGCCAAGGGCATCCGCCCCGGCCGCATCGTCGGCCGCCACATCCTGCGCAATATCCTGATCCCCGTGGTCACCGTCGTGGGCATGGAGTTCGGCCAATTGATCGCCTATTCGACCATCACCGAGACCGTCTTCGCCTGGCCCGGCATGGGCAAGCTGCTGATCGACAGCGTCTACCAGCTGGACCGGCCGGTGGTGGTGGCCTATGTCATGTTCGTGACCTTCCTGTTCGTCTTGATCAATCTGATCGTGGACATCCTGTATGCGGTGCTCGACCCGCGCGTGCAGCTGACCGCGCCGGCGCATTGACACCCCGATCCCCGCATCCGAGACCCTGCCCACCCACGCCATGCCCGATTCCGTACCCTCCGGCCGCACGCGGACCGTACCTCCCCTGGCCGAAACGCCAAGGCGAGCCGCCATACTGCGCAAGCTGCACGGCCGGCCCACCACGCGCGGCACGCTCATCGTGCTCGCCATACTGGCGCTGATCATCCTGATCGCGCCCTTCTTCGCGCCGCAGAATCCGTACGACCTGTCCAACCTGAGCATCATGGACGGCCGCCTGCCGCCGCGTTCCGCCTCGATGGACGGACACGTGTACTGGATGGGTACGGACGACCAGGGGCGAGACATGCTCAGCGCCATCCTGTACGGCATACGCATCAGCCTGATCGTGGGCCTGTCGGCCGTGGCCATCGCCACGGCCATCGGCAGCGCTGTCGGCCTGCTGGCCGCCTACGCGGGCGGCCGCGTGGACGGGATGCTGATGCGCCTGGTCGACTTCGTGCTGGGCTTCCCGTCCATCCTGGTCGCCCTGGTCCTGCTGGCCGTGCTGGGACGCGGCGTCGACAAGGTCATCCTGGCGCTGGTGCTGGTGCAATGGGCGCACTATGCGCGCATCATGCGCGGCCGCGCGCTGCAGGAGCGGCGCAAGGAATATGTCGAGGCGGCCATGAACCTGGGCTTTCCGGCCTGGCGGATCATGCTGGTGCACCTGCTGCCCAATTGCGTCGGTCCCATCCTGGTCTATGCCACGGTGCAGATCGCGCATGCCATCGCGCTGGAAGCCACGCTGTCCTTCCTGGGCGTCGGCGTACCCATTACCGAGCCGTCGCTGGGCCTGCTGATCGCCAACGGCTTCCAATACCTGCTGTCCGGCGATTACTGGATCAGCCTGTTCCCCGGCCTGGCCCTGCTGTTTCTTATCCTGACCATCAATATCCTGGGCGATCGCCTTCGGGAAAGCCTGGATCCCCGACGATGAGCGATCTTCTACTGGACGTGCGCGGCCTGCGCACTGCGTTTCATACTTCCGCCGGCGCATGGCCGGCCGTCGACGGCGTGGACCTGACCCTGCGCCGCGGCGAAATCCTGGGCCTGGTGGGCGAATCCGGTTCGGGTAAATCCGTGACCGGCTTCTCGCTGATGGGACTGATCGATCCGCCCGGCGAAGTCGTCGCGGGCGAAGTCCGCTTCAAGGGCGAAGACCTGCGCAAGCGCAACGAAGAAAGCATGCGGCAGCTGCGCGGCAACCGCATCGCCATGATCTTCCAGGATCCGCTGATGACGCTCAATCCCGTGCTGCGCATCGGCGAGCAGATGGCCGAAACCATACTGACGCACGAAAACGTCGGCCGCGCCGACGCGATGGCGCGTTGTGCGCAAGCCCTGGCCATGGTGGGCATTCCATCGCCGGAGGCCCGCCTGCGCAGCTTTCCGCACGAGTTCTCCGGCGGCATGCGCCAGCGCGTGGCCATCGCGATCGCACTGCTGAACAACCCCGACCTGATCATCGCGGACGAGCCCACCACCGCGCTGGACGTCACGATCCAGGGCCAGATTCTTTATCGCATGCAGGAAATCTGCCGCACGCGCCAGACGGCGCTGATCTGGATCACGCACGACCTGGGCGTGGTCGCCGAGCTGGCGGACCGCATCGCCGTGATGTACGCCGGCCGCATCGTCGAAACCGGCCCCGTGGATGAAGTCCTGGACGCGCCGCGCCATCCCTACACGCAGGGCTTGCTGCGCTCGATGCCCGGCACCGCGCAGCCCGGCGCCCGCCTGCGGCAGATCGACGGCATGGCCCCCAGCCTGGCGGCCCGGCCGTCCGGCTGCCCTTTCCGGCCACGCTGCGGCAACGCGATCACACGCTGTACCGAACAATTCCCCGGCCCCACACGCGAAGGCGCACGCACCTTCCATTGCTACGCGCCCGTGGGGCGTGCAGGAGGTTCGGCATGAACGCGCGGCGACAGGAGGGTACATCGGTGCAGGCGCCCGTGATTGAATTGCGCGACATCCACAAGCGTTTCGAACAGCGTCCGGATCTGGCGCAGCGCCTGCTTGCCCTCACGGGCCGCAAGGTGGACCGCGCGGTGGTCCATGCCGTCAATGGCGTCAACCTGTCGATCGCGGCCGGGGAAGTGGTCGGCCTGGTGGGCGAATCGGGCTGCGGCAAATCCACGCTGGGCCGCGTGGTCGCGGGCCTGTACGCGCCCAGCCAGGGCGAGCTGCGCTACAACGGCCGGCCGGTCGGCGAACTGCGCGGACGCGAACGGCTGGACTATGTGCTGGGCGTACAGATGGTGTTCCAGGACCCGCAGGCGTCCCTGAACCCTCGCCACCGCGTGCGGCAGATCCTGGGCGAAGCCCTCAAGGTACATAAGCTCGCGCCGCCGGCCGACATCCCCGCGCGCGTGGATAGCGCACTGGCCGACGTGGGACTGGGCGCCGACTACCGCGACCGTTTCCCTCACCAGATTTCCGGCGGACAGCGCCAGCGCATCGGCATCGCCCGCGCGCTGATGGTGGCGCCGTCCTTCCTGGTCTGCGACGAACCGGTGGCGGCGCTGGACGTATCCATCCAGGCCCAGGTCATCAATCTGTTCATGGACCTGCGCGAACGCAACAACTTCACTTACCTGTTCATCAGCCACGACCTGGGCGTGGTGCGGCACATTTCCGATCGCGTGGCCATCATGTACCTGGGCCGCATCGTCGAGACCGCGCCAGCCGCGGAGATCTTCTCGCGCGCCAACCACCCGTACACGCAGGCGCTGCTGGCCGAAGTCCCGGATGTGAAGCGGCGCGGCCGGCAATTCACGCCCATCCAGGGCGAAATCCCGTCCCCGCTGGCGCCCCCGCCCGGCTGCGCCTTCCATCCGCGCTGCCCGCATGCCATGCCGCGCTGCCGCGAACAGACGCCGCCGCTGGCCGAGATCGCCCCCGCGCACTGGTCGGCCTGCCACCTGAACGATATGGCGGGCTGATTCCGCCCACGCAACCGAACACCAGGATCCAAGCCACCATGAACCCGGACCGCCCCTCGCGCAGCCGGGCCCGATTGCCCCAAGGACAACCATGAACGCCTCCAACGCCGAACGCATCAGCCTGGACTTGAATCACCCGGGCCGCAACGCCATTCCCTATGTCGACGAGGACCGCAACAGCGACCGGCCGTTCACCCTGCACACCTACCGGCCCTACGGCTACACGCCCGACCGGCCCGTGGTCTTCGTGCAGCATGGCGTGCTGCGCAACGGCGACGACTATCGCGACTTCTGGATTCCCGCCGCCGACAAGCACAACCTGCTGATCGTCGCGCCCACCTTCTCCAACGAGACCTGGCCCGGCACGGAAAGCTACAACAACGGCCGTGTGTTCACGCCCAGCGGCAACGTGCGCGCGGTGGCGGGCTGGACCTACGTGCTGGTCGAACGGGTGTTCAACGACCTGCGCGCCGCCGGCGTCACCGAAGTCGAGCAGGCCCACCTGTTCGGCCATTCGGCGGGCGGCCAGTTCGTGCACCGGCTGATGAGCAGCCAGTCGCACGCGCCGTTCAAGGCCGTCACCATCGGCAATCCCGGCTGGTACACCCTGCCCACCTTCGATCATCCCTATCCCGAGGGCCTGGACGGCGTGGGCCTGACGCAAGACCATCTGGTGCGGCTGCTGGGCTATCCCATGACCATCCTGGCGGGCGACCAGGACATCGCGACCAGCGACCCCAACCTGCCGTCCGAACCGGCGGCCAAGCGCCAGGGCCCGCATCGCTACGCGCGCGCGCACAATTACTTCGAAGCCGGCAAGCGCGAAGCCACGCGGCTGGGCGTGCCGTTCAACTGGACGCTGCAGTCGGTGCCCGGCATCGGCCACGACGGCAAGGCCATGTCGGCTGTCTGCGCCAGCCTGTGGTTCGAAGGCCGTATGCCGGACGACGCGGAAATGGCCAGGCTGGCCGGCAAGACGGTGGCTTGAACAGGCACCCGCACCCATCTCGAACAACAAGGAAACGCCATGTCCGCTCAACCGTCTTCCACGCTTCCCACCTCGGCCGAGATCGCCGCGGGCCTGCGCCCCTGGATCGAATGCGAATCACCGACCCATGCGCCCGCCGGCGTCGCGGCCATGGCCGGGCTGGTCCAGGCCGAGGCGCGGGCCGCCGGCCTGCGCACGGAACTGAAGCCGCTGGGCGATACGACGGGCCCGCTGCTGGTGGTCACGAATCGGGCGCCGGACGATACACGCCCAGGCATCCTGATCCTGGCGCACATGGATACGGTGCACCCCATCGGCACGTTGCGGGAAACGCCTTATCGCATCGAAGGCGACAAGCTGTACGGCCCGGGCTGCTACGACATGAAGGCCGGCATCTACATGGCCTTGCTCGCGATGCGCCGGCTGGCGACGCCAGGCTCCACCCGCCTGCCGATCGACATGGTGCTGGTGCCGGACGAAGAAACCGGCAGCCATGCGTCTCGCTCCTTTATCGAAGCCTATGCGCGCAATGCGCGCTACGGCCTGGTCTGCGAACCGGCGCGTGCCAACGGCGGAAAATGCGTGACCGCCCGCAAGGGCACCGGCATGCTGCGCCTGAGCGTGAAGGGACACGCGGCCCACGCCGGCGTCTCCCATGAAAAAGGCCGCAGCGCGATCCGCGAGATGGCGCACCAGATACTGGCGCTGGAAGGCATCACGGATTATGCGCGCGGGGTCACCGTCAGCGTCGGGACCATCGAAGGCGGTACGGCCACCAACACCGTTCCGGCGCTATGCCGTTGCGTGGTGGATTTCCGCGTGCCCGACATGCCCGCGGCCGAAGATACGCTCCAGCGCATGCGCGGCCTGCAACCCGTCGGCCAGGACGTCAGCCTGGACATCGACGTCGAGCTGAACCGCCCGCCCATGGTCAAGACAGAGGCCACGACCCAGCTGCTGGGCAAGGCCCGCCTGTTCGCCACCGCCGCCGGCTTCACGCTGGACGACGCGCCCATGACGGGCGGCGGCAGCGACGCCAACTTCACCTCCGCGATGGGCGTACCCACCCTGGACGGCCTGGGCGCGGACGGCGACGGCGCGCACACCCTGCACGAACACATCCTGGTCAGCACGCTGGCGGCGCGGGCGAAATTCTGGCATCTGCTGCTGAAGGACCTGGAATAGCAGGGCCAGGCCAGGAAGCCCATTAGTTTCCCTAATGCGGACATGAAATATCGTCGCTGTAAAAACCAGCGGCGCGTCGCTACTATTTTGAGATTACATAGGGGCGAGCGCGGTATCCGGCCACGATAGCCGGCGGCCGCTCGATGAGAATTGCAGATAGCAGGCGGCCTGCGTGGGCCGCCCGCCAGGCGCGCCGTGGTGCTCCCCCCACAAGAGTTTTTCTCAACGATGGTAGGAGACAACCATGCTATTTCTGGTCATCAGCACGCCGCGCCCCGAGCGCCCCACCACCCTGATCGATTCGCGCAGCCGCTACTGGGACTGGATGCGTCCGCTGCTGAACTCCGGCCTGGCGCGATCCGTGCACGCGCGCGTCGGGCGCGGTGCCGTCGCGCTGTTCGATGTCGATTCCAACACCACGCTGCACCGCCTGATGAACGAATGGTCGGACATCATTCCGGCGCATTTCGAGGTGTACCCGCTGCTGGATGAAGATACGGCCAAGGCCTACCTCGCGACCCAAACGCCAAGCACCGGGGATGCGCGATGATGCCGGCCCGCCTGTCCTGTCTGGAGGGGCGCGGTGTTATGCAACGAGCCGCCGGTCCGCAGGAAGTCGACGGCCTGAAGGGAAGCGGCACCAAGGGAAACGCCCCCAAGGAAAGCGTCTTGAAGGAAGGCGTGCTGAAGGCCGCCGCGCGCACCCTTCTGGCCGCGGCCCTGGCGCTGTGCGCGGTGGGCGGTGCGCGCGCCGAAACCTTTCCCGACAAGCCCGTGCGCATGATCGTGGCCTTTCCGGCCGGCGGCGGCACCGACATCGTCGCCCGCCTGATCGCCGAACGGCTCACCGCGTTGTGGCACCAGCAGGTGATCGTCGATAACCGTGGCGGCGCGGGCGGCGTGATCGGCACCGAGGCGGCGGCGCGCTCGGCACCGGACGGCTACACCATCCTGATGGCGACGCTGGGCAATCTGTCGATCAATCCCCACCTGTACAAGATGAGCATCGATCCCACCAAGGATCTGGCGCCGATCTCCAACGTGGTGGATGTGAACTTCGTGCTGGTCGTGAACCCCAAGGTGCCCGCCCGGAACGTCAAGGAGCTGATCGAGCTGGCCAGGAAGCAGCCGGGGCAGATCAACTTCTCGTCGTCCGGCGTGGGCGGCGCGCCGCACCTGGCGGGTGAGCTTTTCAACCAGATGGCGGGGGTCAAGCTGGCGCACATTCCTTACAAGGGAAGCGCGCCCAGCTTCACGGACCTGATCGGCGGCCAGGTATCGGTCACCTTCGACAGCCTGGTGCAGGCGCTGCCCTATATCCAGGCCGGCAAGCTGCGGGCGCTGGCGGTACTGGGCGATAAACGGTCCGACCTGTTGCCCGATGTGCCGACGCTGTCCGAAGCCGGGCTGCGCGGCTACAACTTCTCCAACTGGTTCGGCCTGGTCGCGCCCGCGGACGTGCCCGCCGACCGCATCCGCAAACTGAACGCCGACGTGCGCAAGGTGCTGGACGAGCCTGCCGTCAAGGATCAATTGGCGAAGATGGGCGCGGTGCCCGCCGGCAATACGCCGGAGGCGTTCGGCACGCAGATCCGCGACGATAGCGCGAAGTGGGCGCGCGTCATCAAGGAACAGAATATCCGCGCGCAGTAAGGGGAACAGGGCGCGGATTCAACCACATTCCATCACCGGAGATTTTTTCATGACCACCGCTCCCGCCAAGCCGCCGGCAGGCGCCTGTGATTGCCACGTGCACGTGTTCGGGCCCGCGTCCGACTACCCCTTCGATCCGGCGCGCACCTATACCCCCGGCGATGCGCCTTTGGAAGCGCTGGTCGCGCTGCATCGCGACCTGGGCATCGAACGCACGGTCATCGTCCAGCCCAGCCCCTACGGCGCCGACAATCGCTGCACGCTGGATGCGCTCGCGCGCCTGGACGGCAGGGGCCGCGGCGTGGCGGTCATCGACGCGTCCACATCGCAAGAGGCGCTGGCCGACATGCATCGTGCCGGCGTGCGTGGCGTGCGCGTCAACCTGGAAACCGCTGGCCAGCATGACCCCGGCGTCGCGCGCCGGCAGCTGCTGCGCACCGCCGAACGCGTCGCGCCGCTGGGCTGGCACGTGCAGACCTACACGAACCTGCCGACGATCGCGGCGCTGGACGGCGTATGGAACGACATGGCCACTCCGCTGGTGATCGACCACTTCGGCCGCGCCCAGGCCGCGCAGGGCATTTCGCAGCCCGGCTTCGAAACCCTGCTGACAGCGCTGGCGTCCGGCCGCGTCTACGTCAAGGTATCGGCCCCTTACCGCATCTCCACCGCGCCCGACCATGCCGATGCGGCCGCCATCGCGGGCGCGCTCATCGACGCGAATCCGGACCGCGTCCTGTGGGGCAGCGACTGGCCGCATCCGGGCACGGCGGCCGGCGTGCCCTTGAAGGTCGACGGCATCACACCGTTCAAGGACGTGGACAACCGCCGCGCGCTGGCCCGGGCCATGGCGTGGGCCGGCACGCCGGAACGCGTGCGCAAGCTGCTGGTGGACAATCCGGCGCGGCTCTACGACTTCTGACGCCATAACCGCGAAGGCGGGCCGCCGCCAGCGTCGCGCGCCTGGGCGCGCGGCAGCCATGGCGCATCCTGCGCGTGGCGGCGGCGGCCGCCGCGATCAGATAGCGGGCCAGGGCAAGCGATAGGACAAGCCGGCCAGGTCGTTCACCGTCCCGATGACCGTATCGAATCGCATCGTCGCGCGCCGTGCCAGGTCATACGGCGCCCAACGCGGCAGCCCGCCATGATTCGGATCGCCGCCGCGCGCGAAGGCGATCCACGCATGATGCATCGCGTTGGCGAGACCCTGGAATTCCGTTTCGTCCGCGCCCTTCAGCATCGGCGAATCGCGCCAATTGTCGCGATTGTTGAACACGAAGGGAATTTCCAGGCAATGACAGGACTTGAATCCCGGCGCCGGCGATTGCCAATCGAACTGATAGACGTAGGCCGGCCGGCCCGCCTTGGCCTGGCCTTCCGCCAGCCGCAGGCTGCCCATGCGGAAGACCTGGTCGGTCGTCAGGTCGCCCAGCATCGCGGCTGGACTCGGCACCGCGCGCATGCGGCGGAACTCGTCGTAGTAGTCGCTGTACCCGGCACCGCAGATGCGCTCGAAAACCTGCGTGGCGGCGGCCTCGTCGGCGTTAAGCACC
This sequence comes from Bordetella sp. H567, assembly GCF_001704295.1. Classification (NCBI taxonomy): domain Bacteria; kingdom Pseudomonadati; phylum Pseudomonadota; class Betaproteobacteria; order Burkholderiales; family Alcaligenaceae; genus Bordetella; species Bordetella sp. H567. Next base: position 5,048,915 of record NZ_CP012334.1, read on the forward strand.
GCCTGGTCCACGCAATGGAAAGCCGCCATTTCCTCGCGCGTCGTGCCGACCATGACGTCCACGTGGGCGCCGGCGCCGGCCTGCAGGCGTTCGATGATATTGGCCTCGATGACGCGGCCGTCGCGCACCGGCGAAAACGGCAAGGAGAGCACGGCAAAGCCCTGCAGGCTGCGCGCCAGTTCGCCCTGCGCGGATAGCAGCTTCGCCACGGGTACCTGCTTCAGCGCGGTTTCGTCGCCCGGCTCGACACCGACGAAATGCGCGTAGCGCGCCCCCAACTCGGCGGCTTCCGCGGCGCCGCGCGAAGGACGCCCCATGCCGGGGCTTTGCAGGATGGCGCGATGAAAGAGCCCTTGCGCCTGCGGCATGGTCATCATGGCCGCGATGGAGCCGCCGCCAGCGGACTGTCCCACCACGGTCACGTTGTCCGGGTCGCCGCCGAAGGCGGCGATGTTTTCGCGCACCCAGCGCAGGGCCTGCATCTGGTCCAGCAGACCCATATTGCCCTCGCTGATGCCGGGCAGATACAGGAAGCCCAGCGCGCCCAGGCGGTAATTCACCGACACGAAAACCACGTCGCCGTTGGCCGCGAAACGGTCACCTGCATACCAGGGCAGCGAACCGGCGCCGCTGGAATAGGCGCCGCCATGCAGCCAGACCATGACGGGCCGCGCGCTGGCGTCGGCCTTGGGCGTCCACAGGGTGAGTGTCAGGCAATCCTCGCCTTGTGGCCGATCGAAGTCGCCCATGATGTGCGCCAGGCGCGATCGGCCTTGCGGGGCGATGGGGCCGTCGGCCAGCGCATCGCGCACGCCGCTCCAGCCGGCATGATCGCGCGGCGGCTCGAAGCGCAGCTCGCCCACCGGGGGCGCGGCGTACGGAATGCCGCGGAACACGGCTACGCCGTTTTCCACACGGCCGCGCAGCGTGCCCGCGCGGGTGGCGACTTCCGGCATGGAGTGGCTTGCATGGTTCATCAGGGTCTCCCGACCCGGAGGCCGGACGGCATCCGGAACATGGGTTCCGGCGACGGACGGCAGCGGGTCAACACGATCATGGCTATGGATGGCCGCGCCTCATCGCGCGGCAAAGCGGCGTTCCAGCGGCACGATCACCAGCCGTTCCCCCGCGACGAAAAGCAGCACGATGGCGAAACAGGTCGCCAGAAAAGTCACGCTGTCGGCCGTGGTCTGCGCCCGCAGCATCAGGTAACCCAGCCCGCTGGGCGCGCCCACCAGCTCCGACACCAGCGCGATCTTCCAGCCGATGCCGTAGGCGATGCGAATGGCCGACAGCAGGTACGGCACCAGCAGCGGCAAGGTAATCCGCCACCACACCCTCGCGGCGCGGCGGGTGAAGCTGCGTCCCATCTCCAGCAGCTCCCGGTCTATCGCCCGCAGGCCTTCGCTCACGTTGACCAGGCAAAAGGGGATCAGGATGGCCACTTCGACGAAGATGACGCTGAAATCGCCCGCGTCGAACCAGATGGCCGCCAGGATCGCCCAGCCGATGGAAGGAAAGGAATTCAGCACCGGCTTGATTCGTTCCTGCACGATGGCCGCGCAGGCCGGCACGCCGTGGGACAGGAAGGCAAGCGCGCTGCCGATCAGGCTTGCCAGCAACACGGAAACGACCACGCGCAGCGTCGAGATCGCGGTATGCCCCAGGAAAGCCGGATCGATGAACAGGTCCAGCAGCCGCCGGCCCACCGCCAACGGCCCGGGCAGCACGAATGCCGGCAGGCCGCGCGCCGTCAGCCACCAGCCGGCCAGCAAGGCCACGATCAGGCCCTCCCCCAGCAGGCGGGCCTTCCAGTCGGGCGCGTCGGCGCCACGCGTCGATACGGAACTATTGCGCATACTGTCGGGACAAGCGGTTTTGCAGGGGCGCGAATACCAGCCGGTCGGTGCCGTAGACGAACAGCACGATCAGCACGATGGCGACGAAGATGGTGGTCGTGTCGAAATCCTGCCGCGCCATGTTGATCACATAGCCCAGGCCGGAATTGCCGCCGAACAGCTCGGCGGTCAAGGTCACTTTCCAGGCCACGCCGAACATGATGCGCAGCGTGGCGAAGACAAAGGGGTAGAGCAGCGGCACGACCACATGGCGGAACTGGCGCCAGCGGGCACGGCTGTAGCTGCGCGACATCTCCAGCAGCTCGCCGTCCATATTGTTCAGGCCGGCCCACAGGTTCACCAGCGCGAACGGCGTCAGCACGGCGCTGATGGCGAAGACCACCGCGCCGGAATTGATGCCGAACCACATCACCGCCAGCAGCGTCCAGCCCACGCCCGGAAAGGCGTTCAGCAAAGGCGCGAGCCGATGCTGGATGGCGAAGCGCCAGATCGGAAAGTAATACGGCAGCAGCGCCAGCAGCGCGCCGATGACGAAGGACAGCGCGATCGCGCCCAGCACGTGGCCGATGGACACCGCCAGATGCCACAGCTGGTGCGGGTTGGCCAGGAAGCGGGACAGGCCCAGCGCGACTTCGCCCGGACCCGGCAGCAGGAAGGACGGTAGCAGCCACGATGCGCCTTCCCAGGCCGCCAGGAAAGCCAGCGTGAACAGGTGCGGGGCCCAGCGCCGCCGCGGCCCGCATGCCGGCGCCGGACCGCGCGCGCTGATCGTGGACGACATGTGGCCCGCCTCAGGCGCGCGGCGCCTTGTCCCAGACCAGGGTGCGGATGTCCGGATAGGACTTCAGCACGCCCAGGTCCCGGGCCTGCTCGTAGAACAGCGTAATGGCCTTGGCGTGTTCCTCGCTGAAGTAGCCCGGCACCTCGGAGTTCTTGGTGAACCACCATTCGAAGAAATCCGGCTCCAGGCCGCTTTCCTTGCCCACCGCGCCAAAGACCTCGGCCTTGTTGGCCATGGCGTATTTCAAGGACTCACGGAACACACGGCAGAATTCGACATAGGCCTCCGGCTGCTTGGACAGGCGTTCCGGATAGCCGATATTGACGGCGCTGACGAAGCGCGTCTTGAATATCTCGTTGTTGTCGCGCGCCGTTTCGGCGATCAGGCGAAAATCCCCGGACTTCAGCGCACGGTAGGCCTGGCTGTGTATCAGCGTGGCGGCGTCCAGCTTGCCCGACGCCAGCGCACCGGGCAGGTTGGGCGCCTGGATCTCCACCTGGCTGACATCCCCGCCTTCCAGCGCCATGTTCAGGCCGTATTTTTTCGTCAGCGCGATACGGATCTGCGTATAACCGGTGGAACGCAGCCCATAGGATCCCAGCGTCTTGCCCTTGAGGTCCTGCGGCGTCTTCAGCGCGCTATCGCGCGGCACCCATACGCCCGCCCCTTCACCGGCCGGCGCGGCGCGCAGCGACGTGGCCAGGATGTTCACCGACAACCCGCGCTGCACGGCGGCCGGCAGGCTGACCACGGCCGCCATGATGACGTCGTACTGCTTGGCCGAGGTTGCCTGTATCAATTGCGGAATCGCCAGCGCGCGCGCCTGGACATCGATCGTGGAAGACGGCACCTTGCCGTTGCGCATGGCCCAGGTGACCACGTCATAGGCAGGGTCCAGCAGATACGCGTAGGTAATGGTGGGGCGCTGCTGCGCCAGGACAGGTGCCGCGATCCCATAGAGGGCGGGCAGCGCGGCCAGTTTCAGAACACTGCGACGATGCATGGGAAACTCCTAGGACACCGCGGCCGGCTCGTCGACGGGCGTCGAAGCCATCGCACGGAACAGGCCGACCAGATGATCGCGATGGGCCGCGAGCACGGCATGGTCCGCGCGGCGCGGCCGTGGGGTATCGACCGCCACGGTCTCCAGCACGGTGGTCGGTTTGCCGGAAAACAGCACGATGCGGTCGGCCAGTTGCAAGGCTTCGTCGATGTCGTGCGTGACGAACACCACGGTCTTGCCGGTGCGCTGCCAGATCTGTTCGATCTCGGCGCGCATGCGCTGGCGGGTATTGGGATCGAGCGCGGAAAACGGCTCGTCCATGAAGATAATTTGCGGATCCACCGCCAGGGCGCGGGCGATCGCCACGCGCTGGCGTTCGCCGCCGGAAAGCGCCGACGGATATTTGTGCGCATCGGCCGCCAGGCCCACCATGGCCAGCAGGTCCATGGCGCGCTCGCGGCGGCCTTGCCTTTCTTCCCTGCCGGCCTTGCCGAAGCGCAGTTCCGGCGCCAGCAGGATGTTGTCCAGCGCATTGCGCCACGACACCAGCCGCGGCGACTGGAAAACGAAGGCGATTTCCTGCCAGGCCTCGCTGGGGGGGCGCCCGGCCACGCTGACCTGGCCGCCGGAAATCGGCAGCAGGCCGCCCATGACGCGCAGCGACGTCGACTTGCCGCAGCCCGACGGGCCGAGGATGCACAGGAATTCGCCGCGCCTGACCTCGAAACTCAGCGTGTCGTAGATACGCTGGCCGCCCAGCGTGACATCCACGCGGTCGAACACGATGATGGGGTCCTGCATGGCCCCGTCACGGGTGGCCGAGGTGGCGGAGACGTCGATGGGCACGGAAGCAACCGGGCATGAAAAGTTCGGTATACGCGTGGATACAAACACGCGATCCGCACCTTACCAGGGATGCCGTCCCTACGCCAGGGTATTCGCCCTAGGGCGCGGCCGCCATGGTGCGACCGCGTACCGGCGCCCGCGAAAAAATCGCATGCGCGTCAGGGGTGAAAACCCATCCTGGACATATCCGCCCGGACCTGCTGCCGGTCGATCCATATGGGCTGCCTGCCCGAGCCGCCAGGCGGTATCGTTACGCCAACCCCGGCCGGGTCGCCGGCCTGAAAGCCGATATCCACCAATGTGCGGCGCAGCCCCGTATAGAACCTGGTCTTGTCGAAATCCCGGATCACCGCGGCGCGGTCAACGTCGCGCCCTTCGAAAATCCAGCTGTACAGATAAGGCAGCGTGCTCCGAAAGATGCGGCGATGGTGCTCGTTGATGAAGAAATTCGCGTGCGCCACATAGTGGTCGATATGCTTGGCGACGAAGTCGCGCGTGGATGCGCCGCCCATGAACAGCGATGAACCAAAGCCAGGGCCGGTTTGCCGGTAGTCCGGCATTTTGATCTTCATTCTGGCGTACAGATTGCATTGCTCCAGGCCGTCGTAGCGTGGCGTGGGCACGGACTTGAACCGGGTACCCAGGGTATCCAGGAATCTCCAGGCCAGGAACCATGCCATTTCCGCCGCCTCGCCAAGATTCTTCATCACGTTCCTGTCGAGCTTCGCCTGGCCCGCGTGATTGCCAGGAAACGGTATGAATATCGCATTCGTTCCCGGATCCGTGAACGCGACACGCTGGGCATCCTGCGGCGCGAAGAAACGCCGGGTCTCGTGCATGGAGAGGACGGCGCAATAATTCCTGACGTTGCCGGGAATCGTGCTGGTGTCGATATCGCCGCCGTTGCCGATGCCGGCAACCGGGTCCACCGCGAAGATGTTGACGGCGATCTGCGGGAAAAACTCGCGCAGCTTGACGGCCAGTTTCGTGCAGGTGACCGCGCCGCGGCTCCAGCCCAGCATGTTGACCGTATCCGGCAGCCGGTCCAGTCCGGCGATCGTCGCCACGGCGTGGATGACATTGTCGTCCCATCCCGCACCGGTGAGCGCCCCGGTCAACGCGCAATTGATGCGCGTATTGCCCAGTTCCTTGTTGCCGAAGATGGCCTTTGCCTGCTTGTCGCGGGTGTAGGGATTGAATTGTCCGGGCGTCACGCCTGTTTTCGGATCGCTGCCGGGGCCATCGCATATCAGGTAATCGGTGTATTCGTTGCCCGCGGCCAGGCGGCCGAATTCCGCCACGATCTCGCCTTCCCCATCGCGGCTGGCACGTGTGCCGTGGTTGAAAACCGTAAATACTGCCATTTGGATCCCACTGCGTCGGTTAAGGAATGCCCATGGCCGGCGGATCCCGTCTCCATGTTTGGCTGCAGGCATACTCCAGCCCCGGAGCCGGATGCGACGGCATGCAGGCCGGGGCAGGATAGATAAATTCCCCAACCCGCACTAACAAGAAAATTCTCATCGCGGCATGGAGGACATCGCGCGAAAAACCGCCATCGCGGACGCCATGGAGCGCGCCCCATTCATCAATCCGCGGGAGACGTCGGAATCGCGTTCCTCTCGACGCCCGGCGCATTCTTCTGCGTTCGGAACTCGCCTGCCTCGGCGTGGGATTCAATCTTTCTTCGGCGCCGGTCCGGTTGCGTGGCGGGCCCGGCATGCGGCAAGCCGCCGGCCTTCGCGCCGTTTGCGGGCCGCCGCCTTATGTGCCGGGACCGCCCTTGTTCAGCAGGGCTTTCAGCATCCCCAGCCGCTCTTTCGGGCTCAAGGCGCGCGTGGCTTCATCCTCGGGAAAGCGTGCGTCCCCCAGGCCCATTTCCTCGATGAAGCGCGACGGTTCGCGCACCAGGTCCTCGCGCGCGCGCCGGCGCTTTTTGCACCAGCTCAGATTCAGGCTGCGCTGGGCGCGTGTGATGCCCACGTACATCAGCCGACGCTCTTCCTCGATGCGGGTGGCCAGCGATTCGGCGGCACGCGCCGGGTCGCCTTCTTCTTCGTCCTTGCCCAGGTGCGGCAGCAGCCCTTCTTCCACCCCAGCCATGTAGACGTGCGGATACTCCAGGCCCTTGGAGGCGTGCAGCGTGGACAGCTTGACCGCGTCGGGTTCTTCTTCCTCGCCGCGTTCCAGCATGGTCACGAGCGCCACGTGCTGCACCAGCTCGAACAGCGTCATGCCGTCCTCTTCCGCCTTGCGCTTGAGCCAGCCGGTCAGTTCCAGCACGTTCTGCCAGCGCGTCTGCGCCGGTTTTTCGTCGAACATATCGTACAGATGGCGTTCGTACTGGATCGCACCGAGCAGGTCATCCAGCAGGACGCCGGCCGGTTCGGCGGACAGGGGCTTGGTGCTGTCCGGCGCGCCACGTCCGGCGCGCCACTGCATGCGCTGGATAAACTCGGCGAACGTGCGCAGCGCTTCCAGCTGGCGCTGTTGCAGCAGCGTGTCCACGCCGTGCTCGAAGACCGCGGCGAACAGCGGTATCTGCCGCTCGGCGGCATACTGCCCCAAGGTCTGCAAGGTTCCCTGCCCGATGCCGCGCTTGGGCGTGGTCGCGGCACGAATAAAGGCCGGATCGTCCTGGTCATTGGCGATCAGTCGCAGATACGCCAGCACGTCGCGCACTTCGGCCTTGTCGAAGAAGCTCTGCCCGCCCGAGATGGTGTACGGGATCTTCAGATTGCGCAGCGCCTGCTCCAGTATCCGCGCCTGGTGATTGCCGCGATAGAGGATGGCGTAGTCCTTCCAGTGCCCTTGCCTTTCGAACCGGGCGGCGGAAATCCGCATCGCGATCGCTTCCGCTTCGGCCTCTTCGCTATCCATGGGCGTGATCACGATGGGTTCGCCCACGCCCAGGTCGGACCACAGCTTTTTTTCGAACAGCTTGGGGTTTTTTTCGATGACCTTGTTGGCGGCGGCCAGGATGCGCTGCACGGACCGGTAGTTCTGCTCCAGCTTGATCAGCTTCAGGCTGGGATAGTCCGTCGTCAGCTTGGCCAGGTTCTCGATGGTCGCGCCGCGCCAGGCGTAAATGGCCTGGTCGTCGTCGCCCACCGCCGTGAACATGGCGCGATCGCCGCTCAACAGCTGCACCAGCCGGTACTGACAGACATTGGTGTCCTGGTATTCGTCCACCAGCAGATAGCGCACGCGGTTCTGCCAGCGAGTGCGAACCTCTTCGTTGTGCTCCAGCAGCAGCGCCGGGATGCGGATCAGGTCGTCGAAATCCACCGCCTGATAGGCCGCCAGCGTCGCCGCGTAGCTGCGGTACACGCGCGCGGCCTCCACGTCGGCCTTGGTCGTGGCCTGGGCCGCGGCGGCGTCCGGGTCCAGCAGCGCATTCTTCCACAGCGATATCGTCGTCTGCACGGTGCGCAGCCAGCCGCGATCCGTCGTCGCCAACAGTTCCTGGATGATGCCCATCGCGTCATCGGCATCCAGGATGGAGAACTGCGGTTTCAGGCCGGCGTGCCGCGCCTCCTCGCGCAGGAAGCGTACGCCCAGCGCGTGAAAGGTGCTGATGGTCAAGCCCTTGGCAAGCTTGCGGTCGACCAGGGTCTTGACGCGTTCGTCCATCTCGCGCGCGGCCTTGTTGGTGAAGGTGAGCGCGACGATATTGCGGCCCATGTATCCACATTCGCGCAGCAGATAGGCGATCTTCTGCGTGATGACCCGCGTCTTGCCGCTGCCGGCGCCCGCCAATACCAGGCAGGGACCGCCCAGGTACAGGACGGCTTCGCGTTGCGCGGGATTCAGCCCGGCGGGTAGGGACTCGGACATGGCGCTCGTCAGATCTCCAGGGGGTCGACCTCTAGCTGCCAGCGTACGCGGGAAGCGGCAGGCAACTCGTGCAGCATGGCGGACCAGGCGGACAGGAAGGCCTGCAGGGCTGGCCGGCTGGTACTTTCCACCAGCAGCTGCGCCCGTTCCATATTGGCCACCCGCACCACGCGCAACGGAACCGGATCGTAGCGCGTAACGGCGTCCGCCGTGGGAAAGCTGCCTGCCATTTCGCCGTCCGGCAGATCGCGCGCCGTCTGCAGGAACTCCAGTGCCTGGGCCAGTTCGCGGGCCTCGGCCGTCAGCAGCGCCTGGTGGGCGAATGGGGGCAGGCCCGTGCTTTCGCGTTCGGCCAGCGCGGGGCCGGCAAAGCCGGCGTAGTCGTGGCGCAGCAACGCCTGGTAGATGGGTTGTTCCGGATACCCCGTCTGGACCAGGACTTCGCCGCCTTCCGCATGCCGGCCGGCGCGGCCGGCCACCTGCATAAGCTGGGCGAACAGCCGCTCGGGCGCGCGGAAATCATGCGCGAACAGCATCGCGTCGGCATTGAGCACGCCGACCAGCCCCAGCCTGGCGAAATCATGGCCCTTGGCCACCATTTGCGTGCCCACCAGGATGTCGACTTCGCCGGCATGCACGCTGGCGAACAGGCTCTGCGCGCTGCCCTTGCGGCGCGTGCTGTCCGCATCGATGCGCAGGATGCGGGCTTGCGGAAACAGCTGGGAAAGGTGTTCCTCGACACGCTGGGTGCCACGGCCCATGGGCTGCAGGTCCTGGTCGCCGCACTCGGGGCAGGCGCGCGGCACACGCGCCTGGTAGCCGCAGTGATGGCATTGCAGGATATGGCCGCCGGGCCCGGGCCCGCGATGCAGCACGGTGAAGGCCGTGCACCGCGGACATTGGCTGACCCAGGCGCAGGATGCGCAGTGCAGCACGGGCGCATAGCCGCGCCGGTTCAGGAATACCAGCGACTGTTCGCCGCGCTCCAGCCGCTTGCCGATGGCCTCGATCAATTGCGGGGACATGCCTTGCTTCATCGCCAGGCGCCGCGTATCCACCAGCCGCACGGCGGGCGGCTGGCTGGCCTTGGCGCGCGCCGATAGGGTCAGGCGCAGGTAGCGGCCACGCTCGGCCTGCTGCCAGGTTTCCAGCGAAGGGGTGGCCGACCCCAGCAGCACCGGAATGTCGCGATCCCGCGCCCGCCAGATGGCGAGATCGCGTGCCGAATAGCGCAGGCCGTCCTGCTGCTTGTATGACGCGTCATGTTCTTCATCGACGACGATCAAGCCCAGTTCCGGCAGCGGCGCGAAGATGGACATACGCGTGCCCAGCAGTACCCGGGCCTCGCCGCGCTGGGCACGCACCCAGGCCCGCAGGCGTTCGCCGTCGGACAGCCCGCTGTGCAGCACCGCCAGGGATCCCGGCCCCGCGACCGCGTCCAGCCGGCCGCGCAGCACGGCTTCCAGCTGGGGCGTCAGGTTGATTTCCGGCACCATCAACAAGACCTGGCGGCCTTGCGCCAGGACGTCCCGCGCGGCGCGCAGGTAGACCTCGGTCTTGCCGCTGCCCGTCACGCCGTGCAGCAGGACGGGCTTGAAGCCACGCAGGGCGCGGATGGCGGCAACCGCGATTTCCTGTTCCGCATTCAGGACGGGTTCGACGGGGGCCAGGTCGGTATCGTCCGCCACGGTGGCGGCCGCGTCGGGCGGGGTGGCGGTCTTCGCCTGCGCCTTGGCATGCTTGGCATCCAGGCGAGCAACCGGGCCGGCGCCGGACCGCTGGCCTTCGTAGGCCGACGGTTTGCGCAAGGGCGGCGGCAGCGCCGGCAGCATGACCTCGCCCAGTGGCCGGTGGTAATAGGCCGCGGCGAAACGTGCCAGCCGCAGCCAATCGGGCGTGAAGGGCGGCAGGTCGTCCAGGACGCGGTCTATGGGCTTGATATGGACAGGATCGATGGACGGCGCCGCCGGCACGTCCGTCACGATACCGACCAGCCGGCGCCGGCCGAAAGGCACGATGACGCGCATGCCGGGCGCCAGCGGCGCGGCGTGGCGGTAGTCGAAGGGGCCCGGCAACGGCACGTCCAGGGCCACCCGCAACCACACAACCCCTTGTTGGGCGGCCATGCCGGGCAGGCGCTCGACGTCCGTGTCAGTCATTGCCATCGGCCAAAAGCATGGGGTTCCCGCATGACGCTATTTAAAGTGAATTCTCGAAGTTTCCGCTAAGCGCCTGTACTGGCTGCGATAGGAAAGGCATTCGGACGGGGCTGTGGATAACTTTGGGGAAAAGCCGCGGCTTTTCGGAAAGCGGGCGCGATACCACAACTGCGCCGCTCTGGTAAAGGGAATTTGCTAATTGGTTTTGCACGTGAAATCAGTCACTTACGATCTTGGCCGAGAAGGCATGGACTAGGGCCTCCTGTCAAGAGGAAAGCTTCGCTGCTGTGCACAAGTCCCGGAAAATGGGGCGCGGCTTGGCGCTGCCGTCCCCTGGGACCCCCTGGCCTCTAGGCGGCAGGCGCATGAAACGCGCGGCTGTAGGCATGCACCTCGTCAACCAATTCGGCTACGGCATCCGGCGGAGTGAATTGGGAAATCCCATGGCCCAGGTTGAACACATGGCCCCCCGCGCCGACCATGCCGAAGTCGTCGATGACGCGGCGCGCCTGGGCGCGCACCGCGGGCGCGCCGCCAAACAGCGCCATGGGATCCAGGTTGCCCTGCAGCGCCACCGTATCGGCGACCCGGCGGCGCGCCTGTTGCAGGTTGACCGTCCAGTCCACACCCACCGCGTCCGCGCCACAGCCGGCGATATCTTCCAGCCACATCCCGCCACCCTTGGTGAAAACGATGGCAGGCACCCGGCGACCGTCGTGCTCTCGGACGAGCCCCGCCAGCACCTGTCGGGTGTAGGCCAGCGAATATTCCTGGAACAGGCCATCGGCCAGCACGCCGCCCCAGCTGTCGAACACCATGACCGCCTGGGCACCCGCCGCGATCTGGGCATTCAGGTAGTCGATCGTCGCCTGGGCGTTCACGCGCAGGATGCGATGGACCAGATCCGGGCGCCCATACATCATGCCCTTGATAAGTCGGTAATCGTCGCTGCCCTTGCCTTCCACCATGTAACAGGCGATCGTCCATGGACTGCCGGCAAAACCGATGAGCGGCACACGCCCACCCAGTTCGCGGCGGATCAGGGCGACGGCGTCGAATACGTAGCGCAGGCGGTCTAGGTCTGGCGGGACGAGGGCGTCGACGTCGGCCTCGGTACGCACCGGCCGCTCGAAATGGGGGCCTTCCCCGGCACGAAAATCCAGGCCCAGGCCCATGGCGTGGGGCACCGTCAGGATGTCGGAGAACAGGATGGCCGCATCCAGCGGATACCGCGCCAGCGGCTGGAGGGTGACTTCGGCGGCGTATTGGGGATTCTGCGCCAAGCCCAGGAAGGACCCGGCGCGCGCGCGAGTGGCATTGTATTCAGGCAGATAGCGTCCCGCTTGCCGCATCAGCCACACGGGGGTGTAAGGCACCGGCTGGCGCAGCAAGGCGCGCAGGAATACATCGTTTTGCAAAGCAACGGCTGACACGGCTTTCCTTGAAAGGTCCAAGCGGTGGATTTTACCCGCCGGGCGGGCGTCAACCCGCGGCATCCTTGCGTTCCTGGCGCGGACGGTACGGCGCGGCATCGATATGGTGCTTGCGCATCAATGCCCAGAAGGCGCGGCGGTGCTTGGCCGAGGCACGCGCGGCGCGCGCGACATTGCCGGCGTGGCGCGAGAGCGCGGTACGTACATAGTCGCGTTCGAAGCTGTCGACCACACGCGATTTGGCGATACGGAAGGGTTCGTCGGGATGGACCCGCGGTGCGGCCTGGATGGCCAGCAGGCTGCTATCGATGAGCTCGCGCGACAGGCGGGGGCGAGCGTCCCCCGGCGACAGGGCCATTCTTGCGGCCGCCGCCGCGGCGGCGATGGCGGCCGCGCCGACCCCGGCGCCGGCCCTTCCGTCCGCCCAGGCATAGTGGGACGCGGGCTCTCCCAATGCCTTGGCGGCGGGGCCGCCGGACAAGGATACGGACGGCGCGTCCATGTCCTGCGGGCAGGCGGAACCGACGCCCTGCCCCGCCACGGCCGCCTCCCGCCCGGTGGGATGTCCGGGCGCGGCCATGCCACCCACGGCTGGCCCGCCGGCGGGCCGTCGGCCACTCGCGACGCGGTCCACCCGGACGCGCAGCTCTTCGGGGCATAGCGGATCACGAACGAAATCGCACATGCCGAGCGCCAGCAAGTCCTCCACGGCGGCCGCTTTCAGGCTTTTGGCCAGCCCGATCAGGGGCGTATGCAATCCGCCACGCGCGCAGGACAGCGCGGTTCGCGTCCAGCCCAGCGTGTCCGGCGCCACCGGCAGCAGGCAGGCGTCGAAACGGCGCAGGGACATGGCCAGCCGCGCCAGCGATTGCGTGGCCGCCTGCGCGCCCGCCCCGCCCTGGGCGCCGCCTGGCGGCGCGCCATCGTCCAGCGGCACCGCGTGCAGCCGCACACGTGCCATGTGGCCCGCGTGCCGGTCCATCCATGCCTTGATCCAGCCGGCATGCGCCGGCACCATGAGCACGCCGCAGTCTAGCGTCTCGCGCATCGCTACTCCTCCGTATTGATCGAAGCAGCAAGCCTAGATAGCGCGCCCGTGGCCGGCTATTCGCAACATCCACACTGCGGTTTATACGTAAGGGTTAGCGTGCAGGAACCGTGTCAAGCCTTCATCCCCTGGGCCCCGGCCTTGTGCCGCGCCTCCAGGTCGGCGATGCGCGCCGCGGCGGATTTGCGCCGCGCGACCCACAGGTAGACGCCGCTGCCCAGCACGATGATCGTGACCAGGTCCAGCACCGCCCAGATCAACTTCAGCGGCATGCCCGCGTAGTCGCCGAAGTGCAGCGGCCGCGATACTTCCAGGGCACGCAGGTACCACGGCATGTCCAGCTGGGCGCTCAGGGTCCCGGTGCGCGCGTCCACCAGGACCGGACTGAACAAGCGTGACGTCAACGCGGTATCGCCGTTGAGCCAGAACAGATAGTGATACGGGCTGCCGAACGGACTGGCCGGGAAGGTCACCGCGTTCACCCTCATGCCGGGGCGTGCCTTCAGGGCAGCGCCGTAGGCGGCGTCCACGGAACCCATTTCGCCCAGCCGCGGCGCCGCCTTTCCCTGGTACGGCGCCAGCAGCGTACGCATCGACGTCGCCTGCCAGTACTTGAACATGGGCGTCGACAGTTCATTGATCACGCCGGTGACCCCGACCACGAAGGCCCACCCCAGTGTCACCACCCCCAGCAAGTTGTGCAGGTCCAGCCATTTGATGCGCGCCGACCGCTCGCCGCGCACGCTGCCGAACGGGATCTTCTTCATGTAGGGGCCGTACAGCACCACGCCCGACACCACGGCCACGCAGAACAGCAGCCCCATGAATCCGAGGAACAATTCGCCAATCAGCCCGGCAAACATGTCGACATGCAGGTGCAGCATGATTTCCATGAAACCATGGCCTTCCTGGTCCGCAGGGGGAAAGTGCTTCAAGAGCTCGCCGGTATGCGCATCAAACCGGAGGCGGTGCGCCAGGTCCTGCTTGCCCGGCTGCGGGTTCATGCCAATCAGGACTTGGGGATCGTCGTCGTCGATGAACAGGAACTCGATGGCGTCCTGGGGATACAGGCGCTTGCTCTGCGCAACCATCGCGTCCAGGCTGGCGCGCGGCGTGCCCTCGGCGACTTGTGCATACGGCTTTGCATCGTCCAGCCAATGGCCGATCTCATGAGAGAAAATCAGCGGCAAGCCGGTCAGGCAGAGCAGCAACAGGAAAAGGGTGCAGGCCAGGCTGCTCCACTTGTGAATGTCGAACCAGGTCTTGAGGGACAGTTTCCCCATGCCATCACCTCCAGGCCGCGCGCGTTATTAATAATAAGAATCTATCTCAATATTGTACCCATTTGAAGCCCGCAATTTGCGATGGTCCAATTCCGGTCTATGTTCTTGGTGCTTCACAGATGTATTTGTCTGAACCATCATAGGCTCACACCCGGCGGTAACCGTCGGATCGCGGACAGTACCCTCTCCGCGCGCCGACGGCACTTCCTCGCCGATCCACCCCTACGTCAAGGAATTGCCATGAGCCAACGCCTGAACTACTACAAGCTGAGCCCCGAACTCGCCAAGAAATACGTGGACTTCAGCCAGACGCTGAAAAAGCGTCCCGTCATTGCCGAGCTCGGCCATCTGGTCACGCTGCGTGCCTCGCAGCTGAACGGCTGCGCCTTTTGTGTCGACATGCACTCCAAGGAAGCCAAGATTCACGGCGAACGCGAACTCCGTCTGTACCACGTTGCCATTTGGTGGGAGTCGCCCCTGTTCAGCGATCGCGAAAAGGCCGCACTGGCGTGGACGGAGGTCGTCACGCACCTGCCGCCCCACGGGGTCCCGGAAGAGGCGTACCAGCGCGTGCGCGAGCATTTCAGCGAAGAGGAAGTGTCCGACCTGACCTTCGCGATCGTCGAGATCAACGGCTGGAACCGCCTTGGCGTCGCCTTCCGTCCGGCTCCGGGTTCGGCCGACGAAATGTTGGGCCTGGGGAAGGCCGGGCTGAAATAAGCTTGCACCCCGCAATGGACGCGAGTCCAGGGTTGCACCCCGCTGTGAGTTGATTGTTTGAGCGCAAGATGCAAAAAGGCCAGGCTGATGCCTGGCCTTTTTTGCGAACGGGCCTTGTGGATCAGTGGCGGCGACCCGAGGTTCCGCGCAGGCGGCGCGCGGCGATAGCCTGCGCCGCGAGCATGGCGAGCTCCGCTTCCACCACGGCCACATCGGCCTTGTCCTTGGCGTTGCGCAGCGCTTCCTCGGCCTTCTGGCGAGCAGCCTCCGCCTTCGCCTCGTCCAGGTCGGCGGCGCGGATGGCCGTATCGGCCAGTACCGTGACGCTGCCCGGCTGCACCTCGAGGATGCCGCCGGCGACAAAGACGTTTTCTTCGCTATTGTCCTCGCGGACGATCTTCAACGTACCCGGGCGGATTCGCGAGATCAGCGGGGTGTGGCCGGGCAGGATGCCCAGCTCGCCCGCTTCGCCAGGCAGAACCACGAACTTCGCCTCGCCGGTGAAGATCGCGGCTTCCGCGCTGACCACGTCGACATGCAGGGTAGCCATAGCGGATCCTTATTGCAGTTTCTTGGCCTTCTCGAAGGCCTCGTCGATGGTGCCGACCATGTAGAAGGCCTGCTCCGGCAGGGCGTCGCATTCGCCGTCCACGATCATCTTGAAGCCGCGGATGGTTTCGGCCAGCGGCACGTACTTGCCGGGCGAGCCCGTGAAGACTTCGGCCACGTGGAAAGGCTGCGACAGGAAGCGCTGGATCTTCCGGGCGCGGGCCACGGCCAGCTTGTCCTCGGGCGACAGTTCGTCCATGCCCAGGATCGCGATGATGTCGCGCAGTTCCTTGTAGCGTTGCAGCGTCTGCTGCACGCCACGGGCAACGGCATAGTGCTCTTCGCCCACGACCTGCGGATCCAGCTGGCGGCTGGTGGAATCCAGCGGGTCCACGGCGGGGTAGATACCCAGCGCGGCGATGTCACGCGACAGCACGACGGTGGAATCCAGATGCTGGAAGGTCGTGGCGGGGGACGGGTCGGTCAAGTCGTCCGCCGGCACGTACACGGCCTGGATCGACGTAATGGAGCCGGTCTTGGTCGAGGTGATGCGTTCCTGCAGCTTGCCCATTTCCTCGGCCAGCGTGGGCTGGTAGCCCACCGCCGACGGCATACGGCCCAGCAGCGCGGACACTTCGGTACCGGCCAGGGTGTAACGGTAGATGTTGTCGACGAAGAACAGGATGTCGCGGCCTTCGTCGCGGAACTTCTCGGCCATCGTCAGGCCGGTCAGCGCCACGCGCAGGCGGTTGCCCGGGGGCTCGTTCATCTGGCCGAACACCATCGCGACCTTGTCCAGCACGTTCGACTCTTCCATTTCATGGTAGAAGTCGTTGCCCTCGCGGGTACGCTCGCCCACGCCGGCAAACACCGACAAGCCGCTGTGCTGCTTGGCGATGTTGTTGATGAGTTCCATCATGTTCACGGTCTTGCCGACGCCGGCGCCGCCGAACAGGCCCACCTTGCCGCCCTTCGCGAAGGGGCAGACCAGGTCGATCACCTTGATGCCGGTTTCGAGCAGTTCCACGGACGGCGACAGTTCGTCGAACTTGGGCGCGGCCTGGTGGATACCGCGCTTTTCCTCGTGCTGGATCGGGCCGGCGTCGTCGATGGGACGGCCCAGCACGTCCATGATGCGGCCCAGCGTGCCGGTGCCGACCGGCACCGAGATCGGCCCGCCGGTGGCGGCAACGTTCATGCCGCGGCGCAGGCCGTCGCTGGAACCCAGCGCGATCGTGCGCACGATGCCGTCGCCCAGTTGCTGCTGGACTTCGAACGTCAGGCCTTTCTCGGCGAAGGAGTTGCCTTCTTCGGCCAGCGAAAGCGCTTCATAGATCTTGGGCATTTGATCGCGGGGGAACTGAATATCCACCACGGCGCCGATGCACTGAACGATGGTTCCGTTGCTCATGTCGATTCCTTTGATAACTCTATGTCCTGTCAGGATGCTGCGTCCGCGGACGCCGGTGACGATGTCGACCCGGCGTCAGACGGCGGCGGCGCCCCCCACGATTTCCGAAATTTCCTTGGTGATCGCGGCCTGGCGGGTCTTGTTGTAGACCAGTTGCAGATCGCCGATCACTTTCTTGGCGTTGTCCGACGCGGCCTTCATGGCCACCATGCGCGCCGATTGTTCCGACGCCATGTTTTCCGCGACCGCCTGGAACAGCACGCCTTCGACATAACGTTGCAGCAGATCGTCGATGACCGAGCGGGCATCGGGCTCGTAGATGTAGTCCCAGCTGTACTCGCCCTTCAGCGCCGCGATGGTCTCGCCGGCGTGGAACGGGTTTTCCAGGTCGCCGCTAGGCAGCGGCAGCAGGCGCAGGAACACCGGCTCCTGCTTCATGGTGTTCACGAAGCGGGTGGTCGCGACATACAGCTCGTCGATACGGCCGTCCATGTAGGCATCCAGCTGGACCTTGATCGCGCCCAGCAGGCGGTCCAGGTGAGGCTGGTCGCCCAGGCCGACTTCCTGCGATACCAGGTTCGCGCTGATCCGGGTCAGCAGGCCCAGGCCCTTGTTGCCCAGCGCGGTGAACTGCACCTTGACGCCGCGTTCCTGGAATTCCTTGAGCTTGGCCAGCGTGACACGGGATACGTTGGTGTTCAGGCCGCCGCACAGACCCTTGTCCGTGGTCACCAGCACCACCCCGATCGCCTTGACCTGTTCGCGCTCGACCAGGAAGGGATGACTGTATTCCGGATTGGCCTGCATCAGGTGCGACGCGATGGCGCGCACCTTGGTGGCGTAGGGACGGCCCGCCCGCATCCGTTCCTGCGCCTTGCGCATCTTGGACGCGGCGACCATTTCCATCGCCTTGGTGATCTTGCGCGTGTTCTGCACGCTCTTGATCTTGGTACGGATTTCCTTGATTCCGGGCATTGCGCTTTCCTGGTGAGACGGTCGGCGGCGGGGCAATCACCCCGTCCGCCCTGCAGGCCGTGCGCGCCGCATGGCGCCCGCCGACCTCATCACAGTCAAAATGTCTTAAAAAGCACCGTGCTTCTTGAACTCCTGGATTTCCGCGGCCAGCACGGCCTCGTCATCCTTCGAGAGTTCCTTGGTATCTTCGATGCGCTGGATCAGCTCGGCGTGCTTGGCCTTCAGGTGATCCTTCAGCGCCTTTTCGAAAGCCAGCACCTGCGACACTTCGACGTCGTCCAGGTAGCCGTTGTTCACGGCGTACAGGCTGACGGCAAGTTCCCAGACCTGCAGCGGCTGGTACTGGGGCTGCTTCAGCAGTTCGACCACGCGCTTGCCGCGCTCCAGCTGGCGGCGCGTCGCGTCGTCCAGGTCGGAGGCGAACTGCGCGAAGGCAGCCAGCTCACGGTACTGCGCCAAGTCGGTACGGATACCGCCGGACAGCTTCTTGATGACCTTGGTCTGCGCGGCGCCGCCCACGCGCGACACCGAAATACCGGCGTTGATGGCGGGACGCACGCCGGCGTTGAACAGGTCGGTTTCCAGGAAGATCTGGCCGTCCGTGATCGAGATCACGTTGGTCGGAACGAAGGCGGACACGTCGCCGGCCTGCGTTTCGATGATCGGCAGCGCGGTCAGCGAACCCGTCTTGCCCTTCACGGCGCCGTTGGTGAACTTCTCCACGTACTCTTCATTGACGCGAGCGGCACGCTCCAGCAGGCGCGAGTGCAGGTAGAACACGTCGCCGGGGTAGGCTTCGCGGCCCGGCGGACGGCGCAGCAGCAGCGAGACCTGGCGATAGGCCCAGGCCTGCTTGGTCAGGTCGTCATAGATGATCAAGGCGTCTTCGCCGCGATCGCGGAAGTATTCGCCCATCGTGCAGCCGGCATAGGGGGCCAGGTACTGCATGGCCGCCGAGTCCGAGGCCGACGCCGCGACGACGATGGTGTATTCCATCGCACCGTGCTCTTCCAGCTTGCGCACCACGTTGCTGATCGTGGACGCCTTCTGGCCGATGGCGACGTAGACGCAGATCACGCCCTTGCCCTTCTGGCTGATGATGGTGTCCACCGCGACGGCGGTCTTGCCGGTCTGGCGGTCGCCGATGATCAGCTCGCGCTGGCCACGGCCGATAGGCACCATGGAATCGATCGCCTTGATACCGGTTTGCACGGGCTGCGACACGGAACGGCGTGCGATCACGCCCGGCGCGACCTTTTCGATCACGTCGGTTTCCTTGGTATTGATGGGGCCGCGACCGTCGATGGGCTCGCCCAGCGTGTTGACCACGCGTCCCTTCAGTTCGGGGCCGACCGGCACTTCCAGAATGCGGCCGGTCGTCTTGACCTGGTCGCCTTCCGACACGCCGGTGTAGTCGCCTAGAATCACGGCGCCGACGGAGTCGCGCTCGAGGTTCAGGGCCAGGCCGAAGGTGTTGTTGGGGAATTCGAGCATTTCGCCCTGCATCACGTCGGACAGACCGTGGATGCGGGTAATACCGTCGGTCACGGAAACGACCGTGCCCTGGGTACGGATATCGGTCGAAGCGCCCAGGCCCTCGATGCGGCTCTTGAGCAGTTCGCTGATCTCGGAGGGATTGAGTTGCATGTTCAGACTCCTGGAATCCTGTTAGTCGCCTGGCTAAGGGCTATGCCGCCAGCGTGTCGCGCATGCGGGTCAATTGAGCTTGCACGGATGTATCGAGTACCTGATCCCCGACGGCCACGCGGACACCCCCGATCAGGGAGGCATCAACGGTTACGTGGGGCTTGAGCTTGAGGCCGAACTTCAGTTCCAGGGCGCTCAGCAAGTCCTTGACCTGGTCGGGGGTCATCTCGAAAGCACTGGTAATGTTGGCCTGCGCCGTGCCTTCGTGGCGGTTCTTCAGCGCCGCGAACTGCTCTGCGATTTCCGGCAGCAACGGCAGGCGGCCGTTTTCAGCCAGCAGGTCGATGAAATTGCGGGCGAATTGCGGCACTTCGCCTTGCAGCAGTCCGGCGAAGGTCTGCGCGCGCTGGGCGTCCCCCAGGCGGGGATCGGACATGGCCTCACGGACGTCCGCGTTGGCGGCGACCTGGGCCATTTGATTCACCAGGCCGGCCCAGAGGTCCAGCCCGGCCTTGTCGTCGCGCGCGGCGGCGAACAAGGCTTCGGCATAAGGCCGGGCGACAGTCGATAGTTCAGCCATGACGGTTCCGGATTAAAGCTGTGCCTTGAGCTGAGCCAGCAGCTCGGCATGGGCGCGGGCGTCGATCTCGCGGCGCAGGATCTGCTCCGCGCCCTTGACGGCCAGCGCGGCGACTTCGTCGCGCAAGTTGTCGCGCGCGCGCTGCACGACCAGCTCGGCGTCCTGCTTGGCCTGCGCCACGATGCGGGCGCGTTCGGCTTCCGCGTCACGGCGAGCCTGATCCAGCAGCTGATTCGCCTGCTTTTCGGCTTCCACCATGCGGGCGTGGTTTTCGGACTTGGCAGAAGCCTCGATCAGACTGATGCGCGCCTGGGCCTGGGCGAGGTCAGCCTTGCCCTTTTCAGCCGCGGCCAAGCCGTCGGCGATTTTCTGGCGGCGCTCATCCATCGCCTTCGTCAGGGGCGGCCACACGAATTTCATCGTGAACCAGCCCAGAACGAAGAACACGAGCATCTGGAAAAAGATCGTCGCGTTCAGATTCACGGTCGTTTCCCTTTAACACCTAACGGCTCGGACGTTTCCCTGGAAACGCCATCGAGCACTCGATACTTGCCGGTGGGCAGTCGCGGTACGGGCCTTATCTGGCTATACAGGACCACGCGCCACCGGCTTCTTCGACCCGCCGGCGCACCGGCGGGCAATGCGCCATTAACCGACGAACGGGTTGGCGAACGCGAACAGCATCGCGATACCGACGCCGATCAGGAACGCGGCGTCGATCAGGCCAGCCAACAGGAACATCTTGGTTTGCAGGGCGTTCATCAGTTCAGGCTGACGAGCCGAAGCTTCCAGGTATTTGCCCCCCATCAGCGCGATACCGATGCAAGCGCCGATAGCGCCCAGACCGATGATGAGACCGCAGGCGAGAGCAACGAAAGCTACGTTGGTCATGACAACTCCTTGTTGAGAAATCTGAATGTCAAGAGATTGGAAGTGGTACAGCGCAATGCAAGAAAATCTTGCGTCCCGGCGCGGGCCGGAACCCGCGCCGAAAAAACGGTCAATGTCCTTCGTGGGCCTGGCCGATGTAGACCAGCGTCAGCATCATGAAGATAAAGCCCTGGAGCAGCACGATCAGGATGTGGAAAATCGCCCAGATCGAACCGGCCAGGAGCTGGCCGATGCCCAGGCCGATGCTGCTGCCGTTGAAGCCGGTCCACGCGCCGCCCAGCAGCGCGATCAACATGAAGATGAGTTCGCCGGCGAACATGTTGCCGAACAACCGCATGCCCAGCGACACGGACTTGGCGGCGTATTCGATGATGTTCAGCAGCAGGTTGAAGGGCATCAGGAGCAGGGCCCACACGCCGTGCGCATGGAACGGCGCGCCGATCAGGTCTTTCACGAAACCGCCGGGGTGCTTGATCTTCAGCCCGTAATAGAACATCAGCAGCAATACGCCCAGCGACATGCCCATCGGCACGTTCAGGTCGGCAGTCGGGAGAATGCGGTGGAAATACAGGGGATCGCCGTGGTGCGCACCCAAGCCGGTCCAGCGCAGGATGGTGCCCAGCAGGTCGACAGGGATCAGGTCCAGCGCGTTCATGAGGACGATCCACAGGAACACCGTCAGGGCCAGCGGCGAGACGAAGCGCCGCGACACTTCATTGGGGACGATGGACTTGGCCTGCTCTTCGACCATGTCGACGAGTGACTCGACGAACATCTGGAAGCGGCCCGGGACACCGGTGCTGGCCTGGCGGGCGGCGCGCCACAGGAAGAACACCACGACCGCACCCATCAGGATGGACCAGAACAGGGAGTCGTAGTTAATGACGCCAAAATTGGCGATCGCAGTCTGCTTTTCGCCTATGTTGTTGAGATGCACCAGATGGTGCTGAATGTATTCGGACTGAGGCGACACGTCGCTGGCAGCAGCCATTTATTACCTACCCTGTTTGCTGTCGCTGGCGCGTCACGCCAGCCATTTTGAACGATTAGAAGCGTCGCTATGACAACTTGCCGGACATCAAGAGCAGAACATACCCCTTGAGGGTGCAAATCAGGCCGATCAACATGGCCGGCCACACGATCCTGCCACCCCCAAGCCGCACCGCCAGCCACAACAGCAAAACCGTTGCGACCAGCTTGAATGCTTCGCCCAGGAAGAACGTGAACGGATTGGTCCGGCCCGGCCGGTGCGCGTCCAGCAGCAACCGTAGCGCAAACAATGTGTTTGGCACCAGATACGCCCCCGCCCCCACCAGCGCCGATAAACCCGCCGCCGTTCCCGCTACTCCCCACGCGATCACCGTCGCAAGCAGCGCCATGACGCATTGCGCCACGACAGCTCGCGCCAGTCCGCGACTTGTTCTTGCACGCAACGCGGCTTTTTGCTCCTCGTTGAGCACCAGCCTGGTCGGGTCCAGCCCATCGTCCAGCCTAGTTGTCCCATCCGGTGGCATGTTATTCCGCAAGCGTCAAACTATTGGAGTATAGCTGGAATCCAACCCGGCCCGCAAATCGAGCCGCCTGACAAGGCGCTGAGTCGCGACAAAGAAACAGGGGCAGTCCATTGCCCCTGCTTGGAACCCCTCCCGGCGGCGCCCTGGAGGGCCGCGCCGAGGCGCACGGCGCTCAGTGGTCGCGCACCGGAGGCGGCGCCCACTGCTGGTCCATCGCGATATCGCGCGGCCAGTACAGCCTCATATTGAGCATGAATGGACCGGCGTCGGGGCTAGGCAGCCAATTGGCCTGCCGCTCCCGGCTGGGGGCCCGGCGCTGGATATAGATGTCCAGGGAGCCGTCGGCGTTATAGCGCAGGTTGTCGGTGCTGCGGATCGCGTAGCGATGCGCCGGATTGTCCACGAAGGTCTGCTCCGGCCCGTACAAGTTGAGCGACCAGAAGGCGTTGACCGGCGGCAGTTGACCCTTGTCGAAATGCAGCACGTAGTCGTCGTCGCCCACCAGCCGGTCGCCGTCGGCATCGATCAGCGTCACCGGATACAGGATGTCCTCGGGCAGCCCGGCCCCCAGGCCCGCGTACGCCACGGCGGCGCGGCGCAGGTAATTGGTCCCATAGGTCCCGATACCGCCGGTCACCGTGTTCCAGCCATTGATGCCCGAACCCAGCCGGGAGACGTAGTCGGCGATGCGGCGGCCGGCTTCCGGACCGGCCTGCGTCAGCGCCTGCTGCACCGCCGGGTCCAGTTGCGAGAACGCCACCGGCGACGTGGTACCCAGGCCGAGACGGCGCAGGCGGTCCAGCATGGGATAGTCGTTGGCGTGGGGCGGATTGTTGCGCAGGGCGTCCGCGAAAACCCCGAAGAAGGTCGCCGCGTCCATGCCGGCCACCTGCTGCACCGGCGGCACCGCGCTGGGCGCGACCTGCGTGGTGGGCGTATAGGCCGGCGGCATCGGCATCGGCGCCACCAGCCGCGGGCCCGGCTGCCCCGGATACATCGGCGTCAGCGAACCGGGGGCGACCGCGCGGCCCGGCACGGGAGCGGGCGGGGCCACATAGGGCGCGACGGCGATATTGGCCTGCCACTGATTCACGGCCGGATAGTCCTGCTGCCCGCCAGCCTGCACATGGCCCACCACCCATCCCATGGACGTCGGGCTGCGTACCACGTCCACGCCGGCCGGCAGCGTACCGTTCCAATACGGCCCGACGATGGCGAAGGCCTGCGGGCCGGCGCCGTTGGTGCGGGTGCCGCGCGAGGCAAAGACGTCGGTCCACATATCCATCAGCGACAGCACATAGAAGCGGTTGCCGGGGTCCGGGACCCTGACGATCACCGGCCCGTTGCTGACGTCGTACCACATGCTGGAATACAGCGTGTCGGTGTTCGGCCAGCGGGCGTCGGGCGTGCTGGCATCCGGAAACGCCGTCTTGTGCCCGAACTGGTTCATGGGCGCCTTGCCGTCCAGGGGCGAGGCCACATTCGTGGTATTGCGGCGGGTCAGCTCCATCAACACCATGGGATAGGCATACACGTAGGCATCGACCGCCGTATCGTGCAGTTCCTGGGCAGTCATGGGCGCGACCGGGGCGGCGGCCACGGGCGTCGGCGACGTCATGCGCAGCGTGGGTTGAGGAGATTGGGCAGAGGCGGCGCCGCTGACGCCAAAAATGCACGCCAGGGCGGCCAATCGCCATTTACCGGTATGGGCAGTACGCATGGAGGGCTCCTTTGTTGTTGCCGGGCGGCCCCCGTCAGCAACCGGCGCGCCTGCTCATCCGCTGGCAGGCATGGGAGAGCCGCCCTCATTCGTTGGAACCCTAAAGGATAGGCGCGCGCCTTGATACATCCACCACAAGAACGTATCAAGACGCAACCAGACCGCGTGCCGCGAAACCCAGCTGTTCCGCGGCGCGCGCAAGGCCATGCGGTGGCCTGCGCTCAGCGATGGTGGAAATTCGGCTTGCGCTTCTCGACGAAGGCGGCCATGCCTTCTTTCTGGTCCGGCGTGCCGAACAGCGAGTGGAAGGAGCGCCGCTCGAACAACATGCCCTCGTTCAGCGGGGTTTCGTAGGCGCGGTTCACGCATTCCTTGGCCATCATGGCCGCCTGCAGCGGCATGGCCGCGATGACCGTGCCGATCTCGATGGCTTCTTCCAGCAGCTTGTCGGCGGGCACCACGCGCGACACCAGGCCGGCTCGCTCGGCCTCTTCCGCGCCCATCATGCGGCCGGTCAGCACCATGTCCATGGCCTTGGCCTTGCCCACGGCGCGTGGCAGCCGCTGCGTGCCGCCAGCGCCCGGGATGACGCCCAGCTTGATTTCCGGCTGCCCGAACCTGGCGGTATCGGCAGCCACTAGGATGTCGCACATCATGGCCAGCTCGCAGCCCCCACCCAGCGCGTACCCCGCCACCGCCGCGACCACCGGCTTGCGGATGCGCTTCAAGGTTTCCCAATTGCGGGTGATGTAGTCGGTGCCGTACACCTCCGTGTAGCTCCAATCCTTCATCGCGCCGATATCGGCGCCCGCCGCGAATGCCTTTTCGCTGCCGGTGATGACGATGGCGCCGATGGTCGCGTCCTGCTCCAGCGCCAGCAGGGCCTGGCCCAGTTCATCCATCAAGGCATCGTTCAAGGCATTCAGCGCCTGGGGCCGGTTCAGCGTCAACAAACCGACGCGTCCACGCGTCTCCATCAGAACCAGCGATTCACTCATGGATGTCTCCTGTGGTCAAAAAAGCCGGGGGCGGTGCCTAACCATTAGAATGCGCCCATTGACGACGCGCTATCGGAATAATGGCCCCGCATCCCGTAATTTACCGCCTGCAACCCCATGACCCGGCGGGTCATCGCTTTCGCATCGTGCTTACGATCGAGTCGCCCGCCCCCGAAGGCCAGTCCCTGACCCTGCCGGCCTGGATTCCGGGCAGTTACCTGATCCGCGACTTTTCCCGGCAGATCGAGACGCTGAAGGCGTATGCCGGCGGCCGCGCCGTGCCGGTGGCCAAGACGGACAGCCATACCTGGAAGGCGGCGCCGGCCGGCGGGCCGCTGACGGTGGAATACACGGTCTACGCCTGGGACTTGTCGGTGCGCGGCGCCCATCTGGATGAAAGCCACGCCTTCTTCAACGGCACCAGCGTATTCCTGTGCGTCGAAGGGCAGGCCCACCTGCCCTGCCTGGTTGAACTGCAGCCGCCGCCTGGCATCGAGGGCTGGAAGGTCTATACCAGCCTGCCGGAAGCGCGTGGCGTCACGGGCGGCGCCCGGCGCCATGGTTTCGGCCTGTACCGGGCGCCCGACTACGACGCCCTGATCGATCATCCGGTGGAAATGGGTACGCCGCAGGTCGCGCGCTTTTTCGCCCATGGTGCCGAGCACGAATTGGTCTTCACGGGCATCGCCCCGCGCCTGGACCTGGCGCGCATCGCGCGCGACGTCCAGCGCATTTGCGAAACCCAGATCGCCTTCTTCGAGCCGCAGTCGCGCCGCGCGCCCTTCCTGGACAGCAGCGACCGCTATGTTTTCATGACCATGGTCACCGGCGACGGCTACGGCGGCCTGGAACATCGCGCCTCCACCGCCCTGATGGCCGCGCGCAAGGACCTGCCCGTCAAGGGCCAGACCGGCCAGGGAGAAGGCTATCGCACCTTCCTGGGCCTGGTCAGCCACGAGTATTTCCATACCTGGAACGTCAAGCGCATCAAGCCCGCCGCCTTCGCGCCCTACGATCTGACGCGGCCCGCGCTGACCCGGTTGCTGTGGATATTCGAAGGCTTCACCTCTTACTACGACGACCTGTTCCTGCTGCGCGCGGGCACGATCACGCGGCCCGACTACCTGCGCCTGCTGGCCAAGACCATCACCTCCGTGGCGCGCACGCCGGGCCGCGCCAAGCAATCGGTGGCCGAGAGCTCCTTCGACGCCTGGACCCGCTATTACAAGCAGGACGAGAATTCGCCGAACGCCATCGTCAGCTACTACACCAAGGGCGCGCTGGTCGCCTTGGGCCTGGACCTGACCGTGCGGCGCAAGAGCGGCGGCCGGCATTCGCTGGACGACGTGATGCGGCTGATGTGGCGCCGTTATGGGCGCGATTTCTATCGCGGCGCGCCGCAGGGCATTCCGGAAGACGCGCTGCCCGCGCTGGTGCGCGAAGCCACGGGCGTGGACGCGCGAGCCTTCATCGGGCGCTACGCCGATGGCCGCGCCGATCCGCCGCTGGCCGAGCTGCTGGCCCACCACGGCATCACCTTGCAGTGGAAGCCCGCGTCCAATCTGCCCACGCTGGACGTGCGCACCCGCAAGCAGGGTGACGGGGTGGCGCTGGCCACCGTACTGGAAGGCGGTGTCGCGCACAAGGGCGGCCTGTCCGCCGGCGACGTTCTGGTGGCCATCGACGGCCTGCGCGTCGATGCCCCCGCGGGCCTGGAACTGCTGCTGGCGCAGTATCGCCCCGGCGATACGGTGACGGTACACGTGTTCCGCCGCGACGAGCTGCGGGCATTCCGCATGCGCCTGGATGCACAGCCGGCGCTGGATTGTGTGCTGAGCTGACGCATCGCCCCTGGACCGTATCCGCCGCCCTCCTTCCGACACTGCTGCCCCGACCCCCCATCGGCCTTTTTGGTCCGCCATGTCCACCATCATGTCCAGCCCTGACGTCCGCCCGGATACCCGGGCCTTCCGCGAATTGTTCCTTTCCGGCGTGCCGCTGCTGGACGTGCGCGCGCCGGTGGAATTCAGCCGCGGCGCCTTTCCCACGGCGGTGAATATCCCGCTGATGAACGACCCTGAGCGTGAAGAAGTGGGCTTGCGCTACAAGGAGCAAGGGCAGCAGGCCGCCATCGCGCTGGGCATGCAGCGGGTATCGGGGGACATCAAGCGCGAGCGCATCCAGGCCTGGGCGGCGTTCGCCCGGGCGCATCCGCAAGGCTATCTCTATTGTTTCCGCGGCGGGCTGCGATCCCAGATCACGCAGCAATGGCTGAAGGCGGAAGCCGGCATCGACTACCCCCGGGTGGTGGGCGGCTACAAGGCGATGCGCACCTATCTTGCGGACGTCATCCGCATCGCCGCGTCGACGCCCGGCCATCTGGTGCTGGGCGGCCTGACGGGCAGCGGCAAGACCGAAGCCCTGCACGGCGTCGGCAACGCGGTGGACCTGGAACGGCATGCCAATCATCGCGGCTCCGGCTTCGGCAAGCGCGTCACGCCGCAACCGTCGCAGATCGATTTCGAGCATCGCCTGGCGATCGACCTGCTGCACAAGCAGGCGGGCGGCTGGCGCACGATGGTGCTGGAAGACGAAAGCCGCCTGATCGGCATGAACGCGCTGCCGCTGGAACTGCTGCAGGTGATCCAGACCGCGCCCTTGGTCTGGCTGGACGCCGCGCTGGAGGAACGGGTGGAGCGCATCCTGCGCGACTATGTGGTGGAGCTGCGGACGGAATTTGCCGCGCGGTACGGCGAGGCGGGCGATGCCCTGTTCGCCCAGCGCCTGCAGGACAGTTTGACGGCGATTTCGCGCCGGCTGGGCGGCGAACGCCATGGGCGCCTGATGATGCAGATGCGGGCCGCGCTGGCACGCCAGCTGGAAACGGGCGATTGCGATGCGCATCGCGCCTGGATCCAGGGGTTGCTGGGCGAGTACTACGATCCCATATACGCCCGGCACCTGAAGGAAAAAGCCACGCGCATCGTGTTTCGCGGCGACGCCGCCGCCGTGGCCGCCTACCTGCGGGACCAGGCCGCGCGGAACCGGCACGGCGCCCCGGACTAGCCAGCCCGATACGGGGTTGATCCTGGAACCAACCCGGAGGTGTACCCGGCGCCGCCGCGCCAGGATGGCTCAGCGCGCGGCGACCGTGCCGCGCTCCAGCTCCGCCTGGATGGCCTTGGCCGCCACCACGCCATCAGCCATGGACGTCACCACGCACGGATGCATGCGGTTCGCGACTTCACCGATTGCATACACCCCGGCCGCGCTGGTGCGCGCGGTGGCCGGCTCGGTCACGATATAGCCGCGCGCATCGCGCTCCAGGTGCAGGCTGTCCGCAAAGCCGGCCTGCGGCTCCCAGCCGTAGAACACCAGGATCAGGTCATAGCGGCGGCCGTTGACACTGCGCGCGCGCGGATCGACGACGTAGTCGCCGACATGCAGGTCCCGCGTGGCGGCGGCCGCCACCAGCTGCGGACGCGCCCGCACCGTGCGCGAATAGACATGCACTTCGCGGGCCCCGCGGCCGCGCACGTAGGCGTAGTTTTCGAAGCCGTTGTCCCCGCCCCCGAGGACGGCGACCGACAGGCCCCGATAGTCCTGTTCGTGAACCGCCACGCCGGGACCGACCAGCACCCCAGGCCATCGCCGCCCGTCGTCCGCCCCCGGCAGCCCCCGCGCACGCACACCAGAGGCGATCACCAGAAAACGCCCGTGCACCTGGGACGGCGCGCCGTTTGCCGTCTCCAGCGTCACGTCGAATCCCTTGCCGGCACGCGCGACCTGGCGCGCCCGATGGCCGGTCAGCGCGGGCACGTGCGCGGCGGCGACGCTCTGCGCGATGTTGGCGGCAACCTGCTGTCCCGTCACCCCCGGCAGCACGGCGATCCACTCGTCCCGGAAGGGATTGTCGTTTTCCAGGCCGCCCAGGCGTGACGCGGCCTCCACCAGCAGGGGCGCCAGGCCCAGGCGTGCCAGCCAGATGGCGCAGGAGGCGCCGGCCGGACCGCCGCCTACAATGATGGCATCGGATGTATCCCGCATTCCGTACAGGTTTCCGCTGTGATTTTCGGGTTTCGCGACGATTGTAGCGACAGCGCCGGGACGCGCGCAGCCGACCGCCCGGATGCGCATGCGGCATACAATGCGGCACACGCCTTGACTTCCACGCCCGGCGCCGTCAGCGGACACGCCACCCCAGAATCATGCCTACTCGCCGCATCGTTTTTTCCCGCCTTGCCCTGGACGCCCGCATCGGCATCCTGGAACACGAGCGCCGCGCCACGCAGCCGCTTCACGTCGACGCCGAGATCGATGTGGACATTACCCGCAGCGTGGACGACCATGACATCCATAGCGTGCTGGACTACCGCGCCCTGCGCGAGGCCATCGTCGCCGAATGCACCCACGCCCACGTGAACCTGATCGAAACGCTGACCGAGCGGGTGGCCGAGCGCCTGATGGCGGATTTCGAGGAAATCCGCGCCGTGCGCATCCGCATCAGCAAGCCCATGGCGTTTTCCGACTGCGCCGCCGTCGGCGTGGAAATCTATACGTCGCGCTGACCCGGTTGGGCCGCGCGGCATCATGACCGCTTTCGTATCATGAACGCTCCCGATACCTCCGCCTTCCGTGCCGCGTCCGCCACGCCGGCGGACGCCCCTCCCGCCGGTAGCAACCGGGCCGCCCAGGAAAAAGCGCGCGTGCACGCCAACAAGCTGGCCAAGCGCCTGGCCCGCGAAACCACCCGCGCCATTTCCGATTACAACATGATCGAAGCGGGCGACCGCGTCATGGTCTGCATGTCGGGCGGCAAGGATTCCTACGGCCTGCTCGACATCCTGATGCGCCTGCGCGAACGCGCGCCCTTCCCCTTCGAACTGATCGCCGTCAACCTGGACCAGAAGCAGCCCGGCTTTCCCGACCATATCCTGCCGGACTACCTGCGCGGCCTGGGCGTGCCCTTCCACATCGAAACGCAGGACACCTATTCCGTCGTCACGCGCGTCATTCCGCAGGGCAAGACCATGTGCTCGCTATGCTCGCGGCTGCGGCGCGGCATCCTGTATCGGGTGGCCGGCGAACTGGGCGCCACCAAGATCGCGCTGGGACACCATCGCGACGACATCCTCGGCACGTTCTTCCTGAACCTGTTCTACGGCGGGAAGATCAAGGCGATGCCGCCCAAGCTGGTATCGGACGACGGCAAGCACACGGTCATCCGGCCGCTGGCCTACATCCCGGAAGCGGATATGGCGGCCTATGCGGAACACCAGGGCTTTCCCATCATCCCGTGCAACCTGTGCGGCTCGCAGGAAAACCTCAAGCGCAAGGAAGTCGGCCGCATGATCCAGGAATGGGATCGCAAGCATCCCGGCCGGGCATGGAACGTATTCAATGCGCTGGCGAACGTGGTGCCGTCCCACCTGATGGACCGCCAGTTGTTCGACTTCGCGGGATTGCGGCCCAGCGGGCTGGCCGATGCGAACGGCGACACGGCCTTCGACCAGGAAGACCCGGACGCGCCCGGCACGGCCTGCGGCGACAGCGCCGGCCAGCATGCCGAGGGCGACGCCCGCGAACATGCGCTCAGCTTCGTGCGCTTCGAATAAGCATCAGGCCGACCCGGTCCAGGTGGGACCGGGCACGTGGATATCGAACATGCCCAGGACGCGGGCGATGGTTTGGTCGACCATTTCCTCGATCGACGCCGGCCGGAAATAGAACGCGGGCAGCGGCGGAAACACGATGCCGCCCATTTCCGTTACCGCGGTCATATTGCGCAGGTGTGCCAGGTTGTAAGGCGTCTCGCGCACCATCATCACCAGGCGGCGGCGCTCCTTCAGCGTCACGTCCGCGGCGCGGGTGATGAGGTTGTCCGACAGCCCATGGGCCACGGCCGCCAGGGTACGCATCGAGCACGGCACGATCACCATGCCCGCCGTGGCAAACGCCCCGCTGGCCAGTGTCGCGCCGATGTCGCGCACGCTGTATACGTGGTCCGCCAGCGCTTGCACCTGCTCGCGTGTCATGTCGAGTTCGTGCTTGACGTTCAGGACGCCAGCGGCGGACACGACCAGATGGGTTTCCACGTCGGGCACATCGCGCAGGGCCTGCAGCAGCCGTATGGCATACAGCGACCCTGTCGCGCCCGTCACGCCGACCACCAGCCGGCGCACGGCCATCGTCATGCAGTGGCCCCGGCGTCGTCCAGCAGCGTTTTCAGTTCGCCGCTTTCATGCATCTGGCCCATGATGTCCGATCCGCCGACGAACTCGCCGCGCACGTACAGCTGCGGGACGGTCGGCCAGTTGGAGAATTCCTTGATGCCCTGGCGGACTTCGTCGTCGTCCAGCACATTGACGGTGACCAGCTTCTTCACGCCACAGCTCTTCAGCAGCTGGATGGCCTTGCCGGAAAAGCCGCATTGCGGGAACTGTGCCGTGCCCTTCATGAAAAGCACGACCGGATGCTGCGTCACGGTATCGCGGATGAATTGTTGAACGTCGCTCATGATGCACTCACAAAGAGGTGATTCTTTCAATTATAGGTATCTGCGGCATTTCACAGATACCCGCCCGAAATCCTTTCTATGCCGGCCAGGTCGCGCCGGCTGTCCACCCCGCGCAGCCCGGCCTCGGCCAGCAGGCCGCGTACCGCCTCGGCCTGGTCCCAGCCATGCTCCACCCATAGCACGCCGCCCGGTTTCAGATGGGCGGGCGCACCGGCGATGATGGCGCGCAGGGCATCCAGGCCGTCGGCTTCGTCCGTCAAGGCCAGGCGCGGCTCGAAACGCAGATCGCCCTGTTCCAGATGGGGATCGTGTTCGGAGATATAAGGGGGGTTCGACACGATCACGTCGAATTTCTGGCTGGCCGTCAAGGCGCCATACCAGTTGCCGCCGGCAAAATGCAGATGGGCGCTTAGGCGGACCGCGTTTTCCGCCGCCACCTTCAGGGCCTTCATGCTGCGGTCCGTCGCCAGCACTGCCACATCCGGCCGCGCCAGGGCGATCGAAATCGCGATCGCGCCGCTGCCCGTGCCCAGGTCCAGCACCGACAGCGATTCGAAACCGGCCAGCCATTCCAGCGCCGCCTCGACCAGCAGTTCCGTTTCCGGTCGCGGGATCAGCACATCCGGACTGACCTTGAACATACGCCCCATGAATTCCCGCTCGCCGATCAGATAGGCCATGGGCTCGCCGGCGGCGCGCCGGGCCGCCAGCACGGTGAATGCGCGTACGGCCTGGGCCGGCAAGGGATCGGCGTCGTGCGCCAGGATCCAGGCGCGCGGCTTTTCCAGCACGTGCTCCAGCAGCATGCGCGCCTCCAGCCGCGGCAGGCCCGACGCGAACAGGATGTCCTTGGCGCAGGCCACTCAGACCTCTGCGCCCAAGGCCGCCAGTTGCTCGGCCTGGTGCTCGGCGATCAGCGCGCCGGTCAGTTCGTCCAGGTCGCCCTCCATGATCTGCTGCAGCTTGTACAGCGTCAGGTTGATGCGATGGTCGGTCAGCCGGCCCTGGGGAAAGTTATAGGTACGGATACGTTCCGAACGGTCGCCGCTGCCCACCAGGCTCTTGCGTTCGGCGGCTTCCTTGCTCTGCCTTTCGCGCTGCTGCTTGTCCTTCAGGCGCGCCGCCAGCACCTGCATGGCCTTGTCCTTGTTGCGGTGCTGGGAACGGTCGTCCTGGCATTCCACCACCAGCCCGGTCGGGATATGGGTGATGCGCACCGCGGAATCGGTCTTGTTGATGTGCTGCCCGCCGGCGCCGCTGGCGCGGAAGGTGTCGATGCGCAGGTCGCCCGGGTTGATGACGATTTCGCCCATCGCGTCGGCTTCGGGCATGACCGCCACCGTGCACGCCGACGTATGGATGCGGCCCTGCGCTTCGGTGGCGGGCACCCGCTGCACCCGGTGTGCGCCGGACTCGAACTTCAGCCGCCCATACACGCCGTCGCCTTCGATGCGGACGATGACTTCCTTGTAGCCGCCCAGTTCGGACGGGCTTTCGGACATCAACTCCACGCGCCATCCCTGGCGTTCGGCATAGCGCGAATACATGCGCAGCAGGTCGCCGGAGAACAGCGCGCTTTCATCGCCCCCCGTGCCGGCGCGGATTTCGAGGAACACGCTACGGGCGTCGTCGGGGTCGCGCGGCAGCAGCAGGCGCTGCAGCGCGCCGTCCAGGTCCTCCAGCTTCACCTTGCCGGTCTTGAGCTCTTCTTCCGCCATGCTTTTCATATCCGGATCGGAGAGCATCTCCTGGGCTGTCGCCAGGTCGTCCTCGGCGCCGCGATAGGAGGCGAAGGCCGTCACCACCGGCTCGAGTTCGGCGCGCTCGCGCGACAGTTTGCGGAAGCGGTCCATATCCGTCGCGGTGTCGGGCTCGGACAGCAAGGCATCCACCTCGACCAGCCGTCGGGACAATTGCTCCAGCCGGTCACGCATGGAAGATTTCATAAGCACTCAAAACAAGGGAAAAAGGAAGCAGCGAACGCGTATGCACGCCGGGTCCGCGCGAGGGCGCGGCATGGCGATGATGGCAGAGCGTCGCTAACGCCGCGTGTCGCGGCCGGGGAACAGGCGCGGGACCATGGCCAGCAGTTGCTCGCGATCGGCGCCTTCGCTGCGATTCAGCGCGGCCAGGGGGCCGTGCAGGTACTTTTGCGTCAGGCCGTGGGCCAGCTGTTCCAACACGGCGTCCGGCGATTCGCCCCGCGCCAGCAGGCGGCGGGCGCGCTCCAGTTCGGCCGCGCGGATCGCATCGGCGCCTTGCTGCAGGTCCTGCAGCACGGGCACGATGGCGCGCGAGGCCATCCACTGCATGAAATTGCGGACCCGGGTTTCGATGATGGCCTCGGCCTGGACCATCGCGGCCCGGCGCGCGTCCGTGCCGCTTTGCACCAGCCGCCCCAGATCGTCCACGGAATACAGGTAGACGTCGTCCAGGCGGCCGACCTCGGGCTCGATGTCGCGCGGCACCGCCAGGTCGATCATGACCATGGGGCGGTGGCGGCGTTGCTTGGTGGCGCGCTCCACCATCCCCAGGCCGAGGATGGGCAGCGAGCTGGCCGTACAGGAGACGATCACGTCGAATTCGTGCAGGCGCTCGATCAGGTCGGCCAGGCGCATCGTCCCCGCCGAGAAACGATTGGCCAGGGCTTCGGCGCGCTCCGCGGTTCGGTTGGCCACGACCATTTCCCGCGGCCGCTGCGCGGCGAAATGGGTAGCGCAGAGTTCGATCATCTCGCCCGCGCCGATGAACAGCGTGCGCGCGTCGCCCAAGTCACCGAACACTCGCTCGGCCAGGCGCACCGCGGCCGCGGCCATGGAGACCGAATGCGCGCCGATGTCGGTGGTCGACCTCACTTCCTTCGCCACGGAGAAGGTGCGCTGGAAGAGCTGGTGCAGCAAGGTGCCCAGCGAACCGGCCTCGTCGGCGACGCGCACCGCGTCCTTCATCTGGCCCAGGATCTGGGGCTCGCCCAGGACCATGGAATCCAGCCCGCTGGCGACGCGGAAGGCATGGCGCACCGCGCCGTCCTGCTGATGATGGTAAAGATGCGGCTGCAGGTCGATAGCCTGTACCTGGTTGACGTCCGCCAGCCAGGCCGGCAGATGCTCGGCCACATGGGGTTCGGCCGCGCAATAGACTTCCGTGCGATTACAGGTGGACAGGATGGCGGCTTCGCGCACCGCGCCGCCAAAGGCCGCGCGCAATCCGTCCAGGGCCGGACGCAGCAGATCGACGGGCATGGACACGCGTTCGCGCACGGAAACGGGCGCGGACGTGTGATTCAAGCCAAAAGTAAGAACGTCGACCGACATGTGCCATCGCCTGCGCCGGATCGCAGGCCGGGATAGTGGCCAGCCACCATCCGCGGAGGTAGCGGCTGGTATCTGGAATGCGTGGAATTATAGCGCTTCGCTACCGACCGGTACGTGCTGCCGAGCACGACCCCGAAAAATTGTGTATAGTTGCGGGCTTCGGTTGGCCTGGTAGCTCAGTCGGTAGAGCAGAGGATTGAAAATCCTTGTGTCGGTGGTTCGATTCCGCCCCAGGCCACCATCGATTCGATGCCCAGCCCCAAAAGCTGGGCATTTTCATTGGTGCATCAGGCACTTACGCCTGAACTTCGCCCCCAGCGCCTGGCCGCCCGTGTCCAGCAGAATGTTCCTGCTGGCTTCCATACGGGGTTCCATATGCCGGCCGTGGCCGCTTATCCATGCGGCCCGACAGCGCTGCCTCAGGCATACTTCTCGACCACCGCGGACAATATGGCCGCCGTTTCCACATCCAGCGCCCCATCCTAGTTCCCCGGCCGGAAGTGCAGTTGAAACGCGCGTACCAGGTCCTTGAATCCCGCCGGACCTCCCACCGCACTTGTGTCATAGCCGTATTTGCGGAATTGCTTCAGCGCCTCTTCCTGCGGCAGTGGCGTGTCGGTGTATTGGGCCAAATACCGGGCCTTTACATCCTCTTCATACCAGGCGCCCACACCCGCCCGATGCAGATCCTGCCACGGGAACATCGGGCCCGGATCGCTCTTGCGGCCAGGCGCGATGTCGGCGTGCCCGACCACATTCGTGGGCGTGAATCGCGGGGTAGGCGCGCAGCCGCGTCCGAAACAGTCTCCGGCGGCTTGTACGCGGCAAATGCATTGATTTGTCCGTTCACACCATCGTCATTATGAAGCGCAGGCCGGACGCCGGGTTCCTCGAAACGAGGCACCACGGAATGGGAGATGGACGTAACAGCCATGGGTAAGCTCCTCATCACACGGCCACATTGGCCGCGAACGATACGTGCCCCATGAGGTCAGGCGTGCTCCAGGGCTAGAAGGCCGTCCTGACGGGAACCATTGCGTCCGTAGACCCCGCCTAAATGGCTTAGCCGCCCCCGCTCAAGTAGACATTTCTTTCTAGAAAAAGTATTCTACGCGGCAATTTTGTTCTAGCGCCCTTTGCCCAGTGACCGGTACCGCCCCTTCCGCCAAGCCTACCCCCGCCGAACTCCATGTGTTGCAGGCGCTATGGGCGCTCGGCCCCGCGACCGTGAAACAGGCGCACCAGGCCATGCAGGCGGAACGGCCGGATCTGACCTATGCCACGGTTCTGCGTCAGATGCAGATCATGCATGCCAAGGGTCTGCTCAAGCGCGATGAAAGCGAACGGTCGCACGTCTACGCGCCGATGCAGACCCAGAACGCGCTGCAAAGCAAGCTGTTGAAAGACGTTATCCAGAAAGTCTTCTCCGGTTCCGGCAAGGCGCTGGTGCTGGCCGCGTTGCGCGCGCATGTCACGCGCGAAGAGCGCGCCGAGATCGAACAATTCCTTCAAGCGGAAAGGCCATGAGCAGCCGTGCCTTCGGAAAGATCGCGAAGAGCCGGGCGGCGATGGAGGTTTTCCGTTCCCACAACATCAAGAGGACGCTCTTGGCGGCGCGCGGTATCGCGCCGCCGCATGGCGTTCTCTACCCATGGCCTCTTTTACCCGACCATGCCTGATTTCTTTTTCCCATTGCGCGCGCTCGTGCGCCGCGTGTCGACCGGCCTGATACTGGGCGGCGCCGCCGCGACCTTCGTGGCGCTGCCCACGGCGGCACATGCCGGCACGGCCGATACGCCGCAGACCGCCAAGAAGGCCGGTGCCAAGAAGGCCGCCGCCAACAAGAAAACCAGCAAGATCATCTATCGCTCGCGCTCGCGCGCTACGTCGGCGCCGCGCCACCACGGTGCGACGCACGCCGCCGTGGCAACGCGCACCGCGCTGGAGCTAGACCCCTACGCCACCCGCCCGTATTCGCCC
Source organism: Bordetella sp. H567 (assembly GCF_001704295.1). Taxonomy (NCBI): domain Bacteria; kingdom Pseudomonadati; phylum Pseudomonadota; class Betaproteobacteria; order Burkholderiales; family Alcaligenaceae; genus Bordetella; species Bordetella sp. H567. The sequence goes on from NZ_CP012334.1 coordinate 5,085,980, forward strand.
GACGGCAGCACGCTGCGTTCCGAAGTCGCGTATATGGTGGACGAGAGTACCGGCTTGCCGCTGGTGGACAAGAACGCTGACGACATCGTGCCCATTGCGTCGATCACCAAGCTGATGACGGCGATGGTGGTGCTGGATTCCGGGGCGTCGCTGGCCGAACCGATCCGCGTCACGGACGAAGACCAGGACTTCGAAAAGCACACCGGGTCGCGCCTGCGGGTCGGCGCGGTCCTGTCGCGCGAAGACATGCTGCACATCGCCCTGATGGCCTCGGAAAACCGCGCGGCCGCGGCACTGTCACGCTACTACCCCGGTGGGCGGCCCGCATTCATCGCGGCGATGAACCAGAAGGCACAGGCGCTGGGCATGACCAACACGCATTTCGAGAACCCCGCAGGGCTGTCGAAGTACAACGTATCGACCGCGCGCGATCTGGTGAAGATGGTGGAAGCCGCCGCGCACTACCCCATGATCCGCTTGTATTCGACCGACCAGAACTATACGGTGAACACGGGCAAGGGCGTGCTGGATTACCACAGCACCAATATCCTGTTGGGCAAGCCGGATTGGGATATCGGCGTGCAGAAGACGGGCTTCATCAACGAAGCGGGCATCTGCCTGGTGATGCAGGCCACCATCGAGAACCGGCCTGTCGTCATGGTGCTGTTGCATTCCAATCGCCGGCACGCCGACTTCATGGATGCCGAGCATCTGCGCACCGCGATGTTGAACAACGCGTTCCCGACGGCCGGCATGCAGCGCAATTACGCCAACGCTGACGCACATCCGATGTAATGGATCAACGCGTAAACCGCACGGTTCGTAAAAAGGGGGAAACCCCCGCGGCGAAACGGCCATCGTCCAAGGCGATCGCGGCCGACAGCGGCCTGACCGTGGGCGTGGACGGCCTGGCCCGCCCGCCGTGGGCCGCGGTGGATCCCCTGCTGCAGGCCTACTACGACACCGAGTGGGGCATGCCGGTGCGCGACGAGCACGGGATGTTCGAGCGGCTGGTGCTGGAAGGCTTCCAGTCGGGCTTGTCCTGGGCGACGATCCTGCGCAAGCGGGAGGCCTTCCGTGCGGCCTTCCATCGCTTCGATCCGGACAAGGTGGCGGCCTACACCGCCGCCGACGTCGAGCGGCTGCTGGCCGACGCGGGCATCGTGCGTAATCGGGCCAAGATACTGGCGACCATCAACAATGCGGCCGCCACGATCAGGCTGCGGGATGACGGCGGGCTGGTGGATTTCATCTGGTCCTTCCAGCCGGCGCAAACGCCAGCCCCACGCACCCTGACGGAGATCCCGACGATATCGGAAGCCTCCATTGCGCTGAGCAAGGCCTTGCGCAAGCGCGGCTTCGCTTTCGTCGGTCCCACGACCATGCACGCGCTCATGGAAGCCACGGGGATAATCGATACCCACCTTGTCGGCAGCCACCGCCGCGGGGCCTCCGGCGTCTGGCCGGCATAGGCCCGCCGCGGCGACGATCAGGTTCCCAGGCGCAACGGCGCGGTCAGCTTGCGTAGCGCCGCCAACACGCTTTGGGCGGTGATGCGCCCGGTCTTGGGGTTCTCCGACGGGATATTCTGGATTTCCATCGAAAACGTCGCCGCGTCGGAATCGACCTCCACGCGGTGGAGGTTGCGTTGCAGCGTCGGATCGGCCCAGATTTCCAGCGTGGTCTTGTCCGGCCCGATACCGGCCAGCGAGACGCTGACCGCGACGTTCAGGTTGGCGGGAAAACCGATGGCCGCCTCGCGCGGGGAACCGCGGAAGATCAGCGTGGGTTCGGTGATATCGGAAATATCGATGTTGTTGGCCGCCAGATAGGGCGCGCCGAGCAGGCCCCGCACGGGCTTGCGGGTGATCATGGTCACCGAATGGATCTTGCCTTCCGCGGCCGCGGTCAGGGCATCCAGGCCGAGGATGGCCCCCGACGGAATCACGATCTGCCCGCCGCTCGCGCGCGCCGCGTCGATCAGTTCCGGATGGGACAGCAAGGCGCCCGAACTGAGCACCACGGCCTTCTTGCCCGCGCGCAGCATGGGCCCGATGGCGTCCGCGAAGACCGCCGCCGGCGCGCATTCGACGACGACATCGCACAGCGGCTCCAGGCCGTCCAGCGTGGTGACTACCGGCGGCTTGCCTTGCCAGGAGGCGGAGGCGTGCCGGGATGGATCGCGTACCGCGATGGCGGCCAGGGTCATGCCGGGCACCGCGCCCACATCCACCGATTTGGCCACCGATTGTCCGATGGCGCCGAAGCCCGCGATACCGATACGTATTCCGCTCATGAACGTCCTTGTCCAGACGCGGGGCCGTCGCAATCGTGCGCGCCTGCCGCGTTCTCATTGCAGTGGTCAGGATCCTCGACCTGCACCGTCACATGGGAGATATCGAAGCGCTGCGCGACCCGCTGCCGTACCGCCTGGATGACGTCGCGCGCGGCGACGCCCTCTTCGGGAACGACATGCAAGGTCAGCATATGCTGCTCCGCTGTGATCGACCAGGCATGGATATGGTGCGCCACGCGCACCACCGCGACATTCTGCTCCAGATCGGCCTTGATTGCATCCGGCTCCAGGCCCGGCGGCGCCCCTTCCAGCAGGATGTGGCCGGTGGACCGGACCAGCCGCCAGGCGCTTCTCAATACGATCAGGGCCACGAAAATCGACAGTATCGGGTCGATCGGCGTCCAGTCGGTCAGCATGATGACTACCGCGGCCACGATCGCGGCCACGGATCCCAGCATGTCGCCCAGCACGTGCAGCAGTGCGCTGCGCATATTCAGATTGCCCTGGGTGCCGCCCGTCAAGACGAGGAAGGCCACGATATTGGCCGCCAGCCCGGCGATCGCGATGGCCAGCATGGTGCCGGCCATGACATCGACAGGACTCCAGAAGCGCTGGACGGCTTCCACCGCGATCCAGATCGCGATGGCGAACAGGGCCAGCCCATTGACGAACGCGGCCAGGATTTCCAGGCGTCGATATCCATAGGACATGCGGGGCGTCGCCGCACGCCGGCCGACCCGCAATGCGACCAGGCTGAAACCCAGCGCGGCCGCATCGCTGACCATATGACCCGCATCCGCCAGCAGGGCCAGCGAACCCGACACCACGCCGCCGACGACCTCGACGACCATGAATAGCACGATGATCAGCAGCGCCCAGGCCAACCGGCGCTCGTCGGTGGCGCCGGCCGCATGACTGTGTCCGGAATCTCCATGGCCCGGGTGGCTGCGGCCGGGGTGACCGTGGCCGGGACGGCCCGCGGCGGCGTGGCCGCGATGATCGCGATCGCGCGGGTGGGTCTTTTCTTCGGCATCACGGGCGTGCGGCATCGGAGACTTTTGGATGGAGGCGATGGCGCCGAATATACCGCCGGCTGTGCGCGCACGCCCTCCGGATGGGCCGCGCGCGCAGCCCGCGCCCCGGGCACATCGGCACGCGAGGGACGGCATGCCATCATGAGTTTCATTGATTACGCGTAAATCGTCCTTATCCGAGACCCCAAGGCACGAACCCACGCAGTGGCAGACGTAACCGATCCGGGTGATCCCATCATGGCTTCACCCCGGCCACACCGCTTCGGCGGCGCCGGAATCCAGCAACATTCGGAGCCCTCGAACATGACAGTGCCCCAAACCGCGGCCGTGGCCGCGACCGCCTATCCCAACGTCGACCAAGAAACCGCGAATACCCCTCCACCCACCGGGAAGCTTGGCGATCACAGCTTCGAGCCGCAGGACATCGGCGATAGCGGCCGCGCCGCCATATCGCCCAAGCCCGGTATGCCCCCACGAAAGCTCACGCTTGTAGCCGGCCAGCAAGTGGCGACCGGGGCCAATCGCAGCCGCACGGAGTCCACCCCCCCCACGCCGGATTCCGGCCTGCCCCCGACCTCGTCCAAAGGCTCTCTCTTTGGATCCCGGGCGGACGACCTCGATCGCATGCGCGACACCGCTGCGCCGATCTCGCCCGCGGGCCGACCGCCTGAGTTCAACGCCTTGTCCCGCGCGCGTTCGCACAGCCTTACGCCGCTGGTGGATGCCGATTCCCTGCGTCGGGCCGGCGCGAATCCGGCCGACGACGCAAGGTCGGTAGACTCATACGATCGGAATCCATTCGACGATGCGTCCTCCGTGGGCTATGCCGTAGTGCTCCCGTCTCGCCAGAGTGCCCGGCCGCTCCTGGATGAAACCGGTCAACCACCGGCTGCCGCCATTACGCAGCAACGTGCAACCGCCCCGCCCCGGCCCGTTCCAGCGGTGCGGACCAAGCGCGCGCCCGCCGAGGTGCCGGTATCCCCGCCCCCTGTGCGCCAGCAGGCCGCCGTCATCGCCCGCGCCGAGCAGCATCCGGATGTCGAGGCCGCCCTCCACGCCCTGCGGGACGCCGTGACCCAAGCCGCGCCGCGCACGCCGGAAGCATCCCGAAAAACAACCCGCTATACCGGCGCCCGACCGCTGCAAAACATTGCGCGCGCACAACGCCATTCCAAGGACGTCCTGCATCAGCGCGCCATGGGTTTCTACAAGGCCGCGATCGCGCTGTCCCGCGATCCCAATGGCGCCGCGTCGCAGAAAAACGCCGCCATCATGCTGGCCGCCCTGGCCCAGCGTGCCGAGGCCGAAGGCTACGAGGCCGTGGAAAAGGATCTGGTCAAGCGTGTAATGACGCCCCTGCTGCACAGCCTGTCCCTCGAAGCACTGTGCCAATTGGCACGCCTGAATGATCGTGACGACGGCCTGGGCGACCAAATCCTGCACGACGCCGGCAAGCTGTTGGGTACGGACAAGCCGCCCCAAACGGCCGATGGGGCACAGGCCCGCCGACAATCGAACGTGGCATCGGCGCTGCTGGGCCTGTTGGCTGAATTGAGCCGCGAACATGCGCGCGCCGCGTCATGGGACGGTCAAGTCGCGGCGGCGCTGGAGGCGGCCCGTAACGGCCAGCATCAGCGCCTGGACGCGGCACTGCGTGAAATGTGGCAGGGCGACCTGTTGGCAGGGGACATCGGCACGCCGCGCAGCCAGCGCCTGAAGGAGCTGGTCGAACGGCTGGCGCCGGACCAGCAAGACGCGCTGGCCCGGATGCTGGGCACGGACGGCGCCGTTGATGCCGCCACGATCAACTTCAACGATTTCACGCTACGTCACCTGGGGGAATTCGAAACCGATCCCACCATGCACCGCCAGATGCTGGGTTTCATCGAGCACCTGCGCGCCGCCAGCCGGGCAACGCTGCACGCCGGCACGAACGCCTTCGCGCCCGCGGGCCAACCCGTCCCACAAAGCGGCGCGGATGCTTCCGTGTTTCCGGCGCGCATCACGCCACCCGCCACCTTGGGATCGACGTTCCGACGGCTGCGCCAGAGCGTCGCGTCGACATTCCGACGCAAGGCCACCACGCGGGACGCCGCCAAGACCGAGATCAACAAGGCGGTACTGCAACTGATCGCCGGAGGTCGCCTTGATGCCACCCACGTCCAAGCGCTGCAGTCCGTCAACGATAAGCTGGCGGACAAGCTGGGGCGGTCCAAGGGCACGACCTTTCAGGGTGTACTGGTCCAGGAGGCACTCAGCCGTCTGAGCCCGGACCAGCTGGGCCAGCTTCGCGCCAGCCTAACGGCGGCGCGCAACGATCCGCATGTGTCGACGGGACAGGACACCGGTGTGAAGGCGTTCTACCGGATGCTTGAGACACGACTGGATAGGGAGGCGCACATTCGCCGCGGCGCGGCAGCCCTGAACGAAGTCCTGGCCGCCCTGCAGCAGCCACGCCACCCGGAAAAGTTGGTAACCGCCCTGGACCTGCTGGCCGACGTGCACGTCCAGGCGCCCCCGCAGCAGAGCGAACTGGACTACTACGCGGATGCACTGGGCCGCCTGGGCGACACGGCAAGGGCAACCCTGCAAAAACGCTTGAAGGGACGCGAGGACATCCAGCGCCATATGCGAGGCATCCGTGACGAACTGATCCATGAGCCGGCGGCGTGGCTGCAATACCGGCACGGCCAGCTCAATACCCTGTCGGTGGCCGCCCGCACCAAGGTGTAGTTCCACACCCTGGCGCGGAAAGGGTAGGCAGGGGCTACCAGATGCCCTTACCACCCGCGGCCGCACGGCGTTTCGATTGAAACGCCGCGACCAGGAAATCCACGAACACGCGCACCTTGGCCGATAGATGGTGGCGTGTCGGAAAAACCGCATAGATGTCGGCGGGCGGCAGCCGATAATCCTCCAGCACCAGCTGCAAGCGCCCGCTACGCAAGTAGCGGGCAAGATCCCATTCCGCGCGCTGCAGAATGCCCAGGCCGGCCATGGCCCAGGTCAAGGTCACTTCGCCGTCGTTGCTGCTCAAGCTACCCTTGACCTTCACCGTCTGTATCTCGCGGCCCTTGGCAAAGCGCCAGACGCCATACGCCGATTCATTCTGGCGCAGGACGATGCATTGATGGCGCAACAGGTCGCGCGGCGTCTTCGGTATGCCATGGGCCTTCAGATAACCCGGTGACGCGCACACCAGGCGCCGATTCGGCGCGATCCTGCGTGCGATCAGCCGCGTGTCCGGCATTTCACCGAAGCGTATGCAGACGTCGAAGGCGTCCTCCACGAAGCTGGCGGGCGTGTCGCTCAAATGCAGCTGCACGGCCGTTTCCGGATGCGCCTGCGAAAACGCCGCGATGACGGGCGCGATATAGGTACGGCCAAAGCCCAAGGGCGCATTCACCTTCAGCAAGCCCAGCGGGCGCACGCCGCTGCTCGCCACCAGTTCATCCAGCTCTTCGATCTCGCCCAGGATGCGGCGGGCATGCTCGAGGTAAAGCTCCCCTTCCGCGGTCAGGCTGATCCGCCGCGTGGTTCGATTGAGCAGGCGCACCCCCAGGCGGGCTTCCAGCTGCCGCAGGCGCTTGCTGACTGCCGCCGTGGTCACGGCCATCTCGCGGGCCGCGCCGGTCAGGCTGCCCGCCTTGACCAGCTCCACCAGGAGGACCAGTTCGTTGGAATGACCCATTATTAACCTGTAGGAAAAAGCGGTTTGAATTATGCCGCGTTTGCCCAGCGGCGTCCGAGCCCATATTTGGCCCGTGCAAATCAGCAGAGGAGCCATCATGCGCCAATACAGCATCGCCGCCATACCGGGAGACGGCATCGGCTCGGAGGTCATCGCGGCCGGGCTGGAAGTCCTGCAAGCGCTTGCGTCCGCCGACGGGAATTTCGGGCTTCGCATCGAGCATTTCCCCTGGAGTTCGGCGTACTACCTGGAACACGGTTATTACATTCCACCCGATGGCCTGGCGCGGCTCAAGCAGTTCGACGCCATTTTTTTCGGCGCCGTGGGCGCGCGTGAAGTGCCCGACCATGTCTCCCTGTGGGGACTGCGCCTGCCCATCGCGCAGGGCTTCGACCAATACGCCAATGTGCGGCCCGCGCGCGTGCTGCCGGGCGTACGCAGCCCGCTGGCCGACGGCAAGGACATCGACTGGGTCATCATCCGCGAGAACTCCGAGGGCGAATACGCCGGCAACGGCGGCCGCGCGCATCGCGGCCTGCCGATAGAAGTGGGCACCGAAACCGCCGTGTTTACCCGTGCGGGCGTGGAGCGCATCCACCGCTTCGCGTTCGCGCTGGCGCGCAGCCGGCCACGCCGCCACCTGACCCTGGTGACCAAGTCGAATGCGCAGCGCTTCGGCATGGTGATGTGGGACGAGATCTTCTACGAAGTGGCGCGGGACTTCCCGGATGTCACGACGGACCGGGAACTGGTGGACGCGGTCACCACGCGCATGGTGCTCAAGCCCGCCACCCTGGACGTGGTCGTTGCGACCAACCTGCATGCCGACATCCTGTCGGACCTGGCGGCCGCCCTGTCGGGCAGCCTGGGCATCGCACCGACGGCCAACCTGAACCCCGAGCGCACCTTTCCGTCCATGTTCGAGCCCATCCATGGCTCTGCCTTCGACATCACGGGCAAGGGAATCGCCAACCCCATCGCCACGTTCTGGACCGCCGCGATGATGCTGGACCACCTGGGCGAACCGGACGCGGCGGCACGGCTGATGAAGGCCATCGAAAGCGTCACCGCGGCGCGCGTCTTTACCCCCGACCTGGGCGGCAACGCCACCACGGCCGAGGTCACCCGGGCCGTGCTCACGGCGTTGGCCGAAGCGGCTTGACGCACGGCGCCATCGCCCAAGGCCGGAAAACCATAAATACCGGTCCGCCCCCACCCTAGAGGAGACAACGATGCCTGACATCCTGCGTGCATGGGCCGCCGCGGCGGCCCTGTGCCTGGCCGGTGCCGCCACGGCGGCGCCGTCCTATCCCGACAAGCCGATCCGCCTTATCGTGCCCTTCCCGGCGGGCGGCACCACGGACATCCTGGCCCGCACCGTGGGCCAACGCCTGACCATGGCCTGGGGCCAACCGGTCATCATCGAGAACCGTCCCGGCGCGGGAGCGACCATCGGCGCGGACGTCGTGGCAAAGGCGCGTCCGGACGGCTATACGCTCCTGATGGCCGCCGTGCACCACACCATCGCCGCCACCTACTACAAGCAACTGCCCTACGACCTGCGCAAGGACCTGGCGCCGGTATCGGTGGTGGCCATCGTGCCCAACGTACTGGTGGTACGCCCGGACCTGCCCGTGTCCAACGTCCAGGAACTGATCGCGTACGCCAAGGCCAACCCCGGCAAACTGACCTACGCATCCAACGGCGCCGGCACGGCGCACAACCTGATCGGCGAGCAATTCAAGAGCATGACCGGTACGGACATCATGCACATCCCCTACAAGGGCAGCGCGCCGGCATTGACGGACCTGATGGGCGGGCGGGTCACGATGATGTTCGATACCGTGTCGTCCTGCCTGCCCTACGTCAAGGCCGGCAAGCTGAAGGCATTGGCGGTGGCCACGTCCGCGCGCTCCAGCGTGCTGCCCGACGTGCCGACGCTTTCCGAGGCGGGCCTGAAGGGCTTCGATATTGCCTCATGGTTTGGCGTGATGGCGCCCGCGGGCACGCCGCGAGCGATCGTCGACAAGCTGAGCGCGCAGATCGACAAGGACCTGGCCGACCCGGAAGTGCGCAAGGTATTGCTGCCCATCGGAGCCGAGCCGGTGGGCGGCACGCCGCAGGCCATGCAGACCCGTATCGATACAGAGGTCCGCAGCTACGGCGAGCTCATGAAGCGCGCCGGCATGCAGGAACAATAGGACGGATAAGGACAGGCAAGACCGAATCAGCCTGCCGTGACGGCTTGCTGGAAGGTGAAGCTATCCGCGTAGATATGGTCCATGCTGGCGCCCAAGGTGGCGAAAACCGCCTTGGCCTCGGCGACCATGTCCGGGGACCCGCAAACGTAGATCGCGTGTTCGGACAAGTCGTCGTAGTCTTGCGCGACCGCGTCCTGCACATGGCCGCGCCGTCCTTGCCATGAGGGACCGGCCCGCGACAGCACGGGCACGAATTCGAATTCATACAGGCGGTCCTTCCAGCTTTCGATGACGTCCCGCATATACAAGTCCGCCTCCGTGCGCATCCCCCAGTAAAGCCTGACGGGCGGACAATCGGGATCGTCCAGGAGGGATTCCAGGATGGCCTTGATGGGCGCCAGCCCAGTGCCGGTCGCCACCATCAGCAACGGCCGGTAGTCCTCCGGGTGGTAGCAGAAGGTGCCCAGCGGCGCCTCGATGTGCAGCGGCATGCCGGGCGCCGCCTGGGCCAGCACGGTATCGGTAAAGCGGCCGCCCGGTATGCGGCGGATATGAAGCTCGATTTCCGTACCGTTGGCGCGCGGTGGCGACGCCATGGAGAAACTGCGCGCACTGCCATCGGGCAACAGGACGTTCATATACTGGCCGGGCCGGTATTCCGGAAGACTGCCCTCCGGCAGCGCCAGGGTCACATGGACCACGTCGTTGCAGGGCTGATGAATGCGCGCCAGGGATGCCGTGGCGCGCACCGGCTCGGCAAGCAGGGGCCCGCGCGCCGGAATGGCCACGACCAGGTCGGACAGCGGCCTGGCCTGGCAGGCCAGTGCATAGCCCTGCGCATGCTCGGCTTCGCTCAGGGCGAGGGGGAATTCCTCGTACCCGACGGTGCCCTCCATCAGCTTGACCCGGCATGTGCCGCAGCCGCCGAAGGTGCATTCATGCGGCATCGCCACGCCGGCGCGGCCGGCCGCATCTAGGATGGACTCGCCCTCCTCCACCGTGAAGGCGTGCGCGGATTCGAGCAGGATGACGCGATGGGCCATGGCGGCCTCCAGAAAGCTATTTCTTGATGTCGGCGGCGACCACCACCTTCATGCCTTTGTCCGCCAGCAGATCCGCCAGCGCCTGCAGGGCCGCCACGCCCGCCGCGGTGTCCTGCTCGCCGTTGCCGCCGCTCAGGCCGACCCCGCCGACGACTTCGTCATTCACCACGATCGGAAAACCGCCGACGAACACCGCGAACTTGCCGTCGAAGCTCCATTGAATGCCGAAGGCTTCGTTGCCCGGCAGCGCGGGGCCATTGGGCGGCGTGTTGAACAGATGCGTGGAGCGCTTGTGGCCCGCGGCGGTAAACGCCTTGTTCCAGGCGATCTGCGGCCCGGTGATGCGTGCGCCGTTCATCCGCTCCATGGCGATGGGATAGCCGCCGTCGTCCACGACACACACGGTTTCCAGTACGCCGATGTCACGCGACTTGGCGATCGCGGCCGCGATCATCGCGCGTGCCTCTTCCAGCTCGAGCCTGTATACCTGTTTCATGCCTTGGTCCTGCCTGTATGTAGTCCAATGGGAGAACTGACGCGGCCCGCGCCCTAGCCGGCGCGATACACCGTCTTGATCTGGGTGTAGAACTCCAGACCTACCCGGCCGGATTCGCGGAAGGTGGATGTGCTGGACCGCTTCAATCCGCCGAACGGCGCATTGATGAGGTTGCCGGTGGTGGTGCGGTTGATCTTGACGGTGCCGGCCTGGATGTCCTTGGCGAATCGGTGCGCATGGCCGGCATTAGTGGTCGCGATGGCGGCCGACAAGCCGTATTCCGTGTCGTTGGCCTGGGCGATGGCGTCTTCATAGCCGTCCACCTCGATAATGGCGATGACCGGGCCGAAGATCTCTTCGCGGGCAATGCGCATTTGCTGCGTCACATCGGTGAAGATGGCGGGCGAGACGTAGTAGCCCTTGGCCAGCGCGCCATCCTGCAGGCGCTCGCCGCCATACAGGTGCGTGGCCTCGCTTTTGCCCACCGCGATATACGACAGTACATTGTCCAGCTGGCGCGCCGTGGCGAGCGGCCCCAGGTCGCAGCCCGGCTCCAGGCCGCTGCCTATCTTCATCGTCTTCACCCGGGCCAGCAGCTTGTCGGTATACGCGGCCTTGACGCGACGGTCCACCAGCACGCGGCTGGTGCCGGTGCAGGCCTGCCCCGTCAACGAGAATCCGCCCTTGATGGTCAGGTCGACCGCCTTGTCCAGGTCCGCGTCGGCCAGCACGATCAGGGGATTCTTGCCGCCAAGCTCCATCTGGGTCCGGGTCGTGATCCCGACCGAGCGGTGGATGTGTTCTCCCGCGGCGGTGGAACCGGTAAAGGAGATCGCCTTGACCTGTGGCGCCTGCGTAATGGCGGCGCCCACCGCGGACGCGGATCCTGCGAGGAAGTTCAGCACGCCGTCCGGGATGCCGGCCTCGACGAAGGCCTCGGTCAGGCGGTAGCCGCTGAGCGGCGCGTCCGACGACGGCTTGAACACCACGGTATTGCCCATGATCAAGGCGGGGGCGATCTTGCGCGCGGGGATGGAAACCGGGAAGTTCCACGGCGAAATCACCGTCACCACGCCCAGGGGCTCCAGCTGGCTGTAGACGACCATGTCGGGATCATCGTTGGGAAAGGTCTCGCCGGTGAAGGACTGTCCTTCGGCCGCATAGAAGCGCAGCGTCTGCGCGGAACGCAGGATTTCGTCGCGGCTCAGGCTGATCGCCTTGCCTTCTTCGCGCGTCAGCTCTTCCGCGAACTGGGCCACATGCGCTTCCAGGTAGTCCGCCGCGCGGTACAGCACCTGGGCTCGCCGGCTGATGGGCATGGCCTTCCACTGGGCGAATGCCTCTTGCGCCGCGGCCACCGCGGCGTGGGCGTCGGCCGCTTCGGACGCCGGGAAATTCCCGACGATGTCGTCGGTGTTGGCCGGATTGATATTGGGCACGGTACGCCCGCTCTCGCAGGGCGACCATTTGCCGGCGATGTAATTCGTGAATTCGCGATTTTTCAGGTCTTCCACGGACGGCGCCTTTGGATGAGAGAGGGACGGCCGGCCTGGCAATGCAGGCATCGGGGCGTATTGCACATTGTATACTTTAATCTGTTGTGTGCACGTGCGCGTGTCCTAGGGAATACGCGCACGGCGCCGGCGCCCCGCCTCGCTCACTGCCAGATGAGGATCGCGCAGATCGTGGAGATGAACAGCGCGAGCACCACCGGCAGCAGGAGCGCGCGCACCATTTCCAGGACATGCACACGGGCAAAGCCCGCCACGGCGATCAACGACGACCAGGCGATCAGGGTGCCGCCGCCGGTCCATACCGCGCCCATCTGGCCGACGGCGGCCAGGGTGGCGGGGTCGATACCCACGACGGGCCCAAGCGCGCCGGACAGCGTGCCGGTCAAGGGCAGCCCGGCAAAGCCGGAACCGTCGATGCCGGTCACCATGCCGACGATCAGGACGCCGAAGGCCACCAGGAAATGATTGGAGGGAATCAGCTGCTGCGCCGAAGCGATGATCTCGAAAAGCAGCCCCGGCGCCTGGGCGCTATCCATGCCCAGGATCTGGGCCGCCGTATCGTGGGCGCCGATGAAGAAGAAGCCCGCGATGGGTAGCACCGAGCCCATGGCCTTGAAGGCGAACACGAAGCCGTCGGTAATGTGATCGGGACAGACGTCCAGCATCCGGCGCGGCCCTTCGGCCGCCAGCGTCACCAGCATCATCAGCGCCACCGCCACGCCACCCACCAAGGCCGCCGCGTCGCCGCCGCGCAGCGCCGGCAGGCCGGGCCATACGCGCGGCAGGACCATGATCGCGATCACGCCCAGGAAGGCCAGCGGCGTAATCACGGCAAAAGCGCGCGACCACCGGATGCGGCGCGCTTCCTCGGGCGTGGCCGCGGTGCGCGGCGGCGTGGCCGGCGGCTCGTCATAACTGGTGCCGCGCGCGATCTCCGCCTTGTCGAAGCTGCCTTCCGATTCGATCGCCGCCAGCGAGCCGTCCTGCGCCCGCGCCTGCCAGGCGCCGAGCAAAGCGGCGCTGCCCGGCACGATATGGCGGCGGATCATGAAGTACGCGACCACCAGCGCGATGCCGCCGGTAATCAGCGACAGCACGAGCGCCCGGTCCGCCACGGTGGCTGCGCTGACTGCCGCCCCCGCGGCCTTGGCGCTGATCCCGGGCGCGACGCCGATAACGTAATCCGACGACAAGGCCATGCCCTGGCCTGCGATCGCGATGGCCATGGCGCCGGCCAGCGGCGGCAAGCCGGCCGCGATCGCCGCCGGCAGCAGGATGGCGGACACCAGCGGTACCGCTGGGGTGGGCCAGAAGAACAGCGAGATCACATACGTGCAGGCCGCGATGATGAAGTACGAGACGTGGCCGCCGCGCATGATCCGCCGCATCGGTTGCACCATGCGTACGTCGGCCTGGATGGACTTCAGCGCATTGAGCAGCGCGGTCATGAACGTGATGACGAGGAAGATGTTGAACAATTCCTTCGCCGCGACGAAGCTGGCCGAAAAGATCCCGATCAGTGCGCTGATCGGGCTGCCCGTGATGGCAAGGATCACCAGAAAGGTGCCGATCACGGACGGCACCACGACATTGGCCCGCAGGATCATCGTCAGGATGATCGCCGCCACGCTGAGCAGGTAAACCCAATGCGAGGCATTGAGAATGACGTCCGTATGCATCACCACATCCCCTTGCTGCCACGCGGCAGTCCATTGTCGAGATGGACGGTATACTATATGGCGAAATTACCGCCGCCAACGGCAATATGGCGCTCCTAGGGAATACGATAGGGGGCGGGCGCTGTATCTGGCACACGCGCAGTCCGCCGCGGGCATTGCAATATTTGGATATCGTATACATACCCATGCGATAGACGGGATGCTGCCGGCTTAAGCAAGCAAGAGGGGGTAATACAATGACACCGGAGACAAACGTTCGTACGCACAACGCCGCCATGCCCACATCCAACCATCCATCGCCGGCAGCCAATGACCCTGCGCCGCTCGCGGCGCGGCCGCTGAAAATCGGCGAACAACACCCGCAGCTATTCGCCGTCGTGCGCGACAAGCTGCGGGAACGCATATTGAGCGGCGAGTTCACGCCGGGCGATCGCCTGGTGGAAGGCCGCCTGTCCGACGAAATGGGGGTATCGCGCATTCCGGTGCGCGAGGCTTTGCGCGCGCTGGCCGCCGAAGGCCTGGTCACCATCGAACCACGGCGCGGCGCATCCGTGTCGGTCCTGTCCAACGATGTGGCCAACGACATGATAGAAGTCCGCGCCACGCTGGAAGGCTTGAACGCGAAGCTCGCGGCGCAGCGCCGCGACCAGGCCACGGTCGCGCGCCTGCAGGCCTTCCTGGACGACGGCAATACCGCCGCGCGGGCGGACAGCCTGGAACGCTTTCTGGCGCTGAATTCCGAATTCCACGAAATGCTCGCGACGATCGCCGGCAATGTGGTGCTGACCGACCTGATGCGTTCCCTGCGCGATCGCACTGCCCTGCTCTTCGCGCCCAGCAATATGCGGCGCGCCAAGCAGAACTGGGACGAGCACGCCCAAATCCTGAATGCCGTCATCGCGGGCAACGGCGACCTGGCCGCCCTGCTCGCCAGCCAGCATGTCCACAACGCGGCCAAGGCCTACGCCGACGCGCAGCAATCCAAATCCGCGGCGGGCTAACGCGGCTCCGGCGCCTTATCCACGCGCGCGGCGCGATGACGGACGGCCTGCGCCGCCGCTCAAGGCGACTTGTCCGCGCGGATTTGCCAGGACACCTTGATATCGCCATTGACGAAGGTCTGGCAAGCCATCCGGTAGCCTTTCTCGAAATCCTCCGGCTTAAGGTGGCGCCGCTCCTTGGGCTTGACCGCGTCAGTGTTCTCCAGCCCTTCCTCGATCAGGCATTTGCAAGTGCCGCAAAGCCCCCCGCCACACTTGAACGGAATACCGCCCTTTTCCTTCAGCGAGACGCGCAGGAGGTTGCTGTTCGGCGGGGCGGAAACCACTTTGCCGCCATTGGTGAGAAACGTGATTTCGACCATAATGAAAGACGGATTGAACGGCAGCGGGATGCCGGGGGATAGGTAAGCCACGCTCAGCGACGGACCAGGGTCGCCTCGAGCGTGCCGAAATTCGCCAGTTGGCCGACGGCGCGGCGCGCGTCCGGCAGGGACGCGAACTGCTCCATGACGCGTACCGGCACCAGGTTCTCGATATGCGGCGGGGCATCTTCCACGATGCGCACCTTGGCGCCCGGCACCACCCTGGCAATCTGGAACACGGCCTTCGTCCTGCCGTAGAACACGTAGTCGTAGGTCTCCACGATCTCCACGTCGGTAGTGGGCTCGCTGCGGTACAGGCCGGGCTTGCTGGTCAGCACCACGTAGGCGGGGATACCGTCCGGCTTATTGCTCATGCCTCGCCGTCGTCCTGGGCCAGCTCGATGTCGGCGGTCAGCCAAAGCTGGCAGGCCAGCCGGTAGCCCTGGTCGATACGATCGCCCAACTGCTTTTTTTCCTTCCAGTTGACCGGCGGCAGGTGCTCCCCGCCTGCCAGCACCCGGCACGCGCACTTGGCGCACTTGCCCATGCCGCACTCGTAACGCAGGTGCGGGTAGGGAAAGCGCTTGATGCCCGCCCGCACGACCAGGTTGGCGTTGTCCTGGACGACGTCCGTATAGGTCTGGCCGCCTTTGTGGAAAACGACAGTGGGCATGGCGGATTGCGACCCTCAGGCCGCCATTTTCAGTTCGGGCAGCGGAATGTCCTTCTGCACGTAGTCGGTGTACAGCGCCGTGGTGTACAGCAGGCGCATCTGCGCGCCGATCTCGCAGATCTTCAGGCAGCGTTGCTGCAGATCGGGCGTATTGGCGTGTTCCAGCACGATCTGGTAGCCGCGCTCGCCGTGAATTTCATCGGAGACGATATGCAGGTCGAAGAATTCCACTTCCTCGTCCGTAAACCCGTACTTTTCCCTCAGCGTGGGTGTCTGCTTGCGATAGATGGACGGCACCTGCGATTCCAGGCCGACGACCAGTCCGGCGACCGCGACGATGGGGTCTTCACGCATGGCCACGGCGTAGCACCAGCTTTGCAGCGCGCGGGTCGTGGGCGACATATTGTCGGGATTCGTCACCCGTTCCCGGGTCGTGCCGCAGGCTTCGGCAAAGCGGATCAACAGATCGGTATGGCGATCACCGCCGATCTCTTCTTCGTACATGTTCGCGAGCAGGAAGTCCTTGGCCTCGGTGTAGGCGTCCGGCGTACGGGCGTACAGATAGCCGAGGTAGTCCGCGAAGGGGCCCACATAGTGATAGTGGTTTTCCGCCCAGCGGCACAGGTGTTCGCGGCTCAGTTTCCCGCTGGCCCAGGCGATGCTGAAGGGTGATGCATTCGCGCTCTTGCCTTTGATGGCGTTTTCCAAGGCGGTGCGGAATTCGTCTCGACTCATGAGTTCTGCCATGGCGGGCTCCTGATTCACGGTGGGGAACAGGCGTGCGCAGAGAGCGACGCCTTTTGCACATTGTATACCGTTTGGCAGTCGCGTCTTCTAGGGTAAACGCGTATCACCCCAAGAAGCCCCGTGCTCTTCCGCAATGGCGACAGTTCAGCTCATCCATTTTTGAATACTGGATACGGAAGGCCCCTGCTTTTTCGGATAGGCGGCCAGAAAAAGCGCTCTCGCCGTTGAGCCCCAAGTCACGCTCGCGCTATAATTTTCCCAACGATTACGCAATCAGTATTTTCCATGACCCGCACTCATACCACCGACACTCCGCTTCACGCTTACCTGGCCACCCCCGTCGGCGAACAGGTGTGCATCCATCTGGACCGCCGCGCCGCGATTCGCCGTGCTGTCCCCTTGCTCCCCCGTCGCCTCGCTGACCTGCTGGCCCTGTGGCACCGCCCCGGCGCAACGACCGACGCCATGACCGGCTGCGATCGCGCCGGCCGCGGCGAGCGCCTGGCATCCCAGACCAAATAAAGAAAGGCGCAACAAAAAGCGGCATCCGCCGCGGCCCTGGAGGCCGCGACTTCGGCGACATCCCGGGGCGGCATGGCGCTTGCTCCTTGCGGTATTCCCTCAACCGGCAAGGAGAACCACATGAAGCTACGCCGTATCACCCCCGCCCTGACGCTGGCCGCACTGCTCGCCGCGGGTGGCGCGTATGCGCAATCATCGGCGCCGACGACGCCCTCCACTACCCCCAACGATACGACGGCCACGCCGCCGAACAATCCCAAGGTCCCGCCCGGCACGGCTTCTCCGCCCGTGAATTCGACGGCCACGCCGCAGTCCAACACCGGCAAGGGCACCACGACGCACAAGAACGGCATGCGGCACGAGGGCTCGCACACCAAGAACAAGAGCAGCACCACCCATCGCTCCGGCTCGAGCACCTCGGGCACCTCGGACAACACGGGCAATTCGAGCACGATGGGAACGGACAGCTCCACGTCCGGCTCCCCGCAGCCGTCCAAGTCGGTTCCGGCGACCGGCTCCGGCAAGTAAGACGGCCCTCCCGGCCGGCGCCCGCCGGCCGGCGTTTCATCGTTCTGCGAACGCCCGGAGCCCGCCCCAACGCAGCTTTGCCGGCAACGGGGTGTGCTTCGCGCATGGAGAAACGAGCATGGGGACGTTTGCCCACAAGACCCACGCGCGCGTCGAAGACGACGTGATCGTGTTTTCCCTCTCCCGCAATGGAGAGGAACGCCAGTTCGAGATTTCCGGAGACGCCCTGCGCGAATATTTCGGCGCCGAGGATAATTCCGGCAGCGCGCTATTGCGCGCGTTCGAACGCGGTTGCGACAAAATCCAGGCCGTGGCCTGCGCTGCTTTCAATACGCCGACCGACGGCGTGACGGCCCTGGGTACCGGCGATTTCGACTAGTGAGCGCCACCCCGCCGTACCGGCCCCGCTGATTCGGGCCGGCGCGGCGGGTTCTTTACGGCGACGCGTCCCGGCGCTCAACGCCGCGCGACTACACCGTCCCGCTCGCATAATCGGGCCATCCGCGCTCCATTATTTCCGGGCCATGACGAAGAATATGCACCCGGCGCCACGCCGCAGCTCGCAAAAAATTATTTCAGCTTTGACAGGCAGCCGGCCCAATCCATAGGGACATTGTGCAAAAATCGCGCTGTCACATCGCATTCCGCCCCACCCTTGGAGCCAGAGGCAATCCCACGTGTTTGCGCATTCTTCCCGCCGGCTGACCGGCGCACTGTCCGCACTTTGCGTGTCTATGGCCGCCTTCGTCGGCCTGGCCGTCAGCCAACCCGCCCAAGCTTTCTCGTTTTTCGACGTCATGAAGCAGGCCCGCGATCTGGCGGACCAGAGCTATAAGGCGCCGGAGCCCAATCTTCCGGATTCCCTGCAGGAATTGAAGTTTGCCGGCTATCAGCAGGTGCGCTTCAAGAACGACCATCTGCATTGGGGCAACGCGGGCACGAAATTTACCCTCAGCTTCTACCACGAGGGCATGCATTTCAATACGCCGGTCCGAATCAATGAGATCGATGCTTCCGGCGTACATGAAATCAAGTTCAACCCGGACGATTTCGATTATGGAAATCTGAAGCTGGATGCCGCGGCGCTGAAGAATCTGGGTTTCGCCGGCTTCCGCGTGTTGTATCCGATCAATAACAAGGATAAGAAGGACGACGAGCTGGCCTCTTTCCTGGGCGCCAGCTATTTCCGCGTGATCGGCAAGGGCCAGGGCTACGGCTTGTCCGCGCGCGGGCTGGCCATCGACACCGCGCTGCCGTCGGGCGAAGAATTCCCCCGTTTCCGTGAATACTGGATCGCACGTCCGGCACCGGAAGACACCACGCTGACGATATACGCCCTGCTGGATTCCCCGCGCGCCACCGGCGCCTACCGCTTCGTGCTGAAACCGGCCGACGATGGTACGGTGGTCGATGTAAAAGCCCGGATTTTCCTGCGCGACCAGGTGGGCCGCCTTGGCATCGCGCCGCTGACCAGCATGTTCCTTTACGGGTCCAACCAGCCATCGCCGGTCGTGAATTACCGGCCGGAAATGCATGATTCGGATGGCTTGGCCATACACGCCGGCAATGACGAATGGCTCTGGCGGCCGCTCGTCAATCCCCGCCGTCTGGGGGTCAGCGCCTTCAGCGCGGAAAACCCCCGTGGCTTCGGACTGCTGCAGCGCGGGCGTGAGTTCAGCCGCTACGAGGACCTGGACGACCGCTACGAAAAACGGCCCAGCCTTTGGATCGAACCGCAGGGCGATTGGGGCAAGGGCAGCGTGCAGCTCGTGGAAATTCCCACAAAAGATGAAACTAACGACAACATCGTCGCCTTCTGGGTACCGGACAAGCAACCGGCCAAGGGCGAGCCGCTGGACGCCGATTACCGCATGACCTGGACCCTGAACGAGAACAAGGTCCACAACACCCCCCTGGCTTGGGTCATGCAGACGCGCCGGTCACGCGAGGAAGTCAAGGGCGCGGACCTGATTCGCCGCGGCGACGGCAGCATTGCCTACATCATCGACTTCGTCGGCCCGTCGCTGAAATCGCTGCCCGCCGATGCCACCATCACCGCGGACACCTGGGCCGACGGCAACGGCCAGATCGTGGAAAACAGCGTGCGGCCGAATCCGGCGACGGGCGGCCGGCGCCTGACGCTGCGCGTGAACGTCAAAGATCCCACCAAGCCGGTGGAAATGCGGGCTTTCCTGACCAATGGACAAGCGCCTTTGTCGGAAACCTGGACTTATCGCATTCCGAATGAACCTGAAGCCAAATAACAGCCTGCCGGGCGCGGACGCGGTGGAAGACTATCTCGACCGCCTGGCGCTGCCCCCCGAAGCCCGCGACGCCGCCGTCGATCGCGCCGCGCAAGCGGCAAGCGAAGGCCGGTCGGCCCTGGACGCCGTGCACCGCTCCCTGGCGGGCGACGATACGCTGGGCGGCGATCCTGTATTGGCCTCGGGCCTGCAGCGGCTGCGGGCCGCAGAGGGCAACGACCCGGATATCGACAGCATTGCGCGGCAGGCGCCGGAATCCGGTGTCTGCCTGGCGTCGGCCCCGCCCTTGAACCGCACGCCCATGTCGCCGGAACCGTGGGTACCCAACCCCATCGTGCGCTTCTGGCGCCGCCTGCGCGGGGAAAGTCCCCACCTCTCGGACGACTACATGGCCACCGCGCCGCGCATGGACCCGCGCTGGCGCCAGGCAGGCAGCCGGCGCCGCATGTGCCTGTTGATCCTGGTGGTCCTGCAGACCGTGGTCGCGACGTACTACATGAAGGGCGTGCTGCCGTACCAGGGCAAACAGGTGCTGGAAGTCGGAATCCTGTTTCTTTTCGCGCTGTTGTTCGGTTGGGTATCGGCCGGATTCTGGACCGCGATGATGGGCTTCCTGCAACTGCTGATCGGCCGTGACCGCTACAGTATTTCGGCGCGCGGCATGGAGGACGCCCCCATCGACCGTTCGGCGCGGACGGCGATCGTCATGCCGATCTGCAACGAAGACGTATCGCGGGTATTCGCCGGCCTGCGCGCCACCTACGAATCGCTGGCGCAGACCGACGCCCTGGACCATTTCGACATTTTCGTCCTGAGCGACAGCTACAAGGCCGATATCTGCGTGGCCGAACAGCGCGCCTGGGTGGATCTGTGCAAGGCGGTCAAAGGCTTCGGCCGGATCTTCTACCGGCGCCGGCGCCGGCGCGTGAAGCGCAAGAGCGGCAATATCGATGACTTCTGCCGCCGCTGGGGCGGCAATTACCGCTACATGATCGTGCTGGACGCCGACAGCGTCATGACGGGCGAATGCCTGAAGCGCCTGGTGCAGCTGATGGAAGCGAGCCCCGACGCGGGCATCATCCAGAGCGCGCCGCAAGCCAGCGGCATGGACAGCCTGTATGCGCGCATCCAGCAATTCGCCACCCGTGTGTACGGGCCGCTGTTCACCGCGGGCATGCACTATTGGCAGCTGGGCGAATCGCACTACTGGGGCCACAACGCCATCATCCGTCTCGCGCCGTTCATGCGGCACTGCGTACTGGCGCCGCTGCCGGGCAAGGGCGCCTTCGCGGGAGCCATCCTGTCGCACGACTTCGTCGAGGCGGCATTGATGCGGCGCGCGGGCTGGGGGGTCTGGATCGCCTACGACGTGCCAGGCAGCTACGAAGAACTGCCACCCAATCTGCTGGAGGAATTGCAGCGCGACCAGCGGTGGTGCCACGGCAACCTGATGAACTTCCGGTTGTTCTTCATCCAGGGCTTTCACCCGGTGCACCGCGCGGTGTTCCTGACGGGCGTGATGTCCTACCTGTCGGCGCCGCTGTGGTTCCTGTTCCTGCTGCTGTCGACGGCGCTGCTGGCGGTACACACGCTGACCGAACCGCAATACTTCGTGGAGCCCCGCCAGCTGTTTCCGATATGGCCGCAGTGGCACCCGGACAAGGCCATCGCGCTGTTTTCCACGACCTTCGTGCTGCTGTTCCTGCCCAAGGTCCTGGGCGTGCTGCTGGTATGGGCGCGCGGTTCGCGCTTGTTCGGTGGCCGCCAGAAGGCCTTGTCCAGCATGTTGATGGAAGTGCTGTTTTCCATGCTGCTGGCGCCGGTACGCATGCTGTTTCACACGCGCTTCGTGGTGGCGGCATTCCTCGGCCTGTCGGCCAAGTGGATTTCGCCGGCGCGGGACAACGACCAGACCACCTGGGGCGACGCGTTCAAGCGGCATGGCTCGCAGACGCTGCTGGGCATATGCTGGGCAGCGCTCGTGGCGTGGCTGAATCCTGTCTTCCTGTTGTGGATGGCCCCCATCCTGGCCGCCCTGCTGCTGATCATTCCGCTTTCGGTCTATTCCAGCCGGGTGGACCTGGGCCGGCGCGCCTATCTGTCGCGCCTGTTCCGCATCCCGGAAGAAACCCAGCCGCCCACGGAGTTGCAGGCGACGCGGCGCTATACGGCCCAGAACCGCACCGGCGCGCACATTCCGCACTTCGAGGACGCCGTGGTGGACCCGGGGGTCAATGCCCTGGCCTGCGCCATGGCGACCGGGCGCCACAAGCCCAATGCGCTGAACGAAGCGCACCGCCGCGAGCAGGTGGACCGGGTGATGGAATACGGCGTGGATGCCTTGTCCGAACCGCAGAAGATCAAGCTGCTGGACGACCCAGTGGCGCTCAGCCGCGTCCATGGGGCGATCTGGCGCAGCCGCGAGGAACATGCCGTGCAGCTGCGCGAGCGCACGGCGCCGCGTGAAGAGCCGCCCGAAACGCTGGTTTCGGCGGAAACGGCGGCCGTGCTGTGATGCGGCCTTACAGCGTCCGTATCGGCGAACAGGCGGCCCAGGCCTTGATGGCCTCCAGGACGTTCTGGTAGAACGCCTTGAAGTTGTCGGCGCTGACGTAGCCCAGGTGCGGCGTCAGCACCACGTTCTTCAGGTGGCGCACCGGATCGTCCGCCGGTAGCGGCTCCTCCGGATAGACGTCCAGGCCCGCTCCGCCGATCCGCTGCTTGCGCAGTGCATCCATGAGCGCGGCCTGGTCCACCAGGCCGGCGCGAGAGGTATTCACCAGGAAAGCCGTGGGTTTCATGGCCGCGATGCTGGCCGCATCGACCACTTCCCGCGTGGACGCCGACAAGATCAGGTGAACGCTGATGACGTCGGAGGTCGCGAACAGTTCCTGCTTGTCGACGTAGCGCGCGCCGCCCTGTTCCGCCCGTTCCGCGGTCAGGTTGGGACTCCATGCCACCACGTCCATGTCGAAGGCACGCCCCACCCGGGCCAGCACGCTGCCCAGCTTGCCCAGGCCGACCACGCCCAGCCGCTTGCCTTTCAGCGGAACCGGCATGCCGGTCTGCCACAGGCCCTTGCGCATGTTGGCGTCTTCCGTGCACACGTTCTTGAACAGCGCCAGGATCAGCGCCCAGCTCAGCTCAGCGGTGGCGTTCAGGCCGTTGTCCGAGCCGGGGGCGCCGCAGACCACGATGCCGCGCGCCTTGCAGGCCGCCATATCGACCGAATTATTGCGCAGGCCGGTGGTGACCAGCAGCCGCAGATTGGGCAAGGCATTGATCAGTTCAGCGGGGAACGGCGTGCGTTCGCGCATGATCACGATGACGTCGAAAGGCTGCAGGGCGGACACGCGCTGGGGGCCTTCGGGCAGATACTCGCGAAACACCTGCACGCTGGCCTGCGGCCCTAGCGAGGCCCAGTCAGCGTAGTCCTTGGACACGCCATGGTAGTCGTCAAGAATGGCAATCTTCAATGCCTTCTCCTGGTGAGGATGATGGGATGTGGAGGCAGCGTGCCCGCTCAGCCGCCCTTCTGCGAGGTTTTATTCAAGTACGCCAGCAGTTCGTCGCGCGGCAGCGCGCCGCTGACCCGGCTGCCGTCGCGGAAGAACAGCGTCGGTGTGCCGCGCACCATCAGCCGCTGCCCTAGCGCCAGCACCTGGTCGGTAGGCGCATTGCAGTTGCCGGTGGCCGGCATCTTGCCGCGCACCATCCAATCGTCCCAGGCCTGCCCGGGATGTGGCGCGCACCAGATGTCGCGCGCCTTGACCCGCGAATCGGGCGCCAGGATGGGGTAGATGAAGGTATAGATCGTCAGATTGGGAATGTCTTCCAGCGTCTGGCGCAATTGCTTGCAGTAGCCGCAGTTGGGATCCTCGAACACGGCGACGACGCGCGAGCCGTCCCCCGTCACCCGCTTGACGGCCAGGTCCAGCGGGAGCTGGTCGAAGGACACCGCGCCGATCTGTTCCTGCCGTTCCCGCGTCACGTCCTGGCGGGTCGCCGCGTCGATCAGCGGGCCCTCCATGACCCAGCCCACGTTCACGTCGGTGTAGATCAGGTCCATGCCAACCTGCACTTCGTACAGGCCGTAGGGGGTACGGCGCACGGCGGTCACCGCCAGGTCGGGAAAGCGCTGGTGAAACAGCGCGGCCACCTGGTCGAGGTCGGCGGTACCGGCCTGGGCCGGGGCGGCGCTGATCACCTTTTCTCCCGCATTGGGCCCGCTGGTGCTGGTCACCTTGGCGGAAGGACCGGCGCCCGAGGTGCTGGTCACGGTTTCGCCGGGCGCCGGCTGGCCGGCCGACTGGGTCGAAATGACCTTGTCGGCGGCACGGGCGGGCATCGCCGCCGCGGCAGCCGCTACCGCGGCCGCAACACCGAAGGCCGAAAGCCAGGCGCGGGTGATCATGGACAACTCCTTGAAGCTTGGTGGCGGGTCCGCCAGGGAGCGGCTGCCGGATATCCGGGCTTGGACTGCGACGAGGACAGCAGGTTCACCCGCCGGAAGCTTGCTCGATCAGCAGCCTTTTGAAAAGAGGTACGGCGTCGACCCAGCGCATGCCGGCGTTGCGCGCCCAGGCCGCCGGCGCGGCACGGCTGGCGAACAGCCGCTGCAGCCCATCGGTGGCCAGGCGCATGGCCAGCACGGGTTCGGCGCGGGCGCGCTGGTAGCGCCGCAGGACGCGGGGATCGCCCGCGCTGCGGTACGGCTCGCGCTGGGCGACGATTGTAGCGAGGGTTTCGGCGTCCCCCAGCCCCAGGTTCAAGCCCTGCCCCGCCAGGGGATGCACGCGGTGCGCCGCGTCGCCGGCCAGCGCCACGCCGGCACCGGCCATCTGGGCATGTTCCAGGAAAAGGGGAAAACCGTGCAGGGCGATATTCATGCGCAGGTCGCCCAGCCGCCCCTGCGTCACGGCGGCCAGATGCGCGCGCAGGGCATCCGCCTGCGCTTCAGCCGGCAGCGCCTGCAGGGCCCGGGCGCGGGCGGCGGGGGCCGACCACACCATGGAGACCTGCGGCCCACGCCCCGTATCCGGCAAAGGCAGCAGCGCCAGCACGCCTTCGTCGTGAAACCATTGCATCGCCGTCCCGTGATGGGGCAGGGACGCATCCAGATGGGTGACCAGGCCCACCGCGTCGTAGGGCGAGGAATGCTGCACCAGCCCGGCGGCCGAACGCAGCGGCGACCCTGCACCATCCGCCCCGACCGCCAGGTCGGTCCGCAGCTGGGCGCCGTTTTCGGTCAGCGCGACGCCACGCTCATAGCCGACGCAGCGGTCGGCGATCCAGGGGATGCCGGACAGCCGAACCGCCTGCGCCAGGACGCGCTCGATTTCGGTGGCCTCGACAATCCAGGCCAGGTGGGGCTTGGCCGCCTGCCAGGCGTTCAGCGTGACCGTGCCGTCCGCGTCGCCATGCACTTCCATGGCGTCGACCGGCGTGATGCGCGCGGCCGGCAGGGCGTCCCAGATGCCCAGGGCGGCCAGGAAGCGGTGGCTGGCCGGAGACAGCGCGTAGACGCGCGGATGGTAGTGTTCCGCCGGGGCGGCGGGCACGGCCGCCCCGGGCGCCAGCACCGTGACGGGCTGCTTTTTCCGGGCCAGGGCCAGCGCGGTCGCCAGGCCGACGATGCCGGCGCCGCAAACGAGTATTCCGTGGCTCATCTCGCGCTCGGCTCCCCAGCCTGTTTCGGCCACAAGATCCACATCTGGCCGCGCTGCTTCATGCGGCCGGCCATCTGGCCGGCGGCGTCACCGTAGCCCCAATAGAAATCCGCGCGCGCCGCGCCACGGATAGCCGTCCCGGTGTCCTGTGCGAAAACCAGCCGGTCCAGCGGACGGTCCGTCCCGGGCCACGTCGTCCCCAGAAAAACCGGCGTGCCCAGCGGCACGAAGGAGGTGTCGACGGCAATGGACCTTCGCGCGGCCAGGCTCAACCCGTAGGCCCCGCGCGGTCCGGCTTCCGGATCGGTTACCGGCTCTTCCTTGAAGAACACGACCGCCGGGTTGGCGTTCAGCATGTCGCGCACCCGCTGCGGATTGCGTTGCGCCCAGGCGCGGATGTTCTGCATGGACGCCTGGTCCGCCGATAGCTCGCCCTTGTCCACCAGCCAACGGCCGATCGAGACATAGGGCTGCCCATTGTGGTCCGCATAGGCCACGCGTATGGTCGCGCCCGCATCGGGCCCGTCGGTCAGCTGCACGCGACCGGAGCCCTGCACCTGCAAGAAGAAGTTGTCGACCGGATCGTCCACGTAGACCAGCACGGGCGGGCGCCGCGCGGGATTGCTCTCCAGGTCCGCGCGGCTGTCATAAGGGATCACGCGCTTGCCGTCCAGCTTGCCGCGCACGCGCTTGCCGGCCAGTTCCGGATAGATGGCCCCCAGGTCTATGGTCAGCAGGTCCTTGGGCGGCACATACAGCGGCCATTGATTCAGGCCGCCCTGCACGCGCGAACCGCGGACCAACGGCTCGTAATATCCGGTGACCATATTCGATGCGGGCTTGCCGTCCGGCGCGAGCAGGCGCCAGGGCTGCAGATAGGTCTGCAAAAACCGGCGCACGCTTTCGGCATCGGCGGCAACGGGGCGCCGGGCGGGATCGACGGCCGCGGCGCACACAGGCTGCCAGGCGCGCGGCGTGGCGCGGGCAGGCAGCGTCAGATTGCCGGACGTCGGGCGCATCAGCCCCTTGCAATTGCGCAGGAAGACCTGCCAGAACTGCGCCAGGTCGTCATCGCGCCAGGCCGGGATCTCGCTGTAGTTGACCCGTTGGAAGCGGCCCGCCAGCGGGCGGGTCGGCGTATCCGGCAAGCTGGACAGCGGGGGCACCACCAGCGAGCCTTCCGCCGCGGGGACCGGAACCGCGGCGCCGCCCGGCCCGCCGGCGGCCTGCTCCGGCGGAATCGCGTTTTCGACGGTGGAACAACCGGCCAGGGCAAGGCCCAGCAGCACGAGCGGGGCCAGTCGGGACAATGAGCGCTTCATCGGGAAAATAGGGACAGGTGTAGCAAGCGCCGGCGTCGCGGGATGCCGGCGTGGGTTCAATGCAGGGTGCGGGGCATGGCGAGCAGGAATTCCTCGATCGCGACGTCGAAGGGAATGCCGTTTTCGCCGACACAGTGATAGCTGCCGCGCATGGTCCCCACGGGCGTGGGCAGCGGGCAACCGCTGGTGTATTCGAAGGTTTCACCGGGCGCGAGCAGCGGCTGCTGGCCGACCACCCCCAGGCCGCGGACTTCGCGCACGCGCTGGTTACCGTCCGTGATGATCCAATGCCGGCTGATCACCTGCGCGGGATGTTCCCCGGTATTGGTGATACGGACCGTATAGGCGAACACATATTCCTGTTCAGCGGGATTGGACTGATCGGGCACGTAGCGCGGCTCGATGGCCACGGTAAGGTCATAGGGTTTCACTGCTTTCCGGCCTTTGAAGTCTGAATCGACGGCAGCTTGCTGCCGGTAACGTTGCCGCATGCTGATGCTGCATCGGCGGCTGGCGCGGGTCCCGGCAAACTACAATATTGGCACATTATCCCTTGAATGCCGCCGACCATGCCTTTCCTCTCCCCGGCCACGCGCATCGCGCCCAGCATCCTTTCCGCCGACTTCGCCCGCCTGGGCGAGGAAGTCCGCAATGTCGTCGCCGCGGGCGCCGACTGGATCCACTTCGACGTCATGGACAATCACTATGTCCCGAACCTGACGATCGGTCCCATGGTGTGCGCCGCCATCCGGCCGCACGTCGAGGTCCCCATCGACGTGCACCTGATGGTGGAACCGGTGGACGAACTGGTTCCGCAATTCGCCAAGGCAGGCGCCAACATTATTTCCTTCCATCCGGAAGCAACGCGGCACGTCGATCGGACGCTCGCCTTGATCCGCGACCATGGCTGCAAGGCGGGACTGGTGTTCAATCCGGCCACCTCGCTCAGCTACATGGACTACGTGATGGACAAGCTCGACGTGGTGCTGGTCATGTCGGTCAACCCGGGCTTCGGCGGCCAGAGCTTCCTGCCCTCGGCCCTGGACAAGCTGCGCGATGCGCGCGCGCGCATCGACCGCTGGACGCGCGAAGGCGGCCAGCACATCGCCCTGGAAGTCGATGGCGGAGTCAAGGTGGACAACATCGCTGAAATCCGTGCCGCGGGCGCGGACACATTCGTGGCGGGCTCCGCCATCTTCGGCCATTCCGATTACGCCACGATCATCGGCGCCATGCGCGAACGGATCGCCTCGGCCGACACACTGCCGGCCTGAAGGGGAATAGTTTCATGAAGTTTTTCCAAGCCGCGCTGCTGGACCTGGACGGCACGCTACTGGACTCCGTGCCGGACCTGGCCACGGCCGCCAATGCCATGCGCATGGAGCTCGGCATGCCGCCGCTGCGCGAAGCCGTCATCGCAACCTTCGTCGGCAAGGGCGTGGACCGGCTGGTGCAGCGAACGCTGGCCGGCGCGCAAGAGCACGGCGACCTCGACCCCGCGCTGTACGCCCAGGGGCGCGCCTCTTTCTACCGCCACTACCACCTGGTGAACGGCGACAAGGCCGTGATCTTCGACGGCGTGCTGGACGGGCTCAAGGCGATGCGGGACCAGGGCCTGAAGATGGCGGTCGTCACCAACAAGCCCACCGAGTTCACGATACCGCTGCTGCAGCGCACGGGCCTGGCGGGCTTCTTCGCGGCCGTGGTGTGCGGCGACACCTGCGCCCGCAAGAAACCCGACCCCCAGCCGATGCTGCATGCCTGCTCGCTGCTTGGCGTGCCGCCGGAGCGCGCCGTGACGATCGGCGATTCCATCAATGACGCCCAGGCCGGGCGCGACGCCGGCACCCGCGTGCTGGTGGTGCCCTACGGGTACAACGAAGGCGTGGATGTGCGCACGCTGGATGTCGATGGTATAGTTGCGACTCTGGTCGAAGCCGCGCAATGGATAGGCCGGGACAACAGTCTGCTTTCCCCCAGCGCGGCTCACTGAAATACCTACCCGAAACGCAAAAATGATCGCCCCTGTCCTGACGCAACTGCCTGGCGCCTCGTGGCGCTGGTGGCGTTTGGCTTCCGGGTGGCGATAAGGCAACTCCCGGCGTCCGACGCGTATGCGATCAGGCGCCGCTCCAGCAAAATCCCCAAGCCCGGAACCAGACCACTGGCCGGGCTTTTTGCTTTTTGCCCGGCTCGACATCAAAAGACCGACACGAGACCGATATGACCGAACTGGAATTCAAAGCACTCGCCAACCAAGGCTACAACCGCATCCCGCTGGTCGCCGACACCTATGCCGACCTGGACACGCCGCTGGCCATCTACCTGAAACTGGCGCATTCCGGTCCGGAGAACGGGCGCATGACCTGCCTGCTGGAGTCGGTGGTGGGCGGCGAGCGCTTCGGCCGCTATTCCTTCATCGGCCTGCCGGCGCGCACCGTCATCCAGTCGCGTGGCACCGTCACCGAAGTCGTGCATGACGGCAAGGTGGTGGAAACGCATCACGGCGATCCGCTCGCTTTCATCGAGCAGTACCAGGGGCGCTTCAAGGTCGCCCTGCGGCCCGGCATGCCGCGCTTCGCCGGCGGCCTGGCGGGCTATTTCGGCTACGACACGGTGCGCCACATCGAGCCTCGGCTGGGGCCGGCCGTCAAGCCCTTCCCCGCCGGCATGGAAGAAGGCACGCCGGACATCATGCTGCTGCACGTCGACGAGCTGGTCATCGTGGACAACCTGGCGGGACGCATCTACTTGATGGTCTATGCGGATCCGGCCCAGCCCGAGGCCTACGCGCGGGCCCAGCAGCGGCTGCGCGAGCTGCGGCAGAAGCTGCGCAAGCCCGTCGACATCCCGTATAGCCACGCCAGCATGCAGACGGCCGAACAGCGCGACTTCAAGAAGGAAGACTATCTGGCCGCCGTCCTGCGCGCCAAGGAATACATCGCGGCCGGCGACCTGATGCAGGTGCAGGTGGGACAGGTGATCACCAAGCCTTTCCGCGATTCGCCGCTGTCTCTGTACCGGTCGCTGCGCTCGC
The DNA here is from genome assembly GCF_001704295.1 of Bordetella sp. H567. NCBI lineage: Bacteria > Pseudomonadati > Pseudomonadota > Betaproteobacteria > Burkholderiales > Alcaligenaceae > Bordetella > Bordetella sp. H567. Next base: position 5,116,059 of record NZ_CP012334.1, read on the forward strand.
TCAATCCGTCGCCGTACATGTACTTCTGGAATTTCGGCGACTTCCACGTCGTCGGTTCGTCGCCGGAAATCCTCGTCCGCCAGGAACGCGTCACGGAGGACGGCCAGTCCAAGTCCCGCGTCACCATCCGGCCGCTGGCCGGGACGCGCAAGCGCGGCGGCACGCCGCAGGAAGACGCCGCGCTCGCGGCCGAACTGCGGGCCGATCCCAAGGAAATCGCCGAGCATGTCATGCTGATCGACCTGGCGCGCAACGACGTGGGACGTGTCGCGGAAACCGGCTCGGTGAAGGTCACGGACACCATGGCGATCGAGCGGTATTCCCATGTCATGCATCTGGTGTCCAACGTCGCCGGCGACCTCGATCCCGCCATGACCAGCATGGACGTGCTGCGTGCCGCCTTCCCGGCCGGCACGCTGACCGGGGCGCCCAAGGTGCGGGCCATGGAGATCATCGACGAACTGGAGCCGGTGCGACGCGGCATCTACGGCGGCGCCGCGGGGTACCTGAGCTATGGCGGTGAAATGGACGTGGCCATCGCCATCCGTACCGGCGTGATCAAGGACGGCACGCTGTACGTCCAGGCCGCCGCCGGCATCGTCGCCGACTCCAACCCGGAAGCGGAATGGGCGGAAACGGAAGCCAAGGCGCGCGCGGTGCTGCGCGCCGCCGAACAAGTCCAGAACGGCCTGGACCAGCCCATCTGACCGCATCGCGGCCGGCATCCGGACTTTCCCACGAACAGAAACCAAGGGTTGTATCCATGAGCCTCTTGATGATCGACAACTACGATTCCTTCACCTACAACCTGGTGCAGTACTTCGGCGAACTGGGCGAAGACGTGCGCGTCGCGCGCAACGACCAGATCACGCTGGAGGAGATCGCCGCCATGAAGCCGGACCGCATCTGCGTGTCGCCCGGCCCGTGCTCGCCGGCCGAAGCCGGCATCTCGGTGGCGCTGATACAGGAATTCGGCGGCAAGGTGCCCATCTTGGGCGTGTGCCTGGGCCACCAGGCCATCGGCACGGCTTTCGGCGGCGACATCGTGCGCGCGCCGCGCATCATGCATGGCAAGACCGTGCGTATTTCGCATACCGGCACCGACATCTTCGCCGGCCTGCCCTCGCCGTACACGGTAATCCGCTACAACTCGCTGACCATCGACCCCGCCACGCTGCCCGACTGCCTGGAAGCGACCGCCACGGCGGAGGATGGCGACATCATGGGCGTGCGTCACAAAACGCTGCCTATATACGGAGTACAGTTCCACCCCGAATCCGTGCTCAGCGAGCACGGCCATGCCCTGATGCGCAATTTCCTGGATATACGATAGAAAACCATTCCGAAGAGGGGGAAACGACCATGACCATAACGGCGACCGAGGCGCTGACCCGCTGCATCGAACACCGCGAGATCTTCCATGATGAAATGCTGCACTTGATGCGCATGCTGATGAGCGGCGAAATGTCGCCGCAGATCGCGACGGCATTGCTGATGGGCTTGCGCGTGAAGAAGGAAACCATAGGCGAAATCACCGCGGCCGCGCAGGTGATGCGCGAGTTCGCCACGCCGGTCGTAACTCCCTACCCCGAGCAGCTGCTGGACATGTGCGGCACCGGCGGGGACGGCAGCCGGACTTTCAATATCTCCACCGCGGCGATGTTCGTCGCCGCCGCGGCCGGCGCCAGGATCGCCAAGCATGGCGGACGCAGCGCGTCGTCGTCCTCGGGCAGCGCGGACGTGCTCGAAGCCCTGGGCGCCAACCTGCAGCTCGACCCGCAACAGGTGGCCGAATGCATCGACACCGTGGGCATCGGCTTCATGTTCGCCCCCGCGCATCACGGCGCGATGAAGAACGTCGCCGCCGTACGCAAGGAAATGGGCGTGCGCACCATCTTCAATATCCTGGGACCGCTGACCAATCCCGCCGGCGCGCAGAACCAGTTGATGGGCGTTTTCCATCCCGACCTGGTCGGCATCCAGGTCAGGGTGCTGGAACGGCTGGGCTCGCGCCACGTGCTGGTGGTGCATGGCCGCGACGGCATGGACGAGGCGTCCCTGGGGGCGGCGACCATGATCGGCGAACTGAAGGACGGCAAGGTCCTGGAGTATGAAATCCACCCGGAGGACTACGGGCTATCCATGATGTCCAACCGGGGAATCAAGGTGTCCAATCGTGAGGAATCACGCGACCTCATCCTGGAAGCGCTGAACGACAAACCGGGTCCCGCGCGCGATATCGTCGCGCTGAACGCCGGACTTGCCATCTATGCGGGTAATGTCGCTCCAACGATTGAAGCCGGCCTGAAACTCGCGGCTGATACGATTGCATCTGGTGCCGCTCGCGGCAAGCTGGAAGAATTTTGCGCTTACACCCGGAAGTTTTGAAATGAACGACATTCTTGCGAAAATCCTCGCAGTCAAGGCCGAGGAAGTCGCCACCGCCCGCCAGATGCGCAGCGAAGCAGAACTGCTGCGCGAAGCGCAAGCTCGCCAGGACGTGCGCGGCTTCGCCCAGGCCATCGAAGACAAAATCGCCGCCGGCAAGCCCGGCATCATCGCGGAGATCAAAAAAGCGTCGCCGTCGCGCGGCGTGCTGCGCGAAAACTTCAGCCCGGCCGAAATCGCGGCATCGTATGCGGTACACGGCGCGGCCTGCCTTTCCGTGCTGACCGACGTGCAGTTCTTCCAGGGCTCGCACGACCACCTGCGCCAGGCGCGCGCGGCCTGCCCCCTGCCCGTGCTGCGCAAGGATTTCATCATCGATCCTTACCAGGTGGTGTTCTCTCGCGCCCTGGGCGCGGACTGCGTGCTGCTGATCGCGGCGGCGCTGGCCCCCGCGCAGCTGAAGGATCTGGAAGCCTGCGCCATGGACCTGGGCATGGACGTGCTGGTGGAAGTCCACGACGCCGCGGAACTGGAAGTGGCCACGCAGCTGCGCACGCCCCTGATCGGCATCAACAACCGCAACCTGCGCACATTCGAGACGACGCTGCAGAATACCCTGGACCTGCTGCCGCAGGTGCCCAGCGGGCGCCGCATCGTCACCGAAAGCGGCATCTTGCGCCCGGAGGACGTCCGCATGATGCGCGAGCACAAGGTCGACGCCTTCCTGGTGGGCGAGGCCTTCATGCGCGCGGCCGATCCCGGTGCGGAGCTGGCCAGACTCATCGCTTGAAAGACAGGCGCGGTTCGCCAGGGAGAAGGCGCCGCAGGGCAGGCCAGGGAACAGGCCCCACGCGGCCTGCAGGCGCCGGTCGCCCGCAACCGGCATGCTCTCCGGCCAGGGCCGCTCCCACGCAAAAAAAGCGACCGGTTAGGCGTATTTCTCGGCGCTTTCCCGTGCGGCCCGCGTTGCTAAGATCGCGGCGTGGCGCCGCTCGCGCGCGGCCTTGCCACCTGCACATCCCGTCCCCGCCGGCCGCCCTGCCGCGCACCGACTCCAGACACCCAGACAGGACACTCCTCCATGGATGAAGCTTTCAGCCACCAGTTGTCGATGACCATCCTGATGACGCCGGATATGGCCAATTTTTCCGGCAACGTCCATGGCGGACACATCCTCAAGTACCTGGACCAGGTTGCCTATGCCTGCGCCAGCCGCTATGCCGGCCAGTACGTGGTGACGCTTTCGGTGGACCAGGTGGTGTTCCGCGAACCGATCCATGTCGGTGAGCTGGTGACCTTCCTGGCATCGGTGAACTACACCGGCAGGACCTCCATGGAGATCGGCATCAAGGTCATCACCGAGGACATCCGGCAGAAGCTGGTTCGCCATACCAACAGCTGCTACTTCACCATGGTGGCGGTGGACGAGCTGGGCAACCCGACGCCCGTCCCGCCGCTGGAGCCGCGCAACGAAGAAGAACGCCAGCGCTGCGAAGCCGCGGACCAGCGCCGCACCCTGCGCCAGGAAATGCAGCGCCGCCACGTCGCCATCAAGCGAAATGTGGCGGACGCCAGCCCCCTCGGCGGCCAGCACGCCGGGTAAGAGCGTAGCGTGGGGGCGCGTTCCCCCGCCGGGCCGCCCCAAGGGAGAACAGCCCCCTCGGGGGGCAGCAAGCCGGGTACCGGCGCAGCGTGGGGGCCCACTACCGCTGCAGGGCCTCGGTCACCATGGTGGCGAGCTGGTCCAGGTTGAAGGGTTTTTGCAGCACGCGTTCGTGCTCCAGCACGCTTCCGCCGGCCTGCGCGTCGGCATAGCCGGTCGCCAGGATGATAGGCAGGTCGGGCACCAGCCTGCGGGCGCGCTCGATGACTTCGGCGCCGTTCAGCTTGGGCATGATGAAGTCCACCATCAGCAGATCCGGCGGCTGTTCCTGCAGCAGTGCCAGGCCTTCCTCGCCATCGGCGGCCTGCCGGACCTCATAGCCCAGTATCTCCAGGCATTCGACGATCAGGTGGCGCACCGACGCGTCGTCGTCGATCACCAGCACATTCGCGGCCCCGGCCTTGCCCGCCCCATCGAGACCCGCCACCAGCATGCCGTCCACCGTGGCGGGATCGGCCGGCGCCAGCCAGATCTCCACAACCGTGCCGTGGCCCTCTTCGCTGGCGATGCGCGCGATGCCGCCCGACTGGCGCGCGATCCCATAAACCTGGCTGAGGCCCAGCCCCGTTCCCTTGCCCACCGGCTTGGTCGTGAAGAAGGGATCGAAGACCTTGCTCAGCGTTTGCGTCGGAATCCCCGTGCCGGTGTCCTTCACGGCAATCACCACGTAGCGGCCGGCCGGAAGGTCGCCTTCCTCCGCCTGGCGCAATGCCGTCGACAGGGTGACTTCGCCGCCCGCGGGCATGGCGTCGCGCGCATTCAGGCAAAGGTTGAGCACGGCCAGTTCGAGCTGATTCGCGTCGGCCGTGGCCATCGGCAAGTCGGGTGCGAAATCGGTCAGGACGCGCACCGTGGGCCCCAGCGAGAGCCCCAGCAATTCGCGCATGGCCGACAGCAGCGCATTGATGTCGGTGGGGCGCAAATCCAGGTTCTGGCTGCGCGAGAACGCCAGCAGTTGGGCGGTGAGCTTCGCGCCGCGTTCCACCGCGTGCCTGGCATTGACCGCCAGCCGCCGCGCACGCTCGTCAGCCGAGGTGCGCTGGATCAGCTCCACGCTGCCCATGATGACATTCAGCAGATTATTGAAGTCATGGGCAAGCCCGCCCGTCAACTGGCCGATCGCCTCCATCTTCTGCGATTGCACCAAGGCGCTTTGGGTGCGCTCGCGCTCGCGTATTTCCTTCATCAGCCTGTCGTTGGCACGCGCCAGCGCGTGGGTGCGTTCCCCGATACGCGTTTCCAGCGTCTCGTTGAACATGCGCAAGGTCTCTTCCGTTTCGGCCTGGCGCTGCAGCACCGCCCGGGCATCGTACTGGCGGCCTCGGGCGCGCAGCGCGGTGACGACGGCGCGGCGCATGACGTCCTCGCGCAGCGGACGCTGCAGCAAGATCACGTTGCCCAAGGGCGTATAGGGGTCGTGCGACCCCAGGGCCTCGGCGTACGGGCCGGCGCGCTCGATCACCAGGAAGGGAAAATCCGACCAGGATTCCTACCGCCCTACCCAGTCCGCCAGGCCGTCGAGGGCGTGGGAACCCAGCGCCTCGCCAGGCAGGATGGCGCAACCCGCGCCGCGGGCCAGCGCCGATAACAGCGCTTGCGCATCGTCGCAGTCCATCGTGGGCTGGCCTGTCGCGGCCAGCACGTCGCGTATGACCTGAAAGTCCTCACCATGCGCCGCGAGTACCAATACTTGCATGGCAGTTTCCACGGGCCCTCCCATTTCTGCGGGTAAGCCATTACAGCAGCTTGGGCGGGGGCGCGGCTGTTACGCCGTGTTGCAGCGGGTGCGGGATATTTTCTTGCGCTACACACAAGAGCATATCGCCGCGTGCATGATAGGCTAGTCCGGTCCATGACGGGCTCCCTACGGCGCGGGCCATGCCGGATGCCTCCAGCGCGGCGCATATCGATCGGCAGCCCGACAACAACAAGGAGGTTCGGCCTTCATGTCGAAACCGCTCGAAGACTACGGAATCATCGGCAACATGCTCTCGTCCGCGCTGGTGTCGCGCGACGGATCGATCGATTGGCTGTGCCTGCCCCACTTCAATTCCGCCGCCTGCTTCGCGGCGATGCTGGGCAACGAAGAGCACGGGTACTGGCAGCTGCGGCCGCGCGGCGCCTTCACGTCCCGGCGCCGCTATATCCCGGGGACAGCGGTGCTGGAGACCCGCTTCGAGACCGGCACCGGCACGGCGACGCTGTTCGATTTCATGCCCTTGAGCGACGACGAAGAACGCGTGGACGTGGTGCGTATCGTGCGCGGCGACCACGGCCACGTCGATATCGATATGGACCTGGTGCTGCGGTTCAACTACGGACAGGCCGTACCCTGGGTGCGCCGCCGCGACTACGGCATCAGCGCCATCGCCGGACCGGATGCCGTCGAACTGCACACCCAGGCGCCGCTGGAAGGCCGGGACCTGCGTACCGTATCGCGTTTTACCGTCCAGGCCGGCGAGCACGTGCCTTTCACCCTCTCCTATCACCCTTCGCACAAGGTGCCCCATTTCGTGCCCGACCGCATGGAAAGCCTGGATCGCACCGTTGCGTGGTGGAAGGAATGGTCCAAGCGCTGCCGCACCGACCACCGCTTCCCGGAATGGCATGAGGCGATCGTGCGTTCCTTGATCACGCTCAAGCTGCTTACCTACCGCCCCACCGGCGGCATCGTGGCGGCCCCCACCACGTCGCTGCCGGAAAACCTGGGCGGCACGCGCAACTGGGACTACCGCTATTGCTGGCTGCGCGATTCGGCGCTGACCCTGTACGCGCTGCTGAACGCCGGCTATCGCGAGGAGGCGGAAGCGTGGCGCATGTGGCTGATGCGCGCGTCGGCGGGTCATCCGAACCAGCTGCAGATCATGTACGGCATCGCCGGCGAACGCAGCCTGCCGGAAATGGAAATACCGTGGTTGCCAGGGTACGAGAACAGCGCACCGGTACGCATCGGCAACGCCGCCTCGGCGCAGATCCAGATGGACATCTACGGCGAGCTGATCGATACCCTGCACGCGGCACGCGAAGCCGAACTGGCGCCGCTGGAACAGGCATGGCGGCTGCAGCGCATCCTGCTCACCCCGCTGGAGCACGGCTGGAACACGGAAGACCACGGCATCTGGGAAGTCCGCGGCGCGCGGCGCGCCTTCACGCATTCGCGCCTGATGTGCTGGGTGGGGTTCGACCGCGCCATCAAATCGGCGGAACGTTTCAATTTGCAGGGGCCGGTGCAGCGCTGGCGGCATATCCGCGACGCCATACGCACCGACATCCTGCAACACGGCTTCGACGCGGGCATGAACAGCTTCGTGCAGTACTACGGCGGCAAGGTGCTGGACGCCAGCCTTCTGCTGATTCCCCAAGTCGGCTTCCTGCCCGTGGACGATCCGCGCGTGACGGGCACGATACAGGCGATCGAAAAAGGCCTGATACGCGATGGGCTGGTGATGCGCTACGTGCCCGAAGAGTCGGACGACGGCCTGGCCCAGAACGAAGGGGTGTTCCTGGCGTGCAGCTTCTGGCTGGCGGACGCCTATGTCCTGCAGGGCCGCGTGGATGAGGCGGTCGCGCTGTTCGAGCGGCTGCTTGCGCTGCGCAACGACCTGGGACTGCTGGCAGAGGAATACGACCCGCTGCGCCAGCGCATGGTGGGAAACTTCCCGCAGGCGTTTTCGCACATCGGGCTGGTCAATACGGCATACAACCTGCTCCAGCACCAAGGCCCGGCGCGGCAGCGTTCGCGCAGCGCGGCGCCGCACAACGGCTCGGGAACCCACAACGGCCCGGCATCGCGGGATGGCGCGACGGCACATGAAGGCGGCGGGACGCCACCGGCCCCAGCCGTGCAGGAGCGGGACGCTGCCCCCGCCGTTACCGCGGCCGCGACGACGGAAAACCCGGCCGAGTAGCGGCTATTCCGCCGCGACGTGCTGCAGCTCGGCCTGTTCCGCGGACCGCTCCGCGGCAGATGCCACGCGCCGCGTCCGCATGAACACAAGACAGGGTATGGCCGCCAGTGTCAGCCACATCATGAATCGGAAATCGTCCAGGTAGGCGATGAAGGCCGCCTGGTTGCTCACGACTTCGTTCAATCCGGCCAGGCCGGTGGGCGTATGCACATTGAACATCCGCGATAGCGCGTCCGGGTGCATCATCAAGGCGGCGGCCGATACGTAGGCCCCCAGGGACGCATGCAGGGTGGCGCTGTTGCGCACCAGCAGGGTCTGCATCGCCGAAATCCCGATGCTGCTGCCGATATTGCGCGACAGGCTGTAGATGGCGGTGCCGTCCGACCGCAGCGACCGATCCAGCGTCGAGAACGTCATCGTGGTCAGCGGCACCGACGTGAAGCCCAGGCCCAGTCCCTGGATGAAGCCTGGCACGATGACATCCCACTCCGTGATCTGCGGCGTATAGCCGGACATCTGCCATAGCGACAGCGTGGTCAGCCCGAAGCCGAAGGCGATGATCAGGCGGCCGTCCAGCCTGCCGACCAGGCGGCCAGCCACCAGCATCGACACCATGGTGCCGAAGCCGCTGGGCGCGGTAACGATGCCGGTGGTCACCACCGGGTAGCCCAGTATCGTTTGCAGCAGCGGCGGCAGCAGGGCCCGTGTCGCGTACAGAAGCAGCCCCAGCAGAAAGTAGAACGCCAAGCCCATCGCGAAGTTGCGGTCGCGCAGCAGCGCGACCTTGAAGAAAGAGTGTTCGCCGCTGGTGGCCGTGTGCAGGATGAAAAAGGTGAAGGAGATGAACGCGCACACGGCATAGATGCGGATCTCGATCGAGTCGAACCAGTCGGCCTGTTCGCCGCGATCCAGCATCAGCTGCAGCAGACCGATGGCCACCGCCAGCGTGGCGAAACCGAATACGTCGAAGCGTCCATCGCGCCGCGTGCCGTCGTCATGGATGTAGCGCGCCACGCCATAGAACGAGAGCATGCCCACCGGCAGATTGATCAGGAACACCCACCGCCAGTTCATGTTGTCCGTCAGCCAGCCGCCCAGCGTCGGCCCCAGGATCGGTCCCAGCATCACCCCCATGCCCCAGACCGCCATGGCCTTGGCGTGGTCCTTGGGCTCGTTGATGTCCAGCATCACCGCCTGCGACAGCGGCACCAGCGCGGCGCCGAAGGCCCCCTGCAGCAGGCGGGCCAGCACGATCTGCACCAGGTTGCCAGCCGCGCCGCACGCGAGCGACATGACGGTGAAGCCCGCAATGGAAACCAGGAATACGGACTTCAGCCCGTAGCGCCCGGTGAGCCAGCCCGTGACGGGCGTGGCGATGGCGGCCGCGACGATATAGGAGGTCAATACCCAGGTGATCTGGTCCTGGGATGCCGACAGCCCGCCAGCCATGTGCGGCAGCGCGACGTTGGCGATGGTGCTGTCCAGCGTCTGCATGATGGTCGCCAGCATGATGGAGACCGTAATCATGGACTTGTGCGGGACAGCGCCAGGATGGCCGGCGGGAGACATGAATTTAATAACCTACGTTACTATTTGCTCAAAAAAAGAGACGTCCGACGCGCCGCGAGAGGTCAATCAACGTGCGGCAGCAGTTTGCGCAGCAAGCGCTCCAGTTCGTCGATCTCCGCGGGTTCGAAATTGGAAAACAGGGACTTCAGCTGTGCGCGCCGCCTGGGCAGGTACAGCCGCACGAAGGCCAGTGCCCTGGGAGTCAGTTGCAGGAATATCTGCCGGCGGTCGCTTTCCCCGGCCTGGCGGGTCACATAGCCCTGCCGTTCCAGTTCGCGCGCCACGCGCGTACTGTTGGTCCGCGACGAATTCATGAAGACGCTGAGCTCCGACGGCTTCAGGCGGTGCTGTTCGCTGGCGTAAATGACGACCAGCGAGGTCCACAGCGTGGAGTTCAGGCCATGCTCGCGCAGCGGTGCGTCCATATGCTCCCCCAGGCGCGCCGCGACGTGCATGAAAAGCCGGCTGAGCACGGACTCGCGCAACTGATGGCGCGACGCCAGGCGCAGGGCCAGCTCGTCCATGGCCTGCTCGAACGGCTCGAAAGAAGATGGGGACATCGGGGGGTGGATGTGCGCGGACGCGGTCGCGGTACGGCGGAGATCGCGGTGGCAGTCGCGCTACCGGTGATCGCACGCAATTGATAACGTACGTTATTATATCGCCGCGCCCACTGACAAGGAACTGAAGACGTCCCCAACCCCGGACGGAATCCCCTGTGCGCTGCGGCCCGATTCGGTTTAAATCGGCCTTCCGGCCCGTGCCGCCCCAACCCTCCCGCCGCCATGTCCGCCCAACTCGACACGCAGTCCCACACATCCGAGACCCTGGCCCTGCGGGCCGACCTGGCGCTGGCCCTGCGCGCGGCCGCGCACCACGGACTGGAGGAAGGGGTCTGCAATCATTTCAGCGTTGCGTTGCCGGACGGCAGCGATCGCTTCCTGATCAATCCGCGCGGCCTGCACTGGAGCGAAATCGACACCGACGATATCGTCCTGGTGGACGCCCGGGGCGCCAAGCTGGCCGGACGACATGACGTCGAGGCCACCGCCATGTTCATCCATGCGGCCATCCACCGCCTTGCGCGCAAGGCCTGCGTCCTGCATACGCATATGCCCTACGCCACGTCGCTGACGCTGACCGCGCGGCGCGGCCTGGACACGCGCCTGTCGCAGAACGCCATGCGTTTCCACGGCCGCGTCGCCGTGGATGCCCGCTACGACGGCCTGGCACTGGATAACGCGGAAGGCGAGCGCATCGCGCGGGCCATGAAGGGGGCCGACGTGCTTTTCCTGGGCAACCATGGGGTGGTCGTCTGCGGCGAACGGATCGACTACGCCTACGACGACCTGTATTTCCTGGAACGCGCTTGCCAAGCCGAGGTCCTGGCGCTGTCCACCGGGCTGCCGCTGGAACCCGTGCCCGAAACCATGGCACGCCATGTCGCCATGCAGATCCAGGGCGAGCGGCTGCAGTCCACGCTGTTCTTCGAATCCCTGCGCCGCCGGCTGCCCGCCTCGGGCCGCTGAAAAGCGGCGATCGCGTACGGGCGTGATCGCCCGTACGACCCTCAGAATGCCGGAACGACGGCGCCCTTGTACCGCTCCAGGATGAACTGCTTGAGCTCGGGCGTATGCAGGGCCTTGACCAGCTTTTGCACCGCCGGCCTGTCCCGGTCGTCGGGCCGCGCCACCAGCACGTTGGCATACGGCGAATCGGGCCCCTCCATGACAAGCGCATCCTTGGTCGGCACCAGGCCGGCTTCCAGGGCGTAGTTCGTGTTGATCAGCGCCAGGGCCACATCGTCCAGCGAGCGCGGCAGCATGGCGGCCTCCAGTTCCTGGAACTTCAGCTTCCTGGGGTTCTCGATCACGTCCTGCGGCGTCGCCCGGATGTCCGTGGGGTTCTTCAGCTTGATCAGCCCCGCATTCTGCAGCAACAGCAGCGCGCGTCCGCCATTGGTGGGGTCGTTGGGGATGGCCACCGTCGCGCCGTTCTTCAGTTCGGACAGCTTCTTGATCTTTCGCGAGTAGGCGCCGAAAGGTTCGACGTGGACCTTGGCGATCGCCACCAGGTTGGCCTTGCGGTCCTGATTGAAGGTATCCAGGTAGGGCTGGTGCTGGAAGAAATTCAGGTCCACCTGCTTGTCCACCAGCTGTACGTTCGGCTGCACGTAGTCGCTGAACACCTTGACGTCCAGGTCCACGCCTTCCTTGGCCAATGCCGGCTTCACGAAGTCCAGGATCTCCGCGTGCGGGACCTGCGTGGCGGCGACCACCAGTTTGTCGGCCGCCGCGGCGGCCGAGGTCATCAAGGCCGCGCACAGGCCCGATATGAACAGGGCCGTCCAAGCCGCCAGGACGCGGGCGCCGGGCGCGCGGATTGCGGCCCGTCCGGCCGCACGATGCGCGGCAGCGGGCCGCGGCGTTGCTTGATTCATTTTTTCTCCTCGTCGGGGGTTCCCGCCTAGACCGTTTAATACGAAAGGGATCAAATCTACATGAAGCCGGCTTTTTTGTACTCCATCTGTTTATTACGCGCTGGCATAAGCCCCAACGGGTAATACAATGCCGGTCAACGGCGCCCTGTGCGGCGCCGCGTCCTTTTTCATCATCATCGCGTTTCCAGCCGCCATGACCGATACCTCCGATACCGCCGTCCTGTCCCCCGCGCTGAAGGCTAGCGTGCTGTCCGAGGCCCTGCCCTATCTGCGGCGCTTCCACGGCAAGACCATCGTCGTGAAATACGGCGGCAATGCCATGACGGAAGAGCGCCTGCAGCAAAGCTTCGCGCACGACGTCGTGCTGCTCAAGCTGGTGGGCCTGAATCCCGTGGTCGTGCACGGCGGCGGCCCGCAGATCGACGATGCCCTGCGCCGCGTCGGCAAGAGCGGCACCTTCGTGCAAGGCATGCGCGTAACCGATGCCGAGACGATGGAAGTCGTCGAATGGGTGCTGGGCGGTCAGGTGCAGCAGGACATCGTCATGATGATCAACGAGGCCGGCGGCAAGGCCGTGGGCCTGACGGGCAAGGACGGCGGCCTGATTCGCGCGCGCAAGAGGCTGATGGAAAACAAGGAAAATCCGAGCCAGCCGCTGGACATCGGCTTCGTCGGCGATATCACCCAGGTCGACCCGGCCGTGGTCAAGGCACTGCAGGACGATCAGTTCATCCCGGTGATTTCACCCATCGGCTACGGCCAGGACGGCAAGGCGTACAACATCAATGCCGATGTGGTGGCCGGCAAAATGGCTGAAGTCCTGGGCGCGGAAAAGCTGCTGATGATGACCAACACGCCGGGCGTGCTGGACAAGAACGGCCAGCTGCTGCGCAGCCTGTCGGCGCGCGCGATCGACGAATTGTTCGCCGACGGCACGATATCGGGCGGCATGCTGCCGAAGATTTCCTCCTCGCTGGACGCGGCGCGCAGCGGCGTGAATTCCGTGCACATCATCGATGGACGCGTGCCGCATTGCCTGCTGCTGGAACTGCTGACGGATCAGGGTGTGGGCACCATGATCACGTCCCGCTGATGCAGGTACACCGGTACCTGCTGCGGCCGGCGGCGCGCCTGCGCCGCTCGCGCCGCGCCGCCACGGCCGTGCCCGCGCGCCTGTGGCTGTTCGACCTGGACAATACGCTGCACAACACCTCGCATGCCATCTTTCCGCGCATCGACGCGGGCATGACGCGGGCGGTGGCGCAAACGCTGGGGGTCGACATGGACACGGCCAATACCCTGCGGACCACGTACTGGAAGCGCTATGGCGCAACGGTCATCGGCATGGTGCGAAACCATGGCGTGAACGCCGAGGCCTTCCTGCGCATGAGCCATGATTTCGATGTCCGCCCGCTGATCCGGGCGGAAACCGGCCTGCCCGCCAAGCTGCGGCGCCTGCCCGGACGCAAGGTGCTGCTGACCAATGCGCCGCTGCACTACGCACGCGCGGTGCTGCGCCACCTGGGGCTGCTGGGACAGTTCGACAGCCTGTGGGCCATCGAACATATGAACTGGCACGGCAACTTCCGGCCCAAGCCCTCGGCCACGCTGCTGCGGCGCGTGCTGGCGCGTGAAGGCGTGGCCGCCGCGCATACCGTCCTGGTCGAGGACACGCTGGAGAACCTGCGCGGCGCGCGGCGCGCGGGCCTGCGCACGGTGCACATCCACCACCCGGGCACGCCCTTCAGCAAGGGCAGACGCAACCGGCCGGGCTATGTGGACTTGCGGGTACACTCGGTCAGCGAGCTGCTCCTGCAACGCCGGCCCCTGCGGCGCTAGCAAGACCTTTTCAGTTTTACCCTCCTTCCTGAACTTTCCTCTACCGGCCGCCTCGCGGACGGCCCCCACCCATGGCAAGCAGACCCGGCGAAAAGAAAACGCAGATCCTGCAGACCCTGGCGGAAATGCTGGAGCAGCCCCACGCGGCACGAATCACGACAGCGGCCCTGGCGGCACGCATGCAGGTTTCGGAAGCCGCCCTGTACCGGCACTTCGCCAGCAAGGCGCAGATGTTCGAAGGCCTGATCGAATTCATCGAGCAGACCATATTCACGCTGGTCAACCAGATCGGCACCGCGGAACCGCAGGGCATCGGCCAGGCGCGGCGCATGGTGAACATGCTGCTGACGTTCTCCGAACGCAACAAGGGCATGACCCGTGTACTGACGGGTGACGCGCTCGTCACGGAAGACAACCGCCTGCAGGAACGCATCAACCATATCAATGACCGCATCGAGGCCTCGTTCCGCCAGTCCCTGCGCACGGCCGTCCATGACGGCGCCCTGCCGGCGAACGCCGACGTCAGCGCGCACGCCAGCCTGCTGACGCATTTCGTGCTGGGAAGGTGGCTGCGCTATGCCCAGAGCGGCTGGCGCGTGGCGCCGACGGCGCATCTGGACGAACAGCTGAGGCTGGCGCTAGGCTGATGCCGATCTCCGCGGGCCGGACTCACACACTCTCTAGCAAGAAACAGGTGCTCCCCCATCGGGGACGCCGCGGATCCGGCTTTGCCGGTCCGCAGGCGTCGCCCCCTTGAGGGGGAAGCGCGCACCGCTTTGGGGGTGGGGCTATCTACCCGCGCACACCGCGCATTCTTCATCGCGCGGCACGTTCAGACTGCGCCACTGCATGGCCAGGCCATCCAGGCATAGCAGGCGCCCCGCGAGTGTTTCGCCTATCCCCGCCAGCACCTTGAGCGCCTCGGCCGCCTGCACGCTGCCGATGATACCCACCAGCGGCGCCAGTACGCCCATGGTGGCGCAATTGGCTTCCTCGACATCGTCGGCTTCGGGAAACAGGCAGTGATAGCACGGCGACGTTTCCCCCCGCAGGTCGAACACGCTGACCTGTCCGTCGAAGCGGATGGCCGCGCCCGAGACCAGGGGCTTGCGATGATGCACGCACGCCCGGTTGATCTGGTGCCGTGTCGCGAAATTGTCGGAGCAATCCAGCACCACGTCCGCGCCGGCGACGGCGGCTTCCAGCGCATCGCCTTGCAGGCGCTGGGCGATGGTATCGACGACGATTTCCGGATTGAAGGCATGCAGGGCGCGGCGGCCCGATTCCACCTTGGGCTGGCCCAGGCTTTCCGTGGTGTGCAGAAGCTGGCGCTGCAGGTTGCTGAGTTCGACGACGTCATCGTCGACCAGCGTGATGTGGCCGACACCGGCGCTGGCCAGATACATGGCTGCGGGGGATCCCAGCCCCCCCGCGCCGACGATCAGCGCACGCGCGGCCAGGAATTTTTCCTGCCCTTCGATACCGAGCTCGTCGAGCAGGATATGGCGCGCGTAACGCAGCAACTGCCGGTCGTTCATTTTGCCTTGGCGGGCTCGACTCCGGACGGCGTGATGGTCATGCGTTCGGTGGCCGAGTCCGCGGCGGGGCGGGCGGCGGCCTGCGGGCCGCCGGCCTTGTCGTTGGATGCCGTTTTGGGCACCGCTTTCTGGATCGGCTTGCCATCCAGCAGGTTCACCGCCTGCTTCAGCTGGAAGTCTTCCTTGCCGCCGAATTCGAAGGTCTTGGGCAGTTCGATGTTGGCCGGATCGTTCGCTGATTTCACCTCGCCGTTCGGCGCCTGCTGATTGGCCAGGTGGCGCTGCAGGTCGGCTTCGCGCGGCAGGCGGAACAGGTCTCCCGTGGCGGTGTCCGCAACCACGTAGTCCGGCTCGATGCCCGTGGCCTGGATGGAGCGGCCGTTGGGCGTGAAATAGCGCGAGGTGGTCAGCTTGATGGCCGTATCCTCGCTCAAGGGCAGGATGACCTGGACCGAGCCCTTGCCGAAGGTGCGGTTGCCCATCACCTTGGCGCGCTTGTGGTCCTGCAGCGCGCCCGCGACGATTTCCGAGGCCGATGCGGAACCCACGTTCACCAGCACGACCATGGGAACGGTCTTGACCCAGCCCGGCAGGCCGGACAGGTAGTTGCCTTCGCCACGCGCGTACTCGGCCGGCGTGCCCAGGTACTTGTGACGCGCGTCCGGCGTGCGGCCGTCGGTGGAGACCACCAGGGAGTCCGCCGGCAGGAAGGCCGCAGCCACGCCGATGGCGCTGGTCAGCAGGCCGCCTGGATCGTTGCGCAGATCGAGGACCAGCGCGCGCGGCGGCTGCTTCGCGCCCAGTTCGGCGAGCTGGCGCGCCATGTCGGCGCCCGTTTTTTCCTGGAACTGCGCGATGCGCACGTAGCCGACGTTGCCGTCCAGCATCTTGCTGCGCACGCTGCGCACCTTGATGACGTCGCGCACGATGCGCAGCACGATGGGCTGCGGATGGTCCGCGCGCATGACGGTCAGCGTGATCGGCGTCTTGGGCGCGCCGCGCATCAACTTGACCGCGTCGTTCAGCGACATGCCCTTGGTGGGTGTGTCGTTGATCTTGGTGATGAGATCGCCCGCCATGACGCCGGCGCGCGCGGCCGGCGTATCCTCGATGGGCGAAATGACCTTCACATAGCCGTCCTCGGCGCCGACCTCGATGCCCAGGCCGCCGAATTCGCCTTGCGTGGCGGTCTGCATATCGCGATAGGCATCGGCATCCAGATACGCGGAGTGCGGATCCAGGCCCGACACCATGCCGGATATGGCGTTATCGATCAGCGTCTTGTCGTCGACAGGCTCGACGTAGTTATTCTTGATGGCGCCGAAAACGCTGGTGAATTGGCGCAGTTCGTCCAGGGGCAAGGGGCTGCCGCCACGCTGCGCGACCGCGGTCACGCCGACGCTGAGCAAAACCCCGGCGACCACGCCGATCGACACCAGGCCGAAACTACGAAACTTGCGAGTGCTCATGCACACTTCCTGAATTGGTTTAGCCAAACGCTTCTACTGGGCCAACCACTGGGCTGGGTCCACCGGCGCGCCGCCATGACGAATTTCAAAGTATAGGCCCGATTCCACCTGGCCGCCTGTCGCACCGGCCGAGGCGATAGTGTCCCCCGCCGCGACGTGATCGCCGACCTGCTTGAGCAGGGATTGGTTATAGGCATACACCGTCATATATTGCTGACCGTGATCCACGATGATGAGGTTGCCGAAGCCGCGCAGCCAATTGGCGTAAACCACGGTACCGGGGGCGACGGCATGCACGGGCGTGCCTTCGGGCACGCGCAGCACGATGCCGCGCCACACACCGCCGTCCGGACGGCCCAGGCCGAAACGGCCCTGGACGGTCGCGCCCTGCACCGGCACGGGCAGCCCCTGGCGCAAACCGCGGCCAGCCGGCGGTTGCGGGCGCGCCGCGGCGGTTTGCGGGGCGCTCGCGGGTTCAGGTGGCTTTAAGCCTTCTATATTGCCGCGCGCCACGGGCAGGCCGGCCTGCGCGGCGCGGCGCGCGGCGGCCTCCGCATCGTCGGCCTGCTTGGCCGCGGCCGCGGCCTGCTTGTCGGCCGCGGCGGCTGCCTCGGCATCCCGCCGGGCCGCGGTTTCGACTTGTTCGCGGGCTTGGCTCGCCTCCTTGGCCTCTTGCGCGCGGCGCGCGGCCTCGGCCGCCTTGCGCGCATCGTCGGCGCGCCTGCGCGCTTCTTCCGCCTTGCGGCGCGCTTCTTCCAGCGCCTGCCGCCGCGCTTCCTCGGCCTTGCGGGCGGCTTCCGCTTCCGCCTTGCGCCGGGCCTCCTCCGCCTTGCGGCGGGCTTCTTCCGCCTTGCGCGCTTCCTCGGCCTGTTTTTCGATGGCGGCCTGCAGGTCGTCGATCAGGCGGGTCATGCGCTGATCGTCGCGGCCCAATTTCACGGCTTCTTCACGCTGCGCGTTGATCTGTCCTTCCAGTCGCGCCAGCACGCTGGCGCGCTCCTTTTGCTGCGCTACCAGTTGCGCCTTCTGGTCGGCGGTTTCCTTGACGACCTGCGCGATTTCCTGTCGCCGCGCATCGGCCTGGCCTTGCAGGCGGGCAAGCTCGTCCAGGTCGCGTCGCAGCGCCTGCACCGCTTCGGCCCGCGCCTGGGAGACGTAGCCCAGGTAGGCGAGGTTGCGCCCCAGCTGCTGCGGATCGTCGCCGGAAAGCAAGGCGGTCCAGGGCGACAGGCCGCTGGTGTACTGGGCGCGCAATTGGCGGGCGAGTTCTTCGCGGCGCTGGGCCAGCACGGCCTGCTGCGCCGTCATCTGGCGCTCCAGGCCGGCCAGGTCGGCTTCGGCCTGCTTGCTCTGCACGGCCAGTTCGGCCAGGCGCCGGTTGATCTGGGAGATGGCGGTTTCGGATTGGCGCAGGGCATCGGCGGCTTCCTTGCGCGCCGATTCGCGTTCATCGATGGTTTTCTGCAGCGACTGTATGCGCTCACGCAGCGCGGATTGCTGGCGCTGCGCCTCGGTCTGCTTTTCGGCGAGATCCGCCGGCGCCGCGCATACGCCGCCGGCGGCCAGCGCCAGCGTCAGCGCGGCTGCCCTCCACCCCCTTGCCGCCAGCTGCATCGATCAGGCCTTTTTCGCCTTGCCCTGGGCGGCCACGGCCGCCATGGCGGCCTCGATTTCAGCGGGGTCGCCCAGGTAGTAGTGGCGCTGCGGGCGCAAATCGTCGTCCAGCTCATACACCAGCGGCTGGCCGGTGGGAATGTTCAGCCCGACGATATCGTCGTCGGAAATACCATCCAGGTGCTTGATCAAGGCGCGCAGGCTGTTGCCGTGGGCGGAGATCAGCACGCGGCGGCCGGAACGGATGGCGGGGGCGATGGAGTCGTTCCAGAAAGGCAGAACGCGCGCGACCGTATCCTTCAGGCATTCCGTGGCGGGCAGTTGGTCCGCCGGGATGCGGGCGTAGCGGTTGTCGAAGCGCGGATGGCGCGGATCGTCCAGCGGGATGGCGTCCGGCGCGATGGCGTAGGCGCGGCGCCAGATCAATACCTGCTCGTCGCCGAACTTGGCCGCGGTCTCGGCCTTGTTCAGGCCTTGCAAGGCGCCGTAATGCCGCTCGTTCAGGCGCCAGCTGTTCCCGACGGGGGTATACATGGCGTCCATGGCATCCAGGGCGATCCAGAGCGTGCGGATGGCACGCTTCAGGACGGAGGTGTAGGCCAGGTCGAAGGTATAGCCCTCGCGCTTGAGGAGTTCGCCGGCGGCGCGCGCCTGTTCACGGCCGGTATCCGTGAGGTCCACGTCGGTCCAGCCGGTGAAGCGGTTTTCCAGGTTCCACTGGCTTTCGCCATGGCGCATCAGAACGAGTTTGTGCATAGTGCGGGTCGCTTGAAACGGAGTTGAAAGATGCCGGGATGGCATCATTTTATAATTGCAAGGTTATGCCCCTTCCGGACCCTTGCGTGCGAACGCCCGGACCGGCGGCTCCCGATGGGCGGTTTACCCGCCCATTAACCGTCATATTTCAGGACGTTCCGTGGATTTTCTGCATTTTCTGCTAAGCCAGAACAACATTTTCATCGTCGCCGCAGCGATCGTATCCGGCATCATGCTGGCCATTCCGGCGCTGCGCAAGAGCGGCGGCGGATCAGCCGTCGACACGGCGCAAGCCATCCAGATGGTGAACCAGCGCCAGGCCGTTTGGGTGGACGTGCGGCCCGCCGAACAATACCAGGCGGGGCACATCGCCCAGGCACGGAGCGTGCCGGCCACGGACCTGGAAAAGAAATCCGCGGGTCTGCCCAAGAACAAGCCGCTGGTCGTGGTGTGCGAACACGGCCGCGACGCCAGTCGGGCCGTGGCCAAGCTGAAAGCGCAGGGCTTCGCCGAAGTGGTGGCCCTGCAAGGCGGCATGAAGGCCTGGAGCCAGGCGGGCCTGCCCGTCACCCAGAAGGCCTGAGCAGGCCCGCCGCGCGCCAGCACCCGCTTCGTCCGTTTTCAACGTAGAGAACCGCCACGATGAAAAAAGTCCTGATGTACAGCACCGCCGTCTGTCCGTATTGCATCCGCGCCGAAGCCCTGCTGAAGCAGCGCGGCGTTGCCGAGATCGAAAAAATCCGTGTGGACCTCGATCCCTCCCAGCGCGACGTGATGATCCAGCGCACGGGGCGCCGCACGGTGCCGCAGATCTATATCGGCGATACCCATGTGGGCGGATACGACGACCTGGCGGCGCTGGACCGTGCCGACAAGCTCGTCCCCCTGCTGGGCTGAATTTCCAGCGCCGTCCCGGCGGACGGCGCACCCTTTGCCTGACCAGGCTTTACCCCCTACCTTTCCGGAATTCTCATGGCTGATCAAACCAACCAGCAAGCGGGCGACGACGCTCCGTCGTTCAATCTGCAGCGCGTCTACCTGAAGGACCTGTCGCTGGAAATGCCCAATGCGCCGCACGTATTCCTGGAACAGGAGACGCCCCAGGTCGAAGTCAACATCAACGTGGGCGGCCAGCGCCTGACCGAAACCCTGTTCGAATCCACCGTCACCGTCACCGTCACGACGCGCATCGCCGACAAGGTGCTTTACCTGGTGGAAGGCACGCAGGCCGGTATTTTCGAACTGGCGAATATCCCGGCCGAACAGCTGGACCCGCTGCTGGGCATCGTTTGCCCCACCATGGTCTACCCCTACCTGCGCGCCAACATCGCCGACGCCATTACGCGCACGTCGCTGCCCGCGCTGCATCTGGCCGAGGTGAACTTCCAGGCCTTGTACGAGCAGCGCATCGCGGAACTGCAGCAGCAGCAATCGCAGCAATCCGGCAATGACTCCGGCATCATCCTGCCGCCCAATGTCACCCGCCAATAACAGCCACGAAACGCAGCCTCCTTCCGCGGCCCGGCTTGCCCCGCCGCGGGTCGCAGTGCTGGGCGCCGGCAGTTGGGGAACGGCGCTGGCGGCGGTGGCCGCGCGCCGCCGTCCCACATTGCTGTGGGCGCGCCAGGCCGCGCAAGCCGACGCCATGCGCGCGACACACGAAAACGCCCGGTATCTTCCGGGCGTTTCTTTGCCGCCCTCCTTGGATATCGACAGCAACCTGGACCAGGCGCTGGCCCGCACGGCTGCGGACGGCGGCGTCCCGCTGCTCATCCTGGGCGTGCCGGTGGCCGGCCTGGATGCCATGTGCCGGGAGCTGGCGCGGCGCCTGCCCTCGCTGGGCTGCGCGGGCTGGCATGTCGTGTGGACCTGCAAGGGCTTCGACGAAGAACAGGGCCGCCTGCCGCATGAGGTCGCGCGCGCGTCGCTGGGCAAGTTGCCCGGCATCAGCGTGGGCGTGTTGTCCGGGCCCAGCTTCGCGCGCGAGGTCGCCCAGGGCTTGCCCGTGGGATTGACGGTCGCCAGCAGCGACGCCGGGCTCTGCGCGGCCGCCACGACCGCCTTGCATGGCGGCGCCGTGCGGGTCTATGCCGGATCCGACATCGTGGGCGTGGAGGTCGGCGGCGCGATGAAGAACATCATTTCCATCGCTTGCGGCGTATCGGACGGCTTGATGCTGGGGACCAACGCCCGCGCGGCGCTGATTACCCGCGGCCTGGCCGAAATGACTCGGCTGGGCATCGCACTGGGCGCACGCGCCGATACGTTTTCCGGCCTGACCGGCCTGGGCGACCTGGTGCTGACCGCCACGGGAGAGCTGTCGCGCAACCGCCGCGTGGGCCTGGAGATCGGCGCCGGCCGCAAGCTGGACGAAATCCTGGCCGGCGGGATGACCGCGGAAGGCGTGCGCGCGGCCCGGTCCGCCCTGGCACGCGCGCGTGCATTGAATGTCGACCTGCCTATCACCGCCGCCGTCTGCGCGGTCCTGTTCGACGGCGTGTCGCCCATGACGGCCGTTTCCACCCTGCTGGCGCGCGACGCCCGCCCGGAAAGCGGCGACTTGCGCGTACCTGATTAGAGCGGTCGCCCGCAGCGGCCGACGCATTTACCCAAAGGAGAAATCGATGTTCCAGTCCGCCCCCCGCCGCCGCGGCACGCGCATGCCCCGGTTGTGGCTGGCCCTGGCCAGTCTTGTGGCCGCCCTGACGGGCGGCGCACCCGCCCATGCGGAATGGCCGGAGCACCCCATAGACCTTATCGTGCCCTTCCCGGCCGGCTCCTCTCCCGACCTGCTGGCCCGCATCGTGTCGGAGCCGCTTTCGCAAGCGCTGGGCAAGCCCATCATCGTGCAGAACAAGCCAGGTGCCGGCGGCAATATCGGCACCCGCCTGGCCGCCGAAGCCAAGCCGGACGGCTATACGATGCTGTTCACGATCAACGGGCCGCTGACGACGGCACCGACGCTGTATCGCAAGACGCTGGGCTACGATCCCTTCACCGATCTGGCGCCCGTCACGCTGGTGGCCACCAGTCCGAATGTGCTGGTGGTGCCCAGCAACCTGCATATCAAGACAGTGGAACAGTTCGTGAAGCTGGCCAAGGAGAAGCCGGGCGCGCTGAACTATGGCTCCGTGGGCCCGGGCAGCGCGTCGCAGCTGGCCATGGAAATGTTCAAGGGCCTGGCCGGGCTGGATATCGCGCATATCCCCTACCCCGGCTTCCCCCAGGTGATCAGCGCCATCATTGCCGGCGACATCCAATCGTCGTTCATGGTGCCGGCGATCGCCATGCCGCAGGCGCGCAATGGCAAGGCAACGGTATTGGCCGTGACCAGCCTGGAACGCGCCGAGACGCTGCCCGACGTGCCCACCATGGCCGAGCAGGGTTACCCCGGCTTCGAAGCGATCTCCTGGGACGCCATCCTGGTACCGGCGGGCACGCCCAGCGGTATCGTGGACCGCTTGAACAGCGAACTGGCGCGCATCATCAGCAGCGACAAGGTGCGCGAGCAGATGGCAGTGCAGTACTTCACGCCGGCGCCGTCGTCGCCGGAGCAGTTGAGCACTCGCATGCGCGATGAAAAAGCACGTTGGGACGCGGTGATCCAGAAGCTGAATCTGTCGCTGGACTGATCGCGGGGGCCCTCCCCCCGCGATCATGCCCCGCACTCAGGCGGCGCTGGTCGATGGCACGGCGGCGCTTGCGGGCGCGGGGGCCGCCGTCGACGCCGGGGCCTCGTCGGCCTGTCCAGTTTCCGCTGGCGCCGTCGCATCCCGCGAATCCGCATAGCGGTCCATCGGATTGCGTTGCACGAACACCTTGCCGGAGGCGTGCAGGCCTTCCAGGAAGTAGCGGTACAGGAACAGGTTTTCTTCCGCGATCGTGTTTTTCACGGCGTCCGCCTTCAGGAAATCGTCCATGTGGGTTTCGTACCGCGCAAGCCGACCCAGAAGATTCTGCCGCCATTCCGGCCGGATGCGCGCCCATGCGGCATCGTAGGCCGTGAAACTGCCTTCGCTGGGGCTGGACCAGGTGTTGCCGTCGCTCTGGATGATGCCGTCCAGGGCCGCCTTCATGCCCGCGTAGTCCTTGCCGCGATCGCGGCCGAATCGGCTGGCAAGCCTTTCCAGTTGGAACGCGTAGCAGCGCGCTTCAGGCTCGCGTTCAGCGGCGGCGCGCAGCTCCGTCCAGCAACGGCTGGCCGTGCGCTGCCATTGCACGGAGTCCCGCGGCATCGCGCGATACTCGTCCACGAACTTGT
Source organism: Bordetella sp. H567 (assembly GCF_001704295.1). Classification (NCBI taxonomy): domain Bacteria; kingdom Pseudomonadati; phylum Pseudomonadota; class Betaproteobacteria; order Burkholderiales; family Alcaligenaceae; genus Bordetella; species Bordetella sp. H567. Next base: position 5,139,504 of record NZ_CP012334.1, read on the forward strand.
TGCGCCACCAGGCTTGCAAACCGGCGAAGGCGGGCAGGCGGGGCGCCCGACGCGTCATGTCTGGGCACGGCTGCTGCAGGTACTTGTACAGGTTCTTGATGGCTGTCGGCGCCAGCCCACCCACCGTATGCGAGAACGCGAGGCGCAGATAATCGTCGCACGCGGTATCGCGGAATTGCCGGGCGCCGAATTCGGCCCGCAGGTCGTCCGCCACATCCAGGAAGTCGCGGTAGGCGCGGCGCACGGTGCGCGGCTCGACGGCATCGTGGGAGAGTAGGTTCACCAGCACGCCCAGGCGTTTGTCGACATGGGCCTGGTGATAAGCGAAGCGCTTCGCTTCCATTTCGGCGGTGCCACTGAAGACGAAATAGCCGCTCCAGAACCGCACCTTGTCCCAGGCGCGCCGTAGTCCGCTACGGGTCTTGCCGGGCAGCGCGCCCTGCAGCTTGTCGAAATCCGCCGGTTCCCGCCAGCCGGCGTTCGTGCGGTCCGCCGGCGACGCCAGGGCCTTGCCTTCCAGGACCACCCGCATTTCCTGCAACAGCCGTTTGTATTGCGGTCCCATGAGTTCCGCATTGTGCGTAATGCGCAGCACGCCATCCATCAGCGCCTGGAACACCGGGGGCTCCCGGCCCGGAATCGCGTCAGGCGCACGCCAGGTGGTGTTGTCCAGCAGCTTGGCACGATCTTCGGGCGTGGCCCGTTCGAAGATCAGACGGGACAGATACTCGGTACGCGCTTCGTTGCCGCGCGTGGACAGGCACATCCCACGCAACAGGCGATGCATGGCATCCTGCGCCTTGACATAGATGTCCGACTGCTCCGGCAAGGGAACTTCATTGGCATGCAGGCCGGTGTCGCTCATGCCCTGGGTGGCATTCGCTTCGATCAGCTCGGTCAATTCGGCAAAGGCGTGCAGGGGTTCGGTCTCGTATCGGCGCACGCGTTCCTCGTCGGTCGCCTGGCGCCAGGCATCCAGCACATCGGCCGACCTGGCGCGATCGGTTTGCACCAGTAGCGTTCCCAGATAGCCGCCGGGCGCCACGGTCCTGCATACGTCGTCGAACGCGTTGTCGGAGAGCTCGTGCAGCGACCGGGAAACGTGACATTTGATGAACTGCTTGATTTCCGCCGACGATGGGCCGATCAGCCCGAGCGCGTCCGACAGATCGGTGATCCAACTGTCCCGGCGCGGGTTGGGCAAACCATCCAGCGTCTTTTTTTCCGCCTGGACGGCACGCCAGTGATCGAGATGCTCGGCTCCGAACGCCTGGACGGCCTGTTGCCACTGCGCCGGATCGGGATGGGCTTCGCGGGCCGTCGCGCGGCCTTGTTCCAGCAAGGCCCGGCATACGCCGATGGCGGTTTTCGGGCTGCCGCCCAGGTCCATGCTGCCGCGCAGCTTGTCCAGCGCACGGCCGATGTTGTCCGCCCGCGCTTCTTCAAGGCCGTGTTCCCACAGCCGTTCGATGGCTTTGGTCGCCTCTTCGGCCGACGCGCCGGAGCCCAGGCCTATCGCTTCCCTGCCCCTTTGCATCGCGGCTTGCAGCATGCCACCCGCATGGCCGCTTTCCTTGCGCGCCTGTCCGAGTGCCAAGGCCGGCAAGGCCTTGCACAGATAAGCGCTATCTTTCTCCAGATGCGATCGTGCCTCCATCCGGCGCGCGCTGGCGGCCCCTGTCAGGCGACCCAGCTTCTTGCGCGCGGCCTTGAGCATGTCGGGCACCTTCTTCAGGCACTTCTTCTCGGCACGCAATTCCTCGATGCCGGCATTGATCTGCTGCCTGGCCTGGATCGCCGCTGGGTCCGCGAAGACGGTGGCGTCTTTCAGGGCCGGCATGTTCTTCAAGGCGGGAGCCAGCGTTTCCAAGGCGCGCACCCCGGCACCGAGGCACGCGTCCTCCAGACGATGGGCGGCCTGTCCGACTTTCTTGCGCACTCTTTTTTTGGCCGTATGGGTCGCATCGACGCACTGGTGCACGACCGCGCGCCCCGCGTTGTACGCATGCCGGAACACATCCGACTTTTTCTTGCCGGGCTTGGCCGCGACCAGCGTGGCGCCATCGTCGCTATTCGAGGAAACGTTATCAGCGCGGCGCGCGGATTCCTGGGCAATAACGGCGCTGGAACCAGCGGCATCGGCGCCACCGTAGGGGCTAACGGAATCAAGCATATGCGGTCCTTCTACTGCAATATGGTCTAGCTATGGGTACGCGCCGACCATAGGCAGTTCCGCGCCAGCGTGCGCACTATCGACGCACCGGCAAAATGGGACTCAACGCTAGCGCCTGTTCCTTCGATCGTTAACAGGCCCCAGGCGAGCGCCGGTGCACGCGCCGGAACTGACATCGCTCATTGCAGGACCCGAGACTGCGCGCTACATGCCGCCTGCGTAACCGGCCTGCCGCCAGGCTTCGAACACCACGACCGCCACGGCGTTGGACAGGTTCAGGCTGCGCTGTCCCGGCCGCATGGGCAGGCGCAAGCGCTGCGCAGGGCCGAAGAGCCGCAATTGCGCTTCCGATAGCCCCGCCGTTTCACAGCCGAAGACGAATACGTCGCCCGGCTGGAACGCCGCGCCGGCGATGGAGCGATCCGTGCGCGTGGTAAGCGCGAACACCCGCTCCGGCGGCGCGGCGATGGCCGCCAGCGCCTCGGGCAGGGTGGCATGCACGCGCACCGGCTGCCATTCGTGATAGTCCAGCCCCGCCCGGCGCAGGCGCGCGTCGTCCAGTTCGAAGCCGAGCGGTTCGACCAGATGCAATTGCGCGCCCGTATTGGCGCACAGGCGTATCGCATTGCCGGTATTGGGCGGGATTTCTGGTGCGACGAGGACGACGTGGAACATGGCGCGGGGACAAGACTAGGGCAGGCGATATTGTGCCAGCGTACCGCCGTCGTCGGCCGGCGCCCGTGCCGCCACCAGGCCGATGATCCGGCCCGCTCCGGCCGCGCGCAGCGCCAGCGCGGCCGCCTGCAGCGTGCTGCCGGTGGTCATGACGTCATCGACCAGCCCGATCGTGCACGGCGGAACGGGCCCGGGACACACGAAGGCGCCCGGCGCGATGCGCAGGCGGCCCTGGCGCGTCAAGCCGCTTTGCTTGGGCCCTTCGCGGCCACGCGCGAGCCAGCGGGGCTGGACGGGCCGGCCCGTACGCTGCCCGAGCGCGCGCGCAAGTTCGGCGGCCGGGTTGAAGCCGCGCCGGCGCAGCGACGCGCGCGACGACGGAATGGGGACCAGCACGGTGTCCGCCGGCAATCCCGCCGTGCCATCGGTGCCGCGCGGCAGGCCCGGCGCACGCAGGATAAGCTCCGCCAGCGGCGCTGCCAGCGCATGGCGCCGCTCCCCCTTGAACCGGGCGATCAGCATGTCGCCGGGCAATTCGTAGTCGAAGCCGGCTGCCACGCCGTGCAGCGCCAAGGGCCGCTGCCCGCAGTCGGGGCACGGCGTTCCGGCCCTGGGCAAGCGCAGGGCGCAACGCGGGCACCGGGGCTGCCCGGGATGCATGGTCGCGACCACATCCGCCAGGCACGCGGCGCACGGCCGGCCGCCGGCGGATGACCCGCCGCACAGGGGGCAATCCGTGGCAATCATGGAACGCATCCGGCATTGCACCGCGTGCCACCACCGCATGGCCCCTCCCGACGCAAATCCCGCACGGCGGCCCGGCCCATCACGGGGCCGCGCAGCGCCATGCGCAATAATGGAAGGCGTATCTCACCACATCCGCGCCGCGGCACCGCCCGCGGCGCGACCTAAATGTCCGACGCCCTGCCCGACCTTCCCATCGTCAGCGCCCACGTGGCCCGCCAGTTCGCCCGCCGAGCCGATCTGCAAGACGCCCAGTTCCTGTACGGCGAAATCGGCCGGCGCATGCTGGAACGCCTGCGGTACATCCGGGTGCAGCCCACGCAACTGCTCGACGCCGGTTGCGGCGCGGGCGCCAGCCTGCCGTTGCTGCGTGAACGCTATCCGGAAGCGGAATACATCGGCCTGGACGCCTGCGCGCCCTTGCTGGAGATCGCGCGCCAACGCCACGGCGCACCGCGCCGCGCGGGCCTGCTGAACCTGGGCCGCCTGGCCGCCAGCCTGGTGGGCGGCGGGGACAAGACCGCGCTGCCGCGGTTCGTCCACGCCGATCTTGCCGAGACCGGCCTGCCGCCGGAGTCGCTGGAGCTGGTGTGGTCCAACCTCGCCTTGCACTGGCATCCCCGGCCCCATGATGCCCTCGCGGAATGGCGCCGCATCCTGAAAGTGAACGGCCTGGCCATGTTCTCCTGCCTGGGCCCAGGCACCTTGCGGGAGTTGCGTCAGGCGGTGGCCGACGCGGGGCTGCGCACGGCGACGCCGGCCTTTGTCGACATGCACGATTTCGGCGACCTGCTGGTGGAAAACGGCTTTGCAGACCCCGTCATGGACCAGGAAACCCTGACGCTGACCTACCAGACGCCGGACCGCCTGCTGGAGGACGTCCGGGCGCTGGGGGGCAACCCAGCGGCCGCCCGCAAGGCCTCCCTGGCGACGCCGGCATGGCGCGAGCGGCTGTGCGGGGCGCTGGAGGCCCAGCGCCGCGCGGACGGCACCATCGCCTTGACGATAGAAGTCGCCTACGGCCACGCTTGGCGGGCAGCCGCCCGCCGCGCCGCACCCGGGGAAACGCACCTGTCCGTCAGCGCGATAGGCGGCCGGCGCCGGCCGGGCGAATAGCCGGGTCCGCGCCGCGGGACCGGGGTCAATGCAGGCGCCGCGGCGCCGTCCCCGGCTCGGCCAAGGTCTGGACGCCCACGCCGCCCAAGGGCTCCGAAGTCGCCCTGACGCGGCGGCGCAGCACGGCGGTGGGATCCGTGCCTGCCATGCCGACCACCCCGATTTCGCCGCGGAAGGCGCCGGTCATGGATTCCACCACGGACGGCAGATCGCGCAGGCGATGGAACTGGGCGCGCAGCCACCGCGCGTCATTGCCCGCACGCAGCGCATCGTCACGCAACGCCGTCAGCATGTCCGTCGTGCCCAGTTCGTCGGCGACGGGCAGCAGGCGTCCGAACAGCGCGCGCAGATGGTCGATCAGCCGCAGCCGCTGCCCTTCGGCCGTGACGTAGCTGCCCTGCAGGCCGAAACGGCAAGCCTGGAAGTGATTGCTGCGGTAGGCCAGCCACAGTCCACCTTCCGGCTGGGGCTCGCGCTGCAGCAGCACCGCCAGCGCCTGGGCGAAGGCCGCCAGCTGGCACGCGCGCTCCACCGTCAGCGGCGTATCGCAGACGCGGATTTCCACCGTGCCGAACTCCGGCTTGGGGCGGATATCCCAATACAGGTCCTTGATGCTTTCCGCCAGGCCCAGGGTACGCAACTGCGCCAGATGGGCCTCGAACCGGTACCAATCCGTGACTTCGGGCGGCATGTGCCCGGCAAGGGGGAAACTGTTGACCGCGTTCAGGCGGCAACACGAAAACAGCGTATCGACGCCCTCGTAATAGGGCGAGGAGGCCGACAAGGCAATGAAGTGCGGCACGTAGGCAGATAGCTGGCGTGTCAGCGTGATGGCCTGGTCGCCGCTCTTGACGCCCAGGTGGATATGCTGGCCGAAGACGGTGAACTGCCGCGCCAGATAGCCGTACATCTCGGCCAGGTACTGGAAGCGCGGGGTGTCCGAGATGGACCGCTCCTGCCATCGCATGAAGGGATGGGCGCCGCCGCCGGCAACGGACACGCCGACGGCGTCGGCGGCTTCGCACAGGGCCGAGCGCATTTCCCGCATTTCGGCGAGCAGGCCCATGGGATGCTCGTGGACGGAGGAATTCAGCTCGATCATGGAACGGGTGATTTCAGGCTTGACCCGGTCCGCGATGGGATGGTCGGCCATTTGCGCCAGCAATTCGTCCGAAGCAGCGGTCAGGTCGAACGTCCGAGGATCGATCAATTGCAGTTCAAGTTCGATTCCCAGGGTGTTGGGGGCGGAAGGGACGAACGGAATCTGTTCCATTTCCTGCTCCTATGTATCTTATGGTGGGGGACGGCGTCAGGCGTACTGAAGGCGGGCGAGAGCCCGGGATGCCTGGTCTGTGACGCGAAGCCCGCAGTTTAGCCGCCCATTGGCGTCATAAGCGGTGAAAATCGTGACATAAATAAGCAACCGCGCGTAACTCGCGTGCTTCTCCCCGGGCAGCGAGTAAGCGAGCGCTCACCCCCTAGGGTTTTTCCGGGGGGCTGCTCACCTCCTCCAGAAAGCCGGCGTAAAAAGCAGTAGCACCGTGAACAATTCCAGCCGGCCTATCAGCATGCCGAAGGTGCATACCCAGACCTGGAAGTCGGTCAGGACCGCGAAGCTTCCCATGGGACCGATGGGGCCCAGGCCCGGCCCGGTATTGTTCACGCTCGCCACCACCGCGCTGAAGGCGGTGACCGGGTCCAGCCCAGACATCAACATCAGGACGGTCAACACGGCAATGGACATGCCGTACATCAGCATGAAGGCCAGCACGGAAGCCATCACGCGGTTATCCACCACCCTGCCGCGCAGCCGTACCGGGCTGACCGCGTGCGGATGCAGCATGGTGACCAGTTCCGTGCGGGCCTGCTTGGCCAGCAGGATCGCGCGGATCATCTTGATGCCGCCGCCGGTGGAGCCCGCCGACGTTGCCACGCCGGACAGCAGCAGCATCGGCAAGGTCGCGTACAACGGCCACTTGGCATAGTCCACGCTCGCGTATCCCGTGGTGGTAATGACGGAAACGGCGTTGAAGACGCCGTAGCGCAGCGCTTCCCCGGGCGTCTGGTAGATGCCGTTGATATAAAGGAGGACGGCTATCGCCAGCGCGGCCCCCAGCGTCAGGACCAGATAGGGGATGGTCTGCGGGCAGTTCCAGTACGGTCGCATGCTGCGTGCATGCCAGGCGCCGAAGTGCGTGGCGAAGTTGATGCCGGCGATCAGCATGAAGACGATCGCCACGATTTCCACGGACAGGGAATCGAAGTGCGCGAAGCCGTCGTCCCAGGTGGAAAAGCCGCCCAGGCCCATGGTGGTCGCCATGTGGCACCAGGCCTCGAACCACGTCAGCCCGGCCAGGCGGTAGGCCAGCAGGCATACCAGCGAAAAGCCGAAATAGACGGCGTACAGCGCCTTGGCGGTGCTGGCGATGCGCGGCGTCAGCTTTTCATCCTTCATGGGGCCCGGCGTCTCGGCACGGAATATCTGGTGGCCGCCGACCCCGAGCAGCGGCAGCACCGCCACGGCCAGGACCAGGATGCCCATGCCGCCCAGCCACACCAGCGTCGCGCGCCACAGGTTGATCGAGGGTGGGAGGCGATCCAGCCCGGTCAGCACGGTCGCGCCCGTGGTGGTCAGGCCCGACATCGCCTCGAAGTAGGCATCCGTGAAGGACAGCGGCGTTCCTGCACGGTGGAAATAGAGCAGCAGCGGCATGGCCGCCAAGGCGGGCAGCACCGTCCAGACCATGGACACCAGCAGGAAGCCGTCGCGCGGACGCAGTTCGGACCGGCGCCGGCGCGTGACCACCCAGAGCAATCCACCGGCCGCCATGGACACCAGGGCCGCCTGGATGAAGGCCTGCAGCCCCGCGTCCCCGGTGTAGAGGGCCAGGCCCAGCGGCAGGATCATGGCCAGGGCGAACAACGCCATGATCAGGCCCAGCAGGTTGAATACGGAAGCCAGCCTGCTCACCCCGGCCCTCCGCGGCATAGGCCCGCGGTGCCGCGCCGGCCGCTCCGGAGCCGGGGCGCCATCCTGGGCGCGCGGCGCCAGGGAGCGATAGAAGGGAACGTAGGCATGGCCAACGGGGCGGTCAGAAGAACGACGCGGAAACCTGGAACAGCTTTTCCACGCGGGCCATCTGGTTGCGGCCCGGCACGAAGACGATGACATGGTCGTCCGGCTGGATGACGGTGTCGGGCTGCGGCATGATGATTTCGTCTTCGCGCACCAGCGCGCCGATGATGGCTCCCTTGGGCAGGCGTAGCTGGCAGACCTGGCGCCCGACCACGCGCGAGGTGCGCCGATCGCCGTGCGCGACGGCTTCCAGTGCCTCGATCACCCCTTGCCGCAAGCGATGCACGGCAACGACGTCGCCACGGCGCACGTGGCGCAGCAGTTCGCTCATCGTGGCATGCGAAGGCGATACCGCGACGTCGATATGGCTACCCTGCATCAATTCGCCGTAGGCCTGCCGGTTGATCAAGGCAATGACGCGGCGCGCCCCAAGCCGCTTGGCCAGCAGCGAGGACATGATGTTGTCTTCGTCGTCACTGGTGAGCGCCAGCCAGGTATCCATATCCTGGATATTCTCGCGTTCCAGCAAGGCTTCGTCGGTGGCATTGCCGTGCAGGACCAGGACGCTGGACGGCAGCTTTTCCGCCAGGGACTGGCAGCGCGCCGCGTCCTGCTCGATGATGCGCACGCTGTAGTTTTCCTCGGCCAGTTCGCTGGCCAGCCGCAAGCCGATGTTGCCGCCGCCGGCAATCATGATGCGCCGGGCGGTTTTTTCGGCCGTCCGCAATTGGCGGACGGCGCGCCGCGCGTGGCGCGTATCGGCCACCACCACGACTTCATCGCCCGGCAGGATGACGGTGCCATGCCCGGCCTGCAGCGGCCGGCCGTGACGCACGATGTCGACAATACGCGCCGAGACGTCCGGCCAGACTTCCGGCAGCGCATCCAGGGAGCGATTGGCCATGGCGCTGCCGCGCCCCACCCGCGCGGTTACCACGCTGACCCGGCCACCCGCGAATTCCACCACCTGCAGGGCTTCGGGAAATTCGATCAAGCTGTGCAGGTAGGTCGTGACGCTGCGCTCGGGGCTGATCAGCGCGTCGATGCAGAAGCCCTCGTCGCCGAGCAGCTCGGGATGTTCGGCGACGTCGGACGAGCGTATGCGGGCAATGCGCCGTGGAATACTGAACATCTGGCGCGCGATGCGGCACGCCACCAGGTTCACCGCATCCGAAGCGGCGCAGGCGATGAACAGATCGGTGTCTTCGGCGCCGGCTTCGCGCAGCACGGAGACCTGCGTGCCGTCGCCATGCAGCCCGCGCAGGTCGCAGCGTTCCTGCAGATCGAGCAGGTTGCGCGCGTCGGTATCGATAACGGTGATGTCGTTTTGCTCCGAGACGAGGTTCTCGGCCACGCTGGTGCCTACCCGTCCCGCCCCAACGATGAGAATCTTCATGTACTGCGCTTGCGCGCGGACTCGATGCCCAACTGCTTAAGCTTGCGGTAGAGATGGGTGCGTTCCAGGCCCGTCTTTTCGGAGACCCGGGTCATGCTATGGCTTTCGCGCACCAGGTGGTATTCGAAATAGATGCGTTCGAAGGCGTCGCGCGCTTCGCGCAGGGGCTGGTCCAGCGAGATGCTGCCCAGCAATCCGTTGGAGCCGGCGGGCGCTTCCACGGAATGGGCCGGCGCGGCGGGAGCGTCCAGTTCATCTTCCAGCGGCACGGCCGCCAGGGATGCCGCCGTGGGCGCGGGCTGCGGCGCGCGGCCGCGCGAGAGCGCTGCGGAAATAGTTTTTAACAACCGCTGCAGCGTAATGGGCTTTTCCAGGAAGTCCAGGGCCCCGATGCGCGTGGCTTCGACCGCCGTGTCTATGGTGGCATGGCCGCTCATCATGATGACGGGCATGTCCAGCAGGCCCTGCGAGCCCCACTCCTTCAGCAGGCTGACACCGTCGGTGTCGGGCATCCAGATATCCAGGAGTACGAGATCTGGGCGCGACCGTAGACGCGCGGCACGGGCCTGGGCCGCGTTTTCGGCCAGTTCAACCGTGTGTCCTTCGTCGTACAAGATTTCTGACAGAAGCTCGCGAATGCCAACTTCGTCATCAACCACCAGAATTCTGGCCATAAGCCCGTCCACCTATTGCGTAGCCGCATTATCCTGTTGTTGTGCGGTTGCGTCCAGAGTATCGACCCCGCCCGCCAGGCGGGTCAACAGTATCGAAATGCGGGCGCCGCCTTCGCGCCGATTCGCCAGATCGATGCGTCCGCCATGCTCTTCAACGATCTTGCGGACGATCGCCAATCCTAACCCAGTCCCGTGCGACTTGGTGGTCACATAGGGTTCGAAGGCCCGCTGCATGACTTGCGGGGAAAAGCCCGGCCCGGTGTCCGCCACCGTGAAGCGCAGCGCAAGCTGCTCTTCGCCATCGCCCTGGCGCGCGCGCGTCAGCTGCGTGATCACACGCACCTTGCCCTCTTTCTGGTCCGCGATGGCATCGCGCGCATTCGCCAGCAGATTGTGTATCACCTGGCGCAATTGCGTGGGATCGCCTTCGATGGCCGGCAAGCCGGGTTCCAGCTCGACCTCCAGGTTCAGCGAATTCACATGATCGCGCAACACGCCTTCAACGGGATCCCAGCCATACAAGGACAGGACGTCGGCCACCAGGTCGTTGAAATCGATGCGTTTCATGACGGCCGGGGGCGTGCGGGCGAATTCGCGGAAATCGTCGACCATGTGCTTCAGCGACGAGACCTGGTTGACGATGGTATTGGTGGAACGCTCCAGCATGCGACGGTCGTTCGGCTCCAGGCGATCGGCCAGCTTCATGGCAAGGCGTTCGGCCGACAACTGGATGGGCGTCAGCGGGTTCTTGATTTCGTGGGCGAGCCGGCGCGCGACCTCGCCCCAGGCCACCGCGCGGTTGGCCGACATCAGTTCGGTGATGTCGTCGAACACCACCAGATAGCCGTTGCCACGCCCGTCCACCCGCAGGTGCGTGCCACGGGCAAGCAGCGTGGCGGCTTGCGGGGCGGCGTGCGGATGCGCGGCCGGACTGAGCTGAATTTCGAACTGCTGCTGCCAATGCAGGCGCTCCGATCCCACCGCGGTATGCGCGGCGAAGGCCTGCCGCACGATCTGCGCGAAGGGCAGCATGCCTTCGACGGTTTCCAGCGGCCTGCCGATGACCGAACGCAGGTCGGCCTGCAGGATGGTCTGGGCGCCCTGGTTGACGGTGGTTACGCGAAAGCCTTCGTCGAAGACCAGCACCCCGGAAGACAGGTTGGACAGCACGCTTTCCAGATAGACATTCGAGCGTTCCAGCTGCTGCCGGTTGCTTTCCACCATGCGGCGGGCTTCGTCCAGCTGCCGCGTCATGGCATTGAAAGAACGCGTAAGCTGCCCGACTTCGTCGCGCTCGGGCGGTTCGGGCAAGGGCCGGTAGTCGCCTATGCCGACGGCCTGCGTGCCGGCCGCCAGGCGCAGCAGCGGACGCACCAGCCGCTTGGACAGCGACAGGGCCACGGCAATGGCGGTGAAGACGGAAACCAGCAGGGCCAGCGTCAGGGTGATGCCATAGAGCTTGCGCAGCCCCAGCCGCGAAATCGCCAGTTCCTGGTAATCGCGAAAGCCCTGCTGGACGCGGTTGGCGTTGTGGGCGATCTGCTCGGGGACCGGCTGGATCAGCTGCAGCCAGCGCGGCTCCCCCCCGGAATTGCCCAGCGTATCGAAGCGCTCGGGCGCGATCAGCGGGATGACGACCCGCAGGTGCAGGCCGCCCTGGCCGCGGTCCAACGGATCGTCGGCTTCCGCCGCCGAATAGCCGCGCGACAGCCGCAACTGGTTCAGGACCGTGGCCGGCGGCAATTCGGGCAGCAGCTGGCCATACTGGTTGGTGGAAAAAGCGATCATGCGGCCCCCGCCGGTGAAGACCATCGCTTCCTGCACGCCGTTGGCTTCGCGCAGCCGGGTCAGCGTCAACGCGATATTGCTATCGCTGGCGCGGTTCAATTCCGTTGCCATGGAGCGTGCCCGCGCATCCAGATCGGCCAATAACGAATCCAGCGCCGCGCGTCCCAGGTTCAGGCCCGATTCCAGCGCGCTGTCCACCCGCACATTGAACCAGGACTCGATGGACCGCGACATGAACTGCACCGACAAGGTGTAGATCAGGGCGCCAGGCACCACGCCGATCAATGTAAAGGCCAGTGCGAACCGCGCGGTGAGCCGCGCGCCGAACTGCCGGCGCCGTATCTGCCGCACCAGCTTGACCGTCAGCGCCACGACCCAGGCGAACAGCGCCAGCGCGACCACGCCGTTCAGCAACAAGAGGGCATCGTAGTAACGCGCCAGGCGCGACGCATTGCCCGTGGACCAGGCCAGCAGGCCCAACAGCAGCACGCCCGCCAGCGCGCCCACCACCAGGGCGATGCGCAGGAGGAGTCTCATCGGTTGCCCCCCGACGGATTGGCGATGGCGAAGTCGAAGTCTTTCCACGGCGTGGCCACGGACCACGAACTGCTGTTCAGGGCATTGACCTGGAAGGGCCGCGCCAGCATGGAGGTATCCAGGCGCAAGCGCAGCCTGCCGTCGTAGCGTACACCCGTGGAGAGATCGCCCGCATCGGCCACCGCCCAGCCGCGTATGTGCCGCACCATGTCCATGGCCGCGTCCAGCGACTGCACCGGCAGGTTCAATTCGCCGACGCCGGCGCGCCACTGGCGGGTCAGGGCGTTGTAGATGATGCGCCACGTCATGCTGGTATCGACCACGGTGGTGTCCAGCCACCACCAGCGCGAGCGCGTAATGACGATGTCGGCCGTGAAATAGAGCGGCACGCCGCGCTCCGCGGCCTCGCGCAGCTGGTCGTTCAAGTCGAAGCGGATGTCCGCGTCGATTTCGACCTTGCCGTTGCGGATCACGGGATCGACATTGACCACCTTGGGATCGGCCGCCCGGGCGGCAGCCGACCACGGCAGCAATAGCACGGTGGCCAGCAACAATAAAAACAGGCGCGTGGAAGTGGACATACGAAGAATCAGCGCGGCGACTCCACTATTCTTGGCGATTCAGCGGGCCTTGGCAAACAAGGCATAGAAAAAGCCGTCGTGCTGCGCCGTTTCTGTTGCGCCGGACGCGACGGGCAGCAGTTGCCCCGGCGCCTCCTGGCGGCTCGCGTCCGCATGGCGGGCGGCAAAGGCCGCCGCCTGCCGTTCGCCTTCGTCCGGGAAGACCGAGCACGTCACGTACAACAGCCGGCCGCCCGGCGCCACGGTACGCCACAGGGCGTCGACGATACGTGCCTGCAGCTTGACGGTGCGCGGGACGTCGTCGGCGCGCCGCAACCAGCGGATGTCGGGATGCCGGCGCACTATGCCCGAGGCCGTGCAGGGAACATCGGCGAGCACCGCATCGAACGGCCGCCCATCCCACCAGCCGTCCAGGTCGGCAGCGTCCGCGGCCCGCAGCGCCACGCGCGGCGTATCCAGGCCAAGGCGACGCAGGTTGTCGCCTACGCGCCGCAGGCGCCCGGCGTCCGCATCCAGGGCAAGCAGATCGACGTCGGCCAATTCGAGCAGATGCGCGGTCTTGCCGCCCGGCGCCGCGCAGGCATCCAGTACCCGCATCCCATCCTGCACGCGCAGAAGCGGGGCGGCAAGCTGGGCGCCGGCGTCCTGCACGGACCACCAGCCCTCCTCGAAGCCCGGCAGGCGCTGCACGGGACGCGGCTGGGCCAGAACGATGCCGGCGGGACCGACCGGCTGGGCGCCTATGCCCGCCGCCTGGAAGGCGGCCAGCACCTGTTCCCGCGTCACCCGGCGAACGTTGACGCGCAAGGCCAGGGGCGCCGGCACATTGGCCCCGGCCAGGATGGATTCCCATTGCTCGGGATAGGCTGAACGCAGCTTGTCCACCCACCACTGGGGATGATTCCAGCGCGCCTCGATCTGGCGCGCCAGCTGGGGTAACAGCGCCGCCTGGTCGCGCAGGAAGGACCGCAGCGTGCCGTTGACCAATCCTTTCAAGGGGGCGACGCGCGGCAGGCGGGCGGCGGCTTCCACGGCCTGGTCCACGACGGTGTAGGGCGCGTAGGCCGGCCCGCCGGCCACGGAAGCAGCCTCGGATCCTGGCGCGGTGGCGGGCAGGATGCCGGGGGGAAGCGAAAAAGGCGACTGGGGCGCGCCCGCGGTCGACGCCGCCACGGGCGCGGACAGCAGCAAAGCCAGGCTGACCAGCAGCAGCGCTTCGGCAAGCGGTTCGGGCGGCGTCCGGGCAACAAGGATGCGCCGCGCGGCGCGCGCCTCTCCAAGCCGCCGCATGGTGTGGAACGACAGCGCCTGCGTACCGGCACGCAAGGGCGCCGGCACCAGGCCGATGGCGTCCGTCATGGATCGGCCCGCCAGCACCGCCCGTACAACCCCCGCGCTTTCCGCGAGCAGATCGTGCAATGGGGCGGCGACAGCCGCCGGAAACGAGGGGGAATCGGACATGAGAGAGGAAAAACCCGTGTGTAACGCCCCAATGGTACCTTTTCGCGGCCAGCGGCTCCGCCGGTGCCTTATCCGCGGCGGCATCGCGCCCCTGGCGCAGCCCGACGAACGTGCCGCGACGCCCCTCGCCATCCGGGCGCGCCGCCGATGAGTCCCGGACGGGCAGGCCGGCATCGGCGCCCGATGCCTCGGCCGGCAGCAGGCACGGCCACCGAAATCATTTGTGAGACATCGTCCAAGGACATGGATTCCGGCGGCTCCGATGCTATGGTGCTGGCGCGCCGTTGCATCGTCCATGACGGCGCGGTGGCTACGCTCGTACGACGGCCGCTGGCATTCCTGCTCACGAGGATGCATCCATGAAAACGCTGTTTCGGATTCTGCTGGCGCTTTCCCTGTTGACGCAGCCCCCGGCCTTCGCCGGTAGTCCCTCCCCTGGCCCCGGGCACACCGCCGAAAAAAGCCGTCAGAACAAGAACCGCAAGGTGTTCGGCGCCTATGTGGCAGGAAAGATGGCCGACGCCTTCGATGGCAAACTGGCCGCGATGTATCCCTGCGGCAACAAGCCTGCCAACTATTGCCAGGGGCTGATGGTGACCGCCTTCGAAAGCGACGACCCGTATTGGATGGAGCCCAAGACCGCCAGGATATCGTTTACGTATTTCAGGCAAGACATCGCGACACCGTGATTCGGGAATGCCGGCCTGGCTCTGTGGCCCCAGGCCTACCTGGATCACGACTTCCCCATGGTGGGACAGGACCACCAGGCCTTCAAGCCGAACTATCGCTGTGCCTATCCCACGGATGGCGATACGGACATACGCAGCAACTCGGGGTGCGGCGCGCAGATCCTCGACGGCAAGATCGTTCCCGATACCGCGCCTTGCGCGAGCCTGGGCATTACGACGGGGCAACAGTGGATAGATAAATATGGCGCTATCCCGGGAAGCATTTGCGGCTTCGCACTGAACCCGGCGAATGGCTCCGACCGGCGCGGCATGGAGGCCATGATCCAGGCGGACGCCGCCATCCTAAAAATCGGTAGCCCGGTGCTGATGCCTTGGAACGAGGTGGTCATGAGGCCTTGGCCGTCGTACGCCCCGGCCCGTATTCCGCTGATGGCCTTCTTCTTCGTGCCTTATAAACAAGAGGCAAGGTCCGCTGCGCACGAGGCAAGACCAGGCGCACGGGAAAAAGCGTCCACGCCCGGGACGCAACATGAACGCGGGCCGGCTCGCCACTATCCGCTGTCCTTCACGCAACAGCAACAGAAGCGGTATTACGACCTGACGAAGATTTTCGTGCCCCTCATCGAAATCTCCGAGGCCAGCCCCAATGCGGTGTTTACGTATCAGGACTCGGATCAGGCTGCCGGCATTCCAGGCATCGTCACCACGATGCCGCAATAAGGGCCCGGCCTGGGGAGCCCGCAGGCCATTGAATCGCTGCTTCGTTCCCCCACCTTCGCGCCCCGAACCCATAGCGCTGCCGCCCGGACGACACAGAAGCGGCCATATCTCAGAAATTTCGCCTGCGCCCGTCCGGCGAAACTCGTCAGAATCCCCGCGAAGGTTCATTGAACGAGAGCCGCCGAACGCCGCGGCCGGATGCCCGCGCGCCGGCATCGGGCCGTCCTACATCCTTGCATCGAGTCCTGCCTACGCAATCGCGGGCAGGTAAGGGCGAAGCCATCCATGAGCACATTCCGGAGAAAGCAGTTCTACGACAACTCTTGTGGCGCCGCGACATTGCTGTGCGCCGCCGGCGAATTGGGCATCACCCACCTTCCCCACATTCCCAATACCATGCTCATGGGCCAGGAACTGCAGTCCAACAATACCTGCGAATCCGCGATCTATTACATGACCTGCGGGGCCAGCCTGGGGCCGACGCCCTTCTTCAACCTGGAAAAGGGCGGCTACTCATTCCCGCACAACATCGTATTCGCCGGCCGGATGCTAGGCCTGGATGCCGAGGTCTACATGGAAAATGCGTGCACGTCGGGCTTGCTCAAGGCGCTCTATCCCCGCTGCGAGCAACTGTGTGCGCAGTCCGGCGTCCTGGTCAAATACCGCAAGCGGCCTGCCTTGCTCGAGTCGCAAAGGGCGCTGAAAATCATGGGCGTCATGAAGCTGCTGGGCCTTCATTACGTCATGGAGCGGCCGAATGGCACGTACATGGATCCCGCGGATGGACGGAACTTCCCCGATCTGAAGGCGATGAACAATAGTTGGGCGAAGTGCTATGCGGAGACCGGCATTTCCATCGTATTGCAGAAGGCCTGAGGCCCAGTCGCCACGCCAACATCACGCGCGCGCTCTCCCGCATCTATCGAAGCGACGCGCCATTCCTGCTAGCGAGTTAGGCGACATCACTACGGACTACACCCGGGTAAACGTGGCTGCATGACCGGAGGACTGCCGCGTAGTGTGGCGATGTCGCCATATCGGCTTACGTATCGGCTCTCTTCCGCTCTTGGTTTCTGCCGCCGGTTACGTGCAAGGCAAGCATACTCACTTCCAAAAAACGCTTAAACGCATCAACCATGTTCAAAACGACCGCGTGACCCCTTTTCGCGCCCGCGGCCTCGTATTCCAGACCTGCCGTCTCTCGCTGTCATAAGTCGCTGTCGCCCCTGGTAAGTTGGGTTGGGACATGTTGCACGGCGCCCGGCCCGGATCTTCCTGATTCCGGTCAAGGAGCGCTGACATGAAACAACGAATCCTGCAAAGCCTGTTCGTTTCCGCGGCGCTATCGTGCTCCGCGCCTGTACTGTGCCAGTCGTCCGTGCAGCCGCAAGCAGCACCGCAAGGACAGCCGCAAGCGCAGACGACCAGCCGGCAGCCGAACATCATCGTCATCATGGGCGACGATATCGGCTGGTTCAACATAGGCGCCTATCACCAGGGGATCATGGCGAGCAGGACGCCCAACCTGGACAAACTGGCGGCCGAAGGAATGCGGTTCACCGACTATTACGCGGAAGCCAGTTGTACCGCGGGGCGAGCCAACTTCATCACCGGCGAACTTCCCATACGCACGGGCTTGACCACCGTGGGCCAGGCCGGCTCACCCCTGGGCATCCCGGCCGAAGCGGCCACCATCGCCACCGCCTTGAAATCCATGGGCTATGCAACCGGCCAGTTCGGCAAGAACCACCTGGGCGACCTGAACCAGTTCCTGCCGACCGTACACGGATTCGATGAGTTCTTCGGCTATCTCTATCACTTGGACGCGATGGAGGACCCGGCCCATCCGAACTATCCGCAATCCCTGAAAGACCAGGTGGGACCGCGCAATATGGTCCATAGCTGGGCCACCGATACGGACGACGCCACCATGCAGCCGCGCTGGGGCAAGGTGGGCAAGCAAAGGATCGAAGACGCCGGCGCCCTGTATCCCAAGCGGATGGAGACGGTCGACGACGAGATCCGTGACTACGCCCTGAAGTTCATCGATAAGGCGCATACGGACGGCAAACCTTTCTTCGTCTGGCTCAATCCGACACGCATGCACGTCGTTACGCACCTGTCGGACGAATATCAAGGCCGGCGCACAGCCGAGAACGGTTGGTCGATCTCCGAGGGCGGGATGGCCCAGCTCGATGACGATGTCGGGCTCGTGCTCAAAAAACTGAAGGACCTGGGTATCGACGACAACACCATCGTCGTGTTCACCACGGACAACGGCGCGGAGAATTTCACCTGGCCGGACGGCGGCCAGACCCCCTTCGCGGGCGGCAAGGGTACCGCGCTGGAGGGTGGCTTCCGGGTGCCGGCGATCTTGCGGTGGCCGGGCAAGGTGCCGGCCGGCAAGGTCGAAAACGGCATTGTGTCCGGCATGGACTGGTTCCCCACCTTCGTGGCGGCCGCGGGCGACCCGCATATCGCCGATGAACTGAAGCAAGGCAAGCAACTCGGAGACAGGCGCTACAAGGTGCACCTGGACGGGTACGACCAGACGGCGCTGATAACGGGAAAAGGGCCGTCGGCGCGCCATGAAGTCATCTATTTCACGGAGAGCACGCTGTCGGCGGTACGGATCGACGACTACAAGTATCGCTTCACCGACCAACCGAGCGGATGGCTGGGCGGAACGGTGAAGGTGGACTGGCCCATCCTGACGAACTTGCGGCTGGATCCCTTCGAGCGCACCGGCATACCGACGGCCAACGGCGGATCGCTGAACTACTACTCCTGGTTCATCTACGAATTCTGGCGATTCCAATTCGTGCAGAAGGAAATCGCCGATCTGGCCCAAACTGCCATTGAGTACCCGCCCATGCAGAGAGGCGCCAGTTTCAACCTGGACGCGGTCAAGGAGCAGATCCAGAAGGCCATGGAATCGCACGTGGGCAATTGAACCAGGACGCGGGAGGGCGCCATGAGCCTTGGAACCAAGCCACGATACATGCTGTTGGCCGCCATCGGCTTGATCGCTGCCGGCATGGTCGTCGGCGCAACGCATATCCACGCGTCCGGCAAGCATGGCGAGCCGCGGGTAGGCGATGGCGTCGCCGGCCCCGCCGGAATGGTGTGGGTAGAAGGCGGGACCTTCCAGATGGGCAGCGATGCGCGGCCGGCGCAGCGAAACGAGCGGCCGGCCCACCCGGTGAAGGTGCATGGATTCTGGATAGACCAGCACCATGTCACGAATGCCGAATTCCGCAAGTTCGTCGAGGCGACCGCTTATGTCACCACGGCGGAACGCAAGCCCGACTGGGAAACCTTGCGGGTGCAGTTGCCGCCGGGTACGCCCCGGCCGCCCGACGCGGCCCTGGTAGCGGGCGGCATGGTGTTCGTCGGCACGTCCGGCCCTGTCGCACTGGACAACATCGCACTATGGTGGCGCTACGTGCCCGGCGCCGATTGGCGTCACCCGCTGGGTCCTGGCAGCAATATCGACGCCAAGGATGATCACCCCGTCGTCCAGGTCTCGTATGAAGACGCGCAAGCGTACGCGAAGTGGGCCCACAAGCGCCTGCCCACCGAGGCGGAATGGGAATACGCGGCACGCGGCGGTCTGGAGCAGGCCACCTATGCTTGGGGCGACGAGTTCGCGCCGGACGGCAAGCAGATGGCGAATGTGTGGCAGGGACAGCAGGCCCAACCCTTCCCCGTCACGAACGAGAAGACCCGGACCTCTCCGGGAACCAGCCCGGTGGGAACATACCCGCCGAACGGCTATGGCCTTTCCGACATGACGGGCAATGCATGGCAATGGGTGGCGGATTGGTACCGCTACGACCAGTTCCAGCGCGAAGCCGCGGCCGGAAAACAAGTCGTCGATCCACAAGGCCCTTCCGAGAGCTATGACCCGTACGAACCGGGCGTCCCCGCCTATGCGCCCAAGCGGGTGACGCGGGGAGGCTCCTTCCTGTGCAATGAATCCTATTGCCTGAGCTATCGGCCCAGTGCCCGCCGTGGCGCCGATCCATACAACAGCATGTCGCACCTCGGCTTTCGACTGGCCATGGACGACACCCAATGGCAGCAGCAGGCCGGCCGGCCGCCAGGCACCGCGCAGGCAATGGCGTCACCCTGAGAGCACTGACACACGGCTGCGCGGAGGCGCATGACTATGGCCAAAGGGAGGGTCGATGAAATGCTCACTTTCTAGCGGATGCGTCCGTCTTGCGTTGACGGCCTTCCCTATCGTCGCATCGACATCGGCCCAGGCACAAGACAGTCCATCCCCCGACACATGGCAGTTCGAAGTAACGCCGTACTTCTGGGCGGCCGGCGTAAGCGGTTGGGGGCGTATCGGCGCGAGAACGCCCACGGTGAAATTCGACGCCAGTTTTTCCGACGTATGGCGCAACCTGGACGTGGGCGCCATGGGTACCGTGGAAGCGCGCAAGGGCCGCTGGGGCATCCTGTTCGACGCGATATATGTCAAGGTGGGCGAGGACTCCAAGCCATTGCTCGAGGGCGACCTGGGCAAGGCAAGGCTGCACGTATCGCAGACCATCCTGCAACTGGCGGGCGCTTACCGCATCGTCGACGACAGGGTGTTTCCCATCGACGTGCTGGCCGGCGTGCGCTATACCTACCTGGACAGCGACCTTTCGTTCACGCGCAGCCCCTTGTTGCCGAACGGGGCCGACCGCAGCAATAACGTCGACTGGACCGACGGATTCGTCGGAATACGCGGCCGCTATTACCTGACGGACAAGTGGTCGGTACTGGGGTACGCCGACGCGGGCACCGGTGGCACCAAGTATTCCTGGCAGCTTATCGCGGGCACTGACTACCAATTCAACAAGTCGGTGGTGGGGAAGTTCGGATACCGGATCCTCAGCATGAAATATGAGTCGGACAAGTTCCTATATCAGGGAAAGACAGCGGGCCTCTACCTGGGCGTAGGCATCAAGTTCTGACGACCGGGATGTTCCCTCCCGCCACGCGGTCCCGCCGGATGGCGTAGAACCGTCCGACTCGGCTGCAGGCGCGGAACGCGCCAATAACGCCTGTGTCACACGGCTTTCCCGCGGCATCCGATAGGGGCCGCACTTTGGAGTCGCCGCCGTGTCCGTTGTCAATCCCGTATCCGTCGCCAAGGATAGCCTCTCGTTCTTGCCTTCCCACCCGCCAGCACCCGATATCCCGGATCTGGCGCCGAGTCAGCTGACCGATTCAAGCGCGCCGTCGTAAACGAGCCGTCCCGCGCCAAGCCGACCCGCGGCGAGCCCCCCTGCGACGACTTACGGTGATGCCTAGCCATGCTTTGCACGACTGGCCATGGCGCAACCCTGATCCAAGCGCCTTGCGGCCGAGGCGCCTGGCTGCCCCACGGGTTAAAATTGCCGATTTTCGGCCGTGGCGCGCGGGCGCCCATCGAGGTTCTCCATGTCTTCCCCCAAAGTCGGTTTCGTCAGCCTGGGCTGTCCCAAGGCGCTGGTCGATTCCGAACGTATCCTGACCCAGCTGCGTACCGAAGGCTATCAGGTCACCCCCTCGTACGACGATGCCGATGTCGTGGTGGTGAACACCTGTGGCTTCATCGACAGCGCCAAGGCCGAATCGCTGGAGGCGATCGGCGAGGCGCTGGCCGAGAACGGCAAGGTGATCGTCACGGGCTGTATGGGTGTCGAGGAATCGGCCATACGCAGCGTCCACCCCAGCGTCCTGGCCGTGACCGGCCCGCAGCAGTACGAGCAGGTGGTGCGCGCCGTGCACGAAGCCGCGCCGCCCAACGCGGACCACAACCCCTATGTGGACCTGGTGCCGCCGCAGGGCGTCAAGCTGACGCCGCGCCACTACGCCTACCTGAAGATATCGGAAGGCTGCAACCACCGCTGCAGCTTCTGCATCATCCCCTCCATGCGGGGCGACCTGGTCAGCCGCCCGGTGGGCGACGTGCTGAACGAGGCCGAACGGCTGGTCAAGGCCGGCGTCAAGGAACTGCTGGTGATCTCGCAGGACACCAGCGCCTATGGCGTGGACCTGAAATACCGCAGCGGCTTCTGGAACGGCCGCCCGGTCAAGACGCGCATGACGGAGCTCTGCGCCGCGCTGTCGGAACTCGGGGTCTGGACGCGCCTGCATTACGTATACCCCTACCCGCACGTGGACGAAGTCATCCCGCTAATGGCCGAGGGCAAGATCCTGCCTTATCTGGACATCCCCTTCCAGCATGCCAGCCCGCGCATCCTGAAGGCCATGAAGCGGCCGGCGTTCGAGGACAAGACGCTGGCGCGCATCAAGCGCTGGCGCGAAGCCTGTCCCGACCTGACCCTGCGTTCGACCTTCATCGTCGGCTTCCCCGGCGAAACGGAGGAAGACTTCCAGTACCTGCTGGACTGGATGAGCGAGGCGCAACTGGATCGCGTCGGCTGTTTCCAGTATTCGCCCGTGGAAGGCGCGCCGGCCAATACGCTGGACAATCCGGTGCCCGACGAGGTCAAGCAGGAACGCTGGGACCGCTTCATGGCGCACCAGCAGGCGATCTCCGCCGAACGCCTGCAGCAGCGGGTGGGACGCGAGATCGATGTGCTGATCGACGAAGTCGATGAAGACGGCGCCATCGGCCGCAGCAGCGCCGATGCGCCGGAGATCGACGGCACGGTCTACGTGGCTTCGGATAAGCCGCTGAAGCCTGGCGATCTGGTGCGCGCGACCGTCACGGACGCGGACGAGTACGACCTGTGGGCCGACGCGGCCTAAGGTCGGGAAAAGACAGGGGGGCCCGGGTCAGATCGCCACGGGCACGTGCGTGAACGATGGCGGCGTACCGCCATCGCCGTGCAACAGGGCGCGCGGGGCCGCCAGGCGATCCCCGCCGCACCGCCCGCATCAGGCCAGGAAATCCGACAGGTCGTCGGCGTGTTCTTCCTCCACCGCCAGGATCTCTTCCAACAGCCGTCGCGTGGTGGGATCGTTTTCGCCGATGTATTCCACCATCTGCCGGTAGCTGTCGATGGCCACGCGTTCGGCCACCAGGTTTTCCTTGATCATGTCCTCCAGCGTGGACGCTTCGACATACTCGGAATGGCTGCGCTGGGTCAGGCTCGCCGGGTTCATGTCGGGCTCGCCGCCCAGCTGGACGATGCGTTCGGCGATGCGGTCGGCGTGCTGCTGTTCTTCGGTGGCGTGTTCGGCGAATTCCGCCGCCACGGGTTCCGCGTTCATGCCGCGCGCCATGAAGAAGTGGCGCTTGTAACGCAGCACACAGACCAGTTCGGTGGCCAACGCTTCGTTTAACAAGCGCAGTACGGTCTGGCGGTCGGCGCGGTAGGTATCGGTGACCGCGCCATCTTTCAAGCCCTGGCGGGCCTTTTGACGCAGGGCCTGGACGTCGACGTGGAAATCGGCCGTCTTCGATTTGCTGGGCATATCCATATCTGTACTCTCCTTGTTTTGGCGTGGGCCAGGACCGGCGCCACGTAGCGCCGTCCCGATGAGAATCCCGTCGTCCGCGGTCCGCGCCGACGATGCGATCCGGCCGGTCGCGGCCGGCGATTCGGGGTGCGAAGCGATACCGATATGCGGCCGGCGCGCTGTGTCAAAACGTATCGGCGCCGCGGAGCCTCGCGGGAAAATATGCGTAAACTACCGAGCTTCGGTCTACGGGTCCGGGGCGGTAAGCAAGTTTCGCGCCCGGGCCTACCGCCCGGTGCCGCGATGGCCAGGTCCCCAGGGCGCCCGCCCTGCGGCAAGTGCCCCTCGCGCCCAGGGCCGACAAACGCTAGGTGCGAGCGGTGCAAAGCATGAAACTCGAAAATATCTGTGTGTATTGTGGGTCCAACGCGGGGCGCCAGCCGGTCTATGCGGAGGCTGCCCGCGGCTTCGGCCGCGAATTGGCGCGGCGTGGGCTGGGCCTGGTCTACGGCGGCTCCAGCGCCGGCATCATGGGCATCCTGGCCGACGCGGTGCTCGAAAACGGCGGCCGCGTGATCGGGGTGATTCCCGAGGCCCTGGTCAGGAAGGAGCTGGCCCACGGCGGCCTGACCGAACAGCACATCGTCGCGTCCATGCACGAACGCAAGACGATGATGGCCGAAAAGGCCGACGGCTTCGTGGCACTGCCGGGCGGCGTCGGCACGCTGGAAGAAATATTCGAAACCTGGACGTGGGCGCAGCTCGGCTTTCATGCCAAGCCCTGCGGCCTGCTGAATATCGCCGGCTATTTCGACAAGCTGACCGCCTTTCTGGACCACACCGTCGAGGAAGCCTTCATGCGGCCCCAGCATCGCGCGATGCTGGCGGTGGAAAGCGACCCCGCACAGCTGCTGGCGCGTTTCGCCAGCTACACGGCGCCCACCGTGTCGAAGTGGATCGAACCGGCGAAATAACATGAAGACGACCACCGAACAGCTGCTGCGCGATTACTTCCATGCCAAGGACGAGAACCGCCCGTGGTACATGGCCCGCGCCTTCGCGCCGGATGCCCGGCTGAACATGGTGCTGAAGACCGCTTCCATCGCCTTCCCGTCCGAGGTCGCGGGCGAACCCGCCATTGCCGATACGCTGGTCCGCGCCTTCGGCCAGACCTACGACAACGTGTACACCTTCTACCTGGATCGACCGGCGCCGGGCACGGTGCTGGACGAATTCAGCTGCGACTGGATGGTGGCGATGACGGAAAAGGCCACCGGCAACGTACGTGTGGGCTGCGGCCGCTACGATTGGCGCTTCCAGGCCGAGCCGCATCGGGTCAAGCACCTGACGATTACCATCGAGTCGATGGAAACGCTGGCGGCCGAGGCGATGCCGGCGGTGTTCGAATGGATCACGTCGCTGCCCTACCCTTGGCTGGACCGGGCGGCGCTGGCACACATGCCCGCCCTGCCCGGCCTGGAAAACCTGCGCCGCCTGCTAGGCTAGATTGAATCTTCACTGTCCGACTCGATAATCTCGACAAGATGGTAGCGGGCGGAGATCGGACTGATGATCTCGCGGTGCCAACGGCCTTCGGGAGTGGGCGCCATGCGCAGATCGAAAGCCAGGGAGGCGTAGCTCTGCTCGGCGTCCAGCTTCACGCCGGATCCGGTGAATAGCGTGACGCTGTCCTGGTGATCCCACGCCACGCAGATCCGCAGCACGTATGACCCGTCGGCCAGGCGCGTCACGTCCGTGCACACCGACCCACCCCCGCCCGGCAGCACCGGGCGGCCGTCGTCCAGCTTGATCGGCGCCGCCGGTCCCAGCGCGTACAGGGCAACCTGGCAGTCCCCGGCGATCGCCTGGGTGAAATATATCGAGAGCGCAACGGTGTCGGCACCGGCCACTTGGCTCACGGCCGCAAGCGCGCGGTCGGCACCTGGGACATGGCTATCCTCGCCCGGCACCGGCGCCGAACTCGTATAGGGAAGGTACTGGCCACGGCGGTCGATGCCCATGACCGAGAACCGCGTGGTCGGCCGGTCTATCGCATCCAGCAGGAATTGTTCAGCCACGTCGATGGTCAAGGGGCCGTCCGGGGAGGCGACCTGGCGATAGGCCAACCTGTTCACGGTCATGTCCTTGCGCAGGAGCTCCCTGGCGAAATCCCGCTGCTGCGTGGGCGTCATGGCCAGGCTGGCCTGGCCGAGCACCGCGTCGTAGTGCACGCCGAATTGTTCCAGGACCGCCTTGGACAGGGCGGGCGTCCAGCGGTCTGCGAAGGTGGTGCCGATAATATCGCGCATCGCCACTTCGTCATCCGCCGCGGATACCGCGATCAGGGCTTCCATCAGCTGCGAAGCCAGGCGCAGCCGCCACGCCACATACGATGCGGGCTGAATGGGCGATGCGCCATTCCCCTGTTCATCGGGGTGATCCAGGACGACGCAGGAAGCTGCATCGTTCAATCCATTGGAAAGGATGTGACCGAGCCGGTCCATTCCGGCGCACGCGGCCGCACGGCGATCCGGATGCCGTTCCACGAAGTCGCGCCACGCCTTCCCCGCAGCCTCCGTACACAGGCGCAGGGTTTCGTCGGGGCCCATGTCGATAAAGCTGGCGTGCGTCGCGCAGGCCGTGGCAAGCGAATCGGCGCCATCGCGTAACGCATGCAGGATATGGGTGGGTTCCAAGTTCCTTTCGGCCAGGCGTTCGGCCAGCGCGGCGATATGTTCCGCGCCGATCGCGATATGCGGCGTGCCGCGCTCGCGGGCGACGGCTTCCAGGGCACTCCTGTCCATGACCAGGCCGTATTTTTTCAGGCCGCGTTCGCACTGGCGCAAGCCTTCGACCTCGCTATGGCACATGCGCTGGAGGGCCGCGAGATCGAACACGCGTGGCGAGTCGCCGGAACCGCTGCAAAACAGGCGCAGGGCGCGCTGCACGGCGACGCGCAAGTCCTCGTCGACGAGGCGTGGCATGGCTTCGCCACTGGCCAGGCAGTCGTTTTCCCAGGATACGCACGTGAAGGCCAATTCCTTCAGCGCGGCCAGGACCCGCCCCCGTTCGCCGCTGGCGAGGCAGCCATTCAGATCCCGCAGGCATCCAATCAGCCTGTCGCGATAAGGCCGCATTTTTTCATCGCGCACGCCCTGTATCAGTCTGGCCGCGCCGGCCAGCCGGGCATCGTCGCCTGCCTCCATGGCCAGGATCAGGCTGCTCAGTGCTTTTACGTGCAGCTTGCCCACGAAGTCCAGCACGTCCTTGAGGGGCCTGCGCATGAGGGCGGCGGCGATCAATCGCGGGACCAGCGTATTACCGTTGCCGATATCCAGCAGGCCGGTGTAGCCCGCCGCCTCCAGGTTCTTCACCACGGATTCGCAGGCCAGGTCGTAGACGGCCTGGCTTTCCCGGCCCTGGCCCAGCTGGAAATCGATCAACTGCGCGGTCGCATGGACGAAATAGTCCATCCGCCGGCTGACGGCATGGGCCACGGGATCCTGGAGCCCGGCGATCAGGTCAAGCCGCTGTCGCCACAGGTCCGGCGAGGACCGCAGATGCGCAAGCGCCCGGGCCATCGGACACCGCGCGGGTCCGGTACCTTCCGCCGCCGCGGCGGTGTTCAGCGGCGCCAGTTGCAAGGCCAGCGTCCGCAACTCGGCATGGGCCAACTGCGCAAGGGCAGCCGAAAGCACATCGCGCGCCATGCGATCGTCGCCCAGGCTTTCCAGCCTTACCGCCAGGCGGGCGCATGCGGCGTCCAGCGCATCGGCGTCGGCGGGGAGCGCCCGCGCCACCTGCCTGAGCGGCGTGATCAGCGTGCGCCGCGCGAGCTCCCTGTCCAGCATCGCGCACAGCGTTTCCCACGCCTTGCGGGCCGGATCGCCTTGTGGCGCGCGGGCCAGCCAGGCGTCGGGATCCCGGGCGGCGGTACCCAGGGTGCCCCGCAGCGCGGCCAGTTGCCCGGTATCGGCGCGTCGGCAATATTCCTGGGTGATGCGGTTGAAGACCTGCGCTTGCGCGGATTCCGGGCAGCCGCGGGCCACACGGTCGCACAGGCGCCGCATGTCGTCCTGGCTGATACTGCCGCCGCGTTCGGTGTCCGACCACTTCTGCATGGCGCGCACCCGGCTGTCGGTGCCCAAACTGGCATAGAGCAGCGCCAGCGAGCCGCGCAGGGAGCCGACATGGCGCATGTCCCTGGCCAGTTGCAGCAGGCGCTTGGCACGGCCAGGGCGGGCCCGGAATGGCGCGGCGCCTGCATGGCCCGCTACTGTCAAATCGGCGGCGTAGGACACGCCGCCGGCAGAGCGCAAACTATCCAGCGCCATCATGCTCTCCCGGGTAAGGGCCTGCGCCCATGCTCGGACGAGAAAAGTACCGGCACCGCCAGGCCCGCGCCCCGCCGCCGCGGGGTAACCGGTCATGGTAGAAACAGAGATGGCGCCGCGCCATCTCCGGACATCCCAATCGCGCGTACTGCCGGATTAAAAGGACATCGGAAAAATCCGATGATGCGGCTGTCTCGGCTACGATAGGCGCCAGGCGCGCCAGACTGCGCCGCCGCCATGTCCGTCCTTCACCACCACCACGCGATGATCATCGACGACGAACACCGGATCGCCGACCTGGATGCCTTGACGGCGCTCTACGGGCAACCCCAGGGCGCTTCCGTGCTGAAGGAAAGCGCCACGCTGCATCCGAACTATTGCGCCTTCATTCGCGCCGCACCCTTCGTGGCGCTGGCGACCACCGGCCCTGGCGGACTGGACGTATCGCCGCGCGGCGACGCGGCCGGCTTCGTGGAGATCCACGACGAAAGTACCCTGCTGCTGCCGGACCGGCGCGGAAACAACCGGGTGGACAGCCTGCGCAACATCATCGCCGATCCGCGCGTGGCCTTGCTGTTCCTGATTCCCGGCATCGGAGAAACGCTGCGGGTCAACGGCAGCGCGGCGATTTCGGTGGCGCCCACGCTACTCGATCGGTTTGCCATCGACGGCAAGCCACCGCGGTCGGTGCTGGTGGTGCGCGTGGATACGGTGTTCTTTCAATGCTCGCGTGCGGTGGTCCGGTCCAGGCTGTGGGACCCTGCCACGCAGCTGCGGCGCGCGGCCCTGCCCAGTACGGGCAAGATCCTGCGCGACCTGGTCGGCGACGGCTTCGATGGCGAACAGTACGATCGCGACCTGCCCGAGCGGGTCAAGAAAACGCTGTACTGAATCGCGGCGCACGCCGTGCGGGCCTTAGCCCTGCGGCTGCCATCCCCGCACGAAGACATCGGCCGGCTGCCGCTTGCCGCCGGCCTTCTGCAACTCGAGCAAACGCAGGATGCCGTCGGCGGCGGCAATATCGATGCCGGTGGGCAGCGCCCGCAACACGGTGCCCGGCACCGCGGCCGATACGCCGGGCAAGGCCTGGGCGCGCCAGACCTTGACGGGGTCGTCCAGGCCCGGCAAGCGCACCGTCGCGCCCGGCACCGGGTCGAAAGCCCGAACACGGCGAGCGAGGACATCCGCCGCCAGGGAAAAATCGAGGGCCGCTTCGGCCTTGTCCAACTTGGCCGCATAGGTGACGCCTTCGGCGGGC
Organism: Bordetella sp. H567; assembly: GCF_001704295.1. Taxonomy (NCBI): domain Bacteria; kingdom Pseudomonadati; phylum Pseudomonadota; class Betaproteobacteria; order Burkholderiales; family Alcaligenaceae; genus Bordetella; species Bordetella sp. H567. The sequence goes on from NZ_CP012334.1 coordinate 5,168,136, forward strand.
TGGGGCTTGCGCGCCAACTTGCCCGCCGGGACCGCGGCCAGGGCTTCAACGATTGCCGCGGCGCCGGCGGCGGCCAGGGCGTCGTGCAGCGAAGCGGCGGTCTGTTCCTCGCCGATGGGAACCCGGCGTACCAGCAGCATGTCGCCGGTATCCAGGCCGGCATCCATCTGCATGATGGTCACGCCGGTCTCCGTATCGCCTGCCTCGATGGCGCGCTGGATGGGCGCCGCGCCGCGCCAGCGCGGTAACAGGCTGGCGTGGATGTTCAGGCAGCCATGGGGCGGCAGGTCCAGCACCCACTGCGGCAGGATCAGTCCATACGCGGCGACCACCATGACATCCGGCGCGGCGGCCAACAACTGCTCGCGCGCCCGCGTGGCTTCTTCGGGATAACGGCCGTCCAGGCGCAGGCTGCGCGGCTGCTCGACCGGAATGCCGGCGGCCAGCGCCGCCTGCTTGACCGGGCTGGGCGTCAGCTTGAGCCCGCGTCCGGCAGGCCGGTCGGGCTGCGTCAGGACCAACGGAACCGTGTGCCCCCCGGCCAGGATGGCTTCCAGCGCCAGGCGAGCGAAATCGGGCGTACCGGCAAAAACAACGCGCATCGTGTCAGTTATCCATAAAGCTGCGGCCCGCAATCATCGCATGCAAGGCGGCAAGCCGGAGCAACAAGCCGGCAAAGCCCGTGCAGCGAAGCACACAGCGCGTCGGACCACCCTTCATCACCGCAAGAAACAGATGTAGCCCGACCCGAGACGCGCCGGAGCCGGCTTTGCCGGGCCGGCTGCGTCGCCCCCTTGAGGGGGAAGCGCGCAAGCGCTTCGGGGGTGGGCTAAACCCCCTCGCGTTCGGCCTTGCGCAGCTTGGTCTTGATGCGGTTCTGCTTGAGGGGCGACAGGTACTCGACGAATACCTTGCCATCCAGGTGATCCAGTTCGTGTTGCACGCAGACGGCCAGCAAGCCTTCGGCTTCGCGTTCGTAGGGCTTGCCGTCGACGTCCAGTGCCTTGAAGCGAATGCGCGCCGCGCGTTCCACTTCGTCGTAGACGCCGGGCACGGACAGGCAGCCTTCTTCGTAGGTTTGCCTTTCCTCGCTCTTCCAGGTGATTTCCGGATTGATCAGCACCAGCAGCTGGTTGCCTTCTTCGGACACATCGATGACGACGACGCGTTCATGCACGTCGACCTGGGTGGCGGCCAGGCCGACGCCCGGCGCGTCGTACATGGTATCGGCCATGTCGCGGACCAGCCGGCGGATACGGTCGTCCACTTCCGCCACCGGCTTGGCCTTGATGTGCAAACGCGGATTGGGATAGTGAAGGATGTTGAGCAAAGCCATGGAAAGCGGCGGATCCCGCCATCGCATACGTGCGGGCGGGAAGCATCGGTAAGGGTTGGGAATACCATCATGATAATTCATCAAGCGCTTGATTTCTAATAGTTTCCCGCTAAGGATGGTATAGGGGGACGGCACGCGCGTTCCCGTCACTGCTCCCCTGTCCGGCGGGCGCGATCGTGCGACACTGCCGACATGCCTCTGGACCATACCCACGACGAACTGGCCGCCTGGCTGCGGCTTTCCCTGGAGCCCGAACTGGGCCTGATCGGCGCCATCGGCCTGCTGCGCGCGGCCGGCTTGCCTGAAGAGATCTATGCCATGGGCGCGGGTGCTCTGGCGCGCCACGTCCCCACGGAGCTGGCCCGCCAGCTGGCGGCGGCGCCCGCGCCCGGCACGGCGGCGCTGATCGACGATGCGCTGCGATGGGTGGAAGGGGCCGATTGCCATATCCTTACCCTGGCGGATCCACGCTACCCCCCGGCCTTGCTGGCCACGGCGGATCCGCCCCTGCTGCTTTACGTGCGCGGCGATCCGGCGTACCTGGCGGGCCCCGCGCTGGCGGTGGTGGGTGCGCGCAGCGCCACGGCCGCAGGCATGGAAAACGCGCGCGCCTTCGCGCGCTTCCTGGCCCAGCATGGCTGGTGCATCGTCAGCGGCCTGGCGCAGGGCATCGATGCGGCGGCCCACGAAGGCGCCCTGGACGCCGGGTCGCGCGGCGCCGGCACGGTCGCCGTCATGGGCACGGGAATCGACCGGGTCTATCCGCCCCGGCATGTCGAATTGGCCCACCGCATCGCGGCGCAGGGAGCGCTGGTGTCGGAACTACCGCTGGGCAGCCCCGCGCTGCGCGGCCACTTTCCCCGCCGCAATCGACTGGTCGCGGGGCTGGCGCGCGGCGTCCTGGTCGTGGAAGCCGCGCGCCAGAGCGGTTCGCTCATCACTGCCCGCCTGGCGGCCGAAAACGGCCGTGAAGTGTTCGCCATTCCCGGCTCCATCCATTCCCCCTTGTCGCGCGGTTGCCATGCGCTGATCCGGCAAGGCGCCAAACTGGTGGAAACCGCCCGCGACATCACGGACGAATTGGGCAGTGCGGCCGTGCCGCCCAGGACGGCGGCGGGCGTGGAGGACGACAGCGCCGCGCGGGATACTCCCGCCGGGTCCGATGCCGCCGGCACGCCGGACAACGCGGCCCCGGCGGACGCTGGCGACGATCCCGTGCTGGCCGCCCTGGGGCACGACCCCGTCCATTTGGATACCCTCCTGGCGCGCACCGGCCTGGACAGCCCGGCGCTGGGCGCCCGCCTGCTGGCGCTCGAATTGGCGGGCGTGATCGCCCGGCTGGATGGAGGTCGGTTCCAGCGTTTGGCGGGAGCGCGGCGCGCCGCCACCGGCTAATATCCGGCTATATCGCCGCATTCAGTCCAGGAATACGCCATGTCTTCCCCTACCCGCGTCAAGATCGTCGAAGTATCCCCGCGCGACGGCCTGCAGAACGAAAAAGAATTCATCCCGACGGATGTGAAAATCGAGTTGGTGAACCGGCTTGCCGACGCAGGCTTTCCCAATATCGAAGCGACGTCGTTCGTTTCGCCCAAATGGGTGCCGCAGATGGCGGACGCGGCCCAGGTCATGGCCGGCATCTCGCGCAAGCCGGACGTCATCTATTCCGTCCTGACCCCCAACATGAAGGGCTTCGAAGCGGCGCGCGACGCAGGGGCCGGCGAAGTCGTGATCTTCGGCGCCGCCAGCGAAGCGTTTTCCCAGAAGAACATCAACTGCTCGATCGCCGAATCGGTCGCACGCTTCGAACCGGTGGCCGCCGCGGCCAAGGCGGCCGGCCTGCGGCTGCGCGGCTCCATCAGCTGCGCGCTGGGCTGCCCGTACCAGGGCGAGGTGCCGGTGGAATCCGTGGTCGACGTGGCGCGGCGCTACCTGGCCCTGGGCTGCGACGAAATCGACGTGGCCGACACCATCGGCGTGGGTACGCCCAAGCGCGTGCGCCAGGTCATGGGCGCGGTCACCGCGGTGGTGGATCCCACGCGCGTGTCCGGGCATTTCCACGACACCTACGGCCAGGCGCTGGCCAACATCCTGGCCGCGCTGGACAGCGGCATCGCGATCTTCCATACCTCGGTCGCGGGACTGGGCGGCTGTCCCTATGCCAAGGGCGCGACGGGCAATGTGGCCACCGAGGACGTGCTGTATCTGCTGCGGGGACTGGACATCGATACCGGCATCGACTTCGATGCCGTGGTGGATATCGGCCAGTGGATGTCCGGCCATCTGCATCGCAAGTCTTCCAGCCGCGCCGGCAATGCCGTCGCGGCCAAGCGGGCGGCCTAGAGCCGCCTCCGACAGCCCCGCCGAGGCGCCGACGCGCATTCCCATGAACCGCCCCGCCGAGCCGCCGCCCTATATCCCGCTTGCCGCGCTATTGCAGGAGATCGGCCCCCTGCCGCTGAGCGGCCAGGCCTGGCCCGACTGGGTGAAAATCCTCGCGTGGGTGCTGCTGGCCGCGCTGGGCTGGGAAATCGTCACGACCATCATCCGGCTATACAGCGGCAGCCTGAATCCGCTTCTGCTCGGCGGCGTGCTGGTGTGCTTCCTGGCGCTGGCGGTGGTGGCCTGGTTCATGCAGACCTCGATCACGACGATCGACAACGGCGGACTGCGGCAGACCTGGCTGACGCGGCGCGAAATCGCCTGGGAGGACATCCATAGCGCGCGCTTCGTGCCCCTGGTGTTCTCCAAGCGCCTGCTGGTGATCAGCCGCGCCGGACGGCCCGTGGTGTTCCAGGGCGGCACGCGCGAGCTGGAACGGGCATTCATGCATATCGCGGCGACCTACCAGGGCAAGCCGCCGCCCCCGGGCGCGTGATAGCCGGGTGCCGGCGCCGACATCGCGGATGCGTGCCGGCACCACAACCGGCATCCTGATGATCGCCGCCTGATCAACCAGGCGGCGGCCCTGCCGCCTGGTGTCCGGACGCGGGAATCAGCGGATCGGCAGCGCGTACATCAACCCGCCCTTGTTCCACTGCGCGTTCAGCCCGCGCTGCAATTTCAGCGGACTGCCCTGTCCCACGTTGCGCTCGAAGCTCTCGCCGTAATTGCCTACCCGCTTGACGATGTTGTAGGCCCAGTCTTCGCCCAGCCCCATGTTGCTGCCGGCACCCGCGGTCACGCCCAGGATGCGCTTGACATTGGGATTGGTGCTGCTGGACTTCAGTTCATCGACGTTGGCCGACGTAATGCCGTATTCCTCGGCTTCGATCATCGCCGACAGCGACCACGAAACGATGTTCAGCCAGTTGTCGTCGCCCTTGCGCACGAAGGGGCCCAGCGGCTCCTTGGAAATGATTTCCGGCAGCACCACATAATCGTCGGGATTGTGCAGCTTGGAAATGCGAATCGACGCCAGCCCGGATGCATCCGTGCTGAACACATCACAGCGGCCCGCTGCGAATGCGTTGACGACTTCGTTGAACTGCTCGATGACGACCGGCTTGTACTCGACGTGATTGGCGCGCGCCCAATCGGCCAGCGTGTTTTCGTTCGACGTTCCGGCCTGCAGGCAGATCGTGGCGCCATTCAGTTCCTTGGCGCTCTTCACTCCCAGCGATTTGGGCACCATGAAGCCCTGCCCGTCATAGAAGTTGACGCCGGCATGGATGATGCCCAGTGCCGTATCGCGCTGCTGCGTGACGGTGGTGTTGCGCGCCAGCAGGTCGATTTCGCCCGATTGCAGCGCGGTGAAACGCTGTTGGGCATCCAGCGGCACGATCTTGGTCTTGTTGGCGTCGCCCAGCACGGCCGCGGCGACGGCGCGGCACAGGTCCACGTCCAGGCCATGCCATACGCCCTGGGCGTCCGGCGCCGAAAAACCGGCGAAACCGGTCGTCGTACCGCACAACAGCACGCCGCGCTGGCGTACCGTGTCCAGGGTGGCGGCGTGCACCGCCTGTCCGGCGATGGCCAACAGGACGGCACCGATGAATGCCTTGATAAGCTTGATACGCATGGGGTTTCCTTCTTCGAGTCGATGCGCGCGGCCCCTGCCCATGGAGCCGCTGGGCGCAAAGCTTAACGCGCCGGCGTGGGTCGGGGAAATCACAAGCTTATAACCGCCCCGGGAACGGGTCGCGTCCAGCCCGCTTTCCGCGCAGCGCGCGGGCATCGAGGGCAGGCGCGGCAAGCGGCCGGCGGTTCCCCGCATCAACGGTAGTCGCGCCTGTCCTCGATGACCTTGCCGTCGTTGGGCAGGCTGCCCGGCGCGCACAGGACGACGTCGGCGCGCAGCTTGGCGACGTCGCGTACCGAGCGGGCGATGGCCTCGGCCAGGCCGGGCGGCGCGCCGGCGGCCTCGACGTGCAGCGTCATCGTGTCCTCGCCCACCGCGCCGCCCACGACCAGCCTGGCGCGCGCGGCTTCGGGATGGCGGCGCAGGATGTCGGCGATTTGGGGGGGATGCACGAACAGGCCGCGCACCTTGGTGGCCTGGTCCGCCCTGCCCATCCAGCCGCGGATGCGCGTATTGGTGCGGCCACAGGGCGACATCCCGGGAAGCACCGCCGACAGGTCGCCGGTGCCGAAGCGCACCAGCGGATAGTCCGGGTTCAGCGTGGTGACGACCACTTCGCCGACCTCGCCTTCCTGCACGGGATCGCCCGTGCCGGGACGCACGATTTCGACGATGATGTCCTCGCCCAGCACCAGGCCTTCGCGGGCCGGGGTTTCGTAGGCGATCAGCCCCAGGTCGGCGCTGCCATAGGCCTGGTAGCCGTCGACCCCGCGCGCCGACAGGCTGTCGCGCAAGGCGGGTGGAAAGGCCTCGCCCGATACCAGCGCATGGCGCAGCGAAGGCAGCGGCATGCCCAGTTCCTCGGCCTTCTCCAGGATGATCTTCAGGAAGCTGGGCGTGCCGGTGTAGGCCGACGGCGCCAGGTCGCTGATCGCGCGCACCTGCTGCTCGCTCTGCCCCGTTCCCCCGGGGAACACCGTGCAGCCGAGCGCATGCGCAGCGGTTTCCATCATCGAGCCGGCCGGGGTGAAGTGATACGAGAAGCAGTTGTAGACCAGTTGCCCGCCCCGGATACCGGCGGCGTACAGGGCTCGCGCGAAGCGCCAATAATCGCGCCGCGCGCTTTCCGGTTCGTAGATGGGGCCGGGCGAGGCAAAGACCCGCAGCGCCTGTCCCCATCCCACCGCGGCGTACCCGCCCATGGCCTTGGCCGCGCCGGCCGGCGCCGGGCTGTCCCGGCTGGCCTGCTGGCGCGCCAGCAGGTCGGCCTTGCGCAGCACCGGCAAGGCAGCCAGTGCGTCGCGCGACACGATCCGCGCGGGGTCCACGCCAGCCAGCTGATCGGCGATCGCCGGTGCGCGCGCGATCGCCTGGGCGATGGCATGCGGCAGCGCGGCCATCAGGGACGCTTCACGCGCCGGCGCGGGCCGCGTTTCCAGCGCGTCGAAGTACGGGGACTCGGACATGGCGATCTCCAAGAGGCCGATGGTGCGCCTACGCCAGCCACCGTTTGCGGCGGCGATAGAACTTGGTGTCGCGGAAGCTGCGCCGCGCACCGCTGGATATTCCCAGGTAGAACTCCTTGACGTCTTCGTTGCTGCCCAGCGCGGCGGCGTCGCCATCCATCACCACCCTGCCGTTCTCCAGGATGTAGCCGTAGTCCGCATAGCGCAGCGCGATATTGGTGTTCTGCTCGGCCAGCAGGAAGCTGACGCCTTCGCGCTGGTTCAGGTCGCGCACGATCTGGAAGATTTCCTCGACGATCTGCGGCGCCAGGCCCATGGACGGTTCGTCCAGCAGGATCATCGCGGGGCTGGCCATCAGCGCGCGCCCGATGGCCGTCATCTGCTGCTCCCCGCCCGACGTATAGCCCGCCTGGCTGCCGCGCCGCTGCTTCAGGCGCGGGAAGTACTGGTACACCCGTTCCAGCGCCATACCGGTCTCGGCCCGCCCCAGCCTGCGCGTGTAGGCGCCGGTCAGCAGGTTTTCCTCCACCGTGAGGTGCGCGAAGCAATGGCGGCCTTCCATGACCTGCACCACGCCACGCCGCACCAGGTCCGCCGGCGACAGGCGATCCACGCGTTCGCCGCGATAGCGGATGCTTCCCTTGGTCACCTCGCCGCGTTCGCCGCGCAGCAGGTTGGACACCGCGCGCAAGGTCGTCGTCTTGCCCGCGCCGTTGGCGCCCAGCAGCGCCACGACGCGGCCTTCGGGCACGCACAGCGATACCCCCTTCAGCACGAGGATGACATGGTTGTAGATCACCTCGATGCCGTTGACGTCCAGCAGGACATCGGGCGCCACGGCGGCGAGCTGCGCGTTCATTGTTGTACCCTCCTCTTTCCGATCAACTCACCCCTGCGACTCGCAGTTGACGGGGGTGATGTTCTTCTCCTTGGCATACTTGGCGGCGGCCTCCTTCACCAGCGGGTCGACCATGCCCTTGTCCGCCTGGTACCAGTCGGACACCACCTTGAACTTCGCGCCGTCCCACTGCACGATGCGCGCCCAGTCGGCGCCCAGGTGATTGGCGCACGAAGTCTTGACGGGACGCATGATGTCGCCGAAGCCCAGCTGGTTCAGCCTGTCCTGCGTCAGGTTCAGGTTCTCGAAACCCCAGCGCACCTGCTCCGGCGTCATGGATTTTCCCTTGCCGTATTTCTCCTGCGCGGTGCGGATGGCCTCGACCTGCAGCATGGAGATGATCATGCCGCGCATGTGGGCAATGGTGCCCATCGAATTGCCCGTCTTGTCGCTGCCCTCGCCCTTGTCGTAGACGAACGTCTTCAGGTCCTTCGATACCTTGCCGGGTTCGCCGCTGTTGTGGATGGTGATGGCGTTGTAGCCCTTGGCCACGCCGGCCAGATCCTTGACGTCGCCTTCCGAGCCGGCCCACCAGATTGCATAGATCTTCTCGCGCGGGTAGCCGCTGGCCTGCGCCTCGCGGATGGCCGTCGGCGTCATGATGCCGGCGCTCCACAGCAGGACGTAGCTGGGCCGTGACTGCCGTATCTGCAGCCACGTGGACTTTTGTTCCACCCCCGGCGCGGTGACCGGATACAGCAGCAGTTCGAAGCCGTCCTTGGCGGCGCGCCGCTGCAGCAGCGGGATGGGCTCCTTGCCGTAGGGCGAATCGTGATAGACCAGGGCGATCTTCTTGCCCTTGAGGTTGCCGCCCTCTTTCTTGGCGATGTCCTGGATCATGACGTCGGCCGCGGTCCAATACGTGCCCAGCAGCGGGAAATTCCACGGGAAGATCGAGCCGTCCACCGCCTGGGACAAGCCGTAGCCCACCGTTTCCACCGGCACCTTGTCCAGCGGCGCCTTGTCGCTGACCGCGAAGGTGATGCCCGTGGACTGCGTATCGAAGCCGGACGCGCCGGTGGGCGGATGCGTCTTAAGGCGTTCATAGCACTCCACGCCGCGATCCGTGGCGTAGGCGGTTTCGCACTCCTCGTAGGTGAGCTTCACGCCGTTGATGCCGCCATCGCGGGCGTTGACCAGCTTCAGGTAATCCAGCTTGCCGTCGGCCCACGGTATGCCCAGCGGGGCGAAGGAGCCGGTGCGGTAGACCAGCAGGGGGACGAACTGCTCGTCCGCCCAGGCCGGCTGGCTGGCCGAACCCAGCACGGCCGCGGCCGCCGCGGCGATTGCCGCGAGTCGAATCTTCAAGCGCTTCATGTCCAGCTCCTCCTGGGGTGCGCGGGACACCGGGGTGTCCGGTGTGGCGCTGTTATGTAATGGGTATGCGTCCATGCGGCGCATGGGTCAATGCGGGAACGGCCACATGCGCAGCTTCTCCTTGCCTATGCTCCACAAGCGCGCCAGGCCATGCGGCTCGGCGATCAGGAAGAACACGATCAGGGCGCCGAACACCATGTGCTCGATATGCGAGGCCGTGTCCACCGGCAGCGGCAGGCCCAGCACGCGCGGAATATTCGTCAGCAGCACCGGCAGCAGCACGATGAAGGCGGCGCCGAAAAAACTGCCCAGTATCGACCCCAGCCCGCCGATGATCACCATGAACAGCAGCTGGAAGGACCGCGTCAGGTCGAAGGCCAGGGGCTCCCAGGCGCCCAGATGGATGAAGCCCCACAGCACGCCGGCCACGCCGACGATGAAGGAGCTGACGGCGAAGGCGGTCAGCTTGGCGTACATCGGACGGATGCCGATGACCGAGGCGGCCACGTCCATGTCCCGTATCGCCATCCACTCGCGCCCCACCGCGCCCCGCACCAAATTCTTGGCCAGGAGCGAGAAGACCGCCACGACCGCCAGCACGAACAGGTACTTCTGCACGGAGGTCTGCAAAGGCATGCCGAAGACCTCCAGCGGCGGCACCGACACGCTGCCCGAGGGCGAATAGTTGGTGAAGTAGGGAATGCGCAGGAAAGCCCAGTCGACGAAGAACTGTGCCGCCAGCGTGGCCACCGCCAGGTACAGCCCGCGGATGCGCAGGCTGGGGATGCCGAACACGACGCCCACCGCGGTGGCGCAAAGGCCGCCCAGCACCATCTGCAGCAGCAGCGGCATCGCCGGCATGCGCACGCCGAAATTCCAGGCGGCGTACGCGCCCACGGCCATGAAGGCACCCGTGCCCAGCGATATCTGCCCGCAATAGCCGACCAGCACGTTCAGCCCCACGGCCGCCAGGGACAGGATCAGGAAAGGGATCAGCAGGGCGCGCAGGAAGTAGTCGCTGGCCAGCAGCGGAACGGCCACGAAGGCCGCGATCAGCAGCACGGCCACGAACACTCGGTCCTGCCGGATCGGGAAGATCTGCTGGTCGGCCAGATAGCTGGTCTTGAATTGTCCGTTTTCGCGATAAAGCATGACGCTTTCCTTGCGGTTCCGTGGCCGGGGACCTAGACCCTGTCGATGATCTTCTCGCCGAACAGCCCCTGCGGCCGGAACAGCAAAAAGCCCAGGGCCAGGACGTAAGCGAACCAGATCTCGATGCCGCCGCCCACCATGGGCCCCAGGTACACCTCCGATAATTTCTCGCCCACGCCGATGATCAGCCCGCCCAGGATCGCGCCCGGTATCGAGGTCAATCCGCCCAGGATGACCACCGGCAAGGCGCGCAGGGCGGCCGTGGACAGCGTGAACTGCACGCCGAATTTCGATCCCCAGATCACGCCCGCCACCAGGGCCACCAACCCGGCGACGCTCCACACCACGACCCAGATCCGATTCAGGGGTATCCCGATCGACTGGGCGGCCTGGTGGTCGTCGGCCACCGCGCGCAAGGCGCGGCCGGTGCCGGTGTACTGGAAGAACACCGCCAGCGCGGCCACCAGCAGCGCCGCGATCACGGCCGCGGTGAGATCCTCGAGATTCAGCAGCAGGCCGCCTTCGAATACGCGATCCAGGATCATCGCGGGATCCTTCGGCATGCCGACATTGATGGAGTACACCGAACTGCCGAAGGCGATCTGGCCGGCCCCGTCCAGGAAATAGCTGATGCCCAGGGTGGCCATGAGCAGCGTCGTCGCTTCCTGGTTCACCAGATGCCGCAGGACCAGGCCTTCCACCGCCCGCGCCAGGACCACCATCAGGACGGCGCTGACGGCGAACGCCAGCACATTGGCCAACAGCGCGCTGTCGAAGCCTAGCCAGCGCGGTATCCATTCCGAAAAGCGCGCCATCGACAGCGCGGCGACGAGCACCATCGCGCCCTGCGCGAAATTGAAGACGCCGGACGCCTTGAAGATCAGCACGAAGCCCAGGCCGATCAGCGCGTACAGCATGCCGCTCATCAGGCCGCCGAACTGGGTTTCCAGGAAGAATCCCACCGCGTTCTCCTCGTTTCCGCCGTCAGTGCGGCACGCCCAGGTAGGCGCGCACCACGTCCGCGTTGGTGCGCACCTGCTCCGGGTCGCCGTCGCCGATCTTGCGGCCGTAGTCCAGGACCACGACGCGATCGGAAATGTCCATGACCACGCCCATGTCGTGTTCGATCAGCACGATCGTCGTGCCGAACTCGTCGTTCACGTCCAGGATGAAGCGGCACATGTCCTGCTTTTCCTCGATGTTCATGCCGGCCATGGGCTCGTCCAACAACAGCATGCGCGGCTCCATGGCGAGCGCGCGGCCCAGGTCCACCCGCTTCTGCAGGCCGTACGGCAGGCGGCCCACCGGCACCTTGCGGTAGGCCTGGATTTCCAGGAAATCGATGATGTTCTCGACGAACTCGCGATGGCGCACTTCCTCGCGCGCGGCCGGCCCGATACGCAGCGCCTGCGCGAGCACGCCGCAGTGCATGCGCAGATTGCGCCCGGTCATGATGTTGTCCAGCACGCTCATGCCCTTGAACAAGGCCAGGTTCTGGAAGGTGCGCGCGATGCCCATCTCGGCCGCGCGTCGCGGCGTCATGCGCGCATAACGCTTGCCCTGGAACACGATGGCGCCCTGCTGGGGGGTATAGACGCCATTGATGACGTTCAGCATGGAGCTTTTGCCCGCACCGTTCGGCCCGATGATCGCCCGTATTTCATGTTCGCGCACGTCCAGGGAAATATCGGTCAGCGCCTTCACGCCGCCGAAGCGCAGCGAGATGTTCTGCATGTCCAGGATCACCCCGCCGATCCGCCGCGCGCGGTCCGGATGAACGCTGCGGGAAACCTGCAGAACGTCATCGGCGACGACCTGGCCGTCGGCCGGATGAACGGGAATGGCGGCGCTATATCCCATATCAGTCATCCATGGCACCAACTGCAACCCGCATCGCATAAAGCCAGCGTCGCCCCCTTGAGGGGGAAGCGCGCAGCGCTTCCGGGGTGCGCCCCATCCCACCTCTCGCCGCATGACACAGGCCTCCCCCTGACCGCGGACGCCGCGGATCCGGCTTCGCCGGTCCGCCAGCGTCGCCCCCTTGAAGGGGGAAGCGCGAAGCGCTTCGGGGGTGGGCCTTCCCTCCGGTCCGCCAGCGTCGCCCCCCTTGAGGGGGGAAGCGCGCAGCGCTTCGGGGGGTGGGCCCTCGCCCTCATGCAGCCTTCCGGGCCACGGGCGGATAGTGGCGTACGTCGCGGATGGGAAGGTCGGCGGCGATGCAGCCCACGCGCCCGTCCTCGAACTTGACCTCGGTTTCGATAAAGCGCGACGGGCTGCCGTCGAACAAGGCCTCTACCAGCGTTGCGTATTTCTGCGCGATGTAGGCACGCCGCACCTTGCGGGTGCGCGTCAACTCGTCATCGTCCGGATCCAGCTCCTTGTGCAGGATCAGGAAGCGCCGCACCTGCGACGCCGCCAGGCGGGCATCTCGCGCCAGCTCGGCATTGGCCTTTTCGATGCAATCCGCGATCAGGCCATAGACCTCCGGCTTGCCCGCCAGGTCGGTATAGCCGGCATACGGCAAGCCGCGCCGCTCCGCCCAGTTGCCCACGGCTTCCAGGTCGATATTGACGAAAGCGCATACGGCATCGCGCCCCGCGCCGAAGGCCACGGCCTCCTTGATATACGGAAAGAACTTGAGCTTGTTCTCGATGTACTTGGGTGCGAACAGGCTGCCGTCGGCCAGCTTGCCCACGTCCTTGGCCCGATCGATGATCTTCAGGTGGCCGTCGCTGTCCAGGAAACCCGCATCCCCGGTATGAAACCAGCCCTGCGCGTCGCGCGCCGCCTGCGTGGCCTCGGGATTGCGGTAGTACTCCTTGAACAGGCCGGGGCTATGGACCAGGATCTCGCCGTTGTCGGCAACCTGGATGCGCACCCCCTCGACCGGCGGCCCCACCGTATCGGCGCGCACCTGTCCATCCGGCTGCACGCACACGAAGACCGACGTTTCCGTGGACCCGTACAGCTGCTTCAGGTTGATGCCGATGGAGCGATAGAAGGCGAACAGATCCGGTCCGATGGCCTCGCCCGCCGTGTAGGCGACGCGCACGCGGCTCATGCCCAGGGCGTTGCGCAGCGGGCCGTAGACCAGCAGGTTGCCCAGCGCGTACAGCAGCCGGTCGCTCGCGCCGACATGCCCGCCATCCAGGATGCGCACGCCGACGCGGCGCGCCAGCGCCATGCAGGACTGGAACAGGCGCCGCTTGAGAAAGCCGGCGTCCTCCATGCGGATCAGCACGCGCGTCAGCAGGTCTTCCAGGATACGCGGGGGCGCAAAGTAATACGTGGGACCGATATCGCGCATGTCGATGGCGACGGTGGCGGGCGATTCCGGATGATTGACCGTGAACCCGGATACCAGCAGCTGGGTGTATGAGAACATGTTCTGGCCTATCCAGGCGGGCGGCAGGTAGGCCAGCACATCTTCCCGGTCGGTCAGGTTTTCCATGGCCGCGATGGCGCGCGCGCGGTCGATCAAGGCGGCGTGGGTCAGGACGACGCCCTTGGGCTTGCCGGTGGTGCCGGAGGTATAGAACATCGCCGCGGTCTGCTCCGGCCGCACCGCCCGCGCGCGACGCTCGAAGAATCCCGGATCGCGCTGCGCCGACTCTGCCCCCACGCGCAGCAGTTCATCGAAGGACATCAGCAGCGGATCGCTGTAATGGCGCAGGCCGCGCGGATCGTCGTAGACCACGTGGCGCAAGGCAGGGCACTGGTCGCGAACCTCCAGCATCTTGTCCACCTGTTCCTGGTCCTCGGCCACGACAACACCGATTTCCGCATCGCGCAGGACATAGGCCATTTCCTGCGCCACGGCGTCCTGGTAAAGCGGCACGGGGATGGCCCCCAACGTTTGGGCAGCCATCATGGCGATATACAGGCGCGGGCGGTTTTCCCCCACCACGGCGACGTGCTGACCCGGCTCGACGCCCAGCGCCGCCAGCCCATGGACGACGCGGTCGGCCAGATCGGCCACCTGCGACCACGTCAGGGTTTGCCAGATACCCAGGTTCTTTTCGCGGATGGCGGGGCGCGCCGCGCGCAGGCGCGCGTGCAGGAGCAGCAAGGCGGGAAAGGTATCCTCCGTCAGCCCCGGCGGGGTTGCGGCCTGGGATTGCGCCACGTCGTCTCCTGTTTGTGTGGGCGCCTGCACGCCCGGCGCGCCCGCTGTAGCGGGTGCGAGGTACGGAAGACGCAAAGCGCGCATTTATGGGGTGCCAGCTGCGCTTTAACCTGCGGTTAAGGTATAAGCTTGCACCAGGCCCAACTGTCGCGATCGCGACAATTCAGGGCGATTCAGGGACGATTTAGGGTATATCCCGATGCAAGTAATCGACTCCTTGCAATTGGCTGCCGCATGGTTTCGCCTGCTTACCCCAGGCGAGCAAGCGCGCGTGCAGAAAGACCTGACGGTGCAGCAAGTGCCCGCGGGCACGATCATCGAGCGCAAAGGGCAAATGGCCCAGGCCTGGATCGGCGTGCTGGCCGGGCTGGTGAAGGTGTCGGTAGGCAACGCGGAAGGCAAAATGGCCTCCCTGACCGGCGTGCCGGCGGGAGGCTGGTTCGGCGAAGGCTCCCTGTTGAAGCACGAAGCGCGCAAGTACGACGTCGTGGCGCTGCGCGATTCGGTCATCGCCCGGCTACCGGCCGCCACCTTCGAATCGCTGCTCGACAGCAGTATTCCGTTCAATCGCTACCTGCTGCAGCTGCTGAACGAGCGCGTGGCGCAATTCATCGGAAAAGCGGAGAACGACCGCCTGCTCGACGCGGACGCGCGCGTGGCGCGCTGCCTGGCCGAACTGTTCAATCCCATGCTGTATCCGGGGATGGGCCTGCGCCTGAGCATCACGCAGGAAGAGGTCGGTTACCTGGCGCGCGTGTCGCGCCAGCGGGCCAATCGGGCATTGTGCAACCTGGAACGGGCCGGCCTGCTCAAGGTGGAATACCGCGGCGTGCGGGTGTTGGACCTGGAAGGCTTGAAGGGGTACGAGACGGCACAGCGGAAGTAGGGATTCCGGGAAAAACCACGGAACCCTATTCGCACGCGCACGACGCACGTCCTTGCCCGCCGCGTGCCGGTGGCACCGAACGCCCATCCCCTCTTGCCGGCCGAGTCTCCATGACAGTCGATCCTTCCTCCTTATCCGTGCCAGGTGTCAGCCAGGCGTTCTGGCAGCCTTATGTACCGACGGCCGGCCAGGACCACGCCGTCGAAGCGAGGGACACCGCGCCCATGCCCGGTTTGCGTTATTCGCCGCAGCTGCACGGCAGCCATGCCGATTTTCGTCGAAGCGAGAATTTCGCGCGATACAGGGAAGAGATGCGCGATAGCCTGTCCTTTCTCGTGGACTTCTGCCGGCGGCATGACATGCCGGATACCCACGCCATAGAGGAAAACTTCAACACCTTCTTCAGCCACCGCTTTCTCGATCACCATTATTTCGATACCCGCGCTGAAATCGTCGACTCCGTCGGCAAGCGTTCATTGGACGAGTTCTGCGCTTGCCGCTTTCTCGGCGATGCTGGCCGATCCCGCAATCCAACCCCACATCGGACAGCCGCTGCTCGATCAGCTTATGGGTGGACCAGAGAACGCGTGATCCACGGGGCTTGCAGTCCTTTCCCCGCATCGCTCTCAGGGGCTGGCCGTATCCTGCACGCCGATGCGCACGCCGGATCGCTGCCGGTGTTCCGCCATGGGCTCAGTGGCTGCTACCCAGGTAGGCGGCCACCACGGCCGGGTCGCCTTTCAGTTTCTCCGGCGTGCCGTGCACGGAGATGCGGCCGTTCTCCAGTACGTAGCCATAGTCCGCCACGTTCAGCGCGGCCGCGGCGAACTGCTCCACCAGCAGCATGGTCACGCCCTGCGACTTCAGGCGGGCAATGATGCGGAACACTTCCTCCACGAGGATGGGTGCCAGTCCCATCGACGGTTCGTCCAGCAGCACCAGCTGGGGATTCAGCATGACCGCCCGCGCCATCGCCAGCATCTGCTGTTCGCCGCCCGACAGCGTGCCGGCCAGTTGATCGCGCCGCTCCTTCAGCCGGGGGAACAGGTCCATCGCGCGATCCAGGTCGGCCTGCACGTCCCCGCGCGGCCGGCTGCCCGTCAGGCGGGGATAGGCGCCCAGCAGCAGGTTGTCCGTGACGGACAACGTGGGAAACACGCGCCGCCCTTCCGGCGAGTGCGCCAGGCCCAGGCGCGCGATGCGATGGGATTCCAGGCCGTCGATGCGGCGGCCGCCCAGGGTGATCTCGCCTGCGCTGGGCTTGATCATGCCCGACAGCGCCCGCATGGTGGTGGTCTTGCCGGCCCCGTTGGACCCGATCAGCGTCACCACCCTGGCCTGGGGCACCTCCATGCTGATGCCGTGCAGCACCTTGACCTTGCCGTAGCCAGCTTCCAGGTTCTTGATCGATAACATACCGGTCTTCTCCTTTACGCCGTCACCGCGCCGCCCAGGTAGGCTTCCACCACGCGGCTGTCCGCCTGCACCTGCGCCGGCTGCCCTTCGGAAATCTTTTGCCCGAAGTCCAGCACCGACACCGTGTCGCACACCCCCATCACCACGTCCATATGATGTTCGATCAGGATCAGGGTGATGCCGTGGTCGCGCACCTTGCGGATGATGTCGAGCAGTTCGGCGATGTCGGGAGACGTCAGCCCCGCCGCGGGCTCGTCCAGCAGCAATAGCTGGGGATCCAGCGCGAGCGCGCGGGCGATTTCCAGCAGGCGCTGCTTGCCATACGGAAGATTGCGCGCCTCTTCTGCGGCAAAGGACTGCAGGCCGACGAATTCCAGCAAGGCCAGGGCGCGCGCGCGGGCGCCGCTTTCTTCGCTCTTCCAGCGTGGCGTGCGCAGCGCGATGTTGGTCAGGCCCGTTCGGAAGCTGTGATGCAGGCCGACCAGGACATTTTCCAGCGCCGTCATTTCGCCGAACAGCGCCACGTTCTGGAAGGTGCGCGCGATGCCGGCGGCGGCGATCTCGGCGGGTACCATGCCGGCCAGCGGTCGGCCCTTGAATTCGACCGTGCCGCCCGTCGGCACATAGATGCCGGTCAGCACGTTCATCATGGTGCTCTTGCCCGAACCGTTGGGGCCGATCAGGCCGTGTATGGTCCCGCGCCGGACCGTCAGGTCGACCTGGTTCAGGGCCTTCAGGCCGCCGAACTGCATCACCACGCCCTTGGCGTCGAGCAGGATATCGCCCGCTACCGCGCCGGCGGCCGCGGCCTGCGGCACGGCCTCGATGCGGTCCGCCAGCGCCTTGCTGACCGCCAGTGCCTTGCGTCCCGTATGGAAGAACAGGCCGCGCACGAAACCCACGATACCGTCGGGCAGGTAGTAGACGACGAACAGGATCATGGCGCCGAAGATGGTCAGGCGCCAATCCGTCAGTGCTTCCACCCAGAACGAGAAGACGGCCAGCAGCACGGTGCCGGCCACCGGAATGGCCATTTGTCGCGACGTGGCCCGGCCCTGGGCAATGGCGATCGCGGCACCCAGCGCCATCAGGATCGCGAGCGTCAAGGCGATGGCGCGAAAGGTGGAGATGTCGTCCAGCATCTTGGGCAGCAGCACGACGATGGCGGCCCCCAGCAGCGCCCCGACGCGCGACTTGCGCCCGCCCATGATGATGGCCAGCAGGAACAGGATGGTGAGTTCGAAGTTGTAGGTATTGGGCGAGATGTATTGTTCCGAATAGGAATACAGCGCGCCCGCCAGCCCGGCGAAGCCCGCGCTGATCACGAAGGCCACCACCTTGTAGCGGTACACGGAAACGCCCATGCAGTCGGCCGCGATGGGGCTGTCGCGCAAGGCTTCGAAGGTACGCCCGATATGCGACTTCAGGATGCGGTGCACGACGACCAGAGACAGGACCAGCAGCACCGCCACCAGCCAGAAGTACTCCTGCTTGGTCAGGACATGGCCGTTGAAGGACGGCTTGTTGATCTTGATGCCCAGCGGCCCTTCGGTCAGGAAGGTCATTTCGTTGATCAGGATCTGGATGATGGTGCCGAATGCCAGCGTCACCATGGCCAGGTAGGGGCCGGTCACGCGCAGCGCCGGCAGCGCCAGCACCGCGCCGAAAGCCGCCGCGATCAGCACCGCCGCGGGCAGGATGATGCCGATCGGCATGTGCAGATGGAAAACCAGCACGCCGGCGACATACGATCCGATCCCGAACAGCCCCGCATGCCCCAGCGAGACCTGGCCGGTATAGCCCACCACGATATCCAGCCCGAACAACAGGATGGCATAGATCATGATGGTCTCGACCAAGTGCAAGTAATAGGGATTCGACACCGCCAGGGGCAGCCCGGCCAGCACCGCGATACCCACTATCGAAGCCGCGAAAGTCAGGGATCTCATATCAATCATCCATTACGCTTTACGCCAGCCGCATCGCAAGAAACAGGTGCAGCCGACCGGGGACGCCGCAATCCGGCTCGACAAGGAAGCGCACCGCGCTCCGGGAGCACCTCCATCACAGCCTCCGCAAGAAACAGGTGCATCTGACCGGGGACGCCGCGGATCCGGCTCCGCCGGTCCGCTGGCGTCGCCCCCTTGAGGGGGAAGCGCGCAGCGCTTCGGGGGTGGGTCTCATCCCTATACTTTTTTTATCGCCGTCTTGCCGAACAGGCCGGCGGGCTTCATGGCGAGCACGAGCAGCAGCAGCACGAGGCCCGGCACGTCCTTGTAGCCGGTGGACAGGTAGAAGCCCGTGGTGGTTTCCGCGATACCCAGGATCAGCCCGCCGACAATCACGCCGGTGCCGCTGGACAGGCCGCCGATGATGGCCACGGCAAAGGCCTTCAGGCCCAGCACGGCGCCCATGGTGGCCCCCGTCAGCGTCAAGGGCGCGATCAGCACGCCCGCGAAGGCGGCCGTCAGGGACGACAAGGCATAGGACAGGGTGATGACCAGGTTGGTGTTGATGCCCATCAGGCCCGCCGCGGCGCGGTCCGCCGACGTGGCAACGAAGGCCTTGCCATAAATCGACTTGCGATTGAACAGCTCCACCAGCAGCATCATCGCCAACGCGCCGACCACCACCAGCAATTCCATGGGCAGGACGTTGGCACCGGCCAGCTGGATGGGCGACATCGGCAGCGGCGAGGGAAAAGGCAGGTCGTCGCGGCCCCAGACGTTCTCCGCGACGTTGCGGAATATGATGCCCAGCGCGATGGTCGCCATGATCCAGCCGAATTCCGACCGCGTCTTGATGGCCGGCCGGACGCCCACGCGTTCGACCAGCGCGCCCTGGACGAATCCGAAGAGGCAGACCAGCGGGATCATGACCCAGTAGTTCACGCCCAAGCCCACGAGGGAAAGACCCACGAGCGCGCCCAGCATCAGCGCCTCGCCCTGGCCGAAGTTCAGCGTGCCGGAGGTGGCGAAGGTGAGCTGATAACCGAAGGCGATCACGGCGTAGATCATGCCCAACGCGATGCCGCTATAGATGAGCTGTAGAAGAATCATGGGACTTCCACAAAAAAGGAACATCGCCGCCACGACAAGCAGAGACGGCGCCGTACCGGCATGCCCGGCCGCGGCTTCGGCGGACCGGACCCGTGTCCCGCCGCGGTATCCGCAGCCCGCCGGCCATGGCCTTGGCGCCCGCAACCGGCGCCAAGGCCACCGTATTTATTTCGCCGGCGCCGATGCGACCTTGGCCGCGGCGTCCTTTTTGCGCGGCTCCGCGGTCGCCTTGAGATCGTCCGGATACGCATAGACCACCCGGCCGTCCTTGACTTCGCCGAACACCACCAGGTTGGGCGTAATGGCGTCGTGATCGTCATGCGTGAAGGGATGGTCATAGGTCATGACCACGCCTTCCACCGGCGTCTGCAGGTTTTCCAGGGCCGCGCGGATCTTCGGGCCATCGGTGGAATTGGCCTGCTTGATGGCCGCGGCCAGCAGGTAGATGGAGTCATAGCCCTGCGCCGCCGATACCGGGGAATCGATGCGATTGTTCTTGGGCTTGAATTTCGCCAGGTAGGCGTCGATGAAGGCCTTGCGCTTGGGCGTGTTGGGTTCCTGGATGAAGGTCTGCGGCATGCGCGCGCCGCTGCCGTTGGCGCCGGCGTTGTCGATGTAGTTGGCCATGGACAAGGTCCAGCTGCCGATCATGGGAACCTTCCAGCCCAGCTTGGCCATTCCGTTGGCGATCTGGGCCAGCTCCGGGCCGATGCCGTAGGTCAGGACGGCTTCGGCGCCGGCCTGCTTGGACTTCAGCAATTGCGCCGTCATGTCGACGTCCTTGATATTGAACTTCTCCACGGCGACGGCCTTGACGCCCTTGGCCGCCAGCGCCTTTTCCAGGTCTTCGCGGCCGAGCTGGCCGTAATTGGTGGAATCGGCCAGGATCGCGACTTTCTTATAGCCGTCGCGCACCACCGCTTCCTCGACGATCATGGGCGCCTGGATGCTGTCATGCGCCGCGTTGCGGAACACGTAGTTTTCCGGATCGTCGAACTGGTGCGTGATGATGCTGCCGGTCGCGACATTGTTGAAGACCGGGATCTTGGCGTCCTGGTAGAAACGCTGCGACGCCAGGGCCACGCCGGTATTGATGAAGCCTACCGTCGCGACCACCTGCTCCTTGTTGATGAGTTCCTGCGCGATCTGTACGCCGCGTTCGTTCTTGGCTTCGTCATCGCGCTCGACCAGTACCAGCTGCCGCCCCAGCACGCCGCCGCTCTTGTTGATTTCTTCCGCGGCCAGGCGCACGCCATCGCGCATGCTGACCCCCATGGACGAAGACCCGCCGGTATATGGGCCGGACACGCCGATCTTGATGGGGTCGGCGGCGTAGGCGCCGCCGGCCAGTGCGAATGCAAGGGTTCCTACCAGCAATTTTGAACGATGATTCATCGTTGTCTCCGTTGTCGATATCGATGCTGCGTTGGAAAACCGGGGATGGTGCGTTCAGCGGCGGTGGCGAAGCTCCTGACAAAGAGGCGAGCGATAGCCACCGCGGATGGCGCGGCGATGGAGCTAGGGAAATGGGAAGCGCGGATCGAAAGGCGGAAGGTGATCGCCGCGGTGTAGGCGTACGGCCCGTGCGGCGCGATGATGGCGGCGCCCGTATGCTCGTCTTCCGCGATGGCGGAAACCATGCAGTCTCCCTTGGTCTTCTTGTATGGGCGGGCGCCGTGGACGCCATGCCGCCGTGTTCGACGCGCGGCCGCTCTGGACGCGCTGCGCACTCCGCGTCCAATGATAGTGAGCGCGCGTCAAGCGCTCAATGCCGGTTGCATTAGGGATTGCCCGCGCGCCGAAAGTTTGGCGTAAGTTCTATCGCGGCGGTGGCCCGGCGTGCCGGGCTCATGGGCCTGATGGTCGCGCTTATGTCGTGATGCGAGCCAAAGATGTGGACGCGACGCGTATATCGCCCGCCCTTGCTTGGCTCACGACGCGCGCATCACAACACGCGCGCCAGCAGCCTGCATGCAAGCGCACCCATGATGACGGCGACGCCGCCGTCCAGCACGCGCCATGCGCGCGGGTCGCGAAACAGCGGCCGCAACAGCCGCGCGCCGCCGCCCAGGACCAGCAGCCACAGCGCACTGGCCGTGATGGCGCCCGCGGCGTAGGCCGCCGCGTTGCGGCCGAAGGCCTGCGCGAGAGACCCGACCAGGATGATGTCCAGCCAGAAGTGCGGGTTGATCAGCGTGAAGCCCAGCGCCGCCAGCACGGCGGCACGGCGCGTCGCCGCGACCTCGCGCGCGGGCACCAGGACATCGCCGGCGAACCAGGCGCGATGGGCCGCACGCGCCGCGTAGATCGCCAGGAACGCGGCGCCGGACCAGGCCATGGCGGGCATGATCCACGCCGCCTGGTCCGACAGCGTGCGCCACGCCAGCACGCTCAGCGCGATACATAGGGCATCGGCCGCCGCGCACACGGCCAGCACGCTGCCGACGTGGGCGCGCTGCAAGCCCTGGCGCAGGATGAAGGCGCTTTGCGCGCCCACCGCGGCGAACAGGCCAAGGCCGGTACCCAGGCCGGACGCCCAGGGCAGGAAGAAGGAGAAGGTGGCGTTCATGATGAGGGCCATTCTGGCTTGCGGCGTACATAAAGAAAAGCTAATGTTCCTAAACCATATTTAGCGGCGCTAATCACACCATGAACCTCGACCATGCCCAGTTGCGTGCCTTGGCCGCCGTCGTGCGCGAAGGCAGTTTCGAGCGCGCCGCGGCCGCCCTGCACGTCACGCCGTCCGCCGTGTCCCAACGCATCAAGGCCCTGGAGGACCGCGTCGGGCGCCTGCTGGTGCAGCGGACCACGCCCACCGCTGCCACGGCCGATGGGCGGGTTCTCGTCCAATTGGCGGAACACGCCGCGCTGCTGGAACACGATGCCTTGAACCGCCTGGGCGTGGCCGAGGACACGCCGCGGGCCATGCTGCCCATCGCGGTCAACCATGACAGCCTGGAAACCTGGTTCATGGACGCGGCGGTGGCCTTCGCCGGACGCACCGGCGCCACGCTCGATCTGCGCGCGGAAGACCAGGACCATACGGCCGAACTGCTGCGCGGGGGCGCCGTGATGGGCGCGGTCACGACGCTGGCCGAGCCGGTGCAGGGATGCCGGCTGCATGCGCTGGGCAGCATGCGCTACGCCGCGACGTGCAGTCCGGAATTCCACGCGCGCCATTTCGCCGACGGCGTCGACGCCCGATCCCTGGCACAGGCGCCCGTGCTGGTCTACAACCGCAAGGACGCGCTGCAGGGCCGCTTCGCGCGGCGCATCATGCGCAATGCCGCGTGGCAGCCACCGGTATGGTGGCTGCCCTCCGCGCGGGCCTTTGTCCGCGCCTCGCTGGCCGGACTGGGCTGGACCATGAATCCGTTGTCGCTGGTCCAGGCCGAGTTGGACGCCGGGCGGCTGGTGCTGCTGCGGGCGCGCGCCTTTGAGGACACGCCCTTGTACTGGCAGCATTGGCGCGTGGCGTCGGACACCATGGCGGCGCTGACCGATGCGGTACTGGCGGCCGCACGCGGGCTGATACGGCGGCGCGCGGCGTGACAGGCCGCGCACCGGGCAGGGACATGGGACGCGGGGATGGCGCGCAGGCGGGTCGGCGCGGCCGGCGGTGGGAGACTGAAGGCGGCGGCCGGATGACGGCGGGGACGTTTCAACGCCCCGGATAAAGCCCGGTGAGTACACTATGCACCCACGGCCATCCGCCCCTGCCTTGCCGGCACCGGCCACGCCCGGCGCCTGTCCGCGTAAGGCCCCGACCATCCCTGGAGACTCGCATGCTGTTTTCCCGCCTGGCCCTCGCCGCCACCGTACTGGCCCTGCACGGCACCGCGATGGCGCATGACTACAAGATCCGCGACATTGAAATCGACGATGCCTGGGTGCGCGCCACCGCGCCGGGCCAGCCGGCCGGCGGCGGCTATATGGAAATCGAAAACGACGGCACCACGCCGGACCAGCTGATCCGCATCAAGTCCGACGCCTCGGAAAGGGTCAGCATCCACCAGACCGTCACCAGCAATGGCGTGGCGACCATGCGCGAGGTCGATGGCGGCGTCGCCGTGCCGGCCAAGGGCGAAGTCAAGTTCACGCCCGGCGGCTATCACATCATGTTCGAAAAGCTGAAGGCCCCCTTCAAGGAAGGCATGGAAATCCCCGCCACGCTGACCTTCCAGCGAGCAGGCGACGTGCAGATCGTATTCAAGGTAAAGCCGCTGACCTACAAGGCGCCGGCCACGGGCGAGCACATGGATCACGGCGGCAACATGGGCAATATGGGTGGAATGGGCGGCCACATGTCGCACTAGTCTTCCGCCGGACCGGCTATCACCCGGGTCTACTCGAGCTTGATATTGGCCTTCTTGATCACGCCCGCCCACATCGCGCGTTCCTGCTCGGCATAGGCCTTGAATTCCGCGGGCGGCATGGGCATGGGGATCACGCCCATGTCCTGCAGCTTGCCGGCCACTTCGGGCTGCGCCAGCGTCTTCTGCAAATCGGCGCTGAGCTTTTTCACCACCCCATCCGGCAGCCCCGCCGGCCCCACGACGCCCTGCCAGGCGTAGGCGGTGAAGTCCGTCACGCCCTGCTCGGCCATGGTGGGCACGTCGGGCAGCAATGCAAGCCGCTGCGGCGTGGCCGCGGCCAGCACGCGCAGTTTGCCCGCCTTGACGTTGGGCAGGCCGGCGGCAAGATCGATGAACATCATGTCCACCTGGCCGCCGAGCAGGTCCTGGATGGCCGGCGCCGCGCCCTTGTAGGGCACGTGCAGCATATCGACACCGGCGCGCTGCTTGAATAGCTCCAGCGCCAGGTGGTGCGGCGAACCGGAACCGGCGGAAGCGACCGTCAGCTTGCCCGGCGTGGCCCGCGCGGCAGCCAGCACGTCCGCGACGGTCTTGTAGGGTGAATTCGCATTCACGGCCAACAGCAAAGGCAGCTTGGCCAGGCCGCCGATGTATGTGAACTTGGCGGGGTCATAGGACAGCTTGGCATACAAGGAAGGGTTGTAGGCCAGGGTGCCGGAGTCGGCCGTGCCCACCATGTCGCCGTTGGGGGCGGCCTGGGCGATGGCCGTCGCGCCGATGATGGTGCCGGCACCGGGCCGGTTTTCCACGACGATGGTCTGGCCCAGGGACTTTTCCAGCGAACTGGCGACCGTGCGCGCGACGACGTCGGAACCGCCGCCGGCGGGATAGGGCACGATCCACCGTATGGGTTGCGTCGGCCAGTTCTGCCCGTACGCGGACGTGACGGCGGCGGCGCCCAGCGCAGCCATCATGGCCGCGCGCCTCAGGATTGCGTGCATGGTGTTATCTCCGTGGCGCCCGCGTCGAAACGCGCGGGTCGGCGCCCATTATGCCGACAAGCCCGGAAAGCGCGCCATCCGGTGTAGCAAGCATGGCGCGCCGCCGGCCGATGCGCACGGCCGCGGATGGCCGGGCGTCGCCAGCTCCCCGCTGGATCGCGGGCCCCGATCAGACCTCGGAGGCGCCGTAGTCGCGCGCGCCGAACAGCGCGCTGCCGATGCGTACCTCCGTCGACCCTTCCTCGATGGCCAGTTCGAAATCGCCGCTCATGCCCATGGACAGCCGCGTCATGTCGACGCCTTCGATCGCTTCGTCGCGCAGCCGGTCGCGCCAGCCGCGCAGGGCGCGAAAGCAGGCGCGGACCGCTTCGGGATCGGCCGAATTGACCGCCAGCGTCATCAGGCCGCGTACGCGCAGGCCGGCATAGTCGCGCGCCAGGGTGCGGACGAAGGCCGGCAATCCGGCCGGATCCAGGCCGTATTTGCTGGGCTCGTCGGAGGTCTTGACCTGCACCAGCACATCCAGCGTCCGCCCCTCCTGCTGCAGGCGCCGGTCCAGCGCCTGCGCCAGGTCCAGGCGGTCCAGCGACTGCACTTCGGCGGCCAGCCGCGCGGCGTCCTTGGCTTTGTTGGTCTGCAGATGGCCGATCACCACCCAATCGATGGGGCAATCGGCCAGCGCGGCGGCCTTGTCGCGGATCTCCTGCATCTTGCTTTCGCCGAAGCGGCGCAGCCCCAGCCCGGCGGCCGCGCGGATGCGGTCGGCGCCGAACGTCTTGCTGACCGGCAGCAGGGCAACCTCGCCGGGGTCGCGGCTGGCACGGTCGCAGGCAGCGGCAATGCGGGATTGCAGCTCGGCCAGGCGCGTTGCGAAAGTGTCAGAGGTCGGCATGAGTGGAATCGGCAAGGTTGTTAACGATCATTAGCAGTTATCAAGGCGCTAGTTTAGAATCTTCCGGCATCCGGGCCGCCCCCAGGCGGCATCCCATTCCTGGACCAGCGCACACCACCATGTCGCCCCCTTCCGTGCCCGACTACGCGTTCGCGGCGCCCTTCCGTGTCCCCGCCACGTCCCCCATCCGCTCGCTGGCAGTCTACGCGAACCGCCCCGGCACGATCAGCATGTCGGGCGGCTATCCCGCCACGGAATTATTCGACGTGGAAGGCCTGAACGCCGCGTCGGCCAAGGTGGGCGCGCGGCTGTCCAGCTGCCTGCAGTACTCGAATATCGACGGCCAGGCGTCCTTGCGCGCGCAGCTGGCCCGGCTTTCGGAGGAACGCGGCATACGCTGCGATCCCGATACCGAACTGGCCGTGACCGGCGGTTCGCAGCAATCGTTGGCGCTGCTGGGCCGTGTGATGCTGCAGCCGGGCGATGCCGCCATCATCGAAAGCCCCTGCTTTCCGAATTCGCGCCAGGCCCTGCACTACACCGGCGCCACCCTGCACACGGCGCCGTCCGGACCGGACGGCGTGGACGTCGACGCGCTGGAGGAACTGGTCCAGCGGGTCAAGCCCAAGCTGGTCAGCGTGGTCGCCACCTTCTCCAATCCCTGCGGGGCCACCTTGAGTCTCGAACGGCGCCGGCGCCTGGTTGAACTGGCGGCACGGCATCGTTTCCTGCTGGTGGAGGACGACCCCTACGGCGAACTGCGCTTCGAAGGCGTAACCATTCCGCCGCTGCTGGCCCTGGCCGAGGGCGAGGCGCGCGATTGGGTGGTGTATATCTCCAGCATGTCCAAGACCATGGCGCCGGCGCTGCGCATCGGCTGGATGATCGCGCCGGCCGAGGTGCGACGGCGCTGCGTCAGCGCCAAGGCGTCCGACGATATGGCGTCGTCGGCGTGGATACAGGAAATCGTCGCGCAATACGTCGAGGACGGCCGCTATCACGTCCATGTGCCGCGCATCCGCGCCGCCTACGCCGCGCGTGCCGCCGCCCTGGCCCAGGCTCTGACGAAGGAACTGGGCGAGCAGGTGACCTTCCGCAAGCCGCAGGGCGGCATGTTCTGCTGGGCGCGCCTGAACGGCGACATCGACAGCACACGACTCCTGCCTTACGCCATCGAACACGAAGTGGTTTATGTTCCCGGCAAGGCGTTCTATATCGACCCCGCCCAGGCCGACATGCAGGCGATGCGGCTGTCCTTCGCCACGATGAACGAAGAACAGATCCGCACCGGCATCGTGCGTCTGCGCCAGGCGCTGCAAGCCTGTGCCGAGGGCAAGGCCGTGACAGTGGCCCTGCCGGCATAGCGAGGGCCGCAACCCGCAAGCGCGGCTTGCGCGCCCGCGCAAGCCGCGCGCGGGCACGCCGGCCTCAATGCCCCAATACCTGCAGATCCCAGGACAACAGGGAAGCCTGGTCGGCGCGAGGATCCCGGACATCGACGACCTGGAGCTTCCATTTGCCCTTGGCGTTCTCGTCCAGGAAGGCATTGGTGGCTACCCGGTTGATCGAAAAAAATTCCTTCACGTGGGACCCGTCGGTCGACTCGAAGTTGTGCGAGAAGCGCGTGAGTCCGGTCAGCGGCGGCAGGACGATGCTGCGCGTGCCCGAAGGAGATACCAGGGCGATACGGAGATTGCGCGGTGTTTTGTGGGTGGTCTGCAAGCGGATCTGCACCGCCTCCACGCGCATGTCGCGCTCGAAGCGCATCGCCGAATAGCCGGCGCTTTCATCGCGATAAGGGATGGGCACGGGCTTGCCGGTGGTGCGCTGCCAACCGGAATCGATGGCGGGCGCAAGCCCGCGGAAGTCGCGCGCGGCGTCCACGGCGCGCTTGGCGTCCACCAGGCCGAAGCCGTACCAGTTGCTGAACGGGCGCTTGGCGGCATTGACGACCCAGCCATCCTCCAGCGTCATGCCTTCCCACTGTATGGGTTGGCGTTCGGCGTCCACTTTGCGTGCCGTAATGGCCAGCAGGTACTTGATGTCGCGCCACGTCAGCGCGGGATTGACCTGCAGCATCAATGCCGCCACGCCGGTAACGGTGGGCGCGGCCGCGGATGTGCCATTGAACAGGCCCGTATAGCGGCAGTCGGGATTCAGCTCGGACGGCGCGCCGGTCGCCATCCCATTGATGAACCTGTCCGGTCCCGGGTTATCCGAGTATTCCCAGCCCCAGCTGCAGTCCGTGACATCCGGCGCGATGATCGCCGCCCCGTGGATTGCGTTGTCCGGCATGTGCTTGTCGTATCGCGAAACATAACCGCCCTTCTCCCGGCCGAACTCCCCGCCCAGTCCGGAGACCCAAAGCGAGGAGCCTGTCCGCGAGTAGGAGGACTTCCGGCCTTCCGCGTTCACCGCGCCCACGTTGACCACATTCCAGCGGGAAGCCCGGACGTCCGTGTTGGCGGACATGTACCCTACGTCGGGCCGGGCGTCGTTCGCGCCGGCCTTGGCGCGCCGTCCCGGGCCGCCTTCCATGAATTCGTTCCCCGCGGCTCGCACGATCAGGGAAGCATCCTGTTGGGCATCCTTGAAGACCTTACGCTTGCGATAGGGGTCGAACATATTCTGCTTGGCGCCGAAGCTCTCGTTGATCAGCGCTGGACGAGGATGCATCCGGGCTTCGAATCTTCCCAGGTCCAGGATCTTGGCCTCTGGCGCGACACCGCGGCCTCCTTTTCCATTGCCGCCTACCGCCGCGATGATGCCCGCGACGCTGGTCGCATGCGAGGACGGTTTCCAGTCTGATCCGGGCCGGTAATCACGGGCGGGCAGCACCATGTTGTCGGCCAGGTCTTCATGGCCGGCATGGATGGTCGCCATCCGGGGCTCGCTCACGCCCACGACGACGCCTTTACCGGTGACGCCGGTGCGGTGCAGGTTGCCGATGTTCAGGTCGACGCCGGGCGTGGGCCTGTCCCGCGCAATTGCGTGCTGGCCTCTGTTCTTCAAATGCCACTGATACCGATAGAGCGGATCGCGTCCCTTGAGCGGCGCATTGCCGATCGCATCCAGCGGCGGGTCGTCCGTCGACGGGGCGGACGGCACGTCCGGCCGGGACGCCTCCGCGTTCTCGAATTGCCGCGCGGCATGCGAGGCCGCGCCATCCAGGGCAAGCGCCGGGCCGTCTCGGCCATCCGAAACGGGCACCGATCCAGCGACGCCGTCGTTCGTCGCCACGGGGGAAAGTAGGGAGAAAGTCGCTTGCATGAGGCCTACCGGTGGAAGAGGCCGCGTAAGTGCGCGATGGCGGGCGATCGTCCCAAAAAAGGCGGGCAAACGGCCAAATATCGGACCAGTCCTACAAAACAGGCACGCAGGAAGAAAATCCGCCCGCGCGGGCGGCGTCATCCTGCGTCGGCGAGCAGCTCGACGAACAAACCGGGGGGCCCCATTTGCCCGCCTTTGAGCATCAATTCCACCTGATCGGCGGAATGCCCTGGCGCGTGGACGCGGCAGACGGCCACGCCAGGACTGGGCGCGTAGGCGAAGGTCAGCGCCCGCGCGCCCCAGGATTGCACCGCCAGGCTGGACGTATCTCCACCGGCAAAGCCGGCCCGCGCCAAGGGATGCCGTGCCAGCACGTCCGTCATCAGGCGGCCGCAGGCCTCGGCCAGCGCACGGGTAAAGCCCGGCCGCGAAGCGCCGCTGTCGTCGCTCGATGTGCTGTGCGCCACCACGCTGCGGCCCTCGCGCAGCGCCTGGACGATGCGGTTCGCCAGCGCCTGGGCGTAATCGCCATCGCGCCCGGCCATGGCCGCCGCATCCAGGACCAGGGAGACGAAACCGGCCTGCTCCGCCGCGGCGACCTGCCGGGCCGTGATGGGAGAGCGGCTGCCGGCGATGATGAAGGTCTGGCTTACCGGACGCCCGGCGGCCGGTAAGCCGCCGGGGGCCGAGGCGGCCGCCGGCGCGATGGACCCGTCCGACCCCGCGCCGGCCATGTCGGCCGTGTCGGCCGCCAGCAGGGCCTGCACCGCGCCTGTCGGCCCCACGGTCAGCAAGGGCCCCTGGCCCATGGCTTGCCGATGCCATAGCAAGGCGCCGATGCGCCGCAGGTCCGCCGTGCGCGCCACGTCGAACAGCACGGCCGGCGCGCCGGCGCCGATCAGCGCATCCAGTCGGGCCACGCGGGCCGACTCGTCCTGCGCCAGCATCTCCGTATCGAAGGACGCCACGCCCGCCAGCCCTTGCCGTGCCAGGTGCACGCGCAGGTCGGCTTCGTCCATGGGCGTGACGGGATGCCGGCTCATCGTGGGATGACGGTCCAGGCGATACACCTGTCCACCCTGGCCGGCGCGAGCGTACAGATTGGCGAAGATGCAGTAGCGCCCCAGGTTGGGCTGCCCGCCGACGATATAGGCCGGCCGCGTCCCGAGTTCACGCCAGGCGATGGCGACCGCATGGCCGATGCTGCCGATGTGGGGTGCGCTGTCGAAGGTCGAGCAGGTCTTGTAGTGGACGACATCCGCTCCCGTGGCCGCCAGGCCGCGCAAGACCCGCGGCAGCGCCTGGTCCATTTCGACGGGCGACATGGCGCGCGCCGTGCCGGCCACGCCGACGCAATCCAGGGGACCGAAACAGGCCAGGTCGTCGGCCGTGGGGACATCCAGGAACAGCGCCGCGCGCCAGCCGGCCGACACCACCGTCGCCAGCGTGTCGGTGGATCCGGTGAAGTCGTCTCCGTAATAGGCCAGCCGTACGCGCGGCGGCCTATCGCCGTGGTGCGCCGCCTCGCCTTTCGTCGTGCCTATCGGCATCCGCGCCATCCTTTTCCGCATCGCGGCCCGGCCCCGCAGGCGGACACCGCTTCAACCATAGAAAGCCAGGGCCCGCGCCAGCGCGGGGCGATCGCGCGCGAAGTCCGGCAGGGGCACGCCGGCACGCGCGGCGTCCCAGGCGTCGCGGATGCTCTGCACGCCCGCGGCGGCGCCGTCGGGATGGCCCAGGATACCGCCGCCCGACAGGAATATCAGGTCGTCGCTGCCCAGCCCGGCGAAGGTGGCCGGCACGGTGCCGGCCCACTGCCCCGAGGAAAACACCGGCATGACGGCATCGCCGCCCGCCATGGGCGCCAGGCAGGCGCGCGCAGATGCGATGACGCTCTCGTCGCTTTCGTAGAACTTGCCGCCCAGTCCGTTGACATGCAGCTGGTCCACGCCGGCCAGGCGCCACAGTGCCTGGTAGGCCGGAAAGGCGATGCCCAGCGCGGGATGCCGCGACATCATCGCCATGCCGTTGCGATGGCCGTGGATGGCCAGCGGCGTGGTGCGTCGCAAGGCCTGGATGGCGCTGTAGCCGCACCAGTTCAGGCTGGCCATGACACAGGTGCCGCCGGCGGCTTCCACGCGCGCGGCGTGGCCGCGCATGGCGTCCAGGTCGTCCGAGATATTGAAGGCGTACATGACCTTGCGCCCCGTGCGCTGGGCATGGTCGTTGATCACCCGCATGACGGCCTCTACTCGCCGCGCCAGCGGCGAATGCGGCGGGTTGGCCATGCATTCGTCGTCCTTGATGAAATCCACGCCGGCCTCGCACAGGCCGGCCACCACGCGGGCCGTTTCCTCGGGCGTCATGCCGACGTTGGGCTTGATGATGGTCCCCAGTATGGGACCATCCCGGCGGCCGGCCAGCGCCCGCGTTCCGTCCACCCCGTGGCGCGGTGCGTCGAACAGCCGGACGTAGTCCGCCGGCAGATCCAGCGCAAGCAGCTTGACGCCGGTCATCTCGCCCAGGTCGTAGATATTGCCGCCCACCGTGGCCGCCAGCGTCGGCAGGTTCGCGCCCACGTTGTCCACCGGAAAGGACACCGTGATGACAGCCTGCCGGAAGGGTCCCTGCACGCCACGCCGCGCCAGGAAGGCATTGGGCAGGCTGGGCGTATCGGCGACGCCGGTCTGCTCGATGGACTGGACGATGGCGCGCGAACGGCGGCGCAGGTCGTCGGTTTCGCCGGCCACCCGCACGAAGGTGCCGCTGGACTGCTCGCCCGCCAGGACCTCGGCGGCCTGTTCCAGCGGAAAGGGAGTTTCGATGAAATACGTGGCGCGGAAATCGCGCCGCTGGGTGTCCGTCATGGCGCGTCTACAGCGTGGAAAGATCAGGAAAGGGGCGCACGGGATCGCTGCCGTCCCAGCCGATGGACGCCTCGCGGATCATGCGGAACAGGCGGCCCTTGGGACCGGCGATTTCGGACAGTTCGATGACCGTGCCGGGATGGGTTTCGGTTTCGTAGTAGACGTAGCGGCCGCGTTCGCCGACCTCGCCGCTCATGCCGACCTTCAAGCCGTGCTGCGCCAGGCGGCGCACGTCCTCGTCGAAGTTTTCCGTCCAGTACGCCAGGTGCTGCAGGCCGGTGTGGCCGGCGTCCAGGAAGGCCTTGTACATGGACGGCGCGTCGTTGCGCTGCTGGATCAGCTCGATCTGCAGCGGCCCGGAATTCGCCAGCGCCACGGAGACCTCGATGGGCGAGGGCTGGCCGCGGTACATGAAATTCCTGACCGGCACGCGGTCGGCGTAGAACCACGGGCCGATGCCCAGCGTCTCGCTCCAATGCCGCATTTCCTTATGGATATCGCGCACGACGTATCCCGCCTGCCGCACTTCGCCGAACAACCGACTCATGGTTACACCTCGATCAGAGAAAGCCCGTGGAGATCCACGGAATGAATGCCACCAGCACCACCCCCGCCGCCAGCGCGGCCAGGTAGCCCCACATATACGGCATGGCCTCGTCCGGGCTGACCTTGCTGATGGCGCAGGCGCCGTAGTAGCCGACGCCGAACGGCGGCGCGAACAGGCCCAGCCCCATCGACAGGATGACGACCATGGCGTAGTGCACTTCGTTGACGCCGACGGCCCGGGCGATGGGGAACAGAAGCGGCCCGAACAGCACGATGGCCGGGATGCCTTCCAGCACGCTGCCCAGGATGACGAAAGCCACGATGGACACGACCAGGAAGCCGGCCGTGCCGCCCGGCATGCGGCGCATGAACTCGGCCAGGTCCTGCGAAAAGCCCGACTGCGTCAGGCCCCAGGCCATCGCGGTCGCGGCACCGACGATGAAGATGATGGCGCCCGACAGCGCCGCCGTATCCAGCAGCATCGAGGGGATGCGGCGCCAGTCGAAGCGGCGGTACAGCAGCAGGCCGGCCAGCACCGAATAGGCGATGCCGATGGTGGACACTTCCGTGGCGGTGGCCACGCCTTCGACCACCGCGGCGCGGATCAGGAAAGGCAGCAGCAACGCCGGCACGGAAACGCAGAACAGCCGGGCGATCTCGCGTCCGGGGGCGCGCCGCACGCCGGACAAATCCTCGCCGCGGCTGCGGCGCCAGACGATGACCGCCAGCGCCAGGCCCAGCGCGACGCCGGGCAGCATGCCGCCGGTGAACAACGCCGCGATCGATACCCCGGTCACCGAACCGATGGTGATCAGCACGATGCTGGGCGGTATGGTTTCGGTCTGCGCGCCGGTGCAGGACAGCAGCGCCGCCAGATTGCCCGGCCGCGCGCCGCGCTGCTGCATTTCCGGGAACAGGGCCGGCGCCACCGCGGCCATGTCGGCCACCTTGGAACCCGATATGCCGGACACCAGGTACATCGCGCCGATCAGCACGTACGACAGGCCGCCGCGCACATGCCCCAGCAGGCTGGCCAGGAAGCCGATCATGGCGCGCGCCATGCCGGTCATTTCGATGAGCAGGCCCAGCAGGATGAACATGGGCACGGCCAGCAGGATCAGGTGCGACATGCCCTCGTCCATGCGCCCCACCATGACCATCAGCGGCGTATGCGTGGTCAGCGCCAGGTAGCCGAAGGTGGCCAGGGCGAAGGAAAACGCGATGGGCACACCCAGGAAAACATTGGCCGCTACCAGCCCGACGAAGAAGACCAGCAGGTTCGCCTTGCCCAGCGTCGCCAGCACCGGCTGTGCCAGCAAGAACAACCCGGCGATGATGGCAACGGTGGCCACCGCGCCCGCCACCTGCCGCCATGAGCCCGCGCGCGCCAGGCGCAGCAGCGCGAAGGCCGTCATCAGGACGAAGCCCACCGGCAACGCCGCGGCGCGCCACGCGTTCGATATTTCGAGCGCGGGCGTGGTCACGACGGCTTCCTCGTTGGCGTATTCCCAGGCGTGCGGCAGCACCATCAGCATGAAGCATAGCGAGGCGGCGATGGCGGCCACGTCCAGCCAGGCCCGCGCGGCCGGCGAGGCGCGCGACACCAACGCCGTCATGCGCATATGTTCCCCGCGCCGCAGCGCCACCACCGCGCCCAGCATGGACAGCCACAAGAACAGGATGGACGCCAGTTCGTCGCCCCAGACCAGCGGCGAGTGAAAGACATAGCGCGCGATCACGCCCGCCAGCAGGACGACGATTTCGGCCAGCACCAGCAGCGCCGCGGGGACTTCGACCAGCCGTCCCAAGGCGCGGTCCAGCCCGTCCAGGCGACGGGCCGCCGCGCCGCCGGACGCCGCGGGCCGCGCGTCTTTCAACGCGTCCTTCGCATAGTAGCCAGCGTGTGTCTGCATATCGCCTCCGCCAGGGGCCGGCGCGGCAGGCCGTCCGGCCCGGCCGCGCCGCGGCCTGATTCATCTTCCCGTATTCGTATACGCGCGCCTCGGCGCCTTGCCGCGGCCCCTCCGGGCCGCCGGGCTGGCCGCATCAGGCCAGCTTGCCGACCGCGCCTTCGAGCAGGCCCCAGGCCTCGTCGCCGAACTTGCCACGCCATTCCTGGTAGAAGCCCGCCTGGCGCAGCCGCGCCTGGAAAGAATCGGCCTTGGGCCGGTTGAACTTCAGGCCCTTGGATTCCAGGTCGCTCTGGATGGACTGGTTCATCTTCTTCAAGTCTTCCCGCTGCAGCATGCCGGCGTCGTTGAACGCGGTTTCCCACAGCTTTTGCAGGTCCGGCGGCAGGCGGCGATAGGCGCGGCCGTTGGCGATGAACCAGTAGCCGTCCCAGATGTGGTTGGTCAGCGAGCAGTACTTCTGCACTTCGTACAGCTTGGCGGCCTGGATGATGGGCAGCGGATTTTCCTGGGCGTCGACGATGCGCGTCTGCAGCGCGGAATAGACTTCGCTGAACTGCAGGCTGGCCGGCGCGGCCGACAGGGCCTTGAACATCGAGATGGAGAGCGGGCTGACCGGCACGCGGATCTTGGTGCCGTCCAGGTCCTGCGCATCGGCGATGGGCTTGCTGCTGGTGGTGATCTGGCGAAAGCCGTTGTCCCACATCTTCTGGAAGGCGTACAGGTTGGCCTTGGCGATCTTGTCGCGCACGTGCGCGCCCAGCGCGCCGTCCATCGCCTTCCACACCTGGTCGTAATCGGAAAACGCGAAGCCCACCGCGTTGATGGCCGCCACCGGGACCACGGTGGCGATGACCAGGGCCGACGGCGTGAACAGCTCGATGCCGCCGCTGCGTACCTGCGACAGCATGTCCGTATCGCCCCCCAACTGGTTGTTGGGGAAGATGGTGATGTCCAGCCGGCCGCCGGATTCCTTGCGTATGCGGTCCACGGCTTCCTGCGCCCGCAGATGCAGCGGATGCGTCATGGGCAGGTTGTGGGCGTACTTGTAGGCGAATTCGGCCCCGGCGCGGGCCAGGCCGGGCACGCCCAGCGCGAGCGCGGGGCTGGCCGCCATGGCGCGCAGCAAGGTGCGGCGGGTCATCGTCGTCATGGTTGTCTCCTTGGCGCCGGTTAGGTGTTGTAGGTGCGGTCCGGCAACGCGCGGCGATCGTGTAGGTGACGCCACGCCCCGGACCGTTCACGCGCGCCGTTGCAACGGCGCGGCGGGGTCGAATGCCCGGAAACTGGCGGCGCACGCGGGCGGCTGGCCGGCCCGCAGCAGAAATGTAGCGTGGCGACTAGAATCGGAGAAGCCGAAAATTTGGATCGATTAAGCGATGAAAGAGATAAATCTCTCGACCCGCGACTTGCGCGCTTTCCTGGCGCTGGCGGAACAGCGCAGCTTCACCCGCGCCGCGCGGCAGTGCCATCTTTCGCAATCGGCCTTCAGTTCGCTGATCCGTACCATCGAAGAAACCCTGGGATATCGCCTGTTCGATCGCGATACCCGCAATGTGGAGCTGACCCCGCAGGGACGCTTGCTGGAAGCCTCCGCCCGGCGCGTGCTGGACGATTTCGACGGCATGATCGACGACTTCCGCGGCCACGCCATGCTGGACAAGGGGCGGGTGTCGGTGGCCGCGCTGCCGTCCATCGCATCGGGCTGGCTACCGGGGGTCTTCGCGGAATTCCGCCAGCGCCATCCCGGTATCGAACTGGAACTGGCAGATGTGCTGTCGGCGCCTTGCCTGGAACGGGTGCGGGCCGGCCGCGCGGACCTGGCGCTGGCGTCATCGGGCATCCCGGCGCAGGACCTGGACGCGCGCCTGCTGTGCAACGACCGCTTCCACCTGGTGTGCCGGGCCGACCATCCGTTGGCGCGGCAACGCGAAGTGGGCCTGCCGGACCTGTCGGCCGCCCCCTTCATCCACCTGGCCCGGTCGCACAGCGTACGCCTGCAGCTGGAGCGGGCCTTTCATCCGTATCCGATGAAGACGGTAATGGAAGTGGAGCAACTGGCGACGGTGACCGGCATGATCGCCGCCGGCATCGGCATCACGGTGGTGCCGGCGCTGACGCTGTACGAATTCGAGCGCCCCGACCTGGTCAGCCGGCCGCTGAAGATCGCGGGGCTGGTACGCCGCATCTACCTGATCACGCGGCGCGGCTTGAGCCTGCCGCCCGCGGCCGAACGGCTGCATGCCCTGATGCTGGAACGCCGTCCGGGACAGCGGCGGCGTGCCCGCACGGCCGCCTAGACGCGCGGCCCGCGCCTTCCGCCCCGCCGGCCACCGGCGGCAAGACCGGCCACGCCGGCAGGCGACACGGCTACCCCCTAAGCGACCCGGGTGCCGCCATCGCGCGCCCACTGCACGGCGTCTTCCACGCGATCGTTGCCCCAGAACATTTCATCGCCGGCGAACATCATGGGGGCACCGAAAATGCCCAGCGCCTGTGCCCGGTCGACCTGCGCGCGAAAGGCCTGCTTGATTTCATCGCTGCCCGCGCGGGCCAGCACCGCATCGGCATCCACGCCCAGGCCGCGCAGGCGATCCCGCACCACGTCGGGCTGGTTGATATCCACGTCATCGACGAAATTGGCGCGGAACATGGAAAGGCAGAACGCCTTGCCCCACTCCGCCTGGAGCCCGATCAGCGCGACCCGCGAGGGCAGCACGCCCACGCGCGGGAAAACCGTGGGACGCCGGTAGCGCACGCCGTACTTGCCGGCCAGCCGGGCCACCTCCCGCATCATGTATTCGCCCTTGTCCGGAAACAGGCGGAAGGGCGAGTCGTCCCAGCCCCGCGCCTTGAATATGGGGCCGAGCAGGAAGGGCCGGTAGTCCACGAGCACCCCCTGCGCCGCGGCGATCGGCTCGATACGCTCGATCGCCAGGAAGCTGTAGGGGCTGGCGAAGTCGAACCAGATGTCCAGCCGCTTCGTGCCATCGGATGCGCCGCTTGCTTGCGTCATGCTGTCTCCTTGCCGATGTATGCCGTATTCCTGGGCCGGCCGCCGCCTGCCGTACTCGTCGGCCCGCCGCCACCCGCCGTATTGCCGAGCCCGCCGCCGAGCGGTATTGCTCAGCCCGCCGCGACGTCGACGCCGGGGTCGCCCTGCACCATCCGGCCCACGACGGCGGCCTGCGTGAAGCCTTGTTCGGCCAGGACGGCCAGGACCCGCGGCGCGGTATCCGGATCGCAGGCCACCAGCAGGCCGCCGGAGGTCTGCGGGTCGGTCAGCAGCGCGCGCGATACGTCATCCACGCCGGGGGCCAGGGAGATCGCATCGCCATAGGACGCCCAGTTGCGGCCCGACGCACCGGTGATCATGCCGGCCTGCGCCATCTGCCGCACGCCGGGCAGCCATGGCAGCGCGGCCAGGTCGATGCGGGCACGCAGTCCCGCGCCGCGGCTCATCTCCAGCGCATGGCCCAGCAGGCCGAAGCCGGTGACGTCGGTCAGCGCATGCACGCCCGGCAGCGCGGCCAGCGCCGGGCCGGGGGTGTTCAGCCGCGTCGTGCTGGCGATCATGGCCTGGTAGCCCGCCGCGTCCAGCTGGTTCTTCTTGAGCGCGGCCGACAGGATGCCCACGCCCAGCGGCTTGCTGAGCACCAGCACGTCGCCCGCGCGCGCGTCGGCATTGCGCTTGACGCGGGCTGGGTGCACCAGGCCCATCGCCGCCAGGCCGTAGATGGGCTCGACCGAATCGATGGTGTGCCCGCCGGCCACCGGGATGCCGGCCTGCGCGCACACATCCTGGCCGCCGCGCAGGATTTCCGCGATGACTTCGCGCGGCAGCACATTGATCGGCATGCCGACGATGGCCAGCGCCATGATGGGCGTGCCCCCCATGGCGTAGACGTCCGACAGCGCATTGGTCGCGGCGATGCGGCCGAAGTCGTAGGGATCGTCCACGATAGGCATGAAGAAGTCGGTGGTGGCGATCAGCGCCTGCTCGTCGTTCAGGCGGTACACCGCGGCGTCATCGGCGGTTTCGGTACCCACCATCAAGCCGGGGAAGGCCTGCGTGGGCGCGAAGCGGGCCAGCAGGTCGGCCAGCACGCCGGGTGCGATCTTGCAGCCGCAGCCGCCGCCATGCGAAAGCGAAGTCAGGCGCGGGACCACGCCGGCGCTCGCGTCTTGGGTCATGAGAGTCTCCAGGGAAGCCGGAAAAGGATAGCACCGCCGCGACCCCGCGCGGATCCCGCGCGCCCGGCACACGCCGGCCCCACCCCTACTAAGAGTCATCAAAACGGCCTACTATCATGGTCCTTCCATGCCTATAAGCGCGCATCCGCGCCTGGACCCGAACCGCCATGGCCACTCTGCTTGCCGACTGCCCGCTCTGCCAGACGCATGGCGGCACCCTGCTGTGGCAGGGTACGCACATGCGCGTGGTGGAGGTCGAGGACCCGGACTATCCGGGCTACACCCGGGTCATCTGGAATGCGCACATTCCGGAGATGACCAGCCTGTCGCGCCATGGCCGGGAACTGATGATGGAAGCCGTCTGGCGCATCGAGGAAACCCAGCGCGAGATCCTGCGTCCGGACAAGGTCAATGTCGCGTCACTGGGCAATATGGTGCCGCACCTGCATTGGCACATCATCCCGCGCTGGCGCGGCGACCGGCATTTTCCGGATGCCGTCTGGGCGCCGGCGCGCATCCCGCGCGGCCAGGAACCGCCGGAATGGGCGCCGCGCATGGCGGCGATCCAGGCCGTCATGCAGCGCTATCGCAACCGCCTGCTCGACACCTTGAACGCCCTGCCCCGCCATTGATCCGTCGCCGTCGAATTGATGATTACGCGTGCCATGAACCCTCGCTTTTCGGCCACCCCTTTGACGCGGCTGGCCGCCGCCCTGGGCCTGGTGGCGGTCGCACCCGCCTGCCTGGCGGCCCGGCCCGTCACGACCCCCTGCCCCGCCACGCTGCAGATCTCGCAGACGTCGGTGAGTACGCCCGGCGGATGGTCCGTGATGCCCGACCCGCGCCGTGATGCCGACCATCGCCTGCAGGGCATCACCTTCTTTTCGGGCGATCCCCGCAACATGGTCGCGTTGGCGCCCGACACGGAAAAGCGGTCCACGCACGGCTATGCGTCGACCTGGCACTTCCAGCCCGGCGACCAGGGCTACTGGATCGGATGCAGCTACACGGATACGAACCTGCTGGCCGTGCGCAAGCTGGCGGACAACATCAGCCAGTGCGACATGATGCAATACCTGGCCGATCGCCGCCGGCCCGGCGGCGCGGTCGAAGTGGTCTGCTACTGAATGGAAAACCGTCTCCGTACCCCCTTGTCCGTATTGGCTTCCCAACTGCCGCCGGAGTGGGCGCCTGCCCTGGCCACCCCCGCCGCCGCGCGGGCATTGCCGGAAATCTGCGGCCACGTCGACCGCCGGGTCGAGGCTGGCATCACCGTCTATCCCTGCGCGCCCTTCCGGGTGCTGGAGCTGCTACGGCCGCGCGACGTCAAGGTGGTGATCCTGGGCCAGGACCCCTATCACGGCCCCGGCCAGGCCCAGGGACTGGCGTTTTCCGTCCCGG
This sequence comes from Bordetella sp. H567, assembly GCF_001704295.1. NCBI lineage: Bacteria > Pseudomonadati > Pseudomonadota > Betaproteobacteria > Burkholderiales > Alcaligenaceae > Bordetella > Bordetella sp. H567. The sequence continues at coordinate 5,208,210 of NZ_CP012334.1, forward strand.
ACGGCTGCAAGCGGCCGCCCAGCCTGCGCAATATCTTCAAGGAAATCGCCGCGGAGTACCCGGACAAGGGCATACCGGCGGGCAACGACCTCACGCCCTGGGTAGAGCAAGGCGTGCTGCTGCTGAATACCTCGCTCACGGTAGAGGACGGACAGCCCGCCTCGCACGCCAAGCGCGGCTGGGAGGCCATCACCGACGCCCTGATTTCGCTGGTGGCCCGCCAGCCACAGCCCAAGGTGTTCATGCTGTGGGGCGCGCACGCCCAGTCCAAGCGCGCACTGTTGCCACAGGACCACAACACGCTGGTGCTGATGGCCAACCATCCGTCGCCCCTGTCCGCATCGCGTCCACCCGCGCCGTTCCTGGGCTGCGGCCATTTCCGCCAGGCCAATGAGTGGCTTCTGACGCGCGGACAGGAAATTGTCGATTGGGGTTTGCCCCAGAAAACGCTGGCGCCGCAGCTTCAGTTCGGGTTATGATTTGCGCGCTGCACAAAAAGAACGGCATTTTTCCGCATTACTGTTAGTCCGCCGCCAGCCTCGCTGACGGCCTCGAAACAAGTCACGGTGTCCGCAGCCTACCCGGGTAAAACAAGCCCGGCGATGCCGGTCTTCATCGCTTCCTGACCCCTTTCCTTTCGCCAGCGCCCCAACATGGGGACGCGACATGCGCATGGTTGATCCGGTCGGCGTCGATGCTCCATCAACCAGCGCTGGATCCGGCACACACACCCCGGCCCGGCTCGATATGTGCCGCCAAAAGCGGCAAGGATAAGTCATGTCTTTCGAATCCCTGGGACTCGCTCCCACCCTGTTGTCCGCTGTGCAAGAAGCGGGCTTCGATACCCCCACCTCCGTCCAGGCCGCCGCGATCCCGCAAGCCATCGCCGGCCATGACCTGATGGTCTCGTCGCAGACGGGCAGCGGCAAGACCGCCGCCTTCATGCTGCCGGCGCTGAACCGCATCGCGCAGATGCCGGCCAACAAGGGCACGGGGGTGCAGGTGCTGGTGCTGACGCCGACGCGCGAACTGGCCCTGCAGGTCAACGACGCCACGCGTCTGTACGGCAAGAACCTGCGCGACCTGCGCACCGCCACCGTGGTCGGCGGCATGCCCTACGGCGCGCAGCTGAAGGCGCTGTCGCGCCGCGTCGATGTGCTGGTCGCCACGCCGGGCCGCCTGATCGACCATCTGCAGGCCGGCCGCGTCAAACTGAACACCGTGCACACGCTGGTGCTGGACGAAGCCGACCGCATGCTGGACATGGGCTTCATCGAGGATATCGAGACCATCATCAGCCGCCTGCCGGCCGAACGCCAGACGCTGCTGTTTTCCGCGACGCTGGACGGCACGGTGGCCAGGCTGGCCGCGAAGATGATGCGCGACCCCCAGCGTATCGAGATCGCGGGAAGCAAGGAAAAGCATTCCAACATCACGCAAAGCCTGCTGTACGCCGACGACGCCACGCACAAGATGCAGCTGCTGGACCACGTGCTGCGCGACACGGCGCTCGATCAGGCCATCGTCTTTACCGCCACCAAGCGCGGCGCGGACGATCTGGCCGGTCGCCTGAGCGACCAGGGCTTTGCCGCCGCGGCTTTGCATGGCGACATGAATCAGCGCCAGCGCACGCGCACCCTGGGCATGCTGCAGCGCCGGCAATTGAAGGTGCTGGTGGCCACCGACGTGGCCGCGCGCGGCATCGACGTGCAGGGCATCAGCCACGCCGTGAACTTCGACCTGCCCATGCAGGCCGAGGACTACGTGCACCGCATCGGCCGTACGGGCCGGGCGGGCCGCAACGGCCTGGCCTTCACGCTGGCCACGCACGCGGAACGCCACAAGATACGCCGCATCGAGCATTTCATCGGCCAGACGCTGACCCCGCAGATCATCGCCGGCCTGGAGCCCAAGCGCACCGCGCGCCCTGCCTACGAACGCACAGGCAAGCCGGGCTTCGGCAAGCGGCCGTCGTTCAACCGTGACAACCGCGGCGGCTTCGGCGGCGCGCGTCCCTTCGAAGACCGTCCCCGCCGCGATGCCCGCGACGGCGCGGCCACGCCCCATCGCGACCCGGCGGCGGGCGACCGTCCGCAAGGCGACCGCCCCTTCCGCGCCGACGGTGAATTCCGCGGCGCCGAGCGTGGCTTCCGTCCCGAAGGCGGATATCGCAAGCCGGGACAAGGCTTCCGTCCGGAAGGCGGTTTCCGCAAGCCCGAGGGCGCGCCGCGTCATGCGGAAGGCGGTTTCCGTCCGGCCGAACGCGGCTTCCGTCCCGAAGGCGCGGCCCGTCCCGAGCGCGGCTTCACCCATGGCGACCGCCCGCAGCAGACCGAAGGTGCTTTCCGCGCCGCGCGTTCCGAAAGCGGCGTGCGCGCGGACAAGGTCGCCCGTGAAGGGAACGCCCCTGGCAGCCGTTCCACCGAAGGCTATGCCCGTCCGGCCGGCAGGCCGTCTTTCGACAAGCGGCCCAGCCGCCCGGGCAAGCCGTTCAAGCCTGCCTACGCGGGCCCCCGGGATTGATCTGCATACGCATGGCGGGGTAACCCGCCGGCATGGCGGGCACTGACGTGACCCGCACATAGAACACGGCGCGGGCTGACCGCGCCGTGTTCGTTTCCGCTCTTCGTGATGAGAAGCGCACGGGCCGCGCTTTCGCCTTTTCACCGGAGACCGTATTGCACATCGTCGCCCTTCTGATCCTGCTTGCGGCCATGCCGGCCAGCGTTGCGGCCCATGCGGCCATCACGCTGCAAAACGCGCTGTGGACCATCGAACTGCGCCCTGACACGCTGGCCATCAAGGCCACGCCTGCCCCGGACGGGCCGGCCCTGTCCCATGTGCCGGACGGCGGACCCGGCACGGAAGGCAGCAGCCACCACGGCGCATCGCCGCAAGCGAATGCCGCTGCGGCCCTCCGCGCCCCGGCCGGCGTCGACGTGTCGCGAGGCGGCCCGGCCCATCGGACACAGGATGTGCGCGCCACGGCAACCCAGGCCGCATGGCAATGGGATCAAGGCAAATACCGCGTGACGGCGCGGCTGGACGGCCGCGACCTGGCGCTTTCCATACAGGCCCGGGATGCTGGCCCGCTGGCCATCCTGCGCCAGCCGGCCGCCGCGATGGGCCGGGCGCTGGCGCTGCCGCTGGCCGAGGGCCACTACATAGCCGGCGACAGCACGCACTGGCGCGACTTCCTGCCACGGGAGCTGGCCGCATTCGACACGTCCGCGGACATCAGCCTGCCCCTGTGGACCATGGATCACGGGGCCTACACGCTGTCGTGGATCCTGGAGAACCGCTACAACAATACGGCCGGTTTCCAGCGCGACGGCGGCGGGCTGGCGATGTCGCTGGACCACCTGTTCACGCCGCTCGACCGGCAGCCGGATAGCGCCCTGCCCGATACGGGCACGCGCGGTACGCCCGACACCGCGCCGTTGACGCCCATGTCACTGATCCTGCACCTGGGCGGCCCGGACCCGCTGGCGGGCGCCAAGCGGTATCGCGCTAGGCTGATCGAGCAAGGCCGCTACCGCCGGCTGGAAGAAAAGATACGCGCCGTCCCGCTGGCGGGGCGGCTGCCTGGGGCCACCCACCTTTATCTTTGGGGCAATGGCCTGCTCGCGGACAAGGACGTCAGGGACTGGCCAGGCTTGCTGTCGCGCCTGCAGGGCGACGGCGGCTTGTCCGCGGCGCTGCGCGCGCGCATGGACCAGGACATGAAAGCCGCCATCCGGAACGCGGCGGACAACCCCGTGCCAGCCCACCGGCAGTGGGCGATGCGGGCCATCAACACGGCCTTCGATGCGCTGGCACGGGAGGCCTGGCAAACCGCGGCGCCCGACATGCACGTGCTGTCGAGGCGGTATGGCGAACTTCGCCGTGAAGCGGCACAGGCCTTCGGCGCGACGCTGTCCGCGGATCCCGCCCGCTGGGGAGCGGGCGTGTCCATCGATACCATCGAAGCCCTGCGCCGGGCTGGCCTGCAACGCCTGTGGATAGGATTGGGCGAAGGTTGGGAAGGCGGCCTGTGGCATCCGGAAGCGATAGGCGCCGGCGCCGATGCGGGCTATCTGCTTGCGCCCTACGACTCCTACGAAACGGCGCTGCCGCCGGGCCAGCAGCCCAGCTGGGCCTCGGCCCAACTTGGCTTGGCGGCATACCGCGATTGCGGCATCACCCGCCTGGATGGACGCCTGCAAGCCGGCTTCCAGGGTGCCGGGCACTACACCGATCCGGCCTGCGTCAGGCCCTTGCTGCAAGCCCGCGTGCGCGCCATCCTGCGGGCCGTGCCGTTCAACAGCTGGTTCCTGGATGTCTATGCGACCGGCATGGCGTTCGACAACCATGCTCCACACCGCGCGCTGCCGCAGGCGCGCTACGTCGCCGAAAGCGCAGCCAGCCTGGCCTGGATGACCGACACGCTCCATCTGCCGGCCGGATCGGAGGGCGGCAACGCCGCGGCCGACGGCATTCTGTTCGCGCACGGCATGCAGACGCCCGTGATCGGATGGACGGACCCGGACCTGCAACGCAATGCAGGGTCCCCCTACTTCCTGGGCGCCTGGTATCCGGAAGACGAGCCGGCCAGGTTCTTCAAGCCCGTCGCCGCGAAACCCCGCCATGCCGCGATCCATTTCGATCCGGCCGCGCGCCTGCCGCTGTACCAGGCCGTTTATCACGGCGCCGTCATCACCACGCATCACTGGCTGTTCGACAACCTGAAGCTGCGCAACGTGGGCCGGGAGAACACGCTGGTCCAGCTGCTGTACAACGTGCCGCCGCTGTTTCATCTGAGCGCCGGGACGCTGCCGCGCCGGCTGCCGGAAATCGTGCGCCACGACGCGTTTTTCCGGCCACTGCACGAGCGCCTGGCGACCCAGGCACTGGTGGAATTTTCCTGGTTGACGGCCGATCGGCGGGTGCAACGGACGGTCTTCGAGGACGGCACCCGCCTGGTCGCCAATTTCCGCACGACGGACTTTTGCCTGGCGGATGCCTGCATACCCGCCGGGTCGATCGCGGCATTTCTTCCTGGCGTCCCCCTGCCCACCGTCTATCGCGCCGAGCCGGCGCGGCACGGATTTCCGGACGGCTGGATTTCCTGAAACAATGGCGGTTCCCTTCCGCTTTCCGCCCTGGCTTCATGTCGCAGACCTTCCCCCCGCCCCTGGATGCCGCATCCCGCGCCCATGCCGAGCGCACGGCCGCGCATCTGCGATCGGCGATCGCCCAGGCGGGCGGGTGGCTGTCCTTCGAACACTGGATGGCCGAGGCCCTGTACGCGCCCGGCCTGGGCTACTACGCCGCCGGCAGCGCCAAGCTGGCGGAATCGGCCGGCGACCCGCAGCTGGCAGGGGACTTCATCACCGCGCCCGAGCTGACGCCGCTGTTCGGCCAGGTACTGGCCGCGCAGGCCGCCCAGGTGCTGCGGCAGACCGGCACGTTGAACGTACTGGAGTTCGGCGCCGGCACCGGCGCGCTGGCCGAACAGGTGCTGGCCAGCCTGGACGCCGAAGGACTGCACGTGCGCTATTGCATCGTCGAGGTCTCGGCCGACCTGCGCGCACGCCAGCAGGCGCGGCTGGCGGCGCATGGCGAACGGGTCGCCTGGCTGGACCGGCTGCCGGATGCATTCGAAGGCTGCGTGCTGGCCAACGAAGTGCTGGACGCCATGCCGGTACAGGTGTTCCGTTGGGACGATACGGGCGCGCTGCTGGAACGCGGGGTCGTGGCAACGCCGGAAGGCGGCTTTGCCTGGTCGGACCGCCCGGCGCCGCCGCGCCTGGCCCAGGTCATGGCCGAGCGCATGCCACCCCTGGAAGGCTATGTCTCCGAAGTCAATCTGCGGGGCGAAGCCTGGGTGCGCGGCATGGGCCAATGGCTGCGGCGCGGCGCCGCGCTGCTCATCGATTATGGTTTTCCGCGCCATGAGTACTACCACCCGCAGCGCGCCGCCGGCACGCTGATGTGCCACCTGCGCCATCATGCGCATGCCGATCCCTTCCTGGCGCCCGGCCTGCAGGACATCACCGCGCACGTGGATTTCACCGCCATGGCCGACGCCGCGCTGGCAGGCGGACTGGACGTGCTGGGCTATCTGTCCCAGGCCAAGTTCCTGGTGAACGCGGGCCTGATGGAACGCATGGCGCAGCTGGATCCCAACGATGCCGCCACCTATGCGCGCGCCATCGCGCCCGTGCAGAAGCTGCTGTCCGAAGCCGAAATGGGCGAGCTGTTCAAGGTACTGGCCGTGGGCCGTGACGTGACACCGCCGCTGGCCGGCTTCCGGCGCGGCGACCGGCGCGCGATGCTGTAGCGCCCATCGCCAGGCGCGCGGTGGCTATTCCAGGACTTCGCGCACGGCTCGCAGGCGCGCCTCGCGCAGCGCCTCCTTGATGCAATCCGGCTGCTTGGGGTACTGGCGCGCGATGGCGCCGGCATCGACGCCGCGCATGGCCTGCAAGGCGGCTTGCCAGGCCGCCGGGTCCACCGCCGTCCGCACGCCGGCCGTACGCAGCAGCTCGATGAAGCGGTCAGGCTTGCGCAAGGCGTCGCAGCGTTCCATCAGCGCCAGGCGCCGGGCGGCGTCATGGGGGACGCCCGGCCCGGCCGCCAGGGCATCCAGGCCGTCCAGCACCACGGGCAGCAGCCGCGCGTGGTCCGCGCATTCCGTGGGGACGCGCAGCCGCGCGGAGAGCTCCGCTCCTTGCGGCGACGCCCGGCACAGCAGGGCGTAGCGCCCCGGCAGGGGCAGATCGCGGCGCGCGGCTTCGTCCAGGTCGGCCTTGACCGCATCGTCCACGCGCAAGCCGGGCAGGATACGCGGCAAGGCCTGGGCCTGCGCCAGCACGTCCATCATGCGCGAGGGCTGCGCGGCCATCAGGCCACGCGACAGCTCTTTCCATACGCGCTCCGGCACCAGCGCGTCGGCCTCCCCGGCATCGACCATGGCACGGCACAACGCCAGCGTTTCCGGCGCCACGCTGAAATCCCCGAAACGCGCGGCGAAGCGCGCCAGCCGCAGGATGCGCACGGGATCCTCGGCGAAGGCCTCGCCGACATGGCGCAAGACGCGGGCGTGGATATCGCGCACGCCACCGAGCGGATCGATGAGGCGGCCGTCGGCGTCGCGCGCGATGGCGTTGACGGTCAGGTCGCGCCGCGCCAGGTCTTCCTCCAGCGTCACGTCGCTGCCGGTGTAGAACGTAAAGCCCTTGTAGCCGCGCCCGGATTTGCGTTCGGTGCGCGCCAGGGCATATTCCTCGTGTGTCCGGGGATGCAGGAATACGGGGAAATCGCCGCCCACGGGCACGAAACCGCGGCGGGTCATGGCTTCGGGTGTCGCGCCCACCACCACCCAATCGCGGTCGCCCGCCGGCAGCCCAAGCAGCTCGTCGCGCACGGCACCGCCCACGATATAGGCACGCAGGCCGTCCAGCACCGGATCGGTCACCAGGACACCCGCGAGTGGTGGCGGCCGCCCCGTTTCACGGCAGGTCCGTCCGTTCCGGCGGCTGCGGCGCGATCTGCCCCAGCCGCTGCTTGAGCGATTGCGGCTGGCCGGTGAACATCGCCGCGTAATACGTGGCGTTGGCCATGACGTTCTTTACGTAGGTACGCGTTTCGGTGAAGGGTATGGTCTCCGCGAAGATCGCGCCTTCGACTGGATGGGTCAGCGTCGCGCGCCAGCGGATGGAGCGACGCGGACCGGCGTTGTAGCCGGCGCTGGCGAGGACCTGCGAACCGTCCAGGTCCTGCAGCACCATGCTCAGGTAGGAGGTGCCCAGCAAGGTGTTGGTGTCGAAGTCGTTGACCTGCCCGGGCGTGAAGTTGCTCAAGCCGATCTTGTTGGCCACCCATTTGGCCGTGCCCGGCATCAGCTGCATCAGCCCGGATGCACCCACGGAGGATCGCGCGTCCATGATGAAGCGCGATTCCTGGCGGATCAGCCCGTAGACCCAGGCGGGATCCAGCGCCACCTGGCTGGCCTTGGCGGCGACGCGGCCTTCGAAGGGAGCGATGTAGCGCTGCGTGAAGTCGAACTGCTTTTCGGTTCGATCCGAGGTGTTCACCACACGGTCGTAGATGCTTTCCCGGCGCGCCAGTTCAGCCGCGGCCAGCAACTGGCGGTCGTCCATGCCGCGCAGGGCGTAATTCCATTCGGGCACGGCTTCGCCGCGCCAGCCCAGGTGAAAGAGCGCCACCGCGCGCTGCAGACCCGCATTGGCGCGCGCCTGCGCCATTTCCTGCGGCGTCGGCGGGGCGGCGCGCGGCGGCACGGTGATGGTGCGGCCCAGTTCCTCGGCCGCCAGCTGGCCATAGAAGGTGAACTGGCCGGCGATGCGCTCGTATTCCCGCTGCGCCTCTTCGCGCCGGCCGATGGACGCCAGGCCCCGCGCGTGCCAGTAGATCCACGCGGGTTCGTCGCGCGCCTCCGGCGACATGGCATCGATGGACGCGATCACGCCTTTCCAATCGATGCGGGGCTGCCGCAGCGCGGCGCGGATCTTCCATTCCTCGTTGTACTGCGTCAGGCGGATATGGCCGGCCTCGACGTACCAGTCGTGCGCGCGCGGATCCTGGTTCAACACCGCCACCAGCGCCAGCTGCGCCCGCACCCATGCCAGATCCTGCCGCGGCAGCGCGCTGGCCCATTCGCGCCGCACATAGGAATCGGCCACGTCCAGATTGCCGCGCGCCAGGCGTGCCAGCGCGAGGGTGACCAGCTCGGTCTCGGCCTGCGTGCGCGGCGTTTTGGGCTGGCGCACCAGCCACTTCATCGGGTCCTTGATCATCGCGTCGTAGGCTTTCTGTTCGGGGGGTTCGAACAGATAACCCGCATACCGGCGCGCGTCGGCCAGCTTGTTGTCCTCGATCGCATCGCGCAGCCGGGGCTGCAGGTCGTTCCAGCCCAGAACATGATTGGCGACCAGGTCATCGTACAGGGACCAGCACCAGACCCCTGGGGCGAAGGCGCGCATGGCTTCCGCGCCGCTGACTTTCCTGCCCGTCATGTAACGGGCTTCCAGCGTGGCGCAATCGGTCTGCGCGTTGCCGTTCTTGACCGGCGCGAGCTTGTTGACGGTGTCATAGTCGCCCGAACGCGCGGCGGCCAACAGCCAGTCGGCGCGCAGCTTGTCAGCCAGGTAGGCGTCGGGATTGCGCTCGATGAAGCGCCGCAGCTGGTCCAACGGCCATTGCGCGCGCGGCATGTTCCACACCTGATAGCGCAGCAGCCAGTATTCCGGGTAGATGCCCAGGATGTCCTCGCGTGCCTGCGGCACGACGACGGCCAGGGCCGACCATTGCTTGCGCGTCATGGCGTCGCGCGCGGTGACCACGGCCTGACGCGCCGGGGTCAGCGGCTCGGTGGCCAGCAGCGACACGTCTTCGGGCCGCGCGCTGGCGGACGGATCGTTGGCCAGGGTGGTGACCGGAACGGCAGGAGCGACCGCGGCGGCGGGGGCATTGCCGGCGGCCGGCAGCGCGGGGGAATCCTGGCCCGCGCGCTGCTGGGCGTCCACCGGCGCGCACGCGGAGGTCAGCAGCACCAGCAGCGGCAATGCGCGACGCAACAGCCGCCCGGCGTCGGCCGCGGGCGATTTCTGATAACGTCCCGATTCCCCCCTACGCATCAGTTCTCCTTAACACCTGCACCGAATGATCACGAAAAATACGCTGAAGGATAACGCAGTACCGCTGCGCAAGCGATTGCGGGAGGCCCGTGCATCGTTGAACGATGCGCAGCGCCAACGCGGCGGCCTGCTCATGCGTGGCCGGCTGTTTACCTGGGTGGCGCTTGCGCGCGATGCCGCGCGCAAGGCCGGCCGCCCGGAACTGTCCGCCATCGCGGCGTACTGGCCGCTGCAGGACGAGCCGGATCTGCGGCCGCTGCTCAGCCAGTGGGTGGAAGAGGGAATCACCGTGGCGCTGCCCGCCGTGCGGGCCCCCGGCCAGCCGCTGGAGTTCCGCCCCTGGACGCCGGACGCGCCCATGCAGGAAGGCGCCTACGGCATCCCGGAGCCGCTGGCCGGCCCCACCGTGACGCCGGGGCTTATCCTGGTCCCCACGCTGGGCTACACCGCCCAGGCCGACCGAGTCGGCTATGGCGGCGGCTACTACGACCGTACGCTGGCGGCGCTGAAGGACGCGGGACACGCGTTCACCGCGATCGGCGTCGCCTGGACGGTCGGGCGCCTGGAGGACACGCATGTTCCCGAGCCGCACGACGTGCGGCTGGACGCCATCCTCACACCGGACGGCTGGGTGCCCAAGGCGCCCTGAAGTTTTCGGGACGGATCCCGGGCTGCCCTTTTTGCCCGGGTTTATTAAAATGCCAGGATTAACCCCTACCCAGCATCCATGACTTATTGCGTCGCGGCCCATTTGCACGCCGGCTTGGTGTTCCTGGCGGATTCACGCACCAACGCGGGCGTGGATCAGATCAGCGTATTCCGCAAACTGAACGTGTTCGAGCGTCCGGGCGAACGGGTCATGGTGCTGATGACCTCCGGCAACCTCGCAATCAGCCAGTCCGTCGTGAACACGCTGTCGATGCACGACAGCGCCGACCCGGGCTCGATCTGGAGCGCGCCGAATATGTTCGAGGCCACGCGCATCGTAGGGGACGCCATACGGGAAGTGCATCGCCGCGATGCCCGCGCCCTGCACGAACAAGGCGTGGAATTCAATATCACGCTGATCTTCGGCGGCCAGATCGGCCGCGAGCGCTGCCGCCTGTTCCAGGTCTACGCGGCCGGCAACTTCATCGAGGCGCACGCCGAATGCCCTTATTTCCAGATCGGCGAAGCCAAGTACGGCAAGCCCATCCTGGATCGGGTGCTGGAGCCCGACACGTCGCTGGACGAAGCGGCCAAGTGCGCACTGATTTCCATGGACTCCACCCTGCGTTCGAATATCTCGGTGGGGCTGCCGCTGGACCTGCTCGTCTACGAAACCGACGCCTTGCGGGTGACCCGCTTCGCGAACATCGACGAGAACAACGCCTACTTCCAGATGATCCGCAATCGCTGGGGTGAAAAGCTGCGCCAGGTATTCGCGGAAATCGATGCCCCGGTCTGGACCAACCCCTGCTCGCCGGACACCCTGGTGCCTCCCGGGCGCACGCACCAACCCGTGCGGGTGCGGCCCGGCAGCACCGAGCCGACGGATGTCGTGCCGGCGCAGGCGCTGGCCGAGGGACGCGATACGTCGCAGCAGGAATGATGCGGGGCTGGCGCCCCGGCAGGCGCTACCTTCCCGACCGCGCGGCCACGCCGCCTCGCCCGATGGCGCAACTATCGTCCAGCAGTTCTTCGGACGCGCCGTGGTTGCCGGCAGCCGTACCGTGCCCCTGCCGGACGTCCTGATCCGCTTCGCTATCCAGGAACGCAAAACCCTGCCGGCCGTCCGGCAGGGTCACGGGCGCCATGAACAGCGTGTGCGGCAGCATGGACCCGCGCGGATACACGTCGCCCGCCAGCAGGCGAACCGGATCCGTGCGCGCCAGCGCGGCGTCGTCCGTCAACAGGGCTCGATAGCGGTACGACTTGCCCGCCATCGGCGGGAGCCAGGTCCAGTGCCTGTCGCTCAGCGTGCCGATATGGTCGGCCAGCGTGGCGGCCACGTCGGGCCGGATGCAGCTGATGTGGATATGCAACTGGTCCTGGGTGCGGCCGTAGATGGAATTGGCCGCGAAACCGACCTGGGTGCGGCGCAGCGGTCGCTTCAGCACCTTTTCGACGTACCGCCAGTTCGCGTAGGCGGCACGCCAATAGTTGGTGCCGCCGGTCACCCACAGCCGGGAGTCCTCGATACCCGTCACCCGGTCGGTGGGCAACAGCAGGAAGGCGTACGGCTTGGCCGGGCTGTGGTCCTTCAGGACGACATAGCCCGCTTGCGGATCCACGCGCGCGCACGCGTTGGGCCGCGATACTTCATCGGTTCCGTCTGGCGGACCGCCGCCCTGGGCGCCCCGGGCCGGCGCGTTCGCCACGCACTGGCGGACCACCGTCCACAGGACGCCGCGCCGGTCCATGACGGCCCAGCCCGGGCCCGGCACGGGACGCGAGGCGGCGCCCGGCTCGGATTCTTCCGCCACGGCGGCCGCCATGGCCAGCGCCCCGCCCAGCGCCAGCGGCAGCGCCCATGCCAGCGGCGCGGCCACTGCCCATACGCGCGTTATCGAAACACCACTCGGTCTCGCGATCCATCCCATCGACATTGCCCATCATCCGCATATGGATGCCCGGGGCCATGCTATCGAAGGGAAATGACAATCACGTGCTGGTCAGGTTCTTCCAGATCGCCATCGGGGCTTCCGCGCTGTTCAGCGTGTAGAAGTGCAGGCCAGGTGCGCCGCCATCCAGCAGCTTGCGGCACAGGTCGGTGACCACGTCGACGCCGAAGGCGCGGATGGATGCCTTGTCGTCGCCGAATTCGGCCAGGCGCAGGCGAATCCAGCGCGGGATCTCCGCACCGCACATCTGCGAAAACCGCGCCAGCTGGGTATGGTTGGTGATCGGCATGATGCCCGGCACCACCGGCACCGAGACCCCCTTGGCCGCCGCCCGTTCGACGAAATCGAAATAGGCGTCCGGATTGAAGAAATACTGTGTGATCGCGCTGTTGGCGCCCGCGCGCACTTTGTCCACGAAATGATCAAGATCGCTGGACGGGTTGTCCGCCTGCGGATGCATTTCGGGATAAGCGGCGACCTCGATGTGGAACCAGTCGCCGGTTTCCTGGCGGATGAAGGCCACGAGGTCGCGCGCGTATTTCAATTCGCCGGCATCGCCGCCCATGCCCGACGGCATGTCGCCGCGCAGGGCGACCACCTGGCGCACCCCTTCGTCGCGATAGGACGCCAGGATGGCGCGCAGGTCCTCGCGCGTGGCGCCGACGCAGGAAAGGTGCGGGGCCGCGTCCACGCCCAGATTGCGCAGCATGCGCACGGTGCCGGCGGTGCCCTCGCGGGTGGAGCCGCCCGCGCCGAAGGTCACGCTGACATAGCGCGGGTGGATGGCCAGCATCTGCTTGGCCGCCCGCAGCAGGCGTTCCTGCGCGGCGATATCGCGCGGCGGGAAAAATTCCAGGCTGTAGGCCGGCGTAGTGGTATCGGTCATGAGACGAGCAGCGTGGAGAGCAGGCCGGAGATGATGCTGTACAAGATCGCACCGATCACCGCCCACCAGAAGCCGTTGACCTGGAAGCCTTTCAGGATGGACCCGGCGAACCAGAACAACAGCGCGTTCAGGACGATCAGGAACAGACCCAGCGTGACGATGGTGATCGGCAGCGTCAGCAGAACGAGCACCGGCTTGACCAGCATGTTCAACAAGCCCAGCACCAGCGCGGCGATCAACGCCGACCCAAAGCTGGCCACGGCAATCCCGGGCAGCAGATACGCGACCACCAGCAGGGCCACCGCGTTCAGGATCCAGACGAGGATCAAGGTCATGTTCGAATCTCCCGCATCGTATGGTTGAAAAGGACGGCGCCGTCCGCTGGACGATGCCGTCCCCACAAGACTACACCATCAATAGCGGTAGTGATTGCTCTTGAAGGGGCCGTCCACCGGCACGCCGATGTAGGAGGCCTGGTCCGGACGCAGCGTGGTCAGGTTGGCGCCCAGCTTCTTCAGGTGCAGGCGAGCCACCTTTTCGTCCAGCTGCTTGGGCAGCACGTAGACCTGGCCCTTCTCGTAGGCGTCGTTGCGCGTGTAGAGTTCGATCTGCGCGATGGTCTGGTTGGTGAAGGACGAGGACATCACGAAGGAAGGATGGCCCGTGGCGCAGCCCAGGTTCACCAGGCGGCCCTTGGCCAGCAGGATGATGCGCTTGCCGTCCGGGAAGATCACGTGATCGACCTGCGGCTTGATCTCTTCCCACTTGCAGCCGTCCAGCGACGCGACATCGATTTCGTTATCGAAGTGGCCGATGTTGCAAACGATGGCCTGGTCCTTCATGCGGTCCATGTGGGCGCGCGTAATGACGTTGTAGTTGCCGGTGGCGGTGACGAAGATGTCGGCCTTGTCCACGGCTTCTTCCATGGTCACGACCTTGTAGCCTTCCATCGCGGCCTGCAGGGCGCAGATGGGGTCGATTTCCGTGACCCAGACCTGGGCGCGCAGCGCCTGCAGGGCCTGCGCGCAACCCTTGCCGACGTCGCCGTAGCCGGCCACGACAGCAACCTTGCCGGCGACCATCACGTCGGTGGCGCGCTTGATGCCATCCACCAGCGATTCGCGGCAGCCGTACAGGTTGTCGAACTTGGACTTGGTCACCGAGTCGTTCACGTTGATGGCGGCGAAGGCCAATTCGCCACGCTGCGACATCTGGTACAGGCGATGCACGCCGGTGGTGGTTTCCTCGGTCACGCCGCGGATCTGCGCCAGGCGGGTCGAATACCACTTGGGATCGCGCGCCAGGGTGGCCTTGATGGCGGCGAACAGCACGCGCTCTTCCTCGCTGCTCGGCTTGGCCAGCACGGAGAGATCGGACTCCGCCTTCGCGCCCAGGTGCAGCAGCAGCGTGGCATCGCCGCCGTCGTCCAGGATCATGTTGGCATGCTGGCCATTGGGCCATTCGAAGATCTTGTGGGTGTAGTCCCAGTATTCGGTCAGGGTTTCGCCCTTGACGGCGAAGACCGGCGTACCGCCTTCGGCGATGGCGGCGGCGGCGTGGTCCTGCGTCGAGAAGATATTGCAGGAAGCCCAGCGCACATCCGCGCCTAGCGCCTTCAGCGTTTCGATCAGCACGGCGGTCTGGATGGTCATGTGCAGGCTGCCGGCGATGCGCGCGCCCTTCAGCGGCTGGGCGGCGGCGTACTCTTCACGCGTGGCCATCAGGCCGGGCATTTCGGTTTCGGCGATGGCGATTTCGCGGCGGCCCCAGCCGGCCAGGCCGATATCGGCGACGATGTAGTCGGAAACGGATTTTTCGGAAACGGTGTTCATGGGTTGGCTCCACGTATAAACGGACGGCGCCACACCGCGGCCCGAAACGTGCGCAACGCCCCGGCCTGTTTCGGGCCGGGATGACACCAGATAGCTTGGCGCGCCCGCCTCTGCCACGCATGCGACAAAGGTGAGCGCCGTTGCATGCCGCCACGCGATGCATGGACAGCCGAACTTGAGCCTGAGCCTGGCGGGGGACACACACCGTGCATGCTTGCCATGCACATTGCCGCGCGCATGGTCCTGCGCATCGGCCTGGCTGCGGCCTTCCCCGTCGCAACGCTCCTCAGGCGTGGGCGATATTGTAGCGGGTCGCCGAAGTCAGCGGAACCAGCGCGTTGAGCAGGTCCGTGGCGATGGCATCCCAGGTCCGTGTCAACGCATGCTGGCGCACGACGTCACGGTCCAGCGAGTGGGCCTGCAGACAGGCCTGGCGCAGGTCGTCGCGCAGGCAGCCCGTCACGCCGTCCTCCAGGACCGCCATCGGCGCATCGGTGCGGAAGGTGGCTACCGGCGTACCGCAAGCCAGCGCTTCCAGCATCACCAGGCCGAAGGTATCCGTCAGGCTGGGAAAGACGAACACGTCCGCAGCGGCGTAGTACCGGGGCAACACATCGTCGGCCTGCATGCCGGTGAAGCGGACATTGGGGTACTTGCGACGCAGGCGCTCCTCATCCGGTCCACCGCCCACGACGACCTTGCTGCCGGGCAGGTCCAGGGACAGGAAAGCGTCCAGGTTCTTCTCGCGCGCCACCCGGCCCACGCTCAGGAAGACCGGCCGGGGCAGGTCCCCGAACGCGTCGCGCGCGCCGGGCTGGAAGCGTTCGGCGTCCACGCCGCGCGACCATACCTGCAGGTTCTTCAGGCCATGGCGCGCCACGGTGTCGCGCACCGTGGGCGTCGGTACCAGCACCCGCTGCGAGGGCTTGTGAAACCACTGCATGTAGCGCCAGGGCAGCCACGCGGGGATGCCCATCCGTGCCTGCAGGTAGTCGGGAAACATGGTGTGGAAGGAAGTCGTGAAGCGCCAGCCGCGCCGCAGCGCCATGCGCCGCGCGGCCAGGCCCAGCGGGCCCTCCGTGGCGATGTGCAGCGCATCCGGCACCACGTCGCCCAGCAGCCGCTTCAATTGCTTGGCGGGCTGGATGCACAGGCGCAGGTCGGGCTCGGACGGCGCGGGGACCGTGCGGCTGCCTTCCGGGCTGATGACGATCACCTCGTGGCCCCAGCCGGCCAGGATCTTCAGCATGGTCGTCCAGGTACGGACGACGCCGTTCACTTGCGGATGCCAGGCATCCGTAACCAGCGCGATGAGCATGGGCTTTTCTAGGGATAACCGGAAAGCCCTTATTTGGCGCCGGGTTTATGACATCGTTGAGACAGTCATGACGAACGGCGGGGATATCCCTGCGCCTTGATGCGGCGCCAGACCGCCTGCTTTTCCTCGTCGCTCATGGACACCCAGTTCGCGACTTCCATGGCGGTACGGCCGCAGCCGCGGCAGACCTCGTCGAACAGGGTGGAACACACGGCCACGCAGGGGGAATCCGTGGCGGTAAAGACGCGTTCAGGGTCCTTGGCGGACGGCGGGCAAAGATCGGGAATAGGGTCTGGCATGCCGCAAGAATAGCACCGGGCCGGAACCGCCCTGGCAGGGCCCTGGACACGGCCAAGTGGTCTTGTCCGGCTATCCGGCCCGCCAGCCTCTAGCCAAAAAAGCGCAGCGCCTCTTCGCTGATCTGCTCGGGCAGTTCTTCGGCCAGGTAGTGGGCGCCGTCGACGGCATGGCCCTGGACGTCCTGCGCGACGTTGCGCCACAGGGCCAGGACGTCGAAATTGCGGCCGACCGCGCCGCGGGCGCCCCACAGGACGCGCAGGGGACAGCGCACGCCGCGGCCATCGGCGCGGTCCTGGCGATCGTGCTCCAGGTCTATCGTCGCCGAAGCGCGGTAGTCCTCGCAGATGCCCACGGGCAAGCCCGGGAGCACGGCGCAGCGCTCATATTCAGCCAGCGCGCGCGGATCGAAAATCGCCAGGCCGCCGGGACGTCCCCCCATGATCGAACGCACGTAGAACACCGGGTCGCGGCCTATCATGGTTTCCGGCATCGGCGGCGGCTGGATCAGCCAGAACCAGTGGTAGTAGGCCTGCGCGAAGGCGCGCGTGGTGTTCTCGTACATGTCCAGCGTCGGGGCGATATCCAGCAGCATCAGGCGTTGCACGCGCTCTGCGTGATCCACCGCCAGCCGGTGCGCGACCCGCGCGCCGCGGTCGTGCGCGAGCACGTTGAAGGTCTCATGGCCCAGCGCCCGCATCACCGCCGCCATATCGGCGGCCATGGCGCGCTTGGAATGCGCCGCATGGTCCGGCGCCGCGGCGGGCTTGCCGCTATCGCCATAGCCGCGCAGGTCCGCCGCGATGCAGGTGTAGCGCGCCGTCAGCGCCGGCCACACGCGATGCCACATCGCGCTGGTCTGCGGGTGGCCGTGCAGCAAGAGCAATGGCGGCCCATCGCCCGCGATACGGGTGGCGATATGTGTGCCCTGTCCGTCGAACCGGCGCACCGGCAAGTCGAAAAACGATGTCATGGATGAACCTCCCGATACTGCGGACCGAGCTTACCCTGCCTTTTCCCGGAGATCACGGCGAGGCGGCGGACAAGCAAAAAAAAGCCGCGGACGTTGCCGTCGCGGCTTGGGGTGGATACGGCAGCCGGATGGAATACCCTCCGGCGCCGGTATCGATCAGGCGGCTTTCTTCAGCGCCTGCACCTTGTCGGTGGCTTCCCAGGTGAACTCGGGTTCCGAACGGCCGAAGTGGCCATAGGCGGCCGTCTTCGAGTAGATCGGACGCAGGAGGTCCAGCATGTTGACGATGCCCTTGGGCCGCAGGTCGAAGTGCTCGCGCACCAGCCTGGCCAGTTGCTCGTCCGGAATGACGCCGGTACCGGCGGTGTACACCGTGATGTTGATGGGATCGGCCACGCCGATGGCATAGCTGACCTGGACTTCGCACTGGCGGGCCAGACCGGCCGCGACGATGTTCTTGGCCACGTAGCGCGCGCCATAGGCGGCGGAACGGTCGACCTTGGACGGATCCTTGCCGGAGAACGCGCCGCCGCCATGGCGGCAGGCGCCGCCGTAGGTGTCGACGATGATCTTGCGGCCGGTCAGGCCGCAATCGCCCTGCGGGCCGCCGATGACGAAACGGCCCGTGGGGTTGACCAGGAAGCGCGTCTTGGTGGTGATCAGGCCGGCCGGGAAGCAGGGCTTGATGATGTCTTCGATGACGGCTTCGCGGATGGTTTCCTGGGACACTTCAGGCGCGTGCTGGGTCGACAGCACCACCGTATCGACTTCGACGGGACGACCGTCGACATAGCGGAATGTCACCTGCGACTTGGCGTCCGGACGCAGCCACGGCAGGCGGCCATCCTTGCGCAGTTCGCTCTGGCGCTGCACCAGGCGGTGCGAATACCAGATCGGCGCGGGCATCAGGTCCGGCGTTTCGTCGCAGGCGTAGCCGAACATCAGGCCCTGGTCGCCGGCGCCCTGGTTCAGATAGTCTTCCGAGGTGCGGTCCACGCCCTGGGCGATATCGGGAGACTGCTTGTCGTACGCGACGAGGACGGCGCAGCCTTTGTAGTCGATGCCGTATTCCGTGTTGTCGTAGCCGATGCGGCGGATCGTATCGCGTGCGACCTGGATGTAGTCGACGCTGGCGGACGTGCTGATTTCACCGGCCAGGACGACCAGGCCGGTATTGCACAGGGTTTCCGCGGCCACGCGGGCGTTGGGATCCTGCGTGAAGATGGCATCCAGGACCGCGTCGGAGATCTGGTCCGCGACCTTGTCCGGATGGCCTTCGGAAACGGATTCGGAAGTGAAGAGGTAATCGCTATGTGCCACGGTTTAGCTTCCTTGCTGGACCGGCGGGACGCGAGCGACCCGCGGCCGGATTGACGAAAGGTGCGTTGCACCTGGGATCGCAATCAGCAAGACCTTGACCATGGCGCGACGCTTTAGCGGATTTTGCGTGCGCGGTGCCGTCGGCATGCAATCCCGTCGGACCCGGCGCGCGTCGCCCCGCAAGTTGTCGGTTAACTCGGCGACCTTTCGTATTTTAAGCGAAAATGACGGCTTTCATCCGTCCCCATCGCATGCTGCTCGTCGCCCTGTTCCGCCTGCTGGCCCGCCTGCCGCTCTCCGTGCTGCATGGCATGGGGCGCTTCTTCGGCATATTGGCCTATCTCTGCCCGGGAAAATACCGGGAGCGCCTGCGCGCCAATGCCGCGCAGGCGGGCTATCCGGACGCGGCCTTCGCCCGGGAAGCCGCGGCACAGGCCGGCGCCATGATTTTCGAGATGCCCAAGGTCTGGTTCCAGACCGACCAGTGCCTCGCACGCGTGTACTCGGACGACGAAGCCGTCGTGGAGGCCGCGCGCGCAGAAAACCGCGGCGTCGTCTTCATGACGCCCCATCTGGGATGCTTCGAGATCACGGCCCGGCACCTGACCCGCCAGCTGCCGCTGACGGTCATGTTCCGCCCGCCGCGCCAATCCGCCATCGCGCCCCTGCTGGACGCCGCCCGTAACACGTCCACGCTGCGCGCGGTACCCGCCACGATGCAGGGCGTACGGGAATTCGTGCGCGCCCTGCGTCGCGGCGAAGGCGTGGGCATGCTGCCGGACCAGGCGCCCAAGGAAGGAGACGGCGTGTGGGCGCCCTTCTTCGGCCGCATGGCCTATACCGTGACACTGCCAGGCAAGCTGGCCGCCCCACACGACGTCCCGGTCGTTCTGACGGCGGGCGAACGGCTCCCCCGCGGCCGCGGCTGGCATGTCCACTATATCCGCGTGCCGGGCCCCCTGCCCGATACGGCCGAAGCGCAAGCCGCCCTTTTCAATGCCGCCATGGAAACCCTGATCCGCCGCTTTCCGGAGCAATACCTGTGGAGCTACAACCGCTACAAGGCGCCACGCGGCGCGCCGCCGGCACCCGATGCCGTCGCCCGGTCAGCCGCGAGCCCCGGCGAAGGTAGCCGCAACGGCGACACCGCCGCCGTTGCCACCCGCGAGACCGGCGCGACCGCGGGCTCGGGCGGTAACGCCAGCAGTGGCACGCCCGCGTCGCACAGCCGCCCCCCGGCCGCTGGTTCGGACGGCGCACCGGGAGACGGCTCACGATGAGCCGCCTGAAGCATCGCGCCCTGGTCGCCCTGTTCTCCTGGTTCGGCCGGGCCCGCCCCGCCACACGGCTGCGCGCCGGCGCCATCCTGACCTGGTTCACGCTCGTATTCGCCCGCCGCCGCCGACGCATCGTGCGCATCAACCTGGACCTGTGCTTTCCCGAGGAAAGCCGGGAAACACGCGAGCGCTGGCTGCGGGAACATTTCCGCGCGCTGTGCCAGTCGGTGGTGGACCGGGGCGTGCTCTGGTACGGCACGCCGCAGGCCATCCGCGACATGGTCACCGTGTCCGGCCACGAGGAATTCCTGCGCCTGGGCCGCGAGAAGCAGCCACTGATCCTGCTCGCCCCCCACTTCATCGGCCTGGACGTGGCGGCCACCCGCCTGACGATGGAATCCCCCACCGGCGCGACCATGTACACGCCGCAACGCGACCCGGACGTCGACGCCATCGTGCGGGCAGGACGCACGCGGTTCAATGAAGTCCATCTGGTCAGCCGCAAGGAGGGCGTACGCGGGCTGATCCGCCATCTGCGGGAGGCCCGGCCGGTCTATTACCTGCCGGACATGGACTTCGGACGCGACGGCGCCATCTTCGTGCCCTTCTTCGGCGTACAGGCGGCCACCATTCCGGCGACGGCCCAGATCGCCCGCAAATGGAATACCCCCGTCATTCCCGTCATCGAGTTCTGGGATCCGGCAAGCGGCCGCTATCACGTGGATGTCCTGCCCGCCTTGGAGAATTTCCCCGGCGACGACACGCTGGAGGAAGCGACCGCGCGGCTGAACCGGGAACTGGAACTATGGGTGCGCCGCTGCCCCAGCCAATACTATTGGGTGCATCGCCGGTTCAAGACACGGCCGCCGGGAGAAAGGAAGTTCTACTAGGGCCGTGCCGCACGCCAGCGCGGCACGGCGCCGGGCCCGCCGGGCAGCCGTAACGGACGCGGCGGATTGGGCGATAATGGCGCGATGATCTGGCACTTCACCAAAATGCACGGCGCCGGCAACGACTTCGTCGTCCTTGACGGCGTGCGGCAATCCATCGACATGACGCCCGAGCGCGCCCGGGCGCTGGGCGATCGTCACTTCGGCATCGGCGCGGACCAGATCCTGCTGGTCGAGCCCGCGACGGTACCCGACGCGGATTTCCGCTATCGCATCTTCAATTCCGACGGCAGCGAAGTCGAACACTGCGGCAACGGCGCACGCTGCTTCGTGCGCTTCGTCCACGAAACCGGCTTGTCCGACCGCAACCCCCTGCGCGCCCAGATCGCCACGGGCGTCCTGCTCCTGGACGAAGGGGACGACGAACAAGTCACCGTGGACATGGGGCGCACCCGCTTCAGCCCCATCGACCTGCCCTTCGATGCCGCCGGATTGGCGTCGCGCAAGGAAGGCCTGGACACGCTCTACACCCTGCCGCTGGCCGCCGCGCCCGATGCGCCGGCCGCCCTGCCGGCCAGTGTGGAGATCGCCGTGGTGGCCATCTCCAACCCGCACGCGGTGATGCTGGTGGACGACGTCGACCACGTGCCGGTGCATGCCATCGGCCCGGCCGTCGAATCGCATCCGCGCTTTCCGCGCCGAGTGAACGCGGGCTTCATGCAAATCGTCGACCGCCACGACATCCGCCTGCGCGTGTACGAACGCGGCGCGGGCGAAACACTGGCCTGCGGCACCGGCGCCTGCGCGGCGGTCGCCGCCGGCATACGCCGCGGCCTGCTGGACACGCCGGTGCGCGTGCAGGCGCGCGGCGGCATCCTGACGGTCGACTGGGACGGCCAGGCCCTGCGCATGAGCGGGCCGGCCACCTCCGTCTATACCGGCACGGTCGATATCGACAAGCTCGTCTTTTCCATGGCCCTGAACCGTTAAGCGGACCGTACCCCACTCATGACCGATCACGCCCTCAGCCCGCAGCAGGTCGCCGATTTCCTGCGGGACAATCCGGATTTTTTCACGTCGCACGCCGACGTTTTCGCCGCCATGCACGTGCCGCATCCCCACGGCATCGGCACGATATCGCTGGGCGAACGGCAGATCCTGATGCTGCGCGAGCGCAATCGCGAACAGGAATGGCGCCTGAACGAACTGATCCACAACGCCAACACCAACGAGGGCATCAGCACGCGGCTGGCGCAATGGTGCGCGCGCCTGCTGGCGGAAACCCAGGTCGACCGCATACCGGCCGAGATCGCGCTGGGCCTGGCCCGGGAATTCGAGCTGAACGAAGTCGGCCTGCGCCTGTGGCGCCTGCCTAGCGTGACGGAAAGCGGCTACGGGGAGCCCGTATCCGAAGACGTGCGCACCTTTGCCGATAGCCTGAAATCGCCCTACTGCGGCACCGATACGGAATTCGAGGCCGCCAGCTGGCTCAGCGCCAAGCCGCGTTCGCTGGCCCTGATCCCGCTGCGTCCCGGCGCGGAAGCGCCGACCGTGGGCCTGCTGGTGCTGGGATCCAACGACCCCGAGCGCTTCGCCCCGGACATGTCCACGACCTTCCTGGACACCGTCGGCAAGCTGGCCTCGGCGGCGCTGCGCCGGCTGGCCTGAACGACCGCGGCACGCACGCCATGGACCGCCCGCTGCCCGCCCCGATGCAAGCGTGGCTGGCGCATTTGGCCGCGCATCGCCGCTATTCGGCACACACGCTGGACGGCTACGGGCGCGATCTGCGGCACCTGGCGCAGCTGGCGGGCGACATTCCACTCGAACGCCTGGCCAACGGCCATATCCGCCAGTTCGTGGCGCGCCTGCACGCGCAGGCGCTCGGGCCGCGCAGCCTGGCGCGCGCCCTGGCGGCATGGCGCGGCTTCTACCAATGGTGGGCGCCGCAGGCCGGCCTGCCGGGCAATCCCGTCGCGGGCGTGCGCGCGCCCAAGGCGCCGCGCCCGTTGCCCAAGGCGCTGTCCGTCGAACAGGCGCAGGCCTTGCTGGACCGACCCGCCGCGGATGGCGGCCACGACCCCGTGGCCCTGCGCGACCAGGCCATGGTGGAACTGCTGTACTCCAGCGGGCTGCGCCTGTCCGAACTCACCAGCCTGGACTGGCGGTATGAACGCGGGCCCGACCATACCTCGGCCAGCTGGCTGAACCTGGACGAAAGAGAAGTCGTGGTACTGGGCAAGGGCGGCAAGCAACGCGCCGTGCCGGTCGGCGGCGCGGCGGTGAAGGCGCTGCAGGCCTGGCTGCCGGCCCGCGCCGCGCTGCTGGGGCCGCGCTCCACGCCGGCCGATGCCGCCGCCCTGTTCCTGGGCGCACGCGGCCATCGCATCTCGCCGCGCGTGGTGCAGGCGCAGCTGGCCAAACTGGCCCGCACCGCGGGCTTGCCGGTACACGTGCACCCCCACGTGCTGCGCCACAGCTTCGCCAGCCACGTGCTGCAATCCGCGCAGGACCTGCGCGCCGTGCAGGAAATGCTGGGACACGCGAACATCTCCACCACGCAGATCTACACCCGGCTGGACTTCCAGCATCTGGCCCAGGTGTACGACAAGGCCCATCCGCGCGCCGGCCGCAAATCCTGAAATGTCGCGGGCCGTGGGATCACGGCACGCCGCGATCGCGATGCGCGGCTTCAAGGCCTCAAGGCTTCAATGCCGCCATGAACGCCGACAGGTTCCATTCGAACATGCCCAGGTAGGTCGCGGCCGGCAGCCCTGGCTTGGCCAGGGCATCGGAGTACAGCGTACCGCCCAGCCTGGCGCCGGTTTCGTGCGCGATACGCTGGCCCAGCCGTGGATTGCTGACGTTTTCCAGGAATACGGCGGGCACTTTTTCGCGTTTCACCTGGTCGATGATGCGCGCCACATCGGCGGCCGAAGGTTCGGCGTCCGTGGAAACGCCCATGGTGGAAATGAATGTGACGCCATACGCCTGGCCGAAATAACCGAAAGCGTCATGGGACGTCACCACGCGCCGGCGCTCGGGCGGCAGTCCCGCGAATGCCTGCCGGACGCGCTGGTCCAGGGCCTGCATGCGGGCAACGTAGGCATCCGTGCGCTGGCGATAGGCGTCGGCATGGGGCGGATCCGCCTCGGCCAGCGCCGCGCCGATATTGCGCGCGTACAGCACGCCGTTGGCCAGGTCCTGCCACGCATGGGGATCGACCCGGGCGGCGCGGGCGCCATGACCGGCATCGCCGCCGGCCTGTCCGCCGATGTCGTCGCCGCCGAAGTCGCGCGGCCGCACGCCCTCCGATGCCACCACCGTGACGCCCCTGAAATTGGCCGTCTTCACCAGGTGGCTCATCCAGGTCTCGAAGTTCAGCCCATTGACCACCAGCAGCTGTGCCGCGCTCAAGGCGCGGGCGTCGGCCGGCGTCGGCTCGTATTCGTGTGCGTCGCCATCCGGCCCGACCAGCGTATCGACCTTTACGTCGCCGCCGCCGATCTGCCTGACCATATCGCCCAGGATGGAGAAACTGGCCACGACGTGCAGGGGAGCGGCGTCCGGCGCGGCGTCCGGCGCGTCCGCGGCGCGTGCGAGCGGCGCGCACAGGACCAGCGACAAGGCGCCCAGCCATGCCGCCAGCCGCGCCCACCGTTGGCGTGGTGTATTGCCGATTGCCATATCCGTACCTCCCGACTGCTTAATGCACCCTGCCGCGCGCCCGGCGCGACAGATCCAGCAAGCCGCCCTGCGGGCCGCATGCCACCGAAAACAGGTAGACGACGCCCGCGCTCAGGATAATGGCCGGCGAAGCCGGCACGTTGGCGTGGAACGAAACCAGCAATCCCGCCAGCGACGAGGCGGCGCCCATTAGCGCGGCCAGGGGAATCTGCCCGGCGGCGCTCCGCGACCAGAACCGCGCCGCCGCGGCCGGCAGCATCATGATGCCCACGACCATCAGTGTCCCCAGCACCTGAAAGCCGGACACCAGGTTGAATACCACCAGCATCAGGAACGCCATGTGCACCCGCGAGCCACCGCCACCGGCGGCGCGCAGGAAACCCGGATCCATGCACTCGGCCACCAACAGGCGATACAGGGCAGCCAACGACAGCAGGGTGATGGTGGCGCAGGCGGTCACCAGCAGCAGCGCGTCGTCATCCAGGCCCAGCACCGTGCCGAACAGCACATGCAGCAGATCCATATTGGAGCCGCGCAGCGATACCAGCAGCACGCCTAGCCCCAGGGAGATCAGATAGAAGGCGGCGAAACTGGCGTCCTCGCGCAAGGGCGTCAGGCGCGACACCAGCCCGGCCAGCAGCGCCACGGCCAGGCCGGTGACGATGCCGCCCAGCAGCATCGCGGTCAGCGACAATCCCGACAACAGGAAGCCCGCGGCCACACCAGGCAAGATGGCGTGCGACATGGCGTCGCCCATCAGGCTCATGCGGCGCAGGACCAGGAAAACCCCCAGCGGCGCCGCCCCGAACGACAGCGCAAACGCGCCGGCCAGCGCCCGGCGCATGAACCCGTAATCCATAAAGGGCGACACCACCCAATCCATGATGCTCATGGGTGTGTGACTCCCCCGTCGCTGCGGATCAGTGCGTTCATGCGAGTTCCCGGTCGCGGAGTTGGCGGGCGGTGTGCAGGTTGGCGTCGGTCAGCACGGCCGAGGTGTCGCCCCAGGCCACGACGTGGCCGGACAGCAGCAGGGTTTGCGGAAAGTGCGCACGTACCAGCTCCAGGTCGTGCAGCACCGCGACGACCGTGCGGCCCTCGGCATGGCATCGGCGCAACAGGCGCATCAGGTCGTCGACCGTATGGGTGTCCACCGCGGCGAAGGGCTCGTCCAGCAGCAGCACGTTCGCATCCTGCAGCAGCAGGCGCGCGAACAGCGCACGCTGCAATTGCCCGCCGGACAGCGTGCCGACGATGCGATCGCCCGCGCCGTCCAGTCCCACCGCCGCCAGGGCCTGCGCCACGCGTGCGCGTTCCGCCTCGCTGAAACGGCGCCATGGGCCGACCCGGCGCCAGGCGCCCATCGCCACCAATTCATGCACGGTGATGGGAAAGCCGCGGTCCAGTTCCGCCGCCTGCGGCAGCCACGCCAGATCGCGGCGGCCCGCGCCGTCCAGCGCCACCCGGCCCGACATGGGTCGCAGCACGCCCATCACACCCTTGATCAAGGTCGACTTGCCGGCACCGTTCGGGCCGACGATCGCCGTCATCGAACCCGGCAGGAAGGCGCCGCTGACCTCGTTGACCGCACGGCGGCCGCGCCAGCCGAACGATGCCCGTTCCAAGGAGATGCGCGCGGGCCCGCGCCGTGCGTCTACCACCATCCCATGGCCCACGCGGTCATCGCCCACAGCGCCACGCTGATCAGCGCGGCAACCCCCAAGCGCTGCACCGCGGATGCCAGCAACCATGAGCCCCGTCCGGCACGATGCCGCTGCGCGTCCGGACGCGCGCGCGCGGAATCGCCATGCCCGGCGGTGGACGGTGCCATGGGCGCGCCGTCCGGGTCGGACGAATGGGCGTGGACGGGATCGGAACTCATAAATAAAGGATGAAAAACAGCGTAAGTCACCGCGGGCAGGCCTGGCGGGCGGGAACGCCGCCCTGCGGACGCCCCTGGCGGAGACACCGGGACGGCCGCAGGTGAGCGCGGGCCGCCTGGCGTGGAAGCGAGGGCGGCTACGCGGCGGCCGTCTGCGCAGTGTTATATCATAACAAAAGCAGGAACCAGGCCGCGGCTGCATTCCCGGCCATCATGCGGTGCCAGGTCTGGAAAACGGGCGCGCTCACGGCGACCGGCCGGCCCAAGGCGCCTTGTCGGGTATTCTCTCTCCCATCATCGTCCGGCTTGCGCCGGCCCCGCTCTCGCTATGCCCTCTTCCACCCGCCCGACCCACCCCGACAGCATCGGCGCCCAATTGGACGTCGCCGAAACGCTGTGCGCGCAACGCGGTCGCCGGCTCACGCCCATACGGCGCAAGGTGCTGGAACTGCTGCTGCGGCATGGCCGCAGCGTGAAGGCCTACGATCTGCTCGAAGCCATGCGCGCCGTCCATCCCGGTGCGGCGCCGCCCACGGTGTACCGGGCGCTGGACTTCCTGATGGATGAAGGACTGATCCATCGCCTGGACGCGGTCAATGCCTGGATCGCCTGTCACGATGCAGGCGGCGCGCGGCATGACCTGCTGGTGGTGTGCACCGGCTGCGGCGCGGTCGCCGAACTCAGCGATCCGGCGATGAGCCGTCAATTGGAAGAACGCGTCGCGCGCACAGGCTTCGCCTTGAATTCGCACGAAACGGAAATCCGCGCGCTATGTCCCGCCTGCCAGCAAAAGCGCGCCGCCAACGATCCCAGCGATGAGGAGCGCGGCGGCCACCCGCGGCACGGCGCGCACGGACACCCGCATACGCACTAGTGCGTATGACGGAATATTCCGATCCCAGTATTGAAATCCCCGTATCTGCCCCCATTTGGCGGCAATCTTCCCCTTAAACAAGGGTAGGCCCGGGGTTTGCCCGGCGTCGCCGACTGTGCTGTAATCCTGCGTCCGGGCGGGAACGCAGCCCTTGCGACGGCGGCCCGAGACATCCCCGTGCCCTCCGCGCTTCGCGCAACGCCCAGGCAACCCGCCAGGGCATTTCGCCGAGGCATTTATTCGGCAGTCATTATGAATACCTTGCGCAGTCTGGACGAAATGGTCCCCGTCACGATCCTCACCGGCTTTCTCGGTGCGGGCAAGACTACACTGCTCAAACGCGTCCTATCCGAATACCATGGCCGCCGCGTGGCAGTCATCGAAAACGAATTCGGCCCCGAGAGCATCGACAACGACCTGCTGGTGCAGGACAGCGATGAAGAAATCGTTGAACTGAGCAACGGCTGCGTCTGCTGCACCGTGCGTGGCGACCTGATGCGCACGCTGAGCGAGCTCAAGGCCAAGCGCCAGGCCGGCGATCTGAAGTTCGAGCGCGTCATCCTCGAAACCACCGGCATGGCCAACCCCGGCCCGGTGTGCCAGACCTTCTTCATGGACGACGACATTGCCGAATACTATCGGCTGGACGCCGTCATCACGGTCGTGGACGCCAAGCACGGCATGGCCACGCTGGACGCGCAGGAAGAATCGCAGAAGCAGATCGGCTTCGCCGACCGCATCCTGATTTCCAAGCGCGACCTGGTGAACGAAGCCGACTACGAAGCGCTGCGCGCCCGCATCGTGCGCATCAATCCGCGCGCGCCCATCACGCCGGTCAACTTCGGTGAAGTCGACCTGAAGTCCATCATCGACATCAGCGGCTTCAACCTGAATTCGATCCTGGACATCGATCCGGACTTCCTGGCCGACGAGCATCCCGACGCACGTCACGATCACGATCATGACCACGGTCACGATCATGACCACGACCATGATCACGACGGCGACTGCGGGCCGGAATGCGGCCACGGCCATCACCATCATCATGCGCACCACGACGACGAGATCGGCGCCTTCGTGTTCCGGTCCAACAAGCCGTTCGACCCCGTCCGCCTGGAGGAATTCCTGGGCGGCGTGGTGCAGGTCTACGGCCCCGACCTGTTGCGCTACAAAGGCATCCTCTACATGAAGGGGGTAAACCGGCGCATGCTCTTCCAGGGCGTGCACATGATGATGGGCGCCGAGCCGGGCAAACCATGGACGGCCAGCGAAAAACCGGCCACCAAAATGGTCTTCATCGGCCGCAAACTGCCCCAGGAAATATTCACCCGGGGACTGGAGCAGTGCCTGGTGGGCGCGTCCTGAAACGCCGGACGCCCACCGCCAGGTCCGATTCATAGTGTGGAGTACTTTCATGGCTACCAAGGCAGCAACGAAAAAATCAAGCAAGTCGACGAACGAGACGCCGGTTGATCTGCCCAGCGAACAAGAATTGCTGGCCATGCCCGAATCCGACTACATGAATGAACGCCAGCTGGCGTTCTTCAAGGATCGGTTGAAGCAGCTGGAGCAGGACATCCTGAACAACGCGGGGGAAACAACGGAACACCTGCGCGAAACGCAGTTCGTTCCCGATCCCGCCGATCGCGCCACGATCGAAGAAGAACACGCGCTGGAACTGCGCACCCGCGACCGCGAGCGCAAGCTGCTCAAGAAAGTGCAGCAATCCATCGCGCGCATCGACAGCGGCGAATACGGCTGGTGCGAGGAAACGGGCGAACCCATCGGCATTCCGCGTCTGCTGGCCCGGCCCACGGCCACCCTGTCGCTGGAAGCGCAGGAACGCCGTGAAATGCGCCAAAAGCTCTACGGCGACTGAAACGTCCCCACGGGCGCAAGGGCTGGATCCGCAAGGGTCCGGCCCTTTTTTATTTTCGCGGCACGCCGACTTCTTGAATCTCCGCCGCCTCGCCCCCATATGCCAGCGTTACAGGCCCCCGAACGGGAGCTGCCCGCGTCGGCGCGAAGGAAAGCAATCATGGATCAATATCACGGCACCACCATCATCAGCGTACGGCGCGGCAACCGCGTCGCGCTCGGGGGCGATGGTCAGGTCACCCTAGGCAACATCGTCATCAAGGGCACGGCCCGCAAAATCCGCCGCCTGTATCACGACAAGATACTGGCCGGCTTTGCCGGCGCCACGGCCGACGCCTTCACCCTGCAGGAACGCTTCGAAGCCAAGCTGGAAAAACACCAGGGCCACCTGATGCGCGCTGCCGTCGAGCTGACCCGGGACTGGCGCACCGACCGCGTGCTGCGCCGCCTGGAAGCCATGCTGATCGTGGCCGATCGGGACCATACGCTGGTGCTCACCGGCAACGGCGACGTCCTGGAACCCGAATACGGCCTGGCCGCCATCGGCTCGGGGGGCGCCTATGCGCAGTCGGCGGCCCGCGCCCTGCTGGAGCACACCGATATGGCGCCGGAAGAGGTCGTGAAGAAGTCGCTGGAAATCGCCGGCGACCTGTGCATCTATACCAACCAGAACCACCTGATCGAAACGCTGGGCGAATAAGCCGCGGGCGCCCCGTGCGCCGCGCACCGTCCCCAGCATCCGCGTGTCCAAGGATCCCAGCATGTCCGCATCCACCATGACCCCCCGGGAAATCGTCTCCGAACTCGACAAATACATCGTCGGCCAGAACCGCGCCAAGCGATCCGTCGCGGTCGCCTTGCGCAACCGCTGGCGCCGCCAGCAAGTCGCCGAACCGCTGCGCAACGAGATCCACCCCAAGAACATCCTGATGATCGGGCCCACGGGCGTGGGCAAGACCGAAATCGCACGGCGCCTGGCCAAGCTGGTCAATGCGCCTTTCATCAAGATCGAAGCCACCAAGTTCACCGAGGTCGGCTATGTCGGTCGCGACGTCGACACCATCATTCGCGACCTGACCGAATATTCCATCAAGCAGACGCGCGAACTGGAAATGCGCCGCGTGCGCTCGCAGGCCGAGGACGCGGCGGAAGACCGCATCCTCGATGCGCTCGTGCCGCCGCCGCGCACCGCCAGCGGAGACCCGGACCGCAACGACGAAAGCAGCGCGCGCCAGACTTTCCGCAAGCGCCTGCGCGAAGGAAAGATCGACGATCTGGAAATCGAAATCGAAGTCGCCCAGCCCGCGCCGCAGATGGACATCATGGGCCCGCCCGGCATGGAGGAAATGACCGAGCAGCTGCGCGGCATGTTCGCCGGCCTGAGCCGCGAGAAGAAGAAATCGCGCAAGCTCAAGGTCAAGGAAGCCTTCAAGCTGCTGGTCGAGGAAGAAGCCGCCAAGCGCGTCAACGAAGACGATCTGCGCAGCGCTGCCATCGCCAACGTCGAACAGAACGGCATCGTGTTCCTGGACGAAATCGACAAGATCGCCGCGCGCCAGGAAACCGGCGGGGCGGAAGTCTCCCGGCAAGGCGTGCAGCGCGACCTGCTGCCGCTCGTCGAAGGCACCACGGTCAATACGCGCTACGGCATGGTTCGCACCGACCATATCCTGTTCATCGCCTCGGGTGCTTTCCACCTGGCCAAGCCTTCCGACCTGATCCCGGAACTGCAGGGGCGCTTCCCCATCCGGGTGGAACTCGATTCCCTGTCGGCCGCGGATTTCGTGCGCATCCTGTCGGATACGGACGCGTCGCTCACCAAGCAGTACACCGCCTTGATGTCCACGGAAAATGTGCAGCTGGAATTCACCGACGAAGGCATCAACCGGCTGGCGGAACTGGCGTTCACGGTGAACGAGAAAACGGAAAACATTGGCGCGCGGCGGCTGTACACCGTCATGGAAAAGCTGCTGGAAGACCTGTCCTTCGACGCCGCGGCCAGTTCCGGCGATGTGGTACACATCGACGCCGCCTATGTGAACGACAAGCTCGCGGAAGTGGCCGGCAGCCAGGATCTGGCGCGCTACGTGCTGTGACCGTTGGCGACGCTAGGGCAACACGCTCTTGTCGATCGCCGTCACCACATACCCGCCGTCCTGCCGGGTGGCGGTGAACCGCACCTTGTCGCCCGGCCGGATGTCCCGCAGCAGCGCTGGCGCGGCGTGATACACCAGCGTCGCGGCCGGCAGGCCCAGATCCTTGATTTCGCCGTGGCGCAATGCCACCGTTCCCTGCTGGGCATCGACACGCCGGACTTCGCCCGTGGCGCTGGCCTGTGGATTCCGTGCCGGCGCTGGGCCGGCGGCGGCGACCGCCCCCGCGACCGCGATGCCCGCCAGGGCGACAATCCATACCGCCGCACGCCTGCGGCCCTGGCGCCCGGGCTGCCACCCCTCCTTCGGGACCGAAGCCGCCCCGCCCCTGTCTTCCGACATTGCTACTCCTTGCGGCCGCCGCGGCCTGCAACTAGCATAGCGCCACTCTTTCCACGGAAGACGATCTTGTCCGCTACCACCCCCTACATCATCCGCCCGGCGACTCCGCAAGACGTCCCCGGCATCCTGGCGCTGATGCGCGAGCTGGCCGAATACGAAAAACTCACGGCGATATTCGCGGCCACCGAGGATAGCCTGCGGGCCTCGCTGTTCGGGCGCACCCCGGCCGCCGAATGCATGGTGGCGCAGCGCACCGATGGGGGGCAAGCCGCCCTGCTCGCGTACGC
This sequence comes from Bordetella sp. H567, assembly GCF_001704295.1. NCBI lineage: Bacteria > Pseudomonadati > Pseudomonadota > Betaproteobacteria > Burkholderiales > Alcaligenaceae > Bordetella > Bordetella sp. H567. The sequence continues at coordinate 5,240,350 of NZ_CP012334.1, forward strand.
GGTGTGGTTCCACAACTATTCGACCTTCCTGTGCCGGCGCGGCCTGTACCTGGAGGACGTCTATGTGCGCGCCGACCAGCGCGGCCAGGGCGTCGGCCGCGCGCTGCTGCGGCAGCTGGCTGCCATCGCCGTCGAACGCGGTTGCGGGCGCTTCGAATGGACGGTGCTGGACTGGAACCAGCCCGCCATCGACTTCTATGAAAGCCTGGGCGCCGAGGTGCTGCCCGAATGGCGCATCGTCCGCGTCACCGGCGCCGCGCTGGACAAGATGGGCAGGGCTTCCCTCCCGGCAAAGGCGGAGGCTGGCCAGCATGGCTAACCGGCTGACGGTCGTTGCCACGCGTGCCGGAGACGACGGCACCACAGGGCTGGGCGACGGCAGCCGCGTCGCCAAGGACAGCGCGCGCGTGGCCGCGCTGGGCGACGTCGACGAATTGAACAGCACCTTGGGCGTCGTGCTGGCCGAAGCACAGCTGGACGCGGAAGTCGCGGCCGACCTGCGCGACGTTCAGCACGCGCTGTTCGATATGGGCGCCGAACTCTGCATACCCGGGTACACCAAGCTGGACGGCAACCACGTCAGCCACCTGGACGGACGCCTGGCGCACTACAACGGCACGCTGCCACCGCTGCGCGAGTTCATCCTGCCCGGCGGTTCGCGACCCGGGGCGCTGCTGCACGTCGCCCGCACGGTGTGCCGGCGCGCGGAACGCGCGGTGGTCGCCTTGCAGCGCATGGAGACGGTCAACAAGCCCGTCCTGCAGTACCTGAACCGGCTTTCCGACCTGCTCTTCGTCATGGCGCGAGTGGCCAACCGCGCCTTGGGCGTGGGGGATGTGTACTGGCGCAATCCACCCAAAGGCGATGGCGCCTGAAGGCTGGAAGCCACGGCCTGCTCAACCGTGGCAGGGTGCGCCGCCGCTACAAGCCCCTCGGCCGTGGCAGCTTGCTCGGCCAGGGAAACTTGCTCAACAGTAAGGACACGATCGCGTCGGCAGGGTGCTGCCACGCCAAGGCGGGCGCGCAAATTGCTCTTGCTTGGACGACGCCACACGGCGCACTACCAAGGAGAATCCATATGACCGCACGCTTTATCACCGGCGGCGTTCTCACCGCCGCCGCACTGGCGCTGGGCACCGGCGCCTGGGCTCAACCTGCTCCCAGGTCTACGGCACCGAGCCAGAGCACGCAACCGCGCAGCACGCTGGCCAGCGCCGACAAGGACTTTCTGGAGAATGCCGCGCAGGGCGGCCATGCCGAGATCGAAGGCAGCCAGATGGCCGCGACCAAGAGCAGCAATGCCGACGTCAAGCAGTTCGCGACCCAGATGGTCCAGGACCACACCAAGGCGAACGAGGAACTGATGGCGCTGGCCATGAAGAAGGGCTACACGCCTCCGGATAAACCGTCCATGATGCAGCGCACCGAGCTGAAGGCATTGAGCGCCACCAGCGGCAGCAGCTTCGACAAGATGTACGTGAGCCGGATCGGCGTCGCCGCGCACGAGGACACGGTGAAACTGTTCCGGAAGGCTGCGGACAATGCCAAGGACCCCGACATCAAGGCCTGGGCCGCCCAGACGCTGCCGACGCTGCAGCACCACCTGGACATGGCCAACGCGCTGCACCAGAAGGTCGACGGCGACAGCAAGGCCAAGAAGTAAGCCGGGAGGATAACGGTGCTTGAAGCGCCACGGCCAGCCGGCCGTGGCGTTTTGCGTTTGTCAGGTCAGTTCACGCCTGCCGCGTGCGCCTGCTGGTCCGCATGGTAGGAAGAACGCACCATCGCGCCCACGGCCGCGTGCGAGAAGCCCATGTCATAGGCTTCGCGTTCGAACATGGCGAAGGTGTCGGGATGCACGTAGCGCAGCACCGGCAAATGGTGCTCGGAGGGCTGCAGATACTGCCCGATGGTCAACATGTCCACGCCATGTTCGCGCATGTCGCGCATCACCTGCAGGATCTCCTCGTCGGTTTCCCCCAGGCCCAGCATCAGGCCGGACTTGGTGGGAACGTCCGGGTGCAGGCGCTTGAACTCCTGCAGCAGTTTCAGCGAATGCGCGTAGTCGGAACCGGGGCGCGCCTGCTTGTACAGGCGGGGCACGGTTTCCAGGTTGTGGTTCATGACATCCGGAGGACCGGCGTTCAGGATGTCCAGCGCACGGTCCAGGCGGCCGCGGAAGTCCGGCACCAGGACCTCGATGCGGGTGGATGGCGACTGCTCGCGCACCTGGCGGATGCATTCGACGAAGTGGCCCGCGCCGCCGTCGCGCAGATCGTCGCGATCCACGGATGTGATGACCACATACGAAAGCTTCAGCGCGGCGATCGTACGCGCCAGGTTGCGCGGTTCTTCGGCATCCAGCGGATCCGGCCGCCCGTGCCCCACGTCGCAGAACGGGCAGCGGCGCGTGCACTTGTCCCCCATGATCATGAAGGTGGCGGTGCCCTTGCCGAAGCACTCGCCGATGTTGGGACAAGAGGCCTCTTCGCAAACGGTATGCAGGTTGTGCTCGCGCAGGATGCGCTTGATGTCATGGAAGCGCGATCCCGGCGCAGCGGCCCGCACGCGTATCCATTCCGGTTTCTTTAGCCGCTCGGCCTGCACGACCTTGATGGGGATGCGGGCAGTCTTGGCCTGCGATTTCTGCTTGGCCGTGGGATCGTAGGGCTTGGCGGACTCGGCGACCGCGGCGTCGGAGACGGCAGTCACGGGTTGGGAATGGGGGGCGTCGGCCCCGGCGGGCGCGGCGAAGGAACGATCTGCGGGCGTGGACATGAGTCGGCTACGCGCGGCGCCCGGGGCGCCGCCTTCGGGAAAAACCCCAGTTTACTCCCCGGGGGCGGGACAGCCCGGGGAAGACCCTGCGGCCAGGAAGCCCGGGCCGCCGCCCTGCCCCAGCCGGGCGATGCGTTGCGCCAGGCGCCCGCCCACGTCCTGCAGCGTGGCGCGCACGCCGCAGGCGGCCATGTCTATCGTGGCCAGGTCTTCATACCCGCAGGGATTGATGCCCAGGAAAGGCCCCAGGTCCATATCGACGTTCAAGGCCACCCCGTGATACGCACAGCCCGAGCGGATCTTGATGCCCAGCGCGGCGATCTTCGCCAGCTCGCCGCCGGCGGCCGGGACGGGCACATAGACGCCGGGCGCGCCCGGCTTGCGGCATCCCTGGACACCGTAGTCGGCCAGGGTGGCGATCACGGCGTCTTCCAGGAAGGCCACGTATTCCTTCACGTACACGCCCGCGCGGCGCAAGTCGACCAGCGCGTAGGCCACGACCTGGCCGGGGCCGTGGTAGGTGACTTGGCCACCGCGATCCGTGCGCACGACGGGGATGCCGCCGGGATTCCGCACATGCTCGGGCTTGCCCGCCTGCCCCAGGGTATAGACGGGCCCATGCTCGCAGAGCCAGATTTCGTCGGCCGTGGCGGCCGTGCGCGCCGCCGTGAAGGCCTGCATCGCCTGCCACACGGCCGCGTAGTCGGCGGGCCGGTCCAACCACTTGATCATGCGCTGATGCCTTATCCGATGGAAGGAATGGGCCGCCTAGAGGACGACGGAGACCAGGGGATGGCCGTGCAGCGCACGGTAGAGTGCGTCCAGCTGTTCGCGCGAGGTAGCGCGTACGGTGAAAGTCAGGCCGATGTAATTGCCGCCCTTGCTGGGCCGCATTTCGACCGTGGCGGGATCGAAGCCGGGGTCGAACTGCAACACGACTTCGGTCAGGACCTGGGCGAAATCCGGATGGCGCTTGCCCATCACCTTGATGGGGAAATCGCTGGGATATTCGATCAGGGATTGCTCGGGCGGGATATTCATCATGCTTACTACATGGAGGCGCTGCCGGGTTTTCCAAGAAGCGCCGCGATACGGGCATCATACCCCTGCCGCAGGCGGCCATACACCGGGCCGGCGCGGCCCGCCCCCACCGGCCTGCCGTCCAGCTTCAGCGCGGGCAGGATCTCGCGCGTGGCGGAAGACACCATCAATTCATCGGCATTTTCCACTTCGTCCCGCGTGATGGGGCGCATCTCGAAGGGAATGCCGGCTTCGGCGGCCAGCTCGGCCATCAGCCCGTAGCGTATGCCTTCCAGCACCAGGTGGTTCTTGGGGGGCGCCAGCAGCTTGCCGCCCGCGGCCACCCAGACGTTGCACGTCGCGCCCTCGCTCAGCATGCCGTCGCGGAACTGCACGACCTCGTCGGCGCCCTGGTCCGCCGCACGCTGCTTGGCCAGCACGTTGCCCAGCAGCGATACCGACTTGATATCGCAATGCAGCCAGCGTTCGTCGGGTATCGAAACCAGCGACACGCCCTGCTCGCGCACGTCGGCGCCGGGGCGCGTGAAGGGGGACGTCATGCCGAATACGGTGGGCGCCACGCGTTCGGTTGGAAATCCATGGTCGCGCTTGGCCACGCCGCGCGTCACCTGCAGGTAGACCACGCAGGAAGCCGTCAGCGAGCGATCTATCAGGCCCTGGACGACGCCATGCCAGCCCGCGCGGTCGAAGGGGGATTCGATGCGGATGGCGGCCAGGCTGCGCTCCAGCCGGGCCAGGTGTTCGGCCATGCGGAAGGGATGGCCTTCGTACACCGGGACGACTTCATAGACGCCATCGCCGAAGATGAAGCCACGGTCCAGGACCGAGATTTTCGCGTCCTGCAGCCGCAGGAATTCGCCGTTCAGATACGCCTGGCTATCGCCCGGCACGCCCGGAATCATGTGTGCTCCTCGCAAGGGAAAGACGGGGGCGCGGCCTGCCGGCATGGCCGGCCGCGCGGCAACGAAAAAGGCGGACTTCCGTCCGCCCCAGTGTCGTGTGCGTGGCGGCCGTCCGCGCGATGGCCGCCAGCTTACACCGCCTGGCCGGCCTACTGCAGCCAGCGCTTGACCATATCGACCATGCGGCCGAAGAAGCCCGCGCGTTCGACCGGTTCGCGCACGACCAGCGGTTCGGTGCGCAGCGTCTTGCCGTCCAGCGTCAGGCGCAGCGTGCCGACGCGCTGGCCTTTCTCCAGCGGCGCGACCAGCGGGTCGGTGCGCTCGGCGACGGGCTTGACGTCCGCGGCCTTGCCGCGCGGCACGGCGATCCATACGGGCGCCGGGGGACCGAGCTTGGCGACTTCCGTCTTGCCCTCCCACACCCGTGCATCGAGCGGCGGCTGGTTGTTGTCGAACAGCTTGACGGTGTCGAAGTTCTGGAAGCTCCAGTTCAGCAGCTTCAGGCTTTCTTCCGCCCGCGTGGATTCGCTGTCGGCCCCGACCATGACGGTCAGCACGCGCCGGTCGCCGCGTAGCGCCGTGGCCACCAGGCAGTAGCCCGCGGATTCGGTGTGGCCGGTCTTCATGCCGTCTACCGACGGATCGGCCCACAGCAGGCGGTTGCGGTTGGGCTGGTTGATCTTGTTGTAGGCGAAGCTGCGCTGCTTGTAGTAATGGAAGTAATCCGGGTGGTCGGTGATCAGGTGCGTGGCGATGGTGGCCAGGTCGCGCACCGTGGTGGTGTGCTGCGGGTCGGGCAGCCCCGTGGCATTCATGAAGTGCGAGCCCTTCATGCCCAGCCGTTCGGCTTCCTGGTTCATCATGGACGCGAAGGCGGACTCGCTGCCGCCCACGGCTTCGGAAAGCGCCACCGAGGCATCGTTGCCGGACTGGACGATCACACCCTGGAGCAATTCATCGACCGTGACCGGCTTGCGCGGTTCGATGAACATGCGCGAACCGCCCGTGCGCCATGCGTGTTCGGACACCGGTACCTGCTGATCCAGCGTCAAGCGCTTTTCATCCAGCGCATCGAAGACCACATAGGCGGTCATGATCTTCGTCAGCGAGGCGGGCTCGACCTGTTGGTCCGGGTTGGATGCGGCCAGCACCTGGCCGCTGTTGACATCCACGGCGATCCACGCGCGGGCGGCGATCGCGGGCGCCGGGATGGGTGACACGGCGACGACGGGCGAAATGCCCTTGGCATCCGCATCCGCGACCTGCGAGGGGGAGGCGCCCGATGGGGTGGTTGCCGCCTGGGTGGGATTGGTAGCGGGCGCGGGGGCGGGCGCGGACGCCGCGGGCTTCGCCGCCGGCTTGACCGCTGTCTGGGACCACACTGCCGGCGCTCCCATCGCCAGCACCGCGATCAACGTACCGGCGGCGACGCGCCGTCCAAGAATTGAAGGAATAAAACGGGGCAAACGCGAATTCGTCATCAGCGGAATCGGGGGGCGGGGGATCTGGGAGGGGGCGTACGAGCCGCCACAATTATAGGCAGGCGGCGTCAGCGCCGGGCCCCGGTATGCCGCCCTGCACACGGCCGAACATGCAACGCTATGCAACCTTCAACACGAATATTTACATACGGAAGCCTAACAGTACGATTGCCCTGCTCATCGGCGCGCGACACTCCGGAGAGGGCTACGAAGTGTCGCATGCAGGAAACGCCCCGCCGCTAGGAAGCCGGACCTTGTATTGGATCAGATACATTCTTGTTACTATGCTGAGCCATCCGGCCCAAGCCGTTTCGCCAGCCGGCCGACCTCGGCCTCCGTGCAGTCTCCTACTCTGCAGTCGACCATCATGAGCGGCACCTATCTCGCCGGGACTGTCCTCCTGTCCCTTATCGTCGTGGCGCTGGCCGCGTATATCGCGGTTCTGGCCGCGCGTTATGCGGCGTCGCGGCGTTCCCTGGACGGCTCCCTGCGCGAGGTCAGTTCCGCCTTGCAGCGCCTGGCCACCACGGACATGCTGACCGAGCTGCCCAACCGCACCGCGCTGGCCGGGGCCACCGACATGGCGATCACCCGCGCGCGCCACACCGGCAACGAATTCGCGGTGCTGCTGATGGACCTGGACGGTTTCAAGCACATCAACGATTCCCTGGGCCACAGCATCGGCGACGGCATGCTCCAGTCCTTCGCGCGGCGGCTGCGCGGCTGCGTGCGCGGCGAGGACACCGTCGCGCGCCTGGGCGGCGATGAATTCGTGGTGCTGGTCGAAGGCCTGAACAGCCGCGAGGGCGCAGCCCGCGTCGCACAGGCCGTCAATACGGCCATGCGGGACGACCTGATGTTCCAGGGCATGACGCTGCGGCTCACCGCCAGCATCGGCATCGCCATGTTCCCGCACGACGGCGAGGACGTCGAAACGCTGATGAAGAACGCCGACATCGCGATGTACGGCGCCAAGGAGCATGGCCGCAACGGCTTCCGCTTCTATGAACCCCACATGGGGGAAAGCTACCGGCGCATGCTGATGATGCAGCAGGGGCTCAGCGACGCGCTGGTGCGCGAAGAGCTCAGCCTGGATTACCAGCCCGAGTTCGCCGACGGCGGCCACCGCGTGACCGCCGCCGAAGCCCTCCTGCGTTGGAGCCATCCCCGCCTGGGCGCGGTGCCCCCTGGAGAATTCATTCCGGTCGCGGAGCGGTCGGGGCAGATCATCGAGATCGGTTTCTGGGTCATGCGCACGGTATGCCGGCACATGAAACGCTGGGATGCGCGCGGCCTGCCCACCTTGAAGGTATCGATAAACCTGTCGACCAAGCAACTGTCGCATCCGGATTTCGTCGAACGCATGGTGGCCATCGCGCACGAAGAAGGCGTGACGCCGACCCGACTGGTATTTGAAATCACCGAATCGGTCGCCATGCAGGATGCGGAACTCAGCTCGCGCGTCATTCGCGCCTTCCGCGCGCATGGCTTCGGCATCGCGATCGACGATTTCGGCACGGGCTATTCCAGCCTGGCGTATCTGCAGCAATTCCGCGCACAGCAATTGAAGATCGACCGCTTCTTCACGCAAGGCCTGGATACGCACGGCGAAGAAGGTCGCGCCATCGTGGCCGCTATCCTGGCCATGGCGCACACCTTGAATATGGAGGTCGTGGCGGAAGGCGTGGAGACCACGACCCAGCTGAATGCGTTGCGAGCGCTTTCCTGCGACCAGATGCAGGGTTACCTGCTGAAGCGCCCCATGCCGCTGGCGGCTTTTGAATATTTCCTGGAAAGCCTGCGCGGTCCCGCGCAGGCGGCGGACACATCGCTGGAAGACGGTCTGCCCGCCTGCCCGTAAGGGCGCGGCGCGGGCACGGCCATGCGCCCCTTCCCCTGCCCGCGTTGCTGATGATGGACGCGCTCCTGCCCGACGACGCTGCGGGTTTGTCCTGAAAGGACGCTGAAGGGATTTGTTTGTACGATTGCGCAGACAAGGATGCATAACCCACCGGGACCTGACCGAGGAGGGGCCCTATGGACGCGTACGAGGTGCAGGAAACCGTCGATCGTTGGACGATACCGAACCTGTCGGGCCAATCCCGCTGGCCATTGCGTCCCGCCATCGCGCACGCACAGGGGCCGATCGTCCACGACACGGACGGCGGCCGCTACCTGGACTTCGGCGCCAACCCCACGGGCGCGATCCTGGGCCACAACCATCCCCGCTATGTCGAAGCGGTCAGGCGCCGGCTGCATGCCATAGGCCAGGACAGCTTCCTGGATCCCGACGCCTTGCAGCTGCATTGCCGGTTCGGCGAAATCCTGACTGCACCGCTGCAGAAATCGATGTTCGTATCGCAGGGCGAGGCCCCGCGTGTCGCCGCCGGCATTGCACGCGCGGTCACGGGGGGCGCCGATGTACTCACCGTATCGGCCACGCATGACGGCACGCTGTGCTTCCAGTATCTGGCGGCGGCCGCATCGGGGCAAGGCGCGGCGCTCATCACGAGGAACGCCGCGAACAGCGGGGATCGCGATTGCCCCGATCCTTCGCATTGCTCCTGTGGCGCGCAGGAGTGCGGCCAGCCCTGCCCGTGGGCCGCCTTCGAAGCCGCGCTGCGCGCGTGCGAACAGCGGCCCGCCGCCCTGCTCATGACGCCGTCTGCCGGTGGCGCCTTCGGCCCCGGCGCAGGCTGGACCCGCGCGATGCGCCGGCTTTGCCACCAGTACGGCATGTTGCTGATCATCGATGAAAGCGCGACGGGGTACGGCAAGACAGGACGCATGTGGGGCTACCAGCATGACGACGTCGTGCCGGACATCCTTATCGTATCGGCGCGCTTCGGCGCCGGCCAGTCCATCGATGCGGTATGTACCGCGCCGGACATCGCGGATCAGGCGTCGGCCGCAAACTGCCGGCTGCCGTCCGTCGAATGGCACGACCCCGTGGCGTGCACCGCGGCCCTGACCACCATCGATATCGTGCGGGAAGAAGAACTGGTCTCGCGCGCCGCGGCAATGGGCGAATACCTGAACATGCGGTTGGGCGCGATGGCGGCCGACACACCGCTGATCGGCGCTGTCCACGGCCGTGGCGCGATGTACGCCATCGAATTGTCGCCCGAAGGGGCGGGAAACATTCCCGCGCGCGGCCTTAGCCAGGCCCTCGTGCATGCATGCCGCCACAAGGGCCTGCTGCTGCAGGATCCCACCCGCGACGCATCGGGCCGCATCATACGCGTGGCCCCTCCCATGGTCAGCACCGAAACGCAGGTCGATGAAGGCATGGACATCCTTGACCGCGTGCTGCGCGAGATCACGGGCGCGTCTGGCGCGTGGAAAACCTCAGGGCAAGACGCGCGACAGGCGGGTGAGGACCAGCTGCCGCAATAGCAGCAGCTTGCCGTGGAAGAAATGCGTGGCGCCGGGGATGACCACCACCGGCACCGAACGTTCGCGCGTCCAGTCGAACAATTCCCCCAAGGGCACCACTTCGTCGTGCTCGCCGTGGACGATCAAGGTATCGTCCGGCAGCGCGACGTCGCGAAACTGGAAGCGCCACACGGCGGTGCCCGCCAGCACCAGCGCGGCGGGCCGGTCCATGCCGGCATCGGCCAGCGTGGCGTCCAGCTGCGCCGCGACCGCGGTGCCAAAGGAAAAGCCGGCCAGCACCCAGGGCGTGCCGGCGAGTTCCGGCTGTCGCTCCAGCCATTGCGCGACCAGTTCGCGCATGTCTTCTGTCTCGCCCCGCGCCTTGTCGAAGACACCCGCCGATCCGCGCACGCCGCGAAAATCCGGCCGCAGCGCCACCAGCCCTTGCTGCACGCAAGCACGTGCGATCGTCGTCACGACCTTGTTGTCGCGCGTGCCTTCGTGCAGGGGGTGGGGATGCAGGCACAGCGCCCAGCCGCGCGGAGCGTCGTCGGGCCAGTCCACGGCGCAGTCGATGCGGCCGGCCAGGCCGTTGAACTCAACAATCTCGGTACGGGCGGGCATTGCGAAGTACTCGTCAGGGCGAAGAGCGCAATGTTAAACCGGCGGGGTCGGCGGCCGGCCGATGGATCGTCGATGCCGATGCCGGGCTCCGGGCCGAGGCGCGGCTCGATGCCGGTGTCGGTGTCGGTGCCCCGCTCGAAGCCGATGTGGACGTGGACGCCGATGCCGCCAGGCTGCGATCCAGCCAGGCGGCCAGATCGTCGGCGGTCATGTCCGTCGCCGCGCGCAGCGCCACCACACCGCCCTGGGCGTCCAGGCTGGGCGCCGGGGCGCCGTGGGCTAGCCGGACCGAATCGACCACGCGTCGATCGCGCACCAGCACCGCCTGCAGCGCGACCTGGCCGGAACTGGACTTGCCGTCCGGCGTGTAGACCTGTTCGAAACGCGTCAGCGTGACCTGCAGCACGGGCGCGCGCGGGTCGACGCCATCCTGCACCACCGGCCCCGCCGCGGACAGCCGGTCGATCACTCGCTGCTGCACCAGTTGCGACGGCGGCGCGGCCCAGCGATACGTTGCATAGGAATGCGGACTGGCGCTGTCGCCGACGCGCCAGATGACGCCGGTGTCGGTGAGCATCTGCGCCGCCGAAAAGTTGACCGCCACGGGTTCGCGTCGCGCGCCGAGCCCGGTCGCGGCCGATGGGAAGGCGTCCGGCGAACCAGATGCGCTGGCCGAGCCCGATGCGCCAGGCGATCCCGGGTGGCGGGATGCCCCCGTTGCCCCGCGCGAACCCGATGTACCGGACGGCGTGGGCGCGGCCGCCTCGTCGGCTGCCGGCGTCGACGCCATGCCCGGTCCCGGGCCCAGGTCGAACAGCTGGGCGGGAGGGCTCGTGCGGCCCAGGCCGCATCCGCTCAGGGCCACGGCCAGGCCCAGCATCACCGGCAGCGTGTGCCACCTGCCCCGCCGGGGCGCGTGTCCGGTCATGCGCTCGTTCATTGTCCTCTCCCGAATCCCTCGAAGCCGGCTTCGCCCGGCCCGGGCCGCGGCGGCGGCGCGCCGAAGATGATGGATTGCGGCGTATCGCCGACCCGGCGCACGGTCGCGGACACGCCGCGCGCCGTGGCGTTGACCTGGTTCGCCATGCCGCTGACCGCCGGCAGGGTCTCGGTGGACAGCCGCGAAGCGGCATAGGCGATTTCACGCAGGCTGCGCGTGGCCATCACCAGCGGTCCGTCGGGCGCATCCAGTCGCGCCACCGCCACGCGCGCCTGCTGCGCCAGCGCGGAGATGTCACGCGCCGCGCCCTGCGCCTGCCGCGAGGTCTCGGCCAGGTTGTCGATCAGCGGCCCGACCTTGGCGACCAAGGGCCGCAACTGCGCGCTGGCGTCCTTCAGCGACGCCGACACCGTGGCGGCGTCCCGCAGGGCCGACTGCAGGGCCTGCACGTTCTGGTCGCTGAGCAGGACCGCCAGCTGGCCGGATATTTTTTCCAGGTTGCCGACGATGTTTCCACCTCCCAGCGTCAGCCGCTCGAACAAGCCGGGGCGCAAGGGAATCACGGGCAAGGCGTCGCCTTGCCGCGTCAGCCGCACGTGCGAACTGCCATCGTCGCGCAGATCGACATTGGACAGGCCCGTGATGCCCTGCACGCCCAGTTCCGCCCAAGTCGCCGACGTGATGGGCGTACTGGGCGCCACGCCGATGCGGATGTGCACGCGCCCCGGCACGTCGGGATCGAAGCCCAGCGACTGCACCTTGCCCACCGGCACGCCTTGATAGCGGACGGGCGATTGCTGCGACAGGCCGCTCACGGCGGTATTGGAAACGATCTCGTACTCGGTCAAGGTAGCGCGATCGTGGTTGATCGCCAGGGCGATCAGGACCACGGCCGCCAGCAGCACCAGCGTAAACGCACCCGCCAGCAGCGCATGGCTACGGCTTTCCATACATCAACTCCTTTGGAGCCAGATCGCCAAGGGCGCGCCGGCCGCGTTCGCCCAGGAAGAAAGTATGAATGAAGGGATGATCCACGTTCAGGATCTCCGGCAGCGTATCGCAGGCGATGACGCGCTTGTCGGCCAGCACCGCGACGCGCGAGGACAATTCCACCAGGGTGTCCAGATCGTGCGTGACCATGAGTACGGTGAAATGCAGCTGCCGGTGCAGGTTGCGAACCAGGTCGACGAACTCGTCGGACCGCTGCGGGTCCAGGCCCGCGGTGGGCTCATCCAGGAACAGCAGCTGGGGATCGAGCGACAGCGCGCGCGCCAGCGCGACGCGCTTGATCATCCCGCCCGACAGGTCGGCGGGCCGCTTGTGCGCGTCGTCGGCCGACAGGCCGACCATTTCGAGGCGGCACATCACCACGTCCTGCACCAGCGTTTCCGGGATCGTGCGCAGCTCGCGCAAGGGCAAGGCGACATTGTCGAACACCGACAGCGCGGAAAACAGCGCGCCCGCCTGGAACAGCACGCCCCATCGCCGCGCCAGCCGGCCGCACTCGTAGGAGCTCATTTCCGACACCGGCATTCCCAGCACGGTCACCGTGCCGGCCGCCGGCGCGTCCAGCCCCATGATCTGCCGCAGCAGCGTCGTCTTGCCCGAGCCGGACCCCCCCACCAGCGACAGGATTTCGCCGGGATACACGGTCAGGTCGAGGTTTTCGTGCACGACATGGTCGCCGAACGCCGTCTTCAGTCCCACCACGGAAATAATGGGCGCCACGGTCAGCGCGTCGTCGGTGAACAAATGCCGCTGTTGACTGACATCGTCCTTCATAAAGGCACCCCGCTCAGCATGACTGCGTACAAGGCATCGACCAGGATCACACCGGTGATCGACGTCACCACGGACGTCGTCGTGCGGCGCCCCAGGCTTTCCGTATTCGGCTCGATGTTCAGGCCGAAATAGCAGGCCACCAGCGCGATCACGACGCCGAAGGTGGCGCCCTTGGCCAGGCCGATGGCGTAGTTCGACAGCGTCACCGCCGTCGGCAGCGTATCCAGGAACCAGGCCAGGGACACGCCCAGTTGGGCGCGCGCGGCCAGCATGCCGCCCAGCAGCGCCAGCGCATCCGTCCAGACCACCAGCAGCGGCATCGACACGGCCAACGCGACCACGCGCGGCAGGATCAGTCGCTGGCTGTATGAGATACCCATGACCGCCATGGCGTCCAGCTCTTGCGTGACGCGCATCACGCCGATCTGCGCCGTGAAGGCCGACCCCGAACGCCCCGCCACCAGGATGGCCGCCAGCACCGGCCCCAGCTCGCGGACGATGGAAGTACCCAGCAACCGCACGATGAAGCGGTCGGCGCCGTAAGCCGATAGCTGCTGCGACGAAAGATAGGAAATCACCACGCCGATCAGGAAACCCACCAGCGCCGTAATGCCCAGCGCCTGCGCGCCGGCCCGGTAGATTTGCGCCGAGATCTCCCGCCACGGCACGCGTGCCGGATAGCGGATCATGGTGCCCAGGTCCAATATCAGCTGGCCCAGCATGATGATCATGGCGTAGCCGTGCCGCGCGCCCACCAGGATGGCCTCGCCCAGCTTCGTCACGGCACCCCAGCGATCCGCGGGCGGCGGGGGCGGCGCGACAACCTCGTGTGGATGGGCAGCCAGGGCGTCGAAGACCTCCTTCAGCGGCCCAGAGACGCGCAGGCGCTCGGGAATCCGGTCGCCCCAGGCATGCCAGATCAGGTTGGCGCCCACGGTGTCCAGGCGCACGATGCCGGTCAGGTCCCAGCGGGCGTCGCGCGCGGCCTGCTCCAGGGCGTGGCAGCGCGCCTGCACCTCGCCGGGACGCGCCAGGGCGTGGACGCTCCAGTCGCCGCTCACATAGCAAACGTCGCCGGCAAGCCGGAAAGGCGGCGCGGCGGCGGATGGCAGGTTCGAGATGGTCTGGACCATGGACGGATCGGTAGTGCCGGTCTGGCGCCGGCCCTCGTGGGCGCGAACAGGGGTAATGATACGCGGAGTAGCGTGTCAGGACGGGGACGGTGGCTGTCGGAGCGGGGATCGCCGTTGCCGGTCCGGGACACGGTTGCCAGGCTAAGGACACGGCTAACTATAAAATCCCATGATCGCCACTGCCACTTTTCCGTCGAAAGCCCGCGCGGCTTGCGGCAACCGCCTCTTCCCATGCCGGATCTACCCGAACTTCCCACGCCAGATCACTTGGCCGCCGCCCTGCGCGCGCGGTTGATGGACGGGCTTTCCGCGCCCTTCGGGCGGGTTGATTGGGTGGCCCAGACGGGGTCGACCAATGCCGATCTGCTGGCGCGCGCACGGGCACGCGCCAGCGCCACGTTGGGTGCGGTCAGCGCGGCCAGCGAAGGGGCCGGCTCGCCCAAGCCGTGGCTGCTGGGCGCACACCTGCAGCAGACCGGCCGCGGCCGCGCCGGCCGTGCGTGGCAGAACCGTCCAGGCGCCGCCCTGATGTTCTCCTGCGCTTTCGATACGATGCTGCCGCCTGCAAGCCTGCCGGTGCTCTCCCCGCTGGCTGGCCTGGTCGCTTGTGAGGCCCTGCGCGGCATCGCCGGGACCGCCGGCGAACGCCTCTGCGTCAAATGGCCCAACGACGTGCAGTGGGGCGATGCCAAACTCGCGGGCGTGCTGGTCGAAACCACGCGCAACCTGGCCGACCGGACCGCCAGCCACACCGTCGTGATCGGCATGGGCATGAACCTGCGCGACGGCGACGCGTTGTCCCATGCGCTGGAGCGCCAGGTCGCGGACTGGTCCATGACGAATTGCGGCGCGGCGCTGAGCGATATCGTGTGTGCGGTCGCCTTGGCGTGGCGCGATGCGCTGGCCGATGTCGAACGCGATGGATTCGCGGGCTTCGTCGGGCGTTTCAGGCGGCTGGACGCGCTGGAAGGACGGGATATCCAGGTGCTGGACAAGGGCAGTGTGCTGCATCACGGGCTGGGTTGCGGCGTGGACGCGCAAGGGCGTCTGCGGATCCGCACCTGGGAAGGAGAACTGCCGGTTTCGGTCGGCGAGATTTCGGTGCGGCCAGCATGAACACCATCGTATTGATCGATTCGGGGAATACTCGGCTGAAGGTCGGGGTGATCGGCGACAGAGCCAGGGACACGGGTTCCGCACCGGACCGCAATGCCGGTGACCGCTCCTCGCATGCCGCCGATGGTGGATTGAGCGATGTCGATGACCTTGACGAGCCTGTCGTCACGACGGATTCGGCTCACGATGGGAAGGTCGGCGCATGCATTGGGGGTGTTGGCACCGGCCGCGGCAATTGGAGTGGAGACCTTCAGGCATCCGTCTTGGACCAGGACGATGTCCAGAGCTTGAAGGACTGGCTTGCCGCGCTGCCCGGCCCGCCTGTGGCGGCGCTCGGAACC
This sequence comes from Bordetella sp. H567, assembly GCF_001704295.1. Taxonomy (NCBI): domain Bacteria; kingdom Pseudomonadati; phylum Pseudomonadota; class Betaproteobacteria; order Burkholderiales; family Alcaligenaceae; genus Bordetella; species Bordetella sp. H567. The sequence goes on from NZ_CP012334.1 coordinate 5,255,863, forward strand.
AACGTTGCTGGCGAGGCGCGCGCCGCCATTATCGAAGCAGCATTTGCAGAGATCCGCTGTCCCATTCGTTGGATCGCGCCGCAGGCGCAGGCCTATGGCCTGACGTCACGCTATACGAGGCCGGAGCAGCTGGGCGCCGATCGATGGGTATCGATGCTGGGTGTGCTGGCCAGGCGCGATGCCGTAATGCATGCGTCCTCCTGCGCATTCCGTTCATCGGAGTCGAGACCTGGATCGGCGACGGGCGCCAGATCGGACCACGCTCGCCAACGCACGGCAGGCCCCAGTCCAGCTGGCGCCCTTGCACCCTTTCTACTCGCCAGTTTCGGTACAGCGACGACACTGGATACCGTGAGCGGCGAGAACGTCTTCGAAGGCGGCTTGATCCTGCCCGGTCCCGCAATGATGCGCCGATCCCTCGCATCCGGTACCGCCAACCTGCCTCTGGCCGATGGCGATGCGGTGGTCTACCCCACCGATACTCAGCACGCGATTGCCTCGGGCGTCGCCGCCGCGCAGGCCGGCGCCGTGCTGCGACAATGGCTGGCCGGCTTGCGCCGCTATGGCGATGCGCCTCACATCTATGTCGCCGGCGGTGGCTGGCAGGAAGTTGAACCGGAGACCCGCCGTTTGCTGACCGATACGGCGGCCGCGATGGGGCGCTTGCCGCCGCCTATCCACATAATCGAAAATCCTGTTCTGCATGGCTTGGTACGTATCGCCGCCACCATCAATCTGGGCCAGACCTAATGCGCATACTCTTCATTCTTATTGTGCTGGCGAATATCGTCGTCTATGGCGTGGGCCAGGGCTGGCTTGGAGTGCAGCCGGAAGACGAGGGGCGAGAGCCCATCAAGCAGCAGCAACAGCTGAATGCGGATAAGGTCATGATAGGAAAGTGAGTTCTTTCCCAACCTAACAAGCCGCATACGCCGGCTCGGGGATCCTAATAGCTGAAGATCCTTCGTCCCGGCCGCTGAATGGGCATGGATGCCCCGGCCGCATCAAGCGACCCGGTGCCAATACTCGGGTTTATCGAGCCTGATGTAAGGAAGCATATTCAGCCGGTCACGACGCCGCGGCATATTTCGCTCTGCTTCGACGCAGCCAATCCCCCGTGATGCTCGAACGTCATCATCGACGGCGCTCAAGTTCGAGCTCGTTCAGAGAAACAGTATACTGGCGGCCGACTAGCGCGGCCCGCAACCTCGTCGCACCGATTTGCCGCCTGTGCAGCAATGCAGAACAGGGCGAACGACTCCCGGGTTTCGGGTTTGTCTTTCCAGCCACGCCCTGTGCGGATGCGGACCATTTCGAAATATGCAATCTGGCGCAATTTCGCCGGTCGCCCCGCAAGTTCTGTTCATAAGGTAGCGCTTCCAATGAGGCTTTCGATTGTCGCGACCCTCTATAAATCCGAAGAATACCTCCAGGAATTTCACCGCCGGGCGATGACCGTTGCATCCAGCCTGGCTGGCGATGACTATGAAATCATATTGGTGAACGACGGGTCGCCCGACAATAGCCTGGATTCCGCCATTGCGCTTACGGAGCGTTACGCTCACTTGACAGTGATTGACCTGTCAAGGAACTTCGGGCACCACAAAGCCATGATGACCGGGCTGGCGGCAGCGAGCGGAGACCAAGTCTTCCTGATAGACAGCGATCTAGAGGAAGAGCCCGAATGGCTGCTGGACTTCGAGCGCAAGATGCGCGAAGAAGGGAGCGATGTCGTCTATGGCGTGCAAATGCGGCGCAGGGGCGGGAGCTTCGAGCGTATAACGGGTGGAATATTCTATAAAGCTTTTCGTTTCCTGACTGGTATCGCGCAGCCTGACAACATCGTCACGGCCAGATTGATGACACGACGATACGTCAATGCTCTGGTCTCCCATCGCGAGCGCGAACTGAACATCGGCGGGCTCTGGGTTATCACCGGATTCAAGCAATCCCAGCGATACATCACCAAGCACTCCACCAGTCCCACTACTTATACGCTGCGCAAAAAATTCAGTCACCTGGTCAATGCCGTGACCTCGTTTAGCAGCCTTCCCCTGGTACTGACATTTTACGCCGGTCTTCTTATTTCACTTTCCGCCACGGCCTTCATCGCCTATCTAGCATTCTTATACTTTTTCGTATCGACCCCTCCCGGTGGATACACCTCCATCATCGCATCCATCTGGCTCTTTTCCGGGCTTATCATTTTTTTTGTTGGAATGCAGGGCATCTATATCGCCAAGATATTTTCAGAGGTCAAGCAACGGCCGTATACGATCGTTCGGCAAATATACAAATCGCACCAAAGCCTGGACCTAAATGAAGTGACGCCGCGGCAGCAATAGCGCGGGGACTCGGAGCTACGGAGGAAAATATGAAGCAATGCTGGAAGAAATTGGGGCAGATTTACTGCCCGGCGACCGCGGGAAGGCATCCCAAGCTGGTGACTCACGCGGCGAATCCGCTTCCAATTCTCCTGGAAGGCGATATTTACCGTATTTTCTTCTGTGGCAGGGATGCCTCGAACCGCTCATCCATAGGTGCAGTGGACATCGATATTGTTTCCCGGACAGTCGTAAGAGACCATTTTGAGCCGATCTTCGAATATGGCCCGCCGGGAAGTTTCTACGCGGATGGCGTGAGCATCGGTGGCTGCTACACGGTGTCCGGACTGCAGTACATGCTCTTTATGGGGTGGCAAACCCCGCTTGGCGGGCAGTTCCGCGGAGACATTGGCAGGCTAGTATTGGATACCGATCTGGGGCTGACCCTTGAAAGCAATAGCCCTTTCTTGGGGTCTGACCCAACGGATCCGATCAGCCTATCGTACCCATGGGTGACCACGGACGACGAAGGCAACTACCTGATGTTGTACGGTTCGACTCTGACATGGGACGCCGGAAACGGGGAAATGCTGCATGTCATTCATCTGGCGACCTCCGTCAATGGACATGATTGGGCGCGCAAGGGGGCTGCCGTTCCGCATTCTTTAGGTATTGCGCAGGCATTTTCGCGCCCCACCGTGGCAAGAACCGAAAATGGGGGCTACCAGATGTGGTTCTCTTATCGCGGACCGAACACTAAGTATCGCATTGGCTATGCGGAAAGCGCGGATGGCCATCTTTGGCGTCTGGACCTGGAAAATGCAGGCATCGACGTTTCAGCCTCCGGCTGGGATTCCGAGATGATCGAATACCCCTGCGTATTCGACCACCTGGGCGTCCGCTACATGCTTTACAACGGCAACAGTTATGGGAAAACGGGCTTCGGCCTGGCCGTGATGGCGGGAGAGCGATAGCAGCTCAAATTTTCCGCAAGCGAGTACTGGGCACTCTGGATCGCTCAGTGGCACTCCCCAGATAGACTCCCTCCGCGGCTGCGTCAGCCAGAAGCAGCGCCCCCGCGCCAATGACGCAGAGGTTTTCCACCTTGATGTGATCCCGCAATGTCGCGTTGACGCCGATGAAGCAGCGTTCGCCGACTTCCACGCCCCCTGAAATGACTACATGCGACGCGATAAATGTATGATCGCCGATCACTGAATGATGGCCGATATGATTTCCGCTCCAGAGGGTGACGTTGTTTCCTATCCGAGCGAAGGGTTGTACCGTGTTGTCCTCGAGGATGAAACAGTTGTCCCCGATGGCCCCTCCGTTCAGGATAGTGGCCTTCGGACTGATGAAGCTCGCCATGCTGTAGCCCAGCTCCTTCGCGGCGATATATTTATCACGTCTCAGGGCGTTCAGCTTTGAATAGCTCAGGGCTATGAACATCTGATGGGTGTCAGGGGGATATACCCTGGTCACGTCATCGAACGGCACGACCGGCAGGCTGCAGAACGTCTCATCCGTCACATAGGCCGCGTCCACGGTGAAAGCCACGATCTCCCATTCTGGCTGCGTCGAGAAATAATAGTGCGCCAATTGGGCAATATCTCCAGTCCCGAAGATAACGAGCTTCGTGGTCATTTATCGTTCCTCACCAAGATGGTGAATTCGTAGAGACCGTAGTCGTGAAGCAAGGCCACATGGCGTGAATACCTGCGTTTGCACAGGTCGAAGAGTACGCACGGATCGGCGTAATACAGTTCATCGCGCATCTTCTCCGGATCGGAATACGACGTTAAACAGTTGAACCCGAAACCACGGCGGCTGGTTTCGTTCAAGACGTCGAGCGTGTCACGCAGATAGTCCGTCCATTCCAGGTCGCCGCGGCCCATGCGCACGTTGAATATTCCGCTCGCGACGCCGAAATCCGCTACTTGGTCTGGGCGAGCCGCGGTCGTGAAGGCGACGTTGGGCGTTCCAGCGAAACGGCGTCTGCCTGCCTCCGTCATATCCTCCGACACGTCGATCCCGTGATAACGGAAGGCTCCGAAGTGCTCCTTCAGGTAGTCACAAAGCGCGCCATAGCCGCAACCGACGTCATTAATCGAGAAGTCGTTCGGCGCTTCGATCAGCTTGCAGAGCTGCTCAAACCGACGGCGTTGGCTCTCTTCCCCGTTCCAATCGACGCCCCGTGGCGTCTCCCCGTGTTCCGCCAGCTTTGCGGAATAATAGCGGGCGACATCCTCGAGCAGGCCCGGTCTATTCTTTTCCATGCTTTTCCTTATGGGGTACGGAGCTACATGCCCATGCGATCAGCGCACGTCCGTCAAGCATTTTTGCAAGACATCCGCTACCTTTTCCTGCTGGGCCTGCGACAGCCCGATCCACAAGGGCAATCTTACCAACCGGTTGGATTGACGGTCTGTCACCTCAAGAGCGCCGTGCGCGCGTCCATATCGCCGTCCGGCCGGTGAAGAGTGCAATGGGATATAGTGAAAGACCGCATTAACCTCCTGCCGCTTCAGTTCGGCCAACACACTTTCCCGATTCGCCGACTCAGGCAGCAGGACATAATAAAGGTGGCCGTTATGCTGGCAATCATCTGGCACGACAGGCCGACGCAGCAGCCCCTTCTCCTCCAGGGGTTCGAGCAGGGTATGGTAGAACTGCCAGCTCTCGAGCCGTTGTGCCAGAATCGCTTCCGCGTCCTCCAGTTGCGCCCAGAGAAAAGCAGCAATAAGCTCTCCAGGAAGGAACGAAGATCCCACGTCCTGCCAGGTATATTTATCGACTTCACCGCGGAAGAAGCGACTCCTATCCGTTCCCTTCTCACGAATGATTTCGGCTCGCAGCGCCAGGCCTGGATCGTTAACCAGTAATGCGCCGCCTTCCCCGGAAATAACGTTCTTTGTCTCGTGGAAGCTATACGCGCCCAAATGCCCGATGCCACCGAGGGCCCTACCCTTGTAGCTGGCCGTCACGCCTTGCGCAGCATCCTCCACCACCCGCAGATCGTGTTTAGCTGCAATCTCCATGATGGAGTCCATCTCACACGCTATCCCGGCGTAGTGCACCGGTACTATCGCGCGAGTCCGGGACGTTATGGCAGACTCGATCAGCGTCTCGTCCAGGTTTAGCGTGTCCTCCCGTACGTCGACGAAGACCGGTACGCCACCGCGCAATACAAACGCGTTCGCGGTCGAGACGAACGTATAGGACGGCATGATTATTTCGTCACCGGGCTTGATATCGAGCAAGAGCGCCGCCATCTCCAACGCCGCCGTGCAAGAGTGAGTCAAGAGTGCATGGCTACTGGCGGCACGTTTCTTAAGCCATGCATGGCACTTCTTCGTAAAGGGCCCGTCTCCAGCCAGACTGCCGTTGAAATGAGCTTCAGCGATGTAGTACAGCTCCTTGCCTGTCATATGGGGCCAATTAAACGGGATCTTTGCCATGCATCGCCTTCGTATCAAGTATCTTCATATGCGCCCTTTCGGTACCGTCCGATGGGCGGGCCAAAGCGGCCGACAATTCATGCTGCTATGTCAAGCTCTCCGCTACAACGAGGCGAGATCCTCCGACCGGATAATTCAATCCAGCCTGGATACCCAATAACTCGATTTTCAAAATCCATTCGAGCGTGGAGTTCAAAGGTGCGCTGAGCTTTAGTTCGGCCGCGGGGTCGAAATTTTCATGGGCGGCAGTCGTGGGCTTCTTCCTGCTCGCGTACATGACCGGCAGCAGCAGACTCACGAACGACGTACTCCTTACTATGCGGAAGCCCGCACGCTTCAATTTGCCGTGCAACTCATCCGCGGTATAACGCCTTTCATGGTACGCCCGGGTATCGGTGACGCTCCACAACGAGGGATGCTGCGGCACGGTCAAAAACAGTGCGCCACCGCTCTTTAGCGACATACGCAACTGGTCCAGGACGATCTCGTCCTCTTTAATATGCTCCAGAACGTCAAAGGCCCCCACGGCATCGAATTCGGCACGGAACGGAATGCGCCTTGCATCTAATTGCATGAACTTGGCCGCCGGCACGCGCTGGGCGGCGAAGCGCAAACCTTCTGTGTGCAGCTCGCTACCGTGAAGGCTCGCTTGCGGGAATGCCTTGGCCACGCCACTCAAGACAAAACCGGTTCCACACCCTACTTCAAGGTATGTCCCGATCTGGGGGCGATACTTCTTCAGTGCCCACACTATCAATTCATTCCTGACCCGGAACCAGAAATTGCCTTCCTCCAGGCCTGCCAGCGTTTTGAAGTCCAGCGGGTTGAAGCCCTCTATGGTATTGGTCATCTCGGCGGCATAGGCCTCAAATCCATCGATAACCGTGGGAAAATCTCCACATGCCGGACATCGTGGGATAGTGGACGAGCGCCCCGTTCCGCATTGCAAACAATATTTCACCGCGACCCTCGATATGGACTATGCGCTACTGCCAAAGGCATAAAACCGCAACGCGAGGAAAAGGAATGCCGCAACCACCAAAATCGCGATTGCTTGAACCGCTTGATGCGGGTATCCAAATTTGTCGACGAACACGGTCAATATCCCCAGGTTGAGAAGATACCCGCCCCCGTAAGCCACGGCGTATCGCACCGCGGCCCCGGCCAAGTCGCCCTTATGCCGGAACGTCATGGTTTTGTTCATGAAGAACCCGGCGGTCGATGCCACTACATAAAGCACCGTCATGGTGAGCTTCGGCGTGCCCCCAAGCGAAGTCGCCAACAGGTAGACGACGTAGCCGCACAAGTTTGACATCAGGCCTACAGCCGCGTACTTGATCAATTGCCGACGGGTTTCCCGCTTGCAGCAGGCAGCCAGAAGATTGGCGGAGCGCGACCATATCGACATATCGACACTCATGCGCCCACATACCGCATATAGCGGCTAGCCTCTTCTCCGCAATTGAATAACAAATCCAGGATGGTCACACCGTGCGAAAAATCCCCCCAAAGTTGAGGATATTCGGGATAGCCGCTGTAGTCGAACCATGTCAGTTTGATTCCCGCCGCCTCGAACAGCCGGGCATCGACATAGTCTTTCGCCGCAGGGCCGGAGATATACTCGGCGCCTGCGGCTTGGCGGCATATGTCCACCAGACGCTCCGTCTTGCCTTCGGCCAAGCGATATTCCGACGAATCGGTGATCTCAGTTTTGATTGCCAGATATTTGCATACCGCCACGATCAGGCGACGGTTTAAATCCGACAGCAGGCTGTACTTTTCTTCCATATAGAGCGGCTCGAGCCATGATGCGATTTGGGAAAAGTATGCAGCCTTCTTGTAGTTCTGCACGATAGACCGCCAGTGCAGCGCCGCCCACTCCTCACCGTCGATTTCGGTCTCATTGATTTTCTGAAGGTATTTCCCCTTGACGCGAACCGGCACGGTGAGCCACTGCGGACCTTGAGGGGTTTTGATAAGGTTGCGATTGCGCCAATCCCGTCGAGTATATTGCATATCGTCGTAGAGTATGAACTCGTCGACCGCCGCGATCATGTCGAAGTAGCCCTTCCACGGGATATAGTTGGATTGGACGATAGCAACTTTCTTCATTCGCTTGAGACTCCAATGGTCACGATATAGGGGGGATGCGGACGTCCCGTCGCTGCGCAGATCCGACCGTTGTTTTTTGTTTAGCCTGACGATCCACGTAGCTTAGGCTCCCACCCAAGGCCGCAGTAGCTGCAACATACGGCCTGTCGCACCAGTATGCGACGCAGTCCAGCCCAATGCCGCATCGCGCATGGCCATGCGCCTGGGTTCATCGTGCAGCAACGTGGAGGCTATGCGCATGGCTTCACTGGCGTCGGGGACTTGTAGTGCCGCGCCGGCGGCGGTCGCATCCTCTGTAGCCTGCGCAAAGTTATGCATATGCGGGCCGACGACGACCGGTGTTCCGGCTGCGCATGCCTCGATGAAATTTTGCCCTCCCAACGGCTCGAAACCTCCACCGACGATGGCCACGTCCGCGGCGCCGTAATAGAACGCCATCTCACCCAGCGTGTCGCCCAGCAAAACCGGCACGTCAGCCGGCGGCACCTGCGTTCCGCCCGATCGCCGCACAAAGCGCACATTATTCTTTTCCAACAGCGCAGCCGCTTCGGCAAAACGTTGTGGATGCCGCGGGATCAGCATATAGAGCGGAGCAGCGCCTTTCCGGCCGTTTATCGCGTTCCGTATAAGCGTGGCGAAGATTTCGTCCTCGCCCTCCCGCGTGCTTGCAATGGCGACAATGGCGCGTCCTACGGTCCGCCTCCATGCCCGCCCTTCTTCCAACTGATCGGCGGACAGGGCAACATCGAATTTCAAGTTGCCCACGACGTGGGGACAATATGCGCCAACCTGGCGCAAACGCTCTGCATCTGCCTTGGTCTGCGCAAGTACCAGATCAAGCGCTGCGTAAGCCCTCCGCAATGCCCCTCGCGCCCAGCGCGACCGGCGCACGGATCTCTCGGAGAGCCGGGCGCTGACGAGCAACATCGAAACGCCTTGTCGCCCAGCCTCCTTTATCAGGTTCGGCCAAACTTCCCGTTCAATCAAGATACCGCAGCGAGGGGCGAAGAATCGGAGGAACCGGCGGACCGATCCAGGGAAATCGTACGGTAGCCACGCTTGCCGCAGTTGGCCATTCGCTATCGCGTCAGGAAATAAACGGCCTCCTTCGGCACGGCCCGTGGGCGTGGTATGGGTAAGGAGTACCTGCCGCCCCTCGTCCAGCAGCGCACGGATGAGCGGCTGTGCCGCGCGTGTTTCTCCCAAGCTGACGGCATGGATCCATATGCGACCTTTGGTACGTGGCCCCGCCTCGCTGTCGGCATAGCGGCCAAACCGAGCAGGGCCAAGGATGTCCCACTCGCCACTGCTCTTCCCGGCTCGACCGTGAATCCACAGCCAGAGGATCGGGGCGAATAGCCGAAGCAATACTGTATAGAGGAATCTCGTCATTGGAGCGCGTCCGGATCTTCTTGATGCGGCACCTTCTACGCTATCAACGCCTGTTCGACGGCGGCAAGAACGGCATCGCGTGACGGCGGCGCGCCGCGGTCGCCTAGACTGGCGGTGAACGAATCGCCCACCAAGGGTGTCCGTATGGGCGTAGACGCGCGATATATACCTATCGTAGGACGCCCCAGCGCGGCCGAAAGGTGCGTCAAACCACTGTCAAGACCCACCATCATCCGCGCACCGGACAACAATTTTGCAATAGCCGTCAGGTTCATCCGCGGCACAACCTCCGCACCTTCGAATCCCTCAATCAAGGCCGTTGCTCGCAGCGTCTCCTCGTCATTGCCGGCGAGCAGGCGCAATGAACAGCCGGCCTCTCGCAACCGATGGAAAACGGCGTGCCAGTCGTCCTCGGGCCACAATTTGTCCGGCCGGCTGGCACTTGGCATGATGACGGCATATTCAGCGCCATTGCGGCGTTGATCCGTATTGACTGCTCGATGCTGGGCTTGGCGAGTGAAGGCCTGCAAACCGAAATCCGGACGCCCCATTACCGTATAGCCGAAAGTCAGCGCAGCCAGCTGCCGTTGACGCACAACGGCCGGCTGCCAGAATTCGACCTTGTGGCGGACGTCATAAAAGAGTGAGGCCAGCGGCTCCCTGGCCGATTTCCAATCGAGCCCATGGCGTACGCCTTGGGCTTGCCGCACCAGCCATGCTGATTTCAATAGCGCCTGCATGTCGAGCACCACGTCATAACGTTTTGCGTGCAGCCGGCCGCGTAGACCACGACGCTCCGCTCGGACGTCCGCGGACCACCACGACTTCCGCCAACGCCGATGTGCAACCTTGATGACGTTTCCAACGGCCGGATGCCAGGATGGAATTTCGGCGAATGCTTCTTCCGCAAGCCAGTCAATACGGGCATCCGGTACGTGCCGCGCGATGTCCGACATGGCGGGCAGCATATGCACTAGGTCGCCTAGCGACGAGGTACGAACAATGAGGATTTCCAAGTGACAGGACGAAGGAAAGTTGACCTGCCGGTATTCTAAGGCCTAAACATGCGCTGCCTGGTGCGCTGCACAGCGGCCGCAAGCACGCGGACACATGCACACTGGGCTTGCCCTATCTCTCCGGACACGTCAGATGGCATGACGATGCCTGGAGAGCAGGAAGATGGCACGGACCAGAAGAACCTTTACACACGAGTTCAAACGCGAGGCGGTACGCCTAGGCTGAACACCAGGATAGCAACGTCTCGAAAATCGCGCTGAACCATACCGACGCGCTGATGATGACGTTGCATCGGCGCGGCCACTGCAGGTCGTCATCATTGGTACTGTCATGGCCGGGGCTCATTTTTCATGCAGCCAGCTCACGTTGAAGGCCTGCGGACGAGCGAACTGGTCCCGATAGAGTCTGATTAGTATCTCCGGCGCAGGGGTTTCGGTTGGAGGGATTTCCACGCGCTGCCATCTTACCGGCTCGTCTGCCAGTGCCCCTGCAAAGCTAAGCTGGCCATCCACGGTTACGTCATAGCGCAACCCCGTAGGCTGCCTCGGCTCCCAGAGATAAGGGAAACGCGTAGCGCTGACAAAAAACGATAAGGACTTGGCATCTGGACCTAACGGTACCGCAAGCAACGCACAATTCACACCGGGCGGGAAACGGATCGTGATGTCGTTATACGCCTTGACAATCTGCGCGCCCTCGCAGGAGCGTCCCGCCGCGGTCGGGCCCGCTAAAGTTGTGGAGACGCTCAGGTTCGGGTGTGTCGAGCGTACCGCCCAGAACACCAAACAAAGTGAAGTGAATAAGCCAAACAGTAAAACGGCCGGGGGCCAGAGGCGGACGACGGCCTTACGTGGCTCGATGTCAGCCTCTACCGGTAGCAGGCCCTGCGCCGCGAGCAGACACAAGGCCGGGGCGATAAGCAACACATATCGCGCCTGGGTCTCGCCCAAACACAGCACAACAAGGAAGAAAGCGGCCATCCAGGACAACGCAGCGAGCCTGAGGCCGTCAGCGCGGAACCAAGCAATCCCTTTGATCGCTAAACAGACATATGTGAGCCCGACAATGTTTAGCCAGGAAAACCATTCGCCGCGAAAAGGCACGGTGCTCTTGGAGACCACGTAGACCGTGTCCGGATTAAAACCGGTATAGTTCAAGGACGAGAGGCCGTAATATCCGGTTGCCGAGAATAATGTGTACGCCTTGCTCATCAAATACTGCGGGAATGAAGATAAACCATTGATCATTTCCTGTGAGAAGCGCAGCAAGGCGACGCCCAGCCGGTCCCCCAGAGGCACGGCGTACCAGAAATACTGGCCCCACGGATAATTGCTGTTGAAGTCCTGATTTGTATGAAAGTCGATTGACGAAAGTATCTTGAAAAGCTGGAGAGGCTCCGCGGCAATAGTCCCCTGCGTCGCATGGCTCATCCCTGTACGCAGCGCGGCGTAGACGAAAATAACCACGGAGCTTCCCAGGACGAGGCGTCCCAAACGCTTTCGATCAGCAGCGGCGATGACCCAGAACACGGTTGCTGCCAGCATCAATGGTCCGATCGACCGGAGGGCATCTCCCATGAAGATCGTGGCGGCAAGGGCCGGCGCAACGAAGGCTAATCTGCCCGTCAGGAGACGAGGTAGCAGAAGCAGGAATAAAACCACGAATATCACCGCCGCGTTATCCGTGCTGGCTAGCGTCGTCGTAAACCAGAACTCCGGAAAGACCGCAAGCAGGATAGTAGTGCAGGTGGCGACCCTCTCGCCGTACCAGCGCCGCACGCCTACGAACCAAATCGTCAACGCGACCAAGTGCAACAGCACATTGGCTAGCTTCAGGTCAACGTACGAGCTTAGGCCGATGCCATTCAATAAGCCGGTATAGAACAGTGACCGGGTCCAATAAGTCAGGCTAGGACGCAAGTATTCGGACTGGCAACTTGCAATCCACGTCACGAAATCCCACCGTGCACGTGAGCCACAGGTCCAATAGACGCCGAAGTCGCTATTCTGTACAGAATCGTAGATCCCCGCCCACGCGAACTGCACTACCGCCACCGCCCCGACCGCCAACATGCCGGTCCAAGGCGGCCCGGCTCGATCCGGCACTGACCCGTAGCTCAACCGTGATCCGATGAAAACCAGAACCGCAGCTATTGCAGTCGGAAGAACTTTCATTGGCCATGCGGCTGGATCTGTCATCGCATAGCCTAAAATTGCGAAACAGAATACGAACAAGGCAACGGCGCGCAATAAGCTCGCTAGGACGTTCTCCCGAATTATCAAGGGGAGCGCTGGGTCTAGGATCGCGCGCCCACGAGTTGTAGCTGCGGAGGCTAGGCGGGACCAGAATGGCAAGACGCGATGCACCGACATTGTTGAAGCAATTTGGTAGTGACACAGCGGGCGCGAGCCGGCATGGGAGAAGCGGGCGTATCGGTAAGCAGGCCTGTTGCATGAACGGCCTGCGAACATAGACCTGCCGTAACTTCGACGCGATCAAAGTATTCGGCCGAAACCCGGGCGGTATTCGTGTGGTTGCCACGGCCCCCACTTCCGTTCATACAGCTCGCGGTTTTGGGTAAACAACTTCGCCCGGGCGTCTACGGCCATCAAATTGAACGACGCTGAATGGTGATGGTGGATGAAGACATCCTCTGCGCAACGCACGATATAGCCCCGTTGCTGAATTCGACGGCAGTAATCGTCGTCCTCGAACATACCGATTCCGAACGCTTCGTCTAGATCACCCACCTCCTCGTACATCTTCCTAGACAGCGCGACGCAGAAGAATGCAGCAGTATAGATTGCAAAGGATTGGCCCATATGGCCTGCCGTATAAAGGCGCGCCGCATACTCCATTTCCTCCATCGTGTTATAGGCGATGTCGATCTTTGCTTCATTCCCTATGTTGTTGGTGACCGGACCAACTATACCGCTCGCGGTATCGCGCTCAAGGTGTCGAACCAGCGTCCCGAGCCACCCAGGAGTCACATAGGTGTCGTTGTTCAACAACACCAGATAGTGTCCGCGCGCGATCTTCAATCCCTGATTGTTCGCTGCGGCGAAACCCCGGTTGTCCGCATTGAGAATGATTTGGCGGTTCTTTCCACGGGTAACCCATTCTTTCAAATATTCTGGCGTCGCGTCGCGCGAATTGTTGTCGACGACGATGACCTCGAAGTTTTTGTAATGAGTGTTCTTTTCGATACTGCGCAAGCAAGCGTCGGTCAGCTCCAACTTGTTATAGGTAACCAAGACCAAACTGACTAGCGGGGGGTTATATTGGTCGATGGCCAGACTGAGTGTGTGCGCGCGGTCATCCCAGGTTTGACTCGAGGCAAATCGGCGCCGCTGCGTCACCTCGGCGTCGGTGGGCGGAGTGCGCAGCGCCGCCCGAATATGGTCCATGATCTCCGCCTCTTCCCGTCCAACTGATACCAAACCAGAAAACTGGGCCATCTCGGGAAGATCAACAGCCACTACGTGCCTACCCGCGCTCAGATACTCATATACCTTCACTGGGTTGGTAGCAAGAGTCAAAGGGATGATTTTGAACAACAGCAGGCAAACGTCGAAAGCATAGAGGTAAAAGGGCAGATCTATATACTTCACCTCGCCCGTGAACTGCACGTTTGGACAATGGCGCAGACGTTCCTGAACCCCGGCGGAGTCCGCGCCTACGAGCAGCACGAGTGCGTCAGGAAAGGCCTGAGCCACTCTCTCGACCAAATCCACATCGAACCAGTGCGCAATGGCACCGTAATAGCCGATGATCTGGCGTCCGAGAGGATCTTCGAATACCTTGTCAGGTCGGGTCGCAAAATGCTCGTATTCGCAGGCGTTGCGAACGACATGCACCGAGCTATTTTTTGCACGCGCGATCTTTTCCAAGAAATCGGAGGTAACGATTACTTGGTCCGCCTCCCGCAGAATCCGTTCTTCCAACTCCAGGATGTCGGGCGCCCCATCACCGAAACCTTCATGGTGATCCATCATGTCATAAACGAGATGGCGATTCGGTAGTCGGTCGGCAAACGGTACCCAGAACGGGTGTTGCACCATCGAAATGATGGATGCAGGAGCGGCTTCGACCAGGAAGACCGCCAAGCTGGCCCGCAGATCCTCCGTCGTTTTCGCACTGGCGGCGGCCGAATAGATCGACGGTACGCCAGCCACGTGCAAATAGACCACGTTGAGCAGACCGTCTTCGGACAGCACTTCGATACGGAAGCCGGGCTTCGGGTCGTCGATAAAGTGATTGGAAAAATAATAGGTGCGATGCCCACGACGCGCCATGCCGCGGGCGATATGCTGTGGACGTTGAATACGAAAATGCCAGTCGATGATGCCCCAGACGAAAACATCGGCGCGGTCCTTGGCACCACGCAGCGGCGGCACCAATTGCGGCACGATGCTGGACATGGCCTCGGGTACGGTCGTCGCCGCAGGCAGCGGCAGGCTGGCACCGCCTAACAACCTTTGCTTAAGGGCATGCTTCCAAGCTTGGGGCACGGGCGTCTTGTGATAAGCCAATCGCGCCGCAGAATGCATTTTTCTTTTCCCTAAGCGGACCACATGGCCTACAGCACGTAGCGGCTTTGTCAGGCGCCACGAGGTGCTGTGCTTGATAGCCGCGATCGTTAGGTCTCGTTCGAGCACGGCGGCTTCGCGGTCGCGCAACTCCGCGTCATGTGCCATCAACGCATGTCGCAGCTCCGCTTCACGCTTCTCCCACGCATGCGTTTGCTCCAAATACTGATGGTTGGCCAGCTTCAGTTCACTGCGTACTCGCTCCAATTGCGAACTGGACTCCCGGAGCGCCTCTTGAGCAGCACCTAGATCGGCGCGCAAGGCGGTAACTGCTTCTTCAAGGCTGGCAATCGTCGCCTTTGCCATGCCGAGCTCGACGCCGGTGGGGATTGATTCGCGGGTTATCTCAAGACTATCGAGGCATAAGTTCAGCGATTTGATTTCCTCGCGCGCAGCGTATATGAGGAGAATCTGTTCGCCAGCCCAATAAGAGGGCTGATGGCCACTCAAGTCGACTACGCGGGAGAAGACGAGATCGAAGCGATCCGCGATCGATATAGGAATATTTTCCTGATCGAACGTTGCCTCGTGCTCATGGTGACGATCGTATTCCCGGAAAGGAACTAGCACCACCAGATATTTTCGCGCGAGGACCGCAAGATCCTTCAAGACTTCCTGTGGATTCGGAAAATGCTCCAGCGTATTAGAAGTGAACAATATGTCGTACTTAGCTTGGCTAGGGCGATTTTCTCGGCTCAAATAGTCCACCGCCTGAAATTCCGGCTTCGAATATCGCCCACGTGCCGTCTGAATGGCCACATCGGAAAAGTCGACTCCGACAACAGGCACGTCCAATATTTGCGCTAGCAGATCCGTCCCATCACCGGTGGCACAGCCCCAGTCGCACATCGAGGCTTTTTCTCGTCGAATTTTTTCCGAGAACCATTTGGGCAAATTGTCGAGCGCTGTTTTATAAAAAAAACGTGTTTGCTCGGGCCCACCTAAAGATTCCCAATCATCATGGAACCGACGCGTCCAATACCCTTCGCTATTTACTACCGGCAATTTCGTTCCCATGCCATAGTCAACGCCCCGGGCGGCGCCCTCCTCTTCATTCGAATGCGACGACAAACCCGTGCTCATAGTTTGATAGTAGAGAATTAAAAAATCTGCGAATATCGCAACGTGTAGCCGAAAAAAAAACGGCAGGCAAAGTTCGCGGGATGGTAACATTGCGCCCGAAAATCGCCAAGCTTTGCACAAGCCGGACTTCCCAGTCTTTCCGCCGGGGTGACCTGAGCGTTGCTCATCAATAGATTCCGGGGCGATCCCCTAGAGGTTGGGCGCCACCCCAAATTACTACATAAGTAACAGCATGATTATGAAAAAAAAGGTCGTTTGCATCGTCGGCACCCGGCCTGAAGCCATCAAGATGGCACCGGTCATTCGAGCCTTTAAAGAATGCGAGTGGGCCAACACCGTCGTGCTCTCGACGGGTCAGCATCGCGAGATCCTGACTCAGACCCTCAGCGATTTCGGCCTTCAGGTGGATCTGGACCTGAACGTCATGCAGGCCAATCAAAGTTTGGCCGGCCTGACGGGCCGCCTCTTCCTGCAGTTGGACGCCACCCTAGAGAGCCTCGCACCCGATCTGGTGCTAGCTCAAGGCGATACGACTACCGTCATGGTTGCCTCGGTGGTTTGTTTCTATCGACGCATTCGGTTCGGCCATGTCGAAGCGGGCCTGCGCACCGGAAATCTAGAGCATCCGTTCCCCGAGGAGTTCAACCGCATTGTCACGGGTCGGATTGCCGCATTGCACTTCGCGCCAACGCTGATATCCAAAAACAACCTCTTGACTGAAGGCATTACCTCCGCACAGGTGAAGATCACCGGAAATACGGTGGTGGACGCTCTGCTGGACATGGCTCGCCGGGCCGAAGCCGCAGACTTCGGTGCGGCTGGTCCACTGATCCTCGTCACGGCGCACCGGCGTGAAAATTTCGGTGAACCGTTGAAGCGCATTTGCGCCGCCCTGCGCCGCCTGCACGATGAGTCCCCTGATCTGACGCTGGTCTACCCAGTCCACCCCAATCCCAACATCAAAGATGTAGTGTTCGAGCTTCTCGGTGGCCTGCCGCGCATCAAACTCATTCCTCCCATGGGATATCGCGAAATGGTCGGCGTGCTCAAACGCTGCACCTTCGTCATTACGGACAGCGGTGGTCTGCAGGAGGAAGCTCCTGCCCTGGGCAAGCCCGTGCTCGTTATCCGCGAAGTTACCGAGCGTCCCGAAGCAGTTGTCGCAGGGGTCGTCAAAATCGTTGGCACCGACACGGAGGCAATCGTCTCGGAGGCATTGCGCCTGCTGCGTGACCAGGCTCACTACACCTCTATGAGCCGAGGCAATTCTCCCTATGGCGACGGCCATGCGAGCGCCCGCATCGTGGCGACCGCCCGCGCCGTTCTGCTCAACGAACCCGGCGGCGCCACTGCCGTCGCCGACTGGGACCTTGGGCGAACCGGTCAAAACGCCTGAATACGGTCTGCTAGTATGCGCGAAATTCTGAATTGCATCGAACGCCCAGTTGTGGTGTTTTCGAATGGCGTCAATCCGCTGGATGACAAGCCAAGAGAAGGTTACCAACAACGGGTCGCCGCCGTGGATTCATATTTGAGTCCACATTATCGCGTATATATAAAGATAAATCCCAATCTCCGATCCGGCGAGAACTTCCGCCAGCTTGGTCTCGCTTGCCTGGAAATTGAAATTGGGCCTGAACCCAGCAGCATTATCGCCCGGTTGATACAGCGTGCTATTGCAGTTTATTCCCATAGCATTTATCCGCTTCTTCAAACGACAGCGCGGGAATTGGTTTCATTGCGACATGCGCCATTCATTGTTGATCTCCATGGCGTCGTCCCGGAAGAAATAGCTTTTTTGGGAGATGCCCCTAAAGCAGGGATCTTTGCCAGCCTGGAATCCTGGGCGGTCCTGGAGGCGGATGTCCTCGTGCACGTCACCCATCAGATGGCTAACCATTTCATCCGAAAATACCCTTGGCTGAACAACGAGAATATTGTCTGTCCGATATTCACCGAACCCTCCCATACCGAGCACAGGGGGAGAGCAACCCATAATGCTGTGGTATACGCTGGCGGAGCCCAAGCGTGGCAACAGGTCGATCGGATCGTGGATGCGGTTAAAGAGTCATTACAGACCTACACGACGACAATATTGACTCACGAACCGGCCGTATTTCGTGAAAAATTTATCGCTGCCGGATGTCCGGTGGATGGAAAGCGAATTTCAGTCTACGCGGCGCGGCCCGCCGAGGTACGCTCTGTGTATTCGAAGAGCAACTACGGCATTTTGTGTCGCGAAGCTCACATAATAAACAAAGTGGCCTGTCCAACCAAACTGATCGAGTATCTGAGTTTCGCCGTCTTGCCAATCATGGGCACACCGCAGGTTGGGGACTTTACTGACATGGGAATGTGCTATGCCACCATGGAACAATTCTCGGCTAGCCACTTGCCTACTGGTATCGAGTATTCCGAAATGGTGGCCAATAATTTCATAGTCCTGCAGCGGCTCGCAGAATTGGCAAACTCCGGGCGCAAGCAACTGCTTGCGCAACTTAGATGAGAAGGCCCGGTTTCCACATCGTGCCTAATGGCAACCAAGATATCGATGCTTCTGTAGCGCTCGTCGCTGATTAGCGCATTCTAGTGCGTGATGCCGACCTTAAAGCGCGCCCATCCCGAGAGATATGAATTGAGTGCAACTCGGAATATCCGTCCTATCATAACAGCCCTGACGTGGACGCTATTCTGCGTCTTGGCAATGCTCGCGTCCCGCTATTTTTTTCAAGAAACTGTCTGGTTATCGCCGCACGAATATGACGGTCCTATCTGGGCACTCGCCGTCATGCTGACAGGAGTGGTTCTTGGCATTCTGGTGCCGCGCAATGCCAACGCAGCATTGTTGGGCCTCGCACTTGGCTGGCTCGGCCTTGGCGTTGGTTTAGACAAATTGGCCGTCATAGGCGTATGGGCGATCAGCGCGTGGGCGCTCGGAGGTCTGCTTCTCCGTCGGATACATAAAGACCAAAGCTATTCCGTAGACCACCCATTAGAGGCCTTGGTTGTCGGCGTTGCCTTCTGGATCGCCCTATGGGGCGTCATGCTCCATTACCAGGTCAACTATCGTGGCCTTTATTGGGGATTGTGCCTACTTCCCCTAGGGAGTCTGGTCCTTGTGCCGGCCACCGGGAGCCGAGAGGCAATTGGCGGTCGGCTAACCGCAGCGAACGAGTGGATCCGCGCCATTCCACTGTGGGCGTGGGTCCCGGGTATTGCAATCACTAGCTGGGTGCTGCGATGGAGCAGCTTCCCAAGCATGGCGTATGACGATCATGCGATGCATCTCCGCATGTGGGCCAACTTCGCATCACAGCACCGCGCAGAGTTGAATCCACTCAACCAGATTTGGTCGGTGGCGCCTTTTGCGGCAGATCTACTGCACGGCGCGTTATCTCTCCTGGCGGGCGACGATGTCCGGGGCGCCTTGGATCTGGCATTTGCACTGGCCCTTCTGGTGCTGACGATCAACATCTTGCATAAGATTCGCATAGACGTTCGTTGGCAATGGCTCCTGGTCATTCTGTCGGCGAGCACGCCGATGCTCGGCAATTTGCTGCTTTCCCTACAAACGGAGTTACCGCTGGCTGTAGTGACCCTGGCAGCGGTGTCAATGATCGGTGGTGCGGGGAAGCCGCACGGAAAACCCGTCTTTGGCATCCTGGCTTGCGCTAGCCTGTGTGTCGCGATCAAGCTGCCCGGCGCAGTGCTCGCATTGACGTGTATCGTCGCGCTAACGATCCGCGTAGGAATTCGTAATACGCTAGCGCCTCTTCGCGGGAGTATGCCTGGGCTGGCGACGATGCTGATCTTAGGCTTTGCAGCCTTGCATTCCTACGGTGTGGCTTGGCGCATCACAGGGAACCCCGTCTTTCCTCTTTACAACGCGGTCTTCCGCTCCCACTTTTTTTCACCTGAAAATTTCACGGACCTCACTTGGACGAAAGGTTTCTCTCTGTACAGCTATGTGCGGGCATTCTTCGACACATCTAAATACTTCGAATCGGGAGATTATGTCGCCGGATGGCAGTATTTGATATTGCTTCCCTTCGCCCTAGTTTCACTGGCCTGCCCGGGAGCTCCGCGCCTTTTGCGTCTGGCACTGTTGCCCATGCTCGGTTTCGGTCTCGCGATGTTCGCCGCAACTCAATATTGGCGATACCTGTTCCCGGTCATGCCACTCGCCGTTGTGGTCATGGGGTCTCTGTTTGTAGAACAGCGTAGCCGCTGGCGCTTGTTCGCCATGGCATTGGCTATTGTCTGCATCGGACTCAATCTAGCATTTTTTCGCGGTGTATCGTGGATGATGCGCAACCCCGCGCAGGTGGCTTTTACGTCGGAGGGGCGGGATCTGCTCACCGGCATGTACGCGCCAGGAGCAAAGCTCACTCAGGAGATTAATAGGATAGCTCCTGGGTCGCGAGTGCTTTACCCAATGAATATCCCATCCGGCGCGACGTTGCACGGCGAACCACTATACGTGAACTGGTATGCCCCCGCGCGCATGGCTCGTTTCCTGGCGATCAAGAACGGTACCGATATTGCGTCGTTCATCGCAGAAGACCGCATCGATTTCATAATCCTTTCCCAAGCAGACGCGGATGCTACGCAAACTCCAGCCGCGTTGATGCGCGAATATATGGCTCGTTATGGTCGAGCCGTTTATCAGATCGGCGCGTTGACTTTGTATCAGGTCGTCCCAGCACCCATCAGCTACCATGATGCATTCATACTAAAGGCTCCGACGCAGACCAGCGCGAGCATGAGTACACCTAGGGATGACGCTATTTTGGCAACGACGCAGCCCAAGGCGTTTGAGGCGTTTACCACGGCTGGCGCCGACCAAGCCAGGTACTCAGTACGCTTACGCTGCGCCAGTGATAACGGAGACCTTATCGCTCAGATTAACTGGGATGTGGGGCTGCCGTACTATCGACTGATCGCCTGTCACAGCGGAACAACATCTTTTTCTGAAGCCGTGAAGATTCCCTTTGGTGCGAAGCACGGGCGACCTATCATCAGTGTTCGAGACGGATCCTCGATAGCGGTGGAAGAGCTGCAAATAGACCTTGATTGACAATCGGCCCCTGCCAAGCAGCGCCTTCAGTTCTGCCCGGAGCGCAGTCCAAATGCGCTTCCGCCGTGCCACATATGCCAGTATTCGAATTTCGCCTGGGCGGTAACTATCTCTAGCTCCGGCATGCACGCCCGCCGCATCTAGTGGTATCCTGAAACACACCGAATTATCGGGGCATCCCACTCGTCACGCCCCAAGGAAAGTTCGATACACCAGCATCGGGTTTTTGCCGCGAACGAGCACCGTCACGCCAAGCTACGATGGGGTCAAGGAAAGGCGACTCGGCGTCCCCGGACAGGTAGAGGCAGTCTCCGTTGAGGCATCGACAATTTATTCATCCATCCCATGACTGATAAATTCTCGCCACTCACAGACCAACAAAAACTTTTGAATGTTGTATTTCCCGACAGTGGCTTCTCCTACGATTATCTCAAGTGGCTATACAGAGATGCTCCGGACGGAAACGACATTTCAAGCGATTATCGGGAAGCTGAAGAGTTGTTAGGCCACTACACGATTCTCCCGCAACGATGGTACTTTGGCTCAGAGACTAAATATCTGGCCCTGTCGCTCAATACGGCCGTTCACGAAAGAGCTCGCGGGAAAGGTATGTTCACGCGGTTGGCAGAAGAGTCCTACGCTGCCGCGGCAACCATGGGAGTTCAGGCAGTCATCGGTGTAGCGAACGCCAACTCGACGCCGGGGTTCCTCCGACGGCTGAAATTTAAACTTATTGATCCTCTACCCGTCGTCGCGGGCGTCGCTCTACCTGCCCTCTGGAACGAGGGTGCGAGCCATGCAGTGACCCCCGAATTCCTGGATAGCACGCAATTCAAAACGATCGCGTCGTGTATTGAGCAAGCTAGCGCGGGAAGCGGCGTGTCACAGGCCTGGACACTCGAGAAGTTGAAATGGCGACTCGCCAGTCCTCGAAGCAGTTACGCCCTGCACACGAATTCCAACGGAACCTTGATTACGACCACTGCACGTGCAGCAGGGTGCCGCACGATTGTGGCCTTGAAGTTTTTTGCCCATTCTCCGACAGTCCAGGTCGACGGTGGTGGCCTGCTGCGCAAGGCGGCAGGATTCCATCGAAGTCCAATTTTCATATACTGCGGATTTAACGGAAGAGCGGTTGTACGAGGCCTCCCGTTGCCACGCCGATTTCTTCCTTCACCCTTGAACCTGATCTACCGAAGGCTGGATGATTCCATGCCTAAGCCGGACGAGGTCAAGTTTGACACTTTCGAGTTTCTCGATTTCGATGCATATTGAAATGGGACTCTCGGAAGCGACCAGAAAATTAAAAGATGGATACAAAGCGGGTATTGTTTACCTTAGATCTGGAAGATCATCTTGCTTGCTACGACGGATCGAGTAGGTATCCTGGGGTGACGCGCCAAGTCATGAACACACTTGCCGATCGGAATATCAAGGGCACAGTGTTCACTGTTGGCCGGATAGCGGAAAGCGAGCCGGGGTTGTTGCGCGAAATAGCCGATATGGGGCATGAAATCGCCTGCCATAGCTTCGACCATTTGCCTCTCGACAAACAGTCTCCAGCGCAGCTGCGGGAAAATACCAAACGCGCGAAAAAAATTTTGGAGGACTGTGTAGGCCAAGAGGTTGTAGGATTCCGTGCGCCAGTTTTTTCGCTCGTCAAACATACGCAGTGGTTCGTTGATGACCTGAAGGAAATGGGATTCTCCTATTCTTCCAGCGTGATGCCGGCGCGTACGCCACTGTACGGATTTCCGGGTGCACCACAAAAGCCTTTCAAATGGCAGAACGGCCTAATCGAGCTGCCTTGCCCAGTAGGAAGACTCGGAAGTCTAACTTTACCCTATCTGGGTGGGTTCTATCTAAGATACCTGCCGGGCGCAATTATTCAGAAATTGCTACGCCAATCGTCCGAGGCTTCATGCCTGTGGACGTATTGTCACCCTTACGATTTCGACGTCGATGAGCCCTTCGCGCGAATTTCCGGCGCTTCGTTGTGGGTTAGTTTGCTATTGTGGCTCAACCGACGCAGCGCCATGAACAGGATGCTGAGCGTAGTGGGAGGGGGGGGTGGTATGACGCTCGCCTCGTGGGTGAGCGAATTTCAGGAAACGCTACCAACCCACGCTTCTATGACGCCCCCGGACGGTAAGGAAGTGGTGTAACGGGGCCAATACGGCCGCGAAAATTTCACCGCTTCTCAGCTTTATCATGACCGTCGCGGCGGGCTAATGGATCCCCTCCGCTCGTCGCCGTGGCAGCGACCGATAACAGCCAAGTCTTAATACAAATTATTTACCTGCTGCGCTGGCGCCAGAAGCGGTGCTTCGATATTGTTACGTCGATAGGAATTATCGGGAAGCAGTGTCTCGAGCACGCGCCGGTGGGCCGACCACTCGACATCGACTTTGCCCTTTGAATACGGGCTGCTTCGCTGAAAGTCCCAACATTGTGGGTTTTGAAGAAAGTCGGGCAAGCTGGCGGTCGAGGGCGTTGTTAACAGCACAGGCGGTATGCCCTTAGGCCGCCGTACGTTAAAATTCCGAAGCCGGGGCCTGTAGAATGAGCCGGAGACGTGGTACTTGAGGAGTTTAAGATTGTTTAACCGCTTTGGCCAAATTGCAACACGGGGATGGAACGCGCTCCGGCTTGTCCCGCGTGCCATAGAAGTCGGCGGCGGTTTGTCGGGTGCCGTCGCCAAAGCGATGCGGCTTTATAAACGCGAAGGGATCAGCGGCCTCAAACGCGGTTTGCGGCTTGTAGGGCGATCTAATACCCCGTTATCGCTGGACCACTATCGTGGGGCCGGTATGGATACTCCCGTTTCCACGCCCGCTGCGTCGATCTTGAGGCGACGCATTCTCCTCATAGCGGAGCTCAGCATCCCACAATGCACAAAATATCGGGTGATGCAAAAACGGGACATGCTACACAACCTAGGAGTCGAGTGTACAGTACTAAACTGGAATGACACTCGCTCATGCCTTAACGCACTCGCGACCCATTCTTGCGTTATTTTCTATCGCGTTCCCGGATTTGGGTCGGTCCTGCAGTTGATAAAAGAAGCGAGGCGACTGGGCCTACATACGGTGTGGGAAGTTGATGACCTGATCTTCGACCGCGATCTGCTCGCGGCAGCCAAGTCGCTTACGCATTTGGACCAAGATGTCCATGCCGGTCTACTGCGTGGCGCGTCGCTCTATCGGTCAGCGATGCTCGCTTGTGATGCTGGCATTGCGTCGACTCATGGCCTGCGTCAGTCCATGCTCGACGCGGGCATGCCGACAGTCCATGTTATCGAAAATGCGTTGGACCAGGCGACGCTCACGGCCGCAGCAATTGCCAACGGAAAAGCCCGCGTCGATGACGGGGTCGTCAGGATCGTGTACGGCTCGGGGACGAGCACCCATAACCTCGACTTCGAGGAGGCCGCAACTGCGCTTTTGCGCGTGCTCGGGCGCTATGAGAATGTCAAGCTTCGTCTAATCGGTCTCCTCGACCTTTCGCCTGCGTTCTCGAGATATGAGTCCCAGATAGAGCGTGTTCCATTGTGCGACTACGACGAATACTTGCAGTATTTGGCGGCGTCCGATATCAATATCGCACCTCTTGAACCGGGTCAATTCAATGACGCCAAGAGCAATATCAAGTACCTTGAGGCTTCTTCCGTAAAGGTGACATCGATATGCTCACCCCGCTCGGCCTTCAAGACCGCGATCCGGTCGGGAGAGAACGGCATCTTGTGTGAGGGGGCGGAAGAGTGGACGTCGGCCTTGAGCCGGCTGATCGAAAGCAAAGCCCTTCGGCGCGAGATGGGAGAAGCAGCTTACGAACATGTAATGAAGGCATATTCGCCGGAATACATTGCGAAGCGACAGCTCGCGCCTGTGATCCATCCGGCGGCGAATAAAGCCCGGCTTCGCGTTCTAGCTGTGAATGTGTATTACAGCCCACGCGCTTTCGGTGGTGCGACCATAGTTGCCGAAGAGGTCAACAAGCAACTGGTCCAGCACCACAATACGGACGTCTACGTCTTCACCACCTTGGCTCTCGATGCCGCTCCTCCGTACTCGATGCGCCGATACGAAGCCGACGGCATACCAGTATTCGGGGTCGCCCTACCTCTCGGCATGGACGAGACAACGGCTTTCGAAAATCCGCAGGCTGCCGCCTCTTTCGCCGCTGTGCTAGATGCTGTGCGGCCGGATGTCGTCCACTTTCATTGCCTGCAGAATATGGGCGTGACTCTTGCTGACCTTTGCAATGAACACCGCATTCCTTATGTAGTGACCTTGCATGACGCTTGGTGGTTGTGCGGGCGCCAATTTATGGTGACACGGCAGGGGACACCGTGCCGACAGACAAATATAGATCTGGACGTTTGTGCGGCTTGTGTCGATAACGCGAGCCTCAACCGCTATCGGCAGTACATCCTGGATCGTGCTTTGCGGGGCGCGGCGGCACTGCTGGCACCCAGTTCCTATTTTGCTGAGTTCTACAAAGCGAACGGCAAACCGCAAGACAGGATTTTGGTAAACAAAAATGGCATCAAGCCGCCACGGACGACGACGAAGGTGAAGCGGGACGGTCCGTTACGATTTGCTTATGTAGGCGGCAATGTAGCGCTGAAAGGCGTAGAGCTGGTCCGTGGAGCGTTCAGAGAACTGTCCGACCGCAATATTGCGCTGACCGTCGTAGACAATGCCCTGAACCTTGGTATGAAGTCTTATCCTACCAATTATTTTTCCGCCATCCCGGGTGCCGCTATCGTCCCTGCCTACAACCAAGACACTATCGACGACTTTTTCGAGGGCGTCGATGTTTTGCTTTTCCCGACGCAAGCAAAAGAAAGCTTCGGGTTGGTCGTGCGGGAGGCGCTCGTGCGGAATGTGTGGGTTATCACGACTGACGCGGGTGGGGCCGTTGAAGATATCCTGCCCGGCCGCAATGGATTGATCATTCCACTCAAAGCGACGGTCAAGGATCTGTGCACGGCCATACTGCAGACTGCGGCGTACTACGATGAAATTCCCGCGGGGTCCCTCATCCGGTTGGAGCAAGGTAAGATCACGACATTCGAAGACCAGGCGGCGCAGCTCGCTCCGCTGTACCGCCAGATTGTTTCAGAAGCGGCCGGAACGGCTCGGATGGAGCCGGAGGCATGAACCCCTGCCCAATGGCCCCTCAGGGGTACACCAACGTCCGCCTCTATCGGATCGCAGCCTGAAACAAAGGCACCACATCCCCGTCGTGCCCATTGTCTTCTGTCAATCGTAATGTCTCGTTGTCGTGAGAAGACCAGACGGCTACGGGGTGTCGGGAAGCAGATAGAGACAACGAAACTTGGACCGGTACTTCGGGGCTTACCACCAAGGGGTGGTCGAGCAGGAAATAGGCAGGCTGATTATCCTGCGCCTCCGCCACGTCTACAGTCCCTGTGGCACACTCGGTGTGACAGATGCGCAATGTAAGAACACCGTCCGAAGCGCCTGCATAGGTTCCCAAGATAAAAGTAGCCGCGTTCAAACTTCCATTGGCCTGTGGAACGTATTCGGCGGTGACTACATCACCGCTCTTCATCGCGAGAGGCACCCAGTGCCTCTGGCTCGGCAACGGCCGGGCATAGCTAGGGTCATGCAGCCAATACCGATCAATTAGCGCGACGGTCATTACGTAGGCACCGGCGATCAGGAAAGCCGCGTAGACGGCCATGCTCACGCCCTTAAACGCCCGGCTCTGCTTTGTCGGGACGCCGCAAAGTGAATACGCGAGTAGTAACGCGGGTATATGAAGATAGCGACCTTGTACGCCCTCGATAAAGGTACTGGGAAATGGCGTCCACGTCACCGTCAGCGCCGCGAACACAAGCACGCTGGAAGCGAACGCACAAAATACCAGGCTAAGCCTGCCCAGACGCTCACCCTGGGTCCCCCTCTCCCACTTCGTGGAAAGGACCGCTAGCAACAACAAGGCAAGGGTGGCGAAAATGAGGTACAGCTGGGGAAGATAGACATCAAGGTAGCCCAGACGGCCGATGAATGTATCGCGATAAAATCGCCATCCTATCGACAGCGTATGCAGCAGCAACCGTACGAACTCTTCCGGGTGAGTCAAATAATGCCGAAGTATATGAATGGTGGAAACGTTTCGCACTACCCGTTCGTCATGCACGGCGAGTAGGGCATAAACGGTCCAAAGGACCGCGCAGAGCAAGACCGCCGCAGCTGCGATCGAGCATGCCCGACTTCTCCTCTGCCAAGCCAAGATAAACGGCAAGATAACAAGAGGAAGGGCGTGTGCTCGGCTGCTCGCCAGTACAAAGACAACCAGGCACAATACGATGATGCGTGCACCGTCTCGATCGGCGTCGCGACCAGAGAGGAGCGACAAAAAGCTGCTCGCGGCCAACATACACAAGCCCAACGAAAGCGCATCGATCGTGGCCGAGATAGCCTGGAAAACGACCATAGGCATGGTCAGCAGGGCCGTAACGGCAAAACTGGGCCTTACCAGGCGGATGGAAAGTACCACGAGCAGTGCGGAACATGTGAACGCGAATAGCCGTGCCAATTGATAACTGTGATCGATCGACAGATCCGAGTATCGGCCAATAGCGAACGCGACTGCCTGCGGAATATAGATCGCGGGGAAGTAATAGCCAGTTCCTGCATACTGCGCCCAGGACTCCGTGCCCGCCCATTCTATTTGAGGAAGAACAGCGCGCGCGAGAGCGGAATCCATCTGCGCACCGACACCCACACCATGAAATAGGGAGATGAAGCGCAACAGTCCATCATCGACAGGGCCACCAGAGCCGCCAGGTCCAGTCTCGAGCAGCACATGGCCCTTCGACAGGCGATATGCCCGCTCGAGATGCGATTGTTCGTCAGGCGATTGGCCAGGAGGAATGATTGCGCTGAGAATGAAGCATGCTGCTAGCAGACCGACTATTGCGGCGTACAGGGGAATGTCGCCGAACACGCTGTTTCGCGTCTGTGCCGCCTCTGTTGCCATCGCGTCTGGATCCTGATTAACAGCAGGCTTAAGCGAAATAGGCCCGTGCCACATCACCCACATCGCCATGCATCCGGATCTTCCCATGTTCGAGCCACATGGCCTTGTTGCATGTACGCAGCAATAGGTCGGAAGAATGCGTTGCAAGCACAAGGATATTGGTTGACTGGACCAGTTCCGTCATTCGCTCTTCGGCCTTATGCTTGAAACCTTCATCACCGACCGAAAGCCATTCGTCCATCAAGAGAATTTCGGGACGTACGATGGTGGATACCGCGAACGCCAAGCGCAGGTGCATACCGGTGGAATACGTACGTACCGGCATGTCGATAAAGTCGCCCAGCTCCGAAAATTCGATGATGTTGCCGAGCTCGTTGTCGATTTTCCTTTTGTCCATACCGAGCAGCGCACCGCGGATATATATGTTCTCCCTGCCGGTGGCCTCTGGATCAATGCCCAGGGATATGTCGATCAGGGAGCCGAGTTCTCCCCGGATGCGGGCCTGGCCGGTAGAGGGCGAGTACACACCGCTAAGCAG
This sequence comes from Bordetella sp. H567, assembly GCF_001704295.1. Lineage (NCBI taxonomy): Bacteria > Pseudomonadati > Pseudomonadota > Betaproteobacteria > Burkholderiales > Alcaligenaceae > Bordetella > Bordetella sp. H567. Next base: position 5,284,467 of record NZ_CP012334.1, read on the forward strand.
CCGAAGCAGGGTGCTTTTCCCCGCGCCGTTGTGTCCGACCAGACCCAAGCGGTCACCGTCGCCCAGTGAGAATGTCAGCCCTTCCAGAGCTCGGACAATGACTCGGCCCTGCTGGTCCGCTCCGAGCTGCCCGCCCGTAGCAACCTGGAGCAACCGCTTCTTGAGCGACCGGCCGCTGGCGTTGTAGATGGGGAAATCGACGCAGACGTCGGTAAATTCGATAGAAGCCATGTAGGTCAAAGCCAGTATGCGATGCGCCGCTTATAGCGGCCGTAGACGAAAAGAGCAACCAGCCACCCGCACAAAGCCATAGCGACCGAAGCGATCCAATTGAAGGCCGTCGGCATTTCTCCAAGGATAGGCGCGCGTACGACCTGCAATAGGTGATAGCAGGGATTGAAATCGAGCAGATAAAGGGTCGCTCGCATCGGGAGATGCGCAGGCATCCACATGATAGGCGTCAGATAAAAAACCACCTGAAGAACGCTCGCAACGATCTGCGGCAAATCTCTGTAGCGCGCACACAGAACGGCAAGAATGAGGGCAACCCATGCCCCGTTGATGCATGCCAGGACAAAACCGGGAATAGCCAGCAAGGCCACCCAACTCACGGGCTTGGCAAGCACAATGAATATAAGCGGCAGGATGACCACGTTATGAGCAAGAATTACTATATTCCTCCATATCATTCTGAGGATATGGACGAATAGAGGAATGGGTAGCTGCTTGATGATCCCATCCGCGGTGATGAAACCCATGCAGCCCTCCGTGACCACGGAGGAGACGAAACTCCACAATATTATCCCTGCAGCCACGAACGGCAGGAACTCATGCATCGGAGAATTGAAAATCTGCCCGAACACAAGACCGATGGTGCCGATCATGACGCCCATGCTGATAGTGAGCCAAAACGGCCCCAGAGCTGATCGGCGATACCGCTGCCGTACGTCTTGCCAGCCCAGTATCCCAACGAGCGAATAACGTTTGATCCCGGCCACGATGTCCGAGAGCGCGATTCTTAATAATCCAGTCTGCATCGATATACAATTTGATGTTGGTCGATAGGTGACGACAGCGTCATTTTGTCAGTCGATCACCCCTAGGGACACGGCGAGCCTCTATGCCCGGACGGCGACGAGGATCCCGATGATGATCAGCGCGACGCCCGCGAAATACTGGGCGTGGAACCGTTCGCCGAATACGAAGTGGCTCGCAATGGGAACAAGGACGAATGCCAGCGCCATAAAGGGATAGACCCGACCCAGCTCCACTTTCTGGAGCACCCATATCCATGCGATGGTAGTCACCCCGTATAACGCCAGCGCACAGAACAGCGTCGTGGCCGTACTAACGGCAAAGAAACTACCGGTACGTTGCAGAGAGGCGGCGCAAAGCTTGAAAAGAATCTGACCTGCAGCAATGCCGAGTACACAGAGGATCGATACGAAGTAGGTCATGGGTGCTGTTTACTCTGCGGAGAGAGGGCCGTCGACAAGCTTTGAAAAGGCCGTTTGGGCACGGCCGCTATGTCATGCCCAATAAAGGCCAGAATGAATTGGACTCCAAGCAATATCGGCGTGACGGCCAACATCACAGTACCGCTGGCGGTAGTGACCCCTCTGGCACTGGACTCCGACCAATGAATCGCGGCGTAAATCAACCCGAAAACCAACATGAGAAGGCCCAGTGGAAGCTGAATGGACGCTAGCGACATGTCCCGTAGGTAGTAGTTATAGAACAGACGTTTGAAGAAATTTCGAACGTGTTTGACCGCAAAGTCGCCCATAATTTGACCTATCCGCAGGTTGCTTACCTCATCGCCGTACTTCGCGGCCATGGGAATGTCGACCACGACGGCACGAAGCGTATTTAGGCGGAACAGCATGTCAGTTTCAAAGAAATAGCGGCGGCTAATTTTATCGAAAGGGAGGTGGCGCGCCACCTCCACATGGATGGCAGTGTAACCATTGGTGGGATCGAATAAGTCCCAGTACCCAGAGGACAGCTTCGTTAAGAAAGAAAGTGCGGCATTGCCTATAAGGCGTACCAGTGGCATTGTTCGCACCTTTTCTAGATCAAAGAAACGGTTGCCCTTGGTATAGTCGGCTTCGCCGGCGAGAATGGGTGTTACAAAACTCGATATCAAGCCCGGATCCATCTGCCCGTCGCCGTCAATCTTGACAATAACGTCCATGCCATCCGCTATTGCGGCTGCATAGCCCGTCATCACCGCACCTCCCACGCCCTGATTCTCTATGTGACGGATTACCCGCACCCTTGGATCAGCGCAGTTAGCGAGTACGTAGTCTCCAGAACTTTCGGGGCACATATCGTCAACGACATAAATGCGAGCCACCTCGGCGCCGATAGCAGCGATGACGTCCAGCACATGCGCGCGGACCTTATAACTAGGTATGACGACCGCAATGTGAGGGTCGCATTTTGTCAAGCCCATTTCCATTTTTGTCGCCTTACTATTCCTGCCGAATGTACTGTTCCGATGATGACGCGGGTCTATGCGAACCGCCGTCTAGCGGTTCACGCGGCCATTGTCCTTCCCCCGGCACGATCGGCATCCTCGGAGGCCACGCGTAAGAGAAGTCTTCATATTCGAGGGTGAGATTTGGGTTGTACGCTGGATCCGCATCCAAAATGTTGCTCCAACGTTCCTTGAAGGCGCTTACGTCGGACACCTGGGAATTATCCTTTACGCATTCGCTCCCGCTCATGCCGCCATCATGGCGGTAGAGCTGTGCATACGAGGCATAAACGTTTCTATACCCAGCCTGGAGCACCCTTATGCAAAAGTCGGCGGACGATGTCAACGATGGATGTGCCTCCTGCAGCCCACCTGCCTGAAGATAGACCGATCTTCGAATCGCTAGGCACTCTGTAGCAACTGCCGATACGCATTGAGTTGCGCGCGCGCGCCCAAAATATCCTGGATGGTCTGCAGGAAAGCCGCTGAAGCCGTATCCCGCGATGCCACCAATGCCTAGTATCATGCCGGCATGGAACACAGTCTGGTCGGCTCGCAATAAACGCGCTCCGACGGCGCCCACGCCGGACTGTATCGCGTGGGATATCATTTCGCCAAGCCATTCGGCGTCGACCGCCTCGATATGGCTATCCACCAAAACGACAAATTCTGCACTTGATCGGGCAACGGCAAAGTTGCACGCCGCGGCGTGGCCTGGATGATCCGCCTTGACAGTGCGAATCCGCCCGTCGCAGCTCAATTGCGTGAGGTCCGTCATGTCATCTCGCGAGCCAGTCGTATTGCTCACGATCAACACCTCATAGTTTGAATATGCGGTGTGTGCCAATATGCTGCTCACACATCTTCTTAGATTGCTTAGCTGAGCGCCGACCGGAATAATGACGGAAACGCTCGGTTCCGTGGAGGATAGCGCGAAGCGCGTACGGTAGAGGCCATGCGGCTGGATTTCAACCGCGCCTATGATTCCGCGACGCTGCAGATGCTCGTTCAGCGCCCTTTCGCCGGCATCTAACGCATAGGGTTTGGTCTCACCCGCCTTGGCGGTACTGGCAGCGTGCACACGCCAGTGATAGAGCACCCTTGGAACATGGACGATCTGGGATGGCGCGAGACGTTCAGTGCATCGCAGCGCTAAGTCGTAGTCCTGCGATCCTTCAAAACCCTCCCGAAAGCTGCCAACGTCACGCACAAGATCCAAGCGATAGGCGCCTAAATGCGAGATCATGTTCTGCGACAGAAACAGCTCGTAGTTCCAATCCGGCTTGAAGTAGGGATCGCGGCGTATGCCCCGCTGGGTGATCTTGTCTTCGTCGGAGTAAACGATACCCGCATCGGGCACACGATTGATAGCTTCGGCGATCCAGAACAGCGCGTGTTCGGCGAGCAGGTCATCATGGTCAAGCAATGCGATCCATTCAGACTCGGCCAGGGCGAGCGCAGTATTAGAGGCCGCCGAGATGTGTCCGTTGCGCTCGCGGAACGCGACTTTGATGCGCCTATCCGCCGACTTATAACGCTCCAGTAGCCGACGTACTTCCGGGTCCGTCGACGCATCATCCGCGATGCAAAGCTCCCAGTGCGGATAGATCTGCCGACGCACGGATTCGATCGCCTGCTCGAGCCAAGCCGCCACAGGGTTATAGACGGGCATCAGGACAGCGATGCGAGGCTTCGCCGACAGCGCCTCGCTGGCTTGCGCTAGAGAAAGCCTACGCTGCTCGTCCAGGGTGTCGTAGCGCTCCACCCAAGCCGCGTAGTCGACCCGGCTGATCGCGGCGCGGTTTCTGACCATATGCCGCATATGGGCAACACCACGGCGGATACCCGCCAGCCCTTCACGGCGATAGATGCTCAACGCACGGCCAGCCAGCTGGTACACCCCGCCCTTCTGCGCGATACCACGCCGCACCGTTCCCATGACATGGAACAGTCGACGGAGCTGCGCTTGGGCTTGGTGCCAGAATGCCTTCATGGACCTATTGATACACGTCGGCTTCGCTGAAGCGACGGCCTTGCTGGTCCTTGGCCGACAACTGCACCGCAGCCCCTTGCAGCCGCGCCAGCGGCCAATCGATAGCCAGGGTGGCGTCGTTCCACACAATGGAGCGTTCAGCCTCGGGCGCGTAGTAGTCGGTGGTCTTGTAAAGAAATTCCGCGCTTTCCGAAACCACCAGGAACGCGTGACCAAAGCCTTCGGGTACCCAAAGCATACGCTTGTTGGCGGCGCTCAAGGCCTCGCCGACCCACTGCCCGAACGTCGGTGACGACTTACGCAAATCGACCGCGACGTCGTAGACTTCGCCCTGGACCACCCGCACGAGTTTTCCTTGGGGTTGTTGGATCTGATAATGGATGCCACGCAGCACGCCCTTGACGGAACGCGAGTGGTTATCCTGCACGAAATCAACATCACGGCCTATCGCGTCCGCGAATTGACGACGATTGAAACTCTCGAAGAAGAATCCACGATCGTCGCCGAAGACCCGAGGTTCTAGGACGACCACATCGGGGATCGCTGTTGGGATAACCTTCAAGACCGCACCTCATCTTTCAGCAGACGCAGCAGGTATTGACCGTACCCGTTCTTGGCGAGCGAGCTGGCAAGTTTTTCCAACTGCGCTATGTCGATAAACCCCCGGCGAAACGCAATTTCTTCGGGGCAGGCTACTTTGAGGCCCTGCCGGTGCTCGATAGTTTCGATAAAGTTGCTGGCTTCTATCAAGCTTTCATGCGTCCCAGTATCCAGCCACGCATAACCCCGGCCCATGATCTCCACGTTCAATTGCCCACGCTCCAGATAGATCCGATTGGCGTCGGTGATCTCCAATTCGCCGCGCGGGGACGGTTGCAAGGACGCCGCGATGTCGCAAATCTGCTCATCGTAGAAATACAGCCCGGTAACGGCGTAATTTGACTTGGGCTTCGCCGGCTTCTCTTCCAAAGAAGTTGCCCGCCCGTCATCGTCGAACGCCACTACGCCGTAGCGCTCGGGATCCTGCACGTGATAGGCGAAAACCGTCGCACCTGCCTGTTGCGCGACGGCGCGTTCCAGTTGCGCGTGAAGGTCATGGCCGTAGAAAATATTGTCGCCCAGGACCAGCGCGGACGGCGCACCGTCCAGGAAATCCTTGCCGATGATAAATGCTTGAGCCAGGCCATCCGGACTGGGCTGCACGGCGTACTGCAGATTGATTCCCCACTCGCTTCCGTCACCGAGCAATTGCTGAAAGCGCGGCGTGTCTTGCGGTGTTGAGATGATCAGGATGTCCCGCAGCCCCCCCAGCATCAAGGTGGCCAACGGGTAATAGATCATCGGTTTGTCGTAAATCGGAAGCAGCTGCTTCGATACGGCTTTCGTTACCGGATAAAGCCGGGTGCCGGAACCGCCGGCCAGGATGATGCCTTTGCGTTGACGTAGCATGGTGGTGCTCATCTCTCAAGGATTTCAGTAAGCATGCGATCGACACCGGCTTCCCAGCCGGGCAAGGACAGGCCGAAGGACTGCTGCAGCAAGGTCGTATCAAGGCGCGAGTTCAAGGGCCGCTGCGCGGCGACCTTGTAGGCGCTCGACGGAATGGGCGCCACGGCTTGCAGTGGCGTCTTGAGCTCGACGCCGGCCTCCCTCGCCTTTTCCAGAACGAATCTGGCATAGGCGTACCACGATGTTTCTCCTGCCGCGACCAAATGGTAGGTGCCGCTCAAAGCGGGCGCCATACGAGCATGGACAATCGCATGAGCGGTCACGTCAGCAATCAGTTCGGCGCCCGTCGGCGCGCCTATCTGGTCATCGATGACCGATAGCGTTTCACGCTCACGTGCGAGTCTCAGCATGGTTTTGGCGAAGTTGCCGCCACGCGCCGCATAGACCCAGCTGGTACGGAATATCAGGTGCGGACAACCAGCCGCGTGAACTTGTTGTTCGCCGTCCAGCTTGGTACGCCCGTAGACGCTCAGGGGATGGGTCTTATCCCCTTCTTTCCAGGGCTGGTCCCCACTTCCGTCAAAAACATAGTCCGTGGAGTAATGTACCAACAGGGCGCCGTACTCGGCCGCCGCCCTGGCCAGCACACCGGGCCCATCGGCATTGATGCCACGTGCCACTTCAGGCTCACTTTCCGCCTTGTCAACGGCTGTATAGGCAGCGGCGTTGACGATTACATCCGGCTTTACCCGCTTGACCGTGGCCATGATCGCGGGCCCGTTGGCGAGGTCGCCGGACAATTCACCGTGCCCCCGGCGGTCCAACGCGACGAGCTCGCCCAGGGGCGCCAGCGACCGCTGCAGCTCCCAACCGACTTGGCCATTTTTTCCCAGCAGCAGGATTTTCACTGTTCGCGGCCCGCGTAGTTCTTTTTCACCCACTGCTGATACGCGCCGCTTTGGACGTTGGCGGTCCACTGGGTGTTTTCCAGATACCAGGCAACGGTCTTGCGAATACCGGACTCGAACGTTTCGGCGGGCTTCCAGCCGAGCTCGCGCTCTATTTTGCGAGCGTCAATGGCATAACGGCGGTCATGGCCGGGACGGTCACGTACGAATGTGATTTGATCAGCATAGGAGCGGCCATCCGCACGCGGCTTCATTTCATCGAGAATACCGCATATCGTTTTAACGACATCCAGGTTCGGCTTTTCGTTCCACCCGCCGACGTTGTAGGTCTCGCCCAGTTTGCCCCCTGCCAGGACGGTCCGGATGGCCGAGCAGTGGTCTTTCACATACAGCCAGTCGCGTATTTGTTGTCCATCGCCGTAGATCGGCAAGGGTTTACCGTTAATCGCGTTCAGGATGACCAGTGGAACCAGCTTTTCCGGGAAGTGGTACGGCCCGTAGTTGTTGCTGCAATTCGTGGTCAGCACGGGTAGCCCGTAGGTGTGATGCCAAGCACGGACCAAGTGATCCGACGCGGCCTTGCTGGCGGAATAAGGGCTGTTCGGCTCGTACGGATTGGTTTCCGCAAACGGCCGGTCTTGGGGACCAAGAGAACCGTAAACTTCGTCCGTGGACACGTGCAGGAAGCGGAACGCAGACTTTTCGGTGTCCGAAAGGTTGGTCCAGTATCCTCGAACACTCTCCAGCAGATTAAAGGTGCCGACTACGTTGGTTTGGATAAACTCGCTCGGGCCGTCGATGGAACGGTCGACATGGGATTCGGCTGCAAAATTCACCACCGCCCTCGGCTTGCGGTCATGCAGCAGGCGCGAGATGATCGCGCGATCGCCGATGTCCGCCTGCACAAAGGTATAACCAGGGTGCCCGGCAAGCGAAGCAACGGTTTCCAGATTTCCGGCATAAGTCAACTTATCAACGTTGACCAGCGGCTCATCAGTCTGGGCGAACCAATCCAGCACATAATTGCCGCCAATAAAGCCGGCGCCACCCGTTACCAAAATCGTCATGTCTATAGTTTATTGAAAAATGCAGCCACAATGAGGCCGATGTTCCCACCGAAAGTCTGTCGGTAAACGCCGGAGCGCTTCAAACCGACAAGACGGCGAACAACACCGCCATGCCGTGACGCGTTGAACTCGAGGAAAATCCGTTGATGCGCCAGTGGCAATTCCGCCGCGATCCGGATTATGCCTGCTACGTTGGCATCGATCCAATGCCGCAACTGGCCTTGCATGAGCAATCGAATCCGGGCGAGCCGCGCGGATAACCCCTGGTTGGACCCAATGAGATTGCCACCGTGCTGACGATACATCAAATAGGGTTCGGGGTCATAAACGATGCGCCCGCCTGCAGCGCTGATGGCTACGTAGGTCCACCAATCGTGTGCGACGACACCAAGATCCGCGCCCGCCGCCAAGAGAATGCGCCGGCCCGCCGCGTTGAACACCATGGTATTGCCGCCTCCAACATTCTGCACCAACGCGTTCCGAAAGTCGGGTTTTTGTGTAAACAGAGGTGAGAGCCCCATGCTTTTCCCCGCCTCATCGATGAGGCGGGTACGGGAACAGTACAGCGCAGGCTCTCTATCTCCCGAAGCTTGCAAACTCTGAATTGCGCGCGCTAGCTTTCCGCTCATCCATACATCGTCCTGGTCGGCATATGAGAAATAGGCCGCGTCTATTTCCGGGCGGCACACCAGGGAAAGGAAATTGGGAGCGAATCCCCGGGAGGGCCCGCGGACCACCTGCAGGCGGTCGCCGCCCCACAATTGACGATATTCGGCAAGAATCTCCAACGTCCGGTCACTTGAACCATCGTCGGAAACCCAGACCTTCCAATTGCTGTAAGTTTGCGACTTGATCGAGTCGAGCTGTTCGCGAATAAATCGCTCACCGTTGTACGAACAGAGCAGAATGGCCACGAGCGGTTCAGCCTCGCGCGCGTGACTTCCTGTCTTTGGCATTCTTGCAAAATCAGTACTCAAACGTCGTCAACCTCTTTCTTGACCATCAACCAGCGCGGCGTGGCAAAGCGCACCAGTGTGCGATACAGCACCAGATAGACGATGGAAAACAACGCCACGAAACCCATCAGCACGTATTGGTACTGCCAGAACAGGACTGCAGGAATGACAGCCAGCGACGACAGCACCCACAGATAGGGCGACGTCATCGCGTTACGCTGGATCTTGTGCCGGGCCTCGGTGGACCCGATCGCCCACCGCACCAGCCGCTTATAAACCAGCATGTGCAAGTGCACCCCATCCGGCATGCCGGGCGAACGCCCACGCAGCCAGCGCTTCCGGTATATGGAAAACAGCGTTTCGAACACCGGGTATATGCACAGCAGCAAAGGAAACCAGGCCGATACGTTGGGATGCCGGTAAAGCATCAGCACGGACAATTCACCGATCATGTAGCCAATAAAATATGCTCCGCCGTCGCCCAGGAAAATCAGGCCGCGCGGGTAATTCCAAATCAAAAAACCGCCGATCGCGCCCATCAATCCGACCGAGGCCACGACCAACAGCCGATCACCCAGGTAATACGACACATAAGCCATGCCCGCAAGGATCATGACCGACACCACGGCCGCTAGCCCGTTATAACCGTCAATGATATTAATGGCGTTAGCCGCGCCGCCCACCGCGATCATCGTGCACAGCAAAGAAACGAACCAGAACTGCAGCAGCCAGTCCACCCCTACGATGTCCAACCGCACTACCGCCGCACCAAACATATAGTAGGCCAGGCCTCCGGCCAGCATGGCGAGCAGCAGACGCACGCTTGCCCGCACACGCTTGGTGACATCTTCCGCCAAGCCACCGAGGAATGCCGGCATGCTGCAAAGCAGCAGCAACAGTAGCGGCTTGACCAGCACGGGCTCGCGCCAAGCCGCGGCGCCGGCAACCACGAGCATCCCTACGACCAGCGCAACACCACCCACGCGGGGCACCGTGCTGACGTGATACTTCTGTACACCGGTCGTGTCGCTATCGCCGGTATAGCGCAGATGCCAATGTCCAAACCTGAGCGTTAGAAGCGCGAATATGGCGGACGCTATAAACGCGATGGACACATAAAGCATTGAGATTACCTACCCCTGGGACTCTTTTTCCGGTTTCTAGGGTCGGCTGCACGAATTCAGGTCGGTGCGAACAGAAGTATCTTCCGGGCGCAGCTCATCGTTACCCCACTTGATGGCGCGACGATTTTACTTCTTTTCGTGAGCCTCTTCTGAGCCGGCCCACTTTCCGTATGTCACCGATCTAATACAAAGGTAGGATGACGCAGAAACCCCGTGAAATTCCGCATCGCGGTCCAGGCTGCCCTTATCGGGCAAGCATTTAGTAACGTCTACGGACAGCCGCGCGCAGCGCCATGACACGAAGCTTCTCGTATAACCGAGAGCCGAGGCCAATGGCCGCCTATCACAAGGGAGACGGCTCCGGCACTGGGTGAACGGCGGCCCAGCACACTGCCTATGGTCTTGCCTAATGCGAAGTCCCCGAGCTTCCCGGTCAGCCACCGTCAGCCCTCCGTCAGTTGCAACCCGGTACCGACTGCCCATCCTGCCCTGTAGCCTTTCGCATCAATCAGGTCCAGAATAAGTTGCAAGAAGGCCAGATAAAGGAGACAGCCATGCGCATTTCCGATGCTCAATGGATTCCTTCGACTCAGCACCAGACCTGGGAAGCGCTGACCGACTGCGCGGTCCTGCGCAAGTGCATCCCGGGCTGCGTGGACGTGCAGTGCAAGTCGCCGACGGAGTATGCGTTCACCGTCCGGGCCAAGGTTGCCGGCCTGGGCGCCGATTACGAAGGTGAGGTCCTGCTGTCGGACGTCAATCCGCCTCATGGCTGTACCCTGGTATTCGAAGGCAAGGGCAACGCGGCGGGATTGGCGATCGGGACGGCCCAGGTCAACCTGACGCCGAAGGACGAGGGGACCCGGCTCTCGTATACGCTGGCGGCGATGGCCGGCGGCAAACTGGCGGAATTCGGCGAAGGCACGCTGCTGAAGGCCGGGGAAAAGATCGTCCAGAAATTCTTCGCGGCCTTTATCGACCATATGGCGGCGCAGCCGCATCTCGCGCCCCCGCCTCCGCCGCCACCGCCCGAACCGCATGGCCTGCGGAATTCCCGATGGTCATGGGCGGTCGTCACCGTGCTGATCCTGGCCTTCGTGGGTTATCACACATTCTTCACCTGACGGACAGGGGGCCACGCGCGCCCTGGCCAACCCCGCAAGAACCAGAGTGCCAGCTGGCTACCCCGGTGTATGCTCGTGTCCTTTCCTGGCATACCCGCGTCCATCCATGCGCATCCGTGACCTGACAGACTTGCTGGTGTTGGCCGCCGTCTGGGGCGGCTCCTTCCTCTTCATGCGCATCGCCGTGCCGGAACTCGGCCCGGCGCCATTGATGGAACTGCGCGTCGGGTTCGCGGCCCTGACCTTGCTGGGGGTCCTGCTGTGGCGCGGCGGCGTGGCGGTCGTGCTGCGGCATTGGAGGCCCGTCCTGCTCGTTGGTGCCTTCAATGCAGCCCTCCCCTTCTTGATGTACGGCTACGCCGCCCAGGCGCTGGGCGCGGGGTTCCTGTCCGTATCGAATGCCGTGACCCCAATGTGGGGAGCCGCCATCGGCTGGCTATGGCTGCGCGATCGGCTCCCCGCCATGCGGGTACTGGGACTGGCCATCGGATTCTTCGGGATCATTGTGCTGGTCTGGGACAAATTCGACTTCAGCGATGGCGGGACCGGCCTGGCGGTGGTCGCCGCGCTGCTGGCCCCGCTCTGCTACGGCATCGCCGCGAACAGCACCAAGCGGTATCTGGCGGGTGTGGATGCGCTGGGTGGCGCCACGGGCAGCATGATCAGCGCGTCATTACTGCTGATGCCCTTCGCTGTCTGGAGCTGGCCGTCCGCGCCGGTATCGATGCAGGCCTGGGCCGCGACGATTACCTTGGCCTTGGTCTGCACCGCAATAGCGTATGTGATGTTCTTCCGCCTGATCGCCAGCGTGGGGCCCACGGCCGCTGTCAGCGTGACCTTTCTGGTCCCTGTGTTCGGGATGCTATGGGGCATGCTGCTCCTGAACGAGGAAATCACCGGCACGATATTGGTCGGCGCCGCCATTATTCTGCTCGGCACCGCGCTATCGCTGGGGTTGGTCCGGCGTCCGAAGGCCATCAACGCCTGACACCCCGCGAAGCGCGGGCCGCTTCGCCTCACACCCGCTCGAATATCCCCGCCGCGCCCATCCCCGTTCCCACGCACATCGTCACCATCCCATATTTCTGTTGCCGGCGGCGCAGGCCGTGCACCACCGTCGCGGCCCGGATGGCGCCGGTCGCACCCAGCGGATGACCCAGTGCGATCGCTCCGCCTAGCGGGTTGACTTTGTGAGGATCCAATCCCAGGTCGCCGATCACCGCCAGCGACTGCGCGGCGAAGGCTTCGTTCAATTCAATCCAGTCCATATCCTGCAGATTCAATCCGGCCTGCCGCAGTGCTGTGGGGATGGCCTCCTTCGGCCCGATGCCCATGAGCTCGGGCGCCACCCCGCGCACCGCGAAGGAAACGAAGCGAGCCAGCGGCGTCAGGCCGTGATCGCGCACGGCGCGTTCAGACGCCAGGATGAGCGCGCCGGCGCCGTCCGAGGTCTGCGAGCTATTGCCCGCCGTGACGCTGCCGCGCGCCGCGAAGACAGGCTTCAGACGCGCCAGCGCCTGCAGCGACGTGTCGCGGCGCGGCCCCTCGTCGCGGGCGAACTCGCGCCGCACGAGGTCGACCTCTCTCGATTGCAGGTTCGCCTGCCGGTCGACCACGGCCACCGGGGTGATTTCGTCGTTGAACTCGTCCGCGTCCTGGGCCGCGATGGCGCGCTGGTGCGATTGCAGGGCGAAGGCATCCTGCGCGTCGCGGCCGATCTTCCACTGCGCCGCCACACGTTCGGCCGTCAGCCCCATTCCATAGGCGATGCCGACGTCCTCATCGCGGGCGAAGATGCGCGGCGAAAACGACGGCGCGTGGCCCATCATGGGCACTTGGCTGAGTGATTCCGTGCCGCCGGCGATGATGAGGTCGGCCTCGCCCACGCGGATGCGGTCCGCGGCCATGGCGATGGCGCTGAGCCCGGATGCGCAGAAGCGGTTGATGGTGATGCCCGGCACGCGGTCCGGCAGGCCAGCGAGCAGGACCGCGATGCGCCCGACATTCAGCCCCTGCGCGCCTTCGGGCCGTGCGCAGCCGATGATGGCGTCTTCGATGGCCGCGGGATCCAACGTGGGAGCCTGGGCCAGCGCGGCACGCAGGATGTCCGCCAGCAGGTCGTCCGGCCGCGTGTGGCGCAACGCGCCCTTGGGGGCCTTGCCGACCGGCGACCGGGTGGCCGCGACGATGTAGGCGTCTTGCAAAGTTCGGCTCATCATGTGTCTCCTTGTGCCGCACGCGTGGCCGGGCGGCCGGTCAATTCCGCACCGGCTTTCCCGTCTTCAGCATCCCCATGATCCGCTCATGCGTCTTGGGGTTGCCCAGCAGGCGCACGAACGCGCGCCGCTCCAGTGCCAGCATCCATTCCTCGTCCACCAGCGTGCCGGGGTCCACGTCGCCGCCGCAGATCACGTGCGCCACGGTGCGGCCAAGCTCGTAGTCGTACTCCGACATGAAGCCGCCGTCGCGCAGGTTGACCAGTTGCGCCGTCAAGGTGGCCGCGCCGTCCGCGCCCGCCACGGGGAAAGGCGCGGCCAGGGGCGGCCGCCAGCCGGCATCGGCCAACGCGCCCGCATGGCGCACGGCGACATAAAGCAGTTCGTCCTCGTGCATGACGATGGGGTCGCTTTGCCGCAGGTAGCCCGTCTGGCGCGCTTCCAGGGCCGAGCGCGAGACCTTGGCGGTGGCGATGGCTTCGGCGAATTTCTGCAGGAAAGGCAGCAGGGGCATGTCCGGCGCGGAGGCGGCCCGTTGTTCGGCGGCGCGGCGCGCGCAATAGGCCAGGCCCCCGGCACCGGGGACCAGGCCCACGCCGACCTCGACCAGGCCGATATAGGTTTCCAGGTGGGCGACGCGGGCGGACGCATGGACGGCGATTTCGCAGCCGCCGCCCAGTGCCAGGCCGGACAGCGCAACGACGGTGGGCACCAGCGCGGCGCGAAAGCGCTGGGCGACGCGTTGCAGGTCGCGTTCCAGCGGTTCGATGGCGGCCGGGCCGCCCTGCATGAAGGCGGGCAGCATGGCCTGCAGATCCGCGCCCGCGGAAAACGGCTGTCCGGTCTGCCACACCACCAGGCCGCGGTAGCGTTCTTCCGCCAGGTCGACCGCTTGGAGCAGGCCCTGCGTCACGGCGGGGCTGATCGTGTGCATCTTGGTCTTGAACGAGGCGATCAGGATATCGTCGCGGCCGCTTTCCGCCAGGGTCCACAGGCAGATGGCCGCGTCCTCGTACACCGTGCGGCCCGGCGCCGCGCGCGATTCACCGACCAGCCGCGGGGGCGCCAGCTGGCGACGGTAAACAGGCAGCTCGCGCCGGGGCTGGAACTCGCCGGCGCCCGGATTCCAGGACCCGGCGGCCGTATGGACACCGCCGTGCTCCGGTACCGGGCCCTCCAGGACCCAATCGGGAAGCGGCGTGGGCGACAGCGCCCTGCCGTGCTCGATGTCTTCCTGTATCCACTGCGCGACCGTGGCCCAGCCTGCCGCCTGCCAGATTTCGAAAGGCCCTTTCGCGTGCCCGAAGCCCCAGCGCATGGCGAAATCGACGTCGCGCGCGGTATGGGCAATCTCGGCGAGATGGACCGCGGCATAGTGGAAGGTGTCGCGCAGCAGGGCCCAGAGGAAGCGGCCCTGCGGCTCGGTGGCATCGCGCAAGGCGCGCAGCCGGCGCGCCGTATCGCGTTCGGCCAGGGCGGCGGCGGTGGCTTCGTCCAGGCGGGCGTCGACGGGTACGTATTGGCGCGTGGGCGGATCCAGGCGCAGGATGGTCTTGCCTTCCTTGCGATAGAAACCCGCGCCGGTCTTCTGGCCCAGGGCGCCCTGTTCCAGCAGCGCCGCCAGCACGGGCGGCATGTCGAAGGCGGCGCGGAACGGGTCGTCCGGCAGTCCGGTCTGCATGGTGCGGATGACATGGGCCAGCGTGTCCAGGCCCACCACGTCGGCCGTCCGGAAGGTGCCCGATTTGGCGCGTCCCAGCCGCGCGCCCGTCAATTCGTCGACCACGTCATACGGCAAGCCGTGGCGCTCCGCTTCCAGCATCGCGGCCAGGATGCCGAAGACGCCGATGCGGTTGCCGATGAAATTGGGCGTGTCCTTGGCGCGCACCACGCGCTTGCCCATGTCGGACACCAGGAAGGTTTCCAGGCGGTCCAGCAACGCCGCGTCGGTATGCGCGGCCGGGATCAGCTCGACCAGCGGCATGTAGCGCGGGGGATTGAAGAAGTGCACCCCGCA
Source organism: Bordetella sp. H567 (assembly GCF_001704295.1). Classification (NCBI taxonomy): domain Bacteria; kingdom Pseudomonadati; phylum Pseudomonadota; class Betaproteobacteria; order Burkholderiales; family Alcaligenaceae; genus Bordetella; species Bordetella sp. H567. The sequence goes on from NZ_CP012334.1 coordinate 5,299,800, forward strand.
GAAGCGGGCGCGCACGGCTTCGGGCAATGAAGCCGCCAATGCATCGATGGACAGGCCCGACGTATTGGTTGCCAATATCGCGTGCGGCGCCAGCGCGGCGCCGATCCGCTGGTACAGGTCCTGTTTCCAGTCCAGGCGTTCCGCAATGGCCTCCAGGACCAGGTCGCAGCCCGCCAGCAGGGCCAGGTGCTCCTCGTAGTTGGCGGGCTGGATGTGCGCCGCCAGTTCGGGCGCGGCCAAGGGGGCGGGATTCAGGCGCGCCAGCCCTTCGATCGCCTTGCGCGCGGTAGCGCTGCGGTCGGGGCCGTCCACGGGCAGATCGAAAAGCACGGCCGGGATACCGGCGTTCACGCAGTGGGCAGCGATCTGTGCGCCCATGACGCCGGCGCCCAGGACGGCGACGCGGCCAATACGCGCCGGGACACCGCCGCGCGCGGCCGGGCCGGAAGCCGGGCTGAATCCGGGGAAAGTTGCGCCGGGCATGTTCATCGACAATGTCTCCTGCAAACGTTTTATGCCGTCCCCGCGAGCGATTCGGGCCGGTCCTGTTCCACGATTGTCTGGGATATGCCGGCCGCCGACAAATCCCCTGGCGCGCCAGAAGCGGCGGGAGCCCGGATTGCGCGCCGGCTCGGCGCGATCGCGGATTCCGGACCGGTAGGGGAAAACGCGCATCCTGGGCCGACCCCTTGCGACCGCGCTGCCGCGGCCGCGGCCCGCGCAGGCCCGGTTGAGCGCGACACGCGCCGCCCGCTCAGTACCGCGCCGCCTGTCCCGTCAAGGCGACACCCAGGCGCAGCAGGGTATAGGCGGTATTGTCGGCCAGGCGCCGCAGCAGGCTGCGTTTCCGGTGGTCCGCGGTGTGCACCAGGCGCCCGCCGCGGGCGATCTCTTCTTCCAGCTTGCAGTGCAATTCACGCGCGAAGCCGGCGTCGTCGACCACCACGTTGGCCTCGCGCGCCAGCAGCAGGCTGAAGGGATCCAGATTGGACGATCCCACCGTGGCGAAGTCGTCGATCACCGCCACCTTGGCATGCAGGTAGCTGGGCATGTACTCGTAGATTTCGATGCCGGCCTTCAGCAGATCGGCGTACAGCACGCGCGTCGCGTAGTACTGCAGGCGGTATTCGACCTTGCCTTGCAGGAGCAGCCGCACGCGCACGCCGCGGGCGGCGGCGCGCTTGAGCGCGCGGCGAAAGCGCAGGCCCGGAAAGAAATAGGCGTTGGCGATCAGGATCTCGCGCTGCGCGCGGTTGATGCCGTACAGATAGGCACGTTCGAAGGTCTGGCGCCAGCGCAGATTGTCGCGCAGCACCAGCGCGGCGCGCAGATGCCCGGGGGCGCGGCCCAGGGGCTGGAAGTAGGGTTGGCGCAGGCGCCGACGCTCCGCGGCGGTTTCCCCCCGGCGCAGCACGACGGGATTCAGCCGTATCCACAGCAGGTCCTGCGCGTGGACGGCATGGGCGACCAGCGGGCCGCGCACTTCGACGGCGAAATCGAAACGGGGGTTGGCGTCGATCGCATCGGCCGGGTCCAGGTCATCGTAATCGTCGACGATATTGATGCCGCCCACGAACGCGATGCGACCGTCCACCACCGTGACCTTGCGATGCAGGCGGCGCAGGCGGCTGCGCGAAAACACCAGTCGTTGCGGCCAGCCGGGCTCCGGGCGGAAGATCCGGCATTGCGCGCCGGCATCGATCAAGCGGCGCCGGACCTCGTCCACCCATTCCCAGCTGCCGAAGCCGTCGATGACGACGCGCACCTTGACCCCGCGCGCGCAAGCCCGGGTCAGTGCGTCCAACACCCGCTGCGCGGTGCGGTCCAGCGTGAAGATATAGGTTTCCAGATGCACCGTCGCATGCGCCGCATCGATGGCGTCGCACAGGGCGGGGAAGAATTCCGCGCCATTCTTCAGCAGTCGGATCGCGTTGCCTTCCGACCAGTGCAATCGCAGTGGCCTGGACCTCACGGCAATTCGAGCTCCGCCAGCAAGGGTGAATGGTCCGACAGCTTGGCCCAGGCACGTCCGCGCAGCACGCGGGCGCTGCGCACGCCAAAGCCGCGCTGGTAGATGCGATCCAGGCGAAACCAGGGGAACACCGCCGGAAAGGTGCGCGGCGGTCGCACGTCCCGATAATTGCCCTGCATGGTCAGCTGATTGGTGCGTTCCAGCATGGCCAGGCTGTTGGGCACGCCGCGCAGCACGTTGCTGAGCCGGCGCATGCTTTCGCGCAGGCGCGGGCCTTCGCCGCCGACCAGCTTGGGCGCGTGCGAGAACACTTCGTAGACGCCCAGCCGCTGGACGAACAAAGGCGCCAGCCTGTCGTTCCAATCGTTGAAGTCACCCGCGATCACCATGGGCGCGCCCGCCGGCACCATGCGGTCGATGCGATCGACCAGCGCTTGTATCTGCCGTGTACGGCTGCCGGCGAACAGGCCCAGGTGCACCACGAAGCAATGCACCTCGTGGTTGCCGACTTCCACCGTGGCGTGCAGCAGCCCGCGCTGTTCCAGGCGGTGATCCGAGATGTCCTGGTTTTCGTGTTCCAGGATGGGATAGCGCGACAGCAGCGCGTTGCCGTGGTCGCTCTGGTTGCGTATGGCGTTGCGGCCGTAGCACATGTCCATGTGCAGGGCCGCCGCCAGCGACATGTGCTGGGCATCCAGCACGCCGCGGCTTTCGTTGCGGCCCTGGACTTCCTGCAGGAAGACCAGGTCGGGGCGCAGCCCATACAGTCCCAGGCGCAGCTCTTTCAGGGAGTCCCGCGCGCCGAGCGCGGAACGACCCTTGTGGATGTTGTAGCTGACGACGCGCAGGATGGACATGGCCCGACCTTAGCGCAAGGTCATTTCGCTTCGGCGTTGCGCAAGCGGATGTGCAGTTCGCGCAACTGCTTTTCGTCCACCGGCGAAGGCGCCTGCGTGAGTAGATCCTGCGCACGCTGCGTCTTGGGGAAGGCGATCACGTCGCGGATCGACTCGGCGCCGGTCATCATGGTGACGATGCGGTCCAGGCCGAAGGCGATGCCGCCGTGCGGGGGCGCGCCGTACTGCAGCGCGTCCAGCAGGAAGCCGAACTTCTGCCGCGCTTCTTCCGCGTTGATCTTCAGGGCGCGGAACACCTTGCTCTGCACTTCCTCGCGATGGATACGAACCGAGCCGCCGCCGATTTCCCAGCCGTTCAGCACCATGTCGTAGGCCTTGGCGTAGGCCTTGATGGGATCGGTTTGCAGGAAGTCCTCGTGGCCGTCCTTGGGGCTGGTGAAGGGATGGTGCGCGGCGGTGTAGCGGCCTTCCTCCTCGTCGTACTCGAACATCGGGAAGTCGATGACCCACAGCGGACGCCAGCCCGGCGTGAACAGTCCGGACTGCTTGCCGAATTCGCTATGGCCGATCTTCACGCGCAGCGCGCCGATCGAATCGTTGACGACCTTTTCCTTGTCCGCGCCAAAGAAAATGATGTCGCCGTCCTGGGCACCCGTGCGCTTGAGCAGTTCGGCCAGCGCGGCGTCGTGGATGTTCTTGACGATGGGCGATTGCAGGCCTTCACGGCCCTTGGCGGCTTCGTTGACCTTGATCCAGGCCAGTCCCTTGGCGCCGTAGATGCCGACGAACTGCGTATAGCCGTCGATTTCGCTGCGCGAGAGCGCACCGCCGCCCGGCACGCGCAGGGCCACCACGCGGCTGCCCGGCGCCGCGGCGGCCGCCGCGAAGACCTTGAAATCGACGTCGCGCATGATGTCGCTGATGTCGGTGAACTCCAGCGACACGCGCAGGTCGGGCTTGTCCGAGCCGTACCGGCGCATGGCCTCCGTCCAGGTCATGCTGGGGAAAGGCTGCGGCAGGTCGACGTCCTGCACCACCTTGAAGACGTGGCGGATCATGCTTTCGAAGATCTCGCGTATCTCCACTTCGTTCAGGAAGGAGGTCTCGCAATCGATCTGGGTGAATTCCGGCTGGCGGTCGGCGCGCAGGTCTTCGTCGCGGAAGCACTTGGTGATCTGGTAGTAGCGATCGAAGCCCGAGACCATCAGCATCTGCTTGAACAGCTGCGGCGACTGCGGCAGCGCGAAGAACTGGCCCGCGTTCACGCGCGACGGCACCAGGTAATCGCGCGCGCCTTCAGGCGTGCTCTTGGTCAGCATGGGCGTTTCGATATCGATGAAGCCCAGGGAATCCAGGAACTTGCGCACTTCGATGGAGACGCGATAGCGCAGCATCAGGTTGCGCTGCATCTGCGGCCGGCGCAGGTCCAGCACCCGGTGCGTCAGGCGCGTGGTTTCCGACAGGTTGTCGTCGTCCAGCTGGAAGGGCGGCGTGACCGAAGGGTTGAGGATTTCCACTTCCTTGCACAGCACTTCCACTTCGCCGGAGGCCAGTTCGGCGTTGGCCGTGCCTTCGGGACGCAGGCGCACCAGGCCGGTGACGCGGATGCAGAACTCGTTGCGCAGGCGCTCGGCGGTGGCGAAGGCGGCATTGTCGGGGTCGAAAACGATCTGCGCCAGACCGGCGCGGTCGCGCAGGTCGATGAAGATGACCCCGCCGTGGTCGCGGCGGCGGTTTACCCAGCCGTACAGGGTAACGGTCTGACCGAGGTGGTCACGGCAAACCTGGCCGGTGTAGCAGGTACGCATTGCGGGATGACTCCGTTTCTACTTTGTTGGGGCGCCTTGGAGCGTCACGATAATGGATCGAAGGGCGGGCCGCATGCCCGCCCGGATTGTCTTCAGGGGGCGTTCTCTCCGCGCTGGCGTACACCCGGCGCGGTGGGTATTTCAGTGGGCCGGCCCACGGGGACCGGCGGGGGCGGTGCCACCACCCCCATGGAAACCACGTATTTCAGGGCGGAGTCCACGCTCATCTGCAGATCGACGACTTCGGTGCGCGGCATCATCAGGAAGAATCCGGAGGTCGGATTGGGCGTGGTGGGCACGTAGACGCTGACGTGGTCGCCAGGCAGGTGCGTGGCCACTTCGCCGCTGGGCGTGCCCGTCAGGAAGGCGATGGTCCAGGAGCCCTGGCGCGGGTACTGCACCAGCACCGCCTGGCGGAATGCCTGCCCGTTGGGCGCCAGCACGGTGTCGCTGACCTGCTTGACCGAGTTGTAGATCGAACGCACCAGCGGGATGCGGCCCAGCAGCTTTTCCCACTGCTCGAGCATGGTTCGGCCCAGCAGGTTGGCGGCGAAGACGCCCGTGAGCAGCACGACCACGATGACCAGCACGAAGCGAAAGCCGGGGATATCCACCCCGAATAGCGACTGGGCCGACAGAAAGCCCGGCACGAAGCCTTCGAGCGTGGCGATCAGCACGCCCAGCACCCAGACGGTAATCACCAGCGGCACCCAGATCAGGAGGCCGGTGATGAAGTACTTCTTGAAGATGCGCATCGCCATGGCGGCTGGATCAGGAAGTCGCCGCGGGCGGCGCGGCAGGCGCGGCGGCGGCGGCCGTCGTCCCCCCGGCGTCGCCCGATTTGGCCGCGCCGCCGTCGGCGGCGGCGCCCCCGGCGTCGGGCTTGGCTTCGCTCTTGGCGCCGGCGGGCGCGCCACCGCCGCTGCCATTGTTGCGGAAATCAGTGACGTACCAGCCGGAGCCCTTCAGCTGGAAACCAGCCGCGGTCACCTGCTTGGAGAACGTGCTGGCGCCGCACTCGGGGCATACCGTCAGCGGGGCGTCGGAGATTTTTTGCAGCACATCCTTGGCATGGCCACAGCTGCTGCACTTGTAAGCGTAGATAGGCATTCAGTCCACTCCCAGGCCCGCCGGCACGAAAGAACCCGCTCACGGGCGCCCTTTCGGAAGAAACGGGACGCAGCAGGAGCGGGACCGGCAAAAATACGGGAAAGTCTTGAATTTTAGCGGGTTTTTGTCTCAGGGCCGTTAACCCCGGGCGGAGCCGCGCGCCGGCTGGGCCGGCCAGGCGCGGCGGGCCGCGACGGCCGGCGGCCGCCGTGCAGCGGCGGCGCCCCCGCCGCGTCGCGCCCGGCGCCGCTACACCGGCAGGAGGAACATGCCGGCCGCCACCAGCGTGGGCAGCAGCGCCGACACGAACAGCCGCCCGGCGGCGATGCTGCCGTCGGGAAAATGGTTCTTCAGGATGGCGTAGCCGGCCGGATTGGGCGCGTTGGCGATAACGGTAAGGCCGCCGCCGGTCACCGCGCCGGCCACCAGCATATAGCGCCAGGTCTCGCTGCTGCCCTGCACCAGCGATCCCAGGTAGGTCAGGGCCGCGTTGTCCGTAACCGCCGTCAGGGCCATCGCGCCCCAGAACAGCAGGGTGGGCGGCAGGTCGCCCAGCAGATCCTGCAGCCACCACCTCTGCAGGCCGCCCAGCACGACCAGGCCGGCCAGGAAGAAGCCCACCATCAGCCCTTCCTTGATCATCAGGCGGTTCTGGTGGCGCTTGTAGGCTTCCGTGAAGCCGATGAACATCATCAGCAGGCCCAGGAAAATGGCGGGATGGTGGGCGTTCAGGACGACGCCAACCAGGAAGACCAGGTGCACGGCGATGACGACCAGCGGCACCGGGGCACGGCCGTTGTCGCGGGCAGGCGCTTCCTTGGCGGCGCCGCGCAGGACGTCCCGGCAGACGAAGGTGAGCACGCCCGCGTTGATGAAGACCGCCACGGCCGCGCGCCAGCCGAAATGCGTCGCCATATGGGCGGCATCCCAGCCGAAGGTTGAGGCCACCATCAGGACCGGCGGCGCGGCGTAGGAAGTCAGCACGCCACCGATGGACACATTGACGAAGAGCACGCCCAGGGTCAGGTATTTGAAGCCGGCGCGGCCGCTGGTACGGAAATAGGCGTCGCGCAACAGGATGGCCGCCAGCGTCATGGCGGCCGGCTCGGTAATGAAGGAGCCGGCCAGCGGAACCAGGGACAGCACGACCAGGTAGGTGCTGACCTCGTCCCGCATGGGCAGGATGCGCGCGATGGCGCGCACGACGGTGTCGACGAATTCCAGGATGGGCCGGCTGGCCGCCACGACCATGATGACGAAGACGAACAGCGGCTCCGTGAAATTGCGCGTGTCCATGTATTCGATCGCCTTGCCGGAGCCACCCAGCAGCGCCAAGCACACGATAAGGACGAAGGCCCACACGCCAAAGACCGCCTCGACTTCGGCCAGCATGTGCCAGACGCCGGCGTGGGGCCCGTTGCGATTGGCCAGGCGCGCGAAGAAGGGGACCGAAAACGTATGCAGGACGGCGACGGCGAACAGCAGGGTGGCGATCAGTTCGATCGGGGTAGGCATGCGGTGGGGTCCCTTATATATGTTGTCGGCGACGGCGGCGGGCAGGGGCGGCGTCGCGGTGCGTTGCTTGTGCGGGCGTTGGGCGACTATACCGAATTTGTCGCCGCCCTTAGGCTCATCGAGCGTTGAATCGGCCAGGCGAAACCCTTCCCAACTGCCCTATTGACCTACGGTTGAACGCCCATTAATGTACGTACAAACGCACATTAAAGGAGACACCCATGGCTGGCTCGGCAGGCATGGCGGGCGCGTTGGCGGGCGTGAAGGTGCTGGACTTGTCCAACTTCCTGGCCGCCCCGATGAGCGCGATGTTCCTGGCGGACTTCGGCGCGGACGTGCTGAAGGTGGAGCGTCCGGGCAAGGGCGACGAAGTGCGCTACTGGGGCGAAAACAAGGATGGCGTCGGCCTTTACTACAAGGTCATCAACCGCAACAAGAAATCCGTGACCCTGGACCTGCATACGCCCCTGGGCGTGGACGCGGTGAAGCGGCTGGCGGCCGATGTGGACATCGTCATCGAGAACTACCGCACCGGGACGCTGGAGAAATGGGGCCTGGGCTACGACACGCTGAAGGAAATCAATCCCGGCCTGATCATGCTGCGCATCACGGGCTTCGGGCAGACCGGGCCTTATCGCGACCGGCCCGGCTTCGGCACGCTGGCCGAGGCCTATGCCGGCTACGCGCAGATCAGCGGCCATCCCGATGGCCCGCCCCTATTGCCGGGGTTCGGGCTGGCGGATTCGACCACCGGCTTGATGGCGGCCTTCCTGGCCATGGTGGCCCTGGCGGAAAAGCGCCGCAGCGGACGCGGCCAGTACGTGGACCTGGCGATCTACGAAACGCTGCTGACGCTCATCGGGCCGCACGTCATCAATTTCGACCAGCTGGGCATCGTGCAGCGGCGCGAAGGCAGCCGCCTGCCCTTCACGGCGCCGCGCAATACCTATCGCACGCGCGACGATAAATGGGTGACGGTGGGCGGCAGCGCGCAGTCGGCCTTCATCAACATTTGCGATACGCTGGGGGTGCCGGAACTGGTCCATGACCCGCGCTTTGCCGATAACCGCCAGCGGCTGCGCCATGTGCAGGCGCTGGACGAGGCGCTGCAGGCGGCGATCGCCCGCTTCGACCTGGACGACCTGCTCGCGCGGTCGGCCGAGCGGCGCTGCACCATGTCGCCGGTGAATGACGTCGCGCAGATCTTCGCCGACCCGCATATCCGCGAACGCGGCAATATCCGCGCCGTGTACGACGATGAACTGGGCTGCGAACTGCGCATGCAGGACGTGGTGGGCAAGCTGTCGGCATCGCCCGGCGCGATCCGCCATGCCGGGCCGCGCCTGGGGCAGCACAACCGGGAGATCCTGGTGGAACGCCTGGGCTATGGCGAAGAGGAGCTCGCGCGGGCGGGCATCCTGCTGGAGGATAGTGATGGCTCGACCGGTGCGGCCGGCATGGCCGATGCGGATCGCGCGGACACGCCCGCCGGCCCGCGGACGTGAGCGGAGGCGGCGATGCGGCTACCGGAACAGATCGATATCGTGGAAGTCGGCCCGCGCGACGGCCTGCAGAGCTTGCGCAAATGGGTGCCGACGGAAGACAAGGTGCGCATGGTGGACCGCCTGTCGCAAGCGGGCTTTCCCGTGATCGAGGTAACAGGCTTCGTTCATCCGCGCGTGATCCCCAACCTGCGGGACGCGGAGGCCGTGTGCGAGCGCATCGCGCGGCGCCCCGGCGTGGTCTACCGGGGACTGGCGCCGAACGCACGCGGGGCGGAGCGGGCGGCGGCGGCGCGTGTGGACGAGGTGGTCGGGCTGACCATCGCCAGCGCGGCCTACCTGAAGAAAAATCAGAACATGACGCCGGAACAGGCCAGCACGCAGGCGACCGAGGCCTTCCGCATCGCCGACGCGAAGGGCCTGCGCTACGTCCTGGCCATCGGCATGGCCCTCTGGTGTCCCTATGAAGGCGTGATTCCGCAGGAGCGCGTGACGGCGATGGTGGGCCGGTTTCGCGACGCGGGCATCCGCCGCATGTACCTGGCCGGCTCCGTCGGCCTGGAAGACCCCCGGCATGTGAACGAGCTTTTCACGCGCCTGCACGACCGCTATCCCGACCTGGAACTGGGATTCCACGTGCACAACCTGGGCGGCATGGCCACGGCCAATATGCTGGCGGCCCTGGACGCCGGCGCGGCATGGCTGGAAGGCGCGATCTGCGGCATCGGCGGCGGCATCGCCATGCCCGAGACCCTGGGCGCGGTGGGGAACTTCCCGAGCGAGGACATGGCGCGCATGATGGCGCTGATGGGCCTGGATACCGGCCTGGACCCGGAAGCCGTGCTGGAGGCGGCGCAGGACATCGCCCGGCTGCTGGAGATACCGCCGCGCAGCCATTCCATGCACGCCAGCACGCGCGAGGCGGTCATGCGGTGGGGACGCGAGCACCCTCACGAGCATCCCGAATGAACGTGCGCGGGCTGGCGGCGCGTGGCGATTCACTCCTCCGCGCTGTGCGCGCGGAACCGCGTGCTCTGGGTATAGCGGCCGCTGGGATAATGGCCGATGCCGACTTCGACGATGACGCCCTGCTTGTCCAGGTAGGACCGCGAGATGCGCAGGGCGGCCTGGCCGGCCTCGGCCCTCAGGGCGTGCGCCATTTCCGGCGTCAATTGCGCGGCGGTGATTTCCTGCAGGACTTCCACGATGCGCACGCCGTACCGTTCCTCCACCAGCGAATAGATGGGACGCTTGATGACGCGCGCCCGCCCGATGGCGCCCGCATACTCGGGACGCAGATAGGCTTGCAGATAGCACAGCGGCGTGGCGCCGCCGGGCACCTTGCGCACGATGTTGGTTTCCGACCAGGCCTGGCCCGGCGCGCAGTGCAGCAGTTCCGCGAAGCCGGCGTCGGCGACGATTTCGCGGCGCGACTTGACGTGCATTTCGGTGGCATCGACGAACTGCAGCAGGTCGGAGATATTGTGGATACCGCTGAAGAAACGCGGCGATTCCGGCCGCGCGCGCACCTTGGTGCCGATACCGGGCCGCGACCACAGCAGCCCGTCTTCCTTGAGCTCGCGCAGCGCCTGCCTCACGGTATGGCGGCTGACGCCGTAGCGCTGCGCCAGTTCGCCCTCGGTGGGCAAGGTGCTGCCGATCGCATAGCGGCCGCCATGGATGTCGCTCGCCAGCGTCTTGGCCAGGGCGACATACAGCGGATTGCGACCGCCGGCGAGCGCGCCGGTGTAGGGAAAGGCATCCGCGGAAGAAGGTGTGGAGTGCATCGGATCGGCAAAAAGGTGGATGGTAAACGCCCCGTGTTGACAGGCGCCAGACCGGCTCGTATTGTACGTACAAACGCACATTAACGACAAACGATGCGGCACAGGATGGAGACGCGGATACCGGCCTTGCACCTGCACCCGGACTCCGTTGCGGTTCCCCGCCCGCACCGAAGGGAATTTGCATGACGGTATTCAGATCGTTCCTGTTCGCGCCCGCCAACCATCCGCGCCGGGTGGAAAAGGCCCTCACGCTGGCGGCCGATGCGGTCATCCTGGACCTGGAAGACGCCTGCGCGATCTCGGAAAAAGTGGCCAGCCGGGCCAAGGTCGGCGAAGCCATGGCGCGGCCGCGCCGCTGCCTGGGATACGTGCGCGTCAATCCGCTTTCCACCGAATTCGCGTATGGCGACCTGACCGAGACCGTGCGGCCCGGCCTGGATGGCGTGGTGCTGCCCAAGGTGGAATCGCCCAGCGACCTGCACACCGCGGATTGGCTGATCCGCCAGATGGAGCGTGAACACGGCATGCCGGACGGCAGCGTCGATCTCATTCCCATCATCGAGACCGCGCGCGGCCTGGCCGCCCTGCCGCGCATCCTGGCGGCCTCGCCGCGGGTCAAGCGCGCGGCCTTCGGCGCGGGCGATTTCACGCTGGACCTGGACCTGACGTGGACGCGCGACGAGGAAGAACTGAACGCCTATCGCGCGCAGGTGGTGCTGCATTCGCGCGCGGCAGGCATCGAAGCGCCCCTGGATACCGTGTGGGTGAACCTGCAAGACCCGGACGGCTGCGCGGCCTCGGCGCGCAAGGCGCGCGAGCTGGGTTTCCAAGGAAAGCTGTGCATCCACCCCGACCAGGTCCCGGTCGTGAACGACGCCTTCTCGCCCACCGCGGCGCAGATCGCCCGCGCGCAGCGCGTGCTGGAGGCGTTCGCGCAGGCCGAAGCGCAGGGCTCTTCGGCGATACAGCTGGATGGGCAGTTCATCGACTACCCCATCGTCTACGCCGCGCAGCGCGTGATGGCATTGGCGGCAAAGACACAACCGGAACGACCATAACGCGGAGCGGATGCCCGCACATCAGGGAGGAGACACCCATGGACAACGCCGCGGCCGCCGTCCGGCCCCTCGATCACCTGAAGGTGATCGATGTATCGAGTTTTCTGGCCGGTCCCTTCTGCTCGACCCAATTGGCGGAATTCGGCGCGGACGTCATCAAGCTGGAATTGCCCGGCGTCGGCGACGCGCTGCGGCGCTTCGGCAGCATCACGCCCTGCGGGGATTCGTTGCCCTGGCTGTCCGAGTGCCGCAACAAGAAATCCGCCACGCTGGACTTGCGCAAGCCGGAAGGCGCCGAACTGCTGAAGGCACTGATCAAGGACGCCGACGTACTGGTGGAAAACTTCCAGCCCGGCACCCTGGAAAAATGGAACCTGGGGTGGGACGTACTGAAGGAAGTCAATCCACGCCTGATCATGGTGCGGATATCGGGCTACGGGCAGACCGGCCCCTACAGCGGACGGCCGGGCTTCGGCCGCATCGGCAATGCCTTCGGCGGGCTGTCCTTCCTGGCGGGCTACCCCGACCGGCCGCCCGTGACGCCCGGATCGGCCACGATCCCGGACTACATGGCCGGCCTGTACGGCGCGCTGGGCGTGCTGCTCGCGCTGCAATCGCTGGCCAAGACCGGCCGCGGCCAGGTGGTGGACATCGGGCTGTACGAGCCGATCTTCCGCATCCTGGACGAACTGGCGCCGGCCTACAAGATGAAGGGTTATGTGCGCCAGCGCATGGGGCCGGGCACGGTCAACGTGGTGCCGCACAGCCACTATCCCACCAAGGACGGCCGCTGGGTGGCGATCGCCTGCACCAGCGACAAGATCTTCGAACGCCTGGCCCAGGCCATGGGCGTGCCGGAATTCGGCGGGACCGGCAAGTGGGGGACCATCACGCAGCGCGAGGCCGAACGCGCGCAGGTGGACGACTACGTCGGCGCCTGGAGCGCGCAGTACACGCGCGACGAGGTGCTGCGGCGCTGCGAGGAACACCAGGTGCCCTGCGGTCCGGTCTACGCCATCGACGAAATCTTCGAGGACCCGCAGTACGCGGCGCGCGACAACATCGTCCACTTCAAGGACGAGCGCGTGGGCGAATACGCGGTACCCAATGTCGTGCCGCGGCTGACCGACACCCCGGGCGGCATCGACCGCCTGGGGCCTGCGCTAGGCGAGCATAACGACGAGGTGTACCGCAACCGGCTGGGCCTGTCGACCGAACGCATCGAAGCGCTGATGCGCGCCGGCGTGATCTGACGGTCCATCGATACGGACGGCGGGGCGCGCGGGGCGGCCCGCCGGCACCGGTCGACACCGAATAAGCGCCACGGCCAGCGGCGCAATGGAGGAGACGTCATCGTGCCTTTCATCGAATTGTTCGTGGCCGGCATCCTGCTGGGCGGGCTGTACGCCCTGATGGCCTGCGGCCTGAACCTGGTGTTCGGCGTCATGCGGGTCATCAATTTCGCCCATGGCGACCTGCTGGCGGTCGGCGCCTTGACCACGGTCTCGCTGGTGGCGGGCATGCACCTGCCCTACGCCGCCGCGCTGGTGCTGGTGCCGCTGCTGACGGCCGCGCTGGGGCTGGCCATGCAATGGATCGTGATCCGCCGCATCGCCGACGGCCCGATGATCATGTCGCTGCTGGCCACCTTCGCCCTGTCCACCATCATCGTCAACATCTCCATCCTGATCTGGGGCGGTGGCTATCGCGGCCTGCCGACGGTATTGGGCGGTTCGGTCCGCATCGCCGGCATGGACATCCCGCTTTCGCGGCTGGTGTCCTTCCTGGTGGCGATGGCCGCGACGCTGGGCGTATGGTGGTTCCTGCAGGCCACGCGCTATGGCAAGGCCATCCGTTCCGTATCGCAGGCGCCGGAACTGGCGGTGATATCGGGCATCTCCATCAACCAGGTGCGCAACGTGACCTTCGCCCTGGGCGCGGCCATGGCCGGCCTGGCGGGCGTGCTGCTGGCACCTACCTTTGCCTCCGATGCCCAGCTGGGCGCGCGCTTCGGCATCAAGGCCTTCGCCGTCATCATCGTCGGCGGCATGGGCAGCTACCCCGGAGCCATGCTGGCCGCGCTGATGATGGGCGTGCTGGAAGTCTTCGCGGGCTACCTGTACGGGCAGGTGCTGGGTGCGGCCACCGTGTTCCTGGCGATGCTGGTGGTGCTGATCTTCCGCCCGCGCGGCATCTTCGGCATGGGGGCGCGCGCATGAAATCCGCCCTGCTGCTTGCCGTCGTCCTGCTGGCGGCCGCGAGCGCGCCGTTCTACGCCGGCTCGTACGCCATGTCCTTCCTGGTGCAGACCTTCATCTTCATGGGTCTGGCGTATTCCTGGAACCTGATCGGCGGCTATGCCGGCTACACGCACTTCGGCCAGGTGACCTTCTTCGGCCTGGGCGCGTATGTCGGCGCCATCGCCATCGGCCACGACATCGCCTGGCCGTGGGCCACCCTGCTGGCGGCGCTGTTCGCATCGCTGTGCGCGGCGCTGCTGGGCGCCATCATGCTGCGCTTGAAGGGGCCGTTCTTCGCCATCGGCATGTTCGGCATCGCCCGCGTGTGCGAATCGCTGGCACTGGGGCTGGACAGCATCACGCAGGGCGGTACGGGGCTGTACATGACCGCCGTGGACCTGGACCTGGTGTACTACGCGGCGGGCGCCGTGCTGCTGATCCTGCTGGCCGCCACCTGGCGCCTGGACAACTCCCGGCTGGGCCTGCAGCTGCTGTCCATCCGCGAGGACGAAACCGCCGCGGCGGCCCTGGGCGTGCGCACCACGCGGCTGAAGGTCGGCACCTTTATCGCGTCGGCCTTCATGCCGGGCGCGCTGGGCAGCCTGTACGCCTGCTACCTGGGCTTCATCGACCCCACCACCGCCTTCGCCCCCATGACCGAACTGACGGTCATCGCCATGGTGCTGCTGGGCGGCATGGGTACCGTGCTGGGCCCGCTGGTCGGCGCGCTGGCACTGTCGGTGGTCAACGAGGTGCTGTGGGCGCGCCTGCCGGAGATCTACCTTTCCCTGGTGGGCGTCATCATCCTGATCGCGGTGCTGTTCATGCCGCGCGGCATCGTCAATTTCGCGCAGCGGCGTGCCTGGTCCTGGGTGCCCGCGGCCCGCGGCCACCTGCGCCGGCTGGCGGACCGGCGCGGCGCCGCCGCCAGCCGGCCGGCGCGCAAGGCCATCGTCGATCCGACGCGCATGCCGCGCAAGGGACTGGGCTAGGGCCTGTTAACGCTGGAAGGAGCCTCGCATGGCGCAGGAAGACATCCTGGTGGTGGAAGAGGTACGCAAGAGCTTCGGCGGCCGGGTGGCGCTGGACGGCGCCAGCCTGCGCATCGCGCGGGGCTCCATCACCGGCGTGATCGGCCCCAATGGGTCGGGCAAGTCCACGCTGTTCAATATCGTGGCCGGCACCCTGCCGCCGGACGCCGGACGCGTGCTGTTCGACGGCAAGGACCTGGCGCACACGTCACCCGCGGAGATATGCCGGCGCGGCCTGGGACGCACCTTCCAGATATCGCGGCTATTCGCGGAGCTGACGGTGCTGGAAAACCTGGTCGCGGTGGCGCACCGCCTGTCCGACGCGCAGGCCGTGCAGCGCGCGCTGGAATTGCTGGATTTCCTGGAGATCGGCGCGCTGCGCGACAAGTGGGGCGCCGAGCTTTCCTACGGCCAGCGCAAGCTGGTGGAAATCGCCCGCGCCCTGATGCTGGGGCCGCGCGTCATGCTGCTGGACGAACCCTTCGCCGGCATCAATCCGCGCCTGCAGAACCGCATCGTCGAACGCCTGCAGGTGCTGCGCGAGCAAGGCCTGACGGTGTTCTTCATCGACCACGAAATGCGCATCGTGCTGGAAATCTGCGACGACCTGTACGTACTGGCCGAAGGCCAGGTCATCGCGCACGGCGATGCTGCAGCCATACGCGCGGACGAACGCGTCAAGGAAGCGTATTTCTGACCGCGCCAGGGCCGGTACCACGGTCCACCCACGCCGCCGGCCCGCATGGGCGGGCTGCCCACCCACCGGAGGAGACACACGATGAAAAAGCAGCTGCTGGATAAATGCCTGGCCCCCGTGCTGCGCCGCCTGGTCGGCCGGCGCGCCGCCAGGGCCGCGGCCACGCTCGCCGTGGCCGCGGCTGCCGCCGGCCTGGCGGGCGGCGCCCTGGCCCAGGATGGCAAGCCGATACGCGTCGGCGTCGCCCTGTCGCAGTCGGGCAACCTGGCCGACAGCGCCAAGCACTATTGGGAAGGCGTGGCGCTGTGGCGCGACCTGGTCAATGCGCGCGGCGGGCTGCTCGGCCGCAAGGTGGAGCTGATCGTCTACGACGATCGCAGCGACCCCGCGACCGCGGCGCGCCTGTACGAAAAGCTGATCACCGACGACAACGTGGACCTGCTGTTCGGCCCATGGGGCTCGGCCTCCGCCGCCACGGCATCGGGGGTGGCCAACCGCCACAAGCGCATTTTCTTCAACTCCGGCGGCGCTTCGGAGCAGATACAGGAACGCGGCTACAAATACGTCTTCCAGACCGCCGCGCCCATCAGCGCCTACGTCGCCAGCGTCGGCCCGCTGGCCGAGCAGCACAACCTGAAGACGGTCGCCTTCTTCGGCCGTGATTATCCTGCCGCGCGCGACATGGAGAAATCCATCAAGGCCATCGCGGAAAAGCGCGAGCTGAAGGTCGTGGCCTCGGAATTCTTTCCCGCCGGCACCACGGACTTTTCGTCGATGATCGCGCAGGCGCGCCAGCTGCAGCCCGATATCTGGGTCTCGGTCGGCTATCCCAACGAAGCCATCGAAATGGTGCGCCAGTTCAAGGCCTCGAACTACCTGCCCAAGGTTTTCGTCCATAACGGCGTCTCCATCGACGATTTCCTGAAGGCCTCCGGCAAGGACGGCGATTACGCCTTCGGCATGTCCCTGTACGAGCCGTCGCTCAAGACCAAGGGCAACGAGGAATTCGTCAAGGCATACCAGCAAACCTACAAGGGCGATCCCGGCTATTACTCCGCGTTCTCCTATGCCGGCGCCACCGTCATGGAAGCCGCCGTCAAGGCCGCCGGATCGCTGGACCAGGAGAAGCTGCGCGACGTGCTCACCACCCTGGAAGTCGATACGGTCATGGGCCATCACAAGGTCGATCCGAAAACCGGCAAGCAGGTCGGCGTCACCGGGCTGCTGGTGCAGGTGCGCGACGGCAAGCGCGAGATCGTCATGCCGCTGGACGTGAAGACGGCCGACGCGGTCGTTCCCATGCCGCCTTGGAACAAGCGTTGATACGGACGGGGACGCAAGTCCCCTGGGGAGCATCGCATGAACGCGCAACCACCCGTCTTCCTGGAAATGCAGGGCGTCACCACGGGCTACGGCGACGTGCCCGTGGTGCGCAACGCCAACCTGCGCTTTCCGCGCGGCGGCATCACGGCCGTGATCGGATCCAACGGCGCCGGCAAATCCACCGCCATCAAGGCGGCGGCCGGCCTGCTGCCCGCATGGAAGGGCCGCGTGCTGATCGGCGACGCCGACGTCACCGCCGAGGCCCCGCACAAGCGCCTGTCGCGCGGCCTGGCCTTCGTTCCGCAGGGCCGCATCGTACTGCCCGACATGACGGTGCGCGAAAACCTGGACATCGGCGCCTACATCCTGGGCAAGGACCGCAAACGCATCGACCAGGCCCTGGAACGCGTCGTCGCCTCCTTTCCCATCATCGGCCAGCGCATGCGGCAACTGGCCGGGACCATGAGCGGCGGCGAACAGCAGATGCTGGCCATCGCACGCGCGCTGATGACCAGCCCCACCGCCATCATCCTGGACGAGCCCTCGCTGGGCCTCTCGCCCAAATTCGTCAATGCCGTCTTCGAAAAACTGGTCGAGCTGGCGGCGTCCGGGCTGACCATCATCATGGTCGAACAAAAAGCCTCGCGCGCCCTGCAGATCGCCGACAGCGGCTACGTCATGCATACCGGCCAGGTCGTTTATGCCGGCCCCGCGCGCGAGCTGCTGGACAATCCGAACGTGCAACGGCTGTTCCTGGGCGAGGTCCCGGAAGAAATCGACCGCCTGGTCGCGGCGGCCCACGACGCGGAGGCCCTGGATGCCTGATCCCCGCCTGCGGCGCACGATGCTCATGACGCCGGGCAACCGCGAAGACCGCCTGCGCAAGGCGGCGGCGTACGGGGCCGACGCCCTGGTCTACGACCTGGAGGACAGCGTACCGCCGGCGGAGAAAGCGCACGCGCGGCGATGCATGGCCGCCGTCCTGGGCGCGCCAGAGGCACCCCCTGCCGCCGGCCTCGATCCCGGACCACATGGTGTCCGCGGCGATCGCGAACCGCCTGCCGGCCGCGATCAGCGCGGACGACATCCCGACGGCCTCGAACGCTGCGTGCGCATCAACGCGCTGGATACGCCCTACGGCGCCGATGACCTGGCCGCCCTGCCCTTCGACCGGATCGATTCCGTCATGGTGCCCAAGGTCGAATCCGCCGACATGCTGCGCGAGGTCGACGCCCGCCTGTCCGCCCTGCACGCCGACCGCGGCCGCGACCGGCCCATCGAATTGATCGCGCTCATCGAAACCCCGCGCGGCGTGCTGCGCGCCCTGGACATCGCCGATGCCGTGCCGCGCACCACCGCGCTGTTTTTCGGTTCGGGCGACTACACCTCCGCCCTGGGGGCGGAGGTGACCGACGCCACGCTGCACTATCCGCGCTCGGTCATCGCGGCGGCCGCCGCCGCCGCGGGCATGCAGGCCATCGACGCCGCCTTCTTCGGCGACGTCAGGAACGCCCAGGCCACCCGCCAGGACGCGCTGGCCGCGCGCGCCATGGGCTACGCCGGCAAGGTCGTCTTCCACCCGAACCAGGTCGACGTCGTCAACGACGTCTTCTCGCCCTCGCCCGCTGAAATCGCGCGGGCCCAGCGCCTGATCGCGGCCTATGAGGCGCAACTGGCGCTCGGGCACGGCACCAGCGCCGTGGACGGCCTGTTCGTGGCCGTCGACCTGGTCGCCCCCGCGCGCCGCCTCTTGCGCCTGGCCGAAACCCTGCGACAGCGTGCCGGCGGCAGGCCGCCAGCTTCCACGGCAGATACCGCGGCATCCCAATCGACCGCTTCAACAGCGGCAGGCACTGCGCAGCCCCAGTCGATCGGTTCCACAACAGCAAGCAGCGCACAGCCCCCGTCAACCGCTCGCCATCCGGGATCTTCATCATGACCGCGCACCCCTACCGCCAAGCCGCCTCGCACACCCACCGGCCGGAACGCCTGCAGCGTTCCGAACTGGCGGTTCCCGCCACCAACCCGCGCTTCTTCGCCAAGGCCGCGGCCAGCGCCGCGGACGTCGTCTTCCTCGACCTGGAAGACGCGGTCGCGCCCGCCGCCAAGGACGCGGCCCGTGCACGCGCCGTGGCCGCGCTCAACGACATCGACTGGGGCAACAAAACGATGGCGGTGCGCGTGAACGGCCTGGACACCCCATGGGCGCACCGCGACATCCTGGATGTGGCCCGCCTGGCCCCCCGGCTGGACCTGATCCTGCTGCCCAAGGCCGGCGCCGCCTTCGACGTGCAGTTCGTCGACCAGCTGCTGACGCTGATCGAACGCGAAACCGGGCGTCCCAAGCGCATCGGCATCGAAGTCCTGATCGAAACCGCGCTGGGCGTGGCCAATGCCGAAGCCATCGCACAATCATCGCCACGATTGGAAGCCATGATCTTCGGCGTCGGCGACTACACGGTGGACATGCGAACCTACGACGAGGTATTCGGAACGCCCAGCGAGCGCTACGCCATCCTGACTAGCGCCGTCGGCGACGCGCCGCGCCAACGCCACTGGAACGACCAGTGGCACTTCGCCATGGCGCGCATCGCCAACGCCTGCCGCGCGCACGGCCTGCGCCCCATCGACGGCCCCTACACCGACTTTCGCGACATCGACGGCTACCGGGCCTCCACGGCCCGCGCCGCCGCGCTGGGATTCGAAGGCAAATGGGCCATCCATCCCACCCAGATCGATCTGGCGAACGTAGCCTTTTCACCCACGCAGGCCCAGCTGGACTGGGCGGCGCGTGTCACCCGGCTCATCGAAGAAACGAATCGTTCCGGCCAAGGCGCGGTGGGTGATGACGGCGTATTGGTGGACATGGCCCACCTGAAGCAGGCCGCGCACTTGCAACACCGCCACTCATTGATCGAGCGCATGGCGGTGCCGAAGGCCTGAGCCGGCAGCGACGCAACCGCTCATCTGTTCCACGATCACGGTGCTATGGCACACGCTGGCCGCCGAATTCCCCTACCAGCTATACCGATACCCGACCTGCCCGAACACGCCCCGCCGTTCCTCCCCGCCCAGGTTCTTCGCCAGCTTCACCGTCGCATACAGCTGCCCGCCCTTGCCCACGACCTCGCTGATCCCGAACCCCACCTCTCCCCACGTCCGACCAAAATCCGACCGCACCGACGTTCCCCCCACCGTCACCGCGCGCGGCGGCACGAAGTCATGCAGCACGTCGAAGGTCAGGTAAGGCGTGCCCGATCCCGCCCCATCCTCCGTCTTGAGGTTGGGCGCGAACAACCGGAACCCCAAGCGTCCGCGCAAGGCATTGCTGCTATTGCCCGACACCCGGGATACGCCATCATCGAAGCTGTCCAGGTTCAGGTACTGGTACACCAATTGCGCCTGCGGCTCGATCGCCAGCTTGGACATCAAGGAGAAGGGCTTGCCTACCTCCTGCGACAACGCGATCCCGAAACCGTCCTGCTTGCCGCTGTTGCCATACACATCGTCGTACTTGTTGCGATAGTGCGTGACCTGCGCCACCGAATCCCAATAGCTGCCGTCGCGCCAGTACTTCGTGTAATAGCCACCCAGGCTTTGCGCCTGTGTCGTCGCGCTGCCCGCCTTGTCCGACAGCGTCGGGTTCAGATCCCGCTTGCCGTCCTTGAAATCGGCGCTGGAGACGCCCAGCGTCGCCGTTACCCCCGCATGCGTGCTGCCGCCCTCGTCCGACTGCGACAGCGTCCAATCCTTGCCGAACTGCATGAAGAACGTGTGCTGGTCCACCGAGAAGCGGCTTCCCGAATCGGCGTTCAGGCCGTCCCCGCCGATGCGCCCCCAGAAGCCGTTCTTGTTGCCCTTCTGGTTCTGCTCGGTGGCATACACATCGCCCACGCGCTCATGCAGCCGACCCAGCATGGAAAACCCATAGTCCAGGTTCAGTGCCGGCATCAGCGCATAGCCCACCACCGCGGGGCGATAGGCCGCGGGACCCGCCGGCGCCGGATCGCCCGGCGAAGCCGGCCCGCCCAGCGACGAGCGCAGGAAGTAATCGTCCGCGCTCGTGCTGCCCCCCCGGTACAGCAGGTATTGATAGGCGCCCGCCTGCACCGGCGCAGCCAATTGGAACGCGCCCGGCGCGGTGGTCCCGCCGCCCGTCACGGCGACCAGACTGATCCCGTCGCCCGTGGTGCGCGCACCCTTCCCGCCGGTGTTGGCGATGCGCAGCCCCGTCGTCCCCGTCGCGCTGCCGCCGTTGATCACCAGGCGATCCGATGGCGCGCCATCGCCGGCCACATACGTATTCAGCGCGATGGTCCCGTTGGCGCCGGTGTAGCTGCTGGCGGTGATCGTCTTGTAGCTGGACGACTGCGTCGGATCCCCGGTCGGTGCCAGGTAGGTAATGGTGCCGGCGTTGGACAAGGCGGCCACCTCCGAACTGGCCGTGACGTTCCATGCGCTGCCGGCGTCGATGCTGACCGCAAGCGGATCGATGCGGCCGGTCAGGGTCGTCCCGTTGCGCAGGGCCACCGACCCGCTACTGGACGCATCCGCGATCAAGTCCCCGTTCAGGGTCACGCCTTGCGTGTCCAGGTTCACCACGCTGGCGTTCGTCAAGTTCAACAGCGTGCCGGATGCCGCCGTGATGACCGT
The DNA here is from genome assembly GCF_001704295.1 of Bordetella sp. H567. Classification (NCBI taxonomy): domain Bacteria; kingdom Pseudomonadati; phylum Pseudomonadota; class Betaproteobacteria; order Burkholderiales; family Alcaligenaceae; genus Bordetella; species Bordetella sp. H567. The sequence continues at coordinate 5,321,353 of NZ_CP012334.1, forward strand.
ACCCGCACGTACGCTGATGTTGGCCTTCGCGCCGTTCACCTCGATCGCATTGCCGGATGGCGCCGCCAGCGTCCCGCCGGTCACCGTGATCGTCGATACCTTGCCGGTGCCCGCGGTGTCCGTCACCGCGATGGCTGCCGTCCCCCCTTGCACGGTGCTGTTGTTCAGGGCGACCGCGCCGCCGGCGTTGGCCAGCACGCCTGGGCCGGCGGCGCTGTGCAGCAAGGTGCCGCTGACGGTGGCCGCGCCCGTCGGGCCTTCCACCTGCAAGGCCGGGGCGCTCGCGCCCGTGGTGGACACCGACCCGCCCATCAGCGCCGCCGTCGCCCCGCTATCCAGCATGACGCCCGGCGCGAGGTCGCCCGCGGTGACGATGGTCGCGTTCGACAGCTGCAAGGTGCCGACGCTGCTGACATGGATGCCGGCGGCCCCTGCGCCGCGGGTGTCGATGCGCCCGCCCGTGACCAGCACGTCGGCATTGGCCCCTGATGAACTGATGCCGGCGGATCCCGCACCGCTGGTCGCGATGTTCGTGTCCGTCAGCGCGATGACTCCATCGGGGGCCTGGTTGTCCAGCGCCATCCCCGTGCCGTTCACCACGATGCTGCCCGCCGTGCCCACCACGCTGCCGCCGGCGGCCGTCGCATCCAGCAGGATGCCGTCCGCGCTGCCCTGCGCCTGGATCAGCCCGGCGCCGGAGAATGCCACTGACGCACCCGTGCCGGTCAGGTGCACGGCGGCGTTGCCGTCGTCGGCACGGATCACGCCGTTGTTGACCAGGATCGCATTGGCGCCCTGCACCAGCGCCCCGTCGCCGTGCGCCACCTGTATCGTCGAATTGTTCCGCACGGTGCCTTGCGCGCCCACCACCACGCCGATGGACGACCTGCCGGCCAGTGTCACGGCGTTGTTGTTGACCAGCGTGCCCAGATTGCGGGCCACGAAGCCCGTCACGCCATCGGTGGAAGACTGTATCGCCGCATTGTTGTTCAGCGTCGTGGCGACCGCATCGCCCGTGGCCGCGCCCGTCAGGTCGTGGCCCTGACCGTCCACGATACCGGCCGTGGCACCGGCACTGGAGAGCATGATGCGCGTGCCGGCGTCGATGGTGCCCGTCGCCCCGCCTTCATTCACGATGGCCACCGCGCCGCCCGCCGATCCCGCGGCGCCGGTCACGCGCCACGTCGAGCTGTCGGTCGACAGCATGGTGCCCACGCCTGTCGCGACCACGCCGCGCGCATCGGTGCCCGAGACCGTCGTGTCGAAGGCACCGGCCACGGACGCGCCCGTGAAGCTGGCGCCATCGGCCACGCGGAACAAGGTGGCGTGCTCGGTATCCACCGTCATGGTGCTGGCCGACACGTTGATGGTGGACCCCGGACCCGCCGCGAAGAAGCCGATCTGGTCCGTGCCGCCCAGGAAGCGTGGCACCGACCCCGCCGCCACGTTGATCGTGCCGCCGTTCTGCGCGAAAACCCCGATGGCGCCCGTGCCGCCCAGGTTGACCGCGCCGCTGACGGACGCGACACCTTGCGCGCCGTCCACCCAGACGCCGAAATTGCGCGTGCCGCTGGCCGGATCGGCGTTGCCGTTGACGTTGATCGTGCCGGTCGATTCCGCGTTCGCCGCGATGCCCGGATCGGCGTTCACCATCAGACCGATGCCGTTCACGCCATTGACGTCGATGGTGCCGGCGTTGCGCACGATGGCGCCGGTGCCCGCCGCGCCGTTGTCGTCCGCCAGCATGCCGATGTTGGCCATGGGCACACCGCCGGCCGCGCCATTGATCGTGATCGTGCCATTGTTCTGCAACAGGGAATTCAAGGGTGCCGTCGAATACATCGCCACGGCGTTCTGCGCCTGCGACCCGATGACGATCTGGCCGTTGTTGACGGCCGTGTCGCCGGTGTCCAGGATGCGCACGCCATAGGTCGGTCCCGCGAATGCCACATCCGGCACGGCGTCGGTTGCCGCGTACTGCGCGGCGCGCCCGATATAGATCGTGCCGCCCGCGCCGTTCGTGAAGCTGCTGGCGCCGCTGACGTTCACGCCTACCACCTTGGCCGTGTAGCCCGGATTGACACCGACATTCACGATTCCGTTGTTGGTGCCCGCCGCGCCGTTCGCCAGGCCGATCCCGGTGGTGGTGTAGCCGTTGAAGCTCATCCCCGATACATTCACCACGCCGCTGTTCAGCACCGTGGTGCCGGGATCCGTCGCGATGATGCCCGAGCCGGTGTAATAGAACAGATCGTCCGTCGCCGTGTTCGCCTTGTCGCCGGCCAGGTAGCCTGCCGACACCACGCCATTGGCGGCGTTGACGAAATGCGCGCCGCTTTCCACCCGCGCGACCTGCTGGATGACATTGCCGGACAAAATGCCGTGGTTGGTCACGGTGGCCCCGTCAGTGGCCTTCACCGCGCCGGAAGCACGCACCATGTCCAACTGCGCGCCCGCCGCGATCGTCGCGCTGCCGCGCGCGCCGCCGGCCAGGATGGCGTACCGGTCGCCATTGGGCACGCGGGTCAGATCGCCGTCCGACGTGTTGGTCATGTACGTGACCGGCGTATCGACCGTGGTGAAGGCCTGCGCGAAAGCGGTGTCGTACGCCAGCTGCGATGTCAGAAGGCCATTCTTCAGCGCATCGACCAGCACGTTGTTATAGGCCGCCAGCTGCGCCGCGTTGGTCACCGTGTAGTCCACGCCGTTGAAGTGCACCGTGCCGGCGTAGGTCGTCACAGGCACGGTCACCGTCAGGCGGCCGTTGGCGTCCGGCGTAGGCAGCCCGGGATCGATGCCCATATCGATCTGGTTGCGCGAGCGCCAGACGATGCGGCTGTCGGCGTTGCCACTGCCATCCGCGGACGTCAGGTAGGTCTGCTTGGACACCATCAAGATGGAATTGGACGAGGGCGAGCCGGCCGGCGTGGCGCCAAGCTTGACGTTCAGGGTGCCGCCGGTGTTTTCCACCCGGCCCAGCGAGGCCCTGTAGTACATGTCGCCATTCACGTCCTCGAACTGGTTGACCGGCGTGGCCGCGTTCGACGGGCCCGCGAAGGACGCGGAATCGAAGGCATGGAAGACCACGTTGGTGCCGGTCGCCGGATTGCGCGCGCTGACGGCGACGGTCTGCGTACCGATGACCAGCGCACGGGAATCGAAGGTGCCGGACACCACGTTCACCGTATTCGCCGGCACGGTGGTGTTGCCGTTGTAGCCGGTGCCGACCACGGAGGTACCGTGCAAGGTCACGGTCTGCCCGTTGTTCACCACGGCCTCGCCCACGCCGCCGTTGCTGCCCGGCGGGTTGTAGTCCGCGATGGCGCACTGGCCGCCGACGGGCGCGGTTTGGTCCGCCGTGCCGGTCTTGCAGCTGGACGCCGATGCCGGCGCTGCGGCCAGCATGCCCGCCGCCATCAGCGACAGGACGGGCAATGCCGCACGCACGGATAGCGCACGGCGCGCCCGGCTGCAGGAAGTGGATGCCGATTTGCCGCGCCCACGCGCGACTTCCGACGTGACGATGTATTGCTGCCTGGCCGAGTTCCAGACTGTCTTGTGGAACAGATTCATGTTCGGGCCTGCCATTTCAGACGGTGGAGGACCTCCGCTTGGCGTAGTTCGGCGTGAGCGAAGGCGCTGGCCCATGATTCGGGTGAATCGTCTCGTAACCAATTGACGATTCGGTCTACGACGTACAGGCGTCGGCAAGGCGGCTGAGCACGCGCCGCATGAGCCGGGTTGTAGGCAGGGATGAAGGCCGCGCGGACGGCCTCTGGCGGCGGACGGCCGTAAGGCGGCCGCTTAAGCAAATGGTCAGGGCGAACGCCCTAGGACATACGCGAGCGAACATCCGTTCGCCCTACGCGAAGCGGCCGGTGGCGCGTGTGTGGCGCCGGCGTCGCGCCGCGTGCCGCGGCACGATACTCGCGCACCTCGGAGAAACCCGGCCGGTGCCGCGCGGAAGCCTGGCGCGGCGCCGGGTAGCGCGGGCGTGCTTAACGGCGCGGAGAAAAACGACTCAAGCCCGCAAGGCCGGGGTTTCCACCTTGTTCGGATCCGGCGCCGCCACCGACGTGAAAGCGAGCGTGTTGAACACCTTGGACAGCGCTTCTTCGACCTCGGTGGGGTGGTCTCGCAGCCGGTCTTCCAATGGCGACTGGAGAAGTTCGCGCAAGCCGTCGCTGGCGCTACGCCACGCCTGGATCCAGCCATCGCACTGCGCCGCCTCGGGCGTATCAGGCGGCGTCTGTGCACGGATGGCTTCCATGGCGTGAAGCCGGGCCCGCAACTGGTCGCGCGCACGGGATGCCGCCTGCCGCAGCCGGGAGAGTTCCTGGGCCTTGTGCGCTTCTTCCTGTAACTCCTCTTCGCTGATGTCGCCATCATTCACCTGTTCATACAGCGCGGCAGCCGTCAGCAAGCCCGCGCCGATGCGCATCGGCGTCTGGGCTTGCGGGCTGAAGACCGCATCCAGGCGCGTGATGGAAGTGGACGAACGTATCAGCCCATCGATCTGATCGACGCTTAGATCGCAGCGAATCATGCCCGGCAGCAAGGCAAGTACTTCCGCCGGAACATCCGGGTCGGTCAGCCACCGCTGCACCGCCTGTTTCATCGCTCCGTCCAACCAGGGGCGCAGATCCATCCCGGCATCCCAGCCCTGCCAAGCCTGCAAGCGCTCCGGATGGGCGGCATTGGCCTGTACGATCGCACGCGCGCTGGCTTCATCCAGGCCGTTGACAAGCAAGCGGCCTGCCGAATATTGCTGGTTGACCACCAGGCCAGCGGCGTCCCAGCTTTCCACACGCGCCTTGAAAGGCAGTGATGACCACAGCAGCGGACCGTCCGAGGGCGCCGACACCATCCATGCGTTCGCGAAGGGCGCCAACCGCGCCATCCGCACATATGACGCCATCCGGGCCTCGGCCTCGTCGCGCAGCGGATCCAGGCGACCCTTGGTTTCCTCAAGCACGGCGTCTACCCGTGACTTGAGCAGCGGATTGGTCAGTCTGGTCATTGTGTCGTTACGAAGGTCGCCCCGCGCCTGTTCACGGTGTGGTCGGGGTGTGGATTCGCGATCTTGTAGCGCTCCACCATACGGTCCGCCTCGGCTTCGATTTCAGACCAGGCGATCACATTCCCCACCGAAAGAAGCGCCGCGACGTGTGATACCGGTACACCCGCGTTCGCCAGCTTGACCAGTATCTCGGGATCGCGCACTTCCCTGGCATCGGGCACGGCCTGCGCGATCTCTTCACGCAACAGGTATTTCGCGACAAGGCTTCTCTCCTTGACCGGGGGTACGTTGCCATCGGCGCTTCCGGTGTCCAGGCCTACCCATTGCGCCAAACGGGCCGGGGTAAGCTTGCCGGCATCGACCAGCCTCAGGGTCAACGGAGAAAACGCCGCGGCGAAACCCTCCCCAGAGCCAAGCCGCCATCCCAGGTCCCTGTGAGTGGGACCATTCGACTCCCCGCGAGCGTAAGCCTGGTCCCGAAGCCCACGCAATCGATCGATGTCGGCGGTGCTGGTCGAGACCCAATCGCGAAACATGTCGAAGGGGATCAAATCGCCATCAAGCGCGCGCGCCAGGCCGGGCGGGATGGCGATTTCGTTCTCCATCAGGTCGCGTAGCGGCTTGAAGAAGCTTTCCGGCGTTTCCTCCGGGTGGTTGTTCAGATAGGCCTGCGCCACCTTGAGCAGGACCGCAGGCGGCTCACCACGGCTTGGTTGCCAAGCAAGCTTGATGGCACCGTCCTCGGACAGTTGGCCGATGACATGGTCTTGCCAGTGCTCCACCATGGAAGCGTCGGGCGCTCGTGGCGGCAGGGGCCAGACGTTGCACTTCAAGGCCTTCACGCCCATCGCGCCGACCAGGTCAGCCAGCAGATCGAAGGGCGGGTGAAAACCAGGTTTGGCGGGCGGCTCCCTGGTGTCCGGACGGGTGTCTTTCAGCAGCCCGGCCCAGCAAATGCCGATTTGTTCGCGCAGCGCGGCGTCGCCCTGTATGGTTGACTGGCGCAGTATGTTCGGTGCCAGGCCTTCGATCGCCACGCTTTGGGCCGCACCGAACGCGCTTGTCGTTGCCGCGTCGACATACTGGGCCGTGGACTCCAGCAGATCCTGGAGACGTTGTGCGTTCGCAGGATCGGCTTGGATGCCGTCGGGCAGTTGTGGAACCAAAGCATGTGCGGCGCCGGCAGCGGCGGAGGTGTTTGTCTCTAGCATCTCGGAACATGGAATGATTGGCGAAGCCCCCTGAGTACACGAGGCAACGATTACGTTCCGGGACAAAGGTCCGATCCGGATGCGCGGATCGATGGGCCGTGACAAGAAACCGCGCAAGACCGCGGAGCAGCGCAACGCCTTGTCGACCTAGCGCCGTGGCAAGACGCTATGCGGATGCGGCATCGGCGTGTTCGCCTATTGCTTCAGTGGCCAGGTCCCCGCGCCGAAACGCGCGACGATCCTCCAGTACCATCTGCGCGCCCTTCTCGGCGATCATGATCGTCGGCGAATTGGTGTTGCCGGAAGTAATGGTCGGCATGATGGATGCATCGATCACGCGCAAGCCTTCCACGCCATGCACGCGCAGGCGCGCGTCCACCACCGCCCCCGCGTCGGCGCCCATCCTGCACGTTCCGACGGGGTGGAAAATCGTCGTTCCGATATCTCCGGCCAGGCGCGCCAGGTCCTCGTCGCTTTCGAATTCCGGACCAGGACGGTATTCCCGCGGCTGGTATTCGGCAAGCGCGGGCTGCGAGACGATGCGCCGCGTCAGCCGCAGGCTTTGCACGGCCACGCGGCGATCTTCATCGGTGGACAGGTAATTGCACAGGATGTGGGGATGGTCGGCGGCATCCGGGCTGACGATACGAACATGGCCGCGACTGGTGGGCCGTAGATTGCACACCGAGGCCGTGAACGCCGGGAAGGCATGCAGCGGCTCGCCGAATTTCTCCAGCGACAAGGGCTGCACGTGGTATTCCACATTGGCGCGCGCGTGCTCCGGCCCGGAACGCGCGAAGGCGCCCAGCTGCGACGGCGCCATGGTCAGCGGCCCGCGCTTCATGAACAGGTACTGCAGGCCCATCATTCCCTTGCCCCACAAGGTGCCGGCGATGGCGTTCAGCGTCTTCGCGCCGGTCACTTTGTAGATCATGCGCAATTGCAGGTGATCCTGCAGATTGGCGCCGACACCGGGCAGATCATGCAGCACGGATACGCCGTGCGATTGCAGCCAGGGCCCCGGGCCGATGCCGGATACCTGCAGCAGCTGCGGCGAGCCGATGGCACCCGCGCATAGGATCACTTCCGCGCGCGCACGCGCCAGCTGTTCGCCGCCCGCTTCGCCGCGAAAACGCACACCCACGGCACGCCGGCCCTCGAAAGCCAGGCGGGTGACGTGCGCGCCCGTGACGATGCGCAGGTTGGGCCGCTTCAGGATGGGCTTGAGGAAAGCGCTGGCCGCGTTCCACCGGACGCCGCGCCGCTGATTCACGTCGAAGTAATCGCAGCCTTCGTTGTCGCCGCGATTGAAATCATCGATGGACGGAATGCCTGCCTGCGCCGCGGCGCGGCGGAAGGCATCGAGCAGGTCCCACGACAGGCGTTGGCGCTCGACCCGCCATTCACCGCCCTTGCCGTGATAGGGGCCGGCGTCGCCGTGGTAGTCCTCGGTCTGCTTGAACACCGGCAGCACGTCATCCCAGCTCCAGCCGGGATTGCCGGCCGCCGCCCAGCCGTCGTAGTCCTGGCGTTGGCCCCGCATATAGATCATCCCGTTGATGGATGAACTGCCGCCCAGCACCCGCCCACGCGGATAGCCCAGGTCGCGGCCGTTGAGGCCGGCATCCGGCTGGGTGCGGTAGCACCAATCGGTGCGCGGGTTGCCGATGCAGTACAGGTATCCCACGGGGATATGGATCCAGTGCCAGCTGTCCCGCCCGCCGGCTTCCAGCAGCAAGACGCGTGTCTGCGGATCGGCCGACAGGCGATTGGCAAGCAGGCAGCCGGCCGAGCCGGCGCCGACGATGATGTAGTCGAACGCCAGGCGCTCGGGCGAACCCGCGTCCGCGCCGGCGCCTGCCTGGCCGCCCGCTGTCTCGCCGCTTTCCCGGGTAGATGCGCCGCCTGCCGGACCGGCCGTCCGCGCGACCGGCTGCCCTATCGGCTGCCCCATCGGCCGCGCTATCGGTTGCCCGCCTCTCGCCACCTTCATCGCCTGTCTCCCATGCATCCGCTTATGTGCCGTGCCTTTGTGTGCGTGCTTGCCGGTGCGGATCATGTGGTTGTAGATCACTTGCATGCCGGCGGCAAGGCCGCGATGGCGGCCGCAAGCGCGGCGCGCAATTCCGGGCCGGCTGCGGTCATCGGCGCGCGCAGCATGTCCTCGCAATCGTGCAGCGCCGCCAGCACCGCCTTGACCGGTCCCGGATTCGGATGCGCGTACAGCAGGCGGATGACCGGCGCCAGGGCATGGAACAGCGCCCGCGCGCGATCCCAGCTGCCGGCCCGCGCGGCGTCGAACATCGCCACGTGCAGATCCGGGCGCACATGGGCGGACGCGACGATGGCGCCCGCGCCGCCCAGGCCGAGGGTGGCCAGGGCCTGCAAGTCCTCGCCCGCCATGACGGCCAGCCGGCCGTCGGCGATCAGCGCGATGGTCTTGTCCAATGCGCCGCCGCAGTCCTTGATCGCCACGATGTTCGGATGCGAGGCCAGCGCCAGCAGCGTGGACGTTTCCACCGTGGCGCCGGTCCGGTAGGGAATGTCGTACAGCACCAGCGGCACGCGCGAGGCGTCCGCCAGCGTCTCGAACCACAGGCGCAGGCCATCCTGCGCCGGCCGCACGTAAGCCGGCGCGCTGGCCAGCACGCCGGCCAGCGGCCGCTGGCCGAACTCGCGGAGGCGGTCGCGCGCCTGGCCCAGGTGATTGCTCGACAGGCCCATCGCCACCGGCAGGCCATCGGCCGCGGACAGGACGGTATCGAGCACCAGAAGCTGCTCGCCGGCATCCAGCGCGGCGGCTTCCCCGGTACTGCCGCAGGCCACCAGCCCGTGCACCCCGGCGTCGCGGTAGTGGCGCACCAGGCGCCGCAACGCGCCCGGGTCGACTTCGCCGTGGCGAAATGGCGTGACGAGCGGGACCCAGATGCCGCGGAACGCGGGTGCGCGCTGGGCCGCGCTGGGCGGGAGGGGCTGGGTGGCGAGGTTGGGCGTATCCATATCGACTCCTATGCAAGACCGATGGAGGTCCGCTAAAAGCGCGTCGGATACGTATGGAGAAGGACCGGATGAAGAAGGGGGCCCGCCCTGCCGCTGTTCCGTCGCTCTTCTGACGGAACAGCTGCTCCGGTCAGATGAGCGGCTGTTTTTTGGCTTTGACGATCCGCGCGCAGGCGTCCGCCATGCCGGCGGCATGGGCCTGGACAGCAAGGAAAGCGGCGGTCGTCATGGCCGTGATCATACCTGCACAGCGGGAACCCGAACATCCCATCGTCGCGCAGCCTTATGCCGGCAAGCTGGCCAGGAAGACCTCGCACAGCGCTTCCATGCCGGCGCGGTCGTCCTCGTCGAAGCGGCCGGGCAGCGGACTGTCGACGTCCCACACCCCGATCAATTCGCCGCCGCGCACCAGCGGCACCACGATTTCCGACCGCGAGGCGGCATCGCAGGCGATGTGGCCGGGAAATGCGTGTACGTCGGGCACCAGCTGCGTGCGCCGCTGGCTGGCCGCGGCCCCGCAGACCCCGCGATCCAGCGCGATGCGCACGCAGGCGGGCTTGCCCTGGAAAGGACCGACCACCAATTCAGTGCCATCGTAGAAATAGAAGCCGGCCCAATTGAGATCCGGCAGGGACTGGTAGACCAGCGCCGAAAAATTCGCCGCGTTGGCGATGCGATCGTGTTCGCCGGCCAGCAGGCCGCGCGCCTGTTCGATCAGTTCGGCATAGCGGCCGGCCTTGGTGGCGGCGGAGGAGGGAACAGCGGAAAACATGGCGTATGACTCCAGGCGGATGGCGCGCCGGCGCCGCCGGCGGTAATCATAAACGGGGGACGGTCCGCGACCGTCCTGTTTCCGGCGCGCAAGCCGGGCGGCCCCCAGGGCGTGCCGGCAAAAAGTGGGAGAATACCGCTTTGCCGTCCCTCGTTTGCCCCCGCACCTCCCCGTCACTGGTTTCCCGCCCTGGTTTGTTCACGGCCGCGAACCCCGGCACGGCGTTCCGGCGGCCGCGCAACGTGGCCCGTACCTACCCCGTTCTTTGAAGCCTACCCTCCATGGACAAGCCTTTCGAACCCGAATGCACTTTTTCTGAACGCGCCCTGCAGCTGACCAGCTCGGCCATCCGCGAGATCCTCAAGGTCACCGAGCGGCCGGACGTCATCTCCTTCGCGGGCGGCCTGCCGGCTCCCGGCGGTTTCCCGGTGGACGTCGTCCGCCAGGCGTTCGACAAGGTACTGGTTTCGAACGGCCGCGCCGCCCTGCAATACGGTCCGACCGAAGGCTACAGCCCGCTGCGTGCCTGGATCGCCGACGACCTGAACAGCAAGGGCGCCCGCGTCACGCCGGAACAGATCCTGATCGTCTCCGGCTCGCAACAGGCGCTGGACCTGCTGGGCAAGGTGCTCATCGACAAGGACAGCAAGGTCATGGTGGAAACGCCCAGCTACCTGGGCGCGCTGCAATCCTTCAGCCTGTACCAGCCGCGCTACGAATCCGTGGCATCCGACGAAGGCGGCCTGGTGCCGGAAGCCTTGACGCCGGCCACCGCGCAGGGCGCGCGCTTCCTGTACGCCCTGCCCAATTTCCAGAACCCCACCGGCCGTACGCTGGATCGCCAACGCCGCGAAGCGCTGGTGCAGCAGGCCGCCCGCTTGAACCTGCCCGTGGTGGAAGACGACCCCTACGGCGAACTGCGCTACGCCGGCGAGCCGCAGCCCAGCCTGCTCTCGCTGGGCACCGACGTCGGCGCGCACATCATCCGCATGGGTTCGTTTTCGAAGGTGCTGGCCCCGGGCCTGCGCCTGGGCTATATCGTCGCGTCGCGCAAACTGATCGACAAGATGGTGCAGGCCAAGCAGGCCACCGACCTGCACACGTCGACGCTGACGCAAATGGCCGTGTACGAAATCGTCAAGGATGGCTTCCTGGCCCAGCACCTGCCGACCGTGCGCGAGCTCTATCGCAAGCAATGCGGCTACATGCTGGACGCGCTGCAGCGGGAATTTCCCGCCGCCGCGACCTGGACGCGGCCCGAGGGCGGCATGTTCATCTGGGTCACGCTGCCGGAAGGCATCGATACCACGCAGTTGCTGCAACAGGCCATCGCCGAGAACGTCGCCTTCGTGCCGGGCCAGCCGTTCTACGCCAATGCGCCGGCGCCGCGCAACACGCTGCGGCTGAGCTTCGTGACCGTGCCGGAAGAGAAAATCCGCAGCGGCATGGCCACGCTGGGCCGTCTGATCAAGGCGCAACTGGGCTGAGGTCGTCCGCATGTCCACGCAGCAACCCAGCGGCCGCATCGACCTGAACGACATCGAGTTCGACGACTGGGTGGCCCGCTGGCTGCCGCGCTCCTGGGGGCCGTATGCGCGGCTGTGCCGGCTGGACCGCCCCATCGGCACGTGGCTGACGCTCCTGCCGGCAGTGGCCGCGCTGGCCCAGGCGGCCGGCGGCTGGCCCGCGCCCTGGCGGGTGCTGGTGTTTTCGCTGGGCGCGCTGTTGATGCGCGGCATCGGCTGCACCATCAACGACATCTTCGACCGCGACATCGACAAGCATGTCGAACGCACGCGCTACCGGCCGCTGACCAGCGGCCAGCTGACACTGCGGCAGGCGCTGTGGTTCCTGTTCGCGCAGTTGGCGGTATGTGCCTCGCTGCTGCTGCCCATCAACCCCATGAGCCGCTGGCTGGCGCTGGCCTTGCTACCCATCGTGGCCATCTATCCGCTGTGCAAGCGGGTGACCTACTGGCCGCAGGCGGTGCTGGGCGTGTGCTTCAACTGGGGCATGCTGATGGCCTGGTCGGACACGCGCAACGAAGTCCCGCTGGGCGCGGTCGCGGTCTACATCGGCACCATCCTGTGGCAGATTGGCTACGACACCATCTACGCCTATATCGACGTGCGCGACGACCGCAGGCTGGGCCTGCATTCCACCGCCCTGCGCTTCGGCGCCGCGGGCAAGAGCTGGATCGCCGGTTTCTATATCGCCACGCTGGCGCTGTGGGCATGGGGCGGCCATGCCGTCGGCCTGGGCTGGCCCTACGCCGTCGGCATGGTGTTGATCGGCGCGCACCTGGCCTGGCAGCTCGCCAAGCTGGACCTGGATCGTCCCGAGCTGGGCCTGGGATTGTTCCGCGCCAATCTGTGGGTAGGCGTGATGCTGGTGGCCGCGTCGGTGTTCGGCGGCCTGGCGGCCTGAATCATCACCCGCTATTGAATCCGCCGTATCGCCGGCGGCGTCCATAATCCTTCGGCGGCATCCTCGCGCGGCTGGTACAGGCGCAGCATCAGGGTGAAGCGCCCGCTTTGCGGCGCGGGCAGCCAATTCCGCACCTGTTCGCCCGCCGGCTGCGCATACTGCACATAGACGGTCCACGTGCCGTCCGCCGCGGGCGTCAGCGGGTGGCGGGTGCCCACGGCATACAGGTTGATCGGGTTGTCGAACAGCTCACGGCGGTCGTTGTACAGCGTCATCGACCACAGCGCATCGGCGGGCGGCAGCTGGCCGCGGTCGAAGCGCACCTCGTACCGGAAGCTGCCATCCAGCGGCCGGCCATCCGAATCGGCGGACGCGCGCAACACGATCTCGTCTTCCGGCAAGGGCGTGGCAATCTGCACCCGCGCAGTGCGGGCGCGCAAAGGGTAGTCCGTGCCGTAGCTGCCCAGCCGCCGCTGCGGCATGCGCCAGGCATCGCCACCCTGCGGCCGCGGCTGGATGGGGGACCGCACACTGGCCTGCCCGCGCAGCACGCCCGCCTCCACCGCCGCCCGTATGTCGGCGGGCAGGCGCGACAGCTCGAAGTGCTGACCCGGCGCCAGGCCCAGTCGCGCCATGCGCTGCAGCATGGGGCCGTCGCCGTCATGCGGCGGATAGCGGGCGGCCAGTTCGGCGAATGTAGAGAAAAATTCCTGCGGCTTCATTTCCGCAACCTGCTCGACGGCCGGGCGCCGCGACAGCGCCACGTCGAAATGGCCGTCCGCGGGCACCGTCTTCTTGCCCCAGCGCGACAGCGGCGTGGCCTCGACGGCCGTCTGGAATCCCTGCGCGGCGCTCAGGTCCGATATCCCCCGGTACGCCACCCGCAGCCGCAACAGGCCCGCGCTGGTCGGCGCGCGCAGCAGCTCGGCTGGCTTGGGCAGCTTGCCGTGCCAATCGGGCGCCACGATGGCATACACCCGCAGGCCGTCCTGCGCCGTGCGGCTGCCCGGCGCGGCGAAGACGTCCGACCACATATCGGCCAGCGTGAGCGAGTAATAGCGGCCCCGTGCATCGGGCACCTCGACCAGCAGCGGCTCCTTCGATACGTCGAACCACAAAAGCGACCATAGCGTATCGATGTCCGGATAGGGCAGGCCGTGCAGCAGAGGGTCCGCCGCGCGGCTCATGCGCGTGAAGCGGTTGAGCGGCGCGCCGCTGCCGAACGACGTATCGGGCGATTGCACATTCGTCTGCACGCGGCGCGCGACGTCCATCAGCACCAGCGGATAAGCGTAGACATAGGCATCGGCGGCGATGTCGCGGGCCTGGCCGGTATCGAGCGCCGACGCCGCCGTCGCGGGCATGGCCCAAGCGGCGACCAGACAGAGCGCGACCACGACAAGACGGCGACGCAACGGCATGCGGACTTGCCCCCCGGTGCCGCGCGGACATTCCGCGCGGTTCGGGAAAATTCTACTGGGCGAAAGTCTTACAACCCATCCCGGAAAGGATGCATAAAAGGATGACTCCGCCCGGACCAGAACGGGGCGTCACACCGCTTGCCCGCATCGCTTGCGGCGCGACCCGGCCCGCGCACATGCTCCCGAAGGCCTCGGCACCGGCAGGCTCGGTACGCAGGCGCCCCAGTGTGCCCGCGTGGCGGCGCCAGGCCCGCGGCACGCCGCGCCGCAGCACAACAAAACCTTGGGCTAGCCCTCACAAACCGTCCGTTGTGCGGCTCCCTGCCCCTCACTATGATGGCCTGCATCGTCCTTGCAGGAGCCCCGCATGATGGATCCCCAGACCGCCGCGCAGCATCGCCAGATGATCGATACCGTGCGTCAGCTCGCCCAAAGCGAATTCCGGCCGCGCGGCCTGCGCTACATGGACGGCACCTTTCCCTGGGAAAACATCCGGCAGCTCGCGGAGCTGGGCGTGCTGGGCATGTCCGTGCCGGAGGAATACGGCGGCCTGGGCTTGCCCATCTTCGACACCGCGCTGATCCTGGAAGAGATCGCCAAGGTTTGTTACGTGACGGCGATGGCGGTGCTGGGCGAGGCCGGCGTGCAGACGCGCGTCATCGCCAAGTACGCGCCGCCCGCGATCCGCGAACGCATCCTGCCCAAGGTCTGCACCGGCGAATGCATCCTGGCGGTATGCATGACCGAACCGCACGCCGGTACGGACGTCGCCAATTACCGCACCAACACGGTGGTCAAGGGCGAGCGCATCGTGGTCAACGGCACCAAGACCCTGATCAGCCGCGCGCGCGAAGCCGGCATGTTCGTGATCTTTACCCGCATCGACGGCATGCCGGGACGCGAGGGCATAGGCTGCGTGCTGCTGGACGGCGACACGCCGGGCCTGCAGGTGACCGGTACGTACCACACCATGGGCGGCGAAAACCTGCATGAAGTGCAGTTCAACGACTGCGAGGCGCCGCTGGAACACCTGGTCATCCGCAAGGACGGATTTCGCGAACTGCTGACGGCGTTCAACACCCAGCGCTGCCTGAATCCCAGCATTTCGCTGGGGCTGGCGGAGGGGGCATTCGATGAGGCGCTGTCCTACGTCAAGTCGCGGCAGATCTTCGGGCGCGAGCTCGGCGGCTTCCAGGGCATACGCTGGAAGCTGGCCGACATGTATCGGGATATCGAGGCCGCGCGCGGCCTGTTGTACCGCGCCTGCCTGTCGGCCGATCCATTTCCGGATCCCTTCCTGGCCGCGGTGGCGAAGATCACCACCAACGAAATGTCGCTGCGCGTGACCAGTGAAGCGATACAGGTGCATGGCGGCTACGGCTTCACCGACGAGTACCTGGTGTCGCGGCTGTATCGCGGCGCGCGCTACGGCACGCTGGGCGGTGGGGCCACGGAAACACTGAAGGACCTGATCGGCAGGAAGCTGATGGACCATGCCGGGGAGCCGGACGGGATCCTGGGCTTGACGGAGCTGTACGTTTAGACGCGTCGCGGCGAGGCGACATGCGCCGAGCGTGCACATCAGGCAGTACGACCGGCACGCAGATGGCCGGCTAGAAGAACGGTTCGCGATGCATTCCGTCAATATGGAGACAAGGCATGAGAAGAACCTTCCTGACATTCCTGCCTGGCCGGCGCGCCGCATTGGGAAAAGTGCTGCTGCACTTGCTGGGCGGCGCGCTGCTTGCCGCCGGCGCGCCAACGATGGCCCATGCCGCCTATCCCGACAAACCGATCAGGGTGATCGTCGGCTTTCCGCCCGGCGGCCCGAACGACCTGATCGCCCGCATGATTTCCAACAAGCTGGGCGAAAACCTGGGCCAGGCCGTGGTCGTGGAAAACCGGCCCGGCGCCAATGCGGAAGTCGCTGCCGCCTATGTCGCCAAGGCCACGCCCGATGGCTATACCGTGCTGTTCGGCTCCAGCGGCGCGCTGACCATCAGCCCGAACATGAAGGCCGACCTTCCCTACGATCCCGCCAAGGACTTCACCCCGCTGATCGCGGTGGCGGACAACCCGATGCTGCTGGTGGTGGCGGCCACCTCGCCCTACAAGACCACCGCCGACATCGTGAACGCCGCGCGGGCCAAGCCGGGCGGCCTGACCTATGCCTCCGCGGGCACCGGCAGCCCGACGCACCTGGCCGGCGCGCTGTTCGCGTCCATGGCGGGATTGAATATCCTGCACGTCCCCTACAAGGGCGGCGGCCCGGCGATGACGGACCTGATCGGCGGCCAGGTGCAGATGTACTTCGCCGGCATTCCCACCGCCCTGCCCCTGATCCACGGCGGCAAGCTGCGCCCGCTGGCGATCACGGGCCCCGCGTCATCGCCCGTGGCGCCCGGCATACCGCCAGTGGCCGACACGCCGGGCCTGAAAGGCTATGAGGCCTCCATCTGGTATGGCTTCCTGGCCCCCGCCGGCACACCGCCGGAGGTGGTGAAGATTTTCGACAACGCGGTCAGCAAGGTCCTGGCGGATCCGAAAGTCCAGCGGCAGTTCGCCAACGACGGATCGCAGATCACCGACGTGCGCGGCGAGCAGTTCGCCAACATGATGCGCGACGAGAAGGCGAAGTGGGGCGCGATCGTCAAGCAGATCGGCCTGGCCGCCAAACCGGGACAGTAAGCCATGCTATTGCTGGAACACGATGGCAAGCAGTTGCTGGCCGACCGCGGCATCGCCGTGGCGCCGGGTGTGTTGATCGAAGACCCCGCCGCCTGTGCCGCCGCGCAGCTGCCGCCGGGACCGTGGGTGGTGAAGGCGCAGGTGCCGGTGGGCGGCCGCGGCAAGGCCGGCGGCATCCGGATGGCGGATACGCGCGCGCAGGTGGAGGCGCACGCAGGCGCGCTGGCACATGCTTCGATCCGAGGACACGCGGTGCAAGGATGCCGCGTGGAACAACGCATCGCCGGGGGGCGCGAGGTTTACCTGAGCCTGATGGTGGACCCGGCAGGCGCGGGCGTGCGTGTACTGATGTCGGATTCCGGCGGCGTCGATATCGAGTCGCTCGCGGGCCAACCGGATGCCGTGCTTACCGCCGTGGCGGCACCCGAAGCCCGCGCCGTGGCGGAAGCCGCCCGCGCGCTTGCCGACAAAATCGGCGGCGTGAGCGGTGCCGCGCTGCGCGATGCGGCCCAGCCCTTGGCCGCCGCGTTCTTCGACATGGAGGCCTTGCTGCTGGAGATCAACCCCTTGTTCGTACGCGAGGACGGCACGTGGCTGGCAGGCGACGCCAAGATCATCCTGGACGACAACGCACTGGCCCGCCACGATAGCCTGGCCGCGCTGGTCCGCGCGCGTGCGCGCGCCTATCCCGAGACGGCCTTCAAGCTGGAGGAAGATTTCGACTACGTGGAACTGGATCCGCGCGGCGAGGTGGGATTGATCACCACGGGTGCGGGGCTGAGCATGATGCTGGTGGATCAGATGTCCGAGACAGGCCTGAGCGCCTTCAATTTCCTGGACATCCGCACCGGCCAGATGCGTGGTGATCCGCATCGCCTGCTGCGGGTGTTCGACGCGATGCGGCATGGCGCCGGGATCAAGGTGCTGCTGGTGAATATCTTCGCGGGCATCACGCACCTGGGCGAATTCGCGCGCTTGCTGACGCACGCCCTGGCGCAAACGCCGACGCTGAAAGGCTTGCCGGTGGTGGCGCGGCTGGTGGGCAATGGCCAGGAGGAAGCGCGCGCGATCCTGGAAAGCGCGGGGATGGCGATTTTCCTGGAAGAGGACCTGAAAGCGGCGTTGACGCGCACCGCGCAACTGGTGAAGGCGGCGAAGAACCCATGAATGTGCATCCACTCCTGGCGCTGGACGGCGATACGCCGGTACTCGTACAAGGCATCACCGGCCGCGCGGCGCGCAAGCATACCGGCATGATGCGCGCTTACGGCACGCGGATCGTGGCGGGGACCTCGGCGGGCAGGTCGGCGCCGCAGACGGATGTCGATGGCGTACCGGTGTATCCGGACTGCACGGCCGCGGTAAAGGCGACTGGCGCGACAACATCCATTGCGATGGTGCCGCCGCTGGCGGTCAAGGACGCCGTACGCGAAGCGCTGGACGCGGGCATCCGGCTGGTGGTGACCGTTGCGGAAGGCGTTCCGGTGCACGACGCGCTTCACGTCAAGCGCATGGTGGACGCGGCGGGCGCGTGCTGGGTGGGCGCATCGACGCCGGGCCTATGCCTGCCCGGACGCATCAAGCTAGGCTTCCTGCCGGATGTATCGCTGCGTCCGGGGCGGTTGGGTGTGATGTCCAAGAGTGGGACGCTGTCTTATGAAACCTGCTATCGGCTGGCGCGCCGGGGGGTGGGGCAGAGTGCCTGGATAGGGGTCGGCGGCGATCTCGTGAAGGGAACGCGTTTCGCGGACCTGCTGCCGTTCTTTGGGGCGCGTGACGATACGGATGCGGTCCTGGTGATCGGCGAGATCGGTGGGACGGAAGAAGAGGAACTTGCCAAGGCGATCGCGCTTACGGGGTTTGCGAAGCCGGTGTTTGCGTTATTGGCGGGGGCACAGGCGCGGGAAGGCGTGACCATGGGGCATGCGGGGGCCTTGGTACATGGAAACTCCGGGAGCTTGGGGAGTAAGCAGGCGGCTTTGCGAGGGGTGGGGGTTGGGGTGCATACGAGCATCGATGGGGTGGTGGGGGAGGTGGTTCGTTGTTGTTTTCGTGGGTGATTTGGTTTGCGGGGGGTGTTGGCGCGCGTGGGGTGGTGATGCCGTCGGGCGGTGAAGTGCTGATGCCGTCCGTCGGGGGTGAGGCCTGTCGAAGCCGGCCCGATCGTCCGGTCCGGCCCGCGGGGGCCGGACACCGCGTCGCTGTCCTCGTCCGCCGGGCGTTGGGGGGTGGGATTTTTCTTCATGGTGTCCGCGCCTCGGCTCCCTTCGGCACCCGCTCGCTCGGACTCAACGGGCCGGCTTCGACAGGCCTCACCCCCGACGGACTCCGTTGTGCCTTATTCACTGGCCGTTGGGACGGGCGGTGTGCTTGGCACTTCGTGGGTGTGTGCGTTTCGGCAATGGAAGATTTTGCGCTGCCCGCCGTTCATGGCCGCCCAGCGCGGCCATGAACGACTTACGCGCTTAGGTCATGCGGTGGTTGTCGCGTGCGCCGAGGGGAGTGTCATAAATTTTGTGTTTGAGGCCTAACATAGCTGCTCCAGAGGAGCACATTATGGCTACCAAGCAAAAGGCACCTCCGAGGGAATTGCCATCGATTCCTGCAAATCTGATGGATGAGTTCGTCAAAGGTCCGATGACGCCGGAGTCGGTGCAGGACCTTTCGATGGCGTTCAAGAAGGCCCTGATCGAACGGGCGCTGGGCGCGGAAATGGGCCAGCACCTGGGCTATGGCGCCGGCACGGACCCGCCCGAAGGCAGCACTAACCATCGCAACGGCACCAGTGGCAAGACGGTGATAACCGACGATGGGCCGCTACGCGTGGACATTCCCCGGGACCGGCAAGGCAGTTTTGCGCCGATCCTGATTCCCAAGCACAAGCGTCGATTTACGGGATTTGATGACAAGATCATCGCCATGTACGCCCGGGGGATGACGGTGCGCGAGATCCAAGGTTTTCTGCTTGAGCAGTACGGCACGGAAGTCTCGCCCGAGTTCATCAGTTCGGTGACCGACGCGGTTATGGAAGAGGTGATCGCCTGGCAGAACCGCCCTTTGGAGACCATGTATCCGGTGGTGTTCTTCGACGCGTTGCGGGTGAAGATCCGCGAAGATGGCGTGGTACGCAACAAGGCGGTGTACCTGGCGCTGGCGATCCTGCCGGACGGCACTCGTGACATCCTGGGCCTGTGGATCGAGCAGACCGAGGGATCGAAGTTCTGGATGAAGGTGTTCAACGAACTCAAGACTCGGGGCACGCTGGATATCCTGATCGCGGTCACCGACGGCTTAAAGGGAATGGAGCAGGCGCTGAACGCGGTATTTCCAAGCACCACACTGCAAACGTGCATCGTGCATCTGATGCGCAGTAGCGTCGAATATGCGAGCTGGAAGGAGCGCCGGATAGTGGCTGCGGCTCTCAGGCCGATCTACACCGCACCGACCGTGGAGGCTGCGCAAGCGGCGCTGGCAGTGTTCGAGCAAGGCAGTTGGGGCCAAAGATATCCGACCATCGCCCAGACCTGGCATCGCGCCTGGGACCGCGTGATCCCGTTCTTTACGTTTCCCCCGGCGATCCGAAAGATCATCTACACCACCAATGCCATCGAGAGCTTGAATGCGCAATTGCGCCGATCGGTAAAGACCCGTGGACACTTCCCCAGTGACGACGCCGCAACCAAGTTATTGTGGTTAGTCCTGCGCAATATCACGGGCACCTGGGGCTGCGCCACGCACGACTGGAGGTTGGCCATGAACCAGTTTGCCATCATCTATGCAGAACGCTTCACCGACCCATATCACTGAAGTAGCATGAACCTGGAGAGTCAGAAACACGACGACGTTCAAATGCCTCAAACACAAAAATCCTGACAGTCCCGCGCCGAGGGTGCCAATAAGCGGAATCCCCGCATGCCACAACCGCCCACAATATCCACGACACGTCGCGCCACAACGCCGGCTGCATACCGCAGCCGCGTAGGCGCTTCGGGGCCGCGCTGGGCGGTCCCGAAGCGACGGGCAATCCAAGATCTTCCATCGCCGAAACGCACAACCCCACGAAGTGCCAAGCACACAACCCGTTCCAGCGGCGGGTGAATAAGGCACAACGGAGTCCGTCGGGGGTGAGGCCTGTCGGGGCCGGCCCGTTGAGGGCGAACGAGCGGGTACCGAAGGGAGCCGAGGCGCGGACGCCATCAAGAAAAACACCGGCACCGAACGCCCGGCGGACGAGGTCAGCGATGTGGTGTCGGGCGCCCGCGCGCCCGACCGCCCGATCGGGCCGGCCCCGACAGGCCTCACCCCCGACGGACGGCACGAGCACGACACCCACCGCCAGCAAGCTCTCCGGACAACGCCGAATCCACCGCCAAGACGACCTCCAGGATCCCCAAGTCCCGACGATGCACCGCACCAATCCCCCTATGCGAAAATCCATCGTCATGCCACGCCGCATCCCTCCGCTGAATGCCCTGCGGGCGTTCGAGACCGCCGCCCGGCATCGCAGCCTGAGCAAGGCGGCCAGCGAGCTTGCGGTATCGCAAGCTGCCGTCAGCCGCCACGTCAAGTTCCTGGAGGAATACCTGGGCGTGCGGCTGTTCGACCGCCGCCCTTCTTCGTTGCAGCTCACCGCCACTGGCAAAGCCTATTCGCAGCGCCTGACGCGGGCCTTCAACGAGATCGCCTCCGCCACCGACCAGACGGTGGACGCCGCCGGCAAGCAGCGCCTTTCCCTGCGCGCGTATTCCACCTTCATGCTGCGATGGCTGCTGCCCCGCCTGCCGGACTTCCAGCTCAAGCATCCACGCATAGAACTGAACATCACGACGGCCATCGAAGCCCCGGATTTTTCCCGCGACGGTATCGACGTCGCCATCCGCTATGGCAAGGGCGCCTGGCCCGGGCTGTATGCGCAGAAACTGTTCAGCGATGCGCTGCGGCCTTTCTGTACGCCGGGCTACGTCCAGCGCATGGGCGGCATCACGCTGGACAAGCTGCGCGACTGCACGCTGCTGCATCACTCGCGGCGCACCGAAGACTGGCGTGACTGGCTGGACGCCGCTCGGTCACCGCCCCTGGAGCTGGACACCGGCATGTTCTTCGACGACCTGCTGCTGGTGCACGAGGCAGCGCTACGCGGGTTGGGTATCGGCATCACGCAAGAGAAATACATCGAAGCGGAGTTGGCCAACGGTACGCTGGTTTGCCCCTTCGATACCGTACTGTGCCGTGAAGTCGGCTACTACGCCGTTTGCCGTGCCGGGGCCAAGGACCAGCCCGGCATCGAGGAATTCCTGGGATGGCTGGCCGGCGTCTCCGGCCAGGCGCCGCCACCCTGACATCGTGGATGGCGCCCCGGAGGCCGCAGCCGATAGAATGCGCCTTATTGGTGCATCGGCGGGCGATGCGCCGTCCCGTGTTTTCATCACCACAGGCACGCCTATGTATCCCACCGTCGCCGGCGACGCGCAAGCGCCGCGCAAGCCCATCACCTTGGCCACGCTGACCGCCATGCACCAGCGCGGCGAGAAAATCGCCATGCTCACCTGCTATGACGCCAGCTTCGCCTCGCTGCTGGACCAGTGCGGCGTCGACATCCTGCTGATCGGGGATTCGCTGGGCAATGTCGTGCAGGGGCAATCGTCCACCCTGCCCGTCTCGCTTGAACACATGGTCTATCACACCGAATGCGTCGCGCGCGGCAACAAGACTGCGTGGGTGCTGGCCGATCTGCCTTGGGGCAGCTATCACGAATCGCCCGCGCAGGCCTATGCCAGCGCCGCGCGGCTGATGGCGGCCGGTGCGCAGATGGTCAAGGTGGAGGGCATGGACGGCAGGACGCCGTGGATGTCGGACATCGTCGCCTTCCTGACGGAACGCGGCATACCGGTATGTGCGCACATGGGCCTGACGCCGCAATTCGTGCATGCCCTGGGCGGCTATCGGGTGCAGGGCAAGGACGAGGCCGGCGCGGCGCACCTGAAGCAGCAGGCCCGCGTCATGCGCGACGCCGGCGCCAGCATGCTGCTGTACGAGATGGTGCCCGCCGCGCTGGCGGCCGAGATCACGGCGGATGTGAACATTCCCACCATCGGCATCGGCGCGGGCGCGGGATGTTCGGGACAGGTGCTGGTGCTGCACGACATGCTGAATGTATTCCCGGGCCGCAAGGCGCGTTTCGTGCGCAACTTCATGGAAGGCGCGAGCAGCATCCAGGAAGCCGTCCAGGCCTATGTCCGCGCGGTGAAGGACGGCAGTTTCCCGGCGCAGGAACATTCCTATTGAGCGACGGCGGCCCTGATCCGGGAGCCCGCGTGATGGCACGTTGCGAAAGCGCCGCGCCGGATGACCGGGTGGCGGATGGCTTCGCGTCTAAGGGCATCATGGCGCAAGGCCGCGTGCCGGAAGGCGCCGGCGTATCGCCCCGCGCCGGATCGCCCTGGGTTTCATCGCGCCACCGGCGCATATCGTCCGCAGGCCGGCGTGAGGGCGCGAAGACTTGACATCACACGGTGTAATTTCGCGCCAGCCGGCCGCCATCGATACATCACACCGTGTAGTTCAGCGCCAGCCGCCCGCCATCGATATACAGCGTTTCGCCCGTGATATAGCTGGACGCGTCGCTCAGCAGATAAGCGACGGCATCGGCGACTTCGGCGGGTTCGCCCAGGCGGCGCATCGGCGTGCGGCTCATCAAGCGGGCACGCGTGGTTTCGTCGGCCAGCACGGCCTTGCGCGCCAGTTCGGTGGCGATGGTACCTGGGCCCACCGCGTTGACGCGGATGCCGTGGTCGACCAGCGCCAGCGCCATGACGCGCGTCAATTGCGCCAGCCCACCCTTGCTGACGTTGTACGAAGCGATCGTGGGGATGGCCATGACGGCATTCACCGAGCTCATGTGCACGATGGCGCCGCCGCCCTGCTCCACCATGACGCGCGCTACCGCCTGGCCCACCAGGAAGGCGCCCTTCAGGTTGACGTTGAGCACCGCATCCCAATCGTCTTCCGTGATGTCCAGGAAGTTGGATGTACGAACGATGCCCGCGTTGCTGACGAGCTGGTCGATGCGTCCGTAGGCTTGCCGGGTCGCCGCCACGGCGGCTTGCACCGATGCCTTGCTGGCGACATCGCAATGGATATAAGTAACGCGTGCGCCGTCGCGTGACAGCGCGTCGGCCAGGGCCTGGCCCGGCGCGTCGGCAACGTCCCAGATGGCCACGGCGGCGCCGGATTGCGCCAGGCGGCGCACGCAGGCCTCGCCTATACCCTGCGAGCCGCCGGTCACCACCGCGACCTTGCCCTGGAAATCGAATACGGTATTGCTCATCGAGAGTCTCCTGTAGCGGCGCGCGGGCGCCGTTTCACTATCCTGCCATCATCGCGGTCGTGGCGGATCCGCGGCGTGCTGGCGTCCTGGTATCCCGCTATCCCGGTATCCCGGCGCCCCGGCACCCCGGCACCCCCGGCACCCCGACACCCCGACACCGCAGCACCGAGACATCCCGGCATCCCAGCAACCCAGCAACCCGGAGTCACGGCATCCCGGCGTCACCGCTTCATGGCCATGGGTCAACGCTCCACCGTGCGATTCCAGCGCGCGTTGAAGGCGGCGCGCGTGGCGTTGATGGCGTCCCAGTCCAGCACCTTGGCGGTTTCCATATAGGTCTGGAACTGCTTCAGCATATCCTGGTTCGCGGGATCGGCCTGCACCTTGCGGTTGGACGGGAAGTGTCCGCCGTATTTCAGCGCATTGGCCTGCGCCTGCGGCGACAGCAGGTACAGCGCCAGCTTCTGCGCCAGGTCCGGCTCGCTATTGTTCGCGATGACGCATTCGCCCACCATCAGGATGACGGAACCTTCCTTGGGCTGGACGTATTCCACCGGGATATCGCGCTTCTGCAGGCGCGCGATGGCGGTGGGCGTCAGCGGGAAAATCGCCGCCTCGTCGGATTGGATCATTTCCGCGAGCTTGGCGGAATTCGGGATGTACTCCAGCACGTTGGGGCCTATCGTGCTGCTCCATTTGGCGAAGCCGGGATCCGTGTGCTGGTCGTCGCCGCCTTCGATGCGGTTGAACATCAGGAAGGCATGCAGGCCGAACGTACTGTTCGAGGCGGACTGGAAAACCACCTTGCCCTTGTATTTGGGATCGGCCAGATCCATCCACGACGTGGGCGCGGCCCAGCCGTTCTTCTTGAACAGGCGCGTGTTGTAGCCCAGGCCCGTCATGCCCATGTCGATGCCGGCGGCCATGCCGTCCTTCATGACGGCCGTCGGATACAGGTCCTTCAGCACGGGATCGTCGCGCAGCTTTTCGCACAAGCCCATGGACGCCGCGCGCGCCATCACGCCGTCGTCCAGGAACATGACGTGCATCTGCGGGGAACCCTTGTAGGCCTGGGCCTTGGCCAGCACTTCGGTGGAGGTGCCGGGCACCACCACGATCTTGGCGTTGTTGGCCTTTTCGAAATCATGGAAGACGTACTGCGTGAACGCGCGTTCCATATCGCCGCCATTCATGCCCACGTACAGCGTTTTCTGCTGCGCCCAGGCGCTGGCGGGCAGGACCGACAAGGCGGCCAGCAGGGCGGCGCCGGCCAGCCACGGGGCGCGGGATTTGCGATCGGGATTCCGTTTGCTCATGTCGACTCCAGCGGGTGCCCATGGCCATGTTCCGTGTGGTCCGCGGCCGCATGAGCGTCGGCTGCGTAACGGTCGATGCGGAATGCATCAATGGGGATAGCGGTGCGGCCGGTGGCGGCCAGGTCGGCCAGGACCTCGCCCGCGGCGGGGCCGATCTGGAACCCCGCGCCGGAAAAACCGAAGGCATGGAACAGCCCGGGCGTGGTGCGGCTGGGGCCGAGCACCGGGTTGTGGTCCGGCATGCTGCCTTCCACGCCGGACCAGAAGCGGATGATGTGCGCGCCGCGCAGCGCGGGCAGCAGATCGGCCGCCTTCGCGACCAGCGTACCGATCTGCGCGCGGCCCGGCCGGGCGAAATCCGGGTGGACCGATACGCCGCGGCCGCCGCCGATGACGCAATTGCCGCGGTCCACCTGGCGCGCATAGACGCCGCCGCCCTGCACACCCAGACTGACGGTCATGAAGCGCGGCAGCGGTTCGGTCACCATCATGAGTGGATGGATGGAGGCTTCCGGCACGGGTTCGCCGAACGCGGCGGCGAAGCGGCCGGCCCAGGCGCCGGCGCAATTGAGCAGGATGCGGGATCGGACTTCCAGCATATCGGCGGCCCGCAGCACGAAGCGTTGGCCATCATGCGCGGCGCTGTCGATGCGGGTGTGCTCGTGCACGGCGGCGCCCGCGCGGCGCGCGGCCTGCGCGAATGCGGGCGACACCAGCCGCGGATTGGCGTGGCCGTCCTCTGGGCAGAAGGAGCCGCCGACCACGCTGCTGCCCAGCCAGCCGAAGCGGCGATCCAGCGCGGCGCGATCCAGCATCTGCAGCTGCATGCCGAAGCCGCGCGTGCCGGCGCGATAGCGTTCGAGTTCGGCCAGGTCGGCATCGGTATAGGCCAGCTTCAGGTGGCCGGAGCGCTGGTATTCACCGTCGATGCCGATCAGGCCGCGCAGATCGCCCCACAGGGCGTGCGCACGCTGCGTCAGCGGCATCTGGGCCAGGGGCCGGCCCTGGCGCCGCACGCCGCCATAGTTCACGCCGCTGGCCTTGGCGCCGCAGGCGGCGGCGTCCAGCAGCACCACCGGCACGCCGCGCCGCCGCAGGAACAGGGCGGCGCTGGCGCCGACGATGCCGCCGCCGATGATGGCGACCTCGGTTTCCAGGCGTTCCATCAGCGCCTGCCCGGCCCGGACATCCCCATCGCGCCCGCCACGCCGGCGGCTGGCAGCGCAGGCACGTCCGGGGCGTCCATGGAGAACAGCGAGATGGGTATGGGCTTGATGGGGGGCTGGGCACGCAGCCAACCCACCTGCGGCAGCGCCACGCCGCTGGCGCGCGCCAGCACTTCGGCGGCCGCCGCGCCGCACATGCGGCCCTGGCAGCGCCCCATGCCAACGCGGGTCAGCGACTTGCCACGGTTCAGTTCGCGCGCGCCGTCGATCTGCGCCGACGCGCGCAAGGCCCCCACCGTGATTTCCTCGCAGCGGCACAGGATGACGTCGTCGCCCAGCGACGCGGCCCAGTCCACCGGGAAGGGAAACGCCCGTTCCAGCGCATCGCGCACGCGCTCCTGCCGCGCCAGCTTGCGCTGCAGCGCCGCGGCGCGCGCGGTGTCGGTGCGCACGCCGGCGTCTTCCAGCAAGGCCAGCGCGGCGCGCTCGCCGGCCAGTTCCGCCGCGTCCGCGCCCGCGATGCCGGCACCGTCGCCGGCCAGGTACACGCCGGGTACCGATGCGCGGCCGGCGGCGTCGCGACGGGGCAGCCAAGCCCTATCACGTTCGTGATAATCGAAACGGCAACCGGCGACCGCGGCCAGCTGCGTTTCCGCGCGCAGCCCCAGGCCATAGGCGACGGCATCGCACGCAATGCGCAGGGACTTGCCGCCGCCGTCGCCGTGGGCCTGGCGGCACACGACGCCGGACACCTCTTCGTAGCCGATGACGTGATCGGGCCGCACATCGCTGTAGAGGGGAACGCCGTGCAGGCGCAGCCAGCCCAGGGTGTAGAGGCCCTTGGCCACGAGTCCCGGCGTGCGCATCATGCCGGGCAAGGCGGCCAGGCGGTCGGTGCTTGCCGACGTATCGAGCACCGCGGCCACCTCGGCACCAGCCTTGGCGTACTGGTAGGCCACCAGGTACAGCAGCGGGCCGGTGCCCATGAAGGCCACGCGCCGGCCGATGCCGCAGCCCTGGAACTTCAGGGCGACCTGCGCGCCGCCCAGCGTATAGACGCCCGGCAAGGTCCACCCGGGAAAGGGCAGCACGCGGTCCGTGGCGCCGGTGGCCAGGATCAGGTGCGTATAGTCCACCGTCTCGTTCCTGCCGTCGCGCAGCACGTCCAGCACGCCATCCTCGCAATTCCATACCAGCGCGCCGGGCCGGTAGTCGATCGCGGGTATCAGCGCCTGCATGGCGCCGTGCAGCCGCGCCGCCTTGCGGTGTTCGAAGCCGTAGAGCTCGCGTCCGGAACGCTGGAAGCCCGCCGGCGGCTGGCGGTAGATCTGGCCTCCCGCGCGCGGCGCTTCGTCCAGGACGATGGGCCGCAGGCCGGCGGCCACCAGGGCCTGCGCGGCGCGGATGCCGGCCGGCCCGGCGCCGACGATGACGGGGCGCGTGTCACGCATGGCGGACCTCCCGGGGGGCGAACGACAACGGGCGCGTGTCACGCATGGCGGTCCTCCTGGTGCGCGCCGGACACCAGGCGCATGCCGGGCTCGATGAAGGTGGAACAGGCGCGCAGGCGGGTGCCGTCTTCCAGCTGCATCCAGCAATCCTGGCAGGCGCCCATGAGGCAGAAGCCGGCGCGCGGTGCGCCACTGAATTCGGTTTCGCGCAGGCGGCCGGCCTGTGTCAGCACGGCGGTCAGCACCGTGTCGCCCGCCAGCGCGCACGCGGGCCGGCCGTCCAACACGAAATGCACGGGCGCCCGGTCTCGTTCGGAGAGCCGGGTCAGCAGCGATGGCGTCGCGGGCGCGTTCATCGCTGCCCCACCAGGACGCGGTCCAGGCCATACACGCGGTCCAGCAGCAGCATGGCGACGGTGGTCAGCGCGATCACGGTTGCCGAGACCGCAGCCATCATGGGGTCGATGGACTCGGTGGCGTACATGTACATGCGCACGGGCAGCGTCACCGTGGCAGGCGCGGTGATGAACACGGACATGGTGAGTTCGTCGAAGCTGTTGATGAAGGCCAGCAGCCAGCCGCCGAAGACGCCCGGCACGATCAACGGCAGCGTGACGCGGAAGAAAACCGTGGCGCGGTTGGCGCTGAGCGACAGCGCCGCGTGTTCGATGGACCGGTCGAAGCCCGTGAGCGAGCCCACCAGCAGGCGCAGCACGTAGGGCGTGACGATGACGACGTGGCTGGCCACCAGCCAGGCGAAGCTGCCGCTGCTGCCGATCAGCGCGAAAAAGCGCATTAGCGCCACGCCCAGCACCAGGTGCGGAATCATCAGCGGCGACAGCAGCAGGCCATTCAGCACGTCACGCCCGGGAAAGCGATAGCGCGTGATGGCACTGGCGGCCGGCACCGCCAGGCCCACCGCCAGCGTGGCCGACAGCGTGGCCAGTAGCAGGCTGTTGCGGAAGGACTGCATGAAGTCAGCGTGCGCGAAAAGCGCGCGGAACCAGCGCAGGGAAAAATCATGCGTGGGGATGCTCAGCGTGGACGCCGGCGTGAACGCGACCAGGCAGACGACGACGAGCGGCGCCAGCACGAACGCCACCACCAGGGCATTGAAGGCGAGCGCGATGGGGCCGTTCCTAAGCATGCCCGACTCCGGCCGGCGCGCAATCACGGCGCATTTGCACCGCGTCCGGCGTTGAGGTCCATTCTTTCGCGCACATGCTCATTCCCCTGTCGATCGCCTCAGCCCAGGCTGCGGCGATACGATCGCTCGATGACGCGGTTGTAGGCCATCATGATGATGACGTTGGCGGCCAGCAGCAGGATCGCCAGCGTGGCGCCCAGCGGCCAATTCAGCTCGGTCAGGAATTCGTCGTACACGATCGTGGCGACCATCTTCAGGCGGCGTCCGCCCAGCAGCGCCGGGATGGCGAAGGAGCTGGCGCTCAGGCCGAAGACGATCAGGCTGCCCGACAGCACGCCCGGCATGCATTGCGGCAGCACGACGCGCAGCAGGGTCTGCAGGCGCGATGCGTTCAGCGAATAGGCGGCGTGTTCGACGGACGGATCCAGTTTCTGCAGCGAGGTCCACACCGGGATGATCATGAAGGGCAGCATGATGTGCACCAGGCCGATCACGATGGCGGTGGGCGTGTACAGCAGGGATCCCCAGCCCAGTGCCTGGGCGGCCTGTCCCAGCAGCCCGGTGGGCCCCAGCAGCATGCTCCAGCCGAAGGCCCGCACCACCAGCGATATCAGCAGCGGCGACAGCACCGCCAGCAGGAACACCGACCGCCAGGGCGCGCGCATGCGGCTCAGGATATAGGCCTCGGGCACGCCCACGGCCACGCAGATCGCCGTCGTCAGCACGGATATCCATAGCGTGCGCCAGAAGATCCCCAGGAAATACGGGTCGCTCAGCACCGTGGCGTAGTGGTGCAGCGTCAGGCCGGACTGGATGCCGGTGTTGTAGTCGAAAGGCCGGAAGGTCAGGACGAAAGTCAGGCCCAGCGGCGTCAGCACCAGCGCCAGGAACAGCACGCCGATGGGGATGGCGCCCAGCATGGCTGGCAGGCCGTCCAGCCTGCGCCGCGGTGCCGGTGCAACGGCGCCGATCGCGCGCCCTCCGGGCGGCCGGGGAGCGGCGCTCATACCGAAGCCTCCACTCCCGGCAACACCCGCACGACGTCGGGCTGCCAGTCCACGCCGATGCGGTCGCCGTCGCCGTGCGGGGCGCGGCCGTCGTTGGGCGTGAGGACCGTCAGCACGCCCAGCGGCGTATCCAGTTCGTACATCCACTGGCTGCCCAGGAAGTAGCGCACGGTCACCGTGCCGGTCAGCCTGCCCTGCCCGGCGGCGACGGGGCGCAGCTTTTCGGGACGCAGGCAGAGGCGCACGGCTTCGCCCTGGCGCAGCCCCTGGCCGTCCACGTCCATACACAGTTCGCCGCTGCGCACCTCGGCGCGCGCGCCGGCGCGCGTCACGGTGCCGGCCAGGAAGTTGGTCTTGCCGACGAAGCGGGAGATGAATTCGCTGCCGGGATGCTCGTACATCCGGTAGGGCGGATCGACCTGCGTGGCGCGACCTTCCTGCATGACGACGACACGGTCGCTGATCGACAGCGCTTCGGCCTGGTCGTGCGTCACCATCAGCGTGGTGGTGCCGGTCTTGCGCTGGATGGCGCGCAGTTCGAACTGCATGTCCTCGCGCAGCTTGGCATCCAGATTGGAGAGCGGCTCGTCCAGCAGCAGCACCGGCGGGCGTATGACCAGTGCGCGCGCCAGCGCCACCCGCTGCCGCTGGCCGCCGGACAATTCGCGCGGATAGCGGTCGCCATGCTGGTCCAGTTTCACCAGGGCCAGCGCCTCGCGGGTACGTTCGCGGCGTTCCGACCGGCCCACTTTGCGCATCGCCAGGCCGAAGGCGACGTTGTCTTCCACCGTCAGGTGGGGAAAGAGCGCATAGGTCTGGAACACGATGCCCAGCCCGCGCGTGTTCGGGGCCACATGGGTGATGTCGCGGCCGTCCAGCACGACGCGGCCGCGCGTGACGTCGGCGAAGCCGGCGATCATCTGCAGCGTGGTGGTCTTGCCGCAGCCCGAGGGGCCCAGCAGGGAAACGAATTCGCCCTGCTCGACGGACAGGTCGAGATCCCGCACCACGTGCAGATCGCCGTAGTCCTTGGACAGTTTTTCCAGGCGAAGAAATGACATGACCAACCCTGCCGTCTCCATGGTGGGCGGCCGTCCGGCCTGGTCGACCCGCCCATTCAACGCAAGGGCAGTCTAGGAGGCCAATGGAATGCCGGTCAATGGGGTTTTTCCGTACAGCCGATTATTTCTTTATTTCTTTCCATAGAATAGAATTACAACGGGTTCACATGGCTAGATTTATCCGATCCAACGGAATCCAGAATGGCTACTTCCGAACCGCGGGAAAACGATTCGAACGCGCAGGGCGTGCTGCAGCGCGCCTTCACCGTGCTGCGGGCGCTGGCCGACGCCAAGGGCGAACCGCTGCGCCTGACCGAAATCGCCAAGCGCACCGGCCTGGCTCCGGCCACGGCGCACCGGGTGCTGCAGGCGCTGGTCCAGGAAGACGCGGTGGAACAGCCGCCCGGCAGCAAGGCCTATCAGCTCAGCGTGGCGCTTTACGCCCTGGGGTCGGCGGCCGGCAGCCACCGGTCCAATCTGCGGGAGATCTACCGGCCGTCCATGCTGCGGCTGTGCGGCATGCTCAGCGACACGATCTTCATCCTGGTGCGCCAGGGCTTCGACGCCATCTGCCTGGATCGCATCGACGGCCCCTTCCCGGTGCGCTCCCACACCGGCGACATCGGCGGCCGGGTACCCCTGGGCCTGGGCCAGGCGGGGCTGGTCCTGCTGGCAAGCCTGCCGCCCGCCGAGCGCGAGGAA
Organism: Bordetella sp. H567; assembly: GCF_001704295.1. Taxonomy (NCBI): domain Bacteria; kingdom Pseudomonadati; phylum Pseudomonadota; class Betaproteobacteria; order Burkholderiales; family Alcaligenaceae; genus Bordetella; species Bordetella sp. H567. The sequence goes on from NZ_CP012334.1 coordinate 5,353,069, forward strand.
GTCATCCGCTTCAACATCCCGCGTCTGCATCACCTGGGCTTCATCGACGAGATCTCGATGCGGGTAAGGATCAAGCAGTGCCTGGAATCCCGCTACGCCTATAGCGACGGGCCCGGTCTGTATCCCGGCATCGCGGGGTTGTCCGTTCCCATCGAGGATCGCAACGGCGACACGGTGGCGGCACTCAGCGTCGCGGCCCCCCAAGAACGCCTCAGTGGCGAACGGCTGCCGCTGATCGTGGAAATGCTGCACAAGGAGGCGCGCGCGATCGGCGCGCAGATCAATCCCTTCGATCCCGCCCTGCGCCGGCCCAGCCAGTTCCTGGGACGGGGCAATCGGGAATAGCGTCCATAACAACTTCAAGGTTGTTATGGGGAAATACAACCTTCGGGTAGTAGACGTCAAAAAGCTTGTGCAGCAGGCGAATGAGGCGGGTTGACGGCGGGTCTGCTGCTGCGTGATCGGGGCGGTTTGCTGGCGGTCGTTGGATTTCTATTGCCGTCCGTCGGGGGTGAGGCCTGTCAGGGCCGGCCCGATCGGGCGGTCCGGCCCGCGGGGGCCGGACACCGCTGCGCTCACCTCGTTCGGCGGCCGCTCCCTGTTTGGGTTCTTCTTGATGACGTCCGCGGCACGCCTGCCTTCGGTATCCGCTTGCTCGCCCTCAACGGGCCGGCCCGGGACTGTCAGGATTTTTGTGTTTGAGGCATTTGAACGTCGTCGTGTTTCTGACTCTCCAGGTTCATGCTACTTCAGTGATATGGGTCGGTGAAGCGTTCTGCATAGATGATGGCAAACTGGTTCATGGCCAACCTCCAGTCGTGCGTGGCGCAGCCCCAGGTGCCCGTGATATTGCGCAGGACTAACCACAATAACTTGGTTGCGGCGTCGTCACTGGGGAAGTGTCCACGGGTCTTTACCGATCGGCGCAATTGCGCATTCAAGCTCTCGATGGCATTGGTGGTGTAGATGATCTTTCGGATCGCCGGGGGAAACGTAAAGAACGGGATCACGCGGTCCCAGGCGCGATGCCAGGTCTGGGCGATGGTCGGATATCTTTGGCCCCAACTGCCTTGCTCGAACACTGCCAGCGCCGCTTGCGCAGCCTCCACGGTCGGTGCGGTGTAGATCGGCCTGAGAGCCGCAGCCACTATCCGGCGCTCCTTCCAGCTCGCATATTCGACGCTACTGCGCATCAGATGCACGATGCACGTTTGCAGTGTGGTGCTTGGAAATACCGCGTTCAGCGCCTGCTCCATCCCCTTTAAGCCGTCGGTGACCGCGATCAGGATATCCAGCGTGCCCCGAGTCTTGAGTTCGTTGAACACCTTCATCCAGAACTTCGATCCCTCGGTCTGCTCGATCCACAGGCCCAGGATGTCACGAGTGCCGTCCGGCAGGATCGCCAGCGCCAGGTACACCGCCTTGTTGCGTACCACGCCATCTTCGCGGATCTTCACCCGCAACGCGTCGAAGAACACCACCGGATACATGGTCTCCAAAGGGCGGTTCTGCCAGGCGATCACCTCTTCCATAACCGCGTCGGTCACCGAACTGATGAACTCGGGCGAGACTTCCGTGCCGTACTGCTCAAGCAGAAAACCTTGGATCTCGCGCACCGTCATCCCCCGGGCGTACATGGCGATGATCTTGTCATCAAATCCCGTAAATCGACGCTTGTGCTTGGGAATCAGGATCGGCGCAAAACTGCCTTGCCGGTCCCGGGGAATGTCCACGCGTAGCGGCCCATCGTCGGTTATCACCGTCTTGCCACTGGTGCCGTTGCGATGGTTAGTGCTGCCTTCGGGCGGGTCCGTGCCGGCGCCATAGCCCAGGTGCTGGCCCATTTCCGCGCCCAGCGCCCGTTCGATCAGGGCCTTCTTGAACGCCATCGAAAGGTCCTGCACCGACTCCGGCGTCATCGGACCTTTGACGAACTCATCCATCAGATTTGCAGGAATCGATGGCAATTCCCTCGGAGGTGCCTTTTGCTTGGTAGCCATAATGTGCTCCTCTGGAGCAGCTATGTTAGGCCTCAAACACAAAATTTATGACACTCCCGCCGGCCCCGACAGGCCTCACCCCCGACGGACTCCGGCGTCTATTAATCACGTCCGCTGGGACGGGCTGTGTTCTTGCGCTTCGTGGATCCTGGGTTTCGCCGATGGAAGGCTTCGCGGCGCCCGTCGTTCGCGGCCGCCCAGCGCGGCCACGAAGCGACCTACGTGGTGGCGTCATGCTGCGGTGGCTGGCATGCGGGCATCGCCGCGAATAAGTAGATGTCCGTGCGCATGCGTCGGCCGCGAAATTCGAGGGGAAATTCCAAGCCGCCAACAATCGGGCGGTGTACTAATTGGCGGCGCTACAGCCAGTGGAAATCCCTGGAGTTCGCATGCACCCAATGCATGCAGAAACCGCCAGCGTATTCGCGACCCGTCGCCGTATAGCAACCGTTGCATGCTTAAACCGCGTAGGCGCTTCGTGGCCGCGCTGGGCGGCTGCGAAGCGACGGGCATGGCGAGATCTTCCATCGGCAGCAGCGCCACGCATTAGCAAATCACGCGATCTGCGCAGGCATGAAGTTCCACTCATTCGAGCCGATCCCCGCACGCCAGCAACCGCCGCAAACCACTACCGCGTAGGTGATGCACGGCCGCGCAGGGCGGCCGTGCATCACGGGCAAGACCAAATCTTCCAACGGCGGAAGCATGACCCCACGAAGCGCAAGAACGCAGCCCGTGCCAGCGGACAGTGATTAAGGCACAACGGAGTCCGTCGGGGGTGATGCCTGTCGGGGCCGGCCCGTTGAGGGCGAGCAAGCGGATACCGAAGGAAGCCGAGGCGCGGACCCCATCAAGAAAAACACAACACCCCAACGCCCGGCGGACGAGGTGAGCGCAGCGGTGTCCGGCCCCCGCGGGCCGGACCGCCCGATCGGGCCGGCTCCGACAGGCATCACCCCCGACGGACGGCAATAGAAATCCAACCACCGCCAGCCACCGACCCAATCAGCACGAGCAAACTGACCACCCCCAGCCCCCCCCCCAACCCACCAGCAACCCAAAGGCATTCACGCCACCCCCCGCACCCACGCCGCGAACTCCCCGCAAGGCCGTATATCCAGCGTGCCCGGCGCGCTGACCAGGTAGTAGGACTCCCCACTGCGCAAAACCGCCTCCAGCGGATGCACCAGCACCTCACGCGCAACTTCCTCCCGCATATAAGCCTGCTGCGTCAACGCGATACCCGCCCCCTGCACCGCCGCCTGCAGGCACAGCGCCGCGTTCGCCAACGGCACCAGGCGCGCGCCCGCCGGCGACAAGCCCGCCTGCGCCAGCCAAGCCTCCCAACTGACGGGCGCAATCATCGAATGCAGCAGCTTGTGTTCAAGCACATCCCGCGGATGATGGATCGTCGCCGCCATCGACGGCACGCAGGCCAGCGCCAGCACATCGTCGAACAGCGGATCCGCGTGCAGCCCCGGCCACCGACCATGCCCACGCCGCACCACGAAATCCGCATCGCCCAGGCTCACGTCGTCCGCCCGCGTGACCGTGGCCACCTCCAGATCGATATCGCCATGCGCGGCGTAGAAACCGGCCAGGCGCGGCATCAGCCATTTGATCGCGAAGCTGGGAATCACCTTCAACCGCACCCGCCGCGTCCGTCCCAGCGACGTCGCCTCGTGCACCGCCTCCTCCACGCGATCGAACAATTCCGCCACGCGCGTTGCCAATTGCAGCCCGCTGGGCGTCAGTACCGCTTCGCGCCCTTCCTTGCGGCACAGCCGCGTATCGAGCGCCACCTCCAGCGCGCGGATCTGGTGGCTCACCGCGCCGGGCGTAACGTGCAGGCTGTGGGCCGCGCGCGCCACGCCGCCGGCGCGGTTGACCGCGTCCAGTACGCGCAGGGGCCCCAGGATATTGCGCAGCTTATGCATGATGCTTGAATGGTCCTCAACGGTCGCCAAAGAAATTCGCATGACGCCCGCGGGACCGCCTCCTATAGTCGTGGGCAGGAACAACAAGAATTCTCAACATACCGCGCCCGGCGGGGTATCGGGAACATCCAGGAGGAGACATCATGCGGATCGCCATCCTTCGCCGTGCCGCGGCGGCCATAGCGACAGCAGCGGCGCTGTCGCTGGCCGGCGCGCCGGCCCACGCGCGCGACGACTACCCGTCGCGGCCGCTGAAGATGATCGTGCCCTTTGCCGCGGGCAGCGCCGCCGACACGCTCTCGCGCGTCGTGGCCACGCAGCTCGCGGCGCAGCTCGGACAGGCCATCGTCGTGGAAAACAAGGCGGGCGCGGGCGGCACCATAGGAACCATGGACATCGCGCGCGCCGCCCCCGACGGCTACACCATCGGGCTGGCCGCGCAAGGCACCCTGATCACCAACCAGGCCCTGTACGACAAGCCCGGCTATGACTCCGTGAAGGATTTCACGCCGATCGCCGTCCTGGCCGATGTGGCCAATGTGCTCGTGGTCGCGCCCGATTCCCCCTACGCCTCCGTCGCGGCGCTGATGCAGGCCATCAAGGCACATCCCGCCAACAAGCTCAGCTTCTCGTCCAGCGGCGTGGGCACCAGCCACCATATCGCCGGCGTGGTGCTGGGCCAGTCCCTGGGCAAGCCCCTCATGCATGTGGCCTACACCGGCGCGCCGCAAGGCCTGGTCGCCGTCATGAGCAAGGAGGTCGACCTGGGCCTGTACAACATCCCCGCGGCCATCGGCCTGATCCGCGGCGGCAAGCTCAAGCCGCTGGCGGTCACCAGCCTGGGACGATCTCCGCTGATGCCCGACGTGCCCTCGCTGAGCGAGAGCGGGCTGAAGGACTACGAAGTCACGTTGTGGTTCGGCATCATCGCGCCCGCCGGCGTGGCGCCGGATCGCGTCGCGCGATTGCACAAGGAACTGGATGCCGTCATGCGGCAGCCGGCGCTGCGTGCCAAGCTGACCGAGCAGGGTTATGACGTGGCGGCAACGCCCCTGGCCCCGCCCGGCGACTTCTCGGCGCTGATCCGCCGCGACCTGGCGAAATGGCTGCCCGTCATGAAAACCCTGCGCGGGGGTGCGCAATGACGGCCCAGGCGCACAATGGCAACGCCCGCGCGGCCGGCCCGGATACCCCGCGGAACGACGTGGCGAACAAGGACGGCACCGGCCACCCTCCGGACAGCGACACACCGACCATCGCGAGCGTCCTTGCCGCGCACGCGGTACGGACACCGGTCTCCGATATCCCGCCCTTGGCGCTGGAACACGCCAAGATGAGCCTGGCCAGCACCATCGCCAGCGCGTCCATGGGCTATCGCATTCCCTCCGCGGAAATCGTGCGCCGGCTGGCACTCGAGGACGGCGGTGCGCCGCAGGCCACGCTGTGGTTCCATGGCGCGCCGCTGCCCGTCGCGCAAGCCGCGCGCGTCAATGCCGTCGCCAGCGATGCGGCCGCCTCCGACGACAGCGACCTGCGCAGCATCGCCCATATCGGGACCATCGTCGGCACGACGGCGCTCGCCGTCGCCGAATGGTTGAACCGCCCGGGCAGGGACCTGCTCGCCGCCATGGCGCTGGGCTATGAAGTCGCCGGACGCATCGACGAATCGCTCACGCCGGGCCGCATGCAGCGCGGCTTCCACGGCTCCGTCTCCACCGTGTTTGGCGCGGCGGTCGCGGGCGGCCGCCTGCTCGGCCTGGACGTCGCCGCGATGACCCACGCGATCGCGCTGGCCGCGACGTCCATCGGCGGGATGGCGGTGGCGGCCGATACCAGCTGCGCGCGGGAATACCACGCCGGCATGGCCGCGATGGCGGGCATCCAGGCCGCGCTGGCGGCGCGCGCCGGTTTCCAGGGCGACCCCGCCATCCTGGAAGCGCCGCGCGGCTTCCTGCATGCCATGGGCGGGCAGGCCATCGGCGATATCGTGCGCGGCCTGGGGGATTCCTGGGACATCGTGACCGACATGGCGATCAAGCTGATGCCGGGCGCCCATCCCTTTCACGCGGTGGCGGAGGCCGCCGCCACCGCGGCGCGCCAGCACGACGTCGATCCGGCGCGCATCGCACGCATCGTCGTATCGGCCGGCGTGCAGCACACCAGCTTCGGCGGGGCGCCGCATCCCCGCAATCTGGTGGAAGCGGCCCACAGCGTGGCGTACTTCGTGGCCGCCTCCGTCGTCGATCGCGGCTTCGGCTGGGACAACCTGCATCCGGACAAGATGCGCGATCCGCGCATCGCGGCGCTGCAGGACAAGGTGCGATACGCGAGCGAGCCGCCGCCCCTGCCGGACCGCTTCCCGCATCGCCACGGCGGCAGCGTGGCCATCCACATGGACGATGGCCGCATCCATGAAGCGAGCTGCCGCGCGCCCCGCGGCGCGGGATCGCGCGGCATCGCGTGGGCCGACGTGCAAGCCAAGTACCGCGAGCTGGCCCCGCGCGCCGGCCTGGATGCAGGCCAGGTCGCCGATACGTGGTCACTGATCCGCGATCTGGACCATCTGGACGATGTCGCGCAACTGGCGCGCGGCCTCATGCTGCGCTGATCGCGGCGTTATGCCGAAAACGCGCAGTCTGCTATGCCGGGGGCGTGGCGTGTCGCGCCCCGCGCCGTGACTAGTATGGCCTCACACGTGCACGGGTCCGCGACCGCGGCGAGAGGCGCGAAACGGTGGGCAGGTCTCGCTCGGCAAGGCGGGACAAGTCCAACGATAAGGGTGTGGGTCCCTGCCGGGGCTAGGGCAGGCACGCACCGATAACATCCAGGAGACAGACATGTTGCGATTCCTCATCGGCTGTGTCGCCGCCCTGATGCTGGCCGGCCCGGCCGCAGCCGCCGACACCTTTCCTTCCCGTCCCATCGTCATGCTGGTCGCGGTGGCGCCCGGCGGCACGCTGGATACGCTGGCGCGCCAGATCGCCAGCTCGCTGACCACCGAACTGGGCCAATCGGTGGTGGTGGAAAACACCACCGGCGCGGGCGGCCTGATCGGCTACCAGCGCCTGATGAAATCCGATGCCGACGGCTACACCCTGATGTTCAGCAATATGTCGCTGGCCATCATTCCCCTGCTCTATCCGACCGCCCACGTCGATCCGGTGCGCGACCTTTCGCCCATCGGCACGGTGGCGACGGTGCCCATGGTGCTGTCGGTCAGCAACAAGAGCGGTATCACCAGCCTGCCCGACATGCTCAAGCGCATGCGCGCCGAAGGCCCCAAGCTGAACTTCGGTTCCGGCGGTCCCGGCACCACGGCGCACCTGGCCGAGGGCCTGTTCCTGCACATCTCCAAAACGCAGGGCGAGCTGATCCAGTATCGCGGCTCGGGCCCGGCGATCGCCGACCTCATGGCGGGCACCATCGATGCCGTCATCGACCAGACCGTCACCATGATGCCGTTGCACAAGGACAAGCGCATACGGGCCATCGCGGTGTCCGCGCCGCAGCGCCTGCCGCAGATGCCGGACGTTCCCACCTTCGCGGAAGGCGGCCTGCCGGCGTTCAACCTGGCCATCTGGAATGGCGTGGTGGCGCCGCGCAACACCCCCAAGCCGGTCGTCGACAAGCTGGCCGCGGCGCTGTCCAAGGCCATCGACAGCCCGGAATTCAAGAACCGCATCGACCAGCTCGCGGCCGCCGTGCCCAGCCAGGCCGAACGCGGCCCCGCGCCGTTTTCCGCGCTGCTGGCCAAGGACACCCGGGAAGTGGCCTCGTTGGCCAAGCAGATCGGCCTGACGCCGCAGCAGTAGGCGCGCCGGCCGGCGCCCCGGATTTCCTACACGACGCCTTACGAGGAGAGAACATGCAATCGCAGACTTATGGATTCATCGGCCTGGGCAATATGGGCGGCCCCATGGCCGGACGGCTGCTGGACGCCGGCTACGGGCTGGCGGTGTACGACACCAGCGCGGCGGCGGTCCAGGCGCTGGCCGCCAAGGGCGCGGCCGCCTGCGACGGCGCGCGCCAGGTCGCGGACCAGGCCGAGACGATCTTCCTGAGCCTGCCGACGCCGGAGATCGTGCAGCGCGTGGCCACCGATCCCGATGGACTGATGGCGGGCGGCCGCGTCAAGCGCGTGGTGGACCTGTCCACCATCGGCCCGCGCGCCGCGCGCGACGTCAGCCGCGCGCTGGCGGCGCGCAACATCCTGTATGTCGATGCCCCCGTCAGCGGGGGCGTGGGCGGCGCGCGCGCCGGCACGCTGGCGGTCATGGCCGCCTGCCCGCAAGCGGACTATGACGCGCTGCTGCCGGTGCTCAAGCACTTCGGCCCGGTGTTCTACCTGGGCGGCGAAGCCGGCATGGGCCAGAGCATGAAGCTGGCCAACAACCTGATGTCCGCCGCCGCGGTGGCCATCACGTCCGAGGCCATGGCGATGGGCGTGAAGGCCGGGCTGGACCCCAAGACCATGCTGGACGTCATCAATTCCGGTTCCGGACGGAATACCGCCAGCCAGGACAAGTTCCCGCGCGCGGTACTGACCGGCACCTTCGACATCGGCTTCGCCGCGCGGCTGGCCTACAAGGACGTGCGGCTGTGCGTGGACGAGGCCGAAGCCATCGGCGTGCCCATGGTGGTGGGCGCGGCAGTGCGCGAGATGCTGGTCATGACGCACGCCATGTGCGGCGAGGACGCCGACTTCACCCACATCGCCAAGGTGGTGGAAACCTTTGCCGGCGTCGCCATCCGCCAGCGCGGCGGCGGCAAGGCTTGAACCGACGCGACGGCAGCGCCCGCGCCGCGGCATCGCGGGCGGACGGCGCCGTGGCGACGCCAGGTCCGGCAAGCGGACGTCGAGCGAACCGCACCGGGCAATGCCCATCGCGCGACAGCGACGTTGCCATCGCGCGGCGGCGATATCGCCGTCGGGTGATGGCAATATCGCCGCCGGGAACGCGGCTCAGGAAAACACCGCGGGATCGGGCGTCCAGTCGCCGCGGGCGATCATGTCCTGGATCTGCCGCCGCAATATCGTGCGCAGGATGCGCACGGCCTTGGTCGACGGCCGCTGCGTCGACGCCGCGATCAGCAGCGAGCGCCTGATGCCCGGCGGGCCGATGCGCCAGATGCGCATGCGCCCCTGCGCGATCCGCGGCGCCACGCAGGAATAGGACAACACCGCATAGCCCAACCCGCTCTCCACCAACTGCAGCATGGCGTGCATGGCGTCGACTTCCATTTCGACATTGGGCGCCAACCCCAGCGCCGCCAGCGCCTCGTCGACCAGCACGCGCACGCCGTGCGGACGGCCGGGCAGGATCATGGGCAGGCAGCTCAGGCGCGCCGCCTGCACCGGCCCCGCGCCGACGCCGGCCGGATCGCCGCGCGGCCCGAGCAGGAACAGTTCGTCGGTCAGCAGCGACTCCGCGCGCAAGGACGGGATGTTCAATCGCGGCGCGTCGTACAGGATGGAGATGTCGGTCAAGCCGTTGCTCAGCCACTCCAGGACGTGGCCGCTATAGCCTTCCATGAACTTCAGCGATACGCCCGGAACGGCGCGGCGGAAGGCCTGGATCAAGGGCACCGACAGCACGGCCGAAATCGAAGCCGGCATGCCGATCACCACCGGGCCGCCCGGCACGGCGCCGGAGGCGCGCACCGCGCTGACGGCGCTGTGCGTGCTTTCCACGATGCCGCGCGCATACTGCGCCAGCAGGGTGCCGGCCTCCGTCAGCAACACGCCGCGCCCCGTGCGATGAAACAGCGCCACGCCCAGTTCCTGTTCCAGCGCCTTGACGCGCCGGCTCAGGATGGGCTGGCTGATCGACAGGCGCATGGCCGCCCGCGAGTACGCGCCGGCATCGGCGATGCCGATGAACATTTCCAGCTGTCGAAGTTCCATCGCGCCGTCCGCCTTGATGAAGAAATGCCGGCAGCGACGGCGGCGTCAGGCCGCGGCGCGCTGCGTCGGATACTGCGCGTCGGTGACGGCCTCCTGCCAAGTGGCCTTGCCCATCGACGTCGCCATGTGGACCATGTACGTGTCCGAGGCCGCGCCGTGCCAGTGCCGCTCGTTCGGGCCTATCCACACGACATCGCCCTGGCGGATCAGCTGGGGCTCCTGGCCGTCCAGGCAGATCCAGCCCTGTCCCGACGTCACGTGCAGCACCTGCCCGTATTCGTGGGTATGCCAGTGGGTACGCGCGCCCGGAGAGAAGAACACATTGTTGATGCCGACGTTGTCCATCGTGGGCATGACGGGGTCCGCCCATACGACGCCGGTAAATGTCGCGCCGCGCTGTTCCGAAGGAACGCCGGACACCCTGCCGTGAAATACCTTCATTGCCTGCCTCCTGTGCATGGCCTGGTGAAACCGGGTGCCGCCGCGCGAAATCATCGCCGCGCGATGCGCCCGATGTGATGGTTCTAGCCTTTCGCGGCTTCGGCCTCATAGGCCGCGATGGCTTCGCTGGCCACTCGGAACGCGGCCAGCGCCAGCGGCACGCCGCAGTAGATGGCGGCCTGCAGCAGCACGGCGCGTATCTCCTCGCGGCTGCAGCCGTTGCGCAGCGCGCCCTTCACGTGCGAGGCCAGTTCGTGGTGCTGGCTCATCGCGGTCAGCATGCCCAGGTTGAGCAGGCTGCGGGTCTTGAAAGGCAGGGTCTCGTCACCCCAGATCTCGCCCCAGCAGTATTCCGTCACCAGCCTCTGCATCGGCCGGTTGAAATCGTCGGCGGCGTTCCAGGATTTTTCGACATGGGCCGCGCCCAGTACGTCCTTGCGGTTCTGGAATCCTTTCTGGAAGAGCTCGTCGTTTGCCATCGCTGGTTCCTTTTTCGGTCGGCGCGGCGCGCGCCCGCGGCAGCCGCATGCCTGGCGCGGCGGCGTGATGGCCACACGCGACAGGCACGATCATACAATCGTGCAATCATATAGTAAATGTCGAAATGCACGCCAGGCGGCACGCGCTGCCGCGATTCCGCGCTAGGGGTAATTACTAGCCGAGCGCTATCCATTCGATGATACAGTCATACAATCATAATAAGCTTCATGACACGCCGTCGCGCTGGCGAGTGGGGTATGACGCCAGACGATGCGGCCAATATTTCGAACCAGGAGGAGGAGCCCGAGGCCCGCCTGGCCATGGCCCGCAGCAGGCCATCGGCTGCAAGGCGCGCGCCCGCCGGCTGCGCGATCGTCATGAAAAAATCCGTCTCGATATTCGCCGCGCTGCTGTGCGGCCCGCTGTGCGCCACGCTGGCCATGGCCGACTATCCGGAACGTCCGGTGCGCATGGTCGTGCCCTTCGGCGCCGGCGGCGGCGTCGATGCGCTGGCGCGCCCGCTGGCCCGCGAACTCACCCAGATCCTGGGCCAGAGCGTGATCGTCGAAAACAAGCCCAGCACCAACGGCCAGATCGGCATGGCGGAAGTCGCCCGCGCCGCACCGGACGGCTATACCGTCGTCATGAGTTCCGCGGCCTATGCCATCACGCCGGCCTTCTACCATGACCTGCCGTACGACATCCGCAAGGACTACGCGCCGGTCACCATACTCGCCTCCAATCCGCTGGTGCTGGTGGCCTCCACCCACTTCAAGGCGTCCTCCGTGCAGGAAATGATCGCCATGGCGCGCGCCAAGGCCGGCGCTGTCAATTTCGCGGCACCCGGCAACAGCGGCATTCATTTCCTGGCGGGCGAGCTCATGGGAAGCGTGGCCGGCGTCAAATGGACCAGCGTGCCTTACAAGGGCGCCGGGCCGGCCTTCCCGGACCTGATCAGCGGCCAAGTCGATGTGATGTTTGACAATCCCGCGTCCTCGCTGCCCTTCGTGCAGTCCGGCCGGCTCAAGCTCATCGCCACCACGGGCCAGCAGCGGCTGGCCGCGGCGGGCAACGCCCCCACGGTCGCCGAATCGCTGCCCGGCTTCGACGCGGCCAACTGGTTCGTGCTGGCCGCGCCGGCGGGCACGCCACCGGACCGCATCCGGACCTTGTACGAAGCGAGCCAGCGGGCCATGCGGCAGCCGGCGCTTGTCGAATTCATGGACCGCAACGGCATCGCCGCCATCCTCAGCCCACCCGCCGAAGCCGCCCGCTATATCGAGGCCGAAGCCGGCAAATGGGGTGGCGTGGTGCGCGAGAACCGCCTGGCCGTCCAGTAACGCCGCGGCCCCGCGGCCCGCCGCGCAGCGCGCGGTTTTCCCAACTTTCCAGACATGACGCGACACGGAGCAACCATGCAGGATTTCCAGATGCTATGCGACGGCCGGTGGGTGAACGCGCACGACGGCCGATGGATCGACTCCTTCAATCCCTATACCGGCCTGGCCTGGGCCCGCGTGCCGCGCGCCAACGCCGAAGACGTGGACCGCGCCGTGCAGGCCGCCCGCCGCGCCTTCCTCGACCCAACCTGGCGTGATCTCACGCCGACGGCGCGCGGCGCCCTGCTGCGCCGCCTGGGCGACCTGGTCGCGCGCGACGCCGACGAACTGGCCGCCATCGAGACGCGCGACAACGGCAAGCTCATCTCCGAAATGCGCGGCCAGCTGCGCTACATGCCGCAGTGGTACTACTACTTCGGCGGCCTGGCCGACAAGATCGAGGGCCGCGTCATCCCCATCGACAAGCCGGACTGCTTCAACTTCACGCGCGACGAACCGCTGGGCGTCGTCGCCGCCATCACGCCCTGGAACTCGCCGCTCCTGCTGGCCACCTGGAAGCTCGCCCCCGCGCTGGCCGCGGGCAACACGGTGGTCTGGAAGCCTTCCGAACATTCCACCGTATCCGCGCTGGCCTTCGGCCGGCTTTTCGAGGAAGCCGGCTTTCCGCCCGGCGTCGTCAACATCGTCAGCGGCCTGGGCAGCGAAATCGGCGAGGCCCTGGTCACCCATCCCCACGTCGCCAAGGTCGCGTTCACCGGCGGCGACCAGACCGGCCAGCACGTCTACGAAATGGCCGCGCGCGGCATCAAGCCCGTCACACTGGAACTGGGCGGCAAGTCGGCCAACATCGTCTGCGCCGACGCCGACCTGGACAACGCCGTCAAGGGCACCGTATCCGGCATCTTCGCCGCCACCGGGCAGACCTGCATCGCCGGTTCCCGCGCCCTGGTTCATCGCGACGTCCACGATGCCTTCGTCGACAAGCTGGTGGCGTACGCGCGCACCGCGCGCATGGGCGACCCGGCCCAACCCGACACCCAGGTCGGCCCGGTTACCACCCAACAGCAATTGGCAAAAATCCTGGACTACATCGAAATCGCCCGGGCCGGCGGCGCCCGCTGCGTGCTGGGCGGCACCCCGGGCAGCCGCCCCGAATGCGGGCGCGGCTGGTTCGTCGAACCCACCATCTTCTGCGACGTCACGCCCGACATGCGCATCGCCCAGGAGGAAGTCTTCGGCCCGGTGCTGTGCGTCATTCCCTTCGACACCGACGATGAAGCGGTAAGCATCGCCAACGACACCCGCTACGGCCTGGCCGCCGGCCTGTGGACGCGCGACATGGGCCGGGCGTTGAATCTGTCGCGGCGGCTGGAGGCGGGCACCGTCTGGGTCAACACCTACCGCGCCACCAGCTACCTGTCGCCCTTCGGCGGCTACAAGCGCTCCGGCATCGGCCGCGAAAGCGGCCTGTCGGCCATCCGCGAATACCTGCAGGAGAAAAGCATTTGGATCAGCACGGGCGGCGACGTCCCCAATCCCTTCGTGATGCGTTAGGCATTCACGCAACACCATGCATAACGATATTGCGATCCGGCACCCAACGGCGTGGGAGCAGTTAAAATCCCCCCCATCGCCGGCATCCGGCCAGCCACTTTCCAGACCACACGCATGAACGCCGCTGCCGCGCCTCAAAGCGATTTCAAAGTACCGCGCGCCGCTTCCGTACTGCGGCACAGCGTGACCGAAAGCATACGCAACGCCATCCTGGTCGGCCGCTTCCGGCCGGGCGAACGGCTGCCCGAACGCGAACTCTGCGAAATGACCGGGGTCAGCCGCACCCTGGTGCGCGAAGCACTGCGCCAGCTGGAATCCGAAGGCCTCATCCACGTCATCCCGCATCGCGGCCCGGTGGTCGACCGCGTGTCCCCGGAGCAGGCCGAAGGCATCTACCAGGTGCGGGAAGAACTCGAAGGCCTGGCGTGCCAGCTCTTCGCCGAGCACGCCAGCGACGCCCAGCGCAAGGCGCTGCAGGACGCCTTCCAGGCCCTGAAGCGCGCGATGACGCACGGCACCGCGCTCGAACGCCTGACCGCCAAGAACTTCTTCTACCAACAACTCCTCGACGGCGCCGGCAACGAAGCCCTGACCACCACCCTGCGCCTGCTGAACTCGCGCGTCATGCTGCTGCGATCCACGTCCATGCAGGCGCCGGGCCGCTCCCGCAAGAGCGTCGCCGAGCTCGCCGACGTCATGGAAGCCGTGGCCGCCCGCGACGGCAAGGCCGCCCGCCGCGCCGGCAGCCTGCACGTACGCAACGCCGCCAAGGTAGCGATCGAAATCCTGCGCCAAAGCAACGAAGCCGCCGAAGAAGAATCCGCCGCCACCTCCTGACGGCCCCACCCGCATCCACGGCAAGGCACCGCCCGCCCCTGCCGGTCCGATCACGCACGCGACCGCGAATCGCGACACCTACGGCGACGGCGACAAGACAACGACCGTCACCGCGACCACGTAGGCGACTGCGACTGCGACCACGACCGTAAACGGCAACAGAACCACCAACGCAAGCAGCAAGCCCTAAACGCAAGCTGGGAGCCGAAAGCCTCAGCCGCAAATCGCAGCCGCAAGTCACACCCCCCAGCCCCAAACGCAAGCCCAAACGCCAGCCACAACCGCAAGCCACAAACACGTAGGCGCAGAGGGGCCGCGCTGGGCGGCCTCTCTGCGACGTGCACCGCAACATCTTCCATCGGCAAAACACCTCCGCCCACGAAGCGCCAAGCACCCCACCCGCCCCAGCGCCGGTGATTCAGGCACATCGCAGTCCGGCGGGGGCGATGCCTGCCGAGGCCGGCCCGTAGGAGCCGCGCGACGGAATCCGAAGGCAGGACGGCCGGGCAAAAAAGCCGCAAGAACCCCACCGATGTTCGGCCGCCGAACGAGGATGAGGACGCGGCAGTCCGCCGCGAAGGCGGCGGACCGGCTCCTCCGGGCCGGCCTCGGCAGGCATCGCCCCCGCCGGACGGCCATAGCACTCCATCGCCACGCCGCACAACACCCCCGCCAGACCGCGACAGCACCAAGCCGCAAGACATGACCCCGCCACACGGCAACACCACCCCATCGCGACGCCCTACGACCTCCCCCGCCAGACGACAACCGCCACCGAATCGCCGCCAACTCCAGACAAACCCCACCCCCCAATCCGTTGTGAATCCGAGAATGCAATAATACAATCATCCTCTAATACGATAACCATCCAACACCCACCCCAAAGAGACACGGAGCAGACAATGGCCAGACTTCAGGGCAAGGTTGCGATCGTCACAGGCGCCGCAGGGGGAATCGGAAGAGCCATCGCGCAAGCCTATGCGCGCGAAGGCGCCCGCGTCGGCATGCTGGACAACAACGCCGAGCTCCTCACCCGCGCCGCCGCCGAAACACCGGGCGCCGAAGCCCTGGTCTGCAACGTCGCCCACCGCGCCGCCGTCCTGGCTGCCATCGGGGGATACGCGGAACGCATGAAAGGCCTGGACATCCTCGTCAACAACGCGGCCTACTTCCACTACGCCCCCCTGACCGACATGCCCGAAGACATCGTCGACAGGATGATAGACGTCGGCCTGAAAGGCGCCCTCTGGAGCCTGCAGGCCGCCACCCCACATCTCATCGCCCGCGGCGGCGGCGCCGTCATCAACCTCTCTTCCGTCGCCGTCTCCTTCGCCATCAAGCACGCCGCGGTCTACAGCGCCATCAAGGGCGCCCTGGACACCCTCACGCGCCAGCAGGCGGTCGAACTGGGCGGCCACGGCATACGCGTCAACGCCCTCGCTCCCGGCCCTGTCATCACCCCGGGGGCCAGCTCGGTCATCGACGCGCAAGGCTGGGAAACGCGGCGCCAGAAAACGCCGCTCAAACGCCTGCCCACCGGCGAGGACATTGCCGCCGCCGCCGTCTTCCTGGCCTCCGACGAAAGCGCCACCGTCGCGGGCATCACCCTCAAAGTCGACGGCGCGCTCACCATAGGCGGGTATTGACGGCCAGGCGGCGTCCATCGCGCCGCGACCACCGGCCAGGGCACGACGAGGTTGCGGGACTTCGGCG
This sequence comes from Bordetella sp. H567, assembly GCF_001704295.1. Lineage (NCBI taxonomy): Bacteria > Pseudomonadati > Pseudomonadota > Betaproteobacteria > Burkholderiales > Alcaligenaceae > Bordetella > Bordetella sp. H567. Next base: position 5,369,276 of record NZ_CP012334.1, read on the forward strand.
CCACGGCAAGGAACGTGAAGACATAACAACGCGTTGCTCCAGGAGACGCGATGACGGAATTGCAGATACAGCTGGAGGCCTTCCTCCAGGCGCTCGCGGCCGGCGTGCTGGTGGGTGCCCTGTATGGCCTGATGTGCGTCGGCCTGGCCATGATCTTCGGGATCATGCGCGTCATCAACTTCGCCCAGGGCGACTTCATGATGCTGGGCATGTACGTCGCCTACTTCTTCTTCATCGCACTCGGCTCGCATGTGCTGGCCGGCTCCCCGCTGGGCGCCTATCTCTCCATCCTGCTCACCGTTCCCGTCATGTTCGCCGTCGGCTACCTGGCGCACCGGCTGCTGATCTCGCGCGTCACCGGCGGCAGGACTGCGGCACTGGAAGGCGAAGGGCACTACGCGCAGTTGATCCTCACGCTGGGCATCGCGCTGATCCTGCAGAACGGCGGCATGATGGTCTTCGGACCGCAGCTCGTCTCCATACGCACGTCGGTATCCAGCACCGCCTGGGAGATCGGCCCGCTGTGGGGCGACGTCGTCAGCATCTTCGTCAACAAGGGCCGCGGCATCGCCGCCCTCATTTCCGTGGCGACCATCCTGCTGCTGGTCGCCCTGGTCAATCGCACCCGCCTGGGCAAATCGCTGCGCGCCGCCGCCGACAACCCCGTTGCCGCTTCCTACATGGGCATCGACGTCAATCGCGCCTACCGCATCGCCTTCGCGCTGGGCACTTGCGTCACCGCCTTGTCCGGCGGCCTGCTGGCCACCAATTTTCCCTTCCATCCCTTCGTCGGCCTGGAGTTCGTCATCATCATGTATGCCGGCGTCGTGCTGGGCGGCATGGGCAGCATCTCCGGCGCCTTCTGGGGCGGCATGGTCATCGGCCTGGTCCAGCAACTGTCCGCGCTGGTCCTGCCCACGCAGCTGCAGAACGCCGCCATCTTCGTATTCTTCCTGCTGATCGTGACCCTGCGCCCGCAGGGCCTCTTCGGCCGCGTGGCGGAGCGGACATGAACCGGCGCCGCCATACGTGGATCTTGTGCGCCCTGGCCATCGCCTATCCCGCGATCGCCTTGATGGTCGACAACACCTACCACCAGCTGATCTTCACGCTGGTCCTGGTGTGGGCCTGCTTCGGCCTGTCGTGGAACATGCTCAGCGGCTATACCGGGCTGGTGTCCTTCGGCCACGCGGCATTCTTCGGGCTGGGCGCGTACGCGGCGGTACTGGGACAGATTTATCTGAACCTGACGCCATGGCTGATGATTCCCGTCTCGGCCATCATCGGGGCCGCCGCGGGCCTGCTTGTCGGGTTGCCCACCTTCCGCCTGCGCGGGCACTACTTCGCCCTGGCCATGCTCGCCTATCCGCTCGCCTTGCTCTACGTCTTCGAATGGCTGGGCTACCAGGAAGTCACCTTCCCGATGAAGCGCGAGAACGCCGCCGCCTACATGCAGTTTTCCAACCCCGGCATCTATACCGTGGTCGCGATGATCATGCTGGTGCTCTTCGTCGTCCTGACGCGGTATGTGGAACGCACCCGCTTCGGCATGGCGCTGATCGCCATCAAGCAGAACGAGGCGGCGGCCGAGGCGGCGGGCATCGACACGCTGCGCTGGAAGCTCAAGGCCATCGCGCTGAGCGGCGCCATCGCCGGGGCCACGGGCGCGTTCTACGCCGTCGTGCTGCTGGTCGTCACGCCCGGCTCGGTGTTCGGCATGCTGGTATCGGCGCAGGCGCTGACGGTCGCGATGTTTGGCGGCGTGGGCACCGTGTGGGGCCCCATCATCGGCGCCGCCATCCTGGTGCCGCTGGGCGAGATCCTGCACGCCGAACTGGGCGCCCGCTATCCGGGCATACAGGGCGTGATCCTGGGCATCGCCATCATCGCGGTCATCCTGGCGGCGCCGGAGGGCGTGTTCTGGAAAGTGCGAGACCGCCTGCGCCGCGCGGGAGCGCGGGCCATGCCCGCCACGCTTTCCACGTATCCCGGGGGCAATGCGGCGCGCCGCGTCAACGAGGGCAACGCAAACGCGCGCGGCATCCAGGGAAACGCCATCGGCGACGGGCCAGGCATGGAGGGCGATGGCAATCACGGCCGGCGCGCCGGCAACGCCGTGGCCGATCGCCCGGTGTCGTCCACCGAAGCTGCCGCCGGCCACGCCATGTCCGCCGCCCTGCGCGGCATGGCCGACGGCGCGGCCGCCTTCGTGCCCATGGCCTTCGACACGCTTCCGGCCTCCGAAGCCGCCGCCCTTCAAGCGGCTGCCCATTCCACCGCAAGCGGCACCGAAGCACTTGCCGGCGCGCCTTCCACGGCCGGCAGCGCCATCCCCATCCTGGAAGTCCGCAACGTCTCGCGCCGCTTCGGCGGCCTGCAGGCCGTGCGCGACGTCAGCTTCAGCGTGCGGCGCGGCATGATCCTGGGCATCATCGGCCCCAACGGCGCGGGCAAGACCACGCTGTTCAACCTGCTCAACGGCTTCCTGCGGCCGGATACGGGCCAGGTGCGGGTCAACGGCGTGGATATGGCCGGGCGCAAGCCGCACGTGCTGTGCGCGGCCGGCATGGGCCGCACCTTCCAGGTCATGCGCCCTTTCATGCGGCTCACGGTCCTGCAGAACGTGCAGGTGGGTGCCTACGTCAAGGCGCGCAACGAAGCCCATGCCCGCGAACTCGCACACCAGGCCGTCGCCCGCGTCGGCCTGGGCGACTGCGCCGACCAGGTGGCGTGCACCCTGACCACCCGGCAGCTGCGGCTGATGGAGCTGGCGCGTGCCCTGGCCGGGCAGCCCGAACTCCTGCTGCTGGACGAAACCCTGGCCGGCCTGGGCCATGGCGAAGTCGACGACGTCCTGGCCGTCATCCGCGCGCTCTCGCAGGAGGGCGTCACCATCGTCATCATCGAACACACCATGCAGGCCATGGTGCGGCTGGTCGACCAGTTCGTGGTGCTGGACCACGGCGAAGTCCTGGTGGTGGGCGATCCCGCATCCATCACGCGCGACAGCCGCGTCGTCCAGGCCTACCTGGGCAAGAAGTGGAGCGCCAAGGATGCTTGAAATCCGCAACCTCGTCGCCGGCTATGCCGCCCTGCCCGTTTTGCACGACGTCTCCATCCAGGTCGAGGCCGGCGAGTTCGTTTCCATCGTCGGCCCCAACGGCGCGGGCAAAAGCACGCTCTTCAAAACCATCTCCGGCACCGTGGCCGCCATGGCCGGCACCATCCGCTTCGACGGGCACGACCTGCTCGGCGTGGCCCCTGCGCAGCGGCCGCACCTGGGCATCGCCCACGTCCCGGAAGGCCGCCAGGTCTTCGCCTCCATGACCGTCGAGGAGAACCTGGAGATGGGCGCCTATACCGCCGCCGGCCGCCGCGACTGGCAGCGCAACCTGGCACGCATCTACGACTGGTTCCCCGTCCTGCCGCAGCGCGCGCGCCAACTCGCGGGCACCCTGTCCGGCGGCGAACAGCAGATGCTGGCCATCGGCCGCGGCCTGGCATCCTCGCCGCGTTTGCTGATGCTGGACGAACCCTCCATGGGCCTCTCGCCCGCCATCGCCGACTTCATCTTCGAACGCCTCATCGACATCCGCCGCGATGCCGGCCTGACCATCCTGCTGGTGGAACAACGCGTGGCCGAAGCCCTGCAATTCGCCGACCACGCCTACGTACTCGAAACCGGTCGCGTCGCCCTGGCCGGCACCCACGAAACCCTGCAGGCCGACGACCGCGTCCGCCGTGCATACCTGGGAATGTGAACGGACATCCGCGCGCCGCAAGGCGCGGGGACATCCGCCTGGAGCTTGAACCACACCTTGAACAGACCCGCCGACAGGGCTGACAGGAGGAGACCATGAAGACCTTGACCATCACGCGCGCCCTGGGCGCGGCGACGTTGTCCGGCCTGCTGCTCTCGGCCGCCACCCCGGCCCCCGCCCGGGCCGCCGACCCCACGCCCATCAGCGTGGGCCTCATCGCGCCGATGTCCGGCCTCTATGCCCGTCCCGGCCAGGTCATGCGCATGGGCGCCGAAATGGCGGTGAAGGACATCAACGCCCAGGGCGGCATCAAGGCCCTGGGCGGCGCGCCCCTGAAACTGGTGGTGGTCGATTCCGGCGACTCCACCGAAAAATCCAAGAGCGCCGCGCAACGCATGGTGGCCGACTACCCGGACCTGGTCGCCGCCACCGGCGCCTACCTGAGCTCCTTCACGCTGGCCGTCACCGAAGTCACCGAACGCGCCAAGCTTCCCATGCTGACGCTCTCCTACTCCGACCAGATCACGGGACGCGGCTTCAAATACATCTTCCAGACCTCGGCCACCGCCGGCCGCCAAGCCGAAATCGCCCTGCCCATCATCCTGGACCTGGCCGAGAAAGCCTCGGGCAAACGCCCGCGCACCGTCGCCATCCTGACCGACAACACGGCGGCCTCGCTGTCGTCGGTCAAGGCCATGAAGGACGGGCTGCTGCAGAAAAACAATCTGGAACTGGTCGTCGACGAAACCTTCACGCCGCCGCTGTCCGATGCCTCATCACTGATCCAGCGCGTCCGCTCGCGCCGCCCGGACCTGGTCTTCTTCCTGCCCACGGTGATTTCCGACGCGAAGCTGATCCTGGAGAAGATGAACGAAACGAATGTGCGTATCCCCGTCATCTCCTTCGGCATCGCCATCGCGGAGCCGGACGTCCTGAACACCGTCAGCCCGCAACTGCTGAACGGCGTGATGTCGGCGGTCGCGAACTGGGGCGCCAAGGGCCAGGAAGCGCTGATCCAGCGGATGAAGACCGACTACAAGGAACCGTGGATGACGCAGAACGCCATATCGACCTATGGCGATATGTGGATCATCAAGGCCGCCCTGGAAAAAGCCGGCAAGGCCGACCGCGAAGCCGTCGCCCAGGCCATGCGCACCCTGAACGAAGGCCCCACGCCCTACTTCCCGGGCGGCGAACTGAAGTTCGACGACGCCGGCCACCGCATAGGCGCATCGCTCACCATCATCCAATGGCAAAACGGCATACCCGTCACCGTCTTCCCCGAGAACCTCGCCATCGCCCAGCCCATCTGGCCCGGCAAAAGCAGCAAGTGAATCCCACCCCACCACGGCACCAACACCACCGGCACAACCACACCGCGTAGGCGCTTCGGGGCCGCGCTGGGCGGCCCCGAAGCGACGGGCAATCCAAGACCTTCCATCACCGAAACGCACAACCCCACGAAGCGCCAAGCACACAGCCCGTCCCAACGGCCAGTGATTAAGGCACAACGGAGTCCGTCGGGGGTGAGGCCTGTCGGGGCCGGCCCGTTGAGTCCGAGCGAGCGGGCGCCGAAGGGAGCCGAGGCGCGGACACCATCAAGAAAAATCCCACCCCTCAACGCCCGGCGGACGAGGACAGCGACGCGGTGTCCGGCCCCCGCGGGCCGGACCGGACGATCGGGCCGGCCCCGACAGGCCTCACCCCCGACGGACGGCCCCAGCACGCCATCCACCGCCAGCAAAACCATCCCCACGCCAAATCTCACAGCGCCCAAACGCCCGAACTGCTCTAATGCTGCGGATCCATGACAAGTCGCAGACCGCCGCGTCCCCGCTTTCGACATCCCTATGCTCTCCAACGCCTCACCCACCCCATCCCGCAAGCACGTCTTCATTGCCGCATTGCTCCTGTACGCCCTGGTGATGTGGCCCATCCTTCACGCCGACCGCTTCTACATCGACGACCTGGGACGCGCGCTCCACGGCTACCTGGGATGGACCTCGGACGGCAGGCCGCTGGCGAACCTCGTCGTCGAAACCATGAACCTGGGCGCGCCCATCTCCGACCTCTCGCCCCTGCCCCAGCTCCTGGCCTTGCTCCTGCTCGCCTACCTGGCCGTCACCGTCAGCAGCAAGTTCAACATCCCCGGCACCTGGCGCGCCCCGCTCATCGTCGCCCCCCTCGTCGCCAACCCCTTCTTCCTCGAAAACCTCTCGTACAAATTCGACGTCCTCCCCATGACCCTGGCCACCGCCCTATCCTGCATGGCTGTCACCGCCATCCCCAGGACCGGATGGCGCGCCCTGCTGGGGTCCCTCGCGCTGCTGGCCACCCTCTGCCTCTACCAACCCGCGCTCAACGTCTTCCTGGTGTTCGTCATCGCGGAATTCGTCCTCGGCCAGCGCGACCTGCTGCCCATGCGGCAACTGCTCGTTACCCTCGCCGTGCGCGCCGGGCAGCTGGTGCTCGCGCTCCTGGCCTACAAGCTCGTCATCGCCGGCACCGTCAAGGGCCGCTACGCCATCGCGCACGGCGCCATCGCCTCCGCCAACACCTGCGTGGCGGTCTTCCAACGCAACCTGGCCGCCTTCTGGCGCTATGTGCTGGACCAGCTTCCCGGCCTGTGGGCCAAGCCCCTGCTGGTATTCATCGCGGCCGGCGCGCTGGCCGGCGCCTACTGGGGCGTGCGCTACCTGGCGCGAGGCTGGCATGGCGCATCGGCGCCCGGCCGCCTGGTCGCCATCGCCGCCATCGTCCTGATTCCCCTGGCCTTGGTGATCGCGCCCTGGGGCCCCATGCTGCTGCTCGAAGCCCCCGTGTATGCGCCGCGCGTGGCCATCGGCTTCGGCGCGCTGGGCGCCGTCGGCGTGCTGTTCGCCTGGACTGCCCTGGAACGCACCCGCCTGACGGCCGCGTGGCAGACCGCCGTCCTGACCGTGCCCATTTATGGGCTGCTCACCTTCTGCTTCGTCTACGGCGCGTCGCTCAAACAGCAGAAGGAGTTTGAAAACCGGGTCGCCGCGCAGCTCTCCGCCGATCTCGGCCGGATCGGCGCGCAGCGCCCGATCTCCGAATATGTCCTCGTCGGCAGCCTGGGCCATGACGTGCTGGTCCGGCACACCATCCACAAGTACCCGCTCATCGCCACGCTGGTGCCCGTGCACCTCACGCAAGGATGGGGCTGGGCCTACGAAGAAATGCGGCACTTCGGGGTGGATATGAAGGCGGATGTCACCGCGCACCCCCAAGTGCCGCACACGCCTGCCGTGGCCGTATCGCGCGACTACGCCTTATACCTGGACCACGACAAGGCCATCGTGTCGTTCACGCCCGCCTCGTAAGGCGCGGCGACACGGCCACCGCGCAGCGCGCCGGCCGGTCAGAACACCGGCACGATGCTGCCCTTGAAGCGCTCGCGCATGAACTGCGCGGCCTGCGGCGAACGCAGCGCCGCCACCAGCTTCTTCATGGCCGGCGTATCCTTGTCGTCCGGCCGGGCGGCCAGCAGATTCGCATAGGACGACTGTCCGCCTTCCAGGAACAGCGCATCCTTGGTCGGATCCAGCTTCGCTTCCAGCGCGAACGTCGTATTGATCACCGCCAGGTCCACCTCCGGCAGCACGCGCGGCAGCATCGGCGCCTCCAGCTGCTTGATCGAGATATGCCGCGGATTCGCCTTGATGTCCTTCACCGTCGACTTGGTGTTGCGGGGATCGGCCAGCTGAACCACCCCAGCCTGGTCCAGCAGCTGCAGCGCGCGGCCGCCGTTCACCGCATCATTGGGAATGGCCACCACCGCGCCGTCCTTCAGCTGCTTGATGTCCTTGATTTTGCTGGAATAGGCCCCGAACGGCGCCACGAAGATATCGCTCACCGCCACGATGTCCGTGCCGCGGCTGCGGTTGAACTCGTCCATGAAGGGCTTGTGCTGGAAGAAGTTCGCGTCGATGCGCTTTTGCGCGAGCTGCATGTTCGGCTGGATATAGTCGGTGAAGACCACCACCTGCAGGTCCACGCCCTCCTTCGCCAGCATCGGCTTGATGTTCTCCAGTATCTCCGCGTGCGGCGTGGGGCTGGCCCCCACCACGATCTTGTCGGCGGCGCGGGCGGCCGGCTGTAGGGTCATGGCGCATGCCACGGCCAACACTGCAATCAGTTTGTTCACCTTCGTGATCTCCGTCGTTCGTTGGGACAATGCAATGCAGGGGTACAACATTGCCCGGCGCGACAACGCCGGGGTGCGGCGAAACACGGCATGGGCCGGCGCGCGGCCGGCCCATGAAATCTAACGGGTGAAATGCAGCACCAGCCGGTTGCCGATGGTCTGCAGCAACTGGACCAGCAGCAACAGCAGCACGATAGTGATGAACATCACGTCCAGCTGGAAGCGCTGGTAGCCGTAGCGGATCGCCAGGTCGCCCAGGCCGCCGCCGCCCACCACGCCGGCCAGCGCGGAATACGACACCAGCGCGATCGCCGTCACCGTGGCCGCGGCCAGGATGCCCGGCATCGCTTCCGGCAGCAAGGCGCCGAAGACGATTTGCCGGGTATTGGCGCCCATGGCCAGCGAGGCCTCGATGATGCCGCGATCCACTTCGCGCAGCGCCGATTCCACCAGGCGGCCAAAGAAGGGAATGCCTGCCACCACCAGCGCGGGCACCGACCCGGCCACGCCCAGCGACGTCCCGGTCAGTATCTGCGTCAGCGGAATCATCGCGATCAGCAGGATGACAAAGGGCAGCGAACGCAGGATGTTCACGCCCAGCGACACGCCGCCGTAGATACGCGGCGCATCGAGCAGCTGCGTCGGGCTGGTCAGGAACAGCAGCACACCCAGAGGCAGGCCCAGCAGCAGTGTCAGGCTCAGCGACCAGCCCAGCATCGACAGCGTATCGACCGACGCCCAGCCGATGTCGGTCCAATCCACATTGCTGAACCACGTGGCCAGCAATTCGCTCATGCCCGCAGCTCCTCGACCGTGACGCCCGTCGCCGCCAGGCGCAGCAGCGCATTCTTGACCTGCTCGTCCGGCCCTTCCAGCGCCACCGTCATCTGGCCGCAGGTCAGCGACTTGATGCGCTCGATGCGTCCGCCCAGGATCGAAAAATCGACACCGAAGGCGCGCGCGGTCTGGCTCAGGATAGGCTGGTGCACCGTGTCTTCCATAAAGGTCAATCGGCACAGCGTCCGTGCGCCGCTCTGGGCCAGGGCGACGTCGACGTCCTCCTCCTGGATATGTTCGGCCTCCTGCACGAAGCGCCGCGTGGTCTCATGCTGTGGGTGCAGGAACACCGTGCTCACCGGCCCGCTTTCCACGATGGTCCCCGAATCGATCACCGCGACGCGATCGCAGACGGTGCGGATCACGTCCATTTCGTGGGTGATCAGCACGATGGTCAGGCCCAGCTTTTCGTTGATCTGCCGCAGCAGCTGCAGGATGGAGCGGGTGGTCTGCGGGTCCAGGGCGCTGGTGGCCTCGTCGCACAACAGCACCCGGGGATGGTTGGCCAGGGCGCGCGCGATGCCGACACGCTGCTTTTCCCCGCCGGACAGCTGGCGCGGATACTTGTCCTTGTGGCGGCGCAGGCCCACCAGGTCCAGCAGTTCGTCCACGCGCGCGCCGATTTGACGGGCATCGGCCTGCCCCGCGATCCTCAGCGGAAAGGCGACGTTATCGCCGACCGTCTTGGACCCCACCAGGTTGAAGTGCTGGAAGATCATGCCCACGCCCTGGCGGAAGCGCCGCAGCGCCGTGTCGTCCAGCCCCTGCAGGTCCACACCGTCCACATGGACGGTCCCGCCCGTGGGCCGTTCCAGGAAGTTGATCATGCGCAGCAGCGTGGACTTGCCCGCGCCCGAATGGCCGATGATGCCGAATATCTCGCCCGACGCGACGGTCAGGTCGATGTCCTTCAGCGCCACCACGGCCGCTCCCTGCACCGGGTAGCTTTTGTGTATCGATCGCAACTCGATCATGCTCGCGTGTTCCCCTTGCATTGCTGATATCGCTGTTATGTCGGCGCGCGCCTTGTCCCGGGCCGCCGCGTCAAGACGTCAGATGCGAAACGCTTTTTGCGTGTGTATAACACTCCAGGCCCTCGGTGCCACCCTCGCGGCCGTAGCCGCTGTCCTTCACGCCGCCAAACGGCGTTTCCGACACCGCGGAGACGAAGTGGTTGATCGCCAGGTTGCCGACCTCGAGTTCGTCGCTCAGCAGGCGCGCGTTGCGCGCGGATTCGGTGAAGGCGTAGCCGGCCAGGCCGTACGGCAGGCTGTTGGCCAGCGCGATGGCGTCTTCGATGCTGTCGGCCCGCGTGATCAGCGACAAGGGGCCGAAGGGCTCTTCGCGCATCGCCAGGGCGTCGGTGGGAACATCCGCCAATGCCGTGAACGGAAAATGAAAACCGGCGTCCGCGCGCGGCACGCCGCCGCACAGCACCCTGGCGCCGCGCCGTACCGCATCGTCCGTCAGGCGCTGCAGGCTTTGCAACCGGCGCGCATTGGCGACCGGGCCGATATCGCTGTGCGGATCCAGGCCGCTGCCCTGACGCACCGTGCGGCCTATCTGCGCATAGGCCTGGACGAAGGCCTCGTACACCGCCTTGTGGACGATGAAGCGCGTGGGCGCCACGCACACCTGGCCGCCGTTGTTCAGTTTGGCCTGCACGCCGGCGGCCGCGGCCACCTGCGGATCGGCGTCGTCGCACACGATCACGGGTGCGTGGCCGCCCAGTTCCATGATGACGGGCTTCATATGCGTGCCCGCCAGGCCGGCCAATTGCTTGCCCACCACGGTCGATCCCGTGAAGGTGACCAGGCGCACCACGGGATGTGGAATCAGGAAACCGGAAATCGCCGCGGGATCGCCGAAGACCAGGTTCAGCGCGCCCGCCGGCAGGCCCGCGTCGCAAAAGGCCCGCGCCAGGTGCATGGCGCCGGCGGGGGTTTCCTCCGAGGCCTTCAGGATGATCGCGCAGCCCGCGGCCAGTGCGCCGCCGATCTTGCGGGCCGGCGAACTCATCGGGAAGTTCCAGGGCGTGAAGGCGGCCACCACGCCCACCGGCTCGCGCAGCACCGTATGCCGCATGCCCGGCTCCGCGGGGATGACGCGGCCATAGACGCGGCGCGCTTCCGTCGCGTCCCATTCGATCAGGTCGCAGCCGCGCAGCACCTCGGCGCGCGATTGCGCCACCGGCTTGCCCTGTTCCAGGGTGATGTCCATGGCGATGGTCTCGACGCGTTCGCGCACCAGCTGGACGGCGCGCAGCATGATGCGCGCGCGCTCGGCCGGCGCGGTACGGCGCCACACGGCGAAGCCCCGTGCCGCGGCAGCCGCGGCGCTTTCAAGATGGCCGGGCGTCGCGTGCGGCACGGTGCCGATGGCGTCGCCCGTGGCGGGATCGAGGATGGGCGCGCCGGGCGCCTTGATCCATTCGCCGCCTATCAACATGCGAATGACGGGATAGCCGCCCGTCCGGGGTGCTGCGGTGGCCTGCTCTTCGAGTGTCGCGCTCATGGTGTTTCCCCTGTCGTTGGTTAACGCCTGTGATGCCGTGATGCCTCTGCCCCGTCCGCCTCCTGTTACCGCTTGCCGTTCGCCAGCCGGCGCGATGCCGGGTCCCCCCGCAGCCGCAGCATCATCACGCAGCCGAACAGCGGCCCCAAGGCCAGCATGCCGAACGCGCCCGGCCAGCCCCATGCATGCTGCACGGGCGGCACCAGGTGGATGCTGACCAGCGTCAGCAGGAAGCCCGCGCAGGTCTGCGCCGTCAGCAAGGTACCGATGGAATCCGGCGCGCCGAGTTCGGCAATGCTGGCCGAGAACTGCGCGGAATCCGCGATCACCGTGATTCCCCAGGCCACCGCCACCGCGCCCACGATCAGCGGCGGCGCATCGGCCAGCCAGCCCATGGCCAGCGCGCAGGCGCCGCTGGCCGCCATCGCGGCCACGGTCACGGCGGTGCGACCGTAGCGGTCGGCGAACCAGCCGCCCGCCCACGCGCCGACCGCACCCGCGCCCAGCGCGGCGAACGCCACGCTTTCCGCGGCGCGGCCCGGCGCGGCCACGCCGCGCAAGGTAAAGCTTTCGTGCAGGAACACCGCCAGCCACGCCCACATGGCATACAGCTCCCACATATGCCCCAGGTATCCCAGGTTGGCCAGCCGCAGCGGGCGATGACGCCAGGCCTGCGCCACAGCCGCCGGATTCAGACGCGCTGCCCGCCGCATGGCCGGGCCGACGCCGCACAGGTTGATCGCCAGCCCGGCGGCGGCGGCCAACGCCGCGGCGGCCAGGTAGATCTGCGGCCACTGCATCCCGCCGAAGGCCGCCAGCAGATGCGGGCTGGCGGAGCCCAGCGTCAAGGCCCCCACCAGCAGGCCGATCAACAGGCCCAGGTCGCGGTCCGCCCAGGTGGCGGCCAGGCGCATCCCAACCGGATAGACGCCGGCCATGCACATACCCGTAATGAAGCGCAGCCCATACACCGCCGGTCCGGCGGGCGCGCAGGCCAGCAGCGCCAGCGTCGCCAGCGCGGCGGTCAGCGCCGAGGCCATGAAGAGCCGGCGCGGGTCGAAGCGGTCCGCCAGCCCCAGCACGGCGCTGGCGATGGTGCCGGCCACGAAGCCCGCCTGCACCGAACTGGTCAGCAGCGATTCCTGCCAGGAAGTTAGCGCGACCGCCTGCTTGATGCTGGCCACCGCCGCCGACGAGGCGAACCACACGGACATCGCGCAGACCTGGCACAGCAGCAGGATGCCCAGCGATACCGCCTTGCCGGTCCGCGGCGCCGTTGCGCCCAGCGCGGGTTCGGCCATGGTCTCAGGCGCCCAAGGTCTGCGACAGGCGGCCGACGCGATGGAAGCCCCGGCCGAAATAGATCAAGGCTTCGCTGTCGTGCTGCGTCGCCGCCGCGCGCACCGCACAATAGAACACCGTATGGGTGCCCACCTCTGCGGTGAAGGTGATGTCGCAGTCCAGCGACACCACCGCGCCGCGCAGCACCGGCGATCCGGTTTCCAGCACGTGCCACTCGCCGGCGCTGAAGCGGTCCTCCACGGCCAGGTCCTTGGAGGAGAAGCGCATCGCCAGGGCCTGCTGGCCCGCGTCCAGCACGTTCACGCACAGGCGCGCGTTTTCCTTGAAGGCCGCGTTGTTGCGGCTGCTGCGGTTGATGCACACCAGCAGCATGGGCGGCTGGTCGGTCACCCCGCACACCGCGGACGCCGTGCAGCCGCAGCGCCCGGCCGGGCCGTCGCTGGTCACCACATTCACCGCCGCGCCCAGGTGGGCCATCGCATCGCGGTACGCCGCCTTGTCGATCATTTCCGCCTCGCTCGCATCCTTGGATTCCGCTGCCTGTTCGCCGTGCGCTGTACGTTGGCGGTCATGGGATAGGTATCCCGGAACCGCGGGTGCCCGCCTATCTTCCCGAGCCCACACGGTGAGTCGCCGCGGTATGGGTGGCAGGCAGACGCGCGCGCCCGAACAGCTTTTCCCGATAGACGCCGTCGCTATACGCCGTCTTGTACGCGCCGCGCTCCTGCAGCACCGGCACCACCAGCTCGATGAAGTCCTCGAAGCATTCCGGCGTGACCGTGCGCGACAGATTGAAGCCATCCACGCCGGCCTGCTCGCTCCACGCGATCAGTTGGTCGGCGATCTGCTCGGCCGATCCCACCATGGGCTGCTGGCGGCTGCCCAGCACCATCTGGTCGATGAGCTTGCGCTTGGTCCAGGTCGGCCCGGCGCTGCGCGTCATCGCCTCCACGTTCGAGACGATGGCCTGGGTCTTCTCCGTCTGCACCGGTTCGTCCATGTCGTACTTCGCGAAATCGATGCCCATGGAGGCGGACGCATGGGCCAGCGCGGCCTCCACGTCGACGTGCTGCTTGTAGTCCTCGAACTTCTCGCGCGCCTCGGCTTCCGTGCGGCCGGTGACGACCGTCGCGCCCATGAAGATCTTCACATCCTCCGCCTGCCGGCCGTATTTGACGGCCAGCGCGCGAATGTCGTCAACGATGGCCTTGACGCCGTTCATGCTCTGCCCGTTCACGAACACGCATTCCGCGTGCGTCGCGGCGAACTGGCGGCCGCGCGTGGAGGCACCGGCCTGGTACAGCACCGGCGTACGCTGCGGCGAAGGCTCGCACAAGTGCAGGGCATCCACCTTGTACTGGCGGCCGTCATGCACCACGCGATGCACCTTCGCGGGATCCGCGTACACGCGGGCGGCGCGGTCTTCCCGCACGGCGCCGTCTTCCCAGCTGCCTTCCCAGAACTTGTAGACCAGCGACATGTATTCGTCCGCCAGGTCGTAGCGGTCGTCGTGCGCCATCTGTCCCGACAGGCCGGTGGCCCGCGCGGCGCTGTCCAGGTAGCCCGTGACGATGTTCCAGCCGATGCGGCCACGGGTCAGGTGGTCCAGCGTCGACATGCGGCGCGCGAAGGAAAACGGGGGCTCGTAGGTCAGGTTGCAGGTCACGCCGAAGCCCAGGTGCCGGGTGGCGGCCGCCATGGCGGGAATGATCAGGCTGGGATCGTTCACCGGCAGCTGCACGGCGCCGCGCAGCGTCGCATCGACGCCGCCGCCGTACACGTCGTAGGCGCCCAGCACGTCGGCGAAGAACACGCCGTCGAACAGCCCGGCCTCCAGCGTCTGCGCCAGCCCGGTCCAGTAATGGATATCCGTATAGCGCGTCGACTGGTCGCGCGGATGCGTCCACAGGCCCTGCTGGATGTGCCCCACACAGTTCATGTCGAAGGCGTTGAGACGGATTTCGCGCGGCATGGGTGGGTCGTCCTTGTGCGGGATAGCTGCCTGGAATAGCCTGCGGCGCGCTGGAACGGCGCCGCGGGCTGTAGCCGTTTCGTCCACTATAGTGGACATGCAAGCCCCGAACAATGCGGCAAACACGTACTTCCGGGTTTGTCCCTATGCCGCCCGGCCGGCGCGCCCGCGCCGGAATGGGGGCCATGGCGTGGATACGCCGCCGTGGGTCCCCGAAATCCGGCGCGGCCGCGCTAGAACCGCATGGCGACCCGGAGCAGCCCGGAATGCTGCCGGTTGCCGCCGCCGAACTGCCCGTCGTAGCTGATGCCGGCGGTCGTGTTGCGGGCAATGGTCATCTCGGCGCCCAGCCCAAGCACGGCGGCGTCGCGCGCGATCGGGACGCCCGTCACCGAGAACGCGGCGCCGCCGTCGAAGGCCAGGTCCTGGCTGGGCCGCACATCGCCCATCGCGTGGCGCCAGCCCAGCGATGCGGTCAGGCGGTTGGGGGCGCGATCGGAGCCGAACTGCCATGCGCCGCGCAGTCCCAGTGTGGTGGTGGTTACGTCGTCGGAACGCCCCGTGCCGTGCAGCGCGGCGGTGCCGCCGGATTCCGCGAAGTCCCGCGTGCGCAGCTGGTTCCACGCCACACCGGCGAAGGGTTCGATGGTGTAGCTGTCGCCCAGCGGCAGGTTGTAGCCCAGTTCGGAGAACACTTGCGTCGACGAGGCGTGATAGGAAGATTCCAGCTGCTGGTTCAGGCTGCCCACCGCCACGCTGCGCTTCGTGTCGATATCGTGCCAGGTGTAGGCCGCGCCGGCCGTGAAACGGAAATGCCCCGGCCCGGCGTAGAAATTCCGTCCGCCGAACAACGTGGCCGTATAGCTATCGACGTCCGTGCGCGACGAGGTATCGGCGATCGAGCTGTGGCTGTCGGTGTAGCCGAACGCGCCGCCCAAGCGCCAGCCGCCGCCCACCGCGCCGTCGCCGCCGATGAAGATGCCGCCGTCGGATTGACTCACGCGCGACGCGTTACCGTCGCTGGCGAACGTGCGCCAGTTGCCGAAGACCTGCGCCCAGACCGGATGCGCGCCACTTTGCGGCAGCGCGTCGGCGGACGGCGGGCCCCATTGGGCCGTGGGGCGTCCGGCAAGCGCGGGGCCGTCCAGGTTGCGGCGCAGGGGCGCCATCGGCAGCGTCCGCACGGTATCCGCCTGGCTCTGCAGCACACTGGCGGTGCTGGCATACGCTTCGCCGGAAAGCATGTTCAACGCCGCGCGCGCCTCGCCCGGCGTCATGGAAAGCAGCGCCTCGGTCACCTGACTGGCGGCAGTGCCACTGATGGGCGCGATAGCAGCTGCGGCTGCGGCCGAGGCCGGGGCCGCGGCCGGCGGCGATCCGCTTCCCGTGGCGGACTGCGATCCGCTTCCGGTCACGGGCGGCGCTTCGTTGTCCAAGGCGCCGCCGACGCTGCTCTGGTTGCCTGTGCCGCCGACGCTGCCGATGGGCACATCGTTGCGCGTGAGCGTCATGAACGCATTCTTCGTGTCGTAGCTAAGCGTGGGCGTCAGGAATGCATAGGCGCTGGAGGCCCCGGTGAATCGCCCCTGTATGCCGCCGTCGGCCGTCAGGATGGTATAGGTGGCGCGCGGCGCATAGTTGCCGTCGGGTCCGACATGCGCAACCGTGCCGTCCAGGTAGGCAACGCCGGTGACATGGATGCGGTCGCTCGCGGTGCTGGCGGGATCGGCATGCACGCGATAAATGGTGTCCTGGCCGAAGGTAAGGTTGCCATTGATCGTAAGCGTGCCAATGGGCGAACCGTCATTGCCTGGCGAGATCACCGCGGTCGGGTAAAGCGTGGTGGTGCCCACCTGCCCGACCCCGGCCAGCACGACTTCGCGGCCGATATCGATGGGGCCGTTCAACTTCCCGTCGATTTCCAGCGCGCCGTCGGCGATCAGGATGGGGCCCGTCAGGCCGCTGCTGTCGGCGGTCAGGATCACCGATCCCGGGCCGGTCTTGACGAAGCCGTTCGTGCCCTGCAGGGGATTGTCGATAGTGTCGACGAATTGGCCAGAGGCATAGGTGCCATCACCGACAACGATGGCCGGCGGATTGCCGCCATTGGGAAGCAGCGTGATGGGCGCGCCTTGCAGGCGATATCGGTCCGTGGCGAACTGGATGCCCGACACGCGCACCGGCCCGGCGCTGCCATCGACGTTCACCACGCCGGCCGCGCCGGTGAAAATGGCGTACGCGCCATCGGGCAGCGCGCCCGTGGCATTGCTCGGGCTATTCCAGTTCGTGCTGGCGGCGGTCCAGGTGCCGCCGCCACCGCCCGCGCGAGTGGCGGACGCCAGGCCGTTGCCGTTCCACAAATTGGTCGTGCTCGGGCCAAGGATCAGGTTGATCTGCTTGTCGCCCGTCAGCGACTGAATGGTGGCCGCGGGCAGGGAGTCGCCGGTGATCGTACCCAACGACAGGCCGTTGCCGCTCAGCGTGCCGCCGTATGACAGGATCCGGTAGTAGCCGGCGTTGACGCCCAGCGTATTCACCGAGACGTTCAGTGTCGTGTTGTTGAGCGCGACGTTGCCCCCGACGGTGATGTTGTCGCCGGTACCGGGCTGCGTAATCGGCAGCCCTGCATAGCCGGTCTCGAAGTCGAACACGGCATTGCTCATCGACAGGTTGCCGTTGACGACGAGGTTGCCGTTGGAGACACCGGTCGGCGTGCCGACGGCGTATCCCGGCGCGACGCGTGAGTTGCTCGTCACGCTGAGATCGCCATTGATGGCGCCGAAGCCCGCTATGGTGGCGTTCGAAGTGGCATTGACGTTTCCATCGATGGTGACGCCCGCGCCACCACCGTTGCCGCCGATCACCAGCGTGCCGCCGTTGACGTCGACTCCACCCGGGAAGCCGGCCGAACTGTCGAACACGCGGGTATCGCCCGACGAAACGCTCAAGTCCGCGGCAGCAACGCTACCGCAGTAGGACGCGCTCAACGCGAGCGCCGCCTTCAGCAACTTCTTCGTCCGATGCATCAATGTGGATCTCCCCTATATCGGTCAGCGGTTGGATATCCGGGCATTGCTGGACTGCTGCCTTAGCATTGCTCGCGGAAGCTCATGCCCCACGAAGGGATGAGCTGGCGAAAAAAAACGCACTGTATATCGCTTGTTTTGCTAGTACCAAGCACTATGTAGCTGGATACCATCCATACCGCTGCGTTTCACTATTTAGTCGCATACAAAGGTATTAAAAGCGCGCATGCGGATACCATCCAACACCGCGACGCATGCGTCGGGAAGAAAATTGCACACGTGCGAACAACGAAGACCATGCTCGACATACGCGAAGGCGCGCACCCTCGGATAGCCTGTCCTTCGTGTATCCCCGAACGGGTATGCCTTCGTGAGGTCACGGCCGCCAACCGGAATTCGCCTGCGCGATAAGCTGCGGCTCGGTGGGCGTCCGTGATGAATGCCGAGGTCGCCACCATCGCTACAGTGGCCGTATGGCTTTCTGAAGGCTCGCAAGCAAGGAGGAGCCATATAGACAAAAATCGCCCGGTTTACGGGGTTTTATCCAAATAATGATAAATTATCGCAATTGCGATAATTTTCGATAGTTCCATGTTCCACTACCCTCGCCCCGGGCTCGCGTCAGAGCTGGTGCAGTCGCTACGCGGCCAAACCCTATTCGGGGATGCGCCCAACGGTGTCTTCCTGGCCGCGCCGAGGCGAACCGGTAAATCCACCTTTCTCCAGGTCGACCTTACCCCCGCACTACAGGCGGCTGGCGTGGTAGTGACCTATGTAGACCTGTGGTCCGACCCACAGCGCGATCCGGCGCTGCTGATCGCCCGGGCCATCGGCAAGACGCTCGCCGCCCAAGGCAATATCGTCGGCCGGGCCGCCAAAAAAGCCGGCCTGGCCAGCATCACACTGGCGGGCGTCAAATTCGATCTGGAAAAACTGGGCACGCTGGAGGGAGCGCCGCTGCCGGATGCGCTGCGAGCGCTGCATGAAGCCACGCAGGCGCCCGTGGCGCTGATCGTCGACGAAGCCCAGCATGCCCTGACAAGCGAGGCAGGCGAAGCCGTCATGGCCGCGCTGAAATCGGCCCGCGACCAGCTGAACCGGCCTTGGGAGGTCAACCTCATGCTGGTCATGTCGGGCTCCGACCGGGACAAGCTGCTGCGGCTGGTCAATACCAACGGCGCTCCTTTTTACGGCTCGCAGATCACCCGCATGCCGCTGTTGGACAGCGGTTTCACCGACTTTATCGCCGAGCGCATCGAGGCGCAGCGCGCCGACCTGGGTCCAGTCGATCGCCGCGTGTTGTTCGAAGCGTTCCAGGTCTTCGGCCATCGGCCGCAATTTTTCCTGCGCGCGCTGGAGCAGGCGCTCAGCCCCGTGGCGATGTTCGCGGGGCGCTTCGAGGACGCGGTATCGGCGGCGGCTAACCAGCAGCGCTTGGACGATGTCGCGCAGATGGAATCCGAATTCCTGGCGCTGAAGCCCTTGGAACAGGCGGTGCTATGGCGCATGCTGGAGCAAGGCGAACATTTCCGGCCGTATGACAGCGCCGCCTTGAAGTTCTACCGCGAGCAAAGCCACGACAAAGTCACGGCTGCCGCCGCACAGCGCGCGCTGGAATCCCTGCGGGCGCGTACGCCCGCGCTGGTATGGAAATCGGCGCGAGGGGAATATGCGGTCGATGATGCGGCAATGCATGCGTGGTATCGGCAACGCATCCAGGACGGCGCCTGGCCGCCGACGCTTCCTTAGATGTGCCGGCACCACTCGCCGGCAACACCGCCGCCCTGCATCAAGCCACGGCACGCGCGGCGAATCCTATAATTGCCCGCTCGCATCGCACTCACGGACGGGCTCGCGGCCCGCGCCTGCCATGACTTCCAGCTTCTACGACCCTTCCGCCGCCATTGCCCAGCGCATCAAGCAGGAGCGCGATACGCGCGGCTGGTCGCTCGCGGAACTGGCTGAAAGGTCCGGGGTTTCCAAGGCGATGATCAGCAAGATCGAGCGTGGCGAGGCCAGTCCCACGGCGACCATCCTGGGACGGCTATCGGGCGCGTTCGGCCAGCAGTTGTCGACGCTGTTGACGCTGGCCGAGCAATCCAGCGACCGCCTGCTGCGTGCGGAAGACCAGCCGGTCTGGACCGACCCCGAAACGGGGTATGTGCGCCGCCGGCTGTCGCCGCCGAACGGCGGCGTGCTGGAGCTCCTTCGCATCGATCTGCCGCCCAACGCCCGCGTTTCCTATCCGCCGGATGCGTTCACCTTCCAGCATCAGCAGATGTGGGTGCTGGAAGGCGTGCTGGTCTTCCAGGAAGGCGACGAAACGCACACACTGAAAGCGGGCGATTGCCTGCAGCTGGGGCGGCCGTCGGCGTGCACCTTTTCCAATCCGGGCAAGAACCCTTGCGCTTACCTGATCGCACTGGCGAAGCGGTAGGCGATCGGCAGCACGCGCGCGCGAGATGATCGCGCCGCTACAATTTGCCCCACGCCCTTCGCCCCGCCTACGGATTTTCCACCGAACATCGCTCCATGCCCCGCACTCGCAAAGCTACTCGGCCTGCCGCTCACGACGCCGTTTCCGCGCCGGCCACGGTATCAGTGCCGACCACACGGGCACGCATCCAGAACCTGCTGCCCGCGATGGGCCCCGCGGCGCAGCGCATCGCCGAATTCGTCATCGACCATCCCGACGAAGTCGTGCATATGTCGGTCAGCGAAGTCGCCGAACGCACGGAGTCCAGCGAAGGCAGCGTGGTGGGCTTCTGCAAGGCGGTGGGGGCCAAGGGCTTCCAGCAGCTGAAGATACTGCTGGCGCAGGAAATCGTGCAGCCGGTGCAGTACATCCACGAAGACCTGTCGCCGCGCGACGATGCGCCGGCGGTCATCGCGAAGATCTTCAACAGCAATATCCAGACGCTGCAGGCAACGGCTTCCGTGCTCGACGCGGATGCCCTGGCGCGCGCGGTCAAGCTGATCAAGCGCGCCAAGCGCATCGAGATCTACGGCATCGGCAGCTCGGCCACCATCGCCGAAGACGTCTACTACCGTATGCTGCGCATCGGCCTGAATGCCGTGGCGGTGACCGACTCGCATATCCAGGCGATCAGTGCCTCGCGCACCGGTCCGGACGTCGCCACGCTGACGATCTCCCATTCCGGCAGCACCTACGAAACCGTCCTGGCCACGCGCCTGGCCAAGGAGGCCGGCGCCCACACGATCTGCGTGACCAACTTCGGCAAGTCGCCGATCCAGGCCTTCGCCGACGTGCTGCTGTACACCATGGCGCAGGAAACACGCTTCCGCACCGAAGCCATGACGAGCCGGCTGGCACAGTTGGCCATCATCGATACGCTGATCGCCTGCCTGGCGCTGGCGGACTACGACACGTCGGTGGACGTGCTCAAGAGCACCTGCGACGTGCTTTCGCTGAAGCGGTATTGAAGCCCCTCGACGCTTGCTTGGGATAACACCCGCTATCCGACGCTAGCCAGCCTGCTCATCTCCGGCAAGGCCGCATGCGCGGGCACCGCGCACGCCATCAAGTCCGCCAGCGTCGCCGCATCCGCATGCTGCCCGTCGCCCACCAGCAGATAGCGCAGCCCGGCGCGCACCGCGCCCAGTGCATCGGTGTCCGGGTTATCGCCGATCACCAGCACGTCCTCGCGCCGCCGCCCCAGGCGGCGCAGTCCCTCTTCGAACATGGCCGGGCCCGGCTTGCCCACCACATGCGAGGGCTGGCAGCCGGAACTGATCATCACGGCCTGCATGAGCGCGCCCGTTTCCGGCACCACCCAGCCGTCCGGGCCAGGATGGCTGGCGTCCGCGTTGCTGACCAGCAGCCGCGCGCCGCGCTTGAGTTGCCGCGTGACCCTTTCCAGCGCGGCATAGTTGAAGCGCTTGTCCAGCATCAGCACGACGATGTCGGCCGCGTCGTTCACGAGATGGCATCCGCTTTGGACGGCGTAGCGCCTGAGCCCCACCGAGGCGCACAACAGCACGCGCGCGTCGGGATGCCGCGCGCGCAGGTAGCGGATCGTCATTTCCCCCGCCAGCACCAGCCTGTCGGCATCGATGGACAGGCCGACTGAACGCAATCGCCGCGCCATCTGCCCCGCGGTATGCGTGGAATTGTTGGACACCACGACATAGCGGTCATGGTAGGCGCGCAGCAGGTCGGCCGCGCCTGCCACGGGTTCGCGCTCGCGCATCAAGGTGCCGTCCAGGTCCAGGATCAGGGCGGGACGCCCCGCTGTCCATGGCGGGTCGACCGGTATTGCCGGACTGGCCGGCCGGCCATCGAGCCGGGGGCGGAAAGCGGAAATCGTCATGGCGAATGCATCGCTCGCAGGTAATCGTCAAGGAACAGGAAGGCGCGCCCCGCAGCGCGCATCCGATGCGGCATTCTATTTGAGAAATGTTCAGTGTCACAAACATTTTGTCTGAAATATGTTCATTAGCTTGTCACGTTGGCGCACCACACTTGCCCACGACTCCCATCCCGTCGAGCGAGGCAGGCGGGCAGCGGGCTTCCCCCCACCAACAACTCTCTGAAGGCCATGAACAAGCTCAATCGACGCACATTCCTGACGGGCACGGCGAAGTCGGCCGGTGCCGCCCTGGCGCTGAACATGCTGCCCCCCAGCATTGCCCGCGCCCTTTCCATCGACGCCAAGGTAGAAACCGGCACCATCCAGGACATCAAGCACATCGTCATCCTGATGCTGGAAAACCGCGGCTTCGACCACTACTTCGGCACGCTGCGCGGCGTGCGCGGCTACGGCGACCGCTTCCCGACGCCGCTGCCCAGCGGCAAGGACGTCTGGTTCCAGCAGGACGCCACGGGCCTGGAAATCCCGCCGTACCACATGGACAGCACGAAGGTGAAGGCGCTGCAATCGCCCGGCACGCCGCACAGCTTCTCGGACATGCAGGCCGCCTGGGGCCAGGGCCGCTCGGGCTACTGGCCGCAGTTCAAGACCAAGTACACGATGGGCTATCTGGGCCGCAGCGACATCCCCTTCCACTTCGCGCTGGCCGAAGCCTTCACGATCTGCGACGGCTATCACTGCTCGGTCACCAGCGGCACCGACCCCAACCGCGTGGTGTTCTTCTCGGGCTCGGGCTTCGACCCCAGCCTGGCGAAGATGGGCATCAACAGCGACGACCGCACCTCCGAACCCAACAACAACCGCTGCTGGATCACGGGCACGATGCCCTCGCCGGGATACAAGTACCCCGACAACGCGCTGACCTGGCACAGCCTGCCCAAGGTGCTGGAAGACGCCGGCGTGGACTGGAAGATCTACCAGGACCCCAACGACAACTGGACCGGCGCCATGCACGGCGGCCTGGCCTTCGCCGACTTCCGCAATGCCAAGCCCGGCGACCCGCTGTACGAAAAGGGCCTGAAGCTGTACACCATCGCGGACCTGAAGCAGGACGTGGAGGCAGATCGCTTGCCCCAGGTGTCCTGGCTGCTGTGCACCGCCGCCAATTCGGAGCATTCCGGCAACAGCGACCCCGCCATCGGCGCCAACTACACGGCCCAGGTGCTGGACGCCCTGACCGCCAATCCCGAAGTCTGGGCCAAGACCGCGTTCTTCCTGACCTACGACGAGAACGACGGCCTCTTCGATCACGTGCCCCCGCCCGCGCCGCCTTCGTACAACGCCGATGGCACCCTGGCCGGCAAGGCGACCTTCCCGCTGGACGGCGAGTATTTCTCTGACCCGACCAGCAAGTACCGCAACAAGCTGGACACCATCGGCGGCAGCCTGCGCCCCTGGGGCCTGAGCGCGCGCGTACCGATGTATGTGATTTCGCCGTGGAGCAAGGGCGGATGGGTGAATTCGCAGGTGTTCGACCACACCTCGATCAGCCTCTTCCTGGAAAAGCGCTTCAACCTCACGGTCGATGCCGTCAGCCCGTGGCATCGCGCGGTGTGCGGCGACCTGACCACCTGCTTCGATTTCCAATCGCCCAACGATCCGACGTTCCCGGCGCTGCCCGACACCAGCAACTACAAGGCCGTGCTGGCCGCGCAGAACAAGCTGCCCACGGCCAATCCGCCCGCCACGCCCGAGGCGCTATACCAGGAAAAGGGCGTGCGTCCCTCGCGCGCGCTGCCGTATGAGCTGAACACGTACGCCCAGGTGCAGGATGACGGTCGCACCGTGACCCTGACGTTCGAGAACACCGGCACGCAGGCCGCCGTGTTCCATGTCTATGATCGCAACCACCTGGACCGCATCCCGCGCCGCTACACGGTCGAAGCGGGCAAGTCGCTGCAGGACGCGTGGGACACAAGCGCGGACGCCGGCAAGTACAACCTGTGGGTCTACAGCACCAACGGTTTCGTGCGCACCTTCGCGGGCAACGCCAGCGCCTACCAGGATGCCGGCTTCCAGCCGGAAGTCATCCGCATCCATTACCAGGCGAAGGCCGGCCGCATGAACATAAAGCTGAGGAACATGGGCAAGCCCGGCGGCAAGGGCAACAAGGAAAACGACACGTTGACCGTGACGGCCAATGCCTACCGCACCGACGGCCCCTGGGTTGTCAAGGTCACCGAGGAAGGTACGCTGGAGTGGGACCTGAGCGACACCGGCAACTGGTACGACTTCACCGTCACGGGCGCGGACGGCTTCGAGCGGCGCTTCGCGGGCCGCATGGAAACGGGCCGCGATAGCGTCTCCGATCCGGCGATGGCGGTGCACCTGTAGGACGGTAGAGGGGCGAGCGCGCAAGCGCTCGCATGCACCGCGGCGTATTGGCATCTTGCCGATACGCCGCGGCCTGTATCCAGCCTTCGTATCGACGAACCGGCGAGCGAGGCGGTCGATAAGCGCGGTGGCCGCGTCTGCTAAGCCAGCCCTTGTTGCTGTCGATGATCCAGCCGGTGTTGCTGTCGATGATCCAGCGGTGTTGCGGCCGACGATCCGCCCGCTATTCCTACCGGTGAACCGGCACGAAGCCCGGCGAGACCAACGGCGGTTCGGCGGGCGCCGCCACGCGGATGCTTTGTCCGCCCTGGTCCAGTACCACGCCGGCGCGTTCGACGCGGGCCAGCGTGACGCCATCGACGATGGCCTGGCCCACGCGATAAGCACGCGGCTCGCCGCCGTCTATCGCCAGGATGGCCGCGCCATGCGCGCCGGCCGCGATCAACCCCAGCACGCTGACTTTTACCGGCGCGGCCGACGTGCCGAACCAGCCCGCCACGGCGGCCGTGTCGCCCGTGGCCACGCGTGGCGCGTCCAGCATGGGCGGCAGGGTGTCGGCGCGCGGCGCCAGCAGGATCGCGCCCCAGATGCCTGCGCCGGCGGCCAGGGCGAGCACCGCCACCCCGCGCGCCAACCGGGCGGGGTCTATACGTTGCGGCATGTAACGATGGGCGGAGCCGAGGATCATGGACATATCACTGTCATTCGAACCCACGATGATAGGGCCCGCATATGACAGAACTCCGAACTTGTTGTGACAGCGAAACGCAAGGCGCCCCGCGTCCCGGCCGGCCCGCAACAGGACTGGAAACGAGGATGAATCACATGAAACCATGCGGCGCGAAATACATGGGCCGGCGCACCGGCCGGCACGCCCAGCGCGGCTTTTCCCTGATCGAGATCATGGTCGTGGTCGTGATCATGGGCATTCTGGCCGGGCTGGTCGTTCCCAACCTGCTGCGGCGCCCCGACCAGGCCCGCGCCGTGGCGGCACGCCAGGACATCTCCAGCCTCCTGCAGGCGCTCAAGCTCTATCGCCTGGATAACGGCCACTATCCCAACGCCACGCAGGGATTGCAGGCGCTGGTGCAGCAGCCCGCCGACGAAAAGCTGCCGGGTTGGCACAGCTATCTGGACCGCCTGCCGAACGACCCCTGGGGCCACCCCTACCAGTATCTGAATCCCGGCGTGAAAGGCGAAATCGATGTGTTTTCCCTGGGCGCGGACAACAAACCCGGCGGAGAAGACAGTGACGCGGACATCGGCTCCTGGAACGTGTAGGGCGGCCGCGTCTTGCGGCAGCAGTGGACGGCAAGCCGGCTTCACCCTCATCGAGATGATGGTGGTGGTCGCGATCATCGCCATCGTCACCACCGCCGTGGGCCTGTCCTTCCCCAAGCGGGACGACCAGCCGCTGGCGCGCGACGCGCAGCGCCTGTCGCGCCTGTTTGCGCTGGCGCAGACCGAGGCGCGCGCGGGCGGACGCGCCATTACCTGGCGGGCCGACGGCCAGGGCTACCGCTTCACGCGCCGTCCGGTGTGGACTCCCGGCAACGCCGCGGCCACCGTCAGGCAGGCCCCGCCGCCCGACGACTTTCGCGACGACGAGAGCCTGCGGCCGCGCCGCTGGGAAGCGGCCAATGTCCGCGTGCAGGCGGACTCCGACCAGGCCGGTGTTTTCCCGCCGGAATGGATCGCCCCGCCCATGCGGGTGGAACTGAGCGATGACTTCCAACGCATCGCGATCGTGCGGGACGCCGCCGGACGCTATGCGCTGCAACCATGAATCCGCACGGCAACCAGAAGGGCTTTTCGCTGCTGGAGGTGCTGGTGGCGCTGGCCATCATCGCCATCGCGCTCGCCGCCTGCGTGCGCGCGGCGGGGCAGATCGCGACCGGCCAGGCGCAACTGCGCGACCGCGCGCTGGCGCTGGTGGCGGCGGAAAATACGCTGGCCGAGCTGCGCGCGCAGCGGGCATTCCCGCCGCCGGGCGATCTGCGCACGCCCTGCCCGCAGGGTCCCCTGGCGCTTGTCTGTACCAGCCATGTCGAGAACACGTCGTACAAGGACATGCGCCAGGTGACGGTGCGTGTCACGGCCGGCGGCCAGGGACCCCAACTGGCGCAGCTGCGCGGCCTATTGAGCGCGCGTCCATGAGCGCCGGCGACAGGTGGGTACACCAGTGACCGCGAATACGCCCGTCCCGCCGCGATGCACCGGCCGGCACCATGGACCGTCCGCGTGCCAGGCCGGCCAGCGCGGGTTCACGCTGATCGAAGTGCTGGTCGCGGTGGCGCTGCTGGCCATCGTCAGCGTGCTGTCTTGGCGGGGACTGGATAGCGTGGTGCGCACGCGCGATCACGTGCAACGCGATGCGGATCGCGACGACGCGCTGCTGCGCGTGCTGGGCCAGCTGCAGCTGGACATGCAGATGCGCGCGCCCGACACCGTGCTGGACGGCGGTGCCGCGGAATCGGTGGTGAAGCGAACGCTGCCCGCGGCGCTGCGTATCGATCCCACGCCCGGCGGCCCGGCGCTGGACATCGTGCGCGGCCCCGCGCCAGGCGGCCGCTGGCAGCGCGTGCGGTGGTGGCGCGACGGACATGCCTTGCGGCGCGCCGCGGCAGCCGGCGGCGATGCCTTCCCCCTGCCGCAACCCGGCGCCGGCGCGGACCTGCTGGACGGCGTCGTCGGCTTCGGCATTCAAGCCTGGATACCCGAGCGCGGCTGGACTGCGCTGCCCGAGGACGACGCCGGATCCGCGGCGACCGGCCTGGCCATCGTGCTGAGCATGGCCAGCCCGGCGGCAGGGCCGCCGCAGGTCTACCGACGCGTGGTGGCCCTGCCATGAGGCAAGCCCCGCAACGCCGGTATCAGCGTGCCCGTCAGCGCCAACGCGGCATGGCCGTGATCGCCGCCCTGCTGGTGGTTGCCGCCGCGGCCATCATCGCCAGCAGCATGCTGGGCGGCCAGAGCGAACGCGCGCAACTCGTGCAAAGCGAGCGATTCCGCATACAGGCGCGCTGGCTGCTGGTGGGCGGCGTGGACTGGGCCAGGCAGATCCTGCGCGACGATGCGCGCCACAGCCCGATCACGCGCGCCGACCAGCCCTGGGCCCTTCCTATCGTCGACCTTCGCCTGGACGAGCCGGGAGAGCCGGAACCGGCCCTGTTGTCGGGCCGCATCGAAGACGAGCAAGGCAAGTTCAACCTGCAGAACCTGGCCTTCGAAGGCCAGGTCGATCCGCGCCAGCTGATCGCCTTCGAGCGCCTGCTCCAGGCCTTGAACCTGCGCCCTTCGGCCGCGCCCGACATCGCGCGGCGCATCGCCGCCGGCCAGCCCCTGGCTGTCGGCGGCGCCGGGAATGCGGGAGACAACGGCCCCGCCAGCAAGGCGATGCGGCCGCCGCGCGCGCCGGGCCTGCAAGCGCTGGCGGAACTGCGCGGCATTGCCGGCCTGGACGACCAGGCGATAGAGCGCCTGGACTGCTGCGTGACCATCCTGCCCGACCACACCGCGGTCAACGTCAACACGGCGCCCCCCGAAGTGCTATATGCGGTCGTGACGCAACTGCCCTTGGGCCAGGCCGGGGCCCTGGTGGCGGAGCGCGAGCGCGGGCGCTACTTCAACGACACCGCCGATTTCGCCAATCGCCTGGCGAATCCACAAATCAAGCTGGACAAGGACAGCGTCTCCACCGACAGCCAGTGGTTCAGCCTGGCGGGCGTCGTACGCCTGGGCCATGCCACGGCGGCCATGCGTGCGCTGCTGGAGCGGGAAGACCAGTCCACGAGCATCGCCTGGATGAAGGAAATGAATTGAAGACCGTCCTGCGCCTGGCCTTGCCGCCCTTGCGCGCGCTGACCCCCGACCTGGAAATCCCTTTCGTCCTGCTGGATCGCGATCGGCGCATCCTGCGCAGTGGCCAGCTTGCGCTGTGCGAGATGGCGGCGGTACCGGCCGCGCGCGTCGAAGCCATCCTGCATCCGCAAGACACCGTCGATACGCGCATCGCCTTGCCGCCTTTGCGCGGCGATCGCCTGCACAGCGCCGCGGTCGCGCTGGTCGAACCCCTGACCCTGTCGCCCACCGACGACCTCGCCATTGCCTTCGGACCGCGCGACGCCGACGGCCTGGCGCCGGTCGCATGGTGTTCCCGTGCCGAGCTGGCGCGCGGATGGACGATGCTCGCGCAGGCGGGACTGGCCATCGCGGCGCTTTACCCCACCCATGCGGTACTGCCCCGGCAGGCAGGCGGCGCCGGCGAACCGCTGTCGCTGCCCGCCGATGCACGGTGGCAGCATCCCAGCCCGGCGTGGTCGCTCGCGCTGGCCGACCTGCGTCCGGTCGCGCAGGGCCGGTCGCGTTGGCGCGCGCCCTTGGCCTGGTCGGCGGCCGCCCTGGCCGTCTGGGTGGCAGGGCTGAACATCCACGCCGCGCAGCTGGCCGCCGAGGGCCAGGCGTTGCAGCAGTCGCTGCACGACCGCGTGGCCGCCGCCTTTCCGGAGTTGCCGCTGATCATGGATCCGCAAAAGCAGGCGCAACAGCGCGTCGACGCGTTGCGCGCCGCCCGCAGCGTCGCGAGCGACAGCGACTTCATGCCGCTGGCGCAGGCGGCCGCGAAGATGCTGCCCCCCGGCAGTTTCGAGCTTTCCGCCCTGGCCTACCAGGACGGCGTGCTGGCCATCGACCGGGCCGACCGCGCGCCGAGCGGCGTGCCGCGCGCGGAACCCGCGCCCCGACAGGGAGGCACGGCGGGATTGGTCCTGGCGCCCAGCGACACGGGCTGGAAGATCGCGCCGGCGCGGCTGGCCGATCGCGTCAATGCGGCCGATCGCGCGCGTATCGCGGCGGGACCGACACCATGAGGCCGTCCACGCATCGCGCCCCGCGCCCGCTCTTGCCGCCCGCCTGGATCGCCGGCTGGCACAAGGCTCGCGAACAGGCATCGCAGTACTGGAAGCAGCGCGCGCCGCGCGAACGGCGCCTGCTGCGCGCGATGGGCGC
The DNA here is from genome assembly GCF_001704295.1 of Bordetella sp. H567. Classification (NCBI taxonomy): domain Bacteria; kingdom Pseudomonadati; phylum Pseudomonadota; class Betaproteobacteria; order Burkholderiales; family Alcaligenaceae; genus Bordetella; species Bordetella sp. H567. The sequence goes on from NZ_CP012334.1 coordinate 5,398,588, forward strand.
CGTCCTGATCGCCGCCGCGCTTTTCACGATCGGGCTGCGTCCGGCCTGGCGCACGATCGAACGATGGCAGGATGAATTGCCGCGTCTGCGGGCCCAGGCTGCCACGGTCGATGCCCTGATCCAGGAAGCCCAGGCCTTGAAGCGCGAACAGGGACACCGCATCCCCGCGAGCGACATGGAAGAGGCCTTGCGCGCCAGCCTGGCCCGCGCCGCGCTGGGTGGCACCCAGCATGTCGAAAAGACGGAAGACGGCAAGGGCTGGCGCGTGACCTTCGACGATGCATCGCCGGCCGCCTTGTTCGACTGGCTGGCGCATGCGCCGGCGCCGCTGCACCTGCGCATCGCCCAGGCGCGCATCGCGCGTCCGAGCGACTCGTTGGGACGCCTCATCCCCGCGCGCGCTTCCGGCACGCTGCAGCTGCGCAACGCCGACGACGCCGCCGACGGGAACCGTCCATGAAAGCGCGTCGCTGGCTGCTGCCCCTGGCGGCCCTGCTGCTTGCCATGGCCACGGCCGTGGCCACCCTGCCCGCCCGCTGGCTGCTGCTCGCCGTGCCCGCCGATGCCCCGGTGGTGCCGGTGGATGCATCAGGCACGCTCTGGAACGGCCAGGCCCGCTTGGCCATCGGCCCGCCCGGCATGCGCCGCACCGTGCCGCAACCCGTGGCCTGGCGCTGGCATTGGCTGGCGGGCGTCGGCCCGGCCGCCCGCGTGGTTCATCCCTGGCTGGCGGCGCCGCTGGAGATCGCACCGGGCCTGGGCGGCACGCGTCTGGGCCAGGGCACCTTGACCTTGCCCGCCGAGGCGCTGGCCGCCGCCGGGGCGCCGCTGAACACGATAGGACCGGGCGGCCAACTGGCGCTGGCCTGGTCCGCGCTCAACCTCGCGGACCCGCCATCCAAGGGGACGCTGCTGCAGCTGACGTGGTCGAACGCCTCGTCGGCGCGGGTGCGCGTGCAGCCGCTGGGCGATTACCAGGCGGTCCTGGCCGCGGACGGCCCGGACGGCCTGGACCTGAACGTGCACACCTTGCGTGGCGCCCTGCGCGTCGAAGGCCACGGCCAAGGCCGCAACGGCCGCTGGCGATTCGATGGCCAGGCGCTGCCCGCACCCGATACCGACGCCGCCACCCGTGACGCGCTGGAGCCGCTGCTAAGCACGCTGGGCACGTACCGGAACGGCATTTCACAACTGCGATTTCCGTGATCACCGAGTAAAGCTTCAATGAATGCAGCACGCGCTTCGCGCATCCCTACCGCCGTCCAGCCTGGACGGCGCACTGTTCCCGGGGTCCAAGGGGCAGCGGTCCACCGCCTCATCCCGACCACGCTCGCCGCCCTGCTGTTCCTCGGCGGATGCGTGGCGCCCGACCCGCATCCCGCGCGCGCGCCCGTGCCGGACAACCCCTTGATCAGCGCGGGCGCCAGCCTATCCGATCCCTCTGTCGCACGGGCCCAGCACACCGACACGCAGCCCGCCGCCGCGCCGCGCGATCTCGGTCCGCTGCACGTACGCGTCAAGGTCAACAACCGCGACGTGGACCCGGCCGACGCCAACCGCGCGGCCGCCGTCGACGCCACGGGCGGCGCGGCGAACGCGACCGACAACGTGAACCTGAATTTCGTCGACGCGGACCTGCCCTCCGTCGTGCGCGCGCTGGCCCGCTACACCGGCCGCAACTTCGTCGTGGATCCGCGCGTCAAGGGCAAGCTCACCCTGGTGTCAGAAAAGCCCGTGGCGCCGGACACCGCCTATGACATGCTGCTGGGCGCGCTGCGCATGCAGGGCGTGGCGGTGGTCGACGTCAATGGCGTCAGCCGCGTCGTACCGGAAGCGGACGCGAAACTGCAGGGTTCCCCGGTCAGCGACGGCGGCGGCAGCACCACGGCGGGCGGCCTGGTCACGCGTGTCTTCCACTTGCAGTACGAGAACGCCACCAACCTGCTGCCGGTGCTGCGCCCGATGATCGCGCCGAACAACCCGATCAACGCCTATTCAAACAACAACACGCTGGTCGTCACCGACTATGCCGACAACATGGCGCGCATCGCCAAGGTGATCGCCGAAATCGACACCCCGGATTCGCTGTCGGCCGACGTCATCCCCATCCGCTACGGCATCGCCAGCGACATCGCGCCCGTGGTCGGCGGCATGATGGACACGCGCGGCGCCAACGATCCCAGCCAGCAGGTCACCGTCGCGGCCGATCCGCGCAGCAACAGCGTGCTGGTGCGCGCCTCCAACCCGGCGCGCGCGCAGCTGGCGCGCGAACTGATCATGCGCCTGGACAATCCGCAGACATCCGCCGGCAATCTGCATGTGGTCTATCTGCGCAACGCCCAGGCCGTCAAGCTGGCGGGCGTGCTGCGCGGCGCGCTCACCGGGCAACCCGACAATCGCGGCGGCTCCAGCGGCACTGGCAGCGGCGGCAATGGCGCGACGGGCGGCGACTACAGCGGCAATCCCTTCCGCGGCGGCACGTCCACCCAGAACACCTCGCAATCGGCGCCCACGCAGAACGCGATGGGCGGCGGCATGACGGGCGCGGCTGCCTCGCAGCGCTTCGGCCAGGGCGGCGAGAACACCGAGCGCGACGGGCAGGGCAACGCCTTTTCCGCCAACGGCGCCACCGTCACGGCCGATCCCACCACCAACACGCTGATCATCTCGGCACCCGAACCGCTGTACCGCAGCCTGCGCGAGGTCATCGACGAGCTGGACCAGCGGCGGGCGCAGGTGCTCGTCGAAAGCCTGATCGTCGAAGTCTCCAGCGACGACGCCGCCCAGTTCGGCATCCAGTGGATGTTCGGCGGCAATGGCTTGAACGGCAACGGCACCACGGTCTTCGGCGGCACCAACCTGAACGGCAGCGGCCTGAACCTGAACAGCAGCACCACCACTTCGCTGGACGCGCTGGGCACCGGGTTCAACCTGGGTATCGTCAAGGGCACGGTCGATGCGCTGGGCCACCAGATCATCAACCTGGGCGCGCTGGCGCGCGCGATGCAGGGCGTACAGGGCACCAACATCCTGTCCACGCCCAACCTGCTGACGCTGGACAACGAACAGGCCAGCATCATCGTGGGCCAGACCGTGCCTTTCGTCACGGGCTCGTATGTGACCAACTCCGGCGACGGCTCCAGCAATCCCTTCCAGACGATCGAACGCGAGGACGTCGGCCTGACGCTGAAGCTGCGGCCGCAGATATCCGAGGGCGGCACGGTCAAGCTGGACCTGTACCAGGAAGTCAGCAGCATCGACGATACGGCCACCAGCACGGCCGGCATCATCACACGCAAGCGCGCGCTGGATACCAGCGTGCTGGTCGACGACGGGCAGATCATCGTGCTGGGCGGCCTGCTGGAGGATTCCGGCACCAACGGCACGCAGTCGGTGCCCATACTGGGCGACCTTCCCCTCATCGGCTCGCTGTTCCGCTATACCAGCCGCCATCGCACGAAGACCAACCTGATGATCTTCCTGCGTCCGCACATCGTGCGCACCAACCAGGACAGCCGGCGCCTGACCCTGGACCGCTACGACTACATGCGGCGCGTGCAGGACAACGCGCGGCCGCCGCACAGCTGGCCGCTGCCGGACGTCGATTCGCCTCATCTGCCACCGCTGGGCACGGACGCCCAGCCCCTGTCGTCGCGGCCCGTGGACCTGCGCCCCAGCAGCGCGGACCAGACGCTGCGCCAGGACCCGCCGCCGACGGTCACCGATACGCGCATCTACCCGGCGGCGCCGCGCCTGCCGGAGCCCGCCGCATCCCGGGAAGGGGTGCCCGCGGCCGCCAGCCAGGCCGGCAAGGGCGACGGCGGCGGTCAGGCCCTGGTGCTGCAGATCGCCCGGGCGGACTCCCAGGCGCAGGCCCAGCAGATCGTGCAGCGCGTCGCCGGCTCCGGCCTGCGGGCCTACACGCAAGTCGCGCCGGGCGGCGCAGGCGTGCTGGTGCGCGCGCGCGTCGCCCGGGATCCAGCCACGGCCGGCGCCGCGGCCGAGCTCCTGACCAAGCTGGGCTACCAGCCGGAGACGGTGCGGTAACCGGCATGGGAGACACGCCATGACACCCCTGCCCTACGCCTGGGCGCGCGCGCAGCGCGCCCTGCTGACGATCCGCCCGGAAGGCCCGCAGCTGACCTTCAGCCCGCGCACGCCGGACTGGGCGCGCGCCGAGGCACGACGCCATCATCCGCAGGCGCAGGAGCGCGAGATTCCGGATGACGAACTCGAAACCCTGCTGGCCGCCGCGTACGCCCAGGCGGGCGATGCCGCCAGCGTCGTCGCCGCCTCGGAAAACGAAATCGACCTGGATCGCCTGATGCAGGACATCCCGGAGATCGAGGACCTGCTCGATACCCAGGACGATGCGCCCGTGATCCGCATGATCAACGCCTTGTTCACCCAGGCCGCGCGCGACGGGGCCAGCGATATCCATATCGAAGCCTTCGAAACGCATTCCATGGTGCGCTACCGCGTCGACGGCACGCTGCGCGATGTGGTCAGCCCGCGGCGCGCCCTGCACCATGCCTTGATCTCGCGCATCAAGATCATGGCCCAGCTGGACATCGCCGAAAAACGCCTGCCCCAGGACGGACGCATCGCCTTGCGCGTCGGAGGCCGGCCCATCGACGTGCGCGTGTCCACCCTGCCCACCGGCCACGGCGAGCGCGCCGTGCTGCGCCTGCTGGACAAGGAGGCCGGACGCCTGCGCCTGGAAGGCCTGGGCATGGCGCCCGGGGTGCTGGCGCGCCTGGACCGCCTGATACACCAGCCGCACGGCATCGTCCTGGTCACCGGCCCGACCGGCAGCGGCAAGACCACCACGCTGTACGCCTCGCTGGCACGCCTGGATGCGGCCACCACCAACATCCTGACGGTGGAAGACCCCATCGAATACGACCTGCCCGGCATCGGCCAGACGCAGGTGAATTCACGCATCGACCTGAGCTTCGCCACCGCCCTGCGCGCCATCCTGCGCCAGGACCCGGACGTCGTCATGATCGGCGAGATCCGCGACCTGGAGACCGCGCAGATCGCCGTGCAGGCGTCGCTCACCGGCCACCTGGTGCTGGCCACGCTGCACACCAACGATTCCGTATCGGCAATCACGCGCCTGACCGACATGGGCGTCGAACCCTTCCTGCTTTCATCGTCCCTGCTGGGCGTATTGGCGCAACGGCTGGTGCGCCGCCTGTGCGCGCATTGCAGGCAGCCGGCGCCGTCCGCGGAGGGGCAGCCCGCCTGGCGCGCCGTCGGCTGCCCGGCGTGCAGCCACACCGGCTACAGCGGTCGCACCGGCATTCACGAACTGTTCGTCATCGACGACGAGATACGCGGATTGATGCACAGCGGCGCCGGCGAACAGGCGATGCGCCGCGCGGCCGAGGCCGCGGGCATGCGCAATATGCGCCATGACGGCCAGCGCTGGATCGCAACGGGGGCAACCTCGCCGGAAGAGATCCTGCGCGTCACGCGCGACGATTGAGCGCTCACGACCGCCGGTGCCACGCCGGACGATCGACGCCGATACCCGCAACCGTAAATCCAACGCCAGCCGCGAGCACGAAACGCCATGCCTTCCTATACCTTCGAAGCCGCCGATGCCAAGGGCCGCCTGGAGCGCGGCATGATCGATGCCGACTCCCCGCGCGGCGCGCGCAATGCCCTGCGCGCGCGCGGCCTCACGCCGTTGAACCTGCGCGACGCCGGCGGCGGCCACCGCGCAGGATCGGCGCGCTGGCTGGGCAAGCACCTGAGCGACGTCGAACTGGCGTGGCTGACGCGCCAGATCGCCAGCCTGCTGGCGGCGCGCCTGCCCCTGGAGGCGGCATTGACCGCGACGCTGGAGCAGGCCGAAAAACGCCACGTCGCGCAGGCCTTGTCGGCGGTACGCGCCGACGTGCGTGCGGGCCACCGCCTGGCCGACGCGCTGGCCTCGCGTCCCAGGGACTTCCCGGACATCTACCGGGCACTGGTCGCCGCGGGCGAGGAATCGGGCGACCTTTCCCTGGTGATGGAGCGCCTGGCCACCTACGTGGAACAGCGCAATGCGCTGCGCGGCAAGGTAATGACGGCCTTCATCTACCCGGCCATCGTCGGCATCGTGTCGGTGGGCATCATATTTTTCCTGCTCGGCTTCGTGGTGCCCCAGGTCATCGGCGCCTTCAATCAGACGCACCAGCAGCTGCCCCTGATCACCCGCATCATGGTGGCGCTGAGCGACCTTGTCCGCGACTGGGGCGCGATCGGCGTGGCCGCCGGCATCGCCGCCTTTGCCGCCTGGCGCTGGCGCCTGCGCGCACCGCCCGCGCGGCTGCGCTGGCATGCGCGCGCGCTGCGACTGCCCATGGCCGGCCGCTTCATCCTTGAAATGAACGCTGCCCGCTTCGCCTCCACGCTGGCCATCCTGTCGGGCAGCGGCGTGTCGCTGCTGCGGGCCTTGCAAGCCGCCGCGCAGACCCTGACCAACGAACGCCTGCGCGCCGCGGTCGCCGACGCCACCGACCGCGTGCGCCAGGGCGCGGCCCTGGCGGCTTCGCTGCAGACCCAGAAAGCCTTCCCGCCGCTGTTGATACACCTGATCGCCAGCGGCGAACGCACGGGCGAACTGGCCCCCATGCTGGACCGCGCGGCCACCACCCTGTCCGCCGACCTCGAACGCCGCGCCATGGCCATGACCGCCTTGCTGGAACCGCTGATGATCCTGGTCATGGGCGGCGTGGTGCTGGTCATCGTCCTGGCGGTGATGATGCCGATCATCGAGATCAACCAGATGGTGCAGTAGCAAGACAGACCTCGGGCCGATCCCGCGGGTGCCGCGTCGCGCGCCGGCGATATCGCGGCACAGGAGTTGCGTTCCTGCGCACCAGCTCGCGATATCGCAATCGTCTGAAGGAGTCCCGGCCATGAAACCCATCCCCCCCGAAATGCAGCTGTGCATCGACGAATGCCTGCGCTGCTACCAGAGCTGCACCGCGATGGCCATGAATCACTGCCTGGAAGAGGGCGGCCCGCACGTGGAGCCCAACCACTTCCGCCTGATGATGGCTTGCGCGGAAATGTGCCGCACCGCCGCGCATTTCATGCTGATCGGCGTGCCGCATCACCGGCATACCTGCGCGGACTGCGCCTCGATCTGCCGGCAATGCGCCGACAGTTGCGACGAACTGGACGGCATGGACGAGTGCGCCACGATGTGCCGCCGCTGCGCCGACGCCTGCGAGCGGATCGCCGGCTAGCGGGAGCGTTTCAGATATGCCCTGGGCGTTTCACCCAGCATCTTCCGAAAGAATGCAATGAACACGCTGTCGCTAGAAAACCGCAGCTCGGCCGCCACATACGAGATGCCGTGGCCCACGGCCAGCAGTTCGATCGCCCGCATCAGGCGCCACTGCTGGCGCCACTGCTGGTAGCTCATGCCGGTCTGCTGGCGAAAGATGCGCGTGATGGTTCTACCGCTGGCGCCCACGTCGGCCTCCAGGCCCTTCAGTTCCGGCGGCAGGCGATCGAGCCTCGCGAGCAGCCGGGACAGCCGGCGGTCATGCGGTAGCGGCAGCAGCATCGGTTCGCAGGGCGCGCTGCGAATCTCGTCCAGGCACAGGCCCAGCAGGTGCGCGTGCCTGCCCTCCTGCCAGCCTTGATCGAAGCTGGCCAGCGCGATGGGTTCGAGCACGGCCTGCAAGAGCGGGCTGACATCGATCACCCGCACTTCCGCCGGCAGCAGCGCGGCCACGTCCTGGCGAAAGTACAGGGATCGATAGTCGACGATATTGCGCATCACCGCCCGGTGCACCGTCCCGCCGGGAATCCAGGCCGCGCGGGACGGCGGCAGCATGCACAGGCGGTCCGCCAGCGTAATGCGGATGCATCCCTGGCGCGCATACAGCAGCTGCCCCCGTTCGTGGGCGTGCCGGCCGGAATCATGGTTGCCCAGGCTGGCGGCCAGCCCCAGCACTTCCGCCGGATAGGGATCGGGATCGAAGGAAACGGTCTGCGCCAGCCATGCCATGCGTGGATTGTCCGATTTTGCACATACTCTGTCCAATTGCCTGTAGTCGGACATCGGGGGATCCGGACAATGACCGTTTTGCCGGAGACCCCATGCAGCGCCGCCTACGCTTGCCGCTGGCCATCAGCCTGCTGATGTTCCCCCAGTTCGCTCAGACCCTGTACAGCCCCGCGCTGGCCGATTTCGCGCGGGTATTCGCGGTGCCGCCCGAGGCCGCGTCGCAAGCCGTCACGGTGTACTTCCTGGCCTTCGCCTTCGGGGTGGTCGGCTGGGGACGCGCCTGCGACCAGATCGGCAGGCGTGCCGCCATGCTCTGCGGGCTGGCGCTGTATGCCGTGGCGTCCGCGCTGGCGCTGGCGGTCACCACGTTCGAAGGCTTGCTGGCTACCCAGGCTCTCGCGGCGGTGGGCGCCGCGGCCGGTTCCGTCGTCACGCAGACCCTCTTGCGGGACCGGTTTGCGGGGGCCGAGCTGGCCAAGGTCTTCTCCATCGTTGGCATGATGCTGGCGGCCAGCCCCGCCGTGGGCTTGTTCGCCGGCGCGGGCGTGGTCCAGGCCTACGGCTATCACGGTGCGGTGCTTTGCCTGTTGCTGCTGGCGCTCGGCCTGCTCGGCTGGACCGCCGCCAGCCTGCCGGAAACGCGGCCGGCCAAGCTGGCCCCCGCGCCGCTGCGCCAGGTCTGCGCGGCCATGGTCCGTGACACGGCGATCTGGCGCGACGCCTTGCTGGTGGCGGTCTTCAACATCGCGCTGTACAGCTATTACGCGCTGGGCCCATTCCTGTTCGAACGGCTGCACGCGGGTCCGCAGCTGTACGGCTACAGCGGCGTGGTGCTCGCGGCCGGTTCGTCGGCCGGGGCATGGCTGAACAAGCGCCTGCTCAAGCGAGGCGTGGCGGCGGACCGCCTGACGGCCTTCGCCGCCCTGCTCATGCTGGCCGCCGGCATCGCGCTGCAATTCCTCCAGCACACCCTGTGGCTGCTCGCGCCCATGCTGCTGGTGGTGCTCGGTTTCGGCATCGCCATTCCCAATGTGCTGGGACGCGCCCTGGCGTCATACCGGGCGCAGCTGGGCACCGCGGGCGCGCTGTTCGGGCTGGCTTACTATCTGATGATCGGCACGGGAATGTTGCTGGTGGGCTGGTCGCAGGCGCCGGGCGCGACCGTCATCGTGTGCGGAGGGCTGGCGACGGCGGCCTGCGCGGCACCATACAATTTCATGAAAATTCGACGACAGACGGCCGACACTGCGGCGCACCCACCTACCCACGCATAACCGACATGCCTCGTACGCCCGCCGCGCCCGCTTCGGCGCCTGTTCAAGGGCGACACCCGATGGATACACCTGCCCGTCCGCATTCGCCCGATTGCGCTCAAGCCTTGGGCGCTTTCATCGAATTGGGCCGGACCGGCCGCATCCCCTGCGTCATGCTGCGGCCCCGCGACATCCACGGCGATGGGATATTCCAGGGCGATTTCGATTTCCTCATCGACGAGGCGCGTTTCGACGAGATATTGAAGGCAGTGTTCTCGGTTTGCCAGGCAGCCGGGGTCAGCTTCATCCTGCGCCAGTCGGCGCCGTTCAAACGACAGGTCGAACTACTGGATGAGCATGCCCGCCGCGTGACGCTGGAATTCTGGCCGCACGCCGAGCTGCGCACGCGCAGCGCCGGCGGCCGCCTGAGCCGCGCGGGCGTGGCTTATGGCGCCTACGAACACCTGGACGCCGCGGGCCGCGAAGAACTCCTGGCGGCCCTGTTCCTGCTGCACCTGCACCACAAACGCAAGGACCTGCGGGCACCGCTCGTCCGGGAGCGCCTGGCGTACTTCGCGGAACGCACCGCGGGCGTTGCGGGACTGCACGATGCCTTGAACGGACTGCTGGCGGGCACGCTGGCCCTGGATGACGGGCACGAGGCCGCCAGCGCTTTCCTGCGCACGCGCGGCATAGCCCTTATTCCCCCCATGGCCATCGCGCTCAAGCGCCTGGCATGGCGGGCGCGCCGCGCCCTGCATTGGCCCGCGGGGCGCACCACCGCCGTGGTCGGCCCGGACGGCAGCGGCAAGACCGCGCTGATCGACGGCATCGAGTCAGGCCCCCAGGGCAAGCGCTTCCGCTTCAGGCGCTTCAAGCGCCTGTTCCGCAAGCCGCTCTTCTACTGGGGCCGCGAACCGCGCAACGTGCGGGATGAAAAGCGCCTCTGGCTGATCCTGCCGGTGGCATGGACGGCGTTTTCGCTGTTGCAGCTGTTCACGGGCTGGCGCAAGCCGCTGATCCTGGACCGCTATTTCTACGACTATTTCGTACGCAACGTCCGTCTGAACAGCCCCGAACCTTTCCGCCGCATCGCGACGTACGGCCTGTGCAGTGCATTGGCGCCGCGCCCGCGTCAACTGATCGTCGCATCGTGTCCGCCGGCGATCATCCACCAGCGCAAGCAGGAAATGTCGCAGGAGGCCATCGTGGCCTTGTACGAGATGTACCTGGACCAGGTTCGGCGCGGCCGCATCCCTGCGACCCTGTTCTGCTATACGGGCGCACGGCCCGAAGTGTCAGGCCGCCAGGTGCTGTTGTTTCTTGGGGACCCAGAGCCGGCTTGACCGGTCTCGCAGCATGGCCAGGGTCTTGTCGCGGAAAGCCAGGGCCTTCTGCCTTGCCGTCCACTGTTCCAGCGGCGTGAACGTACAGCGCGCCCAGTACTTGAAGTCGAAGTGCCGCGTCCCCAGCCCGTCGACAAAGACCAGGTAGGCGCGACCCGCCACGGATGACTGGCGAATCAGGAAGTTGTCCAGCCCGTAATCGGCCAGGATGACGCCGTTGCGCGTCAGCCATTCACAGGCTTCGTAGATCAGCCCGACTGCTTCCATCTCGGTGATCGTCCCGCTGCGCACGGCCTGGGACAAGGTGGGACAGGGCGTGCCGTCGGCCCGCTGGACCAGATCCACCACCAGGCCGCGGCCACGGTTGGTCCGCACCCAGCCATGCACGCGCGGCACGTGCGGACCCGCCACACCCAGGCGTTCCAGATGCGCGCTGTAGTGCAGGTCGATGTCGTTCTGCGCCCGTTCCTGCTCCGGCTTGGCGACCTTCACGCCCAGCGCCCGATTCAACGGGTGCCGCCAGACCTCGCGGTCATTGCCCGAGCCGATCTTCTCGGTAAGAACAAGTACGACATCCTGCAGGGGGGCCCCGTCGACCGAACGCCCCAGAGGAAGTGTGCTCATGGAATTTTTGTCGAATGTTTTGGTTATTTTGACGTCGATGCGTGCAATATGACAATCGTCTTTCAGTATGCCGTCGCGCGAGGGCAACGCGCTTACCCAAAAAACGTTGCAAACCAATGACTTGTCGGAACATCACCTTTCGACACAATCGGTTCAACGTAATTTCGACGCGATATCTGGTAGACAGGCGGTTAAAACGCCGCGCCTCACTGCTTCAGCTCATCCGATGGATCTGGCTGGAGACGTAGTCCTCCCACGTGGGCGGCGAAACGCACTCAAGGGATTCCACATGCCCGAACGCGGACAGGGTGACCGCCTCAGCGGCAGCTGCCTTTGCGGTCAGGTGCGATACACCGTCGAAGACCGCTTCGAATACGCCATGAACTGCCATTGTTCGCAGTGCCGGCGCGCCACCGGGTCCGCCTTCAAGGCGTTCGCGGGCATTGCGCTGGGCCGTCTGGCGCTGGTGCCCGGTACCGCCCGGACGATGATTCATGGGGACCCGACGGCCACGCACGATGTCCACTGCGGCACATGCGGATCGCTGCTCTATTCGGTCGTGCGCGATGGCGCGTATGCCCACGTCGCCATGGGGACGCTGGTCGACACGCCATCGATCCGTCCCTCAATGCATATCTTCGTAGGTTCGAAAGCCGGCTGGTACGAAATCACGGACGGTCTTCCGCAGCACGAAGGCCTGCCGTCCGATTGACCCGCCCCGCTTTCATCCGCATCCCCGGCCCTCCGGCGCTGCGGGATATGGGCCCACCCTGTTGAAAAGGCGGGAGTAGCAAGCGATCAGATGTCTTCCAGGAAGCGCATGCGAAACCGGCGTCCCTTGATAGGGCTGTTCGAGATGCGCGCAAAGGCCTGCTTGGCGATCTGGCGGTCCAGCGCCACATACGCGTTGAACTCGGTGATGTGGATCTTGCCGACCTGTTCGAAAGCCAGGCCGCCATCACCGGTCAGGGCCCCCAGCAGATCGCCGGGACGCAGCTTGTCCTTTTTGCCGCCCTGGATGCACAGGGTGACCATGGGCGCGCGCAAGGGCCGATCGGCCTTGGCCCGCAGCGACTTCAGGTCGCTCCACGTCAGCGGGGCACCCTGGTATTGCTCGATCAGGGTGGCCCAGCGCATTTCCTCGGGGGAACACAGGCTCAGCGCCAGTCCCTTCTGCTCGCCGCGGCCGCTACGGCCTATGCGATGGACATGGACCTCGGTGTCCTTGGTCACGTCCACGTTAATGACGGCGCCCAGGTTCTGGATATCCAGCCCGCGGGCGGCCACGTCGGTGGCCACCAGCACCGCGCAGCTCTGGTTGGCGAACTGGATCAGGATCTCATCGCGGTCGCGCTGTTCCAGATCGCCATTGAGCGCCTGCGCGCTGATCCCTTCGGATTGCAGGCGCTCCACCAGATCGTGGCTGCGGATCTTGGTATTGCAGAACGCCAGCGTGGACGCGGGCCGGAAGTGCGCCAGCAACGTGGCCACCGCATCCAGCCTTGCCACTTCGTCCACTTCGTAGAAGATCTGCTCGATGCGGCTGGCATCGTGCTGCGCCTCCACCTTGATCTCGGCCGGGTTGCGCAGGAAGCGGGCGCTCAGCTTGCGGATGTTCTCGGGGTAGGTGGCGGAGAACAATAGGGTCTGGCGCTGGGGTGGACAGTGCGCGGCGATCGCGACGATGTCATCGTAAAAGCCCATGTCCACCATGCGATCGGCTTCGTCCAGCACCAGCGTCGCCAGCGCGGACAGGTCCAGGCTGCCACGCGCCAGATGGTCCTGGATGCGGCCCGGCGTGCCCACCACCAGATGGGCGCCCCGGGCCAGCGATTCCACCTGCGGACGCGCGGCAGCGCCGCCGCACAGTGTCAGCACCTTGACGTTGGGGATCAGGCGCGCCAGCCGGCGTAGCTCCTGAGCGACCTGGTCGGCGAGTTCACGGGTAGGGCAAACCATCAACCCCTGCGGGACCAGGCGGTTGACGTCCAGGCGCTGCAGCACGCCCAGGCCGAACGCCGCGGTCTTGCCACTGCCCGTCTTGGCTTGCGCGATCAGGTCGCGGCCTTCCAGGATAAGCGGCAGGCTCTGCGCCTGGATAGGTGTCATCTGTGTGAAGCCCAGGCCTTGAAGATTGTCCAGCAAGGCCGGCAGCAGGGGCAATGACGAGAAGGGAGCGTTGGTCACGATGGGGCAAGGCGCGGAAACCGCGTAAGGCTGGATTGACCGACAGTGTATGCCTTTGCGTCGTGTCGGCGCGTCCGTCGGCCCGGCGCCCCCTTGCGCGGACACATCGCGCCGCACATCGACAGCATGCGCGGGGCGCGCTACCCGCGTTGGCGCAAGGCCCGCTGTATGCGATCGCGCGCCACCGTCGTGCGCGGCACCTTGAAAGGAAACCAGCCGCGCACGTCCTCGTCCAGGCCGATGCCGTGCATGTAGTTGTAGATGGCCTTCTTCAGCCCTTTGCCCAGGCTGTCGTGATCCACGCCCGTGGGATCGTGAAAACCGATATCGTTCTTGGCAAAGGAAACCGGCGGCAAGGGCTGCAAGCTCACCCCGTATTCCTCGGGATTCTTCCCCACCGGCGAATGCACCGTACAGGCGAATCGGTGGAAAAAGCCGCTCTGGATGCAGTCGTTCTCGAACAATTGCCGCACATACTCCAGCGCATCGACCGTGTCCTGCACTGTTTGCGTCGGGAAACCGTACATCAGGTAGGCATGCACCAGGATGCCGGCATCGGTGAAGGCGCGCGTCACCCGGGCCACCTGGTCCACCGAAACGCCCTTCTTCATCAGATTCAGCAGCCGGTCGGACGCCACCTCCAGGCCGCCCGACACGGCGATACAGCCGCTATCGGCCAGCAGCTCGCACAATTCGGGCGTGAACGTCTTTTCGAAACGGATGTTTCCCCACCACGAAATACCGCTGTTGCGCTCGATCAGTTCGGTCGCCAGGGCCTTCAGCGATTTGGGCGGCGCGGCCTCATCGACGAAATGGAATCCGGTCTGCCCCGTCTCGCGCACGATGGCTTCGATGCGATCCGCCAGCACCGTGGCGGATGCGCCTTCATAGCGGCCGATATAGTCCAGGCTGACATCGCAGAAACTGCATTTCTTCCAGTAGCAGCCATGCGCCACGGTCAGCTTGTTCCAGCGCCCGTCGCTCCACAGCCGGTGCATCGGGTTCAGCATGTCCAGCAGCGACAGATAGCGATCCAGGGGCAGGCCGTCCCAGGTGGGCGTGCCCACCTCCGCGAACGCAATATCGGGCTCGACCATGTTCACGTACCGTACCGCGCCTGTTTCGGCATCGCGCAGGAAGGTGCGCACCAGGCGCTGGCGCGAACGCTTGCCCTGCACGTGCTCCAGCAAGGCCAGCAAGGGCCGCTCGCCGGCATCCAGGGTGACATAGTCGAAGTAGTCGAACACCCGCGGGTCTTTCAGCTCGCGCAGTTCGGTATTGACGAAACCGCCGCCCAGCACGGTGACGATGCCCGGATCCCGCGCCTTGATGGCCTGCGCGATGCGGAAAGCCGCATAGACCGCCCCGGGAAACGGCACCGACAGCAGCACCATGGTCGGCGCATGGCGCGCCAGCGCTTCCTCGGTCAGCTCGCGCAGGGTGTCGTCCACCAGATTCGTGGGCGCAGCCAGGGCCTGGGCCAAGGGGTCGAAGGTAGGCTGGCTGCCGGCCAGCGATTCGGCATAGCGCACGAACTCGAAGCGGGAATCGACGGCGTCGCGCACCACGTCGGCCAAATCGTTCAGATACAAGGTAGCCAGGTGCTTGGCGCGATCATGCAAGCCCAGCGCGCCGAATGCCCAACCCAAGGGATCGCCGCCTTCTTCGTCCACGTAGACGTCCAGCGAACTGAAACGGGGCCCTTCGGGCAGGTAATTGCGGCCCACGATACGGTGGGCCAGGGTCGAATCGCGGCCCTGCAGAAACGCGATCACCGGGCCTATCGTGGCCAGGTAGCGCGCCTGCTGCGCCACGAAGGCCTGGACGGCGCGACTATGTTCCTGTGCCGGCAGCGCCTCGACCCGAGCCGCCACCGCGCGCAAACCGTCGCGCGACAACAATCGCAGGACCAGCGCAAGCGCCAGGTCTTCCTGGAACGAGGCCACCCCGCGCGACCGTAGAAAACCGGTCAGGTAGGCAGTGGAGGGATAAGGCGTATTCAACTGCGTCATCGGCGGGATGACGGACAGCACGCGCAAGGGCAGAGCAGACATGAGGCGCGGCAGGATTGCCGCCGATAGAGGCCGAGTGGCGATTATAGGGGCGCGCCATTCGACTTCTTTCCCTCGCCAATGCAAGCGCGGACTGGAAAAGCCGTCCGGATCGCGTCGACGTCGTGCACCAGGGCTACGCCCCCGATCGAAGTAACCCGTCGTGCACATTCGGCGATAGCCCGATCCATGCCGTCACATGGATGAAGGGGTAGTCGACGACGACGGATCGCACTGTAGCGTCGCAAGTTTCGCGGGTCACGATGGCCGGGACCGTCGGCCACGATGCCGGAATCGGCGATGACCGCCTCGCTCCTGGCCTAGCGGCCATCATCGCCGGAATATGCAAAAGGCCCGCGCTCCCTGGGAAGCGCGGGCCTCGACCGACGAAGAAGTTTATTTTTCCGACTCAGAACGGAATGTCGTCATCCATATCCGTCAAGTTCGCCGCGCCGCCACCGCCACCCGCGGGCTGGCTGGCCGGGCGCTGGGGCGCCGGACGCTGCGCCTGGGGGCGCGGTTGGCGCTGCTGCGGCGCGTCTTCATAACCGCCGCCGCCACCACCGTAGCTGCCGCCTTCACCGCCGCCTTCGCGGCCGCCCAGCATCTGCATCTGGTCGGCGACGACTTCGGTGCTGTAGCGGTCCGCGCCGGTGTCCTTGTCCTGCCATTTGCGCGTCTTCAGGCGCCCTTCGATGTAAACGGAACGGCCTTTCTTCAGGTATTCCCCGGCAATTTCCGCCAGGCGGTTGTACATGACGACGCGGTGCCATTCGGTCTCTTCCCGCTTCTCGCCGGAAGCCTTGTCCTTCCACTGCGACGTGGTGGCGACGGACAGGTTGCAGATGGCGCTGCCTTCGGGGCTGTAGCGCACTTCGGGATCGCGCCCGAGGTTGCCGACGAGGATGACTTTGTTGACAGATGCCATGTGCTGATTTCCCTAAGTTGCCGGGACTCGGATTGGTCCCTGGGCAAGATGACTTCGTTTTGAATGCGCGTGGCGCCGGTTCGGATCCAAACCGCCCCACGCCGTGCCTTGGCAGGCCAGGATCGAAACGTCAAGGAAGACGTGCTGTCCGGCCTTGGCTGCGATACGGCAAGCTTACCGCAGCTCCAACCCGGAAGTTTAACGGGGGCTGACAAAAACGACGCGCCCCTGCTTTCAGAGCCATCAGCCCCATGCGCCGCCGGCCCCGGCGCCCATCGATGGCGGCTGCTCTGGCATGGCGGCAAGCCGGCGCCGCCCGTGCTCAGGCCAGCGGCTTCAATCCCCAGGTAACCGCCAGCCAGACCATCGACAATCCGGCCACCGTCAGGAAGACCGCGCCCGGCCCGGCATGGGCCGCCAGTATCCCGCCCAACGCCCCGCCGCAGAACAGGCCCGCGGCCTGCGAGGTGTTGTAGAACCCCAGCGCCAGGCCCTTGTACGCGGCCGGTGCCACGCGCGACACCAGCGACGGCTGCAGCGCTTCCAGCACGTTGAACATCACGAAGAACAAGGTCAACAGCGCCAGCATGGCATGGAAACTACCCCTGCCCCAGTTCATCAGCCCCAGCACCACGATCAATCCGGCCACCGCGCCCATCAGGGCGCCCCGGTGCGCCCGGTACCTTTCGGCCAGGAACACCACCGGCACCATGAGCACGAAGGACACCAGGATGACCGGCAGATAGACTTCCCACAGATCGTGCACATCCAGCCCGTCCAGCTTGGCCAGCAGCGACGGCACCACCACGAACAGCGAAACCTGGATCAGGTGCAGGCAGAAAACGCCGAAATTCAGCCGCAGCAGATCGCCGTGCAGCAGCACCTGGGACGGCTTGGCCCCGCGCATGGCACGGTTGCCGCTCAGGGGCACCACCGGCACCCACCAGCGCGCCACGGCGAAGCTGATCACGCCCAGGCAGGTGATGGTCCAGAACAGCCCCGGCAGCCCCCACCAGCCCACCAGCAGCGGCGCGGCCACCAGCGAGACGGCGAAGGACACGCCTATGGACGCGCCCACCATCGCCATGGCCCGGGTGCGTACCTCGTCGCGGGTGGCGTCCGCGATCCAGGCGGTGATCGCGGCGGAAATCGCGCCGGCGCCCTGCACCGCGCGGCCGATGGTGATCCAGAAAACATCCGGGGACAGGGCACAGATCACGCTGCCCACGACGAACAGCACCAATCCCAGCAGCACCACGGGGCGACGGCCCCAGCGGTCGGATGCCAGGCCGAAGGGAATCTGCAAAACAGCCTGCGTCAGCCCATATATGCCCATCGCCAGGCCGACCTTGGCCGGATCGGTCCCCCCGGGCAACCCGCGGGCGGCGACGGCGAACACGGGCAAAAGCAGGAACAGCCCCAACATGCGACAGGCGAAGAGGCCTGCCAGGGCAATGCTGGTGCGTCGTTCAGGGAGGGTCAGCTGAAGTCGGGGACGTGGCGGCATTCGTGGTGTCGTGGGATGGCGGGGTTCGCCATGGCCTGGCACGACCCCGAACAAGGACGAGTTCGGCGCGCTATAGTACCAAGTTGGCCTTTGAAACTGCTTAAACCCGATGGAAGCGATACGCATTCGGGGTGCGCGCACCCACAATCTGAAGAATGTCTCGCTGGATCTGCCACGGCAGAAACTGGTGGTGATGACGGGTCTGTCCGGTTCGGGCAAGTCTTCGCTCGCGTTCGACACACTCTACGCCGAGGGCCAGCGGCGATACGTTGAAAGCCTTTCGGCCTATGCGCGCCAGTTCCTGCAACTGATGGACAAGCCGGATGTCGATCTGATCGAGGGCCTGTCCCCGGCGATCTCCATCGAACAAAAGGCGGCGGGCCACAACCCGCGATCGACGGTCGGCACCATCACCGAGATCCACGATTACCTGCGCCTGCTGTACGCCCGCGTGGGCACGCCGTACTGTCCCGACCACGGCCTGCCGCTGCAGGCGCAAAGCGTCAGCCAGATGGTCGACACGGTGCTGGGCTGGCAGGCCGATACGCGCCTGGCGATCCTCGCGCCGGTGGCGCGCGCCCGCAAGGGCAGCTTCGAGGACGAGATCGCCAGCCTGCAGGCACAGGGCTACGTACGCCTGCGCGTGGATGGGCAGATGGCCGAAATCGACAGCATGCCGGCGCTGAAGAAAACCGAAAAACACGACATCGACGTGGTCATCGACCGCCTGCGCGTGCGTGCCGAAAGCGGCCAACGCCTGGCGGAAAGCTTCGAGACCGCGCTGGCGCTGGCCGACGGCCGCGTGGTGGCGCTGAACATGGACAGCGAGCGCGAACAGGTGTTTTCCAGCCGCTACGCCTGCCCGGTGTGCAGCCACAGCCTGCCCGAGCTGGAGCCGCGCCTGTTCAGCTTCAACAACCCCATGGGCGCCTGCCCGAGCTGCGACGGCATCGGCCAGGTCGGCTTCTTCGATCCGAAGCGCGTGGTGGCGTTTCCGGAATTGAGCCTGGCGGCGGGCGCGATCCGCGGCTGGGACCGCCGCAATGCCTTCACCCATACGCTGCTGACCAGCCTGGCGGCGCACTATGAATTCGACATCGAGGCGCCTTTCGAAAGCCTGCCGGACGCCGTGCGCGACAAGGTGCTGTACGGGTCGGGCGAAGAGGAAATCGCCTTCGTCTACCTGAACGAAAAAGGCCGCAGTACGGTCAGGCGGCATGTGTTCGAGGGCGTGATCCCCAATCTTGAGCGGCGCTGGAAGGAAACCGATTCGGCCACGGTGCGCGAAGAGCTGGGCAAGTACCGCAACATCAAGGTATGCCCGGACTGCCATGGCTCGCGCCTGCGCGCCGAAGCGCGGCACGTCCTGATCGGCGCGGAAAAGCGCGATGACAGCGAACGGCACGGCCTGGCGATCTACGAAGTCGAAGGCATGCCGCTGTCGGACTGCCTGCGCTGGTTCCAGGAACTCGCGCTGACCGGGGCCAAGCAGGAGATCGCGCAGCGCATCGTGCGCGAGATCGAAGCGCGGCTCAGCTTCCTGAACAATGTGGGCCTGAACTACCTGTCGCTGGACCGCAGCGCGGACACGATATCGGGGGGCGAGGCGCAGCGCATCCGGCTGGCCAGCCAGATCGGCTCCGGCCTGACGGGCGTCATGTATGTGCTGGACGAGCCCTCCATCGGGCTGCACCAGCGCGACAACGACCGCCTGATCGGCACGCTGCAGCATCTGCGCGACCTGGGCAACAGCGTCATCGTCGTCGAGCACGACGAAGACATGATCCGGTCCGCCGATTGGGTGGTGGACATGGGCCCGGGCGCCGGCGAGCACGGCGGCCAGGTGGTGGCGCAGGGCACGCCCGCGCAGGTGCAGGACGACGCGCAATCGCTGACGGGGCAATACCTGAGCGGCCGCCGCGCCATCCAGGTGCCCGAGCGCCGTCCGGTGGACGACGAACTGCCCTGGCTGGTGGTGGCCGGCGCCAGCGGCAACAACCTGAAGAACGTGGAT
This sequence comes from Bordetella sp. H567, assembly GCF_001704295.1. Lineage (NCBI taxonomy): Bacteria > Pseudomonadati > Pseudomonadota > Betaproteobacteria > Burkholderiales > Alcaligenaceae > Bordetella > Bordetella sp. H567. The sequence goes on from NZ_CP012334.1 coordinate 5,418,512, forward strand.
CTGCGCGTGCCCGCCGGGCGCCTGGTGTGCGTCACGGGCGTGTCGGGCTCCGGCAAATCCACGCTGATCAACGACACGCTGGCGGTCGCGGTGTCGCGCCAGCTGCATCATGCGCAGGCCGAGCCCGCCCCCTTCGTGTCGCTGGATGGCCTGGAGCATTTCGACAAGATCATCAGCGTCGACCAGAGCCCCATCGGCCGCACGCCGCGCAGCAATCCCGCCACCTACACGGGCCTGTTCACGCCCATCCGCGAACTGTTCGCCGGCGTGCCGGAAGCCCGCGCGCGCGGCTACGATCCCGGCCGCTTCAGCTTCAACGTCAAGGGCGGCCGCTGCGAGGCCTGCCAGGGCGACGGCGTGGTCAAGGTGGAAATGCATTTCCTGCCGGACATGTACGTGCCCTGCGACGTCTGCCAGGGCAAGCGCTACAACCGCGAAACCCTGGAGATCCGCTACCGCGGGCGCAACATCAGCGAAGTCCTGGACCTGACGGTGGAACAGGCGCTGGAATACTTCGATTCGGTACCGGCCATCTCGCGCAAGCTGCATACGCTGATGGACGTCGGCCTGTCCTACCTGCGCCTGGGCCAGAGCGCGACTACCCTGTCGGGCGGCGAGGCGCAGCGCGTCAAGCTCTCGCAGGAACTGTCGCGGCGCAGCACCGGCCGCACGCTGTACATCCTGGACGAGCCCACGACGGGGCTGCATTTCCATGACATCGAACTGCTGCTGAAGGTATTGAACCAGCTGGTCGACGCCGGCAATACGGTGCTGGTCATCGAGCACAACCTGGACGTCATCAAGACCGCGGACTGGATCATCGATATGGGTCCGGAAGGGGGGGACGGCGGCGGCCGCGTGGTGGCGCAGGGCACGCCGGAAGCCGTGGCCGAAACGCCGGAAAGCCATACGGGCCACTATCTCCAGCGCGTGCTGGATGTCGCCCGGGCAACGCCGGCGGCGACGACACCGCTGCGCAGGAAAGCCAAGTAGACTTCCATCTGCTTGAGCAGCAGATGGATCACCCGCATGGCCGCCCGCCCGACGCGCGCCGCAACGGCATCGCGCGTCGCGCGTCCGGGGGGTTTCCCGACGCCACCGTATGGGCGGACACGTCACCGCAAACACGCCGGACCCGCCTGGAGCCTCTATGTACACCCTTCTGATCGGCAATAAAAACTATTCGTCGTGGTCGCTGCGGCCGTGGCTGGCGCTCAGCGTGGCGGGGATTCCGTTCAAGGAAGAAAAACTGACGCTGTTCACGCCGGAATTCTCGGCACGCCTGGCCCCCATCACCCCGGCCGGCACGGTGCCCGTGCTGCTGGACGGCGACTTCGCCATCTGGGATTCGCTGGCCATCTGCGAATACGTGGCCGAACGCCACCCGCAGGCCCGGCTGTGGCCCGCCGAGCCGAAAGCACGGGCGCGCGCGCGGACGCTCGCCGCCCACATGCACAGCGGCTTCAGCGACTTGCGCAACGTCCTGCCGATGAATGTGGAAGCGCTGCTGCCGGGCGTCGATATCACGCCGGCGGCACGGCAGGATATCTCTCGCGTGCAAGCCATCTGGCAGGACACCCGCGCGGAATACGGCCAGGGGGGCCCTTTCCTGTTCGGCGCCTTCAGCATCGCGGACGCCTTCTTCGCGCCCGTCGTCTCGCGCTTCATCACCTACGGCGTGACGGCCGCCGCCGGACCGGTGCGCGAGTACATGGACGCCATGCTGTCGCTGCCCGCCATGCAGGCATGGATACGCGACGCGAAAGCGGAAGGGATCTTCCTGCCACCGGACGAGCCCTACCGTACGCACCGGTAGACGGGCCGCGGCGCATCCGCCGGCAATGTCGAAATTCCCCGGCCCCACTCGTCGTCATGGGAGCGCGCCGGCTTTGCCGCGCGGCGCTTCCCGCCATCAAGCCACCGCGCCGGGCTCGCACCCATGGCGCGGCACAGGAGAAGACATATGACACACGGCATCGAAGGCCGTAAACGCTGGTACGCCCTGACGGTACTCTGCCTGGGCGTGCTGATGATCGTGCTGGACACCACCATCGTGAACGTGGCGCTTCCCTCCATCCGCGCCGACCTGGATTTCACCGAAACCTCGCTGGTATGGGTGGTCAACGCCTACATGCTTACCTTCGGCGGTTTCCTGCTGCTGGGCGGGCGCCTGGGCGACCTGTACGGGCATCGGCGCATGTTCCTGGCCGGCCTGGCGTTTTTCACGGTGGCCTCGCTGGCCTGCGGCATGGCGCATACGCGCGAATTCCTGGTGGGCGCGCGCGCGGTGCAGGGCCTGGGCGGCGCGGTGGTGTCCGCGGTTTCGCTGTCGCTGGTGATGAATCTGTTCACGGAACCGGCCGAGCGCGCCAAGGCCATGGGGATCTACGGCTTCGTCTGCGCCGGCGGCGGCAGCATCGGCGTGCTGCTGGGCGGCCTGCTGACGTCCACCCTCAGCTGGCATTGGATCTTTCTGGTCAACCTGCCCATCGGCGTGGCGGTGTATGGGCTGTGCCTGGCGCTGATTCCACGCGGCCGCGGGCTGGCCGCGGACGGCCCCCTGGACATCGGCGGCGCGGTCACCATCACGGCGGCCCTGATGCTGGCCGTCTACGCGGTCGTCAACGGCAACGAGGCGGGCTGGGGCTCCACCCAATCGGTCGCCATGCTGACGGCAGCCGTGGTCCTGCTCGCCCTGTTCCTGGCCATCGAATCGCGCGTGCGCGCGCCGCTGGTGCCGCTGCGCCTGTTCCGCCTGCGCAACCTGGCTATTTCCAATATCGTCGGCGTGCTATGGGCGGCCGCGATGTTTGCCTGGTTCTTCATTTCGGCGCTGTACCTGCAGCTGGTCCTGGGCTACGACCCCATGCAGATCGGGCTGTCCTTCCTGCCGGCCAATGTGATCATGGCGGCGTTTTCCCTGGGCTTGTCGGCGAAGCTGGTCATGCGCTTCGGCATCCGCCTGCCGTTGAGCGCGGGCCTGCTGATCGCCGCCGCCGGCTTGCTTCTGTTCGCCTACGCGCCGGCCAACGGCAGCTTCGCGCTGCACGTGCTGCCCGGGATGCTGTTGCTGGGCCTGGGCGCCGGCATCGCGTTCAATCCGGTGCTGCTGGCGGCGATGAGCGACGTCCAGCCCAGCGAATCCGGGCTGGCCTCCGGCATCGTCAATACGTCCTTCATGATGGGCGGTTCCTTGGGGCTGGCGGTACTGGCCAGCCTGGCCGCGGCGCGCGCCGGCGCGTCCGCCGCCGCGGGGGCGGCCCCGGCCATCGCACTGAACGACGGCTATCGGCTGGCGTTCCTGTGCGGCGCGGCATTCGCGCTGCTCGCCGCGATCCTCGGCTTGTGGCTGCGCACCCGCCTGCAGTCGGCGCAGGGCGGACACGAGGGCCAGCAGGCCCACGAGGCCTCCGCGCGGCACGCGGGACAAAGCGTGCAGGGCTAGCCCGTTAACGCGGGAAGAAACCTCGCATTGGCCGAGTCCGGGGCGGCAGACCAGGCGCGGGCGACGCGACGGCGGTGCGCGCTCAGGACATATCGAACAATCGTTTGTGCTCGCGCATCGCGTAGCGGTCCGTCATGCCCGCGATGTAGTCGGAGATCGCCCGCGCCTGCCCTTCACGCCGCTGGTAGTCCGGCGGCAGCAGCCGCGGATCCGAAAGAAACGCCGTGAACAGGTCCCGCACGATGCGCCGCGCCTTGGACGTCATGCGCATCACGCGGAAATGCCGGTACAGGTTCTCGAACAGGAAGCGCTTGAGCTCGTCCGCCTCCGCCCGGGTCTCTTCCGAAAAGCCGACCAGCGGCGGCGCCTCGCGCACATCCTCCACGCTTTCGGGCCGGTGCTGCGCGATGCGCCCCGCGGTGGTGGTGGTCAGGTCGACGATCAGCGTATTGATCATGCGCCGGATGGTCTCGGCGATCATGCGGCGCTGTGACACATCCGGATATTGCGCCACCACCGCGTCGTAGTGGCGGGCAAAGAAACACACCTGCCGCATTTGCTCCACCGTCACCAGGCCCGAGCGCAGGCCGTCGTCGATGTCATGGTTGTTGTAGGCCACTTCGTCCGCCAGGTTGGCCAGCTGTGCTTCCAGCGACGGGCGGCGGCGGCGGATGAAGCGTTCGCCCACCGCGCCCAGCTGCCGCGCATGCGCCAGCGAACAGTGCTTCAGTATGCCTTCGCGCGTTTCGAAGCACAGGTTCAGGCCATTGAACGCCGCATACCGCTCTTCCAGTTCGTCGACGACGCGCAGGCTCTGCAGGTTGTGTTCGAAGCCGCCGGCACCCGGTGCGAGTTCATGCATGCAGGCATTCAGTTCATCCTGGCCGGCGTGCCCGAAAGGCGTGTGGCCCAGGTCGTGGGCCAGCGAAATGGCTTCGGTCAGTTCTTCGTTGACGCGCAGGCTGCGCGCCAGCGTGCGCGCGATCTGCGCCACTTCCAGGCTGTGCGTCAGCCGCGTGCGGAACAGATCGCCTTCGTGGTTGATGAAGACCTGCGTCTTGTATTCCAGCCGCCGGAAGGCCGTGCAATGGATGATGCGGTCGCGATCGCGTTGGAATTCGCTGCGGTTCTGCGGCGACGGTTCCGCATGCGCGCGGCCCAGGGTGCGCGAGGGATCGGCGGCGTAAGGGGCGAGTGTGTCCGCGATGGTATTCATAGGGCAATGATCGTTGATTCCTGTCTATCGGACCATCGCCGGCACGAATCAGGCGACGGTGCGCGCCAGCACCCGGCGCACGGCATCTTCCGGCGCGGCCCGCGCGACGGCCTGGCCAATACGTGGCGTCAGGACGAAGCGGATCTCGCCGCCTTCCGCCTTTTTGTCCACCCGCATCAACGCCAGCCAGCGTTCCGCGCCCAGGTCGGGCGCCGTGGTGGGGCAGCCGATGGCCTGGACCAGCTTCCTGACGCGGGCCACGTCGGCCGCCGGCAAGCCGGCCACTTCCGCGGACAGTTCCGCCGCCTGCACCATGCCGCAGCCGACCGCTTCGCCGTGCAGCCAAGCGCCATAGCCCAGGCCGGACTCGATCGCGTGGCCGAAGGTGTGGCCCAGGTTCAGGATGGCGCGCAGGCCCGATTCGCGTTCGTCCTGCGCCACGACCTTGGCCTTCAGTTCGCAGGACACCCGGATGGCGTGGCCCAGCACGTCGCGATCCAGCGCGCGCAGCGACGCGGCGTGAGCTTCGCACCATGCCCAGAAATCGGCGTCCAGGATCATGCCGTACTTGATCACCTCCGCCAGCCCCGCGGACACTTCGCGCGCCGGCAGCGAGGACAGCACGTCCGTATCGATCTCCACCGCCACCGGCTGGTGAAAGGCCCCCACCATGTTCTTGCCCATCGGATGATTGACGCCCGTCTTGCCGCCGACCGAGGAATCCACTTGCGCCAGCAGCGTGGTGGGCACCTGCACGAAACGGATGCCGCGCATGTACACGGCGGCGGCAAAGCCCGCCATGTCGCCGATCACCCCGCCCCCTAGCGCCACCAGCACGGAACGCCGGTCGAAGCCGTTGGACAGCAGCGCGTCGAAGATCAGGTTCAGCGTGCGCCAGTCCTTGTGTTCCTCGCCGTCCGGCAGGTCGATGCGCACGACCTTGCGCCCGGTCCTGGCCAGGGCGCGCTCGGCGCGCTGGGCATACAGGGACGCGACGGTGGGATTGGTGATCAGCCCGATGGCGGTGGCGTTGGCCGGTATGGCCTCGTCCAGATGGTCGAGCCGGCCCGGCGCGATGCGTATGGGATAACGGGCGCCGGGAACGGCGACGTCGACGACATTCATGCTTTTTTCTCGTAGGCCTGCAGCTTGGGCACCAGGTGCTTGACCAGGGTGCTGACGGGAATGCACCCGGTTTCGATGGTCAGGTCCGCGACCTCCCGGTACAGCGGTTCGCGCTTGTCCAGCAGCTCGCGCAGCGTACCGCGCGGGTCGGCGGTGGCCAGCAGCGGCCGGTTGCGGTCGCGGCAGGTGCGGCGGTACAGCTCATCCACACTGGCGCGCAGGTAGATGACGATGCCCTGCTGGCGCAGCACCGCGCGGTTTTCCTCGGCCAGGATGGCGCCGCCGCCCGTGGCCAGGACGATGCCGGGGCGCGCGGCGCAGTGCGCCAGCGCGGTGGCTTCGCGGCGGCGAAAGCCTGCCTCGCCCTCGATTTCGAAAATGACGGGGACACGGACGCCGCAGCGGGATTCCAGCTCGTGGTCCAGGTCGACGAATTCACGGCCGAGCACGCGCGCCAGCGACCGGCCTATCGTCGTCTTGCCCGCGCCCATCATGCCGACCAGGAAAATCGGCGTGTCGTAGGGGACGGTCGCCCGCGGCGCGGCGCAGACGGCGGCGCAGGCTTCGGATTCGGGTTCGACGGCCGGCACGGCGGCCGCGCAATCGGGTTGGGACGCGTTCATAAGGCGTATTATCCCATTGGGATCAGTTGCCCGCGCGCCACACTGAACCACGCTGTTACAGAAACCGCGCGCACAGTCGGATTGGGGGCACGGGTTCCCCGTAAAATCGCGGCGATGAGCAAGCCCCAGACTCCTTCTTCCAAGAAAGAAAAGCCCGATTCGAGCGGCTCCCCCTTTTTCCGTTTCTTCTTCAAGCTAGGCATTTTCTGCGCGGGACTCGCCGGCTGCGGACTGCTGCTGGGCGGCATGGCGCTCGCCCTGGCGTGGCCGAACCTGCCCGACCTGCACGCGATGACGGACTACCGCCCGCGCGTTCCGCTGCGGGTCTTTACCGCCGATAAAGTGCTGATCGGCGAGTTCGGCGAGGAACGGCGCAACGTGCTGCGCTTCAACGAAATCCCGGACGTCATGAAATCGGCCGTGCTGGCCGCGGAAGACGACCGCTTCTACCAGCATGGCGGCATCGACTGGACCGGCGTGGTGCGCGCGGGCCTGACCAACCTGATCAGCATGTCGAAGTCGCAGGGCGCCAGCACCATCACCATGCAGGTGGCGCGCAACTTCTACCTGTCGTCCGAAAAGACCTACACGCGCAAGTTCTACGAACTGCTGCTGACGTTCAAGATCGAGGCCAGCCTCAGCAAGGACCAGATCCTCGAGCTGTACATGAACCAGATCTACCTGGGTCATCGCGCCTACGGTTTCGCCGCGGCGTCGCGCACCTATTTCGGCAAGCCGCTGTCGCAGATCACGCCGGCCGAAGCCGCGATGCTTGCGGGCATACCGAAGGCGCCGTCGCGCTTCAACCCCATCTCCAACCTGCCCCGCGCGGAACTGCGCCAGCATTACGTGCTGGGCCGCATGCGCACCCTGGGCTACCTGACCGACCCGGAATATCAGCAGGCGATGGGCCAGCCCATCGTCATCAAGTCGGCCGAGGGCACGCCGGCCGGCGGCTATTCCATCCACGGCGAATACGTGGCCGAACTGGCGCGCCAGCTGCTGTACGGCGTCTACCAGGACAACGTGTATTCGCGTGGCCTGAATATCTACACCACGGTGCAGTCCAAGGACCAGGAAGCCGCCTACCGGGCCGTGCGCGACGGCGTGCTGGAATACACCCGCCGCGCGCCCTACCCGGGTCCGGAAACACAGCTGGATCTGCCCGCCGGCGTCGAAAAAGACCCGCAGGCCCTGGACGATGCGCTGGACGGCGTACTGGACAAATATTCCGATAGCGACGACCTGCTGGTCGCGCTGGTGCTGTCCGCCAATCCCAACGAAATCAAGGTGGCGCGCAGCTCGCGCGAGATCATCACCATCAGCGACAAGAAGGTCCTGTCCGTCGTCGCCCGTGCCCTGAACCCGAAGGCCAAGGACGACCAGCGCATACGCCGCGGGTCGGTCGTGTACATCCACAAGATCGGCCCGGACGACTGGGAAGTCCTGAACATGCCCGCGGTGCAGGCGGCCTTCGTGTCGCTGTCGCCGCAGGACGGCGGCATCCGGTCCATGGTCGGCGGCTTCGACTTCTACCGCGGCAACTTCAATCGTGTCACGCAGGCGTGGCGCCAGCCCGGCTCGAACATCAAGCCCTTCATCTACTCGGCGGCACTGGAGCGGGGCCTCACGCCGGCCACCCAGATCTCCGACCAGCCGTTCGCGCTCAGCGCGGCGCAGACCGGCTCCAAGGCGTGGGCGCCCAAGAACTACGGCAACGAGTACGAACCCATGCTCACCATGCGGCAGGGCCTGTACAAGTCCAAGAACATGGTGTCGATCCGCATCCTGCAGGCCATCGGCCCGGCTTACGGACAGGATTACCTGACGCGTTTCGGCTTCGACAAGTCGCGCCAGCCCGCGGTGCTGCCGCTGGCGCTGGGGGCGGGTTCGGTCACGCCGCTGCAGCTGGCCGGCGCCTATTCCGTCTTCGCCAACGGCGGCTATCGGATCACGCCTTACCTGATCGACCGCGTCACCGACAGCAGCGGCAAGGTCATCATGCAATCCAAGCCGCTGGTCGCCGGCGACTCGGCCGCGCGGGCCATCGACGCGCGCACGGCCTTCGTCATGGACGACATGCTGCGCGGGGTCGCCACCTACGGCACCGCGGCGCGCGCCCGGGCGGTCCTGAAGCGCAACGACATCGCAGGCAAGACGGGCACCACCAACGAATCCGTGGACGCCTGGTTCTCCGGCTATACGCCCAGCCTGGAAGCCACGGCCTGGCTGGGCTATGACCAGCCGAAGTCCCTGGGCTCGCGCGAAACCGGCGGCGGCGCGGCCCTGCCGATCTGGCTAAGCTACATGCAGGAAATGCTCAAGGGCGTGCCCGAGCAGAAACAGCGGCCCCGGCCCGACGGCCTGCTGGTCGAAAACGGCGAGTTCTATTTCGCGGAATTCCCGCCCGGCCAGGCCGTGGCGCGGCTGGGGCTGCCGGCACCGGGTTCGGACAGCCTGGGCGACCTGTTGAATACGCTGCGCGCGGCCAATGCCGATGGCCGGCCGTCCGGCACCAGCTTCGGCGAGGGCTCCGTGCCCGGGCAGCAGTAATCCGCGGCCCGCGCCGCTTCGGGAAGCCGGCGACTAGGGCCTGTTAACGCTAGACCTTGACGGTGATCGGCGCGCCGGCCGCCTCGGAACAGATCTGCGACAGCGCCTCGTGCAGGTCCGGGCCGCCGCGTGTGTCGCGCCAGTGCTGGCCGTCGTAGCGGTAATGAAAGCCCCCGCTGCGCGCCGCCACCCAGAGTTCCTGCATGGCCGCCTGGCTGTTGATCACCACGTGCGTGTCGTCCTCGAAGACCAGGGTCAGTACATTGCCGCTGCGGCTGGTTTCCACGTCGACATCGAGCGAGCCCGCCCAATCGTCGGCCTGGCTTTCGATGCGGTCAAGCACCTGCTCCGCCAACGCAAGAAATTCGGTTTCGTTCATAATCCAGTCTGCAAGAATTACGGAGTTCCCAGTGTCCCACCCGGCATACAGCCGTACCGCTCTACGCATTGTAGCCACGCTGGCTGCCGCCGCGTCGCTGGCGGCCTGCGGCTACAAGGGCCCGCTCATCGCGCCTTCCCAAGCGCCCGTGCTCAAGCCCCCGCCCAAAGTGATCGCGCCGATGAGCTTCCGTGCCGCCCCTGGTGTCCACCTGGGCACCGCCCTCCCCGACTACCCGCCGTCCGCGACGCAACGATGAACGCACTTACCCCCGCGCCGGCGCAACCCGCCGGCTATCCCCATTTCCACTATCGGCACGGCGTGCTGCACGCGGAAGGCGTGCCGCTGCCCATGCTGGCCGAACGCCTCGGCACGCCGCTCTACGTCTATTCGCGAGCCGCGCTGCAGGCCGCCTGGGAATCCTACCGCGAGGCCATCGCCGGGCGCGACGTCCTGGTGTGCTACGGCATGAAGGCGAATTCCAACCTGGCGGTGCTGAAGGAGTTCGCCCGCCTGGGGGCGGGTTTCGACATCGTGTCGGGTGGTGAACTGCACCGCGTGCTATCGGTGGGCGCGGATCCGGCCAAGGTCGTGTTTTCCGGCGTCGGCAAGCAGGCCTGGGAGATGCGCAAGGCGCTGGAGGCGGACGTCAAGTGCTTCAACGTCGAATCCGAAGCCGAACTGCATCTGCTGTCGGACGTCGCGGTTTCGCTGGGCAAGACGGCCCGCGTGTCGCTGCGCGTGAATCCCGACGTGGATGCCGGCACGCATCCCTATATTTCGACGGGGCTGAAGGAAAACAAATTCGGCATCGCCATCGCCGACGCGCCGCAGGTCTACCGGACGGCCGCCGCGCTGCCGGGCGTAGCGGTCACCGGCGTAGACTGCCACATCGGCTCCCAGATCACCGACGTTTCGCCCTACCTGGACGCCCTGGACAAGCTGCTGGACCTGATCGACGGCCTGCGCGCCGCCGGCATCGAGATCGAACACCTGGACCTGGGTGGCGGCCTGGGCATCCGCTATACCGACGAAACCCCGCTGCGCCCCGCCACGCTGCTCGGCCAGGTCTATGAACGCCTGGACGCCCGCGGGCTGGGCCGCCTGAAGCTGATCATGGAACCGGGCCGTTCCCTGGTGGGCAATGCCGGTGTCCTGCTGACCACCGTGCAATTCCTGAAGCACGCCGAAGCCCGCAATTTCGCCATCGTGGACGCGGCCATGAACGACCTGATTCGCCCCACGCTGTACGACGCCTGGCACGGCGTGCTGCCGGTACAGCCGCGCGGCGGCGCCACGCAGGAATACGACGTCGTCGGCCCGGTGTGCGAAAGCGGCGACTGGCTGGCCAAGCAGCGCGCCTTGGCGGTGGAGCGCGGCGACGTGCTTGCCATCGAATCCACGGGCGCCTATGGCATGGTCATGTCCAGCAACTACAACACCCGTCCGCGCCCCGCCGAAGTCATGGTCGACGGCGCGGCATTCCACGTGATCCGCCAGCGCGAAACCGTGGAAGACCTGCTGCGCGGGGAAAGCACGCTGCCCTGATCGTCGCCGTTCCGCGCGGGCATCCCCAAGCGGACCCAAGGCGCTCTCCGGGGCGCCTTTTTGCTTGACCGGCGCATCCCCTTGCGTCCCACGTGAAAAAGGCGCCGAGAGGCGCCTTTTCGTTGTGACGGGTCGGTGGCGCCCTAGAGCTGTCCGTAGGAATGCAGTCCCGACAGGAACATGTTCACGCCCAGGAACGCAAAGCCCGTGATCAGCAGCCCCACCAGGGCCCAGTACGCCGCCATCGCGCCGCGCAGGCCCTTGATCAGGCGCATGTGCAGCCAGGCGGCATAGTTCAGCCAGACGATCAGTGCCCAGGTCTCCTTGGGGTCCCATTGCCAGTAGGCGCCCCAGGCGTCGGCCGCCCATAGCGCGCCCAGGATGGTCGCCACGGTGAAGAAGGCGAAGCCCACGGTAATGGCGCGGTACATGATGTCGTCCAGCACCGCCAGGGGCGGCAGGGCGGCCGCGACGCGGCGCCGGCCCAGCAGGATCGCGCCGACGATGACCGCGCCCGCGCCGAAGTACTCCATCCACGCGGCCGACAGGCCCTGGGTGCGGAACACCATGGGCTCCGCGCACAACAGCACGCCCAGCACGAACAAGGGGGCCAGCTTGCGCCAGGACGTCGTTTCGCCGTGCTCTTTCACCAGGTAGGCAAAACCGACCATGGCCGACAGCGAGAACGTGCCGTAGCCGATGAAATTGGCCGGCACGTGCAGCTTCATCCACCAGCTCTTGAGCGCCGGCACCAGCGGCTGGATCTGCGCCGCGTCGCGGGTGAAGGCATACCACAGGAGGAACATCACCGCGGACGAGATCACCAGCAGCACGAAACCGCCCAACGCGCGGGTAGCGTAGCGGCGTTCGTAATACAGGTAGAAAAGCGCGGTGATCAGGGAAAACAGCACGAAGACTTCGTACAGATTGCTGACCGGAATGTGGCCCAGGTCGGGCCCCATCATGTGGCCTTCGCGCCAGCGCACCAGCATGCCGGTCACGCCGGCAAACACCGCGCCCCAGGTCAGCGCGGTCCCCAGCCAGGCGGCCGTGGGGCTGAACAGCCCCAGCCAATAACAGACCGTGGCCAGCACGAACAGCGCCGACATCCACAGAATGGCCGACTGCGAGGACAGCAGGTATTTCAGGAAGAACACGTCCTCGGCATGCGCCAGGTCGTTGCCATACAGCATCACCGCCAGTCCGCTGGCCAGCGCCACGGCGATCATCAGGCGGCGCAGCGGGCGCCACAGCCATCCCATCCAGGTCAGCACGAGCACCGCGCCGCTCAGGATGACTTTCTCGTAGTAATCCATGGACCCCGCGAAGCGGGTCAGCGCATAGCCGGCACCCACGGCCAGCAACAGAAAGAACACGGCATCGGTCCAATCGGGACGTCCGCGCCGGATGCGCGCGTCGCCGCTTTCGGCCATGCCTTCCTGCCACGACGTATCGTGCACGGGGGAAATTGCGGATTCGGACATGAGCTTGCTACCTCACTGCTTCAGGCGCAGCAGCGCCTCTTTGAGCCGGTCGAATTCACGGAGGAAGTCCAGTGTACGCCGCTGGGACGTCATGGCGGCATGGACGGCGCTGCCGCGGCCGTCCGGGCCGGGCGCCACCCACACCCAGACGCGCCGGTCGCGAATGAAGAACATGCTGAACACGCCCAGGATCAACAGCAGGCTGCCGACATACACGGCCTGCTTGCCCGGCGTACGGCTGACCTGGAACACGCTGGCCTGCACCTGCTTGAAGTCCGCCAGCGAAAAGAACACGGGGGCGGGGTACATCGCCAGATCGGAAAGGGCAGCCACCGCGACGCGCGACCACACCGCCGCCCGTTCGGCGCCCTCGCCTTCGGTGGGCAAGGCCGGCAGCCCCGCGCGCTCGCGCTCCATCACGCGAAGCTCGGCCACGCTGGCTCCGATCAGGCGCACCACGATATCGGCCGCGCGCTCCAGTTCGGGGGCGGGCGCGTTGCTCTGCAGGAAATTCGCCACCGCCTGCAACCCGCCTTCGGAAAAGGTCTGCAAGGCACGGTCGGCGGCCGTCTCCAGGGGCTGGCGATCACCGCCGGCCGGCGCATTCTTTTCGGCGAAGCGGCGCGCCGCCTCCTTGCGGGCCCGCGGATCGGCCAGCAGGGCGCGCAGCCGCATGAACTCGGCAACGGAATTATCGTCATCCGCCGGCAGCCGCAGGTAGCGGTAGTTTTCGCCGGCATTGTTGCGCACGCCGGCCAGGAATACCGGGAAGCCATCCAGCTCCACCGGAAGCATGTAGTTGCGGAATTCATGTGCCTGGCCGCTGGCGTCGATCAGGCGGTACTCCACGGCCGGCCCCACGTTGCGCAGGTGCGCGTTCTGCTTGCCCGCGGCACTGCCCGCCACCGACGCCACGTCCTGCGCGAAGTCGCGCGCGGGCTTGGGCGTGCCGCCCGAGAGGTCCTCGACATTGATGGGGCGCAGCGCGGTGATGTCCACCTTCAGGTCGCGCGCGTCGGCGGGGGCGCTGTTGCCGGTGTCGGTGCTTTTGCCTACCGTGCCGGATAGCTCGAACGTCGCCGCATCGGTGCCGCGCAGGGAATAGCCGCGCAGCTGCACGCTGCTGCCGCCGTCATCGAAACTGGACTGGTAGACCGTCACACCCTTGTAGCGCAGCGGCTCGTTGACCTCGATGGTTTTGTCGAAGGTCTTGCCGGTATCGGGATCCCGCACCTCGACTTCGCTGGCGAAGCGGCTGGGCATGCCGGTGGAGTAGTAATCGACGATGAACTTCTTCAGCGTCACGGTGAAGGGAATCGGCTGCACCAGCGCGCCGTCGCCCACCATCACCACGGCATTATTCGCGCGCCCGCCCTCCGGGATCATCATGCTGGAGCGGAAGCTGGGGTTGTTGACCGACAGCCGGCCGCTGGGCGGCACATCGCTGATCAACATGTTCTCGACGATGGGCTTCTTGCCGCCCAGCCACACCTGCGCGCGCACCGCCAGCTCGCTATCCAGCAAGCCGCCGACGCAGATCACGATCATCGCCGTATGCGCGAAGATATAGCCCAGCCGGTTGGCGCTGCCCCTTTTGCCGGCCAGCAGCACGCCTTCGCCGTCCTGGCGTTCCTTGACGGCATAGCCCAGGGACTTCAGCAGCTGCCGGGTGCGGCCCAGCGTATCGGGGGCCGCGGCCCCGCTGTCGAACTCCACCCGCTGCGGAAAGGCACGCAGGCTGGACAGGCGCACGTATTCGCGGAACGACACCGCGTCGCGCAGCATCTTGGGCGCGTTGCGCGTCAGGCAGACCCCGGTGGACACCACCAGGAAAGTCATGATCAGCAGGAACCACCAGCTGTTATAGACGTGCCAGAGCGAGAACTTGTCGAATACCGTATACCAGAACGGGCCGAACTGGTCGACGTAGGCGGACGATGCCTGGTTCTGCACCAGCACCGTACCGACGATGCTGGCCACGCAGATGAACATCAGCAGGCTGACGGCGAAACGCATGGAGCCCAAGAGCTCCAGCATATCCGCGGGCAGGGAACGCAGGTCGTGGCGAGGGGTCGGGGGATTCTGATGCATGGAAGAAGGAGGCCGCCTGAACGACTGGGCGACCCCCTTGCCGGGGCCTGGCCCCGTCAGCGCAGGCCGGCGGCGTAGTCGGAAACGGCCTTGATATCTTCCAGCGTCATGCGGCTGGCGATCTCGTGCATGGGTTCGCTGTTGTTCCGGCTGCCTTCCTGGAACAGTTTCAGCTGTTCCTCAATATACGACGGGAATTGGCCGGAGAGGCGAGGATACTGCGCCGGGATACCCGCCGCGTTGGCGGAGTGGCACGATGCGCAGGCCGGCACGTTGCGATCCGGCAGACCGGCGCGCCAGATGGTCTGGCCCCGCTCGACCAGGGACTTCTGCCCGGCCGTGGCAGGCTCCTTCAATTGCTGCTGCGACAGGTACAAGGCGATGTTCTGCATGTCCTGCGGCGTGAGGGACTGCACGATGGCGGTCATCGGCGTGGGATTGCCCCCGGCGCCGCTGCGCAGCGGCGTCGTGGCGCCCTGCTTCAGCTGGAAATCGCCCAGCTGCTTGGCCAGGTACTCGTGGGCCTGGGCCGCCAGATTGGGATTGGTGGGAATGGTGCTGCTGCCGGCAGCGCCGTGACAGCTCGCACAGGCGATGACGCCGCGCGCCTGGTCGCCGTTGGTGTAAAGCTGCTCGCCTTTGCCTGCGTCCGGCTTGGCCGCCGGCGCCGGGGCGTCGGCCGCGATACTCGGAAAAACGGCGGTCGTACCCAACACCAATCCGCCAACAACCAACATCCGGGACAGCACACGCTTCATGAAAACCTCGACGTTCGCAGCATCGACTCACGGCGCTGGTACGCACCGTTTATGATTTGCCTATGTTTTCCATTCGCCCGCCCAGGACCTGCCGGTGTACCCCGAGTTCTGTGATGCGACGCGGCGTGCTACACCGTCAGGCGGACTGACGCCCACCCTTGCAAACGCCGGATTATACAATAGGGCTCGTACCCCTCTATTTACCCATTCCCCGTGTCCCTTCTGCATCGCGCCTCGTTCTTCATCTCGGCAGCCCGCCTGGACCAGCTGCCGCCGCCCGGCGCGCCGGAAGTCTGTTTCGTCGGACGCTCCAATTCCGGCAAGTCCACCGCCATCAACGTCCTGACCAACCAGCGCCGCCTGGCCTTCTCCAGCAAGACGCCCGGACGGACGCGGCTGATCAATATGTTCGGCCTGCCGGATCCCTATGACCCCGACCAGCACCTGGGCTTCCTGGTGGACCTGCCCGGCTACGGCTACGCCGCCATCAGCCAGGGTGAGCGCGACAAATGGGCGGAACTGCTGGGAGGCTACCTGGCCACGCGCGCCTCGCTGGTGGGAGTGGTGCTGCTGATCGACATCCGCCGCGGCGTGACCGATCTGGACCGCCGGCTGGCGAACTTTATCGCGCCCACCGGGCGCCCGGTGCTGGCCCTGCTGACCAAGGCGGACAAGCTGCCCTACGGCCAGCGCATGCGCACCGTCTTCACGGTGCGCAAAGACCTGGCCGACATCGGCGCGCTGCATACCGTGCCGTTCTCGGCGCCGGACCGCATCGGCCTGGAAGAAGCCGGCGAACACATCGAAAACTGGATCTCTCCCAAGGTAGTGCCATGAACCACCACATCGTATCGGCCGGCTTTCCGGCGTCCCGGCCCCGTCGCCTGCGCCGCGATGATTTCACGCGCCGCCTGGTCCGCGAGAACACGCTGACCGCCAACGACCTGATCTACCCGGTTTTCGTGGCCGACGGAAAAGGGCTGCGCCAGGACGTGCCCTCGATGCCCGGCGTAGTGCGCTATTCGCCGGACACCCTGCTGCCGGTGGCGGAAACCTGTATGGAACTGGGCATCCCGGTGATGGCCCTGTTCCCGGTGATCGACCGTTCGCTCAAGACGCCGGACGGCAGCGAGGCCGCCAATCCGGACGGCCTGGTGCCGCGGGTGGTCGCCGAACTCAAGAAACGCTTTCCCGACCTGGGCGTGCTGACCGACGTGGCGCTGGATCCCTATACCAGCCATGGGCAGGACGGGCTGATCGACGAAGCCGGCTACGTACTGAACGAGCCCACGGTGGAAATCCTGGTGAAGCAGGCGCTGGTGCAGTCACAGGCCGGCGTGGACATCGTCGCGCCCAGCGACATGATGGACGGGCGCATAGGCGCGATCCGCCAGGCGCTGGAAGACGCGCAGCACATTCATACCCGCATCATGGCGTATTCGGCCAAGTACGCCAGCGCCTTCTACGGTCCGTTCCGCGACGCCGTGGGGTCGGCGGCGAACCTGGGCAAATCCAACAAGGCGGTCTACCAGATGGACCCGGGCAATATCGACGAAGCGCTGCGCGAAGTGGCTGCCGACCTGGCCGAAGGCGCCGACATGGTCATGGTCAAACCCGGCATGCCCTACCTGGATGTCCTGCGGCGTGTGAAGGACGCCTTCCGCGTGCCGACCTTCGCGTATCAGGTCAGCGGCGAATACGCCATGCTGAAAGCCGCGGCGGCCAATGGCTGGCTGGACCACGACAGGGTCATGATGGAAGCCCTGCTGGGCTTCAAGCGCGCCGGCGCGGATGGCATCCTGACGTACTTCGCCATCGAGGCGGCGCAGCATTTGAAACGCGGGTGACGCGTGTCGCGTGCGGTGCGCCACGTGCGGACTATGGCCTATGGCGTATCGCGTGCGGCGCGCCGCGGGTGACCGCTTTGCCGGACCGCGCAGGAGCCAGCTACGTCGGACACTTCCTGCGCCGTGGGCTTGCCTGGCCGATCAAGAAACCAGGCCGGCGGATTTTCGCTTCAGAACGAGCTGAAGCTGCTGTTTCCCGCGATCAAGCCTGCTGATTCTTCCCGCACATTCGCGATAGGCCTGGTCATCGCCTTTGGCCAGGTAATCCCGTTCGGATTGTTCCACGCGCGATCGGATGGTCGAGTGCAGTTCCATGACGTGAAGGATATCGTCTCGCGAAGCCTTATCGATAAAGGACTCCCTGAACCACTTGACCTTATCGTTGGCTTCCTGGTCCCGCTCGTCCGGGAAACCGGTTCTTGCGGCGCTTATAAAGTCGATAAAGTCTTCTTTTTCCCCACCCATTTTTATATATCTTTCTATTTCCCCCGCCCATTGCCTTGCTATCTCGTTCCTGAATTCCTCTTCGGACAGCGAGTGGGCATCGTCCGATACCGGCCTTAGGGAATGGGCGTCGTTATCAACGTTGTAATACCCGAAATAGTAAGGGTCGGTGTTGGCCCGAACCTTCGGAAACGAGAAAGCATGGACCAGGCCCCCTGAATGATTGCCTCGCTTTCTTGTAAAGAGCTCAAGGCGCTTGAAGCGCTGCAAAGCGCCTTGCGCTGCCGAAAACCATGAATAAGAATGGACCAGCGTCATACCGTCGACTTTCGGTAGATTCTTGATACGCGACAACATGTTCAATCTCCCAATCGAAGTAGGGAGTCGAGTGTATATAGCGGAAAGGCGCACGCGATCATGAGTCGGTCTGAATCGCCGTCGCGCGTTTTCCAGTTCGCGGAAAAACAGCCAAATCCCCGGTCCAAGGGCTGGAGTGGCAGCTAAGGCGTGACGACGCGGTCCAGCGATTCAGCGAAACGGCGCGCATCCTGGAAACCGATGACGCGCACATCGGCGCGCTGGTTGCCATCGGCATTGAAAAACAGGATGCCCGGCGGGCCGAACAGGCCGAAGCGCTTGAGCAAGGCGCGGTCGTCCACATTGTTGGCGGTAACGTCCGCGCGCAGCAGCAACATGCGCGACATGCGGGCCGCCACGGCGGGATCGGTGAAAGTGAACTGCTCCATTTCACGGCACGATACGCACCAGTCCGCATAGAAATCGAGCAAGGCCGGGCGGCCGGCGGCAGCGAGCGCCGCATCCAGTTCCGCCACGGATCGCACCGGCGTGAAATGGAGTTCGGCGCCATTGCCGGCGGTGCCGGCCACCGGAAGACCGGGCATCCCGGCAGCGGCAGCACGGTCGTTCGCGGCAAGATGCGACAACGGCCGCAGCACGTCGCGCCCGCCGCTCGCGGCGCCCACCAGTAGGATGACGGCAAGCAGGGCGAGCAGCAAGCCCATTCCCTTGGCGAACATGCCAGCGGTACCGCCACCGGCACGCAAAGGTTCGAAAGCACGCAGCATGACCGCGGCGACCAAGCCCAGCAACGCCCATCCCGCCATCTGCGTCCAGGCGGGCAGCAGCGGGGCCAGCATCCACCATGCGGTGGCCAGCAACAGCATGCCGAACAGCCGTTTCACCCCTTCCATCCATGGACCTGCCTTGGGCAGCAGGCTGCCGGCGGAACCGCCGACGATCAGAAGCGGCACGCCCATGCCCCACGCCATGGCGAACAATGCGGCGGCACCGAGGACCACATCGCGGGTCTGCGAAATATAGACCAGCGCACCGGCCAAGGGCGCGGCCACGCAAGGGCCCACGATCAACGCCGACACCGCCCCCATCACGAAGGCGCCCGTGCCGCGGCCGCCGGGAACGCGCGACAGCCACGTAGTCAGTCCGCTCTGCATGCGGGTGGGCGCCTGCAGCGTGAACACATCGAACATCGCCAACGCGAGCACGGCCAGCAGGGCGGCAAACACGGCGAGTACCCATGGCGTTTGCAGCCAGGCGGCCAGGCCGATGCCGCTCAGTCCCGCCGCGACGCCGAGCGCGGTATAGACCAGCGACATGCCCAGTACATATGCCGCGGCCAGCGCCAAGCCTTGCCGGCGCGTCGCCGGCTGCCCACGCCCGGCGCCCACGATGACCGAGGAAACGATGGGAATCATGGGCAGTACGCAAGGCGTCAGTGAGAGTAGCGCACCCAGCAGGAAAAACACGCCGGCCGTCTTCAGCCACCCCATGCCGGCAATGGCGGCCGCCAGCCCGACGTCGTCGCTGTTCGCAAGCGTGGTCAGGCCGGTCGGCGCGCCGGCCGCCGATGTCACGGCTGCGGCCTGGCCCTGTGCAGCCTGGCCGCCGCGCCCGGCTTGGGCGCCGGCGTCCTGCCCCGGCGGCGATCCCGTCGCCGTCAGGGCCGCGCCTATGGACGGCGCGGCCGAAAAGCCGCCTGGCGCGCCCGTGCCGGACGCATCCGGCGCGCTGGCCGCCGCCAAGGCCGCCACGGCGGAAGGATCCATCGCCCCGGTACCCGTGATCCGGTACCCGCCCGGTGCGGGCTGCAGGGACACCGTATGTCCCATGGGCGGATAGCACACGCCTTTGTCGGCACAGCCCTGCCCTATCACCTTCAGCGTGAATGCGCCGCCGCCGGCCTGCAGCGGCACGCGGATCGACAGTGGCTTGTGATAGACCTCCATGTTCTTGTCGAAGGTCGGGTCGTACTTGACGTCAGCGGGCGGAAATACCGGATTGCCCAACACGGACGTCCCGGCCGGATCGACCGAGAACACGAACCGCTCCCGGTACATGTAATAGCCGCTGGCCACGTCGTAGTCGACCCGTACCGTGGCAGGGCCGTCCATGGTGACGGAAAAGGGGAATGCCTGCTCCGGCGTCAGGAAATCGACTTCCGCGTGCGCGGCGGGCAACGCCAGCACCAGCCACGCCAGCATCAGCACCAAGGCCGACGCCAGCCGCGCGGCCCAATGCGCCGGCTGGCGGCACGGCCTGCGGATAAACCCGGGCGCAGCCGCTTGCGGCATATCCGCAGGCACGCGGGTACGGCCCGTGGAAGCGGCCTTCAGGCCTTTCGGATATAGCGACGGCATTGGAATCCCATTCAAATCAGCGCTTGCCAGCCGGATCCCGCCGCGCGGTCTGCTCGCGCACCCAGTCGCGATACGGCTGGGCGCTGGCGATCACCGGCACCGCGATGATTTCCGGCACTTCGTACGGATGCATGCGCGCGATGGCCTGCATCAGATCATCCATTCGCCCGGCCGTGGTCTTGAAGCACATCGGAATTTCTTCCGCGCCCTCCACTTCCCCCTGCCAGGTGTAGATGGACAGCATGGGCGCGCCGAGGTTCACACAAGCCGCCAATCCTTCCTCTACGACGACATGCGCGATGCGCTTGGCCAGGAGCAGATCGGGGGCATTGCTGACCACCAGGACCATTTCGTCATTGTTCAGCATCCCAGCCTCCATGCATGCTCCGGAAAAGCCGCGCCGTGCGCGCAACAAGCCATTTTATCGGCTGCCGCCGCCGAACCGCGCACGCCTGTTTCCAACCTGGACGGCCTATGTGCCTACTTGCGCTGGCGTCCTGGCGGGACGAGAGCGGGTTCAGGCTGCCCATGGACCCGATAGCCGGTAGATCCAATCATTCTGCCTCCCATCAGGCGGGGCATCGAGCGGCGAAAAAAAACGAGCCCGAAGGCTCGTTTTTCCAGCGCGGCGCAATACCGGTATTACTCGGCCGCTTGCGCTTCGTTTTCCGAAACTTCCGGACGGTCGACCAGTTCCATGAAAGCCATGGGAGCGTTGTCGCCCTGACGGAAGCCCATCTTCAGCACACGGGTATAGCCACCGTTGCGGGAGGCATAACGCGGGCCGATTTCGGCAAACAGCTTGACCACGGCGTCGCGATCGCGCAGACGGGCAAAGGCCAGACGCTTGTTCGCGAGCGTGGGCTCCTTGCCCAGCGTGATCAGGGGTTCGATGACGCGGCGCAGTTCTTTCGCCTTGGGCAGCGTGGTCTTGATCGCTTCGTGAGTGATCAGCGAAACGGCCATGTTGCGAAACATGGCGAGACGGTGACTGCTGGTGCGGTTGAGCTTGCGCAAACCATTACCGTGACGCATGACAATTTCCTTTTGAATCTAAAGACAGCCTCGCGGCCGCCGGGTTATCCGGATCTTCTATCGGCATGGGGTCATGCCGCGGTCCAGTGGTGAAAACGCGGATCCGCCGAAACGGACCCGCAATAAACAACAGAACGATCAGGGACGCTCGAGGCCGACCGGGGGCCAGTTCTCCAGCTTCATGCCCAGCGTCAGACCGCGCGCGGCAAGCACTTCCTTGATTTCGTTCAAGGACTTGCGGCCCAGGTTCGGGGTCTTCAGCAGTTCGTTTTCGGTGCGCTGGATCAGGTCGCCGATGTAGTAGATGTTCTCGGCCTTCAGGCAGTTGGCCGAACGCACGGTCAGTTCCAGGTCATCGACCGGGCGCAGCAGCACGGGGTCGATCTGCGGCGTACCGCGGACCGGGGCTTCGTACGAATCGCCAGCGCCTTCCAGCGCCGCGAACACCGAGATCTGGTCCATCAGGATGCGGGCAGCCTGGCGCACCGCCTCCTCGGGCGAAATCACGCCGTTGGTTTCGATGTCCAGCACCAGCTTGTCCAGGTCGGTACGCTGTTCCACGCGGGCGCTTTCCACCGCATAGCTGACACGGCGTACGGGGCTGAACGAGGCGTCCAGGACGATGCGGCCGATGGTGTGGGTGCGGTCTTCCGACAGCGCGCGCACATTGCCCGGCACGTAACCGCGACCCTTCTCGACCTTGATCTGCATCTCGATCTTGCCGGCTTCGGTCAAGGTGCACAGCACGTGGTTCGGGTTGACGATCTCCACATCGTGCGGCAGCTCGATATCGCTGGCCAGCACCGCGCCTTCGCCTTGCTTGCGCAGCACCAGCGTCACTTCGTCGCGATTGTGCAGCTTGAACACGACGCCTTTCAGGTTCAGCAGGATGTCCACGACATCTTCGCGCACGCCAGCGATGGTCGAATACTCGTGCACGACGCCGGTCATCTGGACTTCCGTCGGCGCATAGCCCGTCATGGACGAGAGCAGGATGCGGCGCAGGGCGTTACCCAGCGTATGACCGTAACCGCGCTCGAAGGGCTCCATGACGATCTTGGCATGGTGAGTCCCAACGGGCTCGACTTCGATGGAGCGCGGTTTCAGAAAACCTTGAGTGGACATTGACTTGTTTCCTTTTCAATACCCTCGGCTCGTTACACCGATAAGGCTGATGGAAGTACAAAAACTCGCCAACCCGCCGTGCCCCAACAGGGCACGGCGGGTTGGCAAGCAGGTAAAACGCAGGATGAACGTGCGATGCGTATCGCGTCGATGGAGCGCCGCGTTGCCGCGGCGCGCCTTATCAACGCGAATACAATTCGACGACCATCGATTCGTTGACGTCGCGAGCAACGTCCGCGCGATCCGGAGCCTGCTTGAAGACACCGGTCATTTTGCTGGTGTCGACGTCGACCCACTGGGGCAGGCCAATGCTGGTGGCCAGATCCAGCGCTTCGCGGATACGGCCTTGCTTCTTGGCCTTCTCACGTACGGCGATCACGTCACCGGCCTTGACCAGGATCGAAGCGATGTCGGCGGTATGGCCGTTCAGTTCGATCGCGCGGTGGCTGACCAGCTGGCGCGCTTCGGCGCGGGTGGAGCCGAAGCCCATGCGGTACACGACGTTGTCCAGACGCGATTCCAGCAGCTGGATCAGCTTTTCGCCGGTATTACCCTTGACGCGATCAGCTTCCTGGAAATACTTGCGGAACTGCTTTTCCAGCACGCCGTACATACGCTTCAGCTTCTGCTTTTCACGCAGCTGCTGGCCATAGTCAGACGTACGGGCACCCGAAGTGCGACCATGCTGGCCGGGCTTGGAATCCAGCTTGCACTTGGAGTCCAGCGAACGGCGGGCGCTCTTCAGGAACAGGTCGGTGCCCTCGCGCCGCGAGAGCTTGCATTTGGGTCCAATATAACGAGCCACGAGGATTCCCCTTAAATACGACGACGCTTGGGCGGACGGCAGCCATTGTGCGGCACGGGCGTGATATCGGCGATGCTCGAGATCTTGATGCCCAGCGCATTCAGCGCGCGTACCGACGACTCACGACCAGGGCCGGGGCCCTTGATGCGGACTTCCAGCGTCTTGATGCCGTATTCCAGCGCAACACGGCCGGCCGTTTCGGCGGCAACCTGCGCCGCGAACGGGGTCGACTTGCGCGAGCCCTTGAAGCCTGCGCCACCGGAGGTCGCCCAGGACAAGGCGTTGCCCTGGCGATCCGTGATGGTGATGATGGTGTTGTTGAAGGACGCGTGGACGTGCGCGATGCCGTCGGATACGTTCTTCTTGACCTTTTTGCGCACGCGCGAGGCGCCGCTGGTGGAAGCTTTCGCCATAATCCTGTTCCTCGATTATTTCTTCAGGGACGCCGCAGCACGACGCGGACCCTTACGGGTACGGGCGTTGGTGCGGGTGCGCTGGCCGCGCACGGGCAAACCGCGCTTATGACGCATGCCACGGTAGGTGCCCAGGTCGATCAGACGCTTGATCGACAGTTGCACTTCGCGGCGCAGGTCGCCTTCAACGGTAAACACACCAACGTGTTCGCGGATACGCTCCAGCTCGGCGTCGGTGAGATCCTTGACCTTTTTGGTAGTGGGCACATTAGCAGCTTCGCAAATCTTGCGGGCGCGCGTACGACCAATGCCAAAAATGGCGGTCAGGCCGATCTCGGCGTGCTGATGCGGCGGAATGTTGATGCCAGCAATACGGGCCATGACTGTTCCTTGAGTATTCTATTGCGTGGAGGCCGAGCGATCAGCCCTGACGCTGCTTGTGCCGCGGGTCGGTGCAGATGACGCGCACCACGCCGTGACGTTTGATGATTTTGCAGTTGCGGCAGATCCGCTTAACCGATGCCAATACTTTCATGGGTGACTCCCTGTTATTCCGTAAATCCGTCCGCCTACTTCGCGCGGAAGACGATCCTGGCTCGCGTCAGGTCATAGGGCGTGAGCTCCACTGTGACCTTATCGCCCGGCAGGATCCGGATGTAATGCATACGCATCTTGCCGGAAATATGGCCCAGCACCACATGGCCGTTTTCAAGCTTGACGCGGAATGTCGCGTTGGGCAGGTTTTCCAGAACCTCGCCCTGCATCTGTATGAATTCGTCCTTCGCCATTTCTTCGCTTAACGCATCGGCAGGTTCGAGTTCGAGCCCTTGAAGTTGGCCTTCTTGAGCAGTGAATCGTACTGGTGGGACATCATGTAGGCCTGAACCTGAGCCATGAAATCCATCGTCACCACGACGATAATCAACAGCGACGTGCCGCCGAAGTAGAACGGCACATTCCAACGCATGACCAGAAATTCGGGGAACAGGCACACCAGGGTGATGTACAGCGCTCCCGCCAGCGTCAGGCGCATCAATATCTTGTCGATATAGCGCGCGGTCTGTTCGCCGGGACGGATGCCAGGGACGAAGGCACCGCTTTTCTTCAGGTTGTCTGCAGTTTCGCGGCTGTTGAAAACCAGGGCCGTGTAGAAAAAGCAGAAGAAAATGATCGCGGCCGAATACAGGGTGATGTACAGCGGCTGACGCGGCGACAACGCGGCGGCCAGGTCACCCAGCCAACGCATGTGCTGGCTGCTGGAGAACCAGCTGGTGATCGTCGCCGGAAACAGGATGATCGACGAAGCGAAGATCGGCGGGATCACGCCGGCCATGTTCAGCTTCAGCGGCAGATGCGAGCTCTGGCCGCCATAGATCTTGTTCCCGACCTGACGCTTGGCGTAGTTGACCGTGATCTTGCGTTGACCGCGTTCCACGAACACCACGAATGCCGTCACCACGATCACCAGGGCGACGATGAACAGCGCCGACAGCACCGACATCGAGTTCGTCCGCACCAGGTCCAGCAAGCCGGCCAGCGCATTGGGCAACCCCGCCACGATACCCGAGAAGATCAGGATGGAAATCCCATTGCCCAATCCCCGCTCGGTGATCTGCTCGCCCAGCCACATGATGAACATGGTGCCGGTCAGCAGGGTGATCACCGTCGTGAAACGGAACAGCATGCCGGGATCCGTGACCAGCCCCGGCTGCGATTCCAGCGCCACCGAAATCCCCACCGCCTGCACCAGCGCCAGCACGACCGTGCCGTAGCGGGTGTACTGCGTGATCTTGCGACGGCCTGCCTCGCCTTCCTTCTTCAGCGCTTCCAGCGATGGGACAACCACCGACATCAGCTGCATGATGATGGACGCCGAGATGTACGGCATGATCCCGAGGGCAAAGATGGAGAACCGCGACAGCGCTCCGCCCGAGAACATGTTGAACAGGCCCAGGATCCCGCCCTGATTCTGCTTGAACAGATCAGCCAGCGCGTCCGGGTTGATGCCCGGCACGGGAATGTGGGTGCCCAGGCGGTAAACCACCAGGGCGAGCACGAGGAATACGAAACGGCGCTTCAGATCGCCGTATCGCGGTCCGGTCTTGCCCAGTGCCTGTGCGTTAGCCACTGATCACCTCTCAGGCGAGCGAGCCGCCCGCGGCCTCGATGGCGGCGCGAGCGCCGGCCGTCGCGGTAATGCCCTTGAGCACGACCTTGCGCGACAGTTCGCCAGACTTGATGACCTTGGCATAGCGGACCTGCTGGCCAATCACACCGGCCTGCTTCAGCACCTGAACGTCGATTTCGTCGACGGGTACTTTTTGCAGCTCGGACAGGCGAACCTCTGCATACAGGTGCTGGCCCAGCGGCGTGAAGCCACGCTTGGGCAGGCGACGCTGCAGCGGCATCTGACCGCCTTCGAAACCGACTTTATGGAAGCCGCCCGAACGCGATTTCTGGCCCTTGTGGCCGCGACCCGCGGTCTTGCCCAGGCCCGAGCCGATACCGCGGCCGACACGGCGCTTGGCGTGCTTGCTGCCTTCGGCGGGCTGTAGCGTGTTGAGTTGAATTTCCGACATCGCGATTCCTTAGACTTCCGTAACGGTGACCAGGTAATCCACAGTACGGATCATCCCGCGCACCTCAGGCGTATCCTGCAGGACGCGCGAGCTATTGATACGGCGCAGGCCCAGGCCGCGCACGGTGTCGCGGTGGGATTGCTTGGTACCGATAACCGAGCGCACCAGGGTGACTTTGATCTGCTTCTGAGCCATGACTTACCCCAGGATCTCTTCGACGGTCTTGCCGCGCTTGGCCGCGACTTCCGACGGAGTCATGGAAGCGCGCAGGCCGTTCAGCGTGGCGCGGACCATGTTGTAAGGATTGCTGGAACCCAGGCTCTTGGCGACGATGTTGCGCACGCCCATCACTTCGAAGATGGCGCGCATCGGGCCGCCGGCGATCACGCCGGTACCTTCGGGAGCCGGGGAAATCAGCACGGTGGAAGCGCCATGCTTGCCGACCACGGTGTGGTACAGGGTGCCGTTCTTCAGGGCAACCTTGAACAGGCCGCGACGAGCCTGTTCCATCGCCTTCTGGACCGACACCGGCACTTCACGCGCCTTGCCCTTGCCCATGCCGATGCGGCCATCGCCGTCACCGACCACGGTCAGCGCGGCGAAGCTCATCGTACGGCCGCCCTTGACCACCTTGCTGACGCGGTTCACCGCGATCATCTTTTCGCGCAGGCCGTCGTCGTTCTCTTTTTCCACGGCGCCTTTGCCTTGTGGTTTAGCCATTTGACTGATCCTCGCTTAGAACTTGAGGCCGGCTTCACGCGCGGCATCGGCCAGCGCCTTCACGCGGCCATGGTAACGGAAGCCCGAGCGATCGAACGCGACCAGCTCGATACCAGCGGCCTTGGCCTTTTCGGCCACGCGCTTGCCCACCAGTTCGGCTGCGGCCTTGTTGCCGCCGCGACCGGTTTGGCCGGCGAGCTGGTTGCGCACTTCGGCTTCCAACGTGGAAGCGCTGACCAGCACGCGGTCGCCTTCCGGCGAAATGATGTTCGCGTAGATGTGCAGGTTCGAGCGGAAGATCGACAGGCGATGAACGCGCAGTTCGGTGATCTTCCGGCGGGTCGGAACCGCACGACGCAAACGAGATACTTTCTTGTCCATGATTCGTCCTTGCGTCCGCCGTTACTTCTTCTTGGTTTCTTTGATGATGACGCGTTCATCCGCATAGCGCACGCCCTTGCCCTTGTAGGGTTCGGGTTTGCGGTAAGCGCGGATCTTGGCCGCCTGTTGGCCCACTTCCTGCAGATCGGCTCCGCTGAGGATGATTTCCGTAGGAGTGGGACATTTCGCACTGACACCCTTGGGGAGCGCGTGCTCGATGTCATGCGAGAAACCGAGTTGCAATTTGACGACGTCGCCTTGCACAGCGGCGCGGTAACCCACGCCCACCAGGTTCAGCTTGCGTTCGAAACCCTTGCTGACGCCGGTAACCATATTCGCGACCAGCGCGCGCACCGTGCCCGACATGGCATTGGCGTGGCGGCTTTCGTTCGCCGCGACGAAGGTCAGTTTGCCTTCGTCCAGCTTGACCGTAACGTCGCCGGTCAGCGCCTGCACCAGCGTGCCCAGCGGACCCTTGACGGTGATCTGGTCTTCCTTCAACGCCACTTCGACGTTCTTCGGCACTTCGACCGGGTATTTGGCTATACGTGACATTCGACTCTCCTTAGGCCACGTAGCACAGGACTTCGCCGCCCACGCCATTGGCGCGCGCCTTGCGGTCCGTCATGACGCCGCGAGAGGTCGACACGATGGCAACGCCCAGGCCGTTCATGACCTCGGGAATGTTGCTGCGTCCCTTGTAGATACGCAGGCCGGGGCGCGAGACGCGTTCGATGCGCTCGATAACCGGACGGCCGGCGTAGTATTTCAGGGCGATCTCGAGCTCAGGCTTGGCCTGCGTGCCCTTGACCTGGAAACCATCGATATAGCCCTCGTCCTTCAGCACGGCAGCAATGGCCGCCTTCAGCTTCGAGGACGGCATGGTCACCGTGACTTTGTCAACTTGCTGCGCATTGCGAATGCGGGTCAGCATATCGGCGATCGGATCGCTCATGCTCATATTTGTTCTCCTACCAGCTGGCCTTGGTGATGCCGGGGATTTCACCCTTCATCGCCATTTCGCGAAGTTTGTGGCGCGTGAGGCCGAACTTGCTGAACACGCCACGCGCACGACCCGTAACCACGCAGCGATTGCGCTGGCGGGTGGGATTTGCGTTGCGCGGCAGCTGTTGCAGCTTGAGCCGAGCTTGGTAACGTTCTTCGTCAGTCTTGGACTGATCGTCGATGATCGCCTTCAATGCGGCGCGCTTGGCGGCGAATTTGTCAGCCAGCTTGGCACGCTTGATGTCGCGATTGATGAGTGAGAGTTTGGCCACGTCATCGTCCCTTAATTACGAAACGGGAAGCTGAACGCCGTCAACAGCGCCTTGGCTTCTTCGTCGGTCTTGGCAGTGGTGGTGATGCTGATGTTCAGCCCACGCAACGCGTCGATCTTGTCGTACTCGATTTCGGGGAAAATGATCTGCTCTTTCACCCCGATGTTGTAGTTGCCACGGCCATCGAAAGCACGGCCGGACACGCCACGGAAGTCGCGCACACGCGGAAAGGCCACGGCGACCAGGCGATCCAGGAAGTCGTACATCCGTTCGCCGCGCAGGGTCACCATGCAGCCGATCGGATAGTTCTCACGGATCTTGAAGCCGGCGATAGCCTTGCGGGTCTTGGTGATCACGGGCTTCTGGCCGGCGATCTTCGTCAGATCCGACACGGCGTGCTCGATCACTTTCTTGTCGGCCACGGCTTCGGACACGCCCATGTTCAGCGTGATCTTGGTGATGCGCGGCACTTCCATCGAGCTCTTGTAACCGAACTTGGTCTTGAGCTCGCCGACGATCTTGTCGCGATACAGGTCTTGCAGACGAGTCATGTCTTACGCTCCTTACGCCTTGGCGCCGACTTCGGCACCATTGGAACGGAAGACGCGCACCTTGCGGCCATCGACTTCCTTGACGCCGACACGGTCGCCCTTGCCCGTTGCCGGGTTGAACAGCGCGACGTTCGAAATATGGATCGGCATCGTCTTTTCGATGATGCCGCCGGGATTGTTGGCCATGGGATTCGGCTTGGTGTGCTTTTTGACGACGTTCACGCCCTCAACCAGCACATAGTCGGCGCTCACGACCTGCAGCACCGTGCCACGACGCTTCCTGTCGCGGCCGGTCAGGACGATGACTTCGTCACCTTTGCGGATATTGTTCATCGAGGGCTCCTTACAGCACTTCGGCGGCCAGCGACACGATCTTCATGAACTGCTCGGTACGCAGCTCGCGCGTCACGGGTCCGAAGATGCGGGTGCCGATCGGTTCCTTCTTGGCGTTCAGCAGAACGGCGGCGTTGCCGTTGACGCCCGGGAAACGGATCAGTGAGCCGTCCTTGCGGCGCACGCCGCTGGCGGTGCGCACCACCACGGCGTTGTAGATTTCGCCCTTCTTGACACGGCCGCGCGGCGCGGCGTCGATGACGCTGACTTTGATGATGTCGCCGATACCGGCATAACGGCGCTTGGATCCGCCGAGCACCTTGATGCACCGCACTCGGCGCGCACCAGTGTTGTCGGCCACGTCCAGCGTGGTCTGCATTTGGATCATGATTTTTCCTGTTCCAACTTAACGAAAAGTGCCGCTGCCGCCCCAGTGTCGCCAGCCTTTGCAGGCCGCCGCGATGGCGCGGGCAAAACCGCTCTTTTCGTCAGTTTTGGTCCCGTAAGGGTTTGATAACCCCGGTCCGCCCGGCGATTCCCGACGAAGATCCCAACACCGCTTGCCGGGCGCCCCTGGATTTGAATCCCGGGAACTGAACCCACACAGCGGCTGCTGCGAACCCGCGCCTTGAATCTGGACGAAACCAGAGCTGGTATCCTGCGGATTTCCCCAAGCGCCACCTGGATCCGTTCGCGTCGGGTTTGGCCCTGACGCCTGTAGACCTGGAGGTTCTTCGGGAAAGCTAGCAATTCTAGCGCGCCGGCCAGTCCCGTGCAAGTGGCTTCTTCAATTATCTCCGTAGTAGCCTTTTTCCCACAGCTCGTGGTTGGCCTTGGATTGGCGGATCTCGGACGTCATGGGCGCCAGAGCCAGTACCAGCCGGTTCAGCCAGCTGACCGGCCAGCGGCACGGGCGGTCGAAATCGATGAACAGCACTGCCCGCAGCCCGTCGGTGTCGTTGTGGACCTGGTGCGGGTACAGGTCGTCGAACACGACCGCCCGGCCTTCCTGCCACACATAGCGCTGGCCGTTCACCTCGATCCAGCAGCGCTCCCGCGGTTCCGGCACGACCAGGGCCAAATGCAGCCGCAGGACGCCGTTATAAGGGCCCCGGTGCGGCGGTATGCGCTTGCCGGGCTCCAGGATGGAGAAGAAGGCGGTGCGTATCCCTGGTATTGCAGCGATGGCCTGCGCCGTGGCGGGACATCGCGCCAGGTTGCGCTCGGCCCGCAGGCCGTAGGCCATGAACACGAAGGTCTTCCACTGGCGATCGGTGGTGATGGTCGCGACGTCCGGCGACAGTTCATGGAAGGCCGGCAGCTTGTCACGGTCGCGCAGGATTTCCCGCAGTTCAGCCCGGATGTCGGGCGCGCGGGCTTCCAGCGCGGGCAGCCAGGGAAAGGCGGCATTATCGAAGATGGGGTGATCCCCTACCAGGGACGCGCGCGCGATCGCGTTGTGCAGGGCGTCCACGACGGCGAAAAAGGCGCGGGAAAACAGGGACGGGGAATTTCGGGGCGGAGCGGTGTCGAGTGGCTGCACAGTATTAGGCGATGATGTCGTTCGCTAATCAGATCCGGCAACGTCCCGCTTGGACCACCGGCGCGGCCTGGGGGCCTTTCCCTAGCCCGGGACCCGCCCATCAAGACGCCTCTTTATTGACGGCCGAAGCCCTGCAGGGTTCCGTGTCGCAGAGGATAATACCGCGACTGGTACTCCGACCTGACAGGCCCCGTCCGGCCAGTTTCCGGCACGCGGCGCGATGAAGGGCCCGGTATAGACTGACGATGACGCGGCCTCTGCCGCATCCAATCTTCCAACGAGGGATGACAGCATGTACGAACAGTTGGCGTTGTATATCGATGGCGAATTCCTATCCGGCGATGGCCGGCAGAGCCAGGACGTGACCAATCCGGCCACGCTGGAAGTCCTGGGCAAACTGCCGCACGCCAACGAGGCTGACCTCGATCGCGCCCTGCAGTCGGCGCAGCGGGCGTTCGAGTCCTGGCGCCGTACATCCCCGATGGAACGCTCGCGCATCCTGCGCAAGGTCGCCGAACTGTCGCGCGAACGCGCCCAGGAGATCGGCCGCAACATGACCATGGACCAGGGCAAGCCACTGGCCGAGGCCGTGCTGGAAGTGACCAGCTGCTCGGAACACTGCGAATGGCATGCGGAGGAATGCCGCCGGATCTACGGCCGTGTGATCCCGCCGCGCAACCCCGACGTGCGGCAGTTTGTGGTGCGCGAGCCCATCGGCGTGTGTGCCGCCTTCACGCCCTGGAACTTCCCGTACAACCAGGCCATCCGCAAGGTCGCCGCGGCCCTGGGCGCCGGTTGCACCATCATCCTGAAGGGCCCGGAAGACTCGCCCAGCGCGGTCATGGCCATCGCCCGCATGTTCCATGACGCCGGCCTACCCCCCGGCTGCCTGAACATCGTCTGGGGCGAGCCAGCCAAGATTTCGGAATACCTGATCCGTTCGCCCATCGTGCGCAAGATCTCCTTCACGGGCTCCGTCCCGGTCGGCAAGCACCTGGCTGCCCTGGCCGGCGCGCACATGAAGCGCAGCACCATGGAACTGGGCGGCCATTCGCCGGTGCTGGTGTTCGACGATGCCGACATCGATCGCGCGGCGGAAATGCTGGCCCGCTTCAAGATCCGCAACGCGGGACAGGTCTGCGTGTCGCCCACCCGCTTCTATGTGCAGAAGGGCGCCTACGACAAGTTCCTGTCGCGCTTCACCGATGTGCTGAAGAACATCAAGGTGGGCAATGGGCTGGAAGCGGGCACGGAGATGGGCCCCCTGGCGCACGAGCGCCGGGTGCCCACCATGACCCGCTTCGTCGAGGACGCCGTGGAAAAAGGCGCCAAGGTGGTGCTGGGCGGCGCGCCGATCGAACGCGCGGGCCATTTCTTCGCGCCCACGGTCATCACGGACCTGCCCGAGGACGCCATGCTGATGACGGAAGAACCATTCGGGCCGTTGGCCCCGGTGGTGCCCTTCACGGACACCGACGAAGTCATCAAGCGCGCCAACAGCCTGCCTTTCGGCCTATCGTCGTACGTGTTCACCAATTCGCTGAAGACCGCCACCAAGGTGTCGAATGCGCTGGAGGCGGGCATGGTCAACATCAACCACTTTGGCAGCGCCTTGGCGGAAACGCCGTTCGGCGGCGTCAAGGACAGTGGCATCGGCAGCGAAGGCGGGACGGAGACCTTCGACGGCTACTTGGTGACGAAGTTCATCACGCATATCTGATCGGACCATCCGGTCGGGCCTGGCGCACGGAATCTTCATCCGCGCTGCCGTGCCGCCGGATGACGGGCTTGCCCTGGCCTGGCCGGTAGTCGGGATTCATCAGCTGGTGAAACTTGCGCAGCCTGGTATCGAGATCGATACCAGGCGGTATGGACTCGCCGTCGCCGCTTGCGGAGGCGTCCGTCAATGACGGACTCCAGCTGCCGAGCAGCTTGTCCACGGTGCCCTCGGCCCATGCGACGTCCTTGTCCGGGTAGTGGCGGCGCAAGGCCTGGACCAGGGGCTCATAGTCGCCGCTGCGCTTCAGGCTCTCTATATGGCCTCTTACCAGCTCGGGATAACGCCCTCGATCCATCAGGTGCAGCAGGACGGCGTCCACGACGATGGCTCCCGCCGGTTCGTCGGGCGTGTGGATATAGGCCGGTTCGAATAGCTTTCGAAGGCGTTCGCCGGCCCGTGCCGATGGCCCTTCCTCGGCCCATTCCTGCAGGACGCGCGATATGGCATCCGCGCGCTGCCAGGTGCTCAGTTCGCTGCTGCGGAACACCCGGATCAATTCGACTCCGAAATCCGGCGTCAAGAGGGCCCCAACGACAGGCTCGCGCGAAGCCGGCACGGTGGCCTGCGCGTCGCGCGCCGAGCGCTGCAAGCGGTAAGGCGTGACGCCTATCCGTGGATCCTTGCCGCCCAGGATGGCGAAGATTTCGCCCCAATCGATCCTTGCCTTGGACACGCCGCCGTCCGGCGCAGCTGCCTTCGCGCGATCGCCGGCTTGCCTGGGCGTGGCGACATAGCCATCCAGACGATCGAACCAGGCGCACCCTGGTGCCCGGGTGTGGTGGGTAGCGGCGCAGGATAAGGCGGCTGGGCTTTCGGTGCGCGCGATCAGCGGTGGCACAGCGACAGAGAAGTCATCGGCAACCGGCACGCCGGCGGCGAACTCACCAGAGACCGTGGCCGCCGCGGGCATGCGCATCGTATAGTCGCTGGCGGATTCGTCGGCGGCCGAAGGCAAGCCCGAACCGCGATCGGCCCCCCCCGTTGCAACGGGGGCGCTACCCGCATCGGCCGAACGCCGCGCGCGGTGGGCGCCCATGGCGGACGCCGCCTCGTCCCGGATAGGGATATCGAAAGACGCGGGCGGCTGCTTGCCACGGGGCACCGCCGTGAAGGCCTGGTACGCACCCGCTAACGCGGCCAGGCTCGTGGCGGCGGCGATGGATTCGCGCTTCGCACCAGCCTCGGCATCGGCGACGGCAAGCGCTTGAACTGGCGCCGTGATGCCGGTCTGAACTTCCACCATGACACTCTCCTCAGATAAACGTGGGAATTTTCTGAGTACGAATGCCTCGGCTGCCGTTCCACCCGCAGGGACGAAGACGTCCCGCTCGCCAAACCGCCGTCCGGCATGGCGGTGGCGACGGCTTCCTGCCAAGAAACGACAAACCCCCGGCAGAACCGGGGGTTTGTCTACAGACTGCCAAGGGCGATGCCCCTGGTTTCATTCTTCCCGCACCCTGCCGTTATCTACCTGCGGACAGGCGATATCGGCGGGGGCATGCGCTCTCCTCGGGCGAACCTGCCCCGGGGAAGGCGCCGGCTTCAGATCACGCGAGCGGCTTCGACCAGACGCACCACGCTCCAGGACTTGGAGCGGGAGATCGGGCGGCCTTCCGCGATTTCCACGGTGTCGCCTTCATTGATCTGGTTGGTTTCGTCGTGCGCCTTGTACTTGTTCGAGCGCATGACGATCTTGCCGTAGATCGGGTGCTTCACGCGGCGTTCGACCAGGACGACAACGGTCTTGTCCATCTTGTTGGACACGACCTTGCCGACCAGCGTGCGCTTGCGCTTGGCTTGTTGGGTGTTTTGCGTTTCGCTCATGATCATTTCCCTGCCTTCTGGGTCAGCACGGTGCGGACGCGCGCAATATCCTTGCGCACTTTGCCCAGCTGGCTGGTGTTGGCAAGTTGCTGCGTGGCCTTCTGCATGCGCAGACCAAATTGGGCTCGGAGCAGGCTTTCGAGTTCTTTCTGCAGCTCGGCGGCGTCTTTCGAGCGGAGTTCACTGGCTTTCATTTAGGACTCCTTAAGCACCGATGTGACGCGCAACGAACGTCGTCGAAATCGGCAGCTTCGCGGCGGCCAGGCGGAAAGCTTCGCGTGCGAGCTCTTCGCTGACCCCTTCCATTTCATAGAGCACCTTGCCGGGCTGGATCTCGGCGACCCAGTATTCCGGGTTGCCCTTACCGTTACCCATACGGACTTCGGCCGGCTTCTGCGAAATCGGCTTGTCCGGGAAGATGCGGATCCAGATACGACCGCCACGCTTGATGTGACGGTTGATGGCACGACGGGCGGCTTCGATCTGGCGGGCGGTCAGGCGGCCGCGACCGGTCGCCTTCAGGCCGTATTCGCCGAACGACACGTTCGTGCCGCGCGTGGCCAGGCCGGTATTACGGCCCTTCTGCTCTTTGCGATACTTTCTGCGTGAGGGTTGCAGCATGATTATTCTCCTTCAGGCGCCGGGGCAGCATCCGCCTTGCGGGGACCGCGGCCACGACCGCCACCGCCGCCGGGGCGTCCAGGACGACCGCCGTCAGGACGGTCGCCACGCGGGGCGCGACGCGGACGACGCTCTTCTTCGCGGGGCGCGGCGGTCTCGGGCGGCAGTTCGCCGTTGGCCAGCATGTCGCCCTTGTAGACCCAGACCTTGATGCCGATCACACCGTAGGTGGTATGGGCTTCCGAGGTGCCGTAGTCGATGTTCGCCTTCAGCGTGTGCAGCGGCACACGGCCTTCGCGATACCATTCGGTGCGCGCGATTTCGATGCCGTTCAAACGGCCCGAGCTCATGATCTTGATGCCCTGGGCACCCAGACGCATGGCGTTCTGCATGGCACGCTTCATGGCACGGCGGAACATGATCCGCTTTTCCAGCTGCTGCGAGATCGAATCGGCGATCAGCTGCGCGTCGGTTTCCGGCTTGCGGATTTCCTCGATGTTGACGTGCACGGGCACGCCCATCAGACGCTGCAGATCGGCCTTCAGGCTTTCGATATCCTCGCCGCGCTTGCCGATGACGACACCGGGACGCGCCGAGTACACCGTGATGCGGGCGTTCTTGGCCGGACGTTCGATGACCACGCGACCGACGGAAGCGCTCTTGAGCTTCTTCTTCAGGTACTCGCGCACGCGAATGTCTTGGGCGAGCATGCCGCCGAAAGCCTTGTCGTCAGCGTACCAACGCGAGGACCAGTTACGGGTAACCGCGAGGCGGAACCCAGTGGGGTGAATTTTCTGACCCATCGTGACTCCTTAGGCGCCGACCTTGACCGTGATGTGGCAGGTCTGCTTCTCGATACGATTGCCGCGGCCTTTGGCGCGAGCCGAGAAGCGCTTCAGCGACTGAGCCTTGTCCACGTAAATCGTGGTCACTTTCAGCTCGTCGATGTCGGCACCGTCGTTGTGCTCTGCATTGGCGATGGCGGACTCGACAGCCTTCTTCAGGATGCCGGCGGCCTTCTTGGGGGAGAAGGTAAGGATGTTCAACGCTTGCGCGACCGACTTGCCACGGATCATGTCCGCGACCAGACGGGTCTTCTGCGCCGAGATGTGAACACCACGGATAATGGCAGTCGTTTCCATCGCTTACCTCTTGGCCTTCTTGTCCGCCGCGTGACCCTTGAAAGTACGGGTCAGCGCGAACTCGCCCAGTTTGTGACCGACCATGTTCTCGTTGATATAAACGGGAACGTGCTGCTTGCCGTTGTGCACAGCGATCGTCAGCCCGATGAACTCGGGCAGGATCGTGGAACGGCGCGACCAGGTCTTGATCGGTTTCTTGTCTTTGACCGCGACAGCCGTATCCACCTTCTTGATCAGATGCGAATCGACAAACGGGCCTTTCTTGATCGAACGTGACATAGTGTTCGCCTCTTACTTGCGCTTGCGCCGTTGGACGATCATGTTGTTCGTCCGCTTGTTGCGACGGGTCTTGAAACCCTTCGACGGAGTGCCCCAAGGGCTGACCGGCTCGCGAGCTTCGCCGGTACGGCCTTCGCCGCCACCGTGCGGGTGATCGACCGGGTTCATGGCAACGCCACGAACCGTCGGACGCACACCGCGCCAACGCATCGCACCGGCCTTGCCGATCTGGCGCAGGCTGTGTTCTTCATTACCGACTTCGCCGATGGTGGCGCGGCACTCGATGTGCACGCGACGCACTTCGCCGGAACGCAGGCGGACCTGGGCGTAGGTACCTTCGCGGGCCAGCAGCACGGCGGACGCGCCGGCCGAGCGGGCCATCTGGGCACCCTTGCCCGGCAGCATCTCGATGCAGTGGATCGTGGTACCGACCGGGATGTTGCGGATAGGCAGCGTGTTGCCGGCGCGGATCGGGGCTTCGATACCCGACACCAGCGAGGCACCAACTTCCAGGCCACGGGGCGCGATGATGTAGCGACGCTCGCCGTCGGCGTAGCACAGCAGTGCCAGGTGCGCCGTACGGTTGGGGTCGTATTCCAGGCGCTCGACCTTGGCGGGGATGCCGTCCTTGTCGCGACGGAAGTCGACGACACGGTAATGCTGCTTGTGGCCGCCGCCACGATGGCGGACGGTGATATGGCCGTTGTTGTTACGGCCCGAGCCGCGCTTCTTCTTTTCGAGCAGAGAAGCGACCGGCGCGCCCTTGTGCAGGTTCGGGCTGACGACCTTCACCATGCCGCGACGGCCGGCGGAGGTCGGTTTCATTTTTACGAGGGCCATTTACTTCACCTCCGCAAAGTCGATTTCCTGGCCTTCCTTGAGCGATACGTAGGCCTTGCGCTCGTTGCGGCGGCGACCCATGAACCGGCCAAAGCGCTTGACTTTGCCTTTGCGATTGAGGACCTGCACGGACTCGACCTGCACCTTGAAGAGCAGTTCGACGGCAGCCTTGATTTCCGGCTTGGTGGCCGTGTCGACCACGCGGAAAGCGACTTGCTGGTTTTTCTCGGCGACGAACGTGGCCTTTTCGGTCACGATCGGAGCCAGGAGCACCTGCATCAAGCGTTCGGTGTTCATCCCAGCATCTCCTCGAGTTGAGCGATGGCCGGCTTGGTGATCAGCACTTTACGATAGTGGATCAGCGACAGCGGATCGGCATAACGCGGTTCGACCACGGCAACGTGCGGCAGGTTGCGGGTGGCGAGGTAAACATTTTCATCGACGCTATCGGTGATGATCAGCACCGAATCCAGGCCCAGGTCCTTCAGCTTGGCCGCGGCCAGCTTGGTCTTGGGCGTGTCCAGCGTGAACGTATCGACGACGGCGATGCGGTCTTCGCGAGCCAGCTGCGACAGGATCGAGCGGATCCCGGCACGGTACATCTTCTTGTTGACCTTCTGGCTGAAGTTCTCTTCGGGCGAGTTCGGGAAAATCCGGCCGCCCCCACGCCACAGCGGCGACGAGGTCATACCGGCGCGAGCGCGGCCGGTACCCTTCTGGCGCCAGGGCTTCTTGGTGCTGTGCTTGACTTCCGAACGGTCCTTCTGGGCACGGTTGCCGCTGCGGGCATTGGCCTGGAAAGCCACGACGACCTGGTGGATCAGCGCTTCGTTGTAGTCGCGACCGAAAACGGTGTCGGGCGCGCTGAACGTCGCGGCCTGACCTTGTTCATTCAGGAGCTTGAGTTCCATGGTGCTTACGCTCCCTTCTTGGCCGGGGCCTTGATGGCCGGACGCACGACGACATCCGCGCCCTTGTGGCCAGGGACGGCGCCCTTGACCAGCAGCAGGCCGCGCTCGGCGTCGACGCGCACCACGTCCAGGTTCTGGACGGTACGGGTGACATCGCCCAGGTGACCGGACATGCGCTTGCCGGGGAAGATCCGGCCGGGATCCTGCGCCTGGCCGATCGAGCCGGGCACGCGGTGCGAACGCGAGTTACCGTGCGACGCACGCTGCGAGCCGAAGTGGTGGCGCTTGATCGTGCCGGCGAAACCCTTACCGATGGTGGTGCCGGTGACGTCGACCTGCTGGCCGGCTTCGAACAGGCTTTCCACGGCGATGACCGCGCCAGGCGCGAATTCAGCGGCGCGGGCGGGATCGAGGCGGAATTCCTTCAGGACGCTGCCGGCTTCAACGCCGGCCTTGGCGTAGTGGCCCGTCTGGGCCTTGGTCACGCGCGAGGCACGGCGCGTGCCGTAAGTCACCTGGACCGCGGCGTAGCCGTCGGCTTCCGGGGACTTCACCTGGGTCACTCGGTTGTTGGACACGTCCAGCACGGTCACCGGGATGGATTCGCCTTCCTCGGTGAAAATGCGGGTCATGCCGACCTTGCGACCCACCAGCCC
Source organism: Bordetella sp. H567 (assembly GCF_001704295.1). Classification (NCBI taxonomy): domain Bacteria; kingdom Pseudomonadati; phylum Pseudomonadota; class Betaproteobacteria; order Burkholderiales; family Alcaligenaceae; genus Bordetella; species Bordetella sp. H567. The sequence continues at coordinate 5,457,515 of NZ_CP012334.1, forward strand.
GAGCCGGAAAGCGGCGGGCGTGGGTGTCGAATTCGACATCGTTTTCTCCATTCCCGACTGCGATTGGTCGGGGCTAATCGGGCAAGGTAACGGCTTGCCCTACAGTTATCGGCGTCGCCACGCACACATGGCATACAGACGCCATGGCGCATAACTACGCACGCATGCACTTCCCTGCCAAAAATGGCAAGTTTGCGAGTATAGCGGTTTTCGCGGGCATCACGCAAGCGCTGCGGCCCAACACGCGGCATATGCGCCACGGACCACGACAAAAGCACATGGCCGCCGATATCTGCATACCGGCGGCCATGGTTGCGTCGGGGACGCGCGTCGATTACTCCAGCGCGATTTCGACGTCCACGCCGGCGGCCAGGTCCAGGCGCATCAGCGCATCGACGGTCTTGTCGGTGGGATCGACGATGTCCATCAGGCGCTGATGGGTACGGATTTCGAACTGGTCGCGCGACGTCTTGTTGACGTGCGGCGAACGCAGCACATCGTAGCGGCGGATGCGCGTGGGCAGCGGCACCGGGCCGCGCACGACGGCACCGGTACGCTTCGCCGTGTCGACGATTTCAGCAGCCGACTGGTCGATCAGCTTGTAATCGAACGCTTTCAGGCGGATGCGGATTTTCTGGTTTTTCATGGTGTTTCCTAAAGAACGAGATGCGGGGCGGACCAGGCGGCGGAGCCGCCCCGCGGCGTCGGGAAATTACTTGAGGATCTTGGCGACGACGCCGGCGCCCACGGTACGACCGCCTTCGCGAATGGCGAAGCGCAGGCCTTCTTCCATGGCGATCGGCGCCAGCAGCTTGACCACCATCGACACGTTATCGCCCGGCAGAACCATTTCCTTGTCCTTGGGCAGCTCGATCGTGCCGGTCACGTCCGTCGTGCGGAAGTAGAACTGCGGACGATAGCCGTTGAAGAACGGCGTGTGACGGCCGCCTTCTTCCTTGGACAGGATGTACACCTCGGCGTCAAAGTCCGTGTGCGGCGTGATCGAACCCGGCTTGGCCAGCACCTGGCCACGCTCGACTTCCTCACGCTTGGTGCCGCGCAGCAGAATACCCACGTTGTCACCGGCCTGGCCCTGATCCAGCAGCTTGCGGAACATTTCCACGCCCGTGCACGTCGTCTTCACCGTCGGCTTGATCCCGACGATTTCGATTTCTTCGCCGACCTTGACGATCCCGCGCTCGATACGACCCGTCACCACCGTGCCACGGCCAGAGATCGAGAACACGTCTTCCACCGGCATCAGGAACGTACCGTCGACCGCGCGCTCGGGCGTCGGAATGTACGTGTCCAGCGCCTCGGCCAGCTTCAGAATCGCCTGCTCGCCCAGCTCGCCCTTGTCGCCTTCGAGCGCCAGCTTGGCCGAACCCTTCACGATCGGCGTGTCATCGCCCGGAAAGTCGTACTTCGACAGCAGCTCGCGCACTTCCATTTCCACCAGCTCGAGCAGCTCCGCGTCATCCACCATGTCCGCCTTGTTCAGGAACACGATGATGTACGGCACGCCCACCTGGCGGCTCAGCAGAATGTGCTCGCGCGTCTGCGGCATCGGGCCGTCCGCGGCCGACACCACCAGGATCGCGCCGTCCATCTGCGCCGCACCCGTGATCATGTTCTTCACATAGTCCGCGTGCCCCGGGCAGTCAACGTGCGCGTAGTGACGCGTCTGCGTTTCGTATTCCACGTGCGCCGTGTTGATCGTGATACCGCGCGCCTTCTCTTCCGGCGCCGCGTCGATCTGGTCGTACGCCTTCGCTTCGCCGCCGAACTTCGTCGACAGCACCGTCGTGATCGCCGCCGTCAACGTCGTTTTGCCGTGGTCCACGTGACCGATCGTACCCACGTTCACGTGCGGCTTGGTACGTTCAAACTTGCCTTTTGCCATGATCTTCTATCCTTTGAACTTTCAAGGAACTCGGTAATTGCGGCGCCCCGGCACAGCCGGGGCGGATCGCGGATGATTTACTTGGTGCGGGCTGCGATAACTTCGTCCGCCACGTTCTTCGGTGCTTCAGCGTACTGCTTGAATTCCATCGTGTACGTGGCACGGCCTTGGGTCTGCGAACGCAGGCTGGTCGAGTAGCCGAACATTTCGGCCAGCGGAACTTCGGCCTTGATGATCTTGCCACCGCCAGGGATATCGTCCATCCCTTGTACCATGCCGCGGCGGGACGACAGGTCGCCCATGACCGTACCGGCATAGTCTTCCGGGGTTTCGACTTCAACGTGCATCATGGGCTCCAGCAGCACCGGAGACGCCTTGCGCATACCTTCCTTGAAGGCCATCGAAGCGGCCATGCGGAACGCGTTTTCGTTCGAGTCCACGTCGTGGTACGAACCGAAGAACAGCGTCGCCTTGACGTCCACGACGGGATAGCCCGCCAGGATGCCGGACGGCAGCGAATCGACGATACCCTTTTCGACCGCGGGGATGTATTCGCGAGGAACCACGCCGCCCTTGATGGCATCGACGAATTCGAAGCCGGCGCCGCCCGGGGGCAGCGGTTCCAGCTTGATGACCACGTGGCCGTACTGGCCGCGGCCGCCGGACTGCTTGACGAACTTGCCTTCGGCTTCGTCGCAGCTCTTGCGGATGGTTTCGCGGTACGCCACCTGGGGCTTGCCGACGTTGGCTTCCACGCCGAATTCGCGCTTCATGCGATCGACCAGGATTTCCAGGTGCAGTTCGCCCATGCCGGAAATGATGGTCTGGCCCGATTCTTCATCGGTACGCACGCGGAACGACGGATCTTCCTGCGCCAGGCGCGACAGCGCCATGCCCATCTTTTCCTGGTCGCTCTTGGACTTGGGTTCCACAGCCTGCGAAATCACGGGCTCGGGGAACTCCATGCGCTCCAGCAGGATGTGCGAATCGATATCGCACAGCGTTTCGCCGGTCGTCACGTCCTTCAGGCCCACGACGGCGGCGATGTCGCCGGCCAGAACTTCCTTGATTTCCTCGCGGTTGTTCGCGTGCATCTGCAGGATGCGGCCGATACGTTCCTTCTTGCCCTTGATGGGGTTGTAGACGGTATCGCCGGACTTCAGCACGCCCGAATACACGCGCACGAAAGTCAGCTGCCCGACGAACGGGTCGCTCATCAGCTTGAACGCCAGCGCGGAGAACTTTTCCGTGTCGTCGGCCTTGCGGTTGATCGCATTGCCGTCGTCGTCCTGGCCGTCGACCGGGGGGATGTCCACGGGCGAAGGCAGGTAGTCGATGACCGCGTCCAGCATGCGCTGCACACCCTTGTTCTTGAAGGCGGTACCGCAGAGCATCGGCTGGATTTCGCCGGCGATGGTGCGCGAACGGATGCCCTGGTTGATTTCCTCTTCCGAGAGCTCACCCGTTTCCAGGTACTTGTTCATCAGCTCTTCGGACGATTCCGCGGCGGATTCCACCAGCTTTTCGCGCCATTCCTCGGCGGACGACTGCAGCTCGGCCGGGATGTCGACGTAGTCGAACTTGGTGCCCTGGCTGGCCTCGTCCCAAATGATGGCCTTCATCTTGATCAAGTCCACCACGCCCGTGAATCCGTCCTCGGCACCGATGGGGATCACGATGGGCACGGGGTTGGCACGCAGGCGCGTCTTCAGCTGGTCGTAGACCTTGAAGAAGTTGGCGCCGGTGCGGTCCATCTTGTTGACGAAGGCAAGGCGGGGCACGCCGTACTTGTTGGCCTGGCGCCAGACGGTTTCGGACTGCGGCTGCACACCACCCACCGCGCAATACACCATGCACGCGCCATCGAGCACGCGCATGGAACGCTCGACTTCAATGGTGAAGTCCACGTGTCCCGGGGTGTCGATGATGTTGATGCGGTGCTCGGGATAGTTGCCGGCCATGCCACGCCAGAAGGCGGTCGTCGCGGCGGACGTGATCGTGATGCCGCGTTCCTGCTCCTGTTCCATCCAGTCCATGGTGGCAGCGCCGTCGTGGACTTCGCCAATCTTGTGATTGACGCCGGTGTAGAACAGGATGCGTTCCGTCGTGGTGGTCTTCCCTGCATCGATGTGCGCAGAGATGCCGATGTTGCGATAGCGCTCGATGGGGGTTTTGCGAGCCATGATTGATAAATCCTTTGATTACCAGCGGAAATGGCTGAAAGCCTTGTTGGCTTCGGCCATCTTGTGCGTGTCTTCGCGCTTCTTCATCGCGGCGCCGCGACCTTCCGACGCATCGAGCAGTTCGCCAGCCAGGCGCAGGTCCATCGACTTTTCGCCACGCTTCTTGGCGGCTTCGCGCAGCCAGCGCATGGCCAGGGCCAGGCGGCGCACGGGGCGCACTTCAACCGGCACTTGGTAGTTGGCGCCGCCGACGCGGCGGCTCTTCACTTCGACGATGGGCTTGATGTTGTTGATGGCGGTGCTGAAGACTTCCAGCGGATCCTTGCCGCTCTTGCTTTGCACCTGCTCCAGGGCACCGTAGACGATGCGCTCGGCGACGGCCTTCTTGCCGTCCAGCATCACAACGTTCATGAACTTGGCGAGCTCGACGCTGCCGAACTTGGGATCGGGCAGGATCTCGCGCTTGGGGACTTCGCGACGACGGGGCATTTCTTGCTTCCTTGTGTCAGTTCAGTTGAACCACGGCCTGCGCCATGGCCACGGCCATCCAAACGGGATGACCACTTACGTGCCGCGCCAAACCGGGCGCGGCTGCACGGTGGCGGGCGGCCTGCCGCCCACCGGTACTTATTGCCACGCGGACGCCATGGCGGCCTTGCGGCCGCGGCGTGCGTGGATCGGCGATGGCCCTGCGTTATCCACGCAGGCCCGCGCCCTATCAGGCCTTCTTCGGACGCTTGGCGCCGTACTTCGAACGGGCCTGCTTGCGATCCTTCACGCCTTGCAGGTCCAGGGAGCCGCGGACGATGTGGTAGCGCACGCCCGGCAGATCCTTCACACGACCGCCGCGCACCAGCACGACGGAGTGTTCCTGCAGGTTGTGGCCTTCGCCGCCAATGTACGAAATGACTTCGTAGCCATTGGTCAGGCGAACCTTGGCGACCTTACGCAGAGCGGAGTTCGGCTTCTTGGGGGTGGTGGTGTACACACGGGTGCACACACCGCGTCGCTGAGGGCAATTTTCGAGCGCGGGGCTCTTGCTCTTCACGATGCTGACTTCGCGCGGCTTGCGCACGAGTTGGCTGATGGTAGGCATGACCTTTGAAATCCCTTTTACGTACCACTGGTAAGTACTTTCGTACTCGCCCCCACCGCCGCGGCGGCCTGCTGCCGCGGTTCACAGGGGAGGCAGTTCGCGCAAAACCGCCTCAAACATTTACGTAAAAGAGCGGGTCTTGCAGACAAATAAAGCGCACAAAGCGACGGTGTCGGATCTGGCCAGTTCGGCCAGATCCGATAGCGACCGGCAGTGTTGACAACAACCGTGAGCCATTGGCCACCAACCTTACCGCCGATCCGCTGCGTCGTTTTGCACGCAAATAAATCAGTGAGCCCATGAATTTAGCGTAGATTCGCTGGGCTGTCAAAAGATTTCCAAGGGAAATCCCTTGGGGGCACGGACGGAACGCTTTAGCGCAGGCCTCATCAAAACACGTGACGGATCACCGCCGGCTGGCCCGCCTTCACCTCCAACGAGGCCCGGTACGGCGCCAGGCCGGCGTTGCGCACCTCCACGGTATGACGCCCCACCGGCAGGTTCAGGCTCTTGACGGGCGGGCTGATGCCGCGCGACACGCCGTCGATGAAGATTTCGCCCCAGGGTTGGATGTCCACCTTGACCGCCACGGTGGCCGGGCGGACCGCACGCGCGGCGGGCGCGCCCCCGGCCTCCGGCGCAAGGGCATTGGCGGCCGGGCCGTTCGGGGCCGCGCCCGGGGAAGCGGACTCCACCGGCGCCGCGGGCGGACCCTGCAACCTGGGCGGCACCGCCAGGGACTGTGGATCCGGCGACCGGCCGGCGTCGTCGTCATCGCCGACATCGAGCTGCCCCGGGCCGGGGGCCCCCGCGGACACCCGCCCGCTGGCCGCCGCATCCTGCCCGGCGCGCTCGGCGCCGGACGGGCCGGAATACCCGGTGGCCCGCGATGCGAGAGCCGCCCGCCGGGCCAGGAGATCGTCCCGCGCATCGTCCTGGCTCATCCAGGCCCAGAGGCAGGCGGCGGCGAGCACGCCGGCCGCGATCGTGATCATGCCCACCAGCCACCGCCTGGCGCCAGCGCCGCCGCGCCGCTGTCCGGCGGCATGGCGCGGAATGGGTGCGGCCGCGGCATGCTCCGATTCGCCGCCGCCGTCTTCCTGGGTTTCAGGTACGCAGGATATCCCCAGCATGCCGCACAAGTCCGCGATGGATTGCGGGCGCAGGGCCGGGTCCAGGGACAAGCCCTGGTCGATCACCGCCAGGAAGGCCTCGTCATAGCCTCGGGGCCTGCGCGTCGCGAGCGTGACGTACTGATCCTCGACGCGCCGCGCCAGGGCATGCGGCGGCGGCGACCCGCTGACCAGCGAACACATGACGGCGCAGAGGCCGTACACGTCGGTCCACGGGCCACAGGCCTGCACGGGGTCCGGGTCGAACTGCTCCACCGCGGCAAAGCAGGACGCCGGCTCCATGGCGCGCGGATGGTCGGGATAGAGGACCGGCACCATGACGTGCGCATAGCCGAATTCGTCCAGCCCGACCGTCTGGACGGAAATCGCCCCATGGACCTTGCCCTGTCCGTGCGCGGCCATGAGCTCCGGCGCGATCTCGGACACCACGCGGCCAATCCGCTTCTGCGGCACGCCGCCCGCCGCGGCCGCCGCGATCGCGGCCAAAGGTCGATACCCAAAAGGCTCCGGCGCGGGATGTTCCGCCCCAGGCATGAACGCCGGCGATACAGACATCGTTTTGACTCCGAACCCCATCTCCCGCTTCTCCTGCGGCCGCCCGCCTTGGGCGGCCTGTGCGCGGCGTGCCTGCGTCAGGCCGCCTACCCTTTTTGGTATGGCTCATGCCAGCGCTATCCGTCGTTTTGCCGATGGCAAGAAATGGATTGAATCACGAAGCGCGGATGCTTACACCAAGTCTCCCTGGTTTTTGCTCGGATTTTTGATTCCAGCTCTTCAGTGCAGGGCCCTGGCCGGATGGCCCTGTGAGCAGTCGGCGAGACCCGCTGCCACGGGAAACCGCCCGCGCCCACCGTCCGGCGCGGGCCGTCATAAGCGGAAATATTGGACTGCAAAAATAGACGTGTACCGGCCTTGCGGATGGCTATCATCGGCGGTCGGCCGTGCAGCCGATTGCCATCGCAGCCGGGCACTGCCGTTTCGCAGCCCTTCGTTTCCCCGTCCTTTCCCTTTCGATGACACGGCACCCCGCCGCGGAGATCCGAATCATGAAGCTGAACGTGAACCGTCGCCTCGACGCCCAAGCCCACACCGCCGCGCAAGCCGTTTTCCTGGCGCCCGGCGGCACGATAGGACGCGCCGCGGAAAACCAGCTGGTCCTGGCGGACGCGCCGGACGTGTGCCGCGTCCAGGCCGCGCTGCGCTACGGCGATGGCGGCTGGCGCCTGGCGAATCTCAGCGCCATGGGCACGGTATCGGTCAACGGCGTCGCGGTGCAGGCGACGCGCGAGCAGTCGTTGGAAAACGGCGATGAAGTGGCGATCGGGCCATATGTGATGCACGTGGAGACGGACAGCGCCCAGGACGGCGCAACGCAAGCAAAGGGCGACGTATTCAGCGACCTGATCGGCCCCGGCACGCTGCCCGTGGCGAGCATGTCTGACCTGGGCGTGCATCCGTTCGATATGGAGAGCGCGATATCGCGCAATCCCGATGACCCACTGGCGCAGCTGCAAGACCATGAATGGCGCCATGATGCAGGCCAGCGCGACCCGCTGGCCCTGTTCCCGGACCAAGGCGGCAGCGCTTACCATGCCTTGTCGGATCCCACGCCGGCCATGCTGCCCGCGGACGATCCCCTCGCATCGCGCCGGCTCGACCCGATCGCGGAAACCCTGCGTGGCGGCACCGGCGCGTCGGGACAACGCGCGATGCGCGATGACGCCCCCGAATACGGCAATCCAATGACGCCGCCGCGGGTACGGCGCTGAACCTCACGCATGGCGCGGCCGCCCTGCGCGCCCCGCCATGCGGACGCGCCGCTAAGGCGCGAGCAGCAGTACGGTGGGCTGGCTGGGCACGATGCGCATGCCCAGCGCATTGACGCGATTCTGCAGCGACAGGCTGGTCATGCGCGTGGCCGGCGTACCGAGAATCAGCACCGTGAACGCGCCGGTCAGATGGCGCGATTGGCTCATGAAGGTCTGCGAAATGAGGCCACCCGCGACCCCTGGCGTATCGCCCAGCGTGATCGGCGTGACGGTGGCCATGTTGTGGGCAGGCGCCGCCATGAACAGGACATTCCATGCATTCGGTATCGCGGTCGGTCCCAGCGCGGTGTTGGGATAGGGCAATGGGGCCATGGCCGCCGGAGGCGTCTTGCAGCAATCCGGAAACGCCAGGTCCAGCCCCATCAATTGGCAGTTCGCAAACATATCGGCTCCCATGTCATGACGACGGCCCGGCCGCGCCTGCACGGCGCCGGGGCCAAAGTTTCGCGCCGGCGGTATAGGCGCCGCTTAACGACGTGCTGCCATCCAACAACGCTTCGCCCAGATCGGCGCGGAACAGATTCGCGCCGCGCAAATCGGTCCGCGTGAAATCGGCCCGGCCCATCAGGCTCTGCATCAAGTTCGCGCCGCGCAGCGATGCACCGGTGAAGTCGGCGCGCACGAACAGGCTTTCGGAGGCCTGGATGTCGTCCAGGCACGCGTCCACGAACACGCATTCGGACAGGTCGCTCCCGTGCAGGCGGGCACGCGCCAGGCTGGCGCCTTCGAGCCGGACACCACGCAAACCGCACTGCCGCAGCTCGGCGTCGTCCAGGCATGCATGAGGCAGCTGCGTACCGCTGGAAAACGACGACATCTCCAGGCGCGCGCCGCTGAAATCCACGGCCGCGCCAAATACGCCATGGACAAAGGCACAGCGCGTCAGGCGGGCGCGCGAGAACACCGTGTCCGCCAGCGTGCATTCCATGAAGGCGCAGCGGTGCAGCACCGCGTCACCGAAATGGCAGGCCTGGAACACGGCCTTCAGCGGCACGGCCTCTTCCAGCGTGGCGCCGCGGAAATCGCATTGCGCGAAGCGGCTTTCACCCAGCCGCGTACGGGTCAGTCGCGCGGCCGCGAACGAGCACGACGAGAAGCGCGCGCTGTCCAGCGTCGCCTGGTCCAGGTCCGCCGCCGCCAGCGACACGCCGTCGAAATGCACGGCGGCAAGGTTGGCGCGATCGAACCGGGCGCGCGCCAGCGAACCGGCGGACATCGAGGCCCGCGCAAGCACGGCTTGCGTGAAGTCGCAATCGTCCAGGCAGGCCCCATCCAGCGTGGCGCCTTCCAGCGATGCGCCACGAAAACAGCTACCCCGCAGGTCCATGCCGGATAGATCCGCGCCGACCAGGTGCATGCCGGTGAAGTCGCGATCGCGCCGGTATATCGCCGCCAGCCGACGCCGCGTGCGCCGCGCGCGCAACGGCGGCATGGCGTCGGGGCCGGCGCCGATATGCGCGGTATGCAGATAGAGCTGGTCGACCTGCATCGACGTCGAATCCGCCGTAGCGCGCGCCGCGGGAAACCGTTCCTGGAATTCGCGCAGCTGTCGCTTGAGCGCGCCGGGATCGAAACGCGCCGTCAGGGGGCCGCCCGCGTCCGGCTGGGCAATGGCGTCGATGTCCATGCCGGCCGCTTCACCGACACGCCGCAGGTCGGGATCGCGCAGCATGTCGTCGCGCGCGCGCGCCAGCAAATCCTCGCCTTTCTTGCGTTCCTGGCCGGCTTGTTCCAGCAGCGCGGGAAGCTCGTCCATTTTGATACGCGGCGGCGGCGTCATGGGCGGCGGCAGGAAGTCATCGGGATTCAACCCCTCGGCCGCCAGCGTCTGCCGATACGACGCGCGCCGCCGTTCGGTGCCCGCGTACACATTACGGGCCAGCGGCCGCGCGGCGACATCGGGCAAGGGCGGATCGGGCGCATCGGCATATAGCGCCGCCGCGGCCAGGTCGCCGTCCAGCAAGGCGTGTATCGCCCCTTCGCGCGGATCGGTGCGGCGCCGCAGGACGTCCTCGTAATGCTCCATGCCGCGGCTCGCATCCGGCAACTCGATCGCCGGCATGACGTGGGCGATATCGGCCGCGTCGCTTTCGGCGATCTCCATCGCGCCGTGCCAGATCAGCAGGACGCGATCACGGTGTGGAAAGAACCACGCCGTCGTCAGGCGCATCGCGATTTCCCGCAGCGCCGCGGCGGGCCCATGGCGGTTGGCGAAGCAGCGCACCCGCCAATCGGGCAGGCGTCCGCGTTGCACGGCGCAATCCGGATGCATGTTCCTGATTTCATATTCCGCCCCGGCCGGGACTTCGGAACGGCCCACCCACCATTGATCGGGCGGCGCGGCATTGAAGTAATGCCAGTCCATATCGGCGGCGAATCCGGGGAAGTCCTGCCGCAGCCAGTGTTCGTCGTACCTCGTGCCCATGCGGGCGAAGCGCTCCGGATTATCCGGCGCGATGGCGTGAAAGCCGGCGGGCGGCACGTCCTGGCCGGGCCGCGTCACGCGGCCATGCGGGAGCTCCACATTGGGCAGCGGCACCGCCTGCACGCCGTTGATCCGTTGCGCCCGGATGCCCAGTCCCAGCGGATTGCCAGGATGATCGGGGCCGCCATAGGCATGCGCCCAATCCACCCGTATCGCATCGAAGGCGGCCGGCGCGGTGGCGTGGCCATCAAGCCAGTAGCGATCGCCGAAGACCAGCAGCGATTTTTCAAGGCCTCCCACCCGGGCCTGTACGGCACAGGCGGTTTTATCCGTCTGGTGCCGCGTGTAGGCCAGGCCGCTGATCAGGAATTCAGCCTCGGCTTTCGGCAGGCCCAGATCGAGCAGGCCACCCGCCTCTTCGGATCCCACGCGCCACAGCTCCTGCTCCGGCATCAGGGCGCGCCGATCATCCAGCGTAGCCATGGCCATGACGGCCGCGCCCAGCATATCCGTGCCGCGCCAGCGATACGGGCGTGTCAGCACGCTCAGGCGCGACGGCTTCACGACGCGCATGCGGCGCTCCGGGCCCGGGTGCGACGCAGGCTTGCCATGCTCATTCCGTGCGCTGGTCCACGACCACCTTGCCGCTGTGCGCGTCGATGCGCACCCGGATGTCTCGTCCTTCCGCGAAATCACCGAAGCGGACCGGCGAGATCGGTACGCGGATTTCCGTTTCGAAGGCGCCTTGGGCGGCGTGGTCCACGGCAAGACTGAGCTTCCAGACGAAGAACCGGTCCGCACCCAACCGCGTGCCCGTATCCACCGTGCGCAGGATCCGCGCCGTCGCGGGAACGCCGGTTCGCTGCACGGTCTCGCGCGCCTGCGCCAACGCCAGCATCCGATGCTGGCGCCGCCTGGCCATGTACAGCGCCATCCCGCCTTCCGCGACGATGATCAACAACACCAGCGATGTCCATCCCGCCCATTCCGGCAATCCCAGCCCTTCCATGATCTGCTGCTCCTCGTATCCTTGCGTGCACTGTTAGATGATCGTGAACAGTCCGGTCAACAGGTTCTTCGCGGCCGCGGTTTCCGTGGCCAAGCCGTTGTTCTTGTATTCCGTGGCGCCGATCTTGCTCGACATGCCGAATATGTCCGTCTTGATCGCACTGACGTCGGCCTTGGATACGGCCACGCCGACATTCGAGCGCCATACCGTCGCGTTGCCCAGGCCGAACGTCGCCTGCGCGATGGTCAGGTTCAAGCCGAACGGCGTGGCCTTGAGCCAGCTCTTGGTCGACAGGTCCTTGACCTGCTTGCCGTTCAGCACCACATCGGTATCGCTGGTCAGCGTGATCTTCTGCGGCGCCGTCATATCGATGCCCGCGCCGGTCGACGTCACCGTGATCTGCCGCGCGGCCTTCGCGTCCATCCCGGCGGCCTGCGATTCGATATGCACGTCGCTCTTGGCCAGCAGCGTCATGCCCGCGGCAAAGGATTGCGTGGTGACCTGCCCTTGCGCCTGCGCCGTCAAGGTTCCCGCCTGCACGTCGTGCAGCGCGTTGCCCGCGCTCACATGCACCTCTTGTCCGGTATTGAGCGTTTCCTTGAAGGGGCCGGTGACTGTGCGGGTCTCGCCATCGGCCGAGACCGTGGTCGTCAGCCCCTGGTCGAAGCTCTCCGTGGCCATGCCGCCGGACACGTGCAGCGCGCGCGCGCCGTTGACGGTGTAGGTTTCGTTATCCGTAACAGTGACCGAACGGGCCTGGCCGACAGTCAAGGCGTCGGCGCCCTGCACATGGATGGTACGGGTCCCGGCGATCGTAGTCGTGTCGTCACCGCCGATGGTCGTGGTGCGCGAACCGTCGACACTGCGGTGCTCGTCCGCCTCGACTTCCGTGCGCATATTGCGTTCCGCATGCAGCCATATTTCCTCCTGCCCGGGCTTGTCCTCGAACATCAATGCGTTGGCGGTGCGCGGTGTTCCGTCTTGCGTGCGCGAGAGGAACCCGCTTTGCGTCGCATTGGACGGCAGCTCCCACGGCGGCATATTGGCACCGTTGTAGACGCGGCCGATCACGATGGGGCGGTCGGGATGGCCGCCGATGAAATCCACAACGACTTCGTCTCCGCGGCGTGGCAGCTGGATGCCGCCGAATCCGCCGCTGGCCCAGGGGCTGGATACCCGCACCCAGCATGAACTGTTTTCGTTGCGCTGCCCGACGCGGTCCCAGTGGAACTGGACCTTGATGCGTCCGTATTCGTCGGTCCATATCTGCTGTCCGTCCTTGCCCACCACGGTCGCCGTTTGCGGCCCGTGCGTATAGGCCGGCGGCGTCACGCGGGGCGGACGGAACTGCACGCTGGACGGCAGCGCGGTGAAGCCCACGTCGAAGGCCATGGGATCCGGTGTCCCGCTGGCGTAGCCACCCTCGCGGATGTGATAGTGCGCGGCGACGATCAGGTATTCACGGTTTTCCGCGCCACGCGGATGGTTGGTCAGGCTGAAGCGGTAGCCGGGCGCGAATCCCTGCGCATTGCACGCGCCGGATACCAGCTCGCGGCGGCACTGCAGGCCTTCAAGGCGCACGCGGGTGTAGTGTTCGCCCTGGTCCGGGTCGGTATAGCCGCCCAGCCATTCGTAGATCTCGAGTTTGCCGTCGTCATACGGCCCCGGGTTGGCGCGCCGCGCGTCCATGCTGGTGCCGGGATGCCGGAAATCGAAGTCCGTCGTGGCGAAGCCGCTGGGCGTGATTTGCTCGGCCGGCTCCCATGCATTCACGTATTCCTCGCGCGGCACCGCGACGCGATCAGGGCCGTAGTACGGCAGCGTCTCGCAGCCGGGACAGGAATCATGCTGCGCGATGTCGTCGGTCAGTACCAGGGTGTGCCTGTCCTGCTCGTGGCGGAACCAGTAATAGATGCCCTCGTGCTCCATCAGGCGACTGATGAAGTCGAAGTCGGTTTCCTGGTACTGCACCCCGTATTCCCAATTCCGGTAGGTGCCCGACAGGCGCCATTCGACAGGAAAGGGGTAATCGGCCAGCACCTCCCTGATGATGTCCGGTGCGCTCTTGTTCTGGAATATCTTGTTGTCGGAGGTCTGCGTCAGGTACCACAGCCAGGGCCTGACCGTGGCGCGGTAGATGTACAGGCGCGACGTGGCGTTTTCGCGACCGACCAGCGTGCAGCGGGTGATGTGGCCACTCAGGTATCGGGGTGCGCCCCCTGCGGCCGCGATCTCCAGCGACAGCGGCTTGCCCAGCAATTCGCGAAGATCCAGGGCGTACGATTCGGACAACAGCTCCACTTCGAACTCGAAGAGCATCGATACGCCTTCCGAACCGTTCATGGCCCGGAAGAGGAGAGTATCGGGCCCCAGAGGGGTGTGTGCCGTGACGATGCGTTGCATGCTTGCTCCAGGATGACCGGCGCGGTACCGGCAAGACGCGATGCCCATCGGTCGCGCGCACGCGCCAGCCGGGATAGACGATGCTAGAAGCGCCGAATGTCGCGGACGTTTCATTAACATTCGCTATCATCTTTTACCGGCATCGCGCTTATTCCGCGCCGCGGCATTCGGTAGAGTGGCGGGCGTCAGCGGCATTCACGGCGTGGGGGCCTTACACTGAACGAAATTCGTCCGTCCAGCGGCTTGTTATTTGGCCAGCCACCAAGACACAATATGTCGCGCTTTACACATCCGGCCGGTCCCGGCCTCGGTCCCAACCAGAACACTAGGCTTCGACATGTACATCCCTGTTCGTTTCGCCGTGCTGGGCCTGGCGGCAGCGCTTGCCGCATGTTCCACCACCCCTCCCACCCCGCCGGCCCCGCCCGCGCCGCCCAGCCAGGCCGCGGTCGATACCCTGGCGCGGGTACGCGACAGCTATCAGGCTGGCGCGTATGGGGAGGTCATCCGCACGGTCGCCACGTCGGACGCGCTGGCGACCGCGCCCGTCGATATGCGCGTGGAATCGTTGAAGCTGCAGGCCTTCAGCTACTGCGTGACAGGCTATCGAGTGCTATGCGAGGATGACTTCAAGCGCATCCTGGCACTGGAACCGGCATTCGACCTCGGTCCCGCCGAAATCGGCCACCCCCAGTGGGGGCCGGCGTTCCAGCACGCGAAAGCCGCGCAAGGCGGCTGATATCACAAGGAACAGGTAGTGGCTTTACCCCTGCATGCCGATCCGGCCTTCTTCCAGCTGTTGGCCGACAGCTATGAACGACTGCTGGGGCAGCCCTTGCTGCCCCAGCCGATGGCGGCGCGGGAAGGCGCGCGATGGCTGTACGAGGACGCGCCCTTCGCGGTCCTGGCGCACAACACCGATGCCGATCCCCGCTTCATCTACGGGAACCGCACGGCGCAACGGCGCTTCGAGTACAGCTGGGACGAGATCGTGCGGTTGCCGTCGCGCCTGTCGGCCGAGGCGCCCAACCAGGAGGAACGCGCGCGTTTCCTCGAACGCGTTCGCCGCACAGGATTCGAAACCGGCTATCGCGGCGTACGAATCACCAAGTCCGGCAAGCGATTCATGATCGAGCAAGCCACGCTATGGGAATTGCGCGATGACGCGGGGGCCGTCCTTGGGCAGGCCGTCGTGATTCCGCGTACCGCCGATCTCTGATCCACGGCCGGGACAGGGATGCGCCCGCACGGCCGCGCACACTGATTCCCGTGCGGGGCTTGTGCTGACCCCTGCGCGGAATATTCCCACGCCATGGGGTATGGCGGTGGCTGCATGAACGGGTGCCGCGCCGACAGACCGGGATGGCCGGCGCCCATAGACTCGGCCTGTTCCCAGCAAACCTTCCGCCGATCCTGGCGACGCGTATCGCCGGCTGGATGCGGGCGGCATGGCGCCGGGGCGCATCCCGACGATGACAGACGTCCCAACCCAAAGTCGCGGCGCCGGTACCCCCGGGCCACGCGAGCCCGCCCCCATCGGCAAGGTGGGCGAAAAGCGTTTCACCGCACAGCCTGAATCCGGACACCGCACCGCAGCCCTCGCGGGGACGCGGGGCAAAGGCGTACTGGGCGGTGTGCGGCGGCTGCTGCGCGCCGCGATGCACCGCTCGCTGCCCCGCGCCGGCAGTCCATTGCGGCAGGCACGCGTCAACCTGGACGCCGCCTATCAATGTCTGTTGAAAACGCTGCTGGGCGGCGCCGAGCCGCACTGCCCGCGCATGGCATTCGCGCTGGCGGAAACGCTGGCCAACGAGGCCGCTTACGTCGCCGCCGGAGGCCGCGTCGCACCGCCGGGCGCCGGGGCCGGGCATGACACGCAGGGCGCTAGCAGCGACCATACGGCGGCGCCGTACCTGCCGCCGCTGGCGCTATACACGTTCACCGAACTCCTGCTGCTGCGCGAGTATCTGCCGCGCGTGGCCATGACCGGTCCGGACAAGGTATCGCCCGGCCCATGCACCCGCCAGATCATCGAACGCAGCTGCAGGGCGGTCGACCGCGAAATAGCCGTCCGCGAGCAACCCTTCGGTGCTGTCTTGCGCACCCTGGCGCAGGAGGGCATCGCGCCGGAATACCTGGACGGTCCGTTGCGCGATCTGGCCGCCGTGGTAAGCAGCCGCGAGCGGCGCGGGGAAAGTCCCATTCGCTTCCTGGGGGACCTGGCCGACAGCCGGAACAACGACGAACTGGAAAACGCGGCGGCCGTGCTGGCGTCGACGCCCTTGCGCGCGGCCTTCGATACGGCCTCCATTCCGGCCACGCATGGCCGGCTGACGATTTCCGCCTACGATGGCGGCGTGAAGACCTGCGCGCGGGTGCTGAAGAATGCGCTGGACCAATGCATGCGATCGCGACTGATCGTTCGCAGCCGGCTGCTGCTCAAGCAAGGCGCGGCCGACGGGAGCCCGGCATCGCAGACGCTACGGGCCGTATTCGACATACTGGCCCGAGGCGTTGCGGCCATGAATGGCGATACCCCCCTGACGCGTACCCAACGCGACGCGCTGGTGGCGGCGCTGCTCGCCAAGGCGCTGGTCGGCGCGGACGGCCTGGACGTCCAGCGGTATGTCGCCGGCATGTCCGACGCTACCTTGCGGGTCTTCGAGCGTCACCTGCCCTTCCTGCCGGCGCCGCGGCGCAAGGCGGTGCTGCAGATCATCGAGCAGGAACGCCGCCGGCGTGGCGATGGCGAGGCTGCCTCGCGCCCCGCCGGCAAACAGCCAGGCCATCTGTTCTCACGCACCATGGGCCGCGTCGGCATGCAGGCGACGCCCATACTGGCCCGGCTTTTCGCACGCGTGCAGCTGGACCTGCGGCGCCAGGCCGCGACGGACAATGGCGGGCCGGATCCCGAGGCAGTACCCGCCGGGGATGCGCTGACGCGCATGTCCTTCGACGTCACCGCGCGCACCAATGGCGACTATGAAGTCTCGGTAACCGCCAATCTGGCGCCGCATCGCGGCGACGAGGCCGTATCGCTGATCTACAAAGGCCGCATCGCGCCCGATTTCCGGCCGCTGCACGGCTCCTTCCGCCAGACGCGCTAGGCGTGCCCGGCGCGCCGCGCGCCATGAGTACGACAAGCGCGATGCGCACGAACGCCGCCCGGCGCGCGTGCATGATCCACGCCCCCAAAAAAAACCCCAGGGATCGGACGGCTGCCCGACTCCTGGGGTTGCTGCCGCGCAAGGCGGCAATGCAGGGATGAACCCTTATTCGATCGTCGGCTCGTTGCCGGCTTCCGGCGCGGCATCGCTGTCGATGTCCGAACCGATGGTGACCGGCGATTCCTCGAAAGGATTCGCCAGCTGGCGCGCGGCTTCGCGTTCCGCCGCTTCCAACGCTTCCTTGTCCTTGCGGGCAATGTGATACGCCAGACCGGTACCGGCGGGGATCAGACGACCCACGATGACGTTTTCCTTCAGGCCACGCAGTTCGTCGCGCTTGCCCATGATGGCGGCTTCGGTCAGGACACGCGTGGTCTCCTGGAAGGAAGCGGCCGAGATGAAGGAATCCGTCGACAGCGAGGCCTTCGTGATACCCAGCAGGACGTTGTCGTACGAAGCCGGACGCTTGTCCTCGGCAACCACGCGATCGTTCTCGTTCAACAGCTCGGAACGCTCGACCTGTTCGCCAGGGATGAACTCCGTATCACCCGCATCGACGATGTTCACGCGACGCAGCATCTGGCGAACGATCACCTCGATGTGCTTGTCGTTGATCTTCACGCCCTGCAGACGGTACACGTCCTGCACTTCGTCCACGATGTAGGTGGCCAGCTTCTCGATACCCTGCAGGCGCAGGATATCGTGCGGGTCCGCCGGACCGTCGACGATCATTTCGCCCTTGTTCACCACCTGGCCGTCGTGCACCAGAACCTGCTTTTCCTTCGGAATCAGGAACTCGTGGCTGACGCCTTCCAGGTCGGTGATGACCAGGCGCTGCTTGCCCTTGGTGTCCTTGCCGAACGAGACCGTACCCGTGACGTCGGCGAGCATGCCGGCATCCTTGGGCGAACGGGCTTCGAACAGCTCGGCCACGCGGGGCAGACCGCCGGTAATGTCGCGGGTCTTTTGCGATTCCTGCGGAATACGCGCCAGGACCTCGCCGACCGTCACCTGCTGGCCGTCACGCACCGTGATCAGCGCGCCAACGGGGAACGAGATGCTCACCGAGTGATCGGTGCCGGCGATCTTGACTTCCTCGCCGGACTCGTTGACCAGCTTGATCTGCGGACGCATGACGATCTTGCCGCCGCGCGTCTTGGGCGTGATGACGACGAGCGTCGACAGGCCGGTGACTTCGTCCACCTGCTTGGCGACGGTCACGCCTTCCTCGATGTTCTCGAAGCGGACCTGGCCCGCGTACTCGGACACGATGGGCCGAGTCAGCGGATCCCAGCTTGCCAGACGGGCGCCGGCCTTGACGCCTTCGCCGTCGCCGACCAGCACGGTCGCGCCGTACGGGATCTTGTGGCGCTCGCGTTCGCGGCCGTTGTCGTCATGGATGACGATTTCGCCCGAACGCGAGATTGCCACCCGCTCGCCCTTGGCGTTGGTGACGTAGCGCATCGTGCTGGCGAAGCCCACCGTACCGCTGGACTTGGTTTCCACCGCGCTGGCCAGGGCCGAACGCGAAGCCGCACCACCGATGTGGAAGGTACGCATCGTGAGCTGCGTGCCCGGTTCGCCGATGGACTGCGCCGCGATGACACCGACGGCCTCGCCGACGTTGACCATGTAGCCGCGGCCCAGGTCGCGACCATAGCAGTGCGCGCACAGGCCATGGCGGGTTTCGCAGGTCAGCGGCGTGCGGACCTTGACTTCGTCCACGCCGATGCGGTCGATCAGGTCGACCAGGTCTTCGTCCAGCAGCGTGCCGGCTTCGATCGCGGTTTCCTGCGTATCCGGATTGACGATGTCCACCGCGGCCACGCGGCCCAGGATGCGGTCGCGCAGCGGTTCGATGACTTCACCGCCTTCGACCAGCGCCTTCATCGAATAGCCCTGCGAGGTGCCGCAGTCGTTTTCGATGATGACCAGATCCTGCGTCACGTCGACCAGGCGGCGCGTCAGGTAGCCCGAGTTCGCGGTCTTCAGCGCGGTATCGGCCAAGCCCTTGCGCGCGCCGTGCGTCGAGATGAAGTACTGCAGTACGTTCAGCCCTTCGCGGAAGTTCGCGGTGATCGGCGTTTCGATGATCGAGCCGTCCGGCTTGGCCATCAGGCCGCGCATGCCCGCCAGCTGGCGGATCTGGGCGGCCGAACCGCGGGCGCCGGAGTCAGCCATCATGTAGATGGAATTGAAGGATTCCTGGCGCACTTCCTCGCCGTGACGGTTGGTCACGGGTTCGGTCGCCAGTTGTTCCATCATCGCCTTGCCGACCTTGTCGCCGGCCTTGCCCCAGATGTCCACCACGTTGTTGTAGCGTTCCTGGGACGTGACCAGACCCGACGAGTACTGCTTGTCGATTTCCTTCACTTCCTTGCTGGCTTCGGCCAGGATGATCTCCTTGGCCGACGGGATCAGCATGTCGTTCATGGCGATCGAAATGCCGCCGCGCGTGGCCAGGCGGAAGCCCGACTGCATCAGCTTGTCGGCGAAGATCACCGTGTCGCGCAGACCGCAGCGACGGAAGGACTGGTTGATCAGGCGCGAGATTTCCTTCTTCTTCAGGGCCTTGTTCAGGACCGTGAAGGGCAGGCCGCGCGGCAGGATTTCCGACAGCAGCGCACGGCCCACGGTGGTCTCGTAGCGGCGCACGACGGGCTGCCATTCGCCCTGCTCGTCCTTGTCGTATTCCTTCAGGCGCACGGTGATGCGGCTTTGCAGCTCGACTTCGCCGTTGTCATAGGCACGCTGGACTTCGGCCACGTCGGTGAAGAAAATGCCTTCGCCCTTGCCGTTGATGCGCTCGCGCGTCGTGTAGTACAGACCCAGCACGATATCCTGGGACGGCACGATGGACGGTTCGCCGTTGGCCGGGAACAGCACGTTGTTCGAGGCCAGCATCAGGGTGCGCGCTTCCAGCTGCGCTTCCAGCGACAGCGGGACGTGCACGGCCATCTGGTCGCCGTCGAAGTCGGCGTTGAAGGCCGCGCAGACCAGCGGATGCAGCTGGATCGCCTTGCCTTCGATCAGCACCGGTTCGAAGGCCTGGATGCCCAGGCGGTGCAGCGTCGGCGCGCGGTTCAGCATGACCGGGTGTTCGCGGATCACCTCTTCGAGGATGTCCCACACCACCGGTTCCTGGCTTTCGACGAGCTTCTTCGCCGCCTTGATGGTCGTGGCCAGACCCATCATTTCCAGGCGATTGAAGATGAACGGCTTGAACAGCTCCAGCGCCATCAGCTTGGGCAGGCCGCACTGGTGCAGCTTGAGCTGCGGGCCCACCACGATGACCGAACGGCCGGAGTAGTCCACCCGCTTGCCCAGCAGGTTCTGGCGGAAGCGGCCGCTCTTGCCCTTGATCATGTCGGCCAGGGACTTCAACTGACGCTTGTTGGCGCCGGTCATGGCCTTGCCACGGCGGCCGTTGTCCAGCAGCGAGTCGACGGCTTCCTGCAGCATGCGCTTTTCATTGCGCAAGATGATTTCCGGTGCCTTCAGTTCCAGCAGGCGCTTCAGGCGGTTGTTCCGGTTGATGACGCGGCGGTACAGGTCGTTCAGGTCGGAGGTCGCGAAGCGGCCGCCGTCCAGCGGCACCAGCGGACGCAGGTCCGGCGGCAGCACGGGCAGCACTTCCATGACCATCCACTCGGGCTTGATACCCGACTTCTGGAAGCCTTCCAGCACCTTCAGGCGCTTGGAGATCTTCTTGATCTTGGCTTCCGAACCAGTGGCCTTGAGCTCGCCGCGCAGCGTTTCCACTTCGCGGTCGATATCGATCGTGCGCAGCAGTTCACGCACGGCTTCCGCGCCCATGAGCGCGCGGAAGTCATCGCCGTATTCCTCGGTCTTCGCGAGGAAATCGTCGTCCGACATGATCTGGCCGCGCTTGAGCGGCGTCATGCCGGGTTCGATCACGCACCAGGCTTCGAAGTACAGGACGCGCTCGATATCGCGCAGCGTCATGTCCAGCACCATGCCCAGGCGCGACGGCAGGCTCTTCAGGAACCAGATGTGCGCGACGGGGCTGGCCAGTTCGATATGGCCCATGCGCTCGCGGCGCACCTTGGCGACCGTGACTTCCACGCCGCACTTTTCGCAGATCACGCCACGGTGCTTCAGGCGCTTGTACTTGCCGCACAAGCACTCGTAGTCCTTGATCGGCCCGAAGATCTTCGAGCAGAACAGGCCGTCGCGTTCCGGCTTGAACGTGCGGTAGTTGATGGTTTCGGGCTTGCGGACTTCGCCATAAGACCACGAACGAATTTTCTCGGGCGAGGCGATGCCGATCTTGATGGCATCGAACTGCTCGTCTTGAGAGACTTGCTTGAAAAGGTCGAGTAGCGCTTTCATTAGTTACGCTCCAAATCCATGTCCAGGGCCAGCGAGCGGATTTCCTTCACCAGCACGTTGAAGGATTCCGGCATACCGGCGTCGATGACGTGATCGCCCTTGACGATGTTCTCGTAAACCTTGGTACGGCCGGTGATGTCGTCGGACTTGACCGTGAGCATTTCCTGCAGGGTGTAGGAAGCGCCGTAGGCTTCGAGCGCCCACACTTCCATTTCCCCGAAACGCTGGCCGCCGAACTGCGCCTTGCCGCCCAGCGGCTGCTGGGTAACGAGCGAGTACGGACCGGTCGAACGCGCGTGCATCTTGTCGTCGACAAGGTGATGCAGCTTCAGGTAATGCATGTAGCCGACGGTGACCGGGCGCTCGAATTTCTCGCCCGTGCGGCCGTCGAACAACCAGGCCTGCGTGCGCGTATCCGTCAGCTGCATGCGGTTGGCCACCTCGTTGGGGTAGGCCAGGTCCAGCATCTTGCCGATTTCGTCTTCCGTCGCGCCGTCGAACACCGGGGTCGCGAACGGCACGCCTTCCTTCAGGTTGCGCGCCATTTCGACGACTTCGTCGTCCGTCAGGTCGGCCACGCGCGCGCCCGTTCCGGTCGTGTTGTAGACCTTCTCCAGGTAGGCGCGCAGCGACTTGGCCTGCGCCGTACGCTCGTCACGCAGCATTTCGCCGATGCGCTGGCCCACGCCCTTGGCGGCCCAGCCCAGATGGACCTCGAGCACCTGCCCAACGTTCATCCGCGAAGGCACGCCCAGCGGGTTCAGCACGATGTCGACCGGCGTACCGTCGGCCATGTGCGGCATGTCCTCGACGGGCGTGATACGCGACACCACGCCCTTGTTGCCGTGACGGCCGGCCATCTTGTCGCCCGGCTGCAGGCGGCGCTTGACGGCCAGGTACACCTTGATCATCTTCAGCACGCCCGGCGGCAGTTCGTCGCCCTGCGTCAGCTTCTTGCGCTTTTCCTCGAAGGCCAGGTCGAACTGGTGGCGCTTCTGCTCCAGCGATTCCTTCGCCTGCTCCAGCACCAGCGCGTGCTGCTCGTCGGCCAAGCGGATGTCGAACCACTGCCAGCGGTCCAGGTCGGACAGGTAGGCCTTGGTGACGGTCGCGCCCTTGGCCAGCTTGCGCGGGCCGCCGTTGACCGTCTTGTTGATCAGCATCTTCTCGATACGATCGAACTGGTCGTTTTCGACGATGCGCAACTGGTCGTTCAGGTCCTGGCGATAGCGGCGCAGTTCATCGTCGATGATGGACTGGGCGCGCTTGTCGCGCACGATGCCTTCACGAGTGAAGACCTGCACGTCGATCACGGTGCCGGTCATGCCGGAAGGCACGCGCAGCGAGGTGTCCTTCACGTCCGAGGCCTTTTCGCCGAAGATCGCGCGCAGCAGTTTTTCTTCCGGCGTCAGCTGGGTCTCGCCCTTGGGCGTGACCTTGCCGACCAGCACGTCATCCGGACCGACTTCGGCGCCGATGTAGGTGATGCCGGAATCGTCCAGGCGGTTCAGCTGCGTTTCCGCCAGGTTGCTGATGTCGCGCGTGATTTCCTCGGGTCCCAGCTTCGTATCGCGGGCGACGACGGTCAGTTCCTCGATGTGGATCGAGGTATAGCGGTCATCGGCCACGACCTTCTCGGAGATCAGGATCGAGTCTTCGAAGTTGTAGCCGTTCCAGGGCATGAACGCGATCAGCATGTTCTGGCCCAGCGCGAGTTCGCCCAGGTCCGTCGACGCGCCGTCGGCCAGCACGTCGCCCTTGGCGACCTTGTCGCCGCGAGCCACGATGGGACGCTGGTTGATGTTCGTGTTCTGGTTCGAACGCGTGTACTTGATCAGGTTGTAGATGTCCACGCCGACTTCGCCGGCGACGTTTTCGTCGTCATTGACGCGGATCACGATGCGGTCCGCATCGACGTGGTCCACCACGCCGCCGCGCAGCGCCTGCACGGTGGTACCCGAGTCGACCGCCACGGTACGCTCGATGCCCGTGCCCACCAGCGGCTTTTCCGGACGCAGGCAAGGCACGGCCTGGCGCTGCATGTTGGCGCCCATCAGCGCGCGGTTCGCGTCGTCGTGCTCCAGGAACGGAATCAGCGAAGCGGCGACAGAGACGATCTGCGACGGCGCGACGTCCATGTAGTGCACGTTGCCCGGCGCCGTCAGCATGGTTTCGCCCGCTTCACGGCAAGCAACCAGGTCGTCGACGAAATGGCCTTCTTCGTCCAGCGCCGCGTTCGCCTGCGCGATCACGTAGTGGCTTTCCTCGATGGCGGACAGGTAGTCGATCTGGTCGCTGACCTTGCCATCGATGACCTTGCGATACGGCGTTTCCAGGAAGCCGTACTCGTTCAGGCGAGCGTACAGCGCCATGGAGTTGATCAGGCCGATGTTCGGGCCTTCCGGCGTTTCGATCGGGCAGACGCGGCCATAGTGCGTGGGATGCACGTCGCGCACTTCGAAGCCGGCGCGTTCGCGCGTCAGGCCGCCCGGTCCCAATGCGGACACGCGGCGCTTGTGCGTGATTTCCGACAGCGGGTTGGTCTGGTCCATGAACTGCGACAGCTGGCTCGAACCGAAGAACTCCTTGATGGCCGCTGAAATCGGCTTGGAGTTGATCAGGTCGTGCGGCATCAGGTTTTCGGTCTCGGCCTGGCCCAGGCGTTCCTTGACGGCGCGCTCGACGCGCACCAGGCCGGCGCGGAACTGGTTTTCCGCCAGTTCGCCGACGCAACGCACGCGGCGGTTGCCCAGGTGATCGATGTCGTCGATCTGGCCGCGGCCGTTACGCAGCTCCACCAGCACCTTGATGGTGGCGAGGATGTCCTCGTTGGTCAGCGTCATCGGCCCGGTGATGTCTTCGCCGCGACCCAGGCGGCTGTTGACCTTCATGCGGCCCACGCGCGACAGATCGTAGGTTTCCTCGCTGTAGAACAGGCGCTGGAACAGGGCCTCGACGGCTTCCTCGGTGGGCGGCTCGCCGGGACGCATCATCCGGTAGATGGCCACGCGCGCGGCCATCTGATCGGCGGTTTCGTCCGTGCGCAGGGTTTGCGAGATATAGGGACCGCGATCCAGGTCGTTGGTGTACAGCGTGTGGAACTCGCCGATGTTGGCGGCGCGCAGCGCGCTCAGCACGCTTTCCGTGATCTCGTCATTGGCGTGCGCGACGACCTCGCCGGTATCGGCGTCGACGATGTTCTTGGCCAGCACGCGGCCGTACAGGAATTCCTCCGGCACGGAGATGCGCTCGATGCCGCCAGCGGCCAGGTCACGCAGGTGCTTGGCATTGATGCGCTTGTCTTTTTCGACGATGACCTTGCCGGCGCGATCCGAAATGTCGAAGCGCGCCATTTCGCCCTTCCAGCGCTCGGAGATGAATTCCATCATCGCCCCTTCGCTCTTCAGTTCGAAGCGGTCGAAGTCGAAGAATTCGCCGAGGATGCCTTCCGGCGTCATGCCGATGGCCTTCAGCAGGATGGTCACCGGCATCTTGCGGCGACGATCCACACGGAAGAACAGGACGTCCTTGGGATCGAATTCGAAGTCCAGCCAGGAGCCGCGGTAGGGAATCACGCGGGCCGAGAACAACAGCTTGCCGGAACTGTGCGTCTTGCCGCGGTCATGTTCGAAGAACACGCCAGGCGAACGGTGCAGCTGCGACACGATCACGCGCTCGGTGCCGTTGATGACGAAAGAACCGGTGCCCGTCATGAGCGGAATTTCGCCCATGTAGACTTCCTGTTCCTTCACTTCCTTCACGGTGGGCTTGCTGACTTCACGGTCGAGCAGGACCAGGCGAACCTTCGCGCGCAAGGGCGACGCGTAGGTCAAGCCACGCTGCTGACATTCCTTGACATCGAACACCGGCTCGCCCAGCACATAGCTGACGAACTCCAGACGCGCCATTCCGTTATGGCTGACGATGGGGAAAATGGACGAGAATGCCGCCTGTAGGCCATCGTTGGCTCGCTGCGACGGGGGCGTATCCGCCTGCAGAAAAGTTAGGTAGGATTGCAGCTGGGTCGCCAGCAGAAAAGGAACGTCCTGGACGTCCTCACGCTTGGCGAAGCTTTTGCGGATGCGCTTTTTTTCGGTGTACGAGTAAGGCATGAGCACTCCGACTCGAGGTTACTTGGGCCGTCAACCACGGCCCGGGGTGATACGACGCTGATACGACTCCAGGAAATCCCGCTGAACCCCACTGCCAACTAGGGTTTCCTGGAAACGCAAAAGCCCGGGGACGGCAAATTGCGCTGTCCCCGGGCAACTGGCAGAAGGTCTTACTTGACTTCGACCTTGGCGCCAGCTTCTTCCAGCTTCTTCTTGGCGGCTTCGGCGTCAGCCTTGGCCACGGCTTCCTTCACGGGCTTCGGCGCGCCGTCGACCAGGTCCTTCGCTTCCTTCAGACCCAGGCCGGTCAGTTCGCGCACGGCCTTGATGACGCTCACCTTGTTCGCGCCGGCTTCGGTCAGCACGACGGTGAATTCGGTCTGCTCTTCAGCGGCAGCGGCAGCACCACCACCCGCAGCGGGGGCAGCAACGGCCACGGCAGCGGCAGCAGCCGACACGCCAAACTTTTCTTCCATATCCTTGATCAGCTCGGACAGTTCGAGCACGGTCATGCCAGCGATGGCGTCAAGGATTTCAGCTTTGCTAAGTGCCATTTTTCAAGAACTCCAGATTTTGGTAATGCCAGGTTCGGTGTCGCTTTGTCGTACAACGATTTCCGGGAAGTCGAGGCCTCAGGCCGCGGCCTTCTGATCGCGCACGGCAGCGAGGCCGCGAGCGAACTTGGTCGGAACTTCGTTGAGCGTACGTGCAAATTGCGCAATCGGGGCTTGCATGGTGCCCATCAACTTCGACAGCAACTCGTCGCGGGAAGGCAGCGTGGCCAGGGCCTTGACGCCTTCCTGGTTCAACAGGTTGTTGGGCAGCGAGCCCCCCTTGATGACCAGCTTGTCGTTGCTTTTGGCGAAGTCGGAAAGGACCTTGGCCGGCGCGACCGGATCGGCGCTGATCCCGTAGATCAGCGGACCGGTCAGCTGCTTGGACAACGACTCGAAAGCCGTGCCGTTCACAGCGCGCCGAGCCAGCGTGTTCTTCAGAACACGCAGGTACACGCCCGATTGACGCGCAGTCTTGCGCAGTACGGTGACAGAGGCGACGTCCAGACCACGGTACTCGGCGATAACAATCGACTGGGCCTTGGCGACTTGCGCCGAGACTTCCTCGATTACCACCGCTTTCTCTTGGCGATTGAGACTCACGGTTTGAACACTCCATCAAAAGACGCTTCGGGCGGAAGCCCGGAACGTCAACCGAATGCGGCGACCTGGTCGAGTTCTTATAAAGAAATCTTCCATGGGACGCCGTCTACGCTGGATCCGAACCGAACGGGCTTCGGGATTAAGCTCACCGCCGGCGTTGACGTCCTTCCGGGGAAGGACACCGTTGCACGGCGACTTGCTCCAGCGGTCTTTGACAGCAACGTCCGAACGGATCCGGACGCAGCCCAAAGTTCTGTAATGCCCGCTGTACGGCGGTCGGCGATCAGGCCGCCGGCGTCGTCAGCGAGGCGAGTTCGACGCGAGCACCGCCGCCCATCGTGGACGACACGGCCAGCTTGCGCAGATATACGCCCTTGGCGGCAGCCGGGCGCGCCTTGTTCAGGGCGTCGACCAGCGCGGCCAGGTTGGTTTGCAGCTGTTCCACGCCGAAGGAGGCGCGTCCGATGGTGGCGTGAACGATACCCGCCTTGTCGGTGCGGTACTGCACCTGGCCGGCCTTGGCGTTCTTCACCGCCGTAACGACGTCCGGCGTGACCGTGCCGACCTTGGGGTTCGGCATCAGGCCGCGCGGGCCCAGAATCTGGCCCAGGGCGCCGACCACACGCATGGTGTCGGGCGACGCGATCACCACGTCGAAATCCATCTGGCCGGCCTTGATACGCTCGGCCAGGTCTTCCAGGCCGACGATGTCGGCGCCAGCAGCCTTGGCGGCCTCGGCCTTGTCGCCCTGGGCGAACACGGCGACACGCACGCTCTTGCCGGTACCGGCGGGCAGCACCACCGAGCCACGGACCAGTTGGTCGGACTTCTTGGGGTCGATGCCCAGTTGCACGGCCACGTCGACGGACTCGTCAAACTTGGCGGTGGCGGTTTCCTTGATCAGGTTCAACGCTTCGTTGACCGGATACAGCTTGGTGCGGTCGATTTTTTCCCGCAGGGCGGCGGTACGCTTGGACAGTTTTGCCATGATCAGATCCCCTCAACGGTGATGCCCATGCTGCGGGCGCTGCCGGCGATGGTGCGCACCGCGGCGTCCAGGTCGCCCGCCGTCAGGTCGGGTTCCTTGGTCTTGGCGATTTCTTCCGCCTGGGCACGCGTCAGCTTGCCGACCTTGTCGGTATGGGGCTTGGGCGAACCCTTCTGCACACCCGCCGCCTTCTTGATGAGGACCGTCGCGGGCGGGGTCTTCATGATGAAGGTGAAGCTCTTGTCCGCGAAGGCGGTGATCACCACCGGAATCGGCAGACCGGGCTCCATGCCCTGCGTCTTGGCGTTGAACGCCTTGCAGAATTCCATGATGTTCAGGCCGCGCTGACCCAGCGCCGGACCGATCGGGGGAGAGGGGTTTGCCTTACCAGCCGGCACTTGCAGCTTGATAAAGCCGACGATCTTCTTCGCCATGCTTTGCTCCTTGCGGGTTCAAACGCCCGCGTTCGACGCGGGCTCCCCGGGGGATTGAGGGGTTGAGACTACCGGGATCAGGTCTTCTCGACCTGACTGAAATCGAGTTCGACGGGCGTCGCGCGACCAAAAATGGTGACAGACACACGCACCTTGCTCTTCTCGTAATTGACTTCTTCGACGTTGCCGTTGAAGTCCGCGAACGGCCCTTCCTTGACGCGCACCATCTCGCCCACTTCGAACAAGACCTTGGGACGCGGCTTTTCGACGCCTTCGACCATCTGGGAAAGTATCTTTTCGACTTCTTTCTCGGAGATCGGCGTGGGCCGGTTGCCCGAGCCACCCAGGAAGCCGGTGACGCGGTTGGTATTCTTGACCAGATGCCAGGTTTCGTCGGTCAGATCCATTTCCACCAGGACGTAGCCCGGGAAGATCCGCCGTTCGGAAATCGACTTCTGGCCGCCTTTCATTTCGACGACTTCTTCGGAGGGCACCAGGATGCGCCCGAAGGAGGTTTGCAGTCCGGCCCGCTCGATGCGTTCGAGCAGCGCCTTGTGCACGCTTTTTTCCATGCCGGAGTAAACATGGACGACATACCACCGTTTGCTCATGTGCCGTCCCTTATTTCCAGCCCAGCAGCAGGCCGTAAATGATCCACTCGATGCCTTTATCGAGTACCCACATGAAGATGCCCATGATGGCCACGAAAGCGAAAACGATGCCCGTCATCTGGGTCGTTTCCTTGCGCGTGGGCCAAGAGACACGCTTGACTTCGTTATAGGACTCGTTGGCGAAACTGAGCGTGCGGCGTCCGGGTTCGCTGAACCAGGCAATGATGGCCGCCAGGACCAAACCGCCGACGAAGACCCCGATACGAGCAGGCATGGGCTGCGTGCTCAACACCGAGAACCCAACGATTCCAGCAATGATGACGAGCACCGCCAAGGCTAGCTTCACCCGATCGGCGGTACTGGTTACGGTTTCGACGCTGGTATTAGACATTTTGCGCTGCAAGCCCGCCATATATGCGCAGCTCGCGATGATTTCCGGCAGGCTGGGGAAGGGAAGGCGAGTTGGCAGGGGCAGTAGGAATCGAACCTACAACCTTCGGTTTTGGAGACCGACGCTCTGCCAATTGAGCTATACCCCTCTAGTCACGCGCTGTTGGGCAGAACCACCGCACAGGATGGTAGAGCACAGCCAGCCAGAGACCCTTTACCTTCGCTTTCCCCGCTTCGCGTTCCGTGGGCCCGTTACCGAAAAGCCGTTTCGGGCTTGCCGGTTCGAATGAGCCCATCCGGGTTATAAATCCAGACGAATTACACCCGTCTGGATCACGCGTTCTGGTAACGAACACCAAAAACGAAGGATGGAACCTAGCGGAACCATCCATAATACTACTTTCCTTGCCGGCTTGTCCAGCGAATTCTCGAGCGGGGCCTTGCCCCGCCCGGGCCGGATTACTTGAGGATCTTGGCGACGACGCCGGCGCCCACGGTACGACCGCCTTCGCGAATGGCGAAGCGCAGGCCTTCTTCCATGGCGATCGGCGCCAGCAGCTTGACCACCATCGACACGTTATCGCCCGGCAGAACCATTTCCTTGTCCTTGGGCAGCTCGATCGTGCCGGTCACGTCCGTCGTGCGGAAGTAGAACTGCGGACGATAGCCGTTGAAGAACGGCGTGTGACGGCCGCCTTCTTCCTTGGACAGGATGTACACCTCGGCGTCAAAGTCCGTGTGCGGCGTGATCGAACCCGGCTTGGCCAGCACTTGGCCACGCTCGACTTCCTCACGCTTGGTGCCGCGCAGCAGAATACCCACGTTGTCACCGGCCTGGCCCTGGTCCAGCAGCTTGCGGAACATTTCCACGCCCGTGCACGTCGTCTTCACCGTCGGCTTGATCCCGACGATTTCGATTTCTTCGCCGACCTTGACGATCCCGCGCTCGATACGACCCGTCACCACCGTGCCACGGCCAGAGATCGAGAACACGTCTTCCACCGGCATCAGGAACGTACCGTCGACCGCGCGCTCGGGCGTCGGAATGTACGTGTCCAGCGCCTCGGCCAGCTTCAGAATCGCCTGCTCGCCCAGCTCGCCCTTGTCGCCTTCGAGCGCCAGCTTGGCCGAACCCTTCACGATCGGCGTGTCATCGCCCGGAAAGTCGTACTTCGACAGCAGCTCGCGCACTTCCATTTCCACCAGCTCGAGCAGCTCCGCGTCATCCACCATGTCCGCCTTGTTCAGGAACACGATGATGTACGGCACGCCCACCTGGCGGCTCAGCAGAATGTGCTCGCGCGTCTGCGGCATCGGGCCGTCCGCGGCCGACACCACCAGGATCGCGCCGTCCATCTGCGCCGCACCCGTGATCATGTTCTTCACATAGTCCGCGTGCCCCGGGCAGTCAACGTGCGCGTAGTGACGCGTCTGCGTTTCGTATTCCACGTGCGCCGTGTTGATCGTGATACCGCGCGCCTTCTCTTCCGGCGCCGCGTCGATCTGGTCGTACGCCTTCGCTTCGCCGCCGAACTTCGTCGACAGCACCGTCGTGATCGCCGCCGTCAACGTCGTTTTGCCGTGGTCCACGTGACCGATCGTACCCACGTTCACGTGCGGCTTGGTACGTTCAAACTTGCCTTTTGCCATGGCTGACTCCTGACTGGATGTGCGGATCTGACTAAAGTGAAGACAAATGCGTGGTGCCCATGACGCGGATCGAACGCGTGACCTCTCCCTTACCAAGGGAGTGCTCTACCACTGAGCCACATGGGCATTAAAACTGTTCTACTGCATAGCACCGCCAACAACCGGCATGACGCCAGCCTGCGTGCCTTACTGCCTGTGCGCGACCGAACACATCGTCCGCGCACCGTAAAAACCTGGAGCGGGTGAAGGGAATCGAACCCTCGTCGTAAGCTTGGAAGGCTTCTGCTCTACCATTGAGCTACACCCGCGGCGTACCGTTTCCCATCCTGCCCACCGCTGTCGCACCAGACTCACGCGAAGCCGATACCACCCAGCCATCGCGCAACGGGATGCACCCCCCAGACACTGCAAATCCAGGCCGACTTCGCCTGGATTCCTTGGCATATGTACGGGCATGACATCATCGTCGCACGCGGATGACTGGCGATCAGGCCGGTCTTCGGTCAGGGACAGTGGTGTTCACACCGGGGCCATTGCCCCATCGTCGCCCCATCGCGAATTACGCGCGGTCTCTGGTGGAGGGGATTGGATTCGAACCAATGTAGGCGCAAGGCCAACAGATTTACAGTCTGCCCCCTTTAACCACTCGGGCACCCCTCCAGCGGAGAACTTGAAATTATGGTGACTTTCCGCGTCGGTGTCAAATGGGCCGCCGCAAGAATCAGGCCAGGCCCCGCCCTTGCGGCGGCGCCGCTGCCGGCCAGGGTGAACGGGGGCGGCATCCGGGACTATCCTCCAAGCACGCCAGCGTCATCGTGCCGGCGTGGCGCGCTCGTCCAGTTGACCGGCGACGGCCGCCCGAAAGAGTGCCGCGTATTCCGAGGCATCGAACACGACAGGGTTCGTGGCGGCGGACGGATCGGCCTGCGCCATCCGCCCCACCCGGTCCGCATCCCTGTCATCCAGGCCAATGTCGGCCAGGGTGTGCGGAATACCGATGCGGGCGCGCAGTTCCAGGATCCAGGCCTGCACCCCTTCGACCGACGCCGTGGGTAGCGCCAGGTAGCGCGCCAGCGCCGCCAGCGGGGCCCGGACGGCATGGGCGTTGGCTTGCACCACATAGGGCATCAGGATGGCGTTGAGCGTGCCGTGGTGCGCGTCGTACAGGGCGCCCAACGGATGCGCGAGGGCATGCATGGCCCCCAGGCCGCGCTGGAAGGCCGTGGCGCCCATGCAGGAAGCGACCAGCATGTGGTGGCGCGCCGCCAGGTCTTCACCGTCGGCCACGGCGCGCGGCAGGTGGTGGTGGATGAGCTTCATGCCTTCCAGGGCGATACCGGCCGCCATGGGGTGGTAGAAAGGCGAGCAATAGGCCTCCAGGCAGTGGGACAGCGCGTCCATGCCGGTCGCCGCGGTGACCTTGGCGGGCAGGCCCGTCGTCAGGGCCGCGTCCAGGATGACGGCGGCCGGCAGCATGCGCGGGTGAAAAATCAGGCGCTTCAGGCGGGCGTCTTCATCGGTGATGACCGCGACCCGCCCGACTTCCGAACCGGTGCCGGCGGTCGTCGGCACCGCGACGACGGGCGCCATGCCTTCCACCTTGACGCGCCGGTAATTGTCGTCCGCGTCTTCGAAGTCCCACAGCGGCCTGTCCTGCCCGGCCATCATGGCGATGGCCTTGCCGGCATCCAGCGCGGAACCGCCGCCGAACGCAACGACGCCGTCGTGCCCGCCGCCGCGGAACGCCTGCACACCGTTCTCGACGTTGCGCCCCGTGGGATTGCCCTTGATGTCGTGAAAGACCCCGCAGGGCAAGCCCGCATCGCGGCATGCGGCCACGGCGCGTTCCAGCATGGGCAGGCCGGCGATGCCGGGATCGGTCACGACCAGCGGTTTGCGCATGCCCAGGGCGCCGCAAAGATCGGGCAGCTCGGCGATGCGCCCCGGCCCAACCCTGATGGCCGTCGGGTAGTTCCAGTTCACGTGGGGCAGGTCCATGGCTTACCTCTGCTGCCACGGCGCACGGCATCGGGCGCCGCGACGTAGGCGCGATCGCATCAGGCGACGCGCAGGTGGAAGGATTTGGGCTGGGTCAGCTGCTCATAGCCAAGCCGGGACAGGGACACGCCGCGCCCGCTGTCCTTGACGCCGGTCCAGGCAAGTCCAGGGTCCAGATAGTCACAGCGATTCATGAAGATGGTGCCCGCCTGGATGCGCGCGCCGATCGCGACCGCGGCTTCGCGATCGCGGGTGAAGACCGCGGCGGTCAGCCCATAATTGCTGTCGTTGATCAGCGATATCGCTTCGTCGTCGCCGTCGACGGGCATGATGCCGACCACGGGTCCGAAGCATTCTTCACGCATCACCCGCATGGCGTGATCCACGCCGGTCAGGACGGCAGGCGCCACATAGGCGGTATCGTCGCGCGCCGCGGGAAAATACGCCGCGTCAACGACGTTGCGCGCGCCCTCCTCGATGGCATCGGCGACGACTTCCCGCACCGCCGCGGCGGCGGACCGGCGCACCACCGGCCCCAGGGTGGTTTCCTGTTCGCGCGGATCGCCCAGCACATAGCGGTTGGCGAGCACCGCGGCCTGTTCGACAAAGCCGTCGTACAGCCGCCGGGCGACATAGATGCGCTGTATGCCGCAGCACGATTGGCCGGCATTGAAGAATGCGCCGTCGACCAGGGACTCTACCGCCGATTCCAGATCGGCGTCGCCGCGCACGTAGGCGGCATCATTGCCGCCCAACTCCAGGCCGACACCGATGAAGCGGCCGCAGGCGC
The DNA here is from genome assembly GCF_001704295.1 of Bordetella sp. H567. Taxonomy (NCBI): domain Bacteria; kingdom Pseudomonadati; phylum Pseudomonadota; class Betaproteobacteria; order Burkholderiales; family Alcaligenaceae; genus Bordetella; species Bordetella sp. H567. The sequence continues at coordinate 5,491,146 of NZ_CP012334.1, forward strand.
TTTCCTCCACGGCGCGACCGCCGCGCACGGAGCCTGTAAAGGACACGAAGCGGATCTCGGGCGCGCGCACCAGCCTTTGGGTGGTGTCATGGTCGGCGTGGAGATAAGAGAAGAGACCGGGTGGCAGGCCGGCATGGGAGAAGGCCTGATGCATGAGCTCGGCGCACAACGGCGTCTGGTCCGAGTGCTTCAGCACGACCGCGTTGCCGGCCATGAGCGCGGGCACGATGCTATTGACGGCAGTCAACAACGGGTAGTTCCATGGCGCGATCGTCAAGGTGACGCCCAAGGGATCGCGCCGGATGAAACGCTCCCGTTCGCTGCCCGGCACAGCGGCCATCGGCTGCAGGGCCTCCGGCGCGATGGCGATCATATGCCTGGCCCGTTCCGCGTAGCCATCGACCTCCGACGGGGCATGCCGTATCGGCCGTCCCATCTGCACGGTGATCGCTTGCGCGAGGTCTTGCCTGGCGGCGACGACGCGATCCACCGCGGCCCCCAGCAGGCGGGCGCGTTCGGCAAGAGCCACCTCGCGCCATGCCTGCTGCGCGGCGTGCGCGGCCCGCAGCGTTTCGCGGATATGCGCGTCGGTGGCATACGGCCGGCAGACCACTTCACGGCCGTCGATCGGGCTGATGGTGATGAGTTCGCTGGACATGCCTGGTCAACTCCCTGAAACGCTCGCCCCGCACTGCGCCGGCACCCGGTTTGCTGTCCCCAAAAGGGGCGGTTTCGCCTTGGGGCGGCCTAGATGATTTCGAAGTAGCGCGCGAGTTCCCAGTCGGTAACGTGCCGGCGGAACATTCGCTCCTCCCATTCACGGGTGGCGGCGTAGTGTTCGACGAAGGCATCGCCGAAGCATGCGCGCGCTGCTTCGGACTGCTTCAGGCGCTGCGCGGCCTCCCACAATGTGGTCGGCAGCTTGAGCGCTTCGGGAAATTCCTGCGCATAGGCATTGCCGGTCACCGGCGCTTCGGGCTGCAGCTGCTGCTCGATGCCGTACAGACCCGACGCCAGCGCCGCGGACAAGGCCAGATACGGATTGGCATCCGCCGCGCCGATACGCACTTCGACACGCTGCGACTTGTCGCTGCCGGGAATGACGCGCAAGGCGGCCGTGCGGTTCTCCACGCCCCACGTCGCGTCGAGGGGCGCCCAGAATCCCGGCACGAGCCGCGAATAGCTGTTGATGGTGGGTGCATACAGCGCCATGAATTCCGGCAGATAACGCTGCAGCCCCGCGACGAAGGCGCGCTGCGTACCGCTCATGCCGTGCGCTTGGGCCGCGTCGTGGAACGCCGATTTCCCGGTGGTGCGATCGCGCAGCGAAAGATGAATGTGCCCGCTTTGCCCGGAATGCCGATGCGACCATTTGGCCATGAACGTCGCCATCAAGCCGTTCTGCTGCGCCAGGGCCTTGGTGAAGGTCTTGAAGAGAAATGCCTTGTCCGCGGCCGCGGCGGCGCGGTCCACCGCGATCGCTGCTTCCAGTACGCCCGGCCCCGTTTCGGTGTGCAGGCCTTCTATCGACATGTCCATGCGTTCGCACATATCGAGAAGCTGACGATAGAAGTCCCCGTTGACGGTGCTGCGCAGCATCGAGTAGCCGAAGTTGCCGGGGGTCCAGGTCTGCAGATCGCGATAGCCTTTTTCGCGCGCGGACTGCGGCGTTTCCCGGAACATGAAGAACTCGTATTCCAGCGCGGCATAGGCGTCATAGCCCATGGCCTCGGCACGCTGGAGGGTTCGATGCAGCAGCTGGCGTGGGCAGACCGCTGCGGCGGGCCCGGTGAAATCCGCCAGGAACAGCAGCATGTCCTGGCCGGCGGGACCCTTCTCGAGCGGGAGCCTGCGGCAGCTGGCCGGATCGATGCGCATCTGCGCATCCGGGTAAGCGGTGTGCCAGCCCGTGTAGCGGCCATTGTCGTAAAGCTGGTCGTCCACATCCCAGCCGAACACCACGTCGCAGAACGCGAGGCCGGCGCCGAGCGCGGACAGGAATTTTTCCTTGCGCAGGTACTTCCCGAGCATGACGCCATCGATGTCCGACAGGCCCACCTTGACGTGCGTCAAGGCGCTGGCCTGCACCAGGCGTGCGGCATCGTCCGCCGTTCTTACCCCTTCTGCTTGCATGGTTCGACCACCCTTGCGTTGAGTCAAAACCCTTAAGCGTCGGCGGGCGCCAAGGCCCGGGCGCGTCCTGCAATCGAGTCTAGACACCTTGCCGCAAGTTTGCAAACATAGCCGCGGCGCAACGGCGGCGGACAATCATGTGGCAAGAAGAGCGGTACCAGCGGATACGGAAAATGCTTGAAGCCTTGCGCAGCGTGTCGACCGATCGCATCGTCGACGAGTTGGGCGTGTCGCGCGAAACCGTGCGCCGCGACCTGATCGCTTTGGAAGCGCTGGGCGAACTGCGCCGCTCGCACGGCGGTGCGGTGCTGCCGGATCCCCTCCCGGCGGCCTTCGGGCGGCCGGCCGCGGACGGGCGCCATCTGCGCGCCATCGCGCGCGCCGTGGGGGGCAGGCTGTCGAACGGACAGACGTTGTACATGGAAGCGGGCTACATGGCGGCGCACATCGCCGATGCATTGGGCACGCTGCACGGCATTACCTTGATCACCAATTCTTTCGAAGCCGCGACGCGGGTCGCGTCCGGCGAGGATCACGTGGCGCATGGCAACCGCGCCTTCGTGCTGGGTGGCGCCGTGATCGCGCCCCTGCCGGCCACGCAGGGCGACCGCACGATCGCGGAAATCCACCGTTACACCGCGGATACCGCCCTGCTCTTCCCTACCGCCATCGATGCGCGGCACGGCACCACGCATGCGGACCTGGCGCGCGCCGAATTGGGCCGCGCCATGGCGGCCAATGCGCGCAACATCATGGTGATTGCCGACGATGCAAGGATAGGCGTGAATTCACATGCATCCTACTGCGCCGCGGACCGCGTGTCGGTGCTGGTGACGAATCGCAAATCGGAAGCGCGGGAAGGCTACGACGAGCTTGCCGGCGCGGTCGGCAGCGTCGCGCTGGCTTGACGGCGACGGCGTGTTAACGCTGGAAGGCGCCTGGCTGCGTTGCGTATGCGGGCCGTGGCACCCACGGCTGCGCTTCGCGCCTTGCCATGCACCTGATCGCGTACTGATACAAGGCGCCTTCCAGGGTTAACAGGCCCTAGGCTGCGTCGAACCAGTCCCGCAGCGTCGCCTGGTCGGGCTTGGACATGAGCGCAAGCATCAGCAGCACGCGGGCCTTTTGGGGATTCAGGTCGCCGGCCGCGATAAAGCCCAGACCGTCGTCATCCACTTCGACGTTGCGGCCCACGCGGCCGCGTCCCGTACGCGACGCGCGCACCACGGCAACGCCCCGGGCTGCGGCATCGGCCAAGGCCTGCATGGCCGACGCCGTGGCGTTGCCATCGCCGACGCCGGCCAGGACCAGGCCCTGGCAGCGCTCCGCCATGAATGTAATGACGTCGGCCTGCATATCGGCGTGCGCGTAGACGATGCCAACGCGCGGCCACTGCGCCGGATCGGCGAGCGGCGCATGGCGCCATGGCGCAACGCGTGCCGCCGACCCGTGGGCGGGCCGGTAAAACACCGGCTCGCCGGCGTGCATCAAGCCAGCCAGGCCCCGATCCGGCGAGGCGAATGCCGCCAAGCCCGCCGCGGCGATTTTCTGCACGCCGCGGGCGTCATGGATCTCTTCGTTCAGCAGCACCAGGGCACCACGTCCGCGCGCCTGCGGGTGCGCGGCCAGCGCCACCGCGGCGTACAAGTTCGCCGGGCCATCCGCGCTCAGCGCGGTGGCGGGCCGCATGGCGCCCGTCAGGATCAGCGGCTTGCCGGCGGGGATGACCAGGTCCAGGAGATAGGCGGTTTCTTCCAGGGTATCAGTGCCATGCGTGACCACGATGCCGTCGATGGCGGCGTCCGCGGCCAGGGCGCGTACGCGCATGGCCAGGGCGTGCCAGACTTCATGGCGCATGTCCTGGCTGCCGACGTTGGCGATCTGCTCGGGATGCAGTTCCGCGATGGTGGAAAGTCCCGGCACGGCGGCAAGCAGTTGGCCAATATCGAAGGTGCCGGCAACATACCCGAGGCCCGGCCGCGCGGACTGCGCCCCGGCGATGGTGCCACCGGTGGCCAGGATCGCGATGGCCGGCCGCCGTCCGGGTTCAGGCATTGTCCAGCACGCCCGAGAAGCCCTGTTTTTCGAGCAGGGCATTGAGATGATCCCAGCCATGGAAATCGATGATGATCTGCCCGCGCTCGCGCGCGCCGATCTTCAGGCTTACCCGCGTGCCGAGCAGATCCGACATGGCCTCTTCCAGGCGCGCGACGTCGCGCGAATTGGCGACGCCTTTCTTGCGCGGCGTGGGATCGGCTTCCTTCGCGGCCTTGGCGACGAGTTTTTCCGCATCGCGGACGGAAAGCCGCTTGGCGATGACCTGGTTGGCCAGCTGTATCTGGGTAGCGCCGTCCACGGCCAGCAGCGCGCGCGCATGGCCCATGTCGATGTCGCCCGCCAGCAGCATGGTTTGCACCGCCGGCGCCAGATTCAACAGCCTCAGCAGGTTGCTGGTCGCCGAACGCGAACGGCCGATGGCCTGTGCCGCCTGTTCATGCGTTAAACCGAATTCGTCGAGCAAGCGGCGCACGCCATGCGCTTCTTCCAGCGGGTTCAGGTCCTCGCGCTGGATGTTCTCGATCAGGGCCATGACCGCGGCGTTTTCGTCCGGGACCTCGCGCACCAGCACGGGGACCTCTTTCAGGCCCGCCAGCTGGGCCGCGCGAAAACGCCGTTCACCGGCAATGATCTCGTACTGGCCGGCGGCGCCGTTGACCAGCGGCCGCACCAGGATGGGCTGCATGATCCCCTGCGTGCGTATCGATTCGGCGAGTTCGTTCAAGGCGCCTTCGTCCATGCGCGTGCGCGGTTGGTACTTGCCGGCGCGCATGATGGACACCGGCAGGACATTCGGCGGACCCTCTGCTTTGGGCGCGGATTTGCCCAGCGTTTCGATGGCGGGCATGTCGGCGCCCAACAAGGCGTCCAGTCCGCGTCCCAGTCCCTTAGGTTTTTTGGTGGCCATATGAAGAATTCCCAGCGTGCCCAACGGGCCGCTCATTCGTGTTGATGCGTACGGTACCAATAGGTGTACCGGTCGGAGAAACCGAGCGATGCGTAAAGCTGCCGCGCCGACGTGTTGGCATATTCCACCTGCAGGTAGGCGCTACGCGCCCCGGCCTGGCAAGCGGCATCCAGCAAGCGGTGCATGATCTGGCGCCCATATCCGCGGCGGCGCACGCTTTCGTCCACGACCACATCGAAGATGCCTGCGACGTCGCCATCCACAACCGCCATGCCGGCCGCGACATGCCGGCCGGCTTCGTCTCGCGCAAGCAACCTGACACAAGGCACGGCGATCGATGCAAGCCGATGCCGATGTTCGATCACGTGGCCGGCATTGTAGGCGCGCAACGTGCCGGTGACATCCGCGAAGCGCCCGGGATCCGTCTGCTCGTATCGTAGCCCGGCTTGCAGCGATGTGCCCGCACTCGTTCGCATGGACATGACCATGACGGAGGTCTCACCGTAACGCAGGAATCCGCGCGCGGCCAGTTGCCCATCCAGCTCGCGATCCGGCCCCGTCGAGTTCAGCCGGAATATCAAGGGAAGCTTGGCGCGCGCGTATAGCGTTTTGCAAAACACCAGCTTCTCGCTCAGTTCGGGATGTGCGGGCGCAATGACATTGATGCTGCGTGCCCGCTTCGCGGCGGCAGGCGCCCAACGGACGAGCCAGCCGTCGTAGAGCATTTGCTCACGCACAACGGTGGCGTTCAGCGCCGCTTCCTCGATGCGCAGCGCCAGCGTGTCGACGCGCATGGCAGCGTCCCCGCCACGCGCGGCATCGGCGACAAGGGCAGAGTCATCCACGTCGCTCAATCCGCCAGTGCCTTCACACGCTCGATCATTTCCGCGCCGAACGAAATATAGGCTTGGGCACCGCGCGACGTGCGGTCGTAGACCACGCCCGGCATACCGTAACTGGGGGCTTCGGCCAGCCGCACATTGCGCGGCACGACCGTCTCGAACACCTTGTCGCCGAAATGCGCTTCCAGCTGCGCCGACACCTGTTGCTGCAGCGTCATGCGCGGGTCGAACATGACACGCAGCAATCCGATGACGCGCAGTTGGGGGTTGATGTTGCGGTGCACGCGCTTGATCGTGTTGACCAGATCGGACAGCCCTTCCAGCGCGAAATACTCGCACTGCATGGGAATGATGACGCCGTGCGCCGCCGCCAGGCCGTTCAGCGTGAGCAAGGAGAGCGTGGGCGGGCAGTCGATCAGGATGAAATCGTATTCCTCGACAACGGTATCGAGCGCGTTCTTCAATTGACGCTCACGTTCCTCCATCTGCACCAGATCGATTTCGGCACCCGCCAACTCGCGGTTGGCCGGCAGGACGTCATAGCCGCCCACCTCCGACCGCACGCGGGCCGCGGCGATGGTGGTGTCGCCGATCAGGACTTCGTACAGGTTGGATTGCAAGCCCGCCTTGTCGATGCCGCTGCCCATGGTGGCGTTGCCTTGGGGATCCAGATCCACCAGCAGTACACGCTTGTCGTGCGTGGCCAGGCCGGCCGCCAGGTTGATGGCGGTGGTCGTCTTCCCGACACCGCCCTTCTGGTTCGCGATGCAGAAAACGCGGGCGGTATTGCTGGACTCAGTTTGATTCATGGATTTCCTTGACTACGCGCGCCGTCGCGGCGCATCCAGATCAGGCATCGTTGCGCGTCGAGTTCGGGGACAGAGACGGGATCGATACGGACGACCCGCCATCCCCCCGCGGCTTGAAGCCGCGAGATTTCGTCGTCCGGGACTTTTCCTTTCAGGGCCAGCAGCGTACCACCAGGTGCGACATGCTGTCCCGCAAGCCGGGCGAAGTCATCGAGGGCGGCAAAGGCGCGTGACGTGACGACATCGCAGCCCCCGGGCGGCAATTGCTCGACACGCTGATGCAGCGCGGCAAGATTGGGCAGGGAGAGCGCGCCGCTGACCTGACGGATAAAGGCGGTTTTCTTTTCGACCGCGTCGATGCAGGTGATTTGCCAATCGGGCCGCATGATGGCCAGGATGACGCCAGGCAATCCGGCGCCTGCGCCGATGTCGTACAGACGTCCGCCGGCGGGCATCGCGCCGTCCAGGGGCCGCACGACGGCAAGGCTGTCGAAGATATGCTGCACCAGCATCTGTCCTGGGTCGCGGATCGCCGTCAGGTTGTAGGTGCGGTTCCAGCGCTGCAGCAGCTGCAGATAGCCCAGCAGCTTGCGCAGCTGCTCTTCCGTGACGGCAAGCTCCAGCGCGGCGCAGGCTAGTTTTAGCCTGGCGTCGTCGGCACCTTGCGCAAGGGTGGCCGCCCGCGTCATGCGGCGCGTTTGCGCGAGCCGTAATGCAGGCGCTTCAGATGTATGAGCAGCAGCGAAATGGCCGCAGGGGTCACGCCGGAAATGCGCGCGGCCTGGCCGATGGTTTCCGGACGATGCGCCTTCAGCTTCTGCCGCACTTCAAACGAGAGACTGAGGACTGCATCGTAGTCCAGGTCATCAGGCAGGCGCTGCGCTTCATGCGCCATGTGCTTTTGCACCTCGTCCTGCTGGCGGGCGATATAGCCGGCGTACTTGACCTGGATTTCCACCTGCTGGGCGGCATCGTCGGGGGCCAAACCGGGGCCGGCCAGGAGCGTGCCATCGGGCAAGGTGGCTTGCATCAGGGCCCGATAGGTAACGCTCGGGCGTTTCAGGAGGTCTGATAGTGAGTACTCACGTTCAATTTGCTGGCCGAGGAGATTTTCCGCCACCTCCGCCGGCAAGTTGCGCGGCGTGACCCAAGTCGACCGTAGCCGCTGCACTTCCTGCTCTACCGAGTCGCGCTTGCGCTCGAATGCTTGCCACCGGATATCGTCCACCAAGCCAAGCTTGCGGCCCATTTCGGTCAAGCGCATGTCAGCATTGTCCTCGCGCAAGCTGAGGCGATACTCGGCGCGCGAGGTGAACATGCGATACGGCTCCGTCACGCCGCGAGTGATCAGGTCGTCCACGAGCACGCCGAGATAGGCTTCGTCACGCCGCGGCGTCCAGCCTTCCCTACCCTGCGACGCCAAGCCGGCGTTCAGCCCCGCCAGCAGGCCTTGCGCGGCCGCTTCTTCGTAGCCGGTGGTGCCATTGATCTGGCCGGCGAAATACAAGCCTGCGATGGCCCGCGTTTCGAGCGTGGACTTCAGTCCTCGCGGATCGAAGTAGTCATATTCAATCGCGTAACCGGGTCGCAGAATATGCGCGTTCTCCAGGCCTGGAAGGGAATGGATCAGTTCCAGCTGCACATCAAACGGCAGGCTGGTGGAAACGCCGTTGGGGTAGACCTCGTGCGTGTCCAAACCCTCCGGTTCCAGGAAGACCTGGTGCGACGTCTTATCCGCAAACCGATGGATCTTGTCCTCGATGGACGGGCAGTAGCGCGGGCCGACACCTTCGATGACGCCGCTATACATGGGCGATCGGTCCAGGCCACCACGGATAATGTCGTGCGTGCGGGCGTTGGTATGGGTGATCCAGCAGGGCAACTGGCGCGGGTGCATGGCGGCCGTACCCATGAAGGAAAACACCGGTACGGGGTCAAGATCGCCGGGCTGCTCCTCCAGGACGCTGTAATCGATGGTGCGGCCATCGATGCGGGGCGGTGTGCCGGTCTTCAGACGACCCTGCGGCAGCTTCAGTTCTTTCAAGCGTTGACCCAGCGTGGTCGCCGGCGGATCGCCCGCGCGACCCGCGGTGTAATTCTGCAACCCTACATGGATAAGTCCGTTCAGGAACGTGCCGGCCGTCAACACGACCGTACGGGCACGGAATTTCAAACCGATTTGCGTGACCGCGCCCACAACACGATCGCCCTCCACCATCAAGTCGTCCACGGCCTGCTGAAACAGCCACAGGTTGGGCTGGTTTTCCAGGCGCGCGCGTATGGCTTTACGGTAGAGAACCCGATCCGCCTGCGCACGGGTGGCGCGCACGGCCGGGCCTTTGGAACCGTTCAAGATACGGAATTGGATACCCGCCTCATCCGTGGCCAGCGCCATGGCGCCACCCAAGGCGTCGATCTCTTTCACGAGATGACCTTTGCCTATGCCGCCAATGGAAGGATTGCAGGACATCTGACCCAGCGTTTCGATATTGTGGGTCAGGAGCAATGTCTTCGCGCCGGTGCGGGCGGACGCCAAGGCAGCCTCTGTGCCGGCATGTCCACCACCCACCACTATGACGTCGAACTCGCGGGGATAATCCATGATGTGTGGGGTGAAAGAGCTTTGGTTGGCAATTATAGAGGCTCCGCCTGGAGGCGGTGTTTCACGTGAAACACTGGGTACCCTGCCCGCTCTTCGGAATGGAAGGCCGGCACTGGATGATGTCTCACGTGGAACAACGCCCCTTCGCAGGCGCCTCGCCGGCACCACGATAGGGATTGTTTCACGTGGAACATCGGTAAGGCTTCCGTATCTATAAACCGCGAATAACCACCGAAGGCAGCGCCGACATGGCAGGAGACGTCTTGTCTCCACGCCCAACCTTCATGGTGGCTGCCGCCAGTGCTGCGGGCCCGGAGCCGAGGCTGGCTCCGATCCAGGTCGCTACAGATCGCGATCTCAATGGCATTCCTCCTCCACGCTGGTGGGAACCGGCCCGATCCCGCGTCTTGCCGAGAGTCCCAGATATCGACTCGTTACGTGCGACCCCTGGGCGACGAACTACGCCCCCTATCTGTCAGCCGACCGCCTGTAGGCACCTAGGCACCGCCGCTCAGGCGCACCAGATAGCGCGAAGACGGCTAGGCGTCCCTAGCTCTAATGCAATCCACTACGACATACCTGCGACCGGGGTGCCTACCGCTCGTATAGCGTCTCAGCGTGGGACCATAGCCGCGTCTCGCCCCGCCACTGGCGGCAATAACCGACCTATCCGCCGTCCTATTACAACGGGGCCGTCTGCGCTGTGACGGAGCGACGCGTTGTCGCACGTGTTAGCCCGCGCAGGATATACATATAGAGTGGGTACGTCCGACCTGGGAGCGCGTCGCTATTTTGGGGACTACGCCGGCCGTAAATCTACACTCGCACGTTTCAAGACGGCCGCGCGGATCCGACGGCCCGCAACTGCATAGCGGCGCTAACTAGGGTGGCCGCCAGCCCATGTTTCACGTGGAACATAATCGGGCAAGCCCGGTGAAGGAACGCTCGAACTTCCGACGCGGTCAGTTCGCCCAGGGGCCGTGGGTCAGAGGCTGAGGCCGCCGATAAGCGTTCCGCCATCGCGCGCAGCTTCGTGTGTGGGACCGTGGTGCGAAAACCAGGCTGCCCGCATCGCCGCGCGGGCCAGCAGCCCGCCTAACCGGGCCCGTATGCCACCATCGACCGTCCAGATAACACCGCGGTAGACCGGTGAAAACCACATCTTTGATCTGTGAATATCGGCCGATGCAAACGGCTCAGGCGCCCTCATAATGCCCTACCGCTCAGGTCATACCGCTACGTGCGGTCGCGGGGGACCGATACGGCCTAAGCTCAACGCCCCGGGTTACCGGGCAAAGATTCCCATATCGTGGCAGGCGCCGAACCATAAAGGTATCCAAGGAAGGTGAAGCACCTTTGGACAGGCGGCACGAGTTAAAGCCCCAACCCGTTTCTTCTACTACAGCACCCTAGAACTTATACGCACACGCAGACCACCGCGGAAGCGCCAATTGGGATAACTCCAGTTTGCCTGCCCGCACAGCAGCACGGGTCGGAGTCTGTTCCACGTGGAACACAGCTTATGTCCTAAGCCATCGGCGGGATATGCCGCGCATCGTATTCTCCAACGGGATACAAAGCCGACCCCGCAGCTTGCCCCGGGTGAACTGCTGAATCTGAACGCCGTTCGGACGCGCCGAGCGGCCAAATCGCCCCTCCAATCGAAGCTATCCACAGAAGTACCCACAAGCCAGCCACCCCCAGCGTCCTTAGATGTACACGCTGGGGATAGTTTTGTGAACAACCGAAGCGACGGGGGATGAAGCCAGAGCGACAGAAGTACGTCCGGCTCATTGGAGCGGGATAAATTTACAAAAAACGGGGAAAAACAGGGTCCAGCGAGACACCGTGGCTATAGAAATTACCAAACAGCGTGTGCAAACCCCGGAATACGGATGGATTCCTCCCGCAGACAAAAGGGCACAGGATTGTGAATAACCGCCCTTTGGACCGTACATGCGACGTGGCCCAACGCGACTTATGGACCACCCGCCAGCGGATTCCGGGCAGATATCCCAGACTTATGCACAGGCTTATTCAACTCACGGAAAACACAACGCCCCAGGGGGCCGGGGTGGCTGCTGGGGCGATAAAGGCCGGACTCGCCGGCACCGCGCGGAGCGGTGGAATAAGTGTGTGATCTTGCTTAAAGCGGCCGGATCTCTGCGGCTTGAGGACCTTTGGGGCCGTCCTTGACTTCGAACTCCACGTCCTGGCCTTCGTTCAAGCTGCGATAGCCACGCCCCTGAATTGCCGAGAAATGCGCGAAGACGTCGACACCGCCGGCGTCAGGGGTGATAAACCCATAACCCTTGTCGGCGTTGAACCACTTCACTTTGCCCTTCTGAACCATTTGTGTAACGTCCTATAAAAACACAATGCTGTGCGCAGATGCGATTCAAGGACGTTGACGCGAACGTGTTACGACCGATTCCCTCCATGACGCGGCCATGGCTGAAAACACAGGTCTCATGCGAAACGAGACAGACGCTCGGCTTGAATACAACGGCGAAACGAGCATACTCAGGCGCGATGAGAGGGACAAATAGTTGTTTACCCCAATGTCGTTTTTTTTTAACTTGGCTCACAAGTTCCTGACCGCGACGGCGTCTCCATCGGGCATCTTCGCCCCCACTACAGCGGGCACGCTGGCCGCCCGACGGGACTCTCGTTCCCCGCTGCCGTCCCCAGGCTTGGGGCCCGCCAGCCTGTCGCCGCGAAGCCTAGGCTTGTCCAACACCGGTGGGATGGTGGGATACTTCCTAACCCTTCACCGTCCCGGTGCTTTCCTTCCGTCAACACACTACCGACCATGATTCGTTCCAAGCTGCCCGACGTCGGCACAACGATTTTTACCGTCATGAGCCGCCTGGCCATCGAACACAAGGCGATCAACCTGGGCCAGGGCTTCCCTGATTTCAACCCCGATCCCGCACTGCTCGCCCTGGTATCCAAGGCCATGGCTGACGGCCATAACCAGTATCCCTATATGCCGGGCGTAGCGCCGCTACGCGAATCCATCGCGAAGAAGACGCAGGCGCTGTACGGTCACGCCTACGACCCGGAAACGGAAATCACGGTTACCAGTGGCGCCACGGAAGCGCTGATGGCGACGATATTGGCGGCGGTGAATACCGGCGACGAAGTCGTGGTCATCGAGCCTTGCTACGACTCCTACCTGCCGGGCATACGCCTGGCCGGCGGCACCGCAGTGCCAGTACCGCTTCGCGCGCCCACGTCGGACGACCCCTACTACCGCATCGATTGGCAGCGCGTGCGCGACGCCATCACGCCGAAAACCCGCCTGCTCATGTTGAACTTTCCGCATAACCCCACGGGTGCCATCCTGGAGGATGCCGACCTGGACGCGCTGGAGTCCATCGTGCGGGATACGGGCGTCCTGCTGGTGTCAGACGAGGTCTACGAACACATCGTTTTCGACGGCCGGCAACACGCCAGCCTGTCGCGTCGCCCCCTGTTGGCCGAGCATGCGTTCGTGATTTCTTCTTTTGGCAAGACGTATCACACCACGGGATGGAAACTGGGTTATTGCTGCGCGCCCCGCCACTTGACGGCTGAACTGCGCAAGGTCCATCAATTCATGGTGTTCACCGTACCGTCCCCCATGCAGTTCGCCTATGCCGAATACATGGAAAACCCGGCACCCTACCTGGAGCTGCCGGCATTCTACCAGGCCAAGCGCGACCGCCTGCAGGCTGGACTGCGGAGCACCCGGTTTCGGCCACTGCCCAGTCCGGGGACGTTTTTCATGATGGCCGACTACAGTGCGATATCGCAATTACCGGAGGCCGAATTCGCGCGTTGGCTCACGACGGAGCACGGCGTTGCCGTGATACCGATATCGGCCTTCTATCAAATCCCGGATGCGCCGGAATCGAATCACAAACTGGTCCGCTTCTGCTTTGCCAAACGGGACGAGACGCTGGATCAAGCCCTGGAGCGTTTGAGCCGGGTGTAGACGCGCGAAGATATCTGACCATGGGTGGGGCAGCCTTCGGCTGCCCTTTTCTTTTCCTGGGGCCCGTAGGAGCCACCACGGGCCTGCATTAGAGCCGGAGGCACTGTGACCTCATGTCCAGAAGCAGGAACCGGCTGTGCGAGCGCTTGCGGTCGGATACACCCAACCGTGCTGGTGATGAACCCGTTCGGCCAGGCGCGGCGTGGGTAGCTTAGTGTTTTATATCTTCTCTTCTATATAAAAAGAATGGTGGTAATGGGTGTCTGTGGATAACTGGACAAATCTCAATTCACCAATCCTATCAGGCGCTTGCGCGAGATATTGGGTGTGCGCTAGCCATGTTTGGACGCGTACGTGAAGTTGAACAACTTCCGGGGGGGCTTCAAACCAGCCGGTTGTTCTCCGCCGGTCCACAATGTGTGCACAGCCTCCGTAGCAGGGGTTATGCACAGTGCCGCAGGCGTGAACGCAGAATCCGGCGCACATTTCGCCCATCCCGGTGGCCACAGTGCCCCGGAACACCCCTGCTGCGCGCCACTGCCGCCGGCGTGACAACACCCAGCGGAAAGGCTCGGTTCGCGGCCGCGTCGGCGTAGCGAAGTGTCGATTTGTAGCCTGGCAACCCCGGCATCCCGCCCCGACGCCGACAAAGGCCCTGTACGGGGTCTGTACGCGTGCGGCGGTTGTTCCGATACCCCGGACGTCGGGAACCCTCTTCGAGCGTACCTGCGGGTTCTCAGTGCCCCGTATCCCTATCGGTGAAGCCACTCCCCATCCATGTAGGCCCGGAGCAACTCCAGGGCAGGAATGCGAGATAAGCGCGGAGTAGTAACTCCGCATTCGCGGGGGTGGTGGGACGAGAGAATGTTTTCACATCTCTTTTCTATATATATAAAGACTAATGGTAATGGGTGTCTGTGGATAACTGCATAACTCCGGGAAACTGCGTCGCGACAAGGCCTTGGCGACGTTTGCGCTTGTGCAGGAGTCATGTTTGCCCCGGCGGACTTACATGAGCAACTTCCGAGGGCCTTCCTTACGCCGGCTTTATGCCCAAACCATCCACATCGTTTTCACACAGCTTCCCCATAGACGGTATCCACAGGCCGTCCGTGCCTAGGTGCGGAGCCATGATGATATTGGGGACGTACCGCGAGACGACCCTGCCTAGCCGGACCATGAGGTCTTTCCTCAAGGACGGGCCTAAACAGGCCCGTAGCTGGGATTCCTCTGCATAATGGAATTTAGTTTTCAAAATTAAGGGTTTACCCTAATCGGCCGCCGCGCAAAAATATGACCGTTCCACCGGCCCATAGGGCCGGGGCCCCATGGGCCTTTGTTCTTTGGAGAGTGTCATGAAAGCCATTGCGACTTCCCTGTTTGCTACGCTAGTCCTGATGGGCGGTGTCGCCCACGCGGATCCCACGATCGCCGGCGGCGGATACCCGGACGGCGCCGCCGGCACCCTGCTGGCAGGCAGTGCCGGATCCGACGACGCCGGCCACACCCTGCTGGCGGGCAGCGACGGATCCGACGATGCCGGCCATACCCTGCTGGCAGGCAACGACGGATCCGACGATGGGCGCCCCACCCTGCTGGCGGGAAGCGGCGGTACGGACGATACCGGCCAAACGATGCTGGCCGTAGGCGGGGATTCCGGTGATGCCGCCGGCACAATGCTGGCCACCGGCTCCGACGACGGCTCGACCCAATTGGCCTGACCGAGTCAGTTCTGCTGGAACGCGTCGGCGAATTCGTCGGAAAAAATGTCAGCGAGGGCCACGCGCAACGCGGCGGCTCGTTCAGCGCCGTAGGCGCGTTCGAACCGGTTCTGTGCCTGGCGCCATAAGCGCGTGGCTTCCGCCAACTTGCGCCGGCCTTCCGGCGTGAGCTGGACCCTGCGGCTGCGTCCATCGTGGGCGTCGCGGATTTGCACCAGGTAACCGTCGCGTTCCAACGGCTTGAGGTTGTGCGCCAGGGCGGAACGATCCAGCACCATGGCGTGCGCCAGTTCCGTCATGGTCGGCGTACCGGCACGGTCCACGTGCAGCAGGATGGATCGCTGGGACGACTTCAGGCCGGAAGGCGCAAGTACGCTGTCGTAAAGCTGCGTGACGCGCCGCGTGGCCTTGCGCAAGGCCACGCCGTTGCATACGCCTGGGTCTTTCAAGTCTGATTTCGGCATGGCAGGTAGGGGGCAGGCCCGGCACGGCCGGGCGACGAACGCCTCAGCGCGTGCGCGCATCGATTTTATTCCTCCTTTCCGCGTTGACGTTATGGGCACATGCAAGTAAATTGGCCAGATACTTGCATATGCCAGCAAATCCGTACATAGGCGTCACGCTCCTTCCGCCATGACATCCGCTTCCCCCACCGCGACGGTGCCGGTCGCCAATCCCCGACTGCAAGCCATGCTGCAAGCGCCGGTGGCCGCAACGCTTGTGCGGCTGAGCTGGCCCAATATGTTGATGATGCTGGCGCAGTCTTCCACCGGCTTGATCGAGACCTGGTTTCTCGCCAAGCTCGGCACCGACGTTCTGGCCGGCGTCGCCGTGGTTGTCCCGGTGCTGATGCTGATGCAAAACATGTCGCAAGGCGCCATGGGCGGGGGGATTTCCTCCGCGATCGCCCGCGCGCTGGGCGCGGGCCGGCGCGAGGAGGCGAACCACCTGGTGCGACACGCCGTTGCGCTGAACGGGGGTATCGGCGCGGTGTTCACCGTGCTGCTGCTGGCTTTCGGCCGTCCGCTGTTTCATCTGCTGGGTGCGGACGGCCCCGCCCTGGATGCCGCCGCGGCCTACGGCCACGTGGTATTTGGCGGCTTGCCCTTGCTCTGGACCATGAATGCGCTGGCGAGCGTGATCCGCGGTACCGGAAACATGCTTGTGCCGGGTGCGGTGATCTGCGGCGGCGCGGTGTTGTTGATCCCGCTTTCGCCCTGCCTGATATTCGGCCTGGGGCCGTTGCCCCCACTGGGTGTGGTGGGCGGCGCCTGGGCCTTGCTGCTGTACTACATCGGTGGAACGCTGATCCTGGGCGCCTACTGCCTGGGCGGACGCAATCCGGCGCGACTGGTGCGTGGGGCGCTGCAATGGCCGATGATGCGCGGAATCCTGTCCGTGGGCGGCTTCGCCTGTCTGAATCCGGTATTGACGAACACCATCATCGCCGTAACCGGCGCGCTGGTCGGCGCCTACGGCGGAACAGCTGCGCTGGCCGGCTATGCGACGGCCGCCCGCCTGGAATATCTGCTGATGCCCCTCGCTTTCGGGCTGGGCGCGCCGATGGTGGCAATGGTGGGATCGAATATCGGCGCCGGGCAGAATGAAAGAGCACGGCGCATTGCGCTGGTAGGAGGCGCCATGGCGTTTGTGCTGGCCGAGGCCGTCGGCCTGATCGCCGCCGCGTTTCCCTACGCCTGGCTGCGCCTGTTCGGCACGGATGCGCATCTGCTGGAAGCGGGGGCGACGTATCTGCGCATCGTGGGCCCTTTCTATGGATTCTTCGCGCTGGGTTTTTCGCTCTATTTCGCCTCGCAGGGCGCCGGCAAGCTGAAATGGCCGCTGACCGCCGGCGCGCTGCGTCTGGCCCTATATGTCGGCGTCGGCGGCGCCCTGCTGGCGGCTTGCCATTCGCTGCCGGTCTTCTATGCCCTGGGCGCCATCGCGATGGTTACGTATGGATCGGTCGTGGTCTGGTCCGTGGCATCGCGCACCTGGTTTCGCCAATCGGGCCGGATGGATGTTTGATAGGCCCCACGTTCAGTCGGTAATGACAGGCCAAGCGGCTGCGACGCCAGGTGCATAATCCCTTCTGAACCATCCGGACCATCGCATATGGCCACGCATTTTCAGGAGGGGGCAGCGCAATGAATGCACCGCATGAGATCGTCGACGAAGCCATCCGCTCACGCCGCAGCGTGCGTGGATTCCTGCCGACGCCCATACCCATGGAAACGATCAGGGAGATCCTGACCGTTGCGTCGTACGCCCCCAGCGGGAGCAATATCCAGCCATGGAAAGTGCATGTGATCACCGGCCAGACCCGCGATGCCCTGTCGGCGGCCTTGCTGGATGCGCATGCGAACAACCAGCCGGAGACGCGCGAGTATCACTACTACCCGACCAAATGGCGCAGTCCTTATATCGAGCGGCGCCGGCAGACGGGCTGGGGCCTTTATTCCACCGTCGGTGTCGCCAAAGGCGACCGCGAAGGATCGGCGCGGCAGCATGGGCGTAACTATGCCTTCTTCGGCGCGCCGGTAGCCTTCATTTTCTGCATCGACAACGACCTGGAAAAGGGCAGCTGGCTGGACTTCGGCATGTTCCTGCAGAACATCATGGTGGCCGCGCGCGGCCGCGGACTGCATAGTTGCCCGCAGGCCGCACTGGCCAATTACCCCGATATCGTCAAGCCCTTGTTGGGCATCGGGCCGGACCAGACGCTGGTCTGCGGACTGTCGATGGGGTATGAGGACCCGGATTGCGTTGCCAACCGCTTCCGGCCACCACGCATGGCCCTCGAAGAGTTTGTCACTCATCACGATTGAGCGCACCGAACGCTGCCGCGTTCGCCGCTAGGCCGGAACGGCGGCACGCCGCGGCCGCAGTCCCAATAGGACCAGCACGGTTGCGATCAGCAAGGTCAGCCCGCTGCCCGTAAAGACTCCGAGCGCGCCGCTCAGGTCGAAGACCGCGCCGCCTGCCGCGGCCCCAAGCGCGATCGCGAGCTGGACGGCCGCCACGATAAGCCCGCCCGCGCTTTCGGCTTCGTCCGGCACGTTGCGTGTGATCCAGGTGGACCATCCCACCGGCACCGTGCCGAACGCGAAGCCCCACAAGGCCACCATGGCTGAATCCGCGTAAGGTGCGCTGCCTGATGCGGCCAGCCCCAGGCCCAGGGTGCCCATCAACAGGGGCATCAGTGCCAGGGTCAGGCGCAGGTTGCGTTCCAGCATGAAGCCCGCCGCGGACGTGCCGATGAAGTTGGCGACGCCAAAGCCCAGCAGGATGGCAGACAGCGCGTTTACCCCGACGCCGGTGACGGTCTCCAGGAAGGGCCGCAAGTACGTGAAGAAGGCAAAGTGCCCGGTGAACACGAGAATGACGGCGAACATTCCCCAGCCGATACCCGGGCGCTTCAATACATCCAGCAGGGTGCCCAGCCGGGTATGGCCGCTGGGCGCCATGCGCGGCAGTGTCGCCAGCTGCCAGAGCAAGGCAAGCACGCCCAGCGCGGTCGCCAGCAGGAATACGTTGCGCCAGCCGATGAGACCGCCCAGGTAGCTGCCGACCGGCGCCGCGACGATCGTGGCCGCCGATACGCCGCTGAACATGATGGACAGCGCGCGCGGAATCATGTGCTCCGGCACGAGCCGCATGGCGGTAGCCGCGGACATCGTCCAGAACCCGCCGATGGCGATGCCGAGCAGGACACGACCCAGCAGCAATGCCGGCAGGCTGGGCGCGAAGGCAACCAGCAGATTGGAGGCGATCAGCAGCATGGAGAACGCCAGCAACACATGCCGCCGGTCGATGCGCCGCGTGGCGGTCGCGATCAAGAGACTGGTGATCAACGCGACGGCGGCGGTCGCGGTGACGGCTTGGCCGGCCACGCCTTCGGTCACCTTCAAGTCCGCGGCCATGGGTGTGAGCAGGCTGGCGGGCAGGAATTCCGCCGTCACCAGCCCGAATACGCCTAAGGACATCGAAAACACCGCCTGCCAGGCCGGCCGTTCCGGCGAACGGCCTGGTTCATTGAGGGCGGTGATGGCTGCTTCGCCTGTATGCATGTTGATCCCTGGGAAAACTTTCAATGGTAGGCAGAATAAGCTAGAGTTCCCGGACGATCCATGCCGTGGACTCCGGAATGTTTGATCAAAAATCCGCCACCTCCGAAGACGGCGCCGAGGCACGCAGGTCGGGTGACCTGGTCAGCGAGCTTTTGCTGGGCATGCGCCTGTACGGTGTCCAGTACCGCCGCATGCAGTTCACACCGCCCTTCGGTATTGCGTTCACCGCCGCGGCCGGCCGCGCGCAGTTCCATTTCATTGCGCGCGGCCCAGTCTTCCTGCGCACGGCAAGCGGCAACCTGCATCGCCTGGAGACCGGGGACGCGGTGCTGCTGCCGCACGGCCGCGCGCATGAGCTGCTGTCCGAGCCGGCGCTGGGTGCGCGTGACATCGCCACCTTCGATACGCTGCGGCTGTGTGAAACGGTCTGCGCCGTCGTGGCTGCCAGCGATGCCTGCGACCGCTCGCGCGACGCGCTTATCTTCAGCGGCTGCATGGAGTTCGACCTGGGCGGCATGCACCCGCTGGTGGCCTGGATGCCGGAGGTCATGCGGGTCGACACGCTGCTGGCGCGGTATCCGGAAATCCTGCCCATGCTGGAAGCGATGGCGCGCGAGTCGCGCGAGGAACGCGCCGGCTATGCCGCAATCCTTGCGCGGCTGGCGGACGTGGTGTCGGCCTTCATCGTGCGCGGTTGGGCGGAGTGCGGCTGCGGCGATGCCACCGGCTGGGTGCAAGCCCTGCGCGATCCGCGCCTGGGCCGGGCCATCGTGGCGATGCATCGCGATCCCGGCCGCGACTGGACCGTCGCCGAGCTGGCGGCGCAGATGGGGAGCTCCCGGTCCGTATTCGCGGAGCGCTTCCTGGCCGTGACGGGCATGACGCCGCTGCGTTACCTGACCGAGCTACGCATGCGGCTGGCGGCACAGTGGATACGCGATGGCCGTACGTCGATCGAAGGCGCGGCGTATGAACTCGGATATGGGTCCCAGGCCGCGTTCAGCCGGGCATTCAAGCGGGTCGTGGGATACACGCCGGCCGCGGCGCGCGGTGCCGGTCAAGCGGGTGCCCATTAAGCGGGTGCGGGAAGCCGGCGCCAAAGGGCGTGCTGCTTCGCATGCCCAGTGCCGAAGCAGTCCAAGCCATCGATGTTGAGACCGCGGACGCCCAGGTAAGCAGCCAATGGGCGGCATGGAAAGCGTACACGCATCCGTCCAACAAATGCTGAACGGTCGTCGGGGGCGATAGGGCTACCCGATCTCGTACCGCTCCTGGTGGATCTATCGGCCAACAGGAGCGATATTGGTGCGCGTCCTTGCGCCCGGCCCAGATTGATCCGCGCTTTCGATGGCCATGCGCGGTGCGGGCCGCGGCGCCGTCGCAACCGCCTGCCGGAACATCAGGCACAGGCCGTAGACGACCCGTCGACACGCCTCGGGGCAAGCGCAGGCAAGGCGGCCCAGGCTGGACGAGAGCGACCGGTAATTAGCGCCTGGAGTTTTCAACGGTCCGGCGTTCCGGACGTAGCTCCTGTTTGATACGCTGTCGCGGTACGCCGGTATCTCCCGGCGGCGGGCCGTAGCGAAGATGGTCGCGGCACATCGCCTCGGCACCGCGTTGCGGCAATGGAAGCGTGTCAATGTTGGCGTTACACCGATTTCATCTTGCGTTGAATGCCGCGCGCCGCGCGGCGACTCGCATGCGACCGGCCTGGATCGTTTCGTTTTCGATCGCGGATGCGAATTTCTCCGACGGCCTGCGGGCGGCCTGCGCGTCCACGGCCATGCTGGTGGCGGGATATCTGCTGCACGATACACCGCTGTTCGCGTGGGCCGCGATCGGCGCCTTCTGGACCTGCTTGGCCGACGCGCCTGCATCCCGCGCGCACCGGCTGGCATCGATGGCCGGCTTTTCGCTCCTGTCGGCCATCCTGGGCGGCGTTACGGCCTTCGCATCCGGATGGGGGACGTTGCCGGCGCTTGGCGTCATCATGGTTTTTTCGTTGGCCGCCGGCCTTTCGTCGATTTATTCGGCGTCCGTCTACCAAGTCGCCATTCTGGTCGCCACGGCCTGCGTCGTGATGGCTGATCATCCCTTATATGGCGCCATCGATGGCGTGCCGTTCCTGGCGACGTACTTCATCGGCTGCGCCTTTGCGACGGGACTCAGTTTCACGGTGTGGCGGATTCATCCCCTGGCACCCGCGCGGCGTGCCGCGGGACTGGTGTATTCAAGTTTGTCGGAACTCGCGCGCGACAACGGCCGGCTGCTACGCGCGGTGGACGTGGATCGCGCGCAATGGGCCGCGCATGCCTCCGAGCTGCGTTCGCTGACACGGAGGACCATAGAGGGCGCGCGCAAGGCGCTTTGCCTGGTGCCGATGTCCAGGCGCGGCGACGGCGGTGGTTACGCGGACCTTTGCATGGCTGCGTCACACGCCGAGCGCATTTTCGATTACCTCATCGCCGTGGCACATGCCGCCGAGTACGCCGTCACCGACCGGCGCACGCGCCGAAGAGCCGCGCGCGCACTGACCGCGATGGCCGAGGTATTGGGGCGCATCGGGCACGCGTTGGAACACGGGCCGGCGCCTTATCCGAAGCCGATGCGTGAGCGGCTCGCGGGACTCTCCACACACGTGCGCGGGCTCGTGCAGCGGCCGCTCGTTTTCGACGCGGCGGATATCGATATGCCTTGGCCGGCCACGGCGGAGGAGTCGCCGTTGAAGACGGTCCGGCAGGTTCTCCAGGCCGCGATCGTTGTACTGCGTGAAAACATGACGCCGTCGTCCGCGGGGCTGCGGCATGCCGCTCGCCTGGCTGTCGTGGTGGGCATGGCCTTCGTGGCGGTGCGGGCGCTGAAGCTGCCCTTCGGCTATTGGGCCACCATGGCAACACTGTTGGTGTTGCAACCTTCGGTCGGCAGTACCTGGCCGCGCAGCCTGGACAGGGCGGTAGGCTCCATCATCGGTGCCGTCATCGCCGCGGCGCTCGGCGTCGTGGTGCATACGCCGCTTGCATTGTCGCTGGTCGTGTTTCCGCTGATATGCCTGACGATGGCATTGCGCAAGGTCGGCTATATCCTGTATGTGATTTTCCTGACCCCGACGTTTGTACTGGTCACGGACTTGGCGTCCCCCGCCAATGAATTGCTCTACTCCGCGACTCGCTTGGGCAACAACATACTGGGCGTGGTGCTGGCCCTGTTGGGGACTTATCTGCTTTGGCCCAAGCGCGATGCGGACTATCTGCCGGATGCCTTAGCCGACGCGGTGGCGGCCAATCTGCAATATCTGAGGCTTTCCCTTTACGCGGGCAAGGTTTCCCACGCCGAATGCGAGGCCGCACGCCGCGCTGCCGGTCTGGCGAGCAACCGGCTGGAGCAGACGTACAAGCTGGCAAGGCTGGAGCAGCTCAAGCTGATCAGCCAGGACCGGCAGACGGCCGAAATCGCGGCGCTGCTGCGCGGCATCGCGGGCGCGGCAAGCCAGGCTCGCCTGCTGCCAGGCGATGCCCTGCCGGACGGCGAATTCGTGTCATGGGTGGACTTAACCGTGGACGCCGTCTTGCTTGCGCGAAGCAGAGGTACTGACCATGCCGCTTCGGCTGGCCTGGTAGAACGGCTGCCGGCGCCTTCAGTGGAAGGGCGGACGGCGCTGGAGTCGGTCGTGGCCACGCAGTTGACGCAGTTGTCGGCGCTGTTGACCAAGCGCTTTTCCGCGATCGGCACGCCATCGAAATCCTCTCGCGCGCCTGCGTGACGGCACCCGGGCGCGACCCTACCGTCCAGGTGAGAGCGTCAACGAGGGTTCTTCTCTTCGTTGGGGCCCGCGATGATGATGATCTTTTTATCCATCCGTTGGATTCACTTTCCAATACAGAAGCGGGAAAAAATTTCTCCCAGCAAATCGTCGCTGGTGAATTCACCGGTGATCGAGGACAGGCTTTCATGCGCAAGCCGCAGCTCTTCCGCGAACAGGTCCAATACACGATCGTCCTGCGCGGCGTGCGTCGCCGCGATGGCCAGGTGTTCCTCGGCTTGCTGCAGGGCGCGCAGGTGGCGTTCGCGGGCCAGCCAAGGCGATTCCGCGCCAGGGTTCCAGCCGGCAATGTCCAGCAGCGCCTTGCGCAGGGCGTCCAGGCCCGTGCCGGTGCGCGCGGAGATATGGAGTACGGCGTTGTCCGGCGCCGTGGCATCGGCGTTCCGCGCCGCGATACGCGCCTTGTTGTCGGCGACACGCGCATCGTCCGCGGCGACCAGGTCGATCTTGTTCACGACCTTCATCACCGGCGTGCCGGGCGGCAGCCGCGCGGCGATGCCGGCGTCCAGGGCTTCTTCGCCCTCCGCCGTGGCATCCTGCAGATGCAAAATAACGTCGGCCCTTTCAATTTCCTGCCAGGTGCGCGCGATGCCGATCTGCTCTACCGGGTCATCGGTTTCTCGCAAGCCCGCCGTGTCCACGATGTGAAGCGGGATACCGTCCAGATGGATTTCCTGCACCACTTTGTCGCGCGTGGTGCCGGCGATGGGGGTGACGATGGCGATTTCGTCGCCCGCCAGGGCATTCAATAGACTGGATTTCCCCACGTTGGGCCGGCCGGCCAGCACCACGTGCAGGCCCTCGCGCAGGATCACACCCTGGCGTGTCTGCGCGATGATGCGGCGCAGGTCCGTGGACAGCGCTTCCAGCGTCGGCCTGGCCTGGTACTTTTCCAGGAAATCGATCTCCTCTTCCGGGAAATCCAGGGTGGCCTCCACCAGCATGCGCAGGTGCACGATGCGGTCCGCCAGCGCGTTGACCTGGCGGGAGAAGACGCCCGACAGCGAAGCCATCGCCCCGCGCGCCGCCGCCTCCGACGTCGCCTCGATCAAGTCGGCGACGGCTTCGGCCTGCGCCAGGTCGATGCGCCCGTTCAGAAACGCGCGCTGCGTGAATTCGCCCGGTTCGGCGATCCGCAGGCCCATCTCGCGCCCCGCATCCAGGCACAGCTGCAGCACGCGCCGCAGCACGGCCGGGCCGCCGTGTCCCTGAAGTTCGAGCACGTCTTCGCCCGTATAGGAATGCGGCCCCGGAAAGAACAGCGCGATGCCTTCGTCCAGCACCTCGCCTTCGGCGGTCTGGAAGGGCAGCAGGTGCGCATGCCGGGCGATCAGCTCGCCCTGGAAAAGACGACGCACCAGTATGGACAGGGACGCACCGGAAACGCGCACGATACCCACGCCGCCCCGCCCGGGCGCTGTGGCGATCGCCGCGATGGGCACGGATGCTATGGGGGACATATAACCGGATCGACTAGGCAATAAGGGAATATAACCGTTGCGCGAGGCATCTTTGCTGGGTATGTTGCGCCGTGGAGTTCAAGTACAACTTGATCAGGAGCTATTTATGTCTAGCTGGTTTACCCGGGCGATCACAGGCGGTTTCACCGCGATGGCGATCGCCTTTGGCGCGCACGGCAGCGCCGTCGCCAGGGACCTGGTGATCGGTCTGAAGACCGAGCCCAGCTCGCTCGACCCCCAATATCATTCCCTGACCCCCAATACGCAGATCTCGTTGACCATTTTCGATCCGCTGGTGGCCGCGGACGATCAGCTCAAGCCGCGGCCCGCGCTGGCGGAGTCCTGGACCGTCGATGGCAATGTGTGGACGTTCAAGCTGCGGCCCAACGTGAAATTCTCCGACGGTACGCCATTCACGGCGGACGACGTGGTGTTCACGTTTGACCGCGTGCCCAAGGTGCCCAACAGCCCGTCTCCCTTCACGCTTTACCTGAAGGACGTGGCCAAGACGGAAGCCGTCGACCCGCTCACCGTGCGCATCACCACCAAGGGCCCCTCGCCGCTGCTGCTGCCCAACCTCGGCCAGCTCGCCATCCTGTCGAAGAAGGCCGCGTCCGGTCCGGCGCCGGAAGGCAAGACGTCCACCGAGATGAACGCCGGCGACGGCCTGATCGGCACCGGTCCCTACAAGTTCGTGTCCTGGCGTCGCGGCGCCGAACTGGTGCTGGCCCGCAACGACAATTACTGGGGCAAGAAGCCGGTGTGGGACAAGGTGATCTACAAGCCCATGACCAACGCCGCCAGCCGCGTGGCGGCCCTGCTGGCCGGCGACGTCGACATGATCGAGGATCCCCCCACCGACGACCTGCCCAAGCTGAAGGCCGACAAGAACCTGTACATCCAGCAAACGCCCTCGGTGCGCGTCATGTACGTGGCCATGGACCAGTTCACCGAGTCCAGCCCGGGCATCACCGACGCCGACGGCAAGCCACTGGCCAAGAATCCGCTGAAGGACAAGCGCGTGCGCGAAGCCCTGTCGCTGGCCATCGACCGCCAGGCCATCGAGGATCGCGTGATGGGCGGCGTCGCCAAGCCGGCGGGCAACCTGTTGCCCTATCCGATGTTCGGTGCATCGAAGACCTATGCCGAGGCCCCCAAGGCCGACGTGAACAAAGCCAAGAAGCTGCTGGTCGACGCCGGCTATCCCAAGGGCTTCAATATCACGCTGGGTGCGCCTTCGGGCCGCTACATCAACGACTCCAAGGTGGCGCAGGCAATCGCGTCGATGTGGAGCCGCATCGGCGTGAAGACGAACGTGGAAGCGTCGGCGCCGCCGGTGTTCTTCAAGAACCGCGATTCGTACAAGTACAGCGCCTACCTGGCGGGCTGGTCGGTGACCAGCGGCGAAATGTCCAACGCCCTGGGCTCGCTGGCGGTGACGTCGGATCCGGCCAAGGGCCTGGGCACGACCAACCGCGGCCGCTATTCCAATCCGGAAATGGATAAGCTGTACATGGAAGCGGCGACCACCATGGACGACGGCAAGCGCGCCGAGCTGCTGTCCAAGGCGGCCGACCTTTTGATGGCGGACTACGGCATCCTGCCTATCCATTTCGAATTGTCCGTGTGGGCCATGAAGAAGGACATCCGATATCCGGGCCGTTCCGATCAGATGACCGAAGCACAGGACGTGACGCTGAAGCAGTAACAAGCAGCGCCCCCGCGCGGCCGCCCCTCGGGCGCGCCGCACTCCCAAGGGGAGACGTCGCGGAGCGATAGGAGGTTTCATTGCTGGCGACCATTATTCGCAGACTGCTGCAGACCGTCGTCGTCATGCTCGTCATGTCGGCGCTGGTCTTCGGCGGCATTTACCTCGTGGGCGATCCGGTATCCATGATGGCGAGTCCGGACGCCACCGATATCGAACGCGCCGCCATCCGGCAATCGCTCGGGCTGGACCAGCCTTTGTGGCACCAGTACCTGATCTTCATCGGCAAGGCGATCCACGGCGATTTCGGCAACAGCTTCCTGACCGGCGAACCGGCCATGCGGCTGATCCTGGACCGCATGCCGGCGACCATGGAGCTTGCCGTGGTGGCGATGCTGTTCTCGCTGCTGATCGGTATTCCCTTGGGCATCCGCGCGGGACTCAAGCCCAACGCCGCCGGATCGCGCGCCATCATGACCGGATCGGTGCTGGGCTTTTCCCTGCCCAATTTCTGGGTGGGACTGATGCTCATCATGATTTTCGCGGTGACCTTGGGATGGCTGCCCGCAAGCGGGCGCGGGCCGACGGTGTCGCTCGGCGGCTTGCGCCTGAGCGTGCTGACGCCCGGAGGCTGGGCCAACCTCATCCTGCCGGCCGCCACCATCGCGCTGGCCAAGTGTGCGACCATCATCCGCATCACGCGCGCGGCCACGCGGGAAGCGCTGCCCATGGACTACATCAAGTTCGCGCGCGCCAAGGGACTTTCGGAATCGCGCGTCCTGCGCGTGCATCTGCTGAAGAACATCCTGATTCCCATCGTGACGGTGGCGGGACTGGAATTCGGCCAGGTGGTCGCCTTTGCGGTGGTGACGGAATCCGTGTTTTCATGGCCGGGCATGGGCAAGCTGCTGATCGATTCCATCATCAACCTGGACCGCCCGGTGGTGGTCGCGTATTTGCTACTTATCGTGTTTTTCCTGGTCATGCTGAACCTGGTGGTGGACATCATCTACACCGTTCTGGACCCCCGCGTACGATTGGACGGACGACGATGACGACGAGCACTTCCAACCCAGGCGCGGCCGCGCCCGCCGTACCCGCCCTCAAGGAAGCGGGCCCGTGGCGCCGCTTCCTGGAGGACTTCTTCGCGAGCAAGCTGGCCACCCTGGGCCTGGTAGTCCTGGTGCTGCTGATCCTCGCGGTGGTGCTGGCGCCCTGGATCGCACCGCAGAATCCCTACGACATCGGCAACCTGGACATCATGGACGCCAAGCTGCCGCCGTTCAGCAAGAACGGCGCGGGCGACATGATGTACTGGCTGGGCACCGACGGCCAGGCGCGCGACATGCTTTCGGCCATCCTGTACGGCCTGCGCACCAGCATGATGGTGGGCTGTATTTCGGTGTTCTTCGCTTTCGTGATCGGCGCCACGGTCGGCCTGGTGGCGGCGTATTTCGGCGGACGCATCGATGCACTGCTGATGCGCATCGCCGATATCCAGCTGTCATTCCCGTCCATCCTGGTGGCGTTGATCCTGCTGTCCATCCTGGGAACGGGCGTGGACAAGGTCATCATCGCGTTGATCGTCGTGCAGTGGGCCTATTTCGCCCGCACGGCGCGCGGCGCGGCGCTGGTGGAGCGAAGCAAGGAATACGTCGAGGCCGCGCGCTGCATGTCGCTGGGCTCGTGGCGCATCCTGCGGCGCCATCTGCTGCCTAACTGCATGCCGCCGCTGATTGTCGTCGCCACCATCGACCTGGCTCATGCCATCGCGCTGGAGGCCACCTTGTCTTTCCTGGGAGTCGGCGTGCCGGTTACCGAGCCGTCGCTGGGCATGCTGATTTCCAACGGCTTTGAATTCCTGATGTCCGGACGCTACTGGATATCGTTCTTTCCCGGCGTGGCCCTGGCCATCGCGATCATCGCCATCAATCTGGTCGGCGACCATCTGCGCGACGTGCTGAATCCGCGCAACGCGACATAAGGGGGCATCGATGATGACGATGATGAACGCCTCCTCCGGCGCGCGCGACGCGGCCACGCCGGTGCTGGACGTGGCTGGGCTGCGCACGCACTTCTTCACGCGCGCCGGCGTGGTAAAGGCGGTGGACGGCGTGGACCTGCGGCTGGCGCAGGGCGAGATCCTGGGCCTGGTCGGCGAATCCGGTTCGGGCAAGAGTATTACGGGGTTTTCGCTGATCGGCCTGATCGATGAGCCCGGCCGTATCGTCGACGGCTCCATCCGTTTCGACGGCCAGGAACTCCGCGGGGCGCCGCCGGCGCGGATGCGTGCACTGCGCGGCAACGACATCGCGATGATCTTCCAGGATCCGATGATGACGCTGAACCCGGTGCTGCGCGTCGATACGCAGATGATCGAGGCCATCCAGGCGCATCGCAAAATGGACAAGGCGGCGGCTCGCAAGCGGGCGCGCGACGTGTTGGCGATGGTGGGCATCCCGGCGCCGGACGAGCGGCTGCGCGCATATCCGCACCAGCTCTCCGGCGGCATGCGGCAGCGTGTGGCCATCGCCATCGCCTTGCTGAACGCGCCGCGCGTGATCATCGCCGATGAGCCCACCACCGCGCTGGACGTGACCATCCAGGGGCAGATCCTCTATGAAGTGCAGAAACTGTGCCGCGAAACCGGCACGGCGCTGCTGTGGATCACGCACGACCTGGCGGTGGTGTCCGGCTTGGCCGACCGCATCGCGGTGATGTACGCCGGCCGTGTCGTCGAAACCGGCACGACGGCCGAGGTCATCGGGCGTCCATTGCATCCCTATACCCATGGCCTGATGATGTCGATTCCCACGCCGGAAACGCGCGGCCGCGACCTGGCTTCGATACCCGGCATGACGCCGTCGTTGTTGAAGCTGCCGCAAGGCTGCGCGTTCCGCACGCGTTGCCCGCGCGCTACCGAGGCCTGCCTGCGCGAGCCTGATTCCGTCGAATGGCGGCCGGCGCATTGGGTGCGCTGCTGGCATGCCGGCGAACCGGAGGCGCGATGAACGGGCACGCCACTCCCGTCCTGTCCCTGCGCGGCGCGGAAATGCGCTTCGTGCAACCCGTCGACCTGGCCGGCCGCATTGCCAACCTGTTTGGCGCGGGGCTGCGCAAGACCGTGGTGCACGCCGTCGCGGGCGTCGACCTGGACGTCATGCCGGGTGAAGTCATCGGTGTGGTTGGCGAATCCGGCTGCGGGAAATCCACGCTGGGCCGAATGATCAGCGGCATCCTGCCGCCGACGGCGGGCAGCATTGCCTACGATGGCAAGCCGGTGGCCGCCATGGACGACAAGCAGCGGCGCGCCTACGAGCTGGGCGTGCAGATGATCTTCCAGGATCCCTACGCCTCGCTCAATCCGCGCATGCGGGTGGAAGAAATCATCGGCGAAGCGCCCATGGTGCATGGCCTGGTCAGCCGCCGCGATCGCAAGGACTACGTGGCCGGGCTGATGCGGCAGGTAGGCCTGGACCCGGCGTATGGGCAGCGCTATCCGCACCAGTTCTCCGGCGGCCAGCGCCAGCGTATCGGCATTGCGCGCGCGCTCGCGCTCAAGCCGCGGGTCATCGTCTGCGACGAGGCCGTCGCAGCGCTGGACGTGTCCATCCAGGCGCAGGTGCTGAACCTGTTCGCGCACCTGCGCCGAGAACTGGACCTGACTTATCTGTTCATCAGCCACAACCTGGGCGTGGTCAGCCATATATCGGATCGCGTCGCCATCATGTACCTGGGACGCATCGTCGAACTGGCGTCCACCGAACAGGTCTTCGAACACGCCAATCATCCGTATACCCAGGCGCTGCTGAAGGAACTGCCTACCCTGAATCCGCAGCGGCGCAGCTTCCAGCCCATCCAGGGCGAGTTGCCATCGCCGCTGGCGCCGCCGCCAGGCTGTGCCTTCCATCCGCGCTGCCCGCACGCCATGGACCGGTGCCGACAGGAACGGCCGCTGCTGCGCGAAATCGCCCCCGGGCAATTGAGCGCCTGTCATTTGAATGATCTGGCCCAGGCCGCGCCGCGGCCGGTCGTTTTCCATGCGAGTCGCGTCGCGACCACAGGTTGAACACCATGCGCACCACCGATACGCCTTTCGCCCCCTACGTCCGCATCGCGCCGCGCGTGCCGCCGCTGCCGCTGATCTGCGATTCACCGCACAGTGGCGTGACCTATCCCGCGGATTTCGGTTATGCCATCGAGCCCGAACTCCTGCGCATCGGCGAGGACACCCACGTCGACGAATTGTGGCGCAGCATTCCCGACGTCGGCGGCACGCTGATCCTGGCCCAGTTTCCGCGCACGTATATCGATCCCAACCGCGAGCCCGACGATATCGATCCGCGCCTGCTGGCCGGGCCCTGGCCCGGCGCGATCCATCCCTCGGAAAAAAGCCGCATCGGCCACGGACTGATCTGGAGCAAGGCCGGCGGCCGGCCCATCTACGACCGCAAGTTGCCGGTGCAGGAGGTACAGCATCGCATCCAGGCCTATCATCAGCCCTATCACGAGGCGCTCAACCGCGATATCGAAGCGGCGTACAAGCAATTCGGCGCGGTGTGGCACCTCAACCTGCATTCCATGCCGTCGGATTCGTACGAGGTGCTGCAGGTTCCCGGCGAGCGCGAATTGGCCGACTTCGTGCTGGGCGATCGGGACGGCACCACCTGCGCGCCGGAATTCGTCGATGTGGTGGAGGACTCCCTGCGCGCAAGCGGCTATACGGTGGCGCGCAACGATCCCTTCAAGGGCGTGGCGCTGATCGCCCGCCTGGGCAAGCCGGCGCAGCGGCGCCATAGCTTGCAGATCGAGATTCATCGCGGGCAGTACATGAATGAGCAGACGTTCGAAAAGAACGAGAAGTTCCCGGCCATGCAGGCCGCACTGACCAAGGCGGCGCAAGACGTCGCGCTATACATTCAAAGGCAACTATGAAAACCCTGGACGAAATCGAGCGCGCGCATGGCGCGCTCACGGCGATACGCCGCGATATCCATGCACATCCCGAACTGGCTTTCGAGGAAACCCGCACGTCCGCGCTGGTGGCGGAAAAGCTGCGCGAGTGGGGCATCGAGGTCCATACCGGTTTCGGCAAGACCGGTATCGTGGGCGTCTTGCAGGGCACGGGCGGCAAGGGCAAAACCATCGGCCTGCGCGCCGATATGGACGCCCTTCCCATGCCGGAGAACAATCGCTTCGCGCACAAGTCGACGATCTCCGGCCGCATGCACGGCTGTGGCCACGACGGCCATACGACCATGCTGCTGGGCGCCGCGCAGTACCTGTCTCGGCATCGCGACTTCAAGGGCACGGTGGTGTTCATCTTCCAGCCCGCCGAAGAGAACGGCAACGCCGGTGCGCGGGCGATGATGCAGGATGGCCTGTTCGACAAATTCCCCTGCGATGCCGTCTTCGGCATCCATAACATGCCGGGCATGCCAGCCAATGAGTTCGGCATCCGTTCCGGTCCGACCATGGCGTCGAGCAACCGCTTCACCATTACCATCAAGGGCGTGGGCGGCCATGCGGCGCAGCCGCACAAGACGGTGGACACCATCGTCATCGCATCCGAGATGGTGGGCGTGCTGCAAAGCGTGGTGTCGCGCACCAAGAACCCGCTGGACACCGCGGTGCTGACGGTCACGCAAATCCATGCCGGCGATTCGTTCAACGTGATACCGGCGGAAGCCGTCATACGCGGCACGGTGCGCACCTACACCACGGAAGTGCTGGACCTGATGGAGGACACCATCCGCCGCATCGCCACCACGCTGCCGCAGGTCTACGGTGGCTCCGGCGAACTGGACTTCGTGCGCGCGTATCCGCCGCTGGTGAACTGGGAAAAAGAAACCGAATTCGCCGCGCAGGTCGCGGAAGCGGCTTTCGGCAAGGAAAGCGTGAACCGCGCCGTGCCGCCTTTCATGGGGGCGGAGGATTTCTCCTTCTATCTGGAAAAGGTGCCCGGCTGCTATATCTTTCTGGGCAACGGCGAAGGCGATCATCGCCTGGAGTCGTACCACGGCATGGGCCCATGCACGCTGCACAACCCCAACTACGATTTCAATGACGCCCTGCTGCCCGTGGGGGCCACGTATTGGGTGAAGATGGTCCAGACCTTCCTGGCCCAGGCTTGAAAACGCGCGTGCCACGCGGCCGGAGGGAATCCTCGCCGGCCGCGCGGGCGCCTATACGCCCGCACGGCCGGCCGTCGCAGCCGGCGCGCCAGGATGTCAGTCGCGGGGCGGGCGCTGCGGGAAGGTGCGCTCGAACACGCCTTCTGCGATGCGGTTCTTCAGGATTTCGATCGAACCGCCCGCGATCATCCAGCCGCGGCAGCGCCGCACGCAGTATTCCACCAGCGATTCCCGGCTGTAGCCCATGCCGCCCAGGACCTGCAGCGCCTCGTTGGCGACATCGAATCCGGTCTGGTTGCAATAGGCCTTGGCGATCGCCGTTTCCGTTGCCGACGGGAAACCGGTGTCGGCGTTGGAGGCCGCCCGGTATAGCAGCAACTGGCCGGCGTCCAGCTTGATCCGCATGTCCGCGAACTTCCATTGCAGGCCCTGGAATTCGCACAGCAGTCGGCCGAACTGCTTGCGCTGCAGCGCCCAGCCGCGCGCTTCTTCATAGGCATAACGGCCCAGCGCCAGCGATCGCGCGGTGTTGCCGATGCGTTCCACATTGAAGCCTGCGATCTGCTTCTTGAAGCCGCCCTCGCCCAGCACCACCATATCGTCCGGCACGAACACGTTGTCGAAGAAAATCTCCGCCCATTCCTCGCCGGACATGAAGGACGACCGCTTGCCCAGGCGTACGCCCTGCGCCTTGGTGTCGATCAGGACCGAGCCGATGCCCTGCGTGCCAGGACCGAAGCGCACGTAGGCCAGGATCACGTTGGCGTGCGGGCCGTGCGTGGTGAAGATCTTCGATCCGTTGATGCGCCAGCCATCGCCGTCGCGCGTCGCGCGGGTTTTCAATTCGGTGACCGCCGAGCCGGCTTCCGGTTCGGTCATGCCGACGGAAATCAGCATCTCGCCGGCCAGCAGCGGGCGCAGGTATTTTTCCTTCTGGATGGCGTTGCCGTATTCGGCGAGCACGCGGATCGCTCCGAAGTTGCCCGCCTGGACGACGTCCGCGCTGCGCGGGCAGACGGCGGCGACGGTTTCGATGGCAATGACCGCATCCATCAGCGAGCCGCCGACGCCGCCGTTGGCTTCGCTGATGGTGATGCCCAGCAAGCCTTGCCGGGCCATCGATCGCGCGACGTCCCAAGGGTAGTCGTTGGAATGCGCGCGCTCGCGGGCGCCGTCGCGCAACTCGTTTTCCGCATAGCGGCGTACGGCGTCCTGGAAATCGCGTTGTTCGGGCGTGAGATTGAAATCCATGTTGATGTGTCCTTGTGGCGCCATAGGGCGCTATTGCATATGCAGCAAGCCGTCTACCGCCACGACGCCGTCGGCGCGGATGAACAGCGGGTTGATTTCCGCTTCGGCAACCGTCACGTCGGTCGCCAGCGCCAGCCGCGAGAACGCGGCGATGGCGCGCGCCAGGGCATCGCAGTCACCGCGCGGCAGGCCGCGGAAACCGCGTACCAGCCGCGTGGCGCGCACTTCGTCGATCATTGCGTGCGCCTCTTGTACGCTGACCGGCGCCAGGCGGATCGCGAAGTCGGGATTCAGTTCGGCGGCGATGCCCCCGGCGCCCAGGACCACGGTGGGCCCCACCAGCGGATCCAGGCGATAGCCCAGGATCAGCTCCAGCAGCCGGCCTTCCATCACCTGCACCAGGATGCCGTCGATGGTGGCGCCCGGCACGTGGGCGTGCACGTTATCCAGCATGGTGGCGATCGCGTCGCGCAGCTGCGCGTCATCGCCGATGCCCACGCGCACGGCGCCCGCATCGGTCTTGTGCGGCACGTCGCGCGACGAGACCTTGGCCACGACCGGATACGCGAGGCCATGCGCGGGATCGCCGGCGGGCACGAGGCAGGATCGCGCGACGGGAACGCCCAGGGCCTGGAATACCTGGCTCGCTTCATACTCCGTGAGGGCACCCGTGCGCGGCATGCCCGGTGGCCAGAGGAAAGGGGTCTGTGCCGCTGCCGGCGCCGGGGCAGGCCGGCGCTGGAACAACACGGCCAACGCATCGGCGCAGGCTTCCGGCGTGCGGAAGGCCGCGATGCCGTTCTGCCGCAGCAGCGCCAGCGATGCCGGCGCTTCCGGCGCGAGAAATGCCGCCATCGGCTTGTTGTCGGGCTTGTGAGCCTGGACCAGGGGATTGACCGCGAAGTCGGGATGGAACTGCGCCGAGGAACCGATCACGCTGAGGACCGCGTCGCACCAGTCGGCCAATAGCAGTTGCTCCAGCAAGTCCTTGTATTGCGCGGGCGTGGCCGCCAGCGTCAGGTCGATGACGGGCGTTTCCCGGATGCGCAGCCCGCGCCCCGCCATATGCGCCACGAACGCGGGCGGCGGGGCGGCGGCGACCAACCCGCGCATGCCCAGGTTGTCGACCACCGTGGCGGCGCCTCCACCTGTGGTCGTGATGACCGCCACGCGGGGCGCCCGGCTTGCCGATCCATCGATGTCCGACAGCGTCGCGGACGCTGGCGCAGCGCCGGAGGCGGTCGTGTCCGGGCGGGCCGCGGTGGCCGCGGCCGCACGCACATCGCGGTAGCGCGCCGCCAGCGGCACGATCTCGAACAGCGTTTCCAGCTGCTGCACACGCAGCACACCGTGCGCGCGAAAGAAGGCGTCCACCGCAGCGTCATTGCCCGCCATCGCGCCCGTATGCGATTGCGACAGGGCGTCGCCCTGTTCGGAGCGGCCCAGCTTGTATGCCACGACCGGCTTGCCGGCCTCGCGCGCGCGGCGCAGGGCCGCGGCCAGCACGGTGGACTGGCGCAGGGTTTCCAGGAACAGCAGGATGACGCGCGTATGGGGATCATCCACCAGGGCATCGACGACTTCACCCACGCTGATATCGCATTCGTTGCCGACCGAGACGGAACTGGCGAAACCGAAGCCCCGCGCCGCGGCGCGCGACAGCAGCGACCCCATCATGGAGCCGCTCTGCGACACCATGCTGATGTCGCCGGCCTGCAGGTCGTCGGCCTCGAAGGCCGCATTTACCGAAATGATGCCGCCCGTGTGCAGATTGGCGCTGCCTATGCTGTTGGGGCCCAGCAGCCGCACGCCCAGTTCACGGGCACGCGCGACCAGGGCGTGCTGGCGCGCCATGCCCTCCGGTCCGGCCTCCGCGAAGCCGTCGGAATAGATGGTGACGACGCGTGCGCCGGCGGCGGGACACTGTTCCAGCACGGGCAGGACCTGCTCCCCCGGGATCATGACGAAGACGTGGTCCACCGCTTCGGGAAGGTCCGCCAATGTGGGGTAGGCACGTTCGCCCATGATGTCCGCGCGCCCGGCATTGATGGGATAGATGCGTCCGGCGTAGTCGTGCTTGCGCATGAAGCGCAGCGGCCGCGCGGTGTTCTTGCGCGCGTCGCCGGACGCGCCCACCAGGGCAATGGCGCGCGGCGCCAGCAAAGCTTGTCCCAAGGACGATGAGGAGTTCGATGGCATGGCCTGATCCGGTGCTTTGGGTGATCCAGGGCTACGGGCGATTCAATGCTTCCGGCAACCCGGGGATGATGAGCGAGTCGATGTTTCCCTGATCCAGGCTTCGAGAAACCAGAAGCCTGGAGATCCAGTGCCTTCAGCCGGCGGGCGGGTCCGCCGCCAGCGCCAGGTCGCTCACAGCCAGGCTCTCCAGCGTCCAGATGGCGGCGCGCAGTTGGCGGGTGCGGTCCGCGCCCAGCACCGGGCCGGCGAGTTCGTCGAACTTGTCGTTCAACTCCGCATCCGACAGCGGCGCTTCGGGGTCGCCCTTGCGATGGGGCGCGAACTGCTCGTGCCGCATGCCGTCGTCCGTGACGATGGCCACGCGCGCCGCGCGCATCGAAGGAAAGCCCGCGGTCAGTTGCGGCTCTTCGATCACCGTCACCTTGCGCATGAGCGCGCGCGTGTCGGTGTCTTCCAAGGCATCCGGTTCGAAGGCCGCCAGGCGTACGGAGCCCTGGCGCATTGCGTGCGCCAGCACGTAGGGCAGGCTGAACCGGGCCTCGAACGCGGTCGAAGGATCCGGGTTGCCGGCCACGTCCAGCGCCGCGCGATAGGTCCTTACCTCGATGGATCGTACGCGCTCGGGCCGCACGCCCTTGTCGCGCAGCGCCAGCGCGGCGTCGATGGCCGCGAAGGTATGGCCACAACAGCCATGGTTCTTCTGTGTGATTTGCGTGATGTTGTAGCGCTCGCCCAGGTCCTCCAGCACGCTATCCCAGCGTACGTCCCTGGCGAGCGCCGCGCCGAAGCCGACTTCCCCTTCGAGGATGTCCGGCACGCCCGTCACGCCGTGCGCGGCGCCCTGGCCCGCGCGCACGCCTACTTCCGCGGCATGGCCGGCATGCAGCGCCTTGCTCATGGCGTCGGAACGGAAGGCCTGCTGCAGGGCCGCCGCCATGGTCGCCGAGGTGGCGATGGCATGGCCCATGACGGCGCTTTTGCCCGGTGCGGCGAGCGCGGCCGCGGCGGCGGCGGCGCCCAGTGATCCTACCGTGCCGGTGGTATGAAAATACCGGTAGTGCGAAGGCTGCATCGCCGCGGCGATGCGCGTGGAGATTTCATACCCGACGACCACGGCATTCAGTAGCTCGCGCCCGCTGGCGCGCCGATGCTCCGCCATGGCAAGGGCGGCGGCGATGACCGGGCAGCCCGGATGGTAGGCGCCGTCACGGAAGATATCGTCGAACTCGGGCGCATGCGAGGCGCTGCCATTGATCCAGGCCGCGGTGGCCGGAAAGGCCGTGGTGCCGTTGCCCGGCAGGCTGGACCGCCCCAGCCCCAGTTCTTCCGCGTGCGCGGCCAGCAGCTCGCGGCAGGGCGAAATACGCGTGCCTGGATAAAGCGCCGACAGCCAGTCCAGGACGGCGCGCTTGGCGTAGTGCAGGATTTCGTCGGGCAGGCGGGCGACGGCGTCGCGCGCCCCGTAAGCGGACAGCGATTCGAGCAGCATGGGCGTCTCCGGCGTGTCGCGGCGCAATGGCGCGCCGCTGTTGTATTCGCCACTCTAGCGTGCCCGGCTGCCGTCCGGTTTGAAAAAAAAGCAAACCACCGATCACTGATCCGGTTGGCGCAGCACCGCCAGCAGGTCCGCCATCAGCGGGGAGGAGAATGGGCTCTCCTGTCGCTGCGCCCCATCCTCGTCGGGGAAGGCATCGCGCACGCAAATGAAGAAATGCCGTTCCGCCCAGGCGTCGGTCAAGCGGATGAGCACCAGCCCCATGTCGGCCAGGTAGTGGCGCGCGATGCCTTCGGGTACCACGGCAATGCCCAGGCCTTCCCGGATCATGCGGCAGCGCGTCTCGAAGTTCGACACCTGCAGTTTGACCTTGGGCGGGCGCGACAGGCTCGGCCCCGCGTAGTCCAGGAACTGATCCAGCGAATGGCGGGGGAAGTAGCCCAGCAGGTCGTAATCCAGGGCGTCTTCCAGGCGCAGCGATGCATGCGCCGCCAGCGGATGGCCGCGCGGCACGACCAGGCCTACCCGGTCGCGCCGAAACGGATACGAGGACACTCCCGCCGCCGGACGCGCCCCGTGATAGATGCCGATATCGACCGTGCCGTCCGCCACCATGCGTGGAATGTCGTAGCTATGGGCTTCCAGCAGGTCCACGGCGACGTTCTGGCGGCCCGCCAGGAAGCGCGCCATGGGCGCGGGCAGGAATTGCAGGAGCGTGGAGGGATTGGCCGCGAGCCGGATCTTGGCCTGGCCATCGGTGGAATAGCTGTCGATCGCCTGTTCCGCCAGCTGCACGCTGCGCAGGATCGCCTTGGCGCGCTGGTACAGCAGCACGCCGGCGGGGGTGGGCTCCACGCCCCGCCCATGGCGATGCAGCAGCGTGCGGTCGAGATGGCGTTCGAGCTCGGCGATGCGCCGGCTGGCCGCCGAGGTGACGACGTTTTCGCGCTCCGCCGCCTTGGAAAGGCTTTTTTCCTCGACGGCCGCGACGAAGATTTCAAGCGCGGGGACGTCGAGTTTTTTCATGATCGACCGCCCCCCGCGTCGTCAGCGCTTGACGGTCCCGGCTTCGGTGCGCAGCTTGCGCGTGATGTACCACTGCTGCAGGATGGACAGCGTGTTGTTGACGCACCAGTACAGCACCAGGCCGGCGGGGAACATGAACATCATGCCGCCGAACACCAGGGGCATGACCATCATGACCTTGGCCTGCACGGGATCCGGCGGCGTGGGGTTCAGCTTGATCTGCAGGAACATGGTGGCCATCATGATGGCGGGCAGGATGAAGTAGGGATCATGCACGGACAAGTCATGCACCCAGCCCAGCCAGGGCGCGCCGCGCATCTCCACGCTGGCCAGCAGCACCCAGTACAGCGAGATGAAGACGGGGATCTGCACCACCATCGGCAGGCAGCCGCCCAGCGGGTTGATCTTTTCCGTCCGGTACATCTCCATCATGGCGGCGTTCAGCTTCTGCTTGTCGTCGCCGTACTTTTCCTTGAGCGCCTGCAGCCGCGGGGTGACCTGCTTCATGCGCGCCATGGAGCGATAGCTGGTCGCCGCGAGGGGGTAGAACAGCAGCTTGATCAGCACCGTCAGGGCCACGATGGTCCATCCCCAGTTACCCAGGATGGAATGCAGCCAGGTCATCAGCGAGAACAGCGGCTTGGCGATGATGGTCAGCCATCCGTAGTCCACCACCAGTTCCAGGCCGGGCGCGAGCGCGGCCATGGCCTTCTGGTCCTGCGGGCCGACCCACAGATGGGCATCGACGCTGGCCGACGCGCCGGGGGCGATGTCGCCCACGGCTTCGATGGTGCGCGCGGCGTACAGGTTGTCGCGGACCTGCAGCAGCTCGTTGCTGCGCGCCTTGCCCTGCGGCGGGATCCAGGCCGTGGCGAAGTAGTGCTGCACCACCGCGATCCAGCCGTTGTCCGCCTGCTTGATGTAGCTGGCCTTCTTCTTTTCGATATCCGAGAACGTGGCCTTCTGGAACTTGTCCTGGTCCGAATACACGGCCATGCCAGTGAAGGTGTGATAGAAGCTGGACGTGTCCGGCGGATTGTTGCCGTCGCGCTGCAGCTGCAGATACAGCGAGGGACGTTCCGGGTTGGCGCTGGTGTTCGTCATGTCATGACGGACATCGATGTCGTAGCGGCCACGATGCAGGGTGTAGGTCTTGGTGACCTTCATCCCGCCCGATTCGGCCTCGAACACCACGTTCAGCGTGTCGCCCGTCATGCTGCGTTCGCTGGACACCATGCGGAAAGGCGTCTGGTGCGTCGGGAAGCCCGGTTGGCTAGGGGAGCCCACCACGCCCGACTGCGCGGCGTAGTGCAGGTCGGGGGTATCGTCCAGGAGCACCGTCGGCTGGTCGCCGCGGTTGGCGTCCCGGTACTTCAGCAGCACGGCCTGCACCAGCTGTGCGCCGGTGGTATCGAAGGTCAGGCGCAGCACGTCGGTGGTGATGACCACCTT
Organism: Bordetella sp. H567; assembly: GCF_001704295.1. Taxonomy (NCBI): domain Bacteria; kingdom Pseudomonadati; phylum Pseudomonadota; class Betaproteobacteria; order Burkholderiales; family Alcaligenaceae; genus Bordetella; species Bordetella sp. H567. The sequence continues at coordinate 5,530,812 of NZ_CP012334.1, forward strand.
TTGCGAGTCCGCCTGTGCCTTGGCCGCCGCGGCAGGCACGCCGCCCGGCGCGGCCGAGGCCGGCTGGCCGGCAGCCGGGACGCTGGGGATGGTCGAGCTGGCACCGGGCTGCGCTCCTTCAGGAGCGGCGGCCGGCTTGGCGGGCTGCTGGGCCGTCGGAGTAGCCGTCGGCATGCCGAACAGCGACGGCTTTCCGTTATGGACTTGCCAGTTGTTCCAGAGGAGCAACAGCGAGAAAGAGAAAATCATCCAAAGGACGGTTCGTCGGATATCCATGGTGCCTACAAGGTGAAAGCGGGGCCGGCAAAGCCCGCCAGTTTAGCGTCAATCCTGCCGGGCGCGGTGGCCGTGGCCGCAGTGGCAAGGGCCGTCGGACCGCGGCGCGTCGGGGACGGGATCCAGCCCGCCGGGACTCCAGGGATGGCAGCGTCCGATCCGCCGCGCCGCCAACCACAGACCGTGTAACCCGCCGTGAGTTTCAATGGCTTCGATCGCGTAGGCCGAGCAGCTGGGCGTGAAACGGCACTGCCGCCCCATCCACGGGCTGAGGAAAAACCGGTAGAACCGGATCGGGGCGATCAGCAGAGCCGGGATCAAGGACATGCTCATGGCACCTTCAGGACGGACAGCGTACCAAGCGTGCGAAGTGAGTATCTACTTCGGCCCGGGCGGCGTGTTTCAGCGCCGTGAGAGACAGATCTGGGACGCGGGCGTGCAGCCGGACGACATAATCGGCCGGAGGCAGGCCATGCCGCCGCGCGCGAAATGCCTCGCGGATGACACGCTTGATCGCATTCCGGGTGGCGGCGCGGGCCGCATGCCGTTTGGCGATGACCATGCCCAGGCGGGCGCGTCCCGATTCCGGCCCCGCCGCGGCGCAAGTGATCATGAAAAACGCCCCTCGCGCCAGCCGGCGGCCTTTCAGCGCGGCGGCGAACTCCGAGGGGCGGTGCATCCTCGCCTCCGGGGGAAGCGTGGCGCGCGGCATGGCGGTCGGCTGCGCGGCCGTCACGGGATCCGTGCGGGGCGCAACGCGCGGCGCGGTGTTCAGACCGCCAGGCGCTTGCGACCCTTGGCGCGACGCGCGTTCAGCACGGCGCGACCGCCACGGGTCTTCATGCGCACGCGGAAACCATGGGTGCGCTTGCGGCGGGTAACGGAGGGTTGGAAGGTGCGTTTCATGGGTGGTCCACAAAAGAACAATCAAAAAATACGGATGGGCACAGACGCGGGCAACACGGCCCACGCGCCCATGGCTATATGGCGCTTTGGCTATGGCGCCTGCCCGCGGCGGTGCTGGCTGCCGTGGGCGGGTCTATTTGGCTTGCATCGACGGCGGGAGTTTCGCGGCGCGGTCCGGCGTTGTGCCGTCTTGCCTTCGCTGTGCTCCCGGGTTTCTCCCCCGTCTCTCCCGCCGTTCGCGTCACGAGAAGGCGAGTGTGGCGCGGGTATGGCGAGCGTGTGACGCGAGGGTGGCGACTCGAAGTGTCAACTTCTGGGGACGAATCAAGCCGCCCCGTCGCCAGTCGAGCCCGCCATTTCAACAAGTTTCTTCTCTATTGTCAAACAGTTAGGGGCGCCGGCGAGGGGGGCGGGCGGCCGAGCCTGTGGATAACCACAGCCCAGGCAAGGTAGAATCGAGGTTTCGACAAGACCGAC